>NZ_BNBZ01000009.1 GCF_014656215.1 Streptomyces zaomyceticus | reverse complement strand
TCGCCACCCGGTACGACAAGACCGCCGAGTCCTACGACGCAGCAGTCACCCTCGCGTCACTCCTGATGTGGGCGTGACATTTGAAGACAGAACCTAGGCCGTCCCTCCATGCAGGATCCGGAAGAGACGGCCCGGGCCGTACGGAAGAGACGAACCAGGCCGTCTTTTCGGATCCTGCCGGGCAGCGGCGGGTCGGGACGGAGCCGGAAGAGACCTCCCGGAGCCGTCTCTTCCGCCCCGGGCCGGGCGGCCTGCACCGCCCCTGTTTCCCCGCGCGGAGGGCCCTTTCGGCGCGCTCGGCTCCGTGCGGGGACTTCGCTCCGTACGCTTCGCGAAGACGCGGAGGGTTGGGCCGCGTCCGAGCGGGGAGCTCCCTTCGGACCACCCCCGATCGGTCGGGGGCGGAGGGCCGCGGGGTGGTGTCGCTAGACTTTGCCCTGGTCTCGCCCATCCGTACGAGCCGGAGGAGTGCAGTGGCAGCCAAGGACGGGGCAGCAGCTCCTGGAAAGTCCGGCGCGGGCTCCGGCAATGAAGCGCTCATGCGCGCCGCTCTGAGCGCGGTCGCGCCGGGCACCGCGCTGCGTGACGGCCTGGAGCGCATCCTCCGCGGCAACACGGGCGGTCTCATCGTGCTCGGCCTGGACAAGACGGTCGATTCGATGTGCACCGGCGGCTTCGTGCTGGACGTCGAGTTCGCCGCGACGCGTCTGCGCGAGCTGTGCAAGCTCGACGGGGCGCTCGTCCTCGACAAGGACATCACCAAGATCCACCGTGCGGGCGTGCAGCTGGTCCCGGACGCCTCCATCCCCACCGAGGAGACCGGCACCCGGCACCGCACGGCGGACCGGGTCTCCAAGCAGTGCAACTTCCCGGTCGTCTCCGTCTCCCAGTCGATGCGTCTGATCGCGCTGTACGTGGACGGCGAGCGCCGGGTCCTGGAGGAGTCGGGCACGATCCTGTCCCGCGCCAACCAGGCCCTCGCCACCCTGGAGCGGTACAAGCTCCGGCTCGACGAGGTGGCGGGCACGCTCTCCGCCCTGGAGATCGAGGACCTGGTCACGGTCAGGGACGTCACCGCCGTCGCGCAGCGTCTCGAGATGGTCCGCCGGATCGCCACCGAGATCGCCGAGTACGTGGTGGAGCTCGGCACGGACGGGCGGCTCCTCTCGCTCCAGCTCGACGAGCTGATCGCGGGCGTGGAGCCGGAGCGCGAGCTGGTGATCCGGGACTACGTGCCGGAGCCGACGGCCAAGCGCTCGCGGACGGTCGCGGAGGCGCTCACCGAGCTGGACGCGCTGACCCACACCGAGCTGCTCGAGCTTCCGGTGGTGGCGCGTGCGCTGGGGTACAGCGGTTCTCCCGAGACCCTCGACTCGGCGGTCTCGCCGCGGGGCTACCGGCTGCTCGCCAAGGTGCCGCGGCTGCCCGGAGCGATCATCGAGAGGCTGGTGGAGCACTTCGGCGGGCTGCAGAAGCTGCTCGCGGCCAGTGTGGACGACCTCCAGACCGTGGACGGCGTCGGCGAGGCGCGGGCCCGCAGCGTGCGCGAGGGCCTGTCCCGGCTGGCGGAGTCCTCGATCCTGGAGCGGTACGTCTGAGGACGAGCGGGCCCGGGCGCGGGTCCGGCGGGCGGTGTCCCGCGAAGCGCTGCCCGGTGGACGACGGGCGGCGTACGGCGGCTCCGGTGGGGCGGCCGTACGAAGAGATGACTGCGCGAAGGGATGGCTGCCCGGAGGGGTGGCTGCCCGGAGGGCCGCGGCTCCGGTGGGGCGGCCCTGAGGCCGCGCCCCGGTGGACGGTGCCTGCCGGGCTCAGTCCTTGGCGAGGGTGAACGAGGCCGGGAGCACCTTCGCGCCCGGCATCGTCGCCTCCACGAGGTAGGTGCCGGGACCGGCCTGGCCGGTCGGGGCGGTGGCGCACCGGGGAGCGCTCTGCTTGCGGTCCCACTCCACGGTGTGGGTGACGGTGGCGTTCGCGGGGACGCGCAGCAGGACCGGGTCGCCGGGGCGCGGGCAGTCCGCGGAGGACCAGATCTCGTCGTCCTGCTTGTCACTGATCGTCAGAACCGCGCTGCGGGGCCCGAAGTCGGCCTTGCAGGCGGCGTCCGACGTGTTCCTGGCGACGAGCTGGAAGCGGGGCCTCTCCCCCGTCTCGTAGCTGACCTTGGCGGTGCGGAGCGTCAACTGAAGCGCTCCCGCCGGGCAGTTGGGGAGCGGCGAATCGGCCGGAACCTGCTGTCCCGCACCCGTGCCCGCGCCTCCGTCGCCGCCCGCTCCGTCGGTGTCGCCGTTCTTGCCGCCACCGCCGTCGGCCCCGGCGTCCGTACCGGCGTCGCCGCCCGCTCCCGCGTCCGTACCGGAGCCGGCCGGACCGCCGCCTCCGGTGGTCTCGCCGGAGTCGCCCGACTCGTCGCGGCCGCCGGGCTGTTGGCTGATCGGCGTTCCGGACCCCGAGGGGCCGGGAGTGATCGAGGGCGGGGTGGGAGAGGAGCCGTTGGCCGCGTCGTTCTGCTTCTTCCCGCCCGCGTCACCGGAGGTGAGGACCCACACGGCGAGAAGTGCGAGAAGCGTCACCAGGCACGCCGCCACCGCCCTCCGTCGCCAGTAGATGGTGGAGGGAAGCGGCCCGACCGGATTGCGCAAAGATCCCACGACCCGAACCTTACGAGAGATCGGGCCCAACTCCCGCCCCACCCGCCGCCCAAGACATCAAGTTTTGCCGATGATCACATCCGTTCGTTCCGGGAACTTTCCCGGATCCGCACCCGAACGCCCTCGCGACCGCATGCCAAATCACCTGAAAACGGATGGGATCCAAGCGAATCGACGGACCCCTCACTTTCGTCGGGGGTCGCTCTGGCCGTTGGCCCGGGGCGAGGCACTCCGGATTCCGGTTAGCGTCGTGCACCATGAACACGCTCCTCGACGTCTCCGACCGGCTGTATCTCGATGTGGCCGACTTCGCCCACTCCACGCCCCACTGGTTCCAGGTACTCGCCGAGGTCTGGACCGAGGCCGGGCTTCTCGTTTTCGGCGCGCTGTTCCTGGCCGGCTGGTGGCGCTCCCGCGAGGGGTCGAGCCGGATGATGGCGCTCGCGCTGCTCGCCCCGCTCGCCACCGCCTTCGGGTACGTGGTGAGCGAGGCGCTGAAGTCGCTGATCGACGAGGAACGCCCCTGCCGCGCGGTCGTCGGGGCGCCCGCCTCGCTCGTCACCTGCCCGCCGCACGGTGACTGGTCCTTCCCCAGCAACCACTCGGCCATCGCGGGAGCCGCCGCCATCGCGCTCGCCCTGTCCTGGCGCGGGCTGGTCTGGCTGACCGTGCCGATGGCCCTGCTGATGGCGTTCTCCCGGGTCTTCGTCGGCGTGCACTACCCGCACGACGTCACCGTCGGTCTGCTCCTCGGCGGTCTGGTCGCCTTCCTCGTCATGAGGGCGGCGGTCCGCCCGGTGGGCAATCTGGTCGAGACGGCCCGGTCGAGCCGGAACTCGGCCGTGGTGTGGTGCGCGGGGCGCGGGCCCCGGGCGCACGCCCCCGCGCACGCCGAGCGACCCCGGCGGGCGCGCCACGGCGCGTACTGATCACGTCCCGGACGTGCCAGGATCGGAGGTGCCATGACTTCCATCGACGCCCCCCGCGCCCCTGAAGCCCCCGATGCCCCCGAAGCCTCGGAAGCCCCCCGGGCCCCGGTCCTGCCGACGCCCCCCGCCGAGCTGCACGGGCCCGTCCTCGCCTGGTTCGACCGGCACGCCCGCGACCTGCCCTGGCGCCATCCCGAGGCCGGTGCCTGGGGCGTCATGGTCAGCGAGTTCATGCTCCAGCAGACCCCCGTCGTCCGGGTGCTCCCGGTGTACGAGCAGTGGCTCGCACGCTGGCCGCGTCCGGCCGACCTGGCCGCCGAGGCCTCCGGCGAGGCGGTCCGCGCCTGGGGCCGGCTCGGATATCCGCGCCGGGCGCTGCGGCTGCACGCGGCGGCCGTCGCCATAACGGAGCGGCACGGCGGCGACGTACCCAGCGATCACGGGCAGCTGCTCGCGCTGCCCGGCATCGGCGAGTACACGGCGGCGGCGGTGGCCTCCTTCGCGTACGGGCAGCGGCACGCGGTCCTGGACACCAATGTGCGCCGGGTCTTCGCCCGGGCGGCGACCGGCGTCCAGTACCCGCCGAACGCGACCACGGCCGCCGAGCGGCGGCTCGCCCGCGCGCTGCTGCCGCAGGACGAGACGACGGCGTCGCGCTGGGCCGCCGCCTCGATGGAGCTGGGCGCGCTCGTGTGCACGGCGAAGAACGAGGACTGCGCGCGCTGCCCGATCTCCGGGCAGTGCGCCTGGCGGCTCGCCGGGAAGCCCGCGCACGACGGCCCGCCGCGGCGCGGTCAGACGTACGCCGGGACGGACCGGCAGGTCAGGGGCCGGCTCCTCGCGGTGCTGCGGGACTCGGCGGACCCGGTGGCACAGGCGGCCCTGGACGCGGTCTGGGACGAGCCGGTGCAGCGGGCCAGGGCGCTGGACGGCCTGGTCGCGGACGGGCTCGTCGAGCCGCTGGCCGACGGGTACTACCGGCTGCCCGCGTCCTGAGGGCCTCCGCGCCCCGGCAAACCTCCTCTCCCCCGCTGTTACACAACCGATGGGTAGCCGTGCGTCCACCGACGGCTGCCCCGCACAACCCCGTGACAACCGCTCCGTAGCGTCGTCCACGACACGAGGAACAAAGCTGGTCACGGGGTTCGGAGGCGGTTCGGATGAGGCATGGCGAGGTGCTCGATTTCGAGGAGTACGTACGCACGCGGCAGGACGCGCTGCTGCGCAGCGCACGGCGTCTCGTCGCCGACCCCGTCGACGCCCAGGACCTTCTCCAGACGGCCCTCGCCCGTACGTACGGCCGCTGGGACGGCATCGCCGACAAGTCCCTGGCCGACGCCTACCTCCGCCGGGTCATGATCAACACCCGCACCGAGTGGTGGCGCTCCCGCAAGCTCGAGGAGGTGCCCACCGAGCAGCTCCCGGACGCCTCCGTCGACGACCCGACCGAGCAGCACGCCGACCGGGCCCTCCTCATGGACGTCCTGAAGGTGCTCGCGCCGAAGCAGCGCAGCGTCGTCGTCCTGCGTCACTGGGAACAGATGAGCACGGAGGAGACGGCGGCGGCGCTCGGCATGTCGACGGGTACGGTGAAGTCGACGCTCCACCGGGCGCTCGCCCGGCTCCGTCAGGAACTGGAGAGCCGTGACCTCGACGCCCGTGCGTCGGGCCGGACCGGGGAGCGGACGACCGTACGAGGCGACGAACGGGGGCGGGAGCGGTGCGCGGCCTAGACGGCGGAGCCGACGGCAGAAGACACGACGGCGACGGCGGCACCGACAGCGGTGACGGCCCCGGCGGCGACGACCGGTACGGAACCGGGCGGCGCCGCCGGCGCCGTACCGCCAAGGCGGCGAGCATCACGGCGGCGGCCGGGCTCGTCGCCGTCGGGCTGTCCATGGCCGCCTGCTCCACCGGCGGCACCGGTTCGCGCGACGAGGGCGCGGCGGGCCCCCGCGAGACGGCCGCGGCGGCGCCGACTCCCGACCCCTCGGCCGGCGACGGACAGCGGTACGCCGCCGAGCGGGTGGATCCGATCGCCCTGCTCAAGGCCGACCCGAAGATCGGGGAGCGGCTCAAGACCGATCTGAAGCCGTGCGTCGCCGACGCGTACCCGGTGGACGCCTCCTACGGCAATCTCACCAACGCTCCCGCGCCCGACGTCGTCGTCAATGTGATGACCTGCGGCGATGCCGTCGGCATCGGCACCTATGTCTACCGGAAGCAGAGCGACCGGTACGAGAACGTCTTCATGGCGGAGGACGCGGCGGTGTACGGCACGATCGACCGGGGCGAGCTCATCGTCACCAAGCAGGTGTACGCGAAGGGCGATCCGGTCGCGTACCCCTCGGGCGAGGACGTGATCACCTACCGCTGGTCGGGGAACAGGTTCACCCAGCACGACTGGGTCCACAACGACTACAGCCGGGCCGTCGGTGACGGCGGGCTGGACGGCGCCACCGTCGACGAGCCCGCGCCGAGCGAGCCTCCCGCGAACTGAGCCGTACCTTTCGGAGCCGTACCCCGAAAAACCTCCCCCGAGCCGTACGACCCACGGCCCGCACCCCCACCCACCGCACCCGAGCGCCGGACCCGCCAGGGCCCCCACACCCCACGATCGCGGCGCCGGCGCACTACCCGAAGGGCACGCACGATGGCCGAAACCCATGTCCTGTTCGTCGAGGACGACGACGTCATCCGTGAGGCCACCCAGCTCGCCCTGGAGCGGGACGGCTTCCGGGTCACGGCCATGCCCGACGGGCTCTCCGGCCTCGACGCCTTCCGGGCGCAGCGGCCGGACATCGCCCTCCTCGACGTGATGCTGCCCGGCATGGACGGGGTCAGCCTCTGCCGCCGGATCCGCGACGAGTCGACCGTGCCCGTGATCATGCTGTCGGCCCGCGCCGACTCGATCGACGTCGTCCTCGGTCTGGAGGCCGGGGCCGACGACTACGTCACCAAGCCCTTCGACGGCTCCGTCCTGATGGCCCGCATCCGCGCCGTACTGCGCCGCTTCGGGCACGCGGGCGGCGGCGAGCAGGGGGACGACGCTCCCGACGGCGGCGGGCTCCTCGCCTTCGGCGACCTGGAGGTCGACACCGAGGGCATGGAGGTCCGCAAGGGCGGGGCGCCGGTCGCGCTGACCCCGACCGAGATGCGGCTGCTCCTGGAGTTCTCCTCCGCGCCGGGCACCGTGCTCTCCCGGGACAAGCTCCTGGAGCGGGTCTGGGACTACGGCTGGGGCGGCGACACCCGGGTCGTCGACGTCCATGTGCAGCGGCTGCGCGCCAAGATCGGCCAGGACAGGATCGAGACGGTCCGCGGCTTCGGCTACAAGCTCAAGAGCTAGGACGGCACGTACCGGTGAAGCCGTTCCCCCTCCGTACCGGGGTCCGCTGGAAGATCGCCGTCGCCATCGCGGCGGTCGGCGCCCTGATCGCGATCACCCTGAGCGTGGTCGTGCACAACGCCGCCCGTATCTCGATGCTCGACAACGCGCGCGAGGTGCAGATGGAGCGGCTCCTCTTCGCCCAGCGGATGTACGAGACGTCGAAGCCCAAGGAGCCCCGCTTCGGCACCAAGATCAACGACCCCGCGCTGCCGGCCCAGCTCGACCAGCTGATGCGGGACAAGCGGCGCGGTACGTACGTGCAGGAGCACCGGCACGGCGGGCCGCCCGATGTGTGGGCGGCCGTGCCGCTCGCCAACGGAGACGTGCTCTCGCTGCACATCCCCTTCGCCGACCGCAGCGCCACGATCATGAACGATCTGGACCGGGCCCTTGTCATCGGCTCGGTCTCGGTGGTCTTCGGCGGCTGCGCCCTCGGTGTGCTCATCGGCGGACAGCTCTCGCGGCGGCTGCGGAAGGCCGCCGTCGCGGCCGGCCGGGTCGCCCAGGGGAACACCGACGTCCGGGTCAGGGAGGCCGTCGGCGGGGTCGTACGGGACGAGACCGACGACCTGGCATGGGCGGTCGACGCCCTGACCGACGCCCTCAACGAGCGGATCGAGGCCGAGCGGCGGGTCACCGCGGACATCGCCCACGAGCTGCGCACCCCCGTCACCGGGCTGCTCACGGCCGCCGAACTGCTGCCGCCCGGCCGTCCCACCGAGCTCGTACGGGACCGGGCGCAGGCGATGCGGACGCTCGTCGAGGACGTCCTCGAGGTGGCCAGGCTGGACAGCGCGTCGGAGCGGGCGGAGCTCCAGGAGATCGCGCTGGGCGAGTTCGTCGAGCGGCGGGTGCGGGCCCTCGACCCCGAGGTCGTCGTCCGGGTCGTCCACGACTCCTGGGTGAACACCGACCCCCGGCGGCTGGAGCGGGTCCTGGGCAACCTCCTCGCGAACGCGGCCAAGCACGGCAAGCCGCCGGTGGAGGTCACCGTCGAGGGCCGCGTCGTGCGCGTCCGCGACCACGGTCCCGGCTTCCCCGAGGCGCTCCTCAAGGAGGGGCCGAGCCGGTTCCGTACGGGAACGAGCGACCGCGCGGGCCAGGGTCACGGCCTGGGTCTGACGATCGCGGCGGGCCAGGCCCGGGTCCTCGGCGCCCGGCTCACCTTCCGGAACGTGGCCTCGGAGGCGGCGCCGAACGGGGTGGGCGGCGCGATCGCCGTGCTGTGGCTGCCGGACCACGCCCCGACGAACACGGGCAGCTTTCCGATCCTGCGGCCGCCGAACTGACCGTTCCGCGGGCGGGTACGGCGAGGGGGCCGGCCCCTGTTCCGGGACCGGCCCCCTCGCCATATCTGTGTCCGCCGGCCCGGCTGTCCGCTGCCGCCCGGGCCACTGCCTGCTGCCCGGGCCGTTGCCGGCTGCCGTGCCTTTGACCGCCGCCGGGCCGTTGCCGGCCGCCGGCGGCGATCGGCCGCATCAGACCTTCTCGGCGACCTTCGCCGTGTCGTCGTCCGCCGGGGTCTTCGGGGCCGCCGCGGGGCCCGCGCCGCGCAGCGCCACCTCCTTGACGAAGAAGGCGAGGGCGAAGCCGAGGACGGAGACCGCGGCGGCGACCACGAAGGCGCCGTGCGTGCCCGAGGAGACCGCGTGCTGGTAGGCCTCGCGGAGCGCCTCCGGCAGCTTGGCCAGGCTCGCGGCGTCGAGCTGGGCCGTCCGCTCGGTGAGCCCGGACCCGCCGCGCGCCGCCATCTCGTCCTGGACCCGGCTCGTGAAGAGCGCGCCCATGATCGCGACGCCGAAGGAGGAGCCGAGGGTCCGGAAGAGGGTGGTGGAGGACGAGGCGACGCCCATGTCCTTCATCTCGACGCTGTTCTGCGCGACCAGCATGGTGATCTGCATCAGGAAGCCCATGCCGGCGCCGAGGACGGCCATGTAGAGGCCCGAGGTCAGCCGCGAGGTTCCGGTGTCCATGGTGGAGAGCAGGAAGAGGCCGACCGTCATGAGGGCGCCGCCCGCGATCGGGAAGATCTTGTACTTGCCGGTGCTGGTGGTGAAGCGGCCGACGAGCAGCGAGACCACCATCATCGACAGCAGCATCGGCAGGAGCAGCAGACCGGAGTTGGTCGCCGAGGCGCCCTGGACGGACTGCTGGAAGATCGGCAGGTAGAGCACCGCGCCGAACATCACGAAGCCGGTGATGAAGCCGATCAGGGACATCAGGGTGAAGTTGCGGCTGCGGAAGATGTGCAGCGGCATGATCGGGTCGCTCGCGCGGGTCTCCACCCACAGGAAGGCGGCGAGCGAGAGGGCTCCGCCGACCGCGAGGCCGACGATGGTGGCCGAGCCCCAGGCGTACTCCGTGCCGCCCCAGGTGGTGACGAGGACGATCGCGGTGATGCCGACGGTCAGGAGCGCGGCGCCGAGGAAGTCGATCCGGGTGCCGGTGGCGCGCTGCTTCTTCGGCAGGTGCAGGACGGTGGTGACCATGGCGAGGGCGACAGCACCGAGCGGCAGGTTGATGTAGAAGGACCAGCGCCAGCCCCAGTGGTCGGTGATGGTGCCGCCGACGAGGGGGCCGCCGATCATGGCGAGGGCCATGACGCCGGCCATCATGCCCTGGTACTTGCCGCGCTCGCGGGGCGGGATCAGGTCGCCGATGATCGCCATCACGCCGACCATGAGGCCGCCGGCGCCGAGGCCCTGGATGGTGCGGAAGCCGATGAGCTGGCCCATGTCCTGGGCCATGCCGCTGAGCGCCGAGCCGATCAGGAAGATCACGATCGAGGTGAGGAAGACGCCCTTGCGGCCGAACATGTCGCCGAGCTTGCCCCAGAGGGGGGTGGAGGCGGCGGTGGCCAGGGTGTAGGCGGTGACGACCCAGGAGAGGTGCTCCAGGCCGCCGAGCTCGCCGACGATCGTCGGCATCGCGGTGCCGATGATCATGTTGTCCAGCATCGCGAGGAGCATCGCGATCATCAGGGCGAGCAGGACGACACGGACGCTGCGTGGCTGCTGTTCCGTCTCCCCCTGCGCCGGTTCCACTGTCGCTTGCGTCGTCATGTCAGTCCCTTACTTGCCGCCCGGCTAGTTACTACACTGGGGGACGGTAGACCTGTAACTTGCCGGTCGTCAAGTAAGTTCTTCGGAAAGTGGAGGGCAGTCATGGCCCGAGGCAACACCCGCCAGCGCATCCAGGACGTGGCCCTGGACCTCTTCGCCGAGCAGGGGTACGAGAAGACCTCCCTGCGCGAGATCGCGGAACGCCTCGACGTCACCAAAGCGGCGCTCTACTACCACTTCAAGACCAAGGAAGACATCCTCGTCGGGATCTTCGAGGACCTGACCCGGCCCATGGACGAGCTGATCACCTGGGCCCAGGAACAGCCCCGCACCCTGGAGACCCGGCAGGAGGTGCTGCGCCGCTACCAGGTGGCACTGCGCGCGGCGGCCCCGCTCTTCCGCTTCATGCAGGAGAACCAGGCCACCGTCCGCGAGCTCAGCGTCGGCCTCACCTTCAAGGAACGCATGATCACGCTGACCGGCCTGATCCAGGAGCCGGACTTCTCGATGGTGGACAAGGTGCGCTGCGTCAGCGCGATCTTCACGCTGCACGCGGGCACCTTCTTCACCCAGAACATCGAGGGCGACCCCGAGGAGAAGCACAGGGCCACCCTCGAGGTCGCCCTCGATCTGCTCAACCGGGCCCACGGGGTCCAGTGAAGCGTCATATGCGGTTGAAGCGGGTGTCCGACGCGGGTCGGACGGTTCACACGGCTCAGATGGAGACGCCGTGGGACCGCAGGAAGGCGGCCGGGTTCACGGCGGAGCCGTAGTTCGGGGTCGTACGGATCTCGAAGTGCAGGTGGGGGCCGGAGGAGTTGCCGGTGTTGCCCGAGAGGGCGATCTGCTGGCCGGCCATGACCTTCGAGCCGATGTGCACCTTGATCTTCGACAGGTGGGCGTACTGCGAGTACGTGCCGTTGGCGTGCTTGACGACGATCGCGTTGCCGTACGCGGGGCCGTCGCCGCCGCCGTTCGGACCGGCCTTCACGACGGTGCCCGCACCCGCGGCCTTGACCGGGGTGCCGACCGGGACGGCGAAGTCCTGGCCGGAGTGCTTGTGGGCCCACATGGCGCCGCCCTGGTTGTAGCTGGCGGACAGCGTGTAGGCGGAGACCGGCTTGACCCACGCCGGGGCCTTCTTGGCCGCGACCGGCTTGACGGTGACCTTCTTGACCGCGGCGACCTTCTTGGCGGCCGTGGCCTTCGCGGCGGCGGCCTTCACCTGAGCCGCGACGTGCGCCTGGGCGTCGGCCTGGGCGGCGACGGCGGCGGACGCGGTCACCGCGACAGGGGCGGCGACGGCCTTGCCCTCGGCGGCGAAGGCGGACCCTGCTCCGGTCACCATCGTCGCTCCCAGGCCGGCGGCGGCAAGAGCGACGACGGTGACACGGGCGGCGGGGTTCATGCGCTTCGACATACGGGGGAAACCTCCGGGAAGTACGGGACCCGACGCGATCGGTGCTCTGCGTCGGGCTTGCTCATCCTTGGTAACCCGGACCCCCATCCAGCCCAAAACACCCCATCTACGACATCACCTCGTAGCGATCTCCGGGGAAGTTCAGCTCTTGACGCGCCCCGAAGCCTCCTTCGAAATCGGACATACCGGCACAAGAGAACCGGTTTATCCGCACGTCACCCTTGTCCGGAACCGCCGAAAACGCCGTACGACGCCCGGTTCGGGACCCTCCGGGACCTTGGTCCCTGCCGTTCAGTCCAGAACGTCCCGAATCGACACCAAAGGTCGCCACTATTCCGGCTAGTACCCCTCAAAACCCCTGTGCGCCTTGTCACCAGGCGCCGGTCCCCAATGGGATCTGGGTCACGCAACCGAGCCGTCCGGAAGGCCGTCCCGCACTACGCTGACCGCTTCGGGGACCCACGGGGGGAAACAGATGGAACCGGCACTCATCGGCGCGCGCCTCGCCTCGGCCGCGATCGGCCCAATCCTGAAGAAACTGCTGGTCAGCGATGGTCCGGGGGCCGGTCTCACCGGCCGCTCGGAGAAGATACGGCTCTCCTCCCTGGTCTCCTTCCGCGGCGAGAAGGGCACGCTCACCGAGAAGGACGTCCGGGGGCTCGCGGCCACCCTGGTCGCCCGCTCCGCCACGGCGGGCGGCGAACCCCCCTTCCCCCGGGACGAGACCGAGGCCGTCACCGACACCCTCGCGACGACCCTCCTCGCCCTCGGCGACCTCGACATGGACGACGTCCAGGCCGTCCGCCTCGGCCACCGCTCCCTCGCCCGGAGCCTGCGCGCGGCGGCCCCGGCCCCGGACGGCCTCTCCACCGACTCGGTCCTCTACCTGGAGTCGATGACGGAGTGGGCCTGCCTCCACATCCTGGAGTTCTTCACCCAGCGGTCGACGTTCGTGGCCCGCAGCCTGGTGGAGCAGACCCGTGGGCAGAGCGAGCTCATCGCGAAGCTGGACGAGATGATCCGGCGGACGCCCAGGGCCGACGCACGGGACGCGGAATTCGAACGGCGCTACCTGGCCCACCTGGCGAGGAAGCACGGGCGCCTGACGATCTACGGCATCGACCTGCACCACTCGCCCGACGAGTGGCCGCTGGACATGGCGTATCTGTCACTGGACGCGACGGGCCCGGACCCGGCCTTCGACCGGGCACCCTCCGCCCCAGAACCCGCCCCAGAACCCGAGCCCGGCCCCGGCTCCCACCCCGAACCCGGTCATCGCCCCGGCCACCGCCCCGCGCACAGCGTCCCCGCCGACCACGCCCTCGCCCGGCACCCCCGCATCCTGCTGCGCGGAGTCGCCGGCTCCGGCAAGACGACCCTGGTCCAGTGGCTGGCGGTCACCGCGGCCGAGTCGGCCCACGGAACGATCCCGTTCGTCCTGCCCCTGCGCACCCTCACCCGCCACGGCGAGCGGCTGCCCCCGGCCGAACGCTTCCTCTCCGCCGTCGGCTGCCCGCTCACCGCGCCCGAGGGCTGGGCCGACCGGGTCCTCGCCGCCGGCCGGGGCATCGTCCTCGTCGACGGCATCGACGAGGTCCCCGAACCCGAACGCGAGCGGACCCGCCGCTGGCTCCGCGATCTGATCGGCGCGTACGACGGCCCCAACCGCTGGCTCGTCACCTCACGCCCCTCGGCGGTCAGGGACGACTGGCTGGCCACGGACCGCTTCACCGAGCTCACCCTCTCCGCCATGTCCCGCTCCGAGGTCACCACCTTCGTGAGCCGCTGGCACACCGCGGCGGGCCCGGACGCCGCCCCGTACGAGCAGCAGCTCCTCGACACCCTGCAGACCACCCCCGACCTCGCGCGGCTCGCCACCAACCCGCTGATGTGCGGACTGATCTGCGCCCTCCACCGCGACCGGCGCGGCTTCCTTCCCCGAGGCCGCAAGGCCCTGTACGACGCGGCCCTGTCGATGCTCCTCACCCGCCGCGACCGCGAACGGGACATGGGAGCCCCGTACGGGGTGGAACTCGGCGAGGCGCCGCAGATCCAGCTGATCCAGCGCCTCGCCTACTGGCTCACGCTCAACGGACGCACCCAGATGGACCGCGGCCACGCCCACGCGATCGTCACGGAGGCCGTCCCCGCCGTCCCCGAAGCGGCCGCCCACGACGACCCGGGCGGCGTCTTCGCCCATCTCCTCCACCGCAGCGGACTCCTCCGCGAGCCCACGCCCGGCACCGTCGACTTCGTCCACCGCACCTTCCAGGACTATCTCGCGGCCAAGCACCTGGTGGACCGCTGGGACATCGGCGTCCTGATCTCCCACGCGGCGGACGACCAGTGGGAGGACGTGGTCCGCATGGCGGTGGGCCACTCACGGCCGCGCGAGTGCGCGGAGATCTTCCGCGAGCTGCTGGCCGCCGCCGACGCGGCGGACGACCCGGGCCGACGGCTCCGCCTGCTCGTCGTGGCCGCGACCGCCCTCGACCACGCGACGGAGGTGGCGCCGGAGGTACGGCAGGAGATCCTCGCCCGTACGGCCCTCGTGATCCCTCCCCGCACGGCGGAGGAGGCCCGCGAGCTGGCCACCGCCGGTCCCGCGGTGCTCGGCCTCCTCGGCCCGCCCGAGACGCTGAGCGACCGGCAGGCGGTGATGTCCGTGATCACGGCCTCCTGGATCGACCACGAGGCCGCGATCACCTACCTGGCACGCTTCACCGGCCACCCGCTGCTGATGGTCCGCTCCCAGCTGATCTGGGCCTGGACCCGCTTCGACACCCGGCTGTACGCCGAGAAGGTCGTCGCGTGCCTCGACCCGACCGACCTCAACTTCACGGTCCGCGGCGACGAGTACGCCGCCGAACTGGAGCACCTCGGCCTGCGCCCCGCACGGCTCGACATCGACTACGGGGTGTCGCCCGACGCCCTGGCCCGGCTCCTCGGCCTCTGCGACCCCACGCATCTCCTCCTGAACAGCGCCCGCCACGCGCCCGAGCTGGCGGCCCTGGCGACGCTGGGCAGACTCGAGGAACTCGTCCTGGACCTGCCCGCCGCCGCGCTGTGGTCGGCCGACTGCCTCCCGGCGTCCGCCCCCCTGGCCTCGCTCACCCTCTCCTCATGGCCCCAGGGAGGACTCGCCTCCCTGGGACAGCTCGGGCGGCTGACCGAGCTGATCCTGTGGAAGGGGCCCGTCCTGGGGCCCGAGCGCTGGCAGGAGGTCGCCGGCCTGCCGGCGCTCACGTCCCTCTCGATCGACGAGGAGGACCTGTACGAGTGGCCCGACGGCCTGGTCATGCCGAAGATCGAGGAGCTGCGGCTCGCCCACGGTGACCTCCCGCCCCTGGAGCGGATCCCCGAGGCGTTCCCGTCCCTGCGCGCCCTCGCCCTCTCCGGCCACCAGGAGGATCCGGTGGACGTCTCCGCGCTGGCCTCCCTGGAAGGTCTGGTCTCGCTGTCGAGCGAGGGGGCGGTGTCCGGGACCGAACGGATGTCCCCGGACGTCCGGGTCCACGTCCCCGACTGATACGCGTCTCCGGCCGGCGCCCGTCCGCGCCGGCTACCGCTCTCCGGTCTGCGCCTGTCCGCAGCCGGCTCGAACCGCCGGCCGATACGGAAAAGCCGACACGGGAACGCCGACACGCAAAAGGGGCGGCCCCGGAACCGATCAGGTTCCGGGGCCGCCCCTTCGGCGTTCCACGCTCAGCGCGGTGTCACGCGTCCTTCGACAGGTTCGGGCCCGTGCCGCCCGTCGCCTCGATCGGCGGGGCGTCCGGCAGAGCCGTCTTCTCCTCGCCGCGGAAGGTGAAGGTGCGCTCGTCACCCTCGCCCTCCGTGTCCACGACCACGATGTGACCGGGACGCAGCTCGCCGAAGAGGATCTTCTCCGAGAGCGAGTCCTCGATCTCGCGCTGGATCGTCCGGCGCAGCGGCCGGGCGCCCATCACGGGGTCGTAGCCCTTCTTGGCGAGCAGCTCCTTCGCGGACTGGGAGAGCTCGATGCCCATGTCCCGGTCCTTGAGGCGCTCGTCGACGCGGCCGATCATCAGGTCGACGATCTGGAGGATGTCGTCCTGGGTCAGCTGCGGGAAGACGATGATGTCGTCCACACGGTTGAGGAACTCCGGGCGGAAGTGCTGCTTCAGCTCGTCGCTGACCTTCGCCTTCATCCGCTCGTAGTTCGACTTCGTGTCGCCCTGGGCCGCGAAGCCCAGGTTGAAGCCCTTCGAGATGTCCCTGGTCCCGAGGTTGGTGGTCATGATGATGACCGTGTTCTTGAAGTCCACGACCCGGCCCTGGGAGTCGGTCAGACGACCGTCCTCCAGGATCTGGAGAAGGGAATTGAAGATATCGGGGTGGGCCTTCTCGACCTCGTCGAAGAGGACGACGGAGAACGGCTTGCGGCGCACCTTCTCGGTGAGCTGGCCGCCCTCTTCGTAGCCGACGTATCCGGGCGGCGAACCGAAGAGACGGGAAACCGTGTGCTTCTCGCTGAACTCCGACATGTCGAGGGAGATCATCGCGTCCTCGTCGCCGAAGAGGAATTCGGCGAGCGCCTTCGAAAGCTCGGTCTTACCGACACCGGACGGACCGGCGAAGATGAACGAGCCACCGGGGCGCTTCGGGTCCTTCAGACCGGCACGCGTACGGCGGATGGCCCGCGAGAGGCCGATGACGGCGTCCTTCTGCCCGATGACGCGCTTGTGGAGCTCGTCCTCCATGCGGAGCAGGCGGCTGGACTCCTCCTCGGTCAGCTTGAAGACCGGGATGCCGGTGGCCGTCGCGAGGACCTCGGCGATCAGATCGCCGTCGACCTCGGCCACGACGTCCATGTCGCCGGCCTTCCACTCCTTCTCGCGCTTGGCCTTCGCGGCGAGGAGCTGCTTCTCCTTGTCGCGGAGCGAGGCGGCCTTCTCGAAGTCCTGCGAGTCGATCGCGGACTCCTTGTCGCGGCGGACGCCGGCGATCTTCTCGTCGAACTCGCGGAGGTCCGGCGGCGCGGTCATCCGGCGGATGCGCATCCGGGAGCCGGCCTCGTCGATCAGGTCGATCGCCTTGTCCGGGAGGAAGCGGTCCGAGATGTACCGGTCGGCCAGGGTCGCGGCCTGGACGAGGGCCTCGTCGGTGATGGAGACCCGGTGGTGGGCCTCGTACCGGTCGCGGAGACCCTTGAGGATCTCGATGGTGTGCGGCAGCGACGGCTCGGCGACCTGGATGGGCTGGAAGCGGCGCTCGAGGGCCGCGTCCTTCTCCAGGTACTTCCGGTACTCGTCGAGCGTGGTGGCACCGATGGTCTGGAGCTCACCGCGGGCCAGCATCGGCTTGAGGATGCTGGCGGCGTCGATCGCGCCCTCGGCGGCACCCGCACCCACGAGGGTGTGGAGCTCGTCGATGAACAGGATGATGTCGCCGCGGGTGCGGATCTCCTTGAGGACCTTCTTCAGGCGCTCCTCGAAGTCACCGCGGTAGCGGGAGCCGGCGACCAGCGCGCCGAGGTCCAGGGTGTAGAGGTGCTTGTCCTTGAGGGTCTCGGGCACCTCGCCCTTGACGATGGCCTGCGCCAGGCCCTCGACGACGGCGGTCTTGCCGACGCCGGGCTCGCCGATGAGCACCGGGTTGTTCTTGGTGCGGCGGGACAGCACCTGCATGACCCGCTCGATCTCCTTCTCGCGCCCGATGACCGGGTCGAGCTTGGACTCGCGGGCCGCCTGGGTGAGGTTGCGGCCGAACTGGTCCAGGACCAGGGACGTCGAGGGGGTGCCCTCGGCAGGACCGCCGGCGGTGGCGGCTTCCTTGCCCTGGTAGCCGGAGAGCAGCTGGATGACCTGCTGCCGCACCCGGTTGAGGTCGGCGCCCAGCTTCACGAGGACCTGGGCGGCGACGCCCTCGCCCTCGCGGATCAGGCCGAGCAGGATGTGCTCGGTGCCGATGTAGTTGTGGCCGAGCTGGAGGGCCTCACGGAGCGAGAGCTCCAGGACCTTCTTGGCGCGAGGGGTGAAGGGGATGTGCCCGGACGGGGCCTGCTGCCCCTGCCCGATGATCTCCTCCACCTGCTGGCGGACCGCCTCGAGCGAAATCCCGAGGCTCTCCAGGGCCTTAGCGGCGACACCCTCACCCTCGTGGATAAGGCCCAGAAGGATGTGCTCGGTGCCGATGTAGTTGTGGTTGAGCATCCGGGCTTCTTCCTGAGCCAGGACGACAACCCGCCGCGCGCGGTCGGTGAACCTCTCGAACATCGTTAATCGCTCCTCAGAGCGGTCAGTCAGTTAGGGGTCGATCCCCTCCCTGTCCTTCCGCAGCTTAGTCCCGCAAGCGGGGACCGCTCATTCCAACTGCCGACATCCGTCCGGATCACCCCCTCTTCCGCGGGGAGACCTGCTGCCGAACAGCCGACAAATGCTCCAACCCGATGGTGCGAGACGATGTTCCCGCAGGCCAAGTAGTTACCCGCGTCTTCAGTACGCCGATGGCGAACGTGAGACGCCGAAGCCCGCGAGTCGCCCCTCTCCACTAGGAATGTCTTACCCGTAAGCACTGACACTCCATGCGGCGTACCCCGGTTCCCTCCGCTACCAGCGAACACCCTTGCGCTGCCGAATGCACTCGTAGGCCCCATCACGGACACCTTGCGCGTTCGGAAGGGGACCGATGGTCACCGCGGTGGTCCACCGCGGGCGTAACCAACGTGCCCTCGCGGGAGTTCCCCGGGCATGGCCTTCACCGTCCCGCTCCCCCGTACGCCGCTCGACGGTGGTCTGGCGCGGTGGTACGAGCACGAGCTCGGCTGGGCGACGGCGGCGGGGCCACCGGTGCAGCTGGTCACGGGGCTGCGCTTCGACGTCCTGGAGCTGCCCGCCACGGCCGGTCACGGCGTGCTGCGCCGGATGGGCGCCGCCACGGGTCCGGTGGCCCTGCTGGGGCGCCGGATGCGGCTGCTCGTGGCCGCGGGGAGCGCGGAGGAGCTACCGGGCCTGCTCGACTGGCTCGAGTGGGGCGGGATCTCGCTGGACCTGGCGGTACTGGGCGCCGACGGCCGGATGACCGCGCCCCTTCCCCCGGGGCGGGGCGGATCCGGCGCGCCGGGCGACGCCGTGTGGCTGCGGGCCCCGGCACCGGGCCGCGAGGTCGAGTCCTCGCTGCCGGCGCTGCGGTCCGCGCCGTGGGGCGATGCGGATGCCCCCTGCTTGGTGCGTCTCGTGGCCGCCGCCGCGGCGGAGTGCCACCGGGTGCGGCTGCTGAGTGCCCGGGCCCGGGGGCCGCAGGCTCAGCAGCTGCCGCCTCAGCGGTTCGCGTCCTCGTAGGCAGCCTTGATGTCGGCGGGTACGCGACCGCGGTCGTTCACGTTGTAGTTGTTCTCCTTGGCCCACGCGCGGATCTTCGCGGTGTCCTGGCTGCCCGTCGCCACGGCACGGCCCTTACCGCGTCCGCCGGTGGTGCGGCCACCGGTGCGACGACCGCTCTTGGTGTACGGCTCGAGCAGGCCACGGAGCTTTTCCGCGTTGGCGGTGGTGAGGTCGATCTCGTAGGTCTTGCCGTCCAGCGCGAACGTCACCGTCTCGTCCGCCTCGACGCCGTCGAGGTCGTCGACAAGAAGGACCTGAACCTTCTGTGCCACCGGATTTCCTTTCATCGAAAATGCAGTACGCGGAAAGGAAACCGCTTTTCCCGGAAAAACACAAACCCCTGGCAGAGGTTCAGAAGCCCGGCAACGCGGGAAACGTGCGCGATTCGGACATAGGGTTCCGCGTGGGGTTCCGTCCGGGGTTCACCGCGGGTTCCGGGTCACAGGTGCAGAAGCATCCGACTGTTGCCCAAGGTGTTCGGCTTCACTCGTTCGAGACCGAGGAACTCCGCGACTCCCTCGTCATAGGAACGGAGGAGCTCGCTGTAGACATCTCCGTCGACCGGGGTCTCGCCGATCTCGACGAAGCCGTGCTTCGCGAAGAAGTCGACTTCGAAGGTCAGGCAGAATACCCGCCGCACACCGAGCCATCGGGCGGTGTGCAACAACTTGTCCAGCACCTGATGTCCCACTCCGGCGCCCTTGAAGTCGGGATCGACGGCGAGAGTACGGACTTCCGCGAGGTCTTCCCACATGACGTGGAGAGCGCCGCAGCCGACGACCGTGGCGTCCTCGTCGCGTTCCGCGACCCAGAACTCCTGGATGGCCTCGTAAAGGGTGACGGTCGCCTTGTCGAGAAGGATGCCGCGCCGGACGAAGGGATCGACGAGACGGCGGACCGCGGCGACATCTCCGGTGCGGGCCCTGCGTACGGTGACGGCTTTGGCGGAGGCCGCGGAGGCGGCCTGGGAAGCAGACGGCGACATGGGGGGACGCTATCGCTCCCGGGCGCCGGTTCCTTCGCCGCCCTCCTCGGGCGGCGGGGCGGGAAGCGGGTTGTCGCGCTGGACGATACGGATGGCGTCGTTCAGGGCTTCGCGCTGGTCCTGCGACATCATCCCGAAGAAGGCGACGAGCGCGGCGGCCGGGTTGTCGCTCTGCGCCCATCCCTCGTTCATCAGCGCGGCCGCGTATGCGGCGCGGGTGGAGACCGCCGTATATCGATAGGCGCGGCCGTCGACTTCTCTGCGGACCCAGCCCTTCTGATGGAGATTGTCCATGACGGTCATGACGGTGGTGTAGGCGATGGACCGTTCCTGCTGAAGGTCCTCCAGAACTTCCCGGACGGTCACCGGACGGTTCCATTGCCAGACGCGCGTCATGACGGCGTCTTCTAGCTCTCCCAAAGGACGGGGCACAACGCCACTTTAGTGCGCAAAACACCTAAAGGATGTCATTGACAGAGGAAAACGCAACAAAAAGGACGTACGACCTCGAAGGGTCGTACGTCCCGGGTACCGCCGCGGTCAGCGCGGAGCTCAGTCCCTGCTGCCGCTGCCCGTCGACTGGCGCGTGGCCTCGGCGCGGGCGAACGCGGCGTCCACGATCGCGTCCTCCTTGGCCTTGTTCGGACCGCCCTGGCTCTTGATGATCGTGGCGACGACACCGAAGAAGAACACGGCCATCACGATGGGGGGCAGGAGCGCGGATACGTATTCCATGCCGACCAGACTAGCTATCCGGCGACGCGTTCCTCCGGCGGGGGCGGGGGTACAGGCCGTCGGCGCGGCGGGAAGACCTCGGAGGGCTTGGGCACCGGACGTTCGGCCGGGGCGGGCGGCGTCGGCTTGGGCTCGTCGGCCGCCGTGCGTCCGCCGGGGAGGGCGAGCAGCCGGACCCTGGCGGTGACGGCCGCGGGGCCGGCGGTGGCCTGGGAGACCCTGGCCAGGCGGGCGCGTACGGAGCGTTCGGCGAGGATCCGGCAGCGGGCGAGCAGCGCGGCGGCGGCGGGGTTGCGGCGGAGCGCGCGCAGGGCGGCGAGGTCGTCGGCCGCGGGGTCGTACCCGGCGGCCAGTGCGTCCCGGAGGAGCTCCAGATAGCCGCTGAGGGACCCGGGGAGCGCCTCGCGGTAGCGGACCAGGTCGTCGAGGAGGAAGGCGCGCAGCCGGCCGGCCTCGCGCACGGCCTCGTCGACGGATTCGGCCAGGCGCAGCGCGTCCTGGACGTCCTCGTCCTGGAGGGGGGCGGGGTGGAGGGCGACGGCGAGGGCACGGCGGAGCACACGCAGCTCGTCCGCGCTGAACGCCATGCCGCCGCGGGATCCGTATGGCGTGGGCATGGGCCGACGATACGCGCTAATCGGACAATTTCCTCTTAGCGATCATTCCGGCGCGCCGAAGGTCGGAGGCCCCGACGGGGCGCCCCACCTGCGACGGCCGGTCCGCCGGGCCCTTCCGCCCGGCGCCCGACCCCGCCCGGCTCCGGGCAGGGCCCCGGGCCGCCGTGGCGGGCCGCCCGGGCCCTGGACCGCGGTGGGCCGACGGGGCGCTGCCAGGGCGCCCTGGTGGGCCGACGGGGCGCCGCACCGGTGCCGGGCCCACGCGTGGTGCCCGCGCCGGGTGCCGGGCCTGTGCCGGGGCCTGTGCCGGCCCGGCGGAGTCCCGGCAGGTGCGGTCACGGCCCGTGCGGTCCCGGCCCGTGCGTCCTCACATGCGGGAGACGTTCCGCTCGTACACCAGGCGCAGACCGATCAGGGTCAGCCAGGGCTCGTGCTCGTCGATCTCCTTGGAGTCGGCCAGGACCATCGGCGCCAGACCGCCCGTCGCGATCACCGTGACGTCCGAAGGGTCCCCGCCGGGACCGACGAGCTCCCGCTTCATCCGGGCGACCACGCCGTCGACCTGGCCCGCGTAGCCGTAGACGATGCCCGACTGCATCGCCTCGACCGTGTTCTTGCCGATCACACTGCGCGGGCGCGCCAGCTCGATCTTGCGGAGCATGGCCCCCTTCACCCCGAGCGCCTCGACCGAGATCTCGATGCCCGGCGCGATCGCCCCGCCCGCGTACTCGCCGCGCGCGGTGATCGCGTCGTACGTCGTCGCCGTACCGAAGTCGACGACGATCGCCGGGCCGCCGTAGAGCTCGACGGCGGCGACCGCGTTGATCACGCGGTCCGCGCCGACCTCCTTGGGGTTGTCCGTGAGGACCGGGACGCCCGTCTTGACGCCCGGTTCCACCAGGACCGCCGGAACGTCCCCGTAGTAGCGCCGCGTCACCTCGCGCAGCTCGTGCAGCACCGAGGGGACGGTCGCGCAGATGGCGATCCCCTCGATGCCGTCGCTCAGCTCGACGCCGAGCAGCGGGTGCATGCCCATGAGGCCCTGGAGCAGGACCGCCATCTCGTCGGCGGTGCGGCTCGGATCGGTGGAGATCCGCCAGTGCTCGACGATCTCGTCACCGTCGAAGAGACCGAGGACCGTGTGCGTGTTGCCGACGTCGATGGTGAGCAGCATCAGGCCCGCACCTCGCGCAGGTCGAGGCCGATGTCGAGGATCGGGGAGGAGTGGGTGAGACCGCCGACCGCCAGGTAGTCCACGCCGGTCGCCGCGTACGCCGCCGCGTTCTCCAGGGTGAGGCGGCCCGAGGACTCCAGGACAGCGCGGCCGGCGACGAGGGCGACGGCCTCCTCGGTCTGGGCCGGGGTGAAGTTGTCGAGCAGGATCAGGTCGGCGCCGGCCTCCAGGACCTCGGAGACCTGGGGCAGGGTGTCGACCTCGACCTCGATGGGCAGCTCGGGGAAGAGCTCGCGCACGGCCTTGAAGGCCTCGGCGACACCGCCGGCCGCCACCACGTGGTTGTCCTTCACCAGGGCCGCGTCGGAGAGCGACATGCGGTGGTTGACGCCGCCGCCGCAGCGGACCGCGTACTTCTCCAGGGCGCGCAGGCCCGGCGTCGTCTTGCGGGTGTCGCGGACCTTGGCCCTGGTGCCCTCCAGCGCGTCCGCCCACGCGCGCGTGGCGGTGGCGATGCCGGAGAGGCGGCACAGGATGTTGAGCGCGCTGCGCTCGCCGGTGAGCAGGTCGCGGGTGCGGGCGGTGACGCTGAGGAGCACGTCCCCGGCCTTGACGCGCTCGCCGTCCTCGACGTGCCGCTCCACCTCGAACTCGTCGGCGCACACGATGGACAGGACGGCCTCGGCGACCCGCAGGCCGGCCACGACACCGGCCTCGCGGGCGGTGAAGTCGGCGGTGGCGACGGCGTCCTCGGGGACGGTCGCCACGGTCGTCACGTCGACGCCGCCGTCGAGGTCCTCGGCGATCGCGAGATGGGCGATGTCCTCGACCTGGACGGGGTCGAGACCGGCGTCCGCGAGGAGCTCGGCGAGCGCCGGGTCCAGACCGCACTCGAACTCCTCACCGCCGCCGCAGCCACAGCCGTCGCCGCAGCCTCCGGCGTCCCCCTCGGGAGTCGCGGAGGACGCCGAGGCGGCGCTGATCTGGATCAGAGGGACGTCCACGGGCTCGGGACGGGCTTCCTCGGGCGTGGTCACTTACGGCTCCCTGGGTGCGTCGGAGGTGGGGGGAAGGTCATGCGTGGCGGTCGCCCGGACGTCGAGGGTCCGCTCCGGGGTGAGGCGTACGACGAGATGACGGCGCCAGTCCGTGTCGTCGCGGTCCGGGTGGTCCTCGCGCCAGTGGCAGCCGCGGGTCTCCTCGCGGCGGCGGGCGGCGGCGACCAGCACCCGGGCGACGCACAGCAGGTTGGTGGTCTCCCAGGCGTCCACGCCCGGCTCACCGGCCTTGGTGTCGTCGGAGCCGCCCGCGAGGGCGTCGCTGTGCAACGTGTCGAGGGCCTCGGCGGCCTCCCGGAGGCTGGCCTCGGAGCGCAGTACCCCGGCGCCGGCCGTCATGACCCGCTGGATACGGGTCCGGGCGCCCGCCACGGGCAGCGGCAGGGTCACCGGGGCCGGGTGCGGCACCGGGGCGCCCGGCTCGCGCGGGGCGGCGGCGATGACGTCGTCGGCGATCCGCTCGGCGAAGACCAGGCCCTCCAGGAGCGAGTTCGAGGCGAGCCGGTTGGCGCCGTGGACGCCCGTGCAGGCGACCTCTCCGCACGCGTAGAGGCCGGGGACGGTCGTACGGCCCCGCAGGTCGGTCCTGACGCCGCCGGAGGCGTAGTGGGCGGCGGGGGCGACCGGGATCGGCTCCGTCACCGGGTCGATGCCGTGCGAGCGGCACGCGGCCAGGATCGTCGGGAAGCGTTCCTCCCACATCTCGGCGCCGAAGTGGCGGGCGTCGAGGTACATGTTCTCGGTGCCGTGCTCCTGCATGCGGCGCGTGATCGCCTTGGCGACGATGTCCCGGGGCGCGAGCTCGGCCAGCTCGTGCTGCCCGGTCATGAAGCGGACCCCGTCGGCGTCGACCAGGTGGGCGCCCTCGCCCCGTACCGCCTCGGAGACCAGCGGCTGCTGGCCCTCGGAGCCGGCGCCGAGGAAGAGCACGGTGGGGTGGAACTGGACGAACTCCAGGTCGGAGACCTCGGCCCCGGCGCGCAGGGCGAGGGCGACACCGTCGCCGGTGGAGACGGCCGGGTTGGTGGTCGCGGAGAAGACCTGGCCCATGCCGCCGGTGGCGAGAACCACCGCGGGCGCGTGGACGGCGCCGACGCCGTCGTGCTGTCCCTCGCCCATGACGTGCAGGGTGACGCCCGCCGTACGGCCCTCGGCGTCCGTCAGGAGGTCCAGGACGAGGGCGTGCTCGACGGTGCGCACACCCCGGTCGCGTATCGCCTCGACCAGGGCCCGGGAGATCTCGGCGCCGGTCGCGTCCCCGCCCGCGTGCGCGATGCGACGGCGGTGGTGGCCGCCTTCGCGGGTCAGCGCGATCTCGCCGTCGGCGGTCTTGTCGAAGTCGGCTCCGGTGGCGATCAGACGGCGGACGGCGTCCGGTCCCTCGGTGACCAGGGCCCGCACGGCCCGCTCGTCGCACAGTCCGGCTCCGGCGACGAGGGTGTCGTCGAGGTGCTGCTCGGGGGTGTCGCCGTCGCCGAGCGCGGCGGCGATGCCGCCCTGGGCCCAGCGGGTGGAGCCGTCGTCGAGCCTGGCCTTGGTGACGACGACCGTACGGAGCCCGGCGGCGGTGCAGCGCAGGGCGGCGGTGAGGCCTGCGACGCCGGAGCCGACCACGACGACATCGGCGTCGATGGCCCAGCCGGGTGCGGGGGCGTGCAGCCGTATTCCGGTCACTGGGTGGCTCCGAACGTGGTGGACATGGTGGCTCCGAGGAGGAGGGGGACGTTGTCGATCAGCCGCGTGGCGCCCACCCGCGCGGCGACGGCGAGGATCGCCTCCCCGTCGTGGTCGGCGGCGACCTCGGTGAAGTCGGACGGGTCGACGAGGGCCAGATAGTCGAGGACGAGCCTCGGCTCGGCCTTGGCGGCGTCGTCGAGCACCGCGCGGGCCGCGGCGCGCACGACGTCGGCGCCGCGGCCCTCGGCGGCCTGCGCGACCGCATGGGCGTCGGCGGCGGCCCGTGCCTCGCCGAGCCGGGAGAGTGCCTCGGCGCGGTTCTCGCCCCGGCCGTGGGCGCCGGGCAGGGCCTCGGCACGCGCGCGAAGGGCCGCCTGGGCGGCCAGCCGGTCCTGGGCGGCGAACAGCGCGCCGGACAGCGCCAGGGCCGTACGGCGCTCCTCGGACGACAGGTAGCGGTTGCGGCTGGAGAGGGCGAGCCCGTCGCCCTCGCGGACGGTCGGCACGCCGACGATCTCCACCGGGAAGTTCAGGTCGCGGGCCATCCGGCGGATCAGGGCCAGCTGCTGGGCGTCCTTCTGACCGAAGAAGGCCAGGTCAGGGGCAGTGAGATGGAGCAGTTTGGCGACCACGGTCAGCATGCCGTCGAAGTGACCGGGCCGGGAGGCGCCTTCGAGTCGCTCACCCATGGGGCCCGCGGTGATCCGGACCTGGGGCTCGCCGCCCGGGTAGACCTCGTCGACGGAGGGCGCGAAGACGGCGCTCGCGCCCGCGGCGAAGGCGATCTCCAGGTCGGCGTCCAGGGTGCGCGGGTACCGGTCGAGGTCCTCGCCCGCGCCGAACTGCAGCGGGTTGACGAAGACGGTGACGACGACGGTGCCGTCGGGCCCGACCCGCTCGCGGGCGGTGCGGACCAGGGTGGCGTGGCCGTCGTGGAGGGCGCCCATGGTCATGACCACGGCCCGGCGGACACCGCTGCCGCTATCCAGGGCGTGCAGCTCCCGCGCCGTGCGGACGAGTGTGAGGGGGGTGGCGTGCGAGACGTTCATCGGGGCTCCCCCTCGGCGAGTACGCCCAGCAGGTCCTCGGCCAGCTCGGGCTTGAGCAGACCGTGCGCGAGCGCCCGGTCGGCGGTGGTGCGGGCCATCGCCAGATAGCCGGCGACGGTGCCGGGCGCGTGCTTGCGCAGCTCGGCGACATGGGCGGCGACCGTGCCGGCGTCGCCGCGCGCGACCGGGCCGGTGAGGGCCGCGTCCCCGGACCGCAGGGCGTTGTCGAGGGCGGCGCCGAGGAGCGGGCCGAGCATCCGGTCGGGGGCGGCGACCCCGGCCTTGTGCAGCAGTTCCATCGACTGGGCCACCAGGGTGACCAGGTGGTTCGCGCCGAGGGCCAGGGCCGCGTGGTACAGCGGGCGGGCCTCCTCGGCGATCCACTCGGGCTCTCCGCCCATCTCGATCACCAGGGCCTCCGCGGCGAGCCGCAGCTCCTCGGGCGCGGTCACCCCGAAGGAGCAGCCGGCCAGCCGCTGGACGTCGACCGGGGTGCCGGTGAAGGTCATGGCGGGGTGCAGGGCGAGCGGCAGGGCTCCGGCCCGCCGGACGGGGTCGAGGACCCGTGCCCCGTACCGCCCCGAGGTGTGCACGATCAGCTGTCCCGGCCGTACGGCTCCGGTGTCGGCGAGGCCCTCGACGAGACCGGGCAGGGCGTCGTCCGGCACGGTGAGCAGGACCAGGTCGGCGAGGGCGAGGACACGCGCGGGCTCGACGACCGGGACCTCGGGCAGGAGGGCCGCGGCGCGGCGCCGGGAGGCGTCGGAGACCGCGGAGACGGCGACGGGGCGGTGCCCGGCGAGCCGGAGGGCGGCGGCGAGCGTGGGGCCCACGCGGCCCGCGCCGACGACTCCGACGGTGAGCCGGGCGGGTCGGTCCTCGGCTCGGGGCTCTGGCGCTGCTGATGCGTTCACGGTGGGGACGGCCTTCCGTTCCAGTCCTCGGCGGGTACCGGACGATTTCTGGTCATGCTACGCCAGCGTTTCGCGCTGCTCCGTGGCTGTCCACAGGGTGTGGGCGGTGGTGTGATGATCGGTCCATGAATCCTGTGGAACCTGTCGACCCCCCGGACGAGGAAGCGGCCCGGCTCCACCGGGCGAAGGTCTGGGGCGGCGCCGACCGCACGCTGTGGCGCACCCAGGTGGACGGCACGGTGGGCGCGCGGCTGCGTGAGCTCGCCGACTGGGCCGAGACCTCCGGCCGTGGCGGGGCGGCGCTCGACACCTACGGGGACGGGCTCGTCGAGGAGCTGGAACGGCGCGCCGCCGAGGAGCTCGGCCTGCCCTCCGCCGTCTTCTTCCCGACCGGCACGATGGCGCAGCAGGTGGCGCTGCGCTGCTGGGCCGGACGCACCGGCAGCCCCGTCGTCGCCCTCCACCCGCTCGCCCACCCCGAGGTCCACGAGGGCGGCGCGCTGGCGGCCGTCTCCGGGCTCCGTACCGTCCACCCGACCGACGCGCCGCGGCTGCCGACGGCCGAGGAGGTTCGGGAGCACCCGGAGCCCTTCGGGACGCTGATGCTGGAGCTGCCGCTGCGGGACGCCGGCTTCGTCCTGCCGTCCTGGGAGGAGCTGACCGAGGTCGTGGAGGCCGCGCGCGAGCGGGACGCGGTGGTCCACTTCGACGGGGCGCGGCTCTGGGAGTGCCCGACGCACTTCGGCCGTCCGCTCGCGGAGATCGCGGGGCTCGCCGACAGCGTCTACCTCTCGTTCTACAAGTCCCTCGGCGGGCATTCCGGCGCCGTGCTCGCCGGGCCCGAGGACGTCATGGCCGAGGCACGGGTGTGGCGGCACCGCTACGGGGGCCAGGTCTTCCAGCAGTACCCGGCGGCCCTCTCCGCGCTCCGGGGGCTGGACGAGGAGCTGCCCCGGCTGCCCTCGTACGTGGCCCACGCGCGCGTGGTGGCCGACGCGGTCCGGGAGGCGCTCACGGAGGCGGGCACCGGATGGTTCCGGATCCACCCCGAGGCCCCGCACACCCACCAGTTCCGGGTCTGGCTGCCGTACGACGCCGAGCGGCTGACGGCGGCGTCCCTGGCCCTGACCGAGGCGACCGGAACGGTCCTCTTCCGCCGCTGGTTCACCCCGGGCGCGGACGGACCTCCGGGGGTGGCGGTGACGGAGCTGACGGTGGCGGGACCGGGCCTGGAGTGGACGGCGGAGGATGTGAAGGCGGCGGTACGGGACTTCCTGGCGCAGCTGGGGTAGCGGGCCCGTTCGCGAATCCCTTTCCCCGCATCCCCTTCTCGCGCGGCCTCTTCTCGCGCGGCCCCCCGGTCACGAGCCCCCGGCGGTCAGGAGGCGCGGGGCGTCCGGCGGTCAGGAGGCGCGGGGCGTCCAGCGGTCAGGAGGCGCGGGGCGTCCGGCGGTCAGGAGGCGCGGGGCGTCCGGCGGTCAGGAGGCGCGGGGGCGTCCGGCGGTCAGGAGGCGCGTCGGCGCAGTCGACGGCGCAGGGCGGCTCGCAGGCCGCCCCTCGCCGGGCGGCCCGCGAGCACCCGCTCGAAGCGGCGCCGGTCGCGGACCGACCGCAGGACGGCGATGTCATGGGTGCCGGGCGCCGGCGGCATCGGCTCACCGAGGCGAGCGGCGCGGTAGGTGTCGAAGAGGTACTGGTGCATCGCGTTCATGACCTCACCGTGGGCCCGGCCCGAGGCCCCTGGCGCGTCGATTGACGGCTCCCGTCAAACGGCGGTCCCGGGCCCCCCGTCACGTCGATTGACGGCTCCCGTCAAACGGCGCGACACCTTCCCGGCCCCACCCCGCACCATGGTGGGGTGAGCGTGACCATCGACATCACCGCACTGCCGCGCGAGCGGATCGTGTTCTGCCCCTCGCCGCTGGCGGAGCTGGGCGCCTCCCTGCACGTCCTCGCCGAGCCCGCGCACCATGCCAGGCTCCACGCCTGGGCGGCCACGACGGCCGCCGCGCTCGAACCCGAGCTCGCCGACCGGCTGCACGAGGCCGACTTCATGTGGCGGTCCACCCGCTCCGACTTCCTGCTGCCCGCCCAGCCCCGCGCGACCCTCGCCGAGGAACTGGACGACCTCGACCGCATGGACGACGAGAAGTACGTGGGCTCGGCCCTGGAGATCTCCTGCGCCAGCCGGTACTCGCGCGGCGCCCCCTCGCCTCTCGTCGACGAGCGGATGCGGCGCCGGGCGCTCGAACTGGCCACCGCGCGCGGACCGCGCCAGGCGGCGTTCGTGGAGCGGATGCTCGCCGATCCGCCCGGCACGCGCGCGTGGATCCGGCGGCTCATGGAGGACTGCGACGAGGCCTTCTTCGCCGACACCTGGCGCCGCGTCCGGGTCCAGCTCTCCGCCGACGCCCGCCACAAGACGGAGCTGATGCGCCGCAAGGGCCTGGCCGAGGCCGTCGCCGACGCGTCCTCCGCGATGGTCCTCGAAGAGGACGGGGCGGGCTCCCGGATCGTCGTCGACAAGCTGCTCCAGGGCCGCACCGACGCCGAGGGCTCGGGCGTGACGTTCCTGCCGACCGCCTTCGGTTGGCCGCACCTCTTCGCGCTGCACGCCCCCGGCTGGCAGCCGGTGATCCAGTACCCGGTGCCCGCCCGCGACCTCGGCGGCGGCGCACCCGTCGACACGGTCAAACTGCGGATGGAGGCGGTCGCCCACCCGATGCGGATGCGGCTGAGCCGCAGCCTCGCCCGGGGGGCGTACTCGACGAGCGAGCTGGCCGACACGTACGGCATCAGCGCCCCCGAGGTCTCCCGCCACCTCGCGGTCATGAGGAAGGCCGGTCTGATCACCACCCAGCGGCGTGGCCGCTACGTCCTGCACCAGCTGGACGTGGCCGTCGTCGCCCGCCTCGGCAGCGACTTCCTGGAGAGCGTGCTCCGATAGGGGCCGACCGGCGGGTCCTCGGTCGAAGCGGATGTGGGCGAGGCCCGCCCGGAGCCTGCCCAGCCGGTTCCGCGCCAGCCGGAGCGTCCCCAGCCGGTGCCACCCCCGCTCCGAGCCCCGTCCGCTCAGCCCGCCGCGCCGCCGCCCGCCCGGACGAGGCCCGTCTCGTACGCGAGGACGACGACCTGGACACGGTCGCGCAGGCCCAGCTTGGTCAGGATGCGGCCCACATGGGTCTTCACCGTCGCCTCCGAGAGGACGAGCCGGGCGGCGATCTCGCCGTTCGACAGCCCCTGCGCGACCAGCATCATCACCTCGCGCTCCCGGTCCGTGAGCCGCCCCAGCTCCTTGTGCTCGGGGTCCTTGCCCGTCGACGGCAGCATCGGCGAGAAGCGGTCGAGGAGCCGCCGGGTGGTCGAGGGCGCCACCACCGCGTCACCGCTGTGCACCGAGCGGATCGCCCCGAGCAGCTCCGCCGGGGGCACGTCCTTCAGCATGAAGCCGCTCGCCCCCGCCTTGAGCCCCGAGAACGCGTACTCGTCGAGGTCGAACGTGGTCAGGATCAGCACCTTCGGAGCATCCGGCTGCGAACAGATCCGCCGGGTCGTCTCCACCCCGTCGAGCTTGGGCATGCGCACATCCATCAGCACGACGTCGACCGCCGTCGAGCGCAGCACTTCCAGCGCCTCGACCCCGTCGCCCGCCTCCGCCACGACATCCATGTCCGGCTGGGCGGCGAGCACCATACGGAAACCGGTACGCAGCAGCACCTGGTCGTCGACAAGCATCACGCGGATGGACATGAGATTCCTTCGGGTCGTCAGTGAGCGGGCTTGAGCGGGAGCAGGGCACTGATCCGGAAGCCTCCGCCGGGACGCGGGCCCGCGTCCAGCGTGCCGCCGACCATGCCGACGCGCTCCCGCATGCCGATCAGGCCGTGGCCCCGGCCGTCGGCGCCGCCGTCCTCGTACATCTCCTGCGGCGCTCCCCGGCCGTCGTCCTCGACGAGCAGCCCGAGTCCGTCGTCGAAGTAGACCAGCCGGACGCTGGCGCCGACGTCGGGACCGCCGTGCTTGCGCGTGTTGGTGAGGGCTTCCTGCACGATCCGGTACGCGGTGAGCTCGACGCCGCTGGGCAGCGGACGCGGGCTCCCCTCGATCGCGAAGTCCACGGTGAGGCCGGCGCTCCTGACCTGCTCGACGAGGTCCTCGATCTGCTTCACATCGGGCTGCGGCACGTACTCCCCGGCCTCCTGGTGCTCGCCGGTGCGCAGGATGCCGAGGAGTCTGCGCATCTCGGCGAGTGCCTGCCGGCCCGTGGTGGAGATGGTGTCCAGGGCCTGCTTGGCGGTCTCCGGGGAGGAGTCCATGACATAGGCGGCGCCGTCGGCCTGCACCACCATCACCGACACGTTGTGCGCGACGACGTCGTGCAGCTCGCGGGCGATCCGGGCCCGCTCGGCGGCGACCGCGACCTTGGCCTGCGCCTCGCGCTCCTTCTCCAGGCGGGAGGCCCGCTCCTCAAGCTGCGCGAAGTAGGCGCGGCGGGTGCGGAGCGAGTCGCCGAGGACCCAGGCGAGCGCGAACGGCACGGTCATGATGATCGTGAAGAAGACCTGGGCCGCGCCCGACTGCGGACCGTCCACCGGCCATCTCAGCTGCGAGAGCGTCGCGGCGGAGAGTCCGCCGGCCAGCGCGAGCCGGGACGCCCAGCGGGGTCCGTCGTGCGCGGCCACGGTGTAGATGATCACGAGCATGGCGAAGTCGGCCATGAACGGCGTCAGGCCGAAGGCGAGCTGTGCCAACCCGAGGCCCACCGCGAGGACCAGCATCTTCTCCGGGGTGCGGCGCCTCAGGGCCACGACCAGGGAGAAGAGCACCGCGACGAGGGCGTACCCGACGGGGTGGCCCTCCACCGCGCCCGTGCCCGCCGACACGACCCACAGCATGGAGAACCCCAGGAGGACGACCGCCCAGAAGGTGTCGACGCCCGTCGGGTGTCTGCGGATGAAGTCGTAAAGGCGCTGCACGTCACCCAGAGTAGGGAAGGCCGATGGTCCAGGGATCAACCGTGGGGTCGATCCTTGGCGCGGGACCCGTACTCCCCGAGGTGGAGACTGGACCGCGTGACGGATGAGACGTGTCAGTGGCAGGGGTGGCGCGAGGCCACGGAACGGGCGCTCTACGGCCCCGGGGGCTTCTATCTGCGCCCCGAGGGACCTGCGGGGCACTTCCGCACCTCGGTGCACGCCTCCCCGCTCTTCGCGGCGGCCGTGGCCCGGCTGCTCGGCGAGGTCGCGGAGGAGCTGGGAACGACCGAGATCGCCCTCGTGGACGTGGGAGCGGGGCGGGGCGAACTGCTCACCGGGGTGCTCGCCGCGACCGACGCGGGAGCCGGGGACACGGCGAGCGGCCTGCCGGGCGCCCTGACGGTCCGGGCGTACGCCGTCGAGCGCGCCGCCCGTCCCGCGGGGCTCGACCCCCGCATCGAGTGGAGCGACCGGCCGCCCCGGGGGGTGCGGGGGCTGCTCTTCGCGAACGAGTGGCTCGACAACGTGCCGGTGGACGTGGCCGAGGCGGACGCGGAGGGCACGGCCCGGTACGTGGAGGTCCGCGCGGACGGGACGGAACGGCTCGCCGGACCCGTCTCCGGCGCGGACGCGGAGTGGCTGGCCCGCTGGTGGCCGCTGCGGGAGCCGGGCGCGCGCGCGGAGATCGGACGGCCCCGCGACGAGGCGTGGACGGCGGCGGTGGCCTGCCTCGCGGAGGGCCGGGCGGTGGCCGTGGACTACGCGCACGTACGGGCCGCCCGCCCGCCCTTCGGCTCCCTGACCGGCTTCCGCGCGGGCCGCGAGGTCCCGCCCGTCCCGGACGGAGACTGCGACCTGACCGCCCATGTGGCACTGGACGCGTGCGCGGAAGCGGTCGGGGCGGCATCGGCGGGGTGGCCCGTGGCCGGGCTGGTCACGCAGCGGGAGGCCCTCCGGGCGCTCGGGGTGTCCGGCGGACGGCCTCCGCTCTCGCTGGCCTCGACCGACCCCGCCGGGTACGTCCGTGCGCTCTCCTCGGCCGGCGAGGCCGCCGAGCTCACCGCCCTCGGCGGTCTCGGCGACTTCCTCTGGCTGACCCAGCGGGTCCCGGCGGCGACGGGCTGACCCGCCGCCGGACCGGGAACGAGGGAAGCAGGAGTAGGAGGAGCAGGGCCGGAATCAGGAACAGGAACAGGAACAGGAACAGCTCAGATGATCGCGGTGTAGATGTTCCAGCCCCGGCCGATCTGCGTACGGGCGGCGTGCGGGGTGGCGTGGTAGAGCCAGAGACGGCCGTCCCGGTCGCGCGCGATGCCGTCACCGCGCCAGGTCAGCTGCTTGGTCATCTCGGCCGTCTCCGTGACGGCGGTGTACGCGTTCCAGCCGCCGCCGACCCGGACCCGCGGCTTGAACGGGGCCTTCGCGTCGAACTCCTCCCCGTACCAGTTGTCGCCCTTGTGCTCGTACGACCAGAGCACCCCACTCGCGTCGCGGGCCACGACCCTGTCCGCGAGGTTGGTGACGAGGTTGTAGGCGTTCCAGCCCCCGCCCACGCGCACACGCGGCTTGAACACCGCCCGGTCGTTGCCGTACAGGTCCGTCCGCTCGTAGGCCCACAGGACGCCGTCGCGGTCCCGCGCGACCAGATTTCCGCGCGTGCCGGTGATCGAGGTGTACGTGTTCCAGCCGCCACCGACCCGGGCGCGTGCCTTGAACGGCCGCGCCGGGTTCCCGGTGCCCTCGTAGTACCAGAGCACGCCGGCCTTGTCCCGGGCGACGAGGCTGCCCCAGCCGGCCGCCACCGTCGGGCTGAGCTTGGTGATCGCGGTGTACGCGTTCCAGCCGCCACCGACCCGGGTGCGTGCTTTGAAGGGCCGGGCGGGGTCGGAGGTGGCCTCGTACTGCCAGAGCACGCCGCTCTTGTCGCGCGCGTGGACCGTGGCCCTGTCCCCCGGCTCAGGCGTGCCGGGCACGAAGTGGAGGGCGGCCGGCCCGCTCGCCACCACGTTCCCTCTCGCGTCCTTCATCTCCAGGGTTCCGGCGCGCTCTCCGATCAGGATCCACCGGCTGGTGTCGATCCTGAGGACATAGGTGAGGGTCCGGGCCGCCTCGGTGGGCGGCAGGGACAGCGCGTAGCCGTCGTTCCAGCTGTCGCTCTGCTCGGCGCTCTCCCACCCCCAGCCGCAGCTCTGGTACGCGCCGCCGTTCACCGAGCACGTGGCGGAGGGCAGGTTGTCGTCACCCGCCGAGGGACCGGGCATGGGGACGAGCAGTCCCAGGGTCACCCGGCCGGTCACGGACGCCGGCAGGGTGATGGTGAAGCGGGTCGTCACCGGGGCCTCGTCGCCCACGGGCACGACCAGCGGGCCGCCTTCCTGGACGACTTTCCCCGTCTCCGTTCCGGTCGCGGTCCCTGTTCCGGTCGCGGTCGCGGTAGTCGTCGGTGCGGCGACCGCCACGGCGGCCGGGACGACCGCGCAGACGAGAGCCGTCGCGGTGACCAGTGCGGCGCGGAGTTGCGCCATGGATCCTCCAGGAGCGTTCGGACTGAGCGTGAAGGCGGACCCTCCCGCCGGTCGGACACCTGTGTGACTCCCGAAGTACGGCGATGGTTGCCCCGGCATCCGCCGGGTCGTCTCCCGGAGCCTGTGGACAGGTCGGCGAGGGGTCCGGGGCGCGGGGGATACTGACCGCATGACGGAGACGACGGTCGGCATCGGCGGCGCGGCGGAGAGCACCGACATGGTGCTGAACATCGGGCCGCAGCATCCCTCGACCCACGGGGTGCTCCGGCTCCGGCTCGTGCTCGACGGCGAGGTCGTGCGGCATGCCGAGCCGGTGATCGGCTATATGCACCGGGGCGCCGAGAAGCTCTTCGAGGCGCGGGACTACCGGCAGATCATCATGCTGGCCAACCGTCACGACTGGCTGTCCGCCTTCTCCAACGAGCTCGGCGTGGTCATGGCCGTCGAGCGGATGCTGGGCATGGAGGTGCCCGAGCGCGCGGTGTGGACCCGGACGCTCCTCGCCGAGCTGAACCGGGTGCTCAACCACCTGATGTTCCTCGGCTCGTACCCCCTGGAACTGGGCGGGATCACCCCGGTCTTCCACGCCTTCCGGGAGCGCGAGGAGCTCCAGTCGGTGATGGAGGAGGTCTCCGGCGGCCGGATGCACTACATGTTCAACCGGGTCGGCGGTCTCAAGGAGGACCTGCCCGCCGGCTGGCTGGGCCGGGCCCGGCAGGCCGTCGCCGACGTGCGGTCGCGGATGGACGTGTACGACCGGCTCGTCCTCGGCAACGAGATCTTCCGGGGCCGTACGCGCGGGGTCGGCGTGCTGTCCCCGGCCGCGGTCCACGCGTACGGCGTCTCCGGACCCATCGCCCGTGCCTCGGGCGTCGACTTCGACCTGCGCCGGGACGAGCCGTACCTGGCCTACGGGGAGCTCGGGGACACCCTGAAGGTCGCCGTGCGCGAGGAGGGCGACTGCCTGGCCCGGTTCGAGTGCCTGCTGGAGCAGACGCACAACTCCCTGGACCTCGCGGACGCCTGCCTGGACCGGATGGCGGAGCTACCGCAGGGGCCGATCAACCAGCGGCTGCCGAAGGTGCTCAAGGCTCCGGAGGGTCACACGTACGCGTGGACCGAGAACCCGCTCGGCGTCAACGGCTACTACCTGGTGTCCAAGGGGGAGAAGACCCCGTACCGGCTGAAGCTCCGCTCGGCCTCGTTCAACAACATCCAGGCCCTCGTCGAGCTGCTGCCGGGGACCCTCGTCGCCGACATGGTGGCGATCCTGGGCTCGCTGTTCTTCGTCGTCGGCGACATCGACAAGTAGCCCCGGGCCCCTGATCCCCGGCCGCGTCGAGGGTCAGCGGCCGCGGCTCATCACGACGTACTCCCGCTCCTCCTCGGCGGGGCGCCGCCGGTCGACCACGGTCCAGCCCCAGCGCTCGTACCGGCCCGTCAGCTCCGGTACGTCGAGGGTCATGAGAAGGGCCCGGCCGGGCGCCCCGGCCAGGAGCAGGCGGTCGTGGAGCGCGCGTCCGACGCCGCGGCCCTGCAGGCCGGGGGCGACGACGAGTTCGGCGAGTTCGAAGGCGGGCTCCGCGCCGGTCAGCACGGTGTCGGTCCAGCCGGCCGCGAACCCGATCAGGGCGCCGTCGTCGTCGAGCGCGATCACCGCGTCGAAGCCGTCCTTCCGCGCGGCCGAGTCGAGCAGCCGGTCCACGGTCCGTACGGCGCCGCGCGGCGGCTCGTGCCAGGGGGCACCGCAGAAGGCCTGCGCGCACAGGACGAGCAGCTCGTCGCGGTGTCGGGCGGCCTCACCTGCCGGGAGGCGGGCGAGGCGGTACGTCACGAGTTCACCGCTCCGCGCAGCTCGGCCACATCGAGCTGCTCGGTCTCGTCGTGCGCGGTCAGGTCGATGACCTGGCCGACCGCCTTGGACGGCGCCTGGACGCGGGGAGCAAGCGGATTGCCGGGCGTACCGGTGGGGCTGATGGGGGTCAGGACCGGGGCGCCGAGCGCCGTCCGGGCCGCCAGGGCCTCTTCGAGGACCTCCTCGCCCACGACGTCGGCCAGATCCGTGTTCTGCACGGCCTCGATGGCCGCCGCCTTCTGCGTACCGAAGAAGTCGAAGTTGCCCTCGGGGCGCGCGGGCCTGCGGGAGGCGTACGGGACGATCGCGGCCGCGGTGGGCACCGCGGGCACCATGGTGGAGGCGGGCGGGACCGGCGCGGCCGGCGGGAGCGCGAGGGCGGGGGCGGCCGGGCGGGTGTGCTCGGTTCCGGCGGCCGCCGCGTGCTTCCCCTGCGGCTCCTCCGTCTCGCGGGCCCGCTCGGCGATGTCGCGCGCGCGGGCCGCCTCGGTGGTGCGACGGGCCTGCTGGGCCGCGGCGTTGCGCGGGAGGTCCCGCAGCGCCTTGGCGGCGCTGCGGAAGGCCTCCGGAGTGGGCATGGCCCCTCCGGCGGGCAGCGCCTTGGCTCCGGAGGCCGTACCGGCGCTCTCCAGGGCCAGGACGCGGGCGCCCTCCAGGGCGCTGGCCCGCTCGGTCTCGGCCGTGGCGTACCGGCGGAGCAGGTCGGCGTGCTCGCCGCGCAGCCCGGCGAGCTCCACCCGCTTGGCGCGGAGCTTGGCGTCGAGCCGGGAGCGCAGGGCGCGGGCCTCCTCCAGGTCGGACTCCAGCTCGGCGAGCCGCTCCTCGGCCTTCCACTGGTCGGCGGTGCGCGCCCGGTCGAGCTCGGCGACCCGCAGACCGGCGCTCCGGTCCCAACTGCGCATGAGGACGGCTCCGGTGACGGCGGCGGCGGCCGCCGCGGCCGCGAGCAGCCGCGCGACGACCGCTTCACCGGGCAACCAGGCGGCCGCGGCACACACGACCGCGGCGCCGGCCACCGCGGAGGGCGGCAGCAGCTTGTGCAGAGGCGGGGAATGGCGGTGGCGTCCACGTGGCATGGCCTGAAATTTACCGTGCGTAGGCGCCGCGTGGGGCGTCGGCCCGGCAATCTCTTGGCCACTTCTCGACATCAGAAGTGGATATCCACCGTTCCGGTTCCGTTTCGGGCCGACTCCCCTCACCCGATGCCTACTTCTTGAGCAGCCCCTTCGTCTCCAGATACGTCTTGGCGACGTCCTCGGGCTTCGCCCGCTCGGCGTCCACCTTGCGGTTGAGTTCGGCGAGATCCGCTGTGGTCAACACCTTGGTGATCTTGTCCAGGGCGGCGGCTATCTCCGGAGAACCGGCGTCCTTGGCGTTGACCACGGGCAGCACGTTGTCGGCGTTCTGCAGCTTCTTGTCGTCTTCGAGGAAGACCAGGCCGTAGCTGTCGATCGTGGCGTCCGTGGTGGTCGTCAGGACCAACTGGTCCACCCCGTCCTTCACCGCCTGCTTGGCCTGCGGGGTGCCGACGCCCTTGGGGTCGATCCCGGTCACGTCGATCCCGTACGTCTTCTTCAGACCGGGCGCGCAGAACGGCCTCACCGCGCATTCGTCACCGGCGGCGATCTTCACCTTCAGCTTCGCCGCTCCGAGATCGGAAAGTGTCTTCAGCTTGTTCTTCTCGGCGAATTCCTTCGTGACCGCGAAGGCGTTCTGATCGACGGCCCCACCGACCGCCAGCACCTTCAGACCACGCGGTTCGGCGAGCTTCCGCAGCGCCTCGACCGTGGCCGTCGCGTCACCGGAGGCGACCGGCTTCTCCTCGGGCGCCTTCGGCCCGTTCACCTTCGCGTTGAGGAATTCCGCGATCGTCGCCGCGTATTCCGGGACGACGTCGATCTCGCCCTTCTCCAGGGACGGCTCGTACAGCTCGCGATTCTTCACCGTGGTGATGGACACGGAGTATCCGGCGTCCCGCAGCGTCTGGGCGTACAGCTCGGCGAGCACCTTGGCCTCGGTGAACGCGGCGGCACCGACCACCAGCGAACCCTTCTCCGCGCCGTCGGCGCCTTCGGAGTCACCCGAACCCTTCCCCTTGCCCTGCTCCAGGCTGTCGCCGCCGCACGCGGCGAGCGCGACGGTCAGCGCCGCCGTACCCAGTACCGCGCCCGCGATACGCGAGACCCTGTTCACGAGATCACCCATTCCCAGTCAGCGTTCAACATGAAGTTCAGAGGCGGGCGAGCCGCCCGAAGAGGCGCTCCGCGCCCACCAGTACGCCCTCCACCAGAAGGGCCAGCAGGGCGACGAGCACCGCGCCCGCGACGACCTGCGCCGTGTCGTACCTGGCGAATCCGGCCGTGATGATCCGGCCCAGGCCGCCCTGGCCGACCATCGCCGCCACCGTCGCCGTGGCGACCACCTGCACCGCGGCAGAGCGCACCCCGGTCATCACCACCGGCCTCGCCAGCGGGAGTTCGACCCGCCGGAAGAGCTGGCCGCCCGTCATCCCCATGCCCCGCGCGGCCCGGACCGCGGCCCGGTCCACCTCCCGCATCCCCACGTAGGCGTTGGTGAGGAGCGGCGGTATCGCGAAGAGCACGAGGGCCACGACGGTCGGCACGTACCCGGCGTTCCGCAGGGGCGACACCATGAACAGGGCGAGCACCGCGAAGACGGGGATCGCCCGCCCCACGTTGGACACGTTCACCGCGAGCGTCCCGCCCCTGCCGAGGTGGCCGAGCCACAATCCCAGCGGCAGCGCGAGCGCCCCGGCGATCAGCAGCGCCGCCCCGCTCACGTACACGTGCTCGGCGAGCCGCTGCCCGACGCCCTCCTCGCCCGTCCAGTGCGCGCCGGTGGTGAGCCAGCCCCAGGCGTCCGTCACGATGCCCATCTCACCCACCTCCCGGCGCGGTCCGTATCCGGGTCCACGGCGTCAGCAGCCGCTGGAGTCCCAGGAGCAAAAGGTCGGCTGTGACGGCGAGCAGCACGCACAGCACCGAGGCGGCGAGCATCTGCGCCTTGAAGAAGGTGGGCAGCGCGTCCTCGATGAGATTCCCGAGGCCGCCGCGGCCGACGACCGAACCGACCGTCGTCAGCGCGATCGTGGAGACCGTCGCCATCCGTATGCCCGCCATCAGCACCGGGAGCGCGAGCGGCAGTTCGACCTCCCACAGGAGACGCAGCGAGCCGTAGCCCATGCCCCGCGCCGCCTCCCGGGTCTCGGCCGGCACCGCGGCGAGACCCGCCAGGGTGTTCCGCACGAGGATGGTCAGCGCGTACAGCACGAGGCCGGTCACCACGAGCGCCGCCGAAAGACCGAACAGGGGCAGCAGCAAAGAGAACATGGCGAGCGACGGCACCGTGTAGAGCAGGGTGGTCAGACCGAGAACCGGTCCCGCGAACCGCGGCCTGGCGCGGACGAGCAGGGCGAGCGGCACCGCGACGGCGAGCGCGATCAGCACGGACACGACCGTGATTCCCACATGCTGGAGCGTGGCGTCCGTCAACTCCCCGGCCCGCGTCCGCAGATACTCCCCGCATATCCAGTCGTTCGTGACCAGACAGTTCGGCGCGCTCATCCGTCCCTCCCCCCGGTTCGTCGACCCTCCCGAACGCATGTGTGACGACCCTAACCCCCGCCACCGACAATCCCCGAGACCCGCCACAATGCGGCAACACGCCCTTCACACACCCCCGGCATCCAGGGGCCAGAATGGGGAACCATGATCCGGTTCGAGCACGTGACCAAGCGGTACGCGGACGGCACCACCGCCGTCGACGACCTCTCCTTCGAGGTCGCGGAGGGCGAACTCGTCACCCTGGTCGGGCCGTCCGGCTGCGGCAAGACGACCACCATGATGATGGTGAACCGGCTCGTCGAGCCGACCTCCGGACGCGTCCTCGTCGGCGGCGAGGACATCTCCGGCGTCGACCCCGTCGCCCTGCGCCGCAAGATCGGCTACGTCATCCAGCAGGTCGGGCTCTTCCCCCACCGCACGGTCCTCGACAACACCGCGACCGTCCCCGCGCTCCTCGGGTGGAAGAAGGCCGCCGCACGCGCGCGTGCCGCCGAACTCCTCGACCTCGTCGGCCTCGACCCGGCCACCTACGGCTCCCGCTACCCCGCCCAGCTCTCCGGCGGTCAGCGCCAGCGCGTCGGAGTCGCCCGCGCCCTCGCCGCCGACCCGCCGGTCCTCCTCATGGACGAGCCGTTCGGCGCCGTCGACCCCGTCGTCCGCGAACGCCTCCAGAACGAGTTCCTCGCCCTCCAGGCAACCGTCCGCAAGACCGTCCTCCTCGTCACCCACGACATCGAGGAGGCCGTCCGCATGGGCGACCGCATGGCCGTCTACGGACAGGGCCGCATCGAGCAGTTCGACACCCCCGCCACCGTCCTCGGCTCGCCCGCCACCCCGTACGTCGCGGACTTCGTCGGCAGCGACCGGGGCCTGAAGCGGCTCGCCGTCACCCCGGTCACCGAGGCCGACCTCGACCCCGTACCGGCGGCGGGTCCCACCTCGTCGGAGAAGTCCGGGAGCCGGGACGGCGCCGCCCCCGTCCCCCTCGGCACCTCCCTGAAGGACGCCCTCGCCGTGCTCCTCCAGCACGACACCGGGCGCCTCACGATCACCGGCGAAGACGGCCGGCCCCTCGGCGTCCTCACCCCGGAGGGCGTCCACCGCGCTCTGCGCCGGGCCTCCGTTCCGTCGGGCACCGCCCCCGAAGGGAAGTGACCCCGGTCGCGGTCCCGTCGGACACCCCCGAAGGAACGTGACCCCGGGTCGCGGTCCCGTCGGGCCCCCGAAGGCCCCCGAGGGCCACCGCCCTCAGGTCGCGCTGAGCTTGCCGCCCATCCAGACCATGCCCGGCGGGATCTCGCGGTTCCACGTGTTGAAGTTGTGGCCGCCGCTCTCCAGCGTGATCGACGAGACGCTCGCCGGGCTCTTCACCTTCTTGATGAACTCCAGCGTGCCCCGCCGGTTGTCCTCGCCCCGCTTCGACGTCGTCACCAGGAACGACGTCCTGCCCTGCGGCAGATGGTCCAGGCTCCACAGCAGATCGGCCCGCTTGCGCAGCCCGTCGTCCCCGTGGAAGAGGTCACCCGTCGTCACGTCCTCCGCCGCCCGGTAGTACGCGGAGAAACCGGCCCCCGCCGCGAACCGGTCCGGGTGGTGCAGAGCGATCTTCAGCGCGCAGTACGCGCCCGTGGAGTTCCCCATGAACCCCCAGTTCCGGGGCTTCGTGCCCACCCGGTACGTCTCCGACACCGCCTTCGGCAGGTCCTCCGCGAAGAAGGTCTCCGTCTGCGGACCACCGGGCACGTCCACGCACTCGGTGTCCCGGGGCGGGGCCACCGTCGGACGCAGCATCACCAGGATCATCGGCTGCATCCGCCCGGCCTTCGCCTGGAGGTACGCCGTCTTCGGGTACTTCAGCCCCTTGATCAGGTTCTCCGCCGTCCCCGGATACCCGGTGAGCACCACCGAGGCCGGGAACGCGCGCTTCGCGTACCGCGCCTGGAAGTACTCCGGCGGGAGGTACACGTAGGCCGGCGAGACGATCCCCGACCGCTCCCCCGCCACGACGACCTTCTGTATCTGGCCGCCGACCTCGGGGCGGCCGCCGCCCGGCACGTCGAGCGCCTGCTTGCCCACCACCCGCACGTCCTTCGAACCGGCCGAGTGGTCGACGACCACGCCCATGTCCTGCTCCTGGCCGAACAGGTCGGCCCACGAGCCGTAGAAGAGGAAGGAACGGTTCGCCGCAAGCCCCACCGCCGCGAACAGCACCACCTGGGTCACGAGCAGCAGCCCCACCCTGCCCACCACCGCCCGCCAGCCACGACGCGCGAGCCGCGGCCAGAGCCAGACCGTGGCGAGGAACAGCGCCACGGCCAGTACGACCGCCACCACGAGGACTTTGCTGCTGGTGAGACCCATGGGGCGACCGAGCCTTCTTTCCGAGAATTTCCTGTGAACCGATGAACCCGACCCCGCACCACTCCGTCCTAGAAGGCGCACCAACCGGAACGGCCCGCCGAACGCGCCGCAGGGCCCGACCGGAGTCAAGGACCCTTCGCAGGACCACGGGAAGTACGGGAAGCCATGTCTGTCACAGTAGATGGGGACAAATCAGGATTGGTTCCGGTTCGAGTACGCCGGATTCTCCGCGGCCCCCGCCCCGAGAAGGTCCCCGCGCTCGTCGGAACGGCCTGCACCCTGATCGGCCTCATCGACATCGCCGCCGGGGTCTTCCCCCGCTTCCGCGCCAGCCGCATGCACGCCATGGCGGAAGTCCTCCCCGGCACCCTCGGCCCCCTCTCCGCCGCCCTCTCCCTGAGCGCCGGCGTCCTCCTGCTGCTCCTCGCCCACGGCCTCAAGCGCCACAAGCGCCGCGCCTGGCGCGCCGCCGTCGTCCTGCTCCCCCTCGGCGCCGCCGCCCAGTTCGTCTGGCGCCACTCCGTCCTCGGCGCCCTCCTCTCCCTCGTACTCCTCACCCTCCTCCTGCGCCACCGGGGCGAGTTCGCCGCCCTGCCCGATCCGCGCAGCCGCTGGCGCGCACTCGCCAACTTCGTCCTCATGGGCGCCGGATCCATCGCCCTCGGCCTCGTCATCGTCAGCGCCCACCCGCGCCGCGTCCTCGGCGACCCCAGCCTCGCCGACCGCCTCGAACACGTCCTGTACGGACTCTTCGGCGTCGAAGGCCCCGTCGACTACAGCAACGGCGTCGACTGGACCGTCGGCTACTCCCTCGGCGCCCTCGGCATGCTCACCGCCCTCACCACCATCTACCTCGCCTTCCGCCCCGAGCACCCCGCCGCCCGCCTCACCGACGAGGACGAGGTCCGGCTCCGCGCCCTCCTCGACCAGCACGGCGGACGCGACTCCCTCGGCCACTTCGCCCTCCGCAGCGACAAGGGCGTCGTCTTCTCCCCCAGCGGCAAGGCCGCCGTCTGCTACCGCGTCGTCTCCGGCGTCATGCTCGCCAGCGGCGACCCCATCGGCGACGTCGAAGCCTGGCCCGGCGCCATCGAACGCTTCATGGACGAGGCCAAGGCCCACTCCTGGACCCCCGCCGTCATGGGCTGCTCCGAGACCGGCGGCCAGGTCTGGACCCGGGAGACCGGCCTCGACGCCCTCGAGCTCGGCGACGAGGCGGTCGTCGACGTCGCGGATTTCTCCCTCTCCGGGCGGGCCATGCGCAACGTCCGCCAGATGGTGAAGCGCATCGAACGCAACGGATACACCACCCGCGTCCGCCGTGTCCGTGACCTCGACGACGCCGAACTCGAACGCGTCCGCCGCGCCGCCGCCGACTGGCGCGGCACCGACACCGAGCGCGGCTTCTCCATGGCCCTCGGCCGCATCGGAGCCCCCGGCGACGGAGACGCGGTGATAGCCACCGCCCACAAGAACGACACCGACGACGACCCCGACTCGCCCTACGGCGACCTCAAGGCGATCATCCACTTCGTCCCCTGGGGCACCGACGGCATGTCCCTCGAACTCATGCGGCGCGACCGCTCCGCCGACCCCGGCATGAACGAGCTCCTCATCGTCGCCGCCCTCCAGGCCTCCCCCGGCCTCGGCATCGCGCGCGTGTCCCTCAACTTCGCCATGTTCCGCTCCGCGCTCGCCCGCGGCGAGAAGATCGGCGCCGGCCCCGTCCTGCGCGTCTGGCGCGGACTGCTCGTCTTCCTCTCCCGCTGGTTCCAGATCGAGTCGCTCTACAAGTTCAACGCCAAGTTCCGGCCCCGCTGGGAACCCCGCTTCGTCGTCTACCGCAAGAGCCGCGACCTCCCCCGCATCGGCTTCGCCGCCATGCAGGCCGAAGGCTTCCTGAGCCTCTCCCTGCCCCGCCCCCTCGCCCGCCGGCGCCCCGCCCCCACCCCGCGCCCCTGCGCCCACATCGTCCCCGCGGCCGCCGAGCGCGAGATCCGCGCCGCCTGATCCCACCGCCGGGCCCTACGCTGGACACATGAGTACGACGATCGACCGGGGTACGGCCCGGGGCCTGCCGGAGTGGGACCGCTGCGCGGTCATGGGCGTGGTCAACGTGACCCCCGACTCCTTCTCCGACGGCGGCCGCTGGTTCGACACCACGACCGCCGTCAAACACGGCCTCGACCTCGTCGCCGAGGGAGCCGACCTCGTCGACGTCGGCGGCGAGTCCACCCGGCCCGGAGCCAGCCGTGTCGACGAGGAGGAAGAACTCCGCCGCGTCGTCCCCGTCGTCCGGGGCCTCGCCGCCGAAGGCGTCACCGTCTCCGTCGACACCATGCGCGCCGTCGTGGCCGCCCGCGCCGTCGAAGCCGGCGCCGTCCTCGTCAACGACGTCAGCGGCGGCCTCGCCGACCCCGGAATGGTGCCCGCCGTCGCCGCCGCCGAAGTCCCCTTCGTCGTCATGCACTGGCGCGGGTTCAGCCAGGACATGAACAGCCTCGCCGTGTACGACGACGTCGTCACCGAGGTCGTCGCCGAACTCCGCACCCGCCTGGAGGCCGTCGTCGACGGCGGAATCGCCCCCGAACGCATCGTCGTCGACCCCGGCCTCGGCTTCGCCAAACTCGCCCCCCACGACCTCGCCCTCGTCGCCCACCTCCCCGAACTCCGCGCCCTCGGCCACCCCCTCCTGGTCGCCGCCTCCCGCAAACGCTTCCTCGGCCACGTCCTGGCCCGCGAGGGCGCCGCCCCGCCGCCCGCCCGCGAGCGCGACGCCGCCACCGCCGCCGTCTCCGCCCTCGCCGCCCACGCCGGCGCCTGGGCCGTCCGGGTCCACGAGGTCAGGGCCACCGCCGACGCCGTCCGCGTCGCCCGCGCCGTCGAGGGAGCCGCGTGAGCCGCGGCACCGACGAGGCGGCCGTCGAAGCCGCCAACACCGCCTTCTACGAGGCGATGGAGACCGGCGACTTCGAACGCGTCTCGGAGCTCTGGCTCGACGACGGGGCCACCCCCATCACCTGCGTCCATCCCGGCTGGCCCGTCCTCACCGGCCGCGGCGAGGTGCTCCGCTCGTACGCGCTGATCATGGCGAACACCGAGTACATCCAGTTCTTCCTCACCGACCTGAAGATCTCCCTCTCCGACGGCACCGCCGTCGTCACCTGCACCGAGAACATCCTCAGCGGCGGCCCCGCCGAGGACGGCGCCGAACTGGGACCCCTCGTCGGCCAGCTCGTCGTCGCCACCAACGTGTTCCGCCACACACCCGGCGGCTGGCGCATCTGGTCCCACCATGCCTCCCCCGTCCTCGCGGACACCGAGGGAACCGAGGACGGCGAGCCCGGCCCGGCCGACGCATAACCCCCCTCCGAACCGCCCTCCTGACCCGCCCACGGCCCCCATGGGCAAGCGCTGTCGGTCCCCGCAGGTAGATTCGATGCTGGACACCGGCCGTCCGCACCCGGCTGCGTGGCCACCCGAACTACGACAGCAGGAGTGATTCGCGTGGATCGTGTCGCGCTGCGCGGCCTCAAGGCCCGGGGCCACCACGGCGTCTTCCCCAAGGAGCGCGAGGAGGGCCAGACCTTCATCGTGGACCTGGTCCTCGGCCTGGACACCCGCCCGGCGGCCGCCGACGACGACCTGGCGAAGACCGTGCACTACGGGATCGTCGCCGAGGAAGTCGTCGACGTCGTCCAGGGCGAGCCCGTCGACCTCATCGAAACCCTCGCCGAGCGCATTGCACAGCAATGCCTCAGCCATGCCGGGGTACAGGAGGTGGAAGTCGTCGTGCACAAGCCGGACGCCCCCATCACCGTGCCCTTCGACGACGTGACCATCACGATCACCCGGAGCCGACGATGAAGCCGACCCAGAGCGACCCCACCGTCCAGCCCGTACCGGACGCCGTCGTCGCGACCGTCGACGCGGCCGACACGACCCTGTCCAACCCCCGCTGGGCCGTCGTCGCCCTCGGCGCCAACCTCGGCAACCGCCTGGAGACCCTCCAGGGGGCCGTCGACGCCCTCGCGGACACCCCCGGCCTCCGGGTCAAGGCCGTCTCCCCCGTCTACGAGACGGAGCCCTGGGGCGTCGAGCCCGGCACCCAGCCCTCGTACTTCAACGCCGTCGCGCTGGTGAAGACGACCCTGCCGCCCTCCTCCCTCCTGGAGCGGGCCCACGCCGTCGAGGAGGCCTTCCTCCGCGTCCGCGAGGAGCGCTGGGGCGCCCGCACCATCGACGTCGACATCGTCGCCTACGCGGACGTGATCTCCGCGGACCCCGTCCTCACCCTCCCGCACCCCCGCGCCCACCAGCGCGCCTTCGTGCTCGCCCCCTGGCACGACGTGGACCCCGAGGCACGGATCCCCGGCCAGGGCCCCGTCGCCGAGCTCCTCGCCGCCCTCGGCAACGACGGCATCGCCCGCCGCACCGACCTGGAACTCCGTCTGCCCGAGTAGTCGTTACGCTTCGTGGCAGACCGATCGCGACCACATGAAGGACACCCGGTGAAACAACTGCGGCTGAAGGTGCTCGCCGGACTGTTCCTCGTGGCCGGAATCCTCTCCTGGGGGGCCGCCCGACTCTGGGACTCGGTCGGCACCCTCCCCAGCGTGCCGATCGCCGCGCCCATCGTCCTCGCCGTGATCGCGGTCGTCCTCACCGCGACCGCCCTCTCGATCCGCGCCCGCCTCAAGGCCCAGCGCGACCGCCGCCCCGGCGCCAAGGGCGTCGAGCCCCTGATGGCGGCCCGCGCGGTGGTCTTCGGCCAGGCGAGCGCCCTGGTCGCCGCCCTGGTCGCCGGCATGTACGGCGGCACGGGCGTCTTCCTCCTCGGCTCCCTCGACGTCCCGGCCCGCCGCGACCAGGCCCTCTACGCGGCCCTCTCGGTAGCGGCGGGCATCGCCGTCATCGCGGCCGCCCTCTTCCTGGAACGCGTCTGCAGGCTCCCGGAAGACGAAGAAAAGGGCCCGGGCAAGGCCCGGGCCTGACGCACGAACCCGCCGTGGCGCCTCAGCGCGCCATGATGAGGCTCATCGCCTCGGCCCGGGTCGCGGGGTCACGCAGCTGGCCGCGCACGGCCGAGGTGATCGTCTTGGCGCCGGGCTTGCGGATACCGCGCATCGACATGCACATGTGCTCGCACTCGAAGACCACGATGACGCCGCGCGGCTCGAGGATGTCCATCAGCGAGTCCGCCACCTGCGTGGTGAGCCGTTCCTGCACCTGGGGGCGGCGGGCGTAGACGTCGACGAGCCGGGCCAACTTCGACAGTCCCGTTATCTTCCCGGTCGTCGACGGGATGTAACCGACGTGCGCCACCCCGCGGAACGGTACGAGATGGTGCTCACATGTCGAGTACACCTCAATATCCTTGACCAGCACCATCTCGTCGTGGCCGAGGTCGAACGTGGTCGTCAGGACGTCCTCGGGCGCCTGCCACAGACCCGCGAAGATCTCCTTGTACGCCCGCGCCACGCGCGCCGGCGTCTCCCGCAGACCCTCGCGGTCCGGGTCCTCGCCGACCGCGATGAGGAGCTCGCGTACGGCTGCCTCGGCGCGCTTCTCGTCGAACTCGCCGATCGTGCCCTCGCCGTCCAGCGTCACCGGGTCGGTCATCTCTGTGCCTCGTTCCGTCTGACTGATGTGCGCGGAAAAGCCGCGCCCCCACAGGCTAAAACCTGTGGGGGCGCGGCAGCCATTCCGGGGTGGGACGGTCAGTCCTCCGGGGTGTCCACCGGGGCGATCTCGATGCCCTTCGTGGTGTCGACCGCCGTGGTCGCCGAGCCGTTCGCGCTGTTCGTCAGGGCGAGCTCCTTGGGGGAGAGCACCGGCGGACGCGTGGACGGGGTACGGCGGGAGGAGCCGGTCCAGGCCGGGCGGGCCGGGCGGCGGACGATGGGGGTGAAGATCTCGGCGATCTCCTCCTTGCCCAGCGTCTCCTTCTCCAGGAGGGCGAGGACCAGGTTGTCGAGGACGTCACGGTTCTCGACGAGGATCTCCCAGGCCTCGTTGTGCGCGGTCTCGATGAGCTTCTTGACCTCTTCGTCGACCAGCGCGGCGACCTCTTCCGAGTAGTCGCGCGGGTGCGACATCTCCCGTCCGAGGAAGGGCTCGGTGTTGTCGCCGCCGAACTTGATCGCGCCCAGACGCTCGGTCATGCCGTACTGCGTGACCATCGCTCGCGCGGTGGCCGTGGCCTTCTCGATGTCGTTGGCCGCGCCCGTGGTCGGGTCGTGGAAGACGAGCTCCTCGGCCGCGCGCCCGCCCAGCATGTACGCCAGCTGGTCGAGCATCTCGTTGCGGGTGGTCGAGTACTTGTCCTCGTCCGGGAGGACCATCGTGTAGCCCAGGGCACGGCCTCGGGACAGGATGGTGATCTTGTGGACGGGGTCGGAGTTCGGCGAGGCCGCCGCGACCAGGGCGTGTCCGCCCTCGTGGTACGCGGTGATCTTCTTCTCCTTGTCCGACATGATCCGGGTCCGCTTCTGCGGGCCCGCGACCACTCGGTCGATCGCCTCGTCCAGTGCCGCGTTGTCGATCAGCTTCTGGTCGCTGCGGGCGGTGAGGAGCGCCGCCTCGTTGAGGACGTTGGAGAGGTCCGCGCCGGTGAAGCCGGGGGTGCGACGGGCGACGGCGCCGAGGTCGACGTCCGGGGCGACCGGCTTGCCCTTCTGGTGGACCTTGAGGATCTCCAGACGGCCCTGCATGTCCGGGCGGTCGACGGCGATCTGCCGGTCGAAGCGGCCGGGGCGCAGGAGGGCGGGGTCGAGGATGTCGGGCCGGTTCGTGGCGGCGATCAGGATGACGCCGCCCTTCACGTCGAAGCCGTCCATCTCGACGAGGAGCTGGTTGAGCGTCTGCTCGCGCTCGTCGTGGCCGCCGCCGAGGCCGGCGCCGCGGTGGCGTCCGACGGCGTCGATCTCGTCGACGAAGACGATGGCCGGTGCGTTGGCCTTCGCCTGCTCGAAGAGGTCACGGACACGGGAGGCGCCGACGCCGACGAACATCTCGACGAAGTCGGATCCGGAGATCGAGTAGAACGGCACCCCGGCCTCGCCGGCGACGGCGCGCGCGAGGAGCGTCTTGCCGGTTCCGGGCGGGCCGTAGAGCAGGACGCCCTTGGGGATCTTGGCGCCCACGGCCTGGAACTTCGCGGGCTCCTGGAGGAATTCCTTGATCTCGTGGAGTTCCTCGACGGCCTCGTCCGAGCCTGCGACGTCGGCGAAGGTGGTCTTCGGCGTGTCCTTGGTGATGAGCTTCGCCTTGGACTTGCCGAACTGCATGACGCGGGAGCCGCCGCCCTGCATCTGGTTCATCAGGAAGAGGAAGACGACCACGATGAGGACGAAGGGGAGAAGGGAGAGCAGGATCGAGACGAAGGGCGACTGCTTCGTCGGTGAGACGGTGTAGCCCTTCTCGATCTGCCCGGCCTCGAACTTCTCCTGCAGCTTGTCGGCCAGGTCGGCGCCCTGGGTGCCGATGTAGCTGGCCTGGACCTTGCTGCTCTTGTCGATCTTCTGGCCGTCGATGAGCTCGATCTTGACGATCTGCTCGTCACCGGTGGTGATCTTTGCCTGCTTGACCTGGTTCTTGTCGATCGCCTGGACGACCTTGCCGGTGTCCACCGTCTTGTAGCCCTCGGACGAGCCGACGACCTGCATCAGCACGACCACGGCGAGGACGGCCAGCACGATCCACATGACCGGCCCACGGAAGTATCGCTTCACGTCCATCCATACGGGGCGAGAACGCCCCGTCCCTCCTGCCCGTAGGAAAATGCTGCTGTGAGTGCTGCAGTGTGAAAAAGCTGTTCTTCGGACGGTACCTCAGCATCGTCGCCCGCGACCGCCTTCCCGTGGTTCAACGGGGGGAAGGCGGTGCGGGTTCCCCGTACGGCGCTGGTGTTCAGCCGCCGTAGACGTGCGGGGCGAGCGTGCCGACGAACGGAAGGTTCCGGTACTTCTCGGCGTAGTCGAGGCCGTAGCCCACGACGAACTCGTTGGGGATGTCGAAACCGATCCACTTGACGTCGATCGCGACCTTCGCGGCCTCGGGCTTGCGCAGCAGCGTGCACACCTCCAGGGAGGCGGGCTCGCGCGAGCCGAGGTTCGACAGCAGCCAGGACAGCGTCAGGCCGGAGTCGATGATGTCCTCGACGATCAGGACGTGCTTGCCCTTGATGTCGGTGTCGAGGTCCTTGAGGATCCTGACGACGCCCGAGGACTGGGTGCCGGCGCCGTAGGAGGACACGGCCATCCAGTCCATGGTGACGGGGGTGGAAAGGGCGCGAGCCAGATCCGCCATCACCATCACCGCGCCCTTGAGGACGCCGACGATGAGCAGGTCCTTGCCCGCGTATTCCGCGTCGATCTTCGCGGCCAGCTCTGCCAGCTTGGCGTCGATCTCTTCCTTGGTGATGAGCACCGACTGGAGGTCGGTGCCCATGTCCTTCTCGTTCACCCGGGTCACTTTCGTTGCAGCGTGCGTCAGCCTTGCCGGATGACCAGTCTGCCACCCTGGCGGCGGGCTTCGACTCGACCGGGCAGGTTGATGGCCCCCTGGCCGCGCCAGCCGGTGATCAGCCGGTCGACTTCTTCGATGTGTCGGGCGAAGAGGGAGCCGGCGGGTGCGCCCTCGGCGATCACGGCGCGGCGCAGGACCCGGCGGCGTACGGCGGGGGGCAGGCCGTAGAGCTTGGAGCATTCCAGGGCGCCCGCCTCGTCGCGTACGGAGGTCTCGGCGTCGGCGGCCCAGGTGTCGAGGGCGTCGGCGTCGTCGCGGGAGAGCTGGGCCGTTCGGGCGAGTGCTTCGACGACGCCTTTGCCGAGGGCCTTCTCGAGGGCGGGGAGGCCTTCGTGGCGGAGCCGGGAGCGGGTGTAGGCGGGGTCGCTGTTGTGGGGGTCGTCCCAGACGGCGAGTTCCTGTGCGACGCAGGCCTTGCGGACGGTCTGGCGGTCGAGCTGGAGGAAGGGACGCCGGTAGCGGCCGGAGGCGCCGGAGATCGCGGCCATGCCGGAGAGCGAGCGGATTCCGGAGCCGCGGGCGAGCCCGAGCAGGACGGTTTCCGCTTGGTCGTCGCGGGTGTGGCCGAGGAGGATCGCGGCGGCTCCGTGGCGCTCGGCGGCGGCGTCGAGCGCCGCGTACCGCGCGTCTCGGGCGGCGGCCTCGGGGCCTCCTTCGCGGCCGACGGTGACGGAGACGGCCTCGGAGGGGGTGAGGCCGAGCACGGTCATGCGTCCGGCGACCTCGCCCGCGCGGGTGTCGGAGCCGTCCTGGAGCCCGTGGTCGACGGTGATGCCGCCGGCGCGCACGGGAAGCTTGCGGGCCTCGAAGGCGAGGGCGGAGGCGAGCGCCATCGAGTCGGCGCCTCCGGAACAGGCGACGAGCACGAGGGGTGTGTGCGCGTCGGGAGCGGGGTCGGTCTGGTGCTCGGTGAGAACGTCGTGGAGTACGCGGCGGACCGCCAGGCGTATCGCCGCGACCGCAGGATGGGGACCCATGTCCGGTGCCCTTCGTGATGGGGTGGGGTGCCTCGGTCGGAGTCTTAACGGTCGGAAAGGGGGGTTCGGTCACTCAGAGTGCGTCGATGGTGACAGAAACCCGGCCGTTACCCGAGCATTGCACGCCTCACCCCATGCCCAGGGTCCCTCGGATGGGTGATTGGTGGGGTGTTCTGACGTGTTCCTGTGCCGTCTGCCGCACCTGTCTCACGAGTCTGCCTTACGGTGCACCCTCGCGATCCAGTCGGCGGGGGCGGCGATCTCGGTCTTGGTGGGGAGCGTGTTGGGGGAGGTCCACACGCGGTTGAATCCGTCCATGCCGACCTGGTCGACGACGGCGCGGACGAATCGCTCGCCGTCGCGGTACTGGCGGAGTTTGGCGTCGAGGCCGAGGAGCTTGCGCAGGGCGAGGTCGAGGCGGGAGGCGCCCCGGGCGCGGCGCTGCTGGAACTTCTCGCGGATCTCGGCGACGGAGGGCACGACCTGGGGTCCTACGCCGTCCATGACGTAGTCGGCGTGGCCTTCGAGGAGCGACATGACGGCGGTGAGGCGGCCGAGGATCTCGCGCTGTTCGGGGGTCTGGACGAGCTCGACGAGGGAGGGGGCGGGTTCGCCCTCCTCGCCCTCGGGGCGGCCGCCGGCGAGGGTCTGGGCGGCCTCGCGGAGGCGTTCGACGACGGTGCCGGGGTCGACGTCGGTGGCGGCGAGGAACGACTGGATTTCGCCCTGCAGATGGTCGCGCAGCCAGGGGACGGCGGTGAACTGGGTGCGGTGGGTCTCCTCGTGGAGGCAGACCCAGAGCCGGAAGTCGTGCGGCGAGACCTCGAGTTCGCGTTCGACGTGGACGATGTTGGGCGCGACGAGGAGGAGGCGGCCGCCGCCGTTGGCTCCGGCGGGGAGTTCGCGGGTGGCGGGGGCGAAGGTCTCGTACTGGCCGAGGATGCGGGAGGCGAGGAAGGACAGCAGCATGCCGAGTTCGACGCCGGTGACCTTGCCGCCGACGGCGCCGAGGACGGCGTTGCCGGGGTTGCTCGCCCTGCGGTCCTGCATCTTGCCGAGGAGCGGGGTGAGCAGTTCGCGGAATCCGGCGACGTTGGCCCTGATCCAGCCGGCCCGGTCGACGACCAGGACGGGGGTGTCGGCGATGGTCCCGGGGTCCGTGCCCTCGGGGAACATCCGGGTGTAGGCGCGGACGTGTTCTTCGGACGCCTTGGCGTGCCTGCGGAGTTCGGCGACGACCTCGCGGGCCTCGTCGCGGCTGACTTCGGGTCCGGGCCGCACGAGGCGGGTCGCGGTCGCGACCGCGAGGTTCCAGTCGACCATCCCGGATGTGCCTGCGCCACCGATGCTCGTCATGCGTCAACCGTACGGTCTCGAAGCCTGTTCGGTGTGGGTTCGGGACGGCTTCCGTTCGGGTCGGAACCGGGTCCGGGCGAGGTCCGGGCGGTGTCGGGGTGCGGCCGTACGGTGGTCAGTCCTGTCCGGCGAGGGCGGCGGAGAGGCGGTCGAGGGCGGGTTGTGCCTCGTACGGGGAGAGGGTGCGGCCGGCGAGGAACGCGAAGGCGAGGAGACGCCCGTCGGGGGTGACGACGGTCCCGGCGAGTGTGTTGACGCCCGTCAGGGTGCCGGTCTTGGCGCGGACGAGTCCGGCGCCCGCGGTGGCGGGCGCGGTGTCGAAGCGGCCGGCGAGGGTGCCGGTGAAGCCGCCGACGGGCAGTCCGGTGAGGAGCGGGCGCAGCGCGGGGCGGGCGGGGTCGGCCGCTCGGGTGAGGAGGGCGGTGAGGAGGGCGGCGGAGACGCGGTCGCGGCGGTCGAGTCCGCTGCCGTCGGCGAAGCGGGCGCCGGCGACGGGGAGGCCGAGGCGGGCGAGTTCGTCCCGGACGGCCTTGGCGGCGCCCTCGAAGCTCGCGGGCTGCTTGCGGGCGAGGGCGGTCTGCCGGGCGAGGGCTTCGGCGAGGTCGTTGTCGCTGTGGGTGAGGGTGCGCTCGACGAGGTCGGCGAGGGGCGCGGAGTGGGTGCGGGCGAGGGGGGCGGCCTTCGGGGTGCGGCCGGGGGCCGGGTCGCCGGTGACCTCGATCCCGGCCTCGGTGAGGAGTCCGGCGAAGGCGGTGGCGGTGTCGGCCGCGGGGTCGGCGGCGCGGGGCGCGGGGCCGCTCTCGCTGTCGTCGAGGCGTCCTTCGTCGGTCATGAGGGCGACGACGGGGGCGATGTTCTCGTTGGGGCCGATGGGGTGGAGCCGGGGGCCGGGGTAGAGGTTCGTGTCGTACGTGAGGCGTACGGAGGTGTGGCCGCGGGCGGTGAGGGCGCGGGCGGTGTCGGTCGCGAGGGCCTTCAGCCGGGCCGGGTCGAGGGTGGGGTCGCCGCCGCCGGTGAGCGTGACGGTCCGGCCGTCGGGGGCGGCGGTGACGGTGGTGGGGATGCGGTGGTCGGGGCCGAGGGCGGAGAGCGCGGCCGCGGCGGTGGCGATCTTGACGGTGGACGCGGGGGTCATCGGGGTGCCGGCGCCCTCGCCGTACAGCTGCTTCCCCGTCGCGGTGTCGACGACGGAGGCGGTGCGCAGCGGGCCGAGTCCGGGGTCGGCGAGGAGGGGTACGAGGAGGGCGGCGAGGTCCGCGGGGCGTCCGGCGGGGGCCGGGGCGTGCAGGGCGGTGAGGACGCCGGGGGCGCTCGGGGCGGGTGCGGGGCGCCGGGGCGGGGCGGGCGCGGGGGGCGGGGCGTGACGTGCGCCACCCGTCGCCGGGGCGGCGGCGCGGGCCCGCTCGGCCGTACGCTGGCCCGAGTCCCACGGACCGGCCGCGGTCACCGCGACGGCGGCCAGGGCCAGTCCGAGGGCGGCGGAGCCCGCCGTGAGCTGCCACATCCTCGGCTCGGGCATTGCTGACCAGCCCCTTTCGCGATCACACACGTGCGTGAGGGACACTTAATCACCGCGCGTCGTCGCGAGCATTCACTTGTGTTGATTCAGGAGGAGCCACCCGTGGAGTTCGACGTTCTCATCGAGATCCCCAAGGGATCGAGGAACAAGTACGAGGTCGACCACGAGACGGGTCGCATCCGCCTGGACCGTCGCCTCTTCACGTCGACGGCCTACCCGACCGACTACGGCTACGTCGAGAACACCCTCGGCGAGGACGGCGACCCGCTGGACGCGCTCGTCATCCTCGACGAGCCCACCTTCCCGGGCTGCCTGATCAAGTGCCGTGCCATCGGCATGTTCCGCATGACGGACGAGGCGGGCGGCGACGACAAGCTGCTGTGCGTCCCGGCCACGGACCCGCGCATGGAGCACCTGCGGGACATCCACCACGTCGCGGAGTTCGACCGCCTGGAGATCCAGCACTTCTTCGAGGTCTACAAGGACCTGGAGCCGGGCAAGTCGGTCGAGGGCGCCGACTGGGTCGGTCGCGCCGAGGCCGAGGAAGAGATCGAGAAGTCGTACGCGCGCGCCAAGGAGCAGGGCGGCCACTGAGCCCCCGTTGTTCCGGTCGTTCGCCTGACGGCGGCGGTCTGATCGTGTGAAGGCGGTGTACCCCTTGGGTGCACCGCCTTTCGCGCATCTGTCGCACACTCATACTGGAATCCACGGTTCCCAGGGAGTGAGGCGGTCAGAGTGGTGGCGGAGCCGGACGGCTCGAAGAACGGTCCGGGAGGGGTTCCGGAGGACCGGAAGCCCCAGTCGGACGAGGCACGGAGCGCGTTCGCGCCGCCCGCCGGTGTGGAGCAGCCCGCGCCACCGGAGGAGGAGCATCCGACCTCCGAGTTCGCTCTTCCTCCAGGTTTCACGGCGGAGCCGCCGGCCGAGCAGGAGGGTTCGGCGTTCGCGACGCCGGCCACGTATTCGGCGAAGAACTCGCCGCCCGCCTTCACTCCGGCGTACGGGGTGCCGCTGGTACGGCTGCCGCAGGACGCCCCGTGGCAGGACCGGATGCGGACGATGCTGCGGCTGCCGGTGGGTGAGCGGCCCGTGCCGGAGGCCTCGCGCAAGGAGGACGAGGCGGGGCCCTCGGTGCCTCGTGTGCTCGACCTGACCCTGCGTATCGGGGAGCTGCTGCTCGCGGGCGGGGAGGGTGCGGAGGACGTCGAGGCGGCGATGTTCGCGATCTGCCGCTCGTACGGTCTGGACCGGGTCGAGCCGACGGTCACGTTCACGCTGTTGTCCGTCACGTACCAGCCCTCCCTGGTGGACGACCCGATCACGGCGAACCGGACGGTTCGGCGGCGGGGGACGGACTACACGCGGCTCGCGGCGGTCTACACGCTGCTCGCCGACATCAACGCGAGCGCCCACGAGGTGACGCCCGAGGAGGCGTACCGGCGGCTCGCGGAGATACGGCGCAATCGCCACCCGTACCCGGGCTGGGTGCTCACGGCGGCGGCGGGTGTCCTCGCCGGCGCGGCCTCGGTGCTGCTGGGCGGTGGTCCGACGGTCTTCTTCGTGGCGGCGCTGGGCGCGGTGCTCGGCGACCGGCTCGCCTGGCTGTGCGCGGGGCGCGGGCTGCCGGAGTTCTACCAGTTCCTGGTGGCGGCGATGCCGCCGGCGGCGATGGGTGTGCTGCTGACGATGCTGCACGCGGATCTGCGTCCTTCGGCGGTGATCACCGGTGGTCTGTTCGCGCTGATCCCGGGGCGGGCGCTGGTGGCGGCCGTCCAGGACGGTCTGACCGGCTTCTACATCACGGCGTCGGCGCGGCTTCTGGAGGTCGCGTACTTCTTCGTCGCGATCGTGGTGGGCGTGCTGTCGGTGCTGTACATCGCGGTGCAGTTCGACGCGCAGCTGAACCCGGAGGGGACGCTGCGGGCGGTGGAGCGGCCGGTGACGCAGATCCTGGCCTCGATGGTGCTGTGCGCGACCTTCGCCATCCTGTTGCAGCAGTCGCGGGCGACCGTGCTGTTCGCGACGCTGAACGGCGGGGTCGCGTGGGTGATCTACGCGTCGATAGCGGTGACCGCGGAGGGCTCGACGGTCATGGCGACGGCGGTGGCGGCGGGCCTGGTGGGGCTCTTCGGGCAGTTGATCGCCCGCTACGAGCACACGTCGTCGCTGCCGTACGTGACGGCGGCGATCGGCCCGCTGCTGCCGGGTTCGGCGACGTATTTCGGGGTGCTGGCGATCGCCCAGAACAATCTGGACCAGGGTTTCGCCTCGCTGGCGAAGGCGGCGGCGCTGGCCCTGGCGATCGCGATCGGGGTGAACCTGGGTGGTGAGCTGGCGCGGCTCTTCATGCAGGCCCCCCGTGCCGCCGCGGCCCGTCGTGCGGCCAAGCGGACCAGGGGTTTCTAGGGTCACCCGCTCGGATCGGTCCGAGGCGCGGAAAAGGGCCCCGCACGGTGTGCGGGGCCCTTTCGGTGCTTCGGACGGATCCGGGGTCAGCGCTTGGCGTGCCGGCCGCGGGGCGGGTTGGGGGTGCCGGGCGCGTCGTGGTCGCCGGGGGTGTGGTCGTCGCCCCGGGCCTGTGCCTTCTTCGACTGGGAGCGGGACCTCAGGACCTCGATGATGATCGGCACGACGGAGATCAGCACGATGCCGACGAGGATCAGTTCGATGTGCTGGTGCACGAAGTCGATCTTGCCGAGGAGGGCGCCGAGGATGGTCACGCCCGCGCCCCACAGGACGCCGCCGATGATGTTGAACGTGATGAACAGGCGGTAGTTCATGCGGCTGACGCCGGCGATGATCGGCGTGAACGTCCGCACGATGGGGACGAAGCGGGCCAGGATCAGCGACTTCGGGCCGTGCTTCTCGAAGAACTCATGGGCCTTCTCGACGTTCTCCTGCTTGAAGAGCTTCGAGTCGGGTCGCTTGAAGAGGGCCGGGCCGACCTTCCGCCCGAAGAGGTATCCGACCTGGTCTCCTATGACCGCCGCGGCCACGATCAGGGTGCACATCAGCCACAGCGGCATGTCCAGCTTGCCGGTGGTGATCAGCAGGCCGGTGGTGAAGAGCAGCGAGTCGCCGGGCAGGAAGAACCCGATGAGAAGTCCGGACTCGGCGAAGACGATGGCCAGGACACCGATCGGACCAAAGGTCTGAATCAGATAGTCCGGGTCCAGCCAGCTCGGTCCGAGGGCAAGCGTATTCACGGGTTCCGGGCTCCTGCGGTCGGTGAGGCATGGGGGACGGCTGGCCCCAAGCTATCAACGCGGGCCGAACGCGACCGGTTCCACCCGGGGCCCACGGGATGCGGACGGGTCCCGCTCCCCCGAGGCTGGGGGGCCAGGAGGTGTTTGCCGATGGGCATCGACGAATACGGAGGCGGCCAGGGGCCGCAGCCCGATGTGCTGGTGGTGACGACGAACGACGTGCCGGGCTTCGAGGTCCGGCAGGTGATCGGTGAGGTCTTCGGGCTCACCGTCCGCTCCCGCCATCTGGGCAGCCAGATCGGCGCGGGGCTCAAGTCGATGATCGGCGGGGAGCTGAAGGGTCTGACGAAGACCCTGGTGCAGACCCGCAACCAGGCGATGGAACGCCTGGTGGAACAGGCTCAGGCGCGCGGTGCGAACGCCGTGCTGATGTTCCGCTTCGACGTGACCGAGGCGGCCGACGTGGGCACGGAGGTCTGCGCGTACGGCACCGCGGTGGTGATCGCACCACGCGCCTGACCGGGCCGGGCCCCGCGGTAGGGCCCGGGCTCCGGTCCGGGCTTCCGCCCCCGGGCCCGTCCGTGGACCCGCCGCAGGGCCCGTCCGAGGACCCGCCCCAGGACCCGTCCGTGGGCCCGTCCGTGGGCCCCGATGTCCCGGTGGTTCGGGCCGAGGGCCCCGGAGTCGGGCTCCCGGGTCGGCCCCGGGCATCGCGCGTTCGCCCGGACGGCGGCGTGGAGGCGCCCGGGACTGCTCTCGTGGATCGCGTCACGAACGACGAGGTCGCCGCCCCCTCGGCCGCCGAGGCCCGAGGCCGCCGAGGCCCGAGGCCGCCGAGGCCCGAGGCCGCCGTCCCGGACGTGGGGCGCCTTGGGTGGCGCCGTGGGCGGGAGTTCGCCACGGGTGGCGCCGTGGGGGGGCCGACGTGTGCCGGTACGCGGCTTCGCCCCGACCTGACACGACGTGAGGTGCACGTCCGTTCGACCCGAATTTCGGGATGTTGTGCGGCATTTGCTCACTTATGGTGGGTCGGTGGCCACCGATCATGCTCCGCCCCCTCCCCCCGCCGCCGACGAGAGCCCGCTGCGGATCCTGCTCCCCCAGGTGCTGCCCGCGCTCGTGGTCGGCGTCGTGGCGAGCCTGCTGCTCCTCGGGATCGAGGCCCTCGCGGACGAACTCCAGGACGTCCTGTGGCACAACCTGCCGGACGCCCTCGGCATCGGTGACTACTCCTCCCTCTGGATCATCAGCATGCTCACGGCCGCGGGCATCGCCGTGGGCCTCGTGATCTGGAAGTTCCCCGGACACGCCGGGCCCGACCCGGCCTCCGAGGGCCTCGGCGGGAAACCGATCGCCCCCGGGGTCGTCCCCGGCCTCCTGCTCGCGAGCACACTCTCGCTCGCCGGCGGGGTCAGCCTCGGCCCCGAGAACCCGATCATCGCGTCCAACATCGCCCTCGCCTACTGGCTGGGCCGCAAGGCCGCCCCCGCCGTACCGGGCGCCTTCTGGGTCTCCCTCGCCTCGGCCGCCACCATCGGCGCCCTCTTCGGCACCCCGGTGGCCGCCGCCCTCGTCCTCTCCGAGGCCCTCACCGGCATGCCGGGACGCGGATCGCTGTGGGACCGGCTCTTCTCCCCGCTCGTCGCCGCCGGCGCCGGCGCCATGACCACCCAGCTGCTCGCCGAGCCCACCTTCGACATGGGGCTCCCGCCCCTGACGAACCCCGGCTGGGGCGACCTGCTCGCCGCGCTGGTGATCGCCTCCGCCGCGGCCCTCTTCGCCCTCGTCGCCTGCTACGCCTTCCCCTTCATGCACGCCGCCTTCCAGCGCCTGCGCCACCCCATGCTGATCCTTCCCCTCGGCGGCCTCGTCCTCGGCCTTCTGGGTGCCCTCGGCGGACAGCTGACCCTCTTCAAGGGCCTCGACGAGGTCAAGGAGCTCACCGCCTCGATCGGCACGTGGTCCTCCGGCGAGCTCGCCAAACTGGCCGTGATCAAACTCGTCGCGCTCCTCGTCGCCGCATCCTGCGGTTTCCGGGGCGGCCGGATCTTCCCCGCCGTCTTCATCGGCGCCGCCTTCGGGCTGCTCGCCCAGGCCCTCGTCCCCGAGGTCAGTCCGACGGTGGCCGTCTCCTCCGCCGTCCTCGGTGTCCTGCTCGCCACCACCCGGCAGGGCTGGATCAGCCTCTTCACCGGAGCCGTCATCGCCGGTTCTCCCGCGGTGATCGCCCTCCTCTGCCTGGCCTCCCTCCCCGCCTGGCTGATCGTCACCGGCCGGCCCCAGCTCCAGCTCGACCACCAGGGCCGCGCCCTGCGCTGACCCGGTTCCCCCTCGAAGAGCCCCCGCCCCCACCGGACAGAAGGAGTCCCCCATGCCGCTCCACCAGGGTCCTGCCGCCTCCCCCGCCGAGCCCACCCGCCGACTCGCCCTCAACCCCTTCTTCGGGGAGGCCGCCAACCCGGTCGGCGGAATGACCGAGGCCCCGCCCCACCACCGCCTGCCCGAGAGCCCGCTGCCCCCGGCGAGCGCCTATCAGCTCGTCCACGACGAGCTGATGCTCGACGGCAACTCCCGGCTCAACCTCGCCACCTTCGTCACCACCTGGATGGAACCCCAGGCGGGTGTCCTGATGGCCGAATGCCGCGACAAGAACATGATCGACAAGGACGAGTACCCGCGCACCGCCGAACTGGAGCGCCGCTGCGTCGCCATGCTCGCCCAGCTGTGGCACGCCCCGGACCCGGCCCTGGCCGTCGGCTGCTCCACCACCGGGTCCAGCGAGGCCTGCATGCTCGCCGGCATGGCCCTCAAGCGCCGCTGGGCGAAGCGGAACGCCGACCGCTACCCCGGCTCCGCCCGCCCCAACCTGATCATGGGCGTCAACGTCCAGGTCTGCTGGGAGAAGTTCTGCAACTTCTGGGAGGTCGAAGCCCGGCTCGTCCCGATGGAGGGCGGCCGCTTCCACCTCGACGCCGAGTCCGCCGCCGCGCTCTGCGACGAGAACACCATCGGCGTCGTCGCCGTCCTCGGCTCGACCTTCGACGGCTCCTACGAACCCGTCGCCGAGATCTGCGCCGCCCTCGACGCCCTCCAGGAACGCACCGGTCTGGACATCCCCGTCCATGTCGACGGCGCCTCCGGCGCCATGGTCGCCCCCTTCATCGACGAAGACCTGATCTGGGACTTCCGGCTCCCCCGCGTCTCCTCCATCAACACCTCCGGTCACAAGTACGGCCTGGTCTACCCGGGCGTCGGCTGGGCCCTGTGGCGGTCCGCCGCCGAGCTCCCCGAGGACCTCGTCTTCCGCGTCAACTACCTGGGCGGCGACATGCCCACCTTCGCCCTCAACTTCTCCCGGCCGGGCGCCCAGGTCGTCGCGCAGTACTACACCTTCCTCAGGCTCGGCCGGGAGGGCTACCGTGCGGTCCAGCAGACCTCCCGCGACATCGCCCGCGGCCTCGCCGAACGGATCGAGGCCATGGGCGACTTCCAGCTCCTCACCCACGGCAACGAACTGCCCGTCTTCGCCTTCACCACCGCCCCCGACGTCACCTCCTTCAACGTCTTCGACGTCTCCCGGAGGCTGCGCGAACAGGGCTGGCTGGTCCCCGCCTACACCTTCCCCGCCAACCGCGAGGACCTGTCCGTGCTGCGCGTGGTCTGCCGCAACGGCTTCTCGGCCGACCTCGCCGGACTCCTCATCGAGGATCTGAACCGGCTGCTGCCCGAACTGCGGAGCCAGTCGCAGCCGTTCACCCAGGACGTGAGCGCGGCGACCTCCTTCCACCACTAGCGAGTGCCCGCCCCGGATCCGCCGGAAGGCCCGGGCGGGGAAGCCTCCCGGGGCGCCCACCGCACCCCGCCCGGTCAGCCGCCGCCGGTCAGCCGCCCACCGGGTCGTCGCAGGCCAGCCGGAACTCCGACCAGCGCACCCCGTCCTCGGTCAGCGCGAACCGGCAGCGCGAGGCCTCACGCAGCAGGCCCAGCGGGGTGCGCCGGGTGTGGTGCGTCCCGTCGCCCAGCCGGGCGAACGTACGCCCGCCGTCCACGCTCCCGTACCCCGAGAGCTCCGTGCCGATCTCCACCCGGCCACCCGGCCCCGGGACCGGCAGGCCGAGCACGGAGCGCGGCTGCTCGCCCGGCCCCGTCGTCCACATCCGCTGCCAGGTCCTGCCGCCGTCCACCGAACGGTGCAGCGCCCTCATCGGGTTCTTGACGGGCTCACCGCCCGTCAACTCCCCCATCTCCGCCGCGTACACCGCGTCCCTGCCCACCGCCACCGCCGTGTACCACCCGGGACTCGTGGCGGGACTCGGCAGCCGGGTGACCGTCCAGCCGCGGCCCCCGTCCCGGGAGACGGCGACCGCCGCCCGCCCCGACAGCGGGTCCGTGCCCGAGACCCACCAGGACCCGTCGGGTTCCGGCTGCTCCTGGGGCCGGGGACCGGCCCCCAGGAGGGGCACCCGGGCCAGCGCCCGGCGCCGGCCGTCCTGCGGCGACACCACCACGAGCCGCTGTCGCTCGCAGTCGTCCGGCAGCGCCCCGGCGGGCGCGGCGCAGTCGGTGACGAGCGCCGCGCCGACGGGTATCTCGGGGATCGTCCCGACCGTACGCCGGTCGCCCGCCCGCCAGGTGCGCCCGCCGTCCTTCGTGAACCAGGTCCGCGCGCCGGGCTCGGCGCCGCCCTCCTCGATGAGGGCCCGGCCGGGGCCGAGGACCACGAGGTGCGAGGAAACGCCGTCCGTTCCCGACACCCGGGGCAGCGGGGACCGCCGCAGCACCCATTTCCTCGCGCCGGCGTCCAGCACGGCCACGTGCTGGCGGCAGAAGCCGTTCTCCGGGGCGGCCGGGTCGCCGACGCACGAGGCGAGCAGCGCGAACCCGCTGCCGTCCCGCGCGAAGCCCGGACTGTGCGCCCAGCCGGGCAGCCCCTCCGCCGACGGAATCCGGGGCGGCGCCCCGAAGAGCCGCGGATCCGGATCCCCCACCGGCCCCTCACCGGCCGAGCCGAGGCCTCCCGAAGTGTCCCGACCCTCCGAAGAGCCCGGACCCTCCGAAGAACCGAGAATCCCCGCACCTCCCCGGCTCCCCGCACCGCCCTCCTCCCCACCCGACCTCGCTCCCGAACACCCGCTCAACACCACCAGCACCAGCGCCACGACAGCGCCGACCACTCCTCCCACGGGCCTGCGCATCGCACGTCCCCCTGTCCTCCCTCGGGCGGTCCGCGGTGAACCGCTGCTTTCAATACACCGCTCGCCGCCCCCGGGTTCCCACCTCCGCGCCGCTACTTCCCGAGCCGCCCGAACTTCCGTACCGCCAGCGGGAGGAAGACCGCCAGGAGCACCAGCGGCCACACCACCGCCGCCCCGATGTGCCCCGGTTCGCCGCCCGGGTTGCCGAAGAGGTCGCGGACCGCCGTCGCGGTCGCCGACATCGGGTTCCACTCCACGAACGTGCCGAGCCAGCCCGGCATCGAGTCCGGCGAGGCGAAGGCGTTGGAGAGGAAGCCGATGGGCCAGACGAGGATCTGCACCGCCTGCACCAGCTCCGCCCGCCCCGCGACCAGGGCGAGGAGGATCCCGATCCACAGCATCGCGAAACGGAGCAGGAGCAGCAGGCCCAGCGCCCCGAGGGTGCTTCCGGGGCCGCCGTTCGCACGCCAGCCGATCGCGTACCCGACGCCGACCATCACGAGCAGGCCCACCGTCGACTGGAGCATGTCGGCCGCCGACCGCCCCACGAGCACAGCGCCGTCGGTCATCGGCATCGCCCGGAACCGGTCGATCACGCCCTTGTTCAGGTCCTGCGTCACCGCCGTCATGGTGCCTTCGAGCCCGAACACCATGGTCAGGGTGAGCATCCCGGGCACCAGGAAGTCGACGTAGTCGCCGTCGACGCCCCGCCCGCCGCCGACCAGATAGCCGAACATCAGCAGCATCATCACCGGGAACACGAGTCCGACGAGGACCTGCACGGGCTGTCGGGCCCAGTGCGCCAGCTCGCGGCGGGTCATCGTCCAGCAGTCGCTCACCACGTACGCGGCGCTCATGCCGCCACCTCCTTCTCGCGGTCCGCCCCCGGGGCCGTACCGCGTGCTGTCAGGTGCAGGAAGACCTCGTCCAGCGTCGGCCGCCGCAGAGCGATGTCCTCGGCCTCGATCCCGGCCTCCGCCAGCGCCCGCACGGTCTCGGCGAGCGAGGCCGTCCGGTCCGCCACCGGAACGCTGAGCCGCCGCCGGTCGGCGTCCACGCTCACCTCGGCCCGCTCGCCCGGCAGCAGCGCGGCCGCCTCGTCGAGCCGTGCCCCGTCCCGTACGACCACGTCGATGCGGTCCACGCCGACCTTCGCCTTCAGCTCGTCGGCGGTGCCGTCCGCGACGACCCGCCCTTCGTCGACGACCGAGATCCGGTCGGCGAGCCGGTCCGCCTCCTCCAGGTACTGCGTGGTGAGCAGCACCGTGGTGCCCCCGCCGACGAGGGAGCGCACGGACTCCCAGACCTCGCCGCGGCCGCGCGGGTCGAGTCCGGTCGTCGGTTCGTCGAGGAAGAGCACCTCGGGGTCCGTGATCAGGGAGGCGGCCAGGTCGAGGCGTCGTCGCATGCCTCCGCTGAACTGCTTGACGGGCTTGCGTCCGGTGTCGGTGAGGCCGAAGCGCTCCAGGAGTTCGTCGGCCCGCGACCCGGCGCGCCGCGCGCCCAGGTGGTGGAGTCGGCCGAACATCTCCAGGTTCTGCCTGCCGCCCAGCTCCTCGTCGAGGGCCGCGTGCTGTCCGAGGAGGCCGATCCGCCGCCGTACCTCCCGGGCCTCGGTCCGTACGTCGTGTCCCGCCACCCGCACCAGGCCCTCGTCGTGGCGGAGCAGGGTGGCCAGGATGCGTACCGTCGTGGTCTTGCCCGCGCCGTTGGGCCCGAGCAGGCCGTGGACGGTGCCGCGCCGGACGGTGAGGTCGAGGCCGGCCAGGGCCTCCTTCTCCCCGTACCGCTTGCGTGCGCCCTCCACGAGGATCGCGTCCGCTGTCATGTCGATTCCTCCCGAAATCCTCGTAGTCAAATTTGACCAGTCGCCACCGACGGAGCAAGGTATGCCCTCGGGAGTGCTTAGTCAAACTTGATTAGCAGGTGCCGACCGCAGATGCCGACCGGGGGCCGCACACGGAATTCACGTCGCACCGGCTTCACGTCGCATAGGGGTTCTCCTCCCCCTCGGCCAGGACCCCCACGAACGGGTCCCCCTCGCCCGCGAAGACGTACGCCCCGCCCTCGATCCGCTCGATCAGCCCGAGCGTCCACTCCTTGCCGGCGTCCGCCGAGTGGACCCACATGTGCATGATCTCGCCGATGTGCCCGAGCTGGCCGGGGCCGCCCTCCGGCGTGTAGTACTCCGTGACCGCGGTCCGCCATTCGTCGAGCGCCCGCACCCGCCGGCGCAGCAGCTCCGCGGCCTCCTTCCGGGGCAGGTCCACGATGAAGCCGATGCCCGCCGACAGGACGTCCATCTTCTGGTCGTACGTGGTCAGCGCCTCGCGCAGCAGCGCGAAGTACTCCTCCGTACCGCTCTCCGTCAGCTCGTACTCGACGCGCGGCGGTCCGCCGACCGCGCTCGGCGCGACCTCGTGCGCGTGCAGCAGTCCCTGCTTCGCCATCTGCTTCAGCGCGTGGTAGATCGAGCCCGGCTTGGCGTGGGACCACTCGTGGGCGCCCCAGTACTCCAGGTCGTTGCGGACCTGGTAGCCGTGGGCGCGGCCGTGCTGCTTCACCGCGCCCAGGACGAGCAGCCGGATCGCCGACATCGCCGTACCTCCTAGTCAATTTTGACCAGGGTACGCGCGGGGGGCCGCCCGGGGGCGGCACCGGCGTCCCGACCGCGCCCGGTCCCCGCCGCCGCGCTCAGCCCCGGCCCTGCTCCGCCGCGATCAGTTCGAAGGAGCCCTTGCCGTCCAGGGACTCGCGGATGACGTCGGCGTGCCCGGCGTGGCGGCCCGCCTCCTGCACCAGGTGGAGCACCATCCAGCGCATCGAGACCCGTCCGTCCACGGGGAACCAGGGCGCCTCGGGCAGCGGGAAGGTGTCGTCCAGGCTGGGCACCGAGCGGACGAACTCCTCGGTCTCCTTCGCCACGCCCGCCCAGAACTCCATGATCTCCGGGATGGTCTCCCCGTCCACGAGCCGGAAGCCCTCGCCCCAGGTCTCCTGGGTGCGCTGCCGCTCGTTCGGCCTCTGCTGCGCCAGCCGGAGCCAGTTGAGCTCGACCTCGGCGACGTGCTTGAGCAGTCCGGAGAGGCTGAGCTCGCTGGCGCTGGGGCGGCTCGCCGCCTGCTCCTCGGTGAGTCCGAGGAGCGAGCGGCGGATCGCGGCGCGCTGGGCCTCGACGAAGTTCAGGAGCGCGCCGCGCTCGTCGCCGTGGGTCTCCGTGGGAACGAGAGCCACCATGATGTCCGCCTTCCGTAGCCGAATCGCTTGCGCCGTCCGGTCCTGGCGGGCCCGGACCTTCTCGACACCCCTTACGCTACGGACCCTTGCGGACAACTACTGTCCTAGAAGGGGAACCGGCTCCGGCCGTGCTGGATCGAGATCCACTTCTGGGTGGTGAAGCTCTCCACCATCGCCTCGCCGTTGAGCCGCCCGATGCCCGAGTGCTTCTCGCCGCCGAAGGGCACGATCGGCTCGTCGTGCACGGTGCCGTCGTTGATGTGGATCATGCCGGTGTGGATGCGCTTGGCGACCCGTACACCCCGCTCGATGTCACCCGTGTGCACGGCGCCGCTGAGCCCGTACGGGGTGTCGTTGGCGATCCGTACGGCCTCCTCCTCGCCGTCGAACGGAACGATCAGGGCGACCGGGCCGAAGATCTCCTGACCGAGGACCGGGGCGTCGGGGGCGAAGCCGGTGAGGACGGACGGGGAGACGAGATTGCCGTCGACCGTGCCGTGCAGCAGCGCCGTCGCGCCGGCCGCGACCGTCTGGTCGACGAGCGAGGAGACGGCCTCCGCCTGCTGGGAGTTGATGAGCGGACCGATGTGGGTGGCGGGGTCGGCCGGGTCGCCGACCCGCAGGGTCTTCACCTTCGCCACGAACTTCTCGGTGAACTCCTCCTCCACGGTCCGGTCCACCAGGATGCGGTTGGCGGCCATGCAGACCTGCCCCTGGTGCACGAACCGGCTGAACACGGCCGCGTCCACCGCGTAGTCGACGTCGGCGTCGTCGAGGACGATCAGGGCGCTGTTGCCGCCGAGTTCGAGGACGGCGTGCTTGAAGTTCTGCGCGCAGACCGTGGCGACGTGGCGGCCGACCTTGTCGGAGCCGGTGAAGGAGATGACCTTCGGGACCGGGTGGGTCAGGAGCGCGTCGCCGATCTCGGCGATGTCGGTGACGACGACGTTCAGCAGACCGGCCGGCAGCCCGGCCTCCTCCAGGACCTTGGCGACGAGGGTGCCGCCGCAGATCGGGGTGTTCTGGTGCGGCTTGAGGACGACCGCGTTGCCCAGGGCGAGCGCGGGCGCGACCGACTTGATGGAGAGGAGGAAGGGGAAGTTGAAGGGCGAGATGACGCCGACGACCCCGACGGGCACGCGGTAGACGCGGTTCTCCTTGCCGTCCACCGGGGACGGCAGGATGCGGCCCTCGGGGCGCAGCGCGAGCTGGACCGCCTCGCGCAGGAACTCCTTGGCGAGGTGCAGCTCGAAGGCGGCCTTGAGACGGGTGCCGCCGAGCTCGGCGACGATCGTCTCGGCGATCTCCTCCTCGCGGTCCTCGACGATCCGCAGCGCCCGCTCGAAGACGAGCCGGCGGGTGTACGGGTTGGTCTCGGCCCACTCGGCCTGGGCGCGCTCGGCGGCCCGGTAGGCGCGGTCGACCTCACCGGCGGTGGCGACGGTGATGGAGGCGAGCTTCTCCCCGGTGTACGGGTTGAAGTCGATGATGTCCCACGAGCCACTGCCCGGCTTCCACTCGCCGTCGATGTACTGGTGGGCCAGGTCGGTGAAGTGCGACATGGATCGAGACCCCTCTACCCGCTCTACCTCTGCACGGATGACAGAAGTGACGTCGAAACGCCGAAACGTCGGAACTGATGTCACGTCATCGTACTGATGTGTCAGGTGAGTTGGAGGAGGCCTCGGAGAAGGTCCCGGCTTTCGGCCGGATCCGGTCCTTCCTTCTGCAGTCGTTCCATGACTCGCTGGTACTGGGCGACCTCCTCGCGCTTGTCGAGGTAGAGGGCGCTGGTGAGCTGTTCCAGATAGACGATGTCGGAGAGGTCGGACTCGGGGAAGCTCAGCATCGTGAAGGCGCCGCTCTCGCCGGCATGCCCGCCGAAGCTGAAGGGCATGATCTGGAGCGTGACTCCCGGGTGCTCGGAGATCTCGATGAGATGCCTCAACTGCCCCTGCATGACGGCCCGGTCGCCGTAGGGGCGGCGCAGGGCGGCCTCGTCGAGGACGGCGTGGAACTGGGGGGCGCGCTCGGAGACGAGCACCTTCTGCCGTTCCAGGCGGAGGGCGACCCGGCGGTCGATCTCGGCGGCCGGGGCCCCGGGCATGCCTCGGGTGACGACGGCCTGGGCGTACGCCTCGGTCTGCAACAGGCCGTGGACGAACTGCACTTCGTAGACGCGGATGAGGGAGGCGGCGCCTTCCAGCCCGATGTACGTCTGGAACCAGCCGGGCAGGACGTCGCCGAAGCTGTGCCACCAGCCGGCGACATTGGCCTCGCGGGCGAGTCCGAGGAGCGAGCCGCGTTCGGCCTCGTCCCCGACCCCGTACAGCGTGAGCAGATCCTCTACGTCCCTGGCCTTGAAGCTCACCCGTCCCAACTCCATACGGCTGATCTTGGATTCGGACGCGCGGATCGAGTAGCCGGCCGCCTCGCGGGTGATCCCGCGCGACTCGCGCAACCGCCTCAGCTGGGAGCCCAGCAGGATGCGTCGCACCACGCTCCCGCTTGCTCCGCTCGATTCGCCTGCGGTCACGGCTCTGCCTCCCCTATACGGTGTCGAGCCCCCGTCGAGCCCCGGATTCTGCCACCAAACGCTTCGGGGCGTACACATTCGATTACGGAAAGGCGGCGGGATCCGGGCAGTCGGGCGCCCAGGACCCCACAGTTCGCGGAAAGTTCCCCCCGAGAGGGGGACGACTTATGCACAGATTAGGCGCGGGGACGGACAGGTCCGGCGCGTGCACGTGCATCTGCCCTTGCATCCAGTGGTCGCATTCGGAACCATGGGCCCCGCGCAGCCGCGTACTCGTTCGTGTTGTCGTGTTGTAGCACCACAGTCGCGATTCCCGGGAGTGCCTCGCATGGGGACGAATGGATCGACCGTGCTCGAGCCGTTACGGCAGGGCCTTCCGCCGATCGATCCCGGCGCCGTCTCCACCTCCGCGTCCTGCGCTCTGCCCGCGCGGTACGAAGCCGTACGCGGGGCCCGGAAGTTCACCAGTGCGACGCTCGACCGCTGGGAACTGACCGAACGCTTCGACGATGTGGCCCTGGTCGTCTCCGAGCTCGTCACCAACGCGCTGCGCCACGCGGTGCCCGCGGACGCGCCCCAGGAAGAAGGCCTGAACCCACCGGTTCGACTGCATCTGATGCGCTGGTCCTCGCGCCTGGTGTGCGCCGTGCGCGACCCCAGTCAGGAGAGCCCCGAGGCGCGCGGTGGCGAGGAGGACTTCGCCGCCGAGTCGGGACGCGGACTGTTCCTGGTGGACTCGTTCAGCGACAGCTGGGGCTGGCATCCGCTCGCCGGCACGCTGCGGGGCAAGGTGGTGTGGGCGCTGTTCCGGATAGGACCGGAGTAGCCGCGGTCCCGGACGGGACCGGGGCGGGTGGGACATCCACGGATACGGACACACGCGTACATGAGAGGGGCCCGGGCGCACGCCGCCCGGGCCCCTCTCGCGTACGCGCGCACGCTCACACCAGGTGGTCGAACTCCCCGTCCTTGACGCCGAGGAGGAGCGCCTCTATCTCCGCGGGCGTGTAGACGAGAGCGGGGCCGTCGGGGTGGCGCGAGTTGCGCACGGCAACGTTTCCCCCCGGAAGTTTGGCGAACTCCACGCAGGAACCCTGGGAGTTGCTGTGCCTGCTCTTCTGCCACACGACACCACGCAGCTCCGCGGCTGCCATGCCGTTGTACGCGTGATGCGCATGATGCACTGGTAGCTCCCCGAGTTGCTTGGTGCAGGTGTCAACTTCCTCGGATCATAGCTGTGTTCATATGCCGATGCATGAGCAGATGCACGTGCACGGGGGGTGGCGTAGCGGCTACGCGACTCAGCGTGCTACCAGCGGGTACGACGCCCGAGTCCGGCCCCGCGTACCCCCGCACGCCGCACGCCGCGCACTCCGTTCGGGACGCACCGGGACCAGCCTACGGTTCCTGATCTTCGTTCAGACCTCCAGGAAGGCGTCGAAGGCGGACCCGCTCCCCTGCCAGGAGTCCCGCCCCGCCGCGTACTCCGTGTCCGTGAGGAGACAGGAGCCGAGCAGTCCGGCCAGAAGGTCGCGGTCCAGGCCGGGCGAGGTGAAGACCAGGTGCTGGCAGCGGTCGCCGTGCTCCGGGTGCCAGTCGAGGGCGGCGGCCGCCCTCCGTACCGCCGGGACCAGCTCCCAGGCGGCATCGGGCAGCGAGGCCAGCCAGGGGCCCGCGCTCTCCACGGACAGCGCACCGCCCGCCGCCTCCCAGGCGAGCAGGGTGTCGGGCCGGTCGGCCAGATAGAAGCGGCCCCGGCTGCGCGCGGCGGCGCAGGTCAGGTCCTCCAGGGCGGCGTAGAGCCGCTCCGGGTGGAAGGGGCGGTGGTGGCGCCAGACATAGGTGGCGACACCGTGGCCGTCGGCCTCCTGCGGCAGCAGCGCGCACGCCGGGTGCTGCGCGGCCGCCGCGGCCTCGACGTCGAAGCCGGCGAACACGGCGTCCGCCAGTTCGCCGCCCTCGACGGAGATCCGCCGGGCGGTGGGATGGAGCTGGTCGAGCAGCGCCCGGTCCTCCTCGTCGGCGCCGGGGCTGTCGACGACGGCGAGCACGGGCGCGTACTCCAGCTGGCGCGCCCAGGTGTCCGCGACGGTGCGCCGGTCGGTGGCGGCCGCGGCGAGGCCGACGTCCGCGAGGTCGTCGCCGTTGCCCAGGTACGGCAGGAGGAGGGCCGGGTCGACGGCGGTGACGACGGCTCCGATCCGGAACCCGGCGCCCGCGACGACCTCGGCCATCGCCCTGGGCTCGACGGAGTCCCAGAGCTCGACGACGGCGAGCCGGGTGAGCCCGGCGTCACGGAGCCGGACGAGCTCGGGAACGAGGTCCTCGCGCAGCGCGCAGCAGGCGCAGTCGTCGACCAGCGGGGTCTCACCGGCCGAGAGCGGGCCGGTGGCATCGCGGACGGTACGGGCGACGGTCCCGGTCTCCGGGGCCGTCGCGAGATCGTGGTGGAGCGCCACGCTGCCGGGGACGAGGGCCAGGAGCCGGTCCACGGCAGCACGGCGGGCGTCGGAGTGCAGGCCTCCGACCAGGGCGACGGAGAACATCAGGGGGCTGCCCCGGGGGTCCCCCCGCCGCGGTTCTCCCGGCGTCCGTAGCGCTTCTCGAAGCGCTCCACGCGGCCGGCGGTGTCCAGTACGCGCGCGGTGCCGGTGTAGAAGGGGTGGCTCGCCGAGGAGATCTCGACGTCGATGACGGGGTAGGTGCGGCCGTCCTCCCACTCCACGGTCTTCCCGGGGTCACCGGTGCGCGTGGAGCGGGTGAGGAAGGCGAAGCCGCCGGCCTTGTCGCGGAAGACGACCGGCTCGTACGGGGGATGGATGGCGGGCTTCATGAGTGGGTCAGCGCTCCTCTCGGAAGTCGACGTGCCGGCGGGCGACCGGGTCGAACTTGCGCAGGGTGAGGCGGTCGGGGTCGTTGCGGCGGTTCTTGCGGGTGACGTAGGTGAATCCGGTGCCGGCGGTGGACCGGAGCTTGACGACGGGGCGGAGCTCATTGCGTGCCATGGTGTGTAGAGTAAATGAAAATGGTTCCCATTTCCAATGTCTCGACGGAGAGGTAGGTCACCCCTTGTCCGCCCACTGCCAGCTGACCGGAGCGCAGCCCGGATTCGGCAACCGGATCTCGCACTCCCACCGGCGCACCGCACGCCGCTTCGACCCCAACATCCAGCGCAAGCGCTACTGGCTGCCGAGCGAGGGCCGGTACGTCCGGCTCACCCTCAGCGCCCGCGCGATCAGGACCGTCGACACGATCGGCGTCGAGGCCGCCGTGGCCCGCATCCGCGCCCGCGGAACGAAGGTCTGATGGCCAGGGCGAGCAAGATCGCACGCGACGCGCACCGGAGGACGGTCGTCGCGCGGTACGCCGAGCGGCGCGCCGAACTGAAGGAGACCGTCCGCCGCCCCGGCACCCCGGCCGCCGACCGCGAGGCGGCCCTGCGGGAGCTCCGCCGCCAGCCCCGGGACGCGAGCGCGACCCGGGTCCGCAACAGGGACGCCGTGGACGGCCGGCCCCGGGGCCATCTGCGGCGCTTCGGCCTGTCCCGGATCCGGCTCAGGGAACAGGCACACGCGGGGTTCCTGCCGGGGGTGCGGAAGGCCTCGTGGTGAGGCTCGCCCCTGGGGTGGCTCGGGGTACCGCTCGGGAGCGCCACGCGAGCGGCCCTTGGGGGCGACTCGCGGCCGCTCGGGGCCGGTTCGGGGTCAGCTCGGGGGCAGTGAGGAGAGTTGCTTGCCCGCGCGGTCGTACAGCACCGGGCTGACATCACCGTCCGTCGGACCCGAGTGCGCGTACCAGACGCCCCAGCCGGGCTTGCCGGGCAGTTCGAGCAGGGTGGCGACGATCACGCGGTCCCCCGCGCCCTTCAGCTCGACACGGCCCGCCGTACGGGTCCCGTAGTAGAGGCCCGAGTGAAAGGCCCCCTCTCCGTTTCCCTCGCTCTGATGACTCACGTCCGGCGCCGTCAGGTCGATGTTGCCGTCGACGACGCTGCGGAAGTTCTCGTACCCCTCCGGGCCCGTCCAGTGCTTGCCGTCCCGCGTGAGCCAGATCCGCCAGCCCTTCCCCGCGTCCACCCGCTCACCGGCCGCCACCACCCGCTTCGGGCTCGGGGCGGGCGGCAGCACCGGAGGCAGGTCCGCGCCGGTGCGCGGGGCCGGCGCGGAGGTCCGGACGGCGGTCGGCGGGACGGCGGCGGGAGGCGGGGACGGCGGGGACGGTCGTACGGGGGTCAGGGCGACGACCGCCGCCACGGCCGACGCGACCGTGAGCACCGAGAACGCCGAGAGGGCGGTCGTACGGCGCCTCCGGCGGATCCGGCCCGCGCGCCGGACGGCCTCCAGCGGCATCGGGCCCGGGGTGACCTCGAAGGCGGCCCGCGCGAAGGCCGCGCGCACGTCGGCCTCGGCGGGACGGGGTGCCGGACGCGGGGCGGGGGCGGGGTCCGGGGCCGCGTCGGGGGCCGAGTCCGGTGTGGAGTCCGGATCGGGTGTGGAATCCGGATCGGGTGGTGTGGTCGGGCTGGCGGGAGTCATCGTCGGGCTCCGGAAGGGGCGGTGAGAAGCGGGACGGGGGCGGCGACGAGCCTCGGATGGGCGCGCAACGCCGCCAGGCCGCGTCGGGCGTGGGTCTTGACCGTGCCGATCGAGCAGTTGAGCACGCTCGCGATCTCCAGCTCGGTCAGATCCTCCCAGTAGCGAAGCACCATGACCGCGCGCTGACGGGGGGCCAGATCCGCTAACGCCGCCAGGAGCGAGGTCCGGTCCTCGACCGCCTCGGCATGGCCCGCGGAGGTGTGGCGCAGCGACTCCGGCAGGACCGGCGTCAGCAGGTGGACGACCCGCTTCCGGCGGATCCGGCTGAGGTTGTTGTTGATCAGCGCCCGGCGCACATAGAGGTCGATCTCCCCGCGGGGGACCCGCCGCCACCGCCCGTAGACCTTGGCGAGCGTCGTCTGCACCAGGTCCTCGGCCTCGTGGAAGTCCCCGGTGAGGAGCTGCGCCGTGCGCACCAGCCGGGGCCAGGCGGCGACGGCGAACTCGGCGAAGCCGTCGTCCTCGGGCACGTCACCGGCGTGCCCGACCTCGCCGACGTCCCCGATGTCCCCGATGTCCCCGACGTCCCCCGTATCGCCGGCATCACCGGCATCGGTGGCCCCGGAGGGCCGGGAAGCCTTGGAAGCCCCGGAGACCTCGGCGAGGTCGATGGCGGACTCGTGCGGCACGGTGTCGGACCTCGCGATCGGTCGGCGGTCGTTCTCGGAGACGGACGGACGGGGGACGCAGGACGTGAAGGGCGTGGAGGACGTGGGGTGGCGGGGCCCGCCCCGTGCCGGGCCCCGCCACGTTCCTCCGCGGTCGGCCGCGGTCAGCGGCCGGCCGGGAAGTCGAAGCCCGGAAGCTCGGCCAGCAGCTTGCCCGCGCGGTCATACAGGGCGACGTCGAAGCCACCTCCCTGCTTGCCCTCCACCGGCCCGGTGTGGGTGTACCAGACACCCCAGTCGGGACGGCCGGGCAGGGCGATCAGGTTCGCGGCGGTCTTGTGGCCCTCGGAGTCGGTCAGTTCGACGCGACCCGCCTTACGGGTCCCGTAGAAGAGGCCCGAGTGGAAGGCTCCGTTCCCGTTCCCCTCGCTCTGGTGGCTGACGCCGGGCACGGAGCGGTCGATGTTGCCGTCGACGACGCTGCGGAAGTTCTCGTACCCCTCCGGGCCCGTCCAGTGCTTGCCGTCCCCGGTCAGCCACACCGTGAAGCCGCCGCCCGCGTCCACGCGCCGGCCCTCGCGCACGGTACGGACCGGATCGGCGGCCGGAACGGCGGACCTGACGGGGGTGACCTTCGCGGGGGCGGCCTGCACGGGAGCGGCGGACTTCGCCGGGGCCGCGGCGACGGAGAGGGCCGCGGTCGACGTCTCGGTGGACGCCCCCACGGCCGCCGGTGCCGCGATCACCGCGGCGGCCACGACTCCGGCGGCGGCCAGCACGTACTTCTTCATCCGTTGCTCCTGGGATCTGGATATCACCGGATGTCACCGGGTCTCGGTGGATCCCGGCGCATCGCAGTGGGTCTGGCGGGTCTGGCAGGTCTCGGTGGACCGCGGCCATGAGCGTCCGCGCCCCTCCTCCCCTTTCAACTCCGCCCGGCCCCGGGCCGGATGACACGCACGCGAAATTCGTCGGCCGCCCGACGTCCGGGCGGGGTCAGCGCCCGCGCCTGGAGTCCGTCAGGGCCGTCGTCACCTCGTCCAGTGCCTCCAGCAGGAGCACCGCGCCCTTGTGCAGCAGGAAGTGGTCCGGCGGGTCGTCGGACCAGGCGTCGACCGTCTCGCGCAGATCGTCCCACTGGGGCACCTTGCGCTCCCGCACCTCCTTGGCGCCCCGTTCCGTCGCGCGGCGCAGCGACTCCGCGAGGGTCGCGGCGGCCGGCACGGGCGGGGCGCCGGGCTCCGGCAGGTGCGCCTCCATGAGCATCGCCACCCGCCCGAACTCCGCGAGCGCGTGGTCGGTCTGCTCCACCGCCGCGTGCGAGAGCCCCCGGTGCCGTACCGGTTCGTGCGTCGCGCGCTCCACCGCCTCCTGCCAGGCGACCCGGGCCGCGCGGGTGTTCAGGAGCGCCTCGCGGACGTCGGGACTGCCGGGACCGACCGGGTCGGCGTACCGCGCGACGACGACCGCCCCGTACCCGCCGACGGACGCCAGCCAGTCCGCGAGCCGGCCGCGCAGCCGGGGCGTCTCCCAGGCCGGGTAGACGGCGTACGACAGCATCGCGAGGACCCCGCCGAGCAGGGTCAGCGTCACCCGGTCCCGTACGGTCTGGCCGACGCCCACGCCCTCCATGCCGAGCAGGAAGACGACGTACGCGGCGACGAAGACCTGACTGACGGCGTACCCCGTCCGGATGAACAGGTAGTTCGCGAACGCGCACACGACCGCGAGCACGGCCGACAGGCGCACACCCGGGTGGGCGGACTGGACGACCGCCGTCGCCAGGGCCACCCCGACGAGCGTGCCGCCGAACCGCGCGATCGAGCGCGCGTACGTCTGCGAGAAGTCCGGGCGCATCACCATCACCGAGGCCATCGGCGCCCAGTAGCCGTGCCCGAAGGGGAGCACCCCGCCGAGCAGGTAGCCGGCGGCCGTGACCACCGAGACACGGATCGCGTGGCGCAGGACCGGGGAGTCCCGCCGCAGCTCGGCATGCACGCTCACCAGGACGATCGGCGCGAGGCCGACCAGGGTGGGGCGGGTCCGGGCCTCGGCGCCGTGCCCCGAGGTCTCCGTCCTCGGATCGGCCGTGTCGACGACGTCGCCGAGCAGCGCCGTGAGGCGGATGGCGGCGCGACGGGGCGGTCCGTGCAGGATCGAGAGGGTGTCCGGGGCGTGCAGGGCGTCGACGGCGAGGGCCGGCAGGGTGACCGGTTCGCCGTGCCGGATCGCGTGCGCGGCGGCGTCCAGGACGGAGCCCGCCGCCCCGAGCAGTTCCCGCACGCGCGCGCGTGCCGGGCCCTCCTCCGGCACGCCGACCGCGGGGTCGGCGAGGGAGGCGAGCACCGGGCGGATGCGTTCCGCGAGACCGCGGGCCCCGTGGAGCTCCGCCGGGCGGCGGCGGGCCTGGCCGGGGGTCACGGCGGCGGCGCTGCGGGCGGTCATCAGCGGCAGGGGATCGAAGGGAGCCACCGGGTCGTGGCGGAGCCGCCGGGCATAGTCGGCCTCGGCGGCGAGCGCGTCCGCGAGGGCGTCGCGCTGGGCGCCCCAGCGGCGGACCGGCAGGACGACGACCAGCGCGGCCTGGACGACACCGCCCGCGAAGATCATGACGGCGTGTCCCGCGGCGGCTGCGACGGAGGTCGGGATCGTGACGGTGACCAGCATGATCGCCACGTTGGAGGAGGCGATCATGCCGGCGGTGGGGCCGGCGGCCCAGGCGAGCCCCGAGAGAAACGTCCAGAGGAGCAGCAGGGCGAGGAAGGAGACGTCGTCGGCGCCGACGAGATAGCCGATGAACGTCGACACGGCGAGGCTGGCACCGGAGGCCAGGGCGAGGGTGGGGCGGGGGCGCCAGGAACGCTGGAAGGTCGCGAGGGCCGCCTGGAACGCGCCGAAGGCGGAGGAGACGGCGACGGCGGGGCCGAAGACGGCGAGGGAGAACCCGACGACGAGGGCGAGGCCGAGTGCGGCGCGGGCGGCGATGGCGGGGTCGAGCCGCCGCCGCTCGACGGTGAGCCCGGAGCGGGCGGTCTCCCTCAACGCCCGGAGCCAGCTCATGGCCCGAGCGTATCCGGAATGGACCGATAGTCACCGTTTTCCACCCTCTCGCCCTGCCTGCCTCTTCCCGAAACCCTGCCGGGGGCGGGGGCACCCGAACGGGCGGGGGCGACTGGGGGTGCGGGGGCCGGGGGGCCGGGCTGGCCGGGGGGCGGGGTGCCCGGGGGCGGGCAGGGGCCCGGGGTGCCGTTGTCGGCCCCCCGCCCCCGGCCCCCGGTCGGCTGGTTCAGCCTCGCAAGCCCCGTCGGCCCGGGTTCAGGCCCGCTCTGTCCGCTGCCGAGGCGCCGTGGGTCCAGCCCTCCTCGTCCCAGGCCGCGCGCACGCGCGTGGTGCGGGTTTCCGGGAAGAGTTCGTCCGTGCGGGTGGTGACCGCCAGGTCCCGGGAGGCCAGGGCCGGGAGGAGGGTCGGGGCCTCGGACGCCACGCGGCGGGACGTCGTCGCGAGCCGCGCGCCGAGCCGGTTCGCGTACGCGAGCAGGAAGGACTGCCGGAAGGACTTCGTGCGTTTGCGGCCGCCCGCCCGCTGCTCCGCCTCCGCCCGCGTCATCGCCGCCGTCCCCTGGACGAGCAGCGAGGTGTAGAGCAGCTCGACCGGGTCGAGGTCCGCCTCGAAGCCGACGACCGTCGAGAAGCCGTACGTCTCGTTCCACACCGCCCGGCAGTGGTTCGCCGTGGCGACCGCGTCCAGCAGGATCGCCTTCGCCTGCTCGTACGGCGGCTCCACCCCGATCCGGATCGCGCCCGGCGTCTCGGGTGACGGTGCCCCCGCCGCGAGCGTCGCCTCGTCGAGGCTGTGGCGTGCCATGAGTTCCTGGGCCTTGGCCGTGAGCGCCTCCGCCTCCTCCGGATACCCCGTCGCCTCCGCCTTCGCGAGCAGCGCCCTGATCCGGCCGAGCATCCGGGGCTCCCCGGCGGTCGCGGGCGGCAGCGCGTCCCCCGGCACCGGACCGACCGCGTCGAGCCGCGGCAGCCGGACCAGGAGCCGGTACAGCTCCAGGACGGTCGTCGCGTACGAGAAGCGGTCCGACGGCCGCCCGGGTGCCGCGTCCAGTTCGTCGAGCTGGGGCCGCCAGCCGTGCGGCAGCCGCTCGTAGCGGGCGGTCTCGGTGCGGATCAGGCCGGTGAGCACCCGCAGGTGGTCGTCGGAGAGGTCACGGCGTGCCAGCCGTACGACGTCCGCCGGCTGCCAGCCCCGCTCCCACAGCGTGCGGACGAACTCCTCGCCGCGCCGGGTCAGTTCCGCGTCGGCGCCGCGGTCCGCGGCGAGCAGCGACGCCGCCGTGTCGAGCGACCCGTCGTCGCTCGCGTACAGCGCCTCGAAGGCCCTGTCGATCGTGGTGCTCGTACTCACGCCGTCGTCCTCGTGTCCCATTCCTCGCGCGCCCGGGCGATCACCGCACGGTGGTCGAGCGACCAGTCGACGAGCTGTCTGATCAGGTGGGTCATGCTGTGCCCGGTCTCCGTCAGCGCGTACTCCACCTGCGGCGGTGTCGTCGGGTACACCGTCCGCGAGACGAGGCCGTCCCGTTCGAGGCGGCGCAGCGTCAGGGTCAGCATCCGCTGCGAGACCCCGGTGACCAGCCGCTGGAGCTCCCTGAACCGCCGTGGTCCCGGAGCGAGTTCGACGACCACGTGCACGGTCCACTTGTCGCCGAGCCGGTCCTGGACGTCCCGTACACCGCAGTCCTCCGCGCAGCTCACCAAGGGATCGGTGGTTACCTCCCTGTGCCCCTCGGACATGAATGTGCCTCCTTACGCGATCTTCTCCGCCCCTCCACGATGGTCTCAGCCATCTCGACCCCTGGGGGAATCCATGCTGCTCGTCACCGGCGCATCCGGCGCTCTCGGCTCACTCGTCGCCGAACGGCTCGCCGGCCGCGCGGACGTCGCCCTCGGTACGCGCGCGGGGCTTCCCGGCACCCGCCGCCTCGACTTCGACGCCCCCGGAACCCTGCCGGAGGCCTTCGCCGGGGTGGACACGCTGCTGCTGATATCCGCCGGGTACGGCGAGGACGACACGGTCGTCGCCCGTCACGGGGCCGCGATCTCGGCCGCCGAGCGGGCGGGCGTCCGGCACGTCGTGTACACCAGTCTCTCCGGCGACGGCGACCACCTCACGTACGCGCTCGCCCACCGCTGGACCGAGCGGCGGCTGCGGCGCTCGCCCACCCTCGACTGGACGTTCCTGCGCAACGGCCTCTACGCCGAGTTCCTCAGCTGGATCGCCGCGCCCGACGCCGACGACCGGATCACCGGCCCCCTCGGCGAGGGCCGTCTCGCCGCCGTCGCCCGCGAGGACCTCGCCGACATCGCCGTCTCGGTCGCGACGGACCCGGCCGCCCACCGGAGCCGGGTGTACGAGCTCGTCGGCGAGCGCGCGCTCGGCGGCGGCGACCTGGCACGGGCCCTGGGATCCACGTACGCGCCGGGGACGCTCGCGGACGCGCGCGCCGCGATCGCCGCCTCCGGGGCCGAGCCGTTCCAGGTACCGATGCTGGCGAGCACGTACTCGGCGATCGCCCACGGCTTCCTGGACGGTTCGGGGATCGAGAGCGACCTGCGCGCGCTGCTCGGCGGTCGCGAACCCCGTGACGCGCTGGACGTGTTCGTGAAGGCCGTACGGGAGGGGTGATCCCGGCGGGGCCGGCGGGGCCGGTGGGGTCGGCAGGGTCGGCAGGGTCGGCGGGCGTGCGGGATCGACCGACCAGCGGGGTCGGCGGACCGGGTCGACCGTCAGTGCCGAGGGTCGGCGCCGACGGTAGGTGCCGACGGCCCGGGTCGGTTCACCCCGCCCCTCGGGGTAGGGCCAGGCCTACCCCCCGGACGCCCGTCAGTGGTCGTGATCGGCGGGCGCGGGAACGGTTCGCTGGGGGCATGACCTCGACAGCCCCCGTGACGCCCTCCACCCGTACCCACGGCACCGGCTCCACCGCCGCCGTACGGCTCCGCCGGCTCACCCGCCACCACCGGGACGTCCGCGCCCTCGACGGCGTCGACCTCGACTTCCACGCCGGGACCTTCACCGCCGTCATGGGCCCTTCGGGCTCCGGCAAGTCCACCCTCCTCCAGTGCGCGGCCGGGCTCGACCGGCCCACCGCCGGGCGGGTGGAGGTCGGCGGGGTCGCCCTGGAGGGACTGAGCGAGCGGCGCCTGACCCTGCTGCGGCGGGACCGGATCGGCTTCGTCTTCCAGTCCTTCAACCTGCTGCCCGCCCTGACGGCCGCGCAGAACGTGGCCCTGCCCCTCCGGCTGGCCGGCCGCCGCCCGTCCCGTACGGAGGTGCGGGAGGCGCTGGCGCGCGTCGGGCTCTCTGGTCGGGAACGGCACCGGCCGGGCGAGCTGTCCGGCGGACAGCAGCAACGGGTCGCCATCGCACGGGCGTTGATCACCCGCCCCGCCGTCCTCTTCGGCGACGAGCCGACCGGCGCGCTGGACTCGACGACGAGTCGTGAGGTCCTCGGGATGCTGCGGGAGCTGGTCGACCGGGACGGGCAGACGATCGTCATGGTCACGCACGACCCGGTGGCGGCGGCCCGCGCGGACCGTGTGGTCTTCCTCGTCGACGGCCGGGTGGCGGGCGAACTGCCGGGCCCGACGGTGGAGACGGTCGCGGCGCGGATGACGGCCCTGGAGACGGAATCGGCGTCGGGGGCGGGAACCGCGTCGGGGACCGCGTCGGGGACCGCGTCGGGAACGGGGACGGCGTCCGCGTCGGCGACGGCCCGCACCACCGCCCCCACTGCCACCACCGCCACCACCGCCCGGAGGCCCTCGTGCTGACCGTCGTCCTCTCCGGCCTCCGCGCCCGCTGGGCCTCCTTCCTCGGCGGGTTCGTCGCCCTCGCGCTCGGCGTCGGGCTGCTCACCACCATGGGCCTCGGGCTCTCCGCCACCTTTCACGCGCCCGAGCGCGCTCCCCAGCGGTTCGCCTCCTCGCCGGTCGTCGTGCAGGGCCGGGACCGGCTGACGCTCGACGTGCGGCGCGGGCCCGAGACCGTGCCCGTGACGCAGCGGCTCGATCGTCCACAGCCTGTGGACAGAGAACTGCTGCGCGAACTCCGCGCCCGCTGGACCGTCACCACCTCCGGCGGCCCCGGAACGGCCACCGGCCCCACCGGCCCCACCGGCCCCGACGCCGTCGGCGTGGACGCTCCCGTCGCCGAGGTCCGGGCACTCGTCGGCGACCGCGCCCAGGTCCTCACCGGCGCCGAGCGGAGGCGCGCCGACCCCGACCCCGACCGGGACGCCGAAGCGCTCGTCGCCCTCAACGCCCTCCTCGGCACCTCCGGCGGCGTCACCGCCTTCGTCTCCGTCTTCGTCGTCGCCTCCACCTTCGCCTTCGGCGTCGCCCTGCGCCGCCGCGAGTTCGGGCTGCTCCGGACCGCCGGAGCCACCCCGGGGCAGGTCCGGCGACTCCTCCTCGCCGAGGCGGCGGCGCTCGGCGTGCTCGCCTCCGCCGCCGGATGCGCCCTCGGCGGCCTGGGCGCCCCCCTGCTCGCCAGGACCCTCGTCGACGGCGGTCTCGCGCCCGAGTGGTTCACGGTCGGCGGACCGGTCTGGCCCTTCCACGTGTCCTTCTGGACGGGGGTGACCGTCGCCCTCGCCGGGGCCGTGGCCGCTTCCCGGCGCGCCGGGAAGGTCGGCCCGACGGCCGCGCTCCGCGACGCGGACGTCGACGCCGACACCCTGCCCCTCGGCCGGGCCCTCCTCGGTACGGGACTGCTCCTGACCGGCCTCGGGCTCCTCGTCTGGACGTACGCCACGGACCCGTCCGCGCTGCTCAAGCGGAAGACGTACACGACGCTCCCGATGCTCCTGATCACCGGCGTCGCCCTGCTCTCCCCGCTGCTCGTCCGGCCGGTGGCCGGGCTGCTGCGGCTGCGGGGGGCCGTGGGGACGCTGGTACGGGAGAACAGCGCGGCCTCCGTACGCCGGACCGCCGCCGTCGCCGCCCCCGTCCTCGTGACCGTGGCGCTCGCCGGGACGCTCTTCGGCTCGGCGTCCACCGTCACACGGGCGAAGGGCGTGGAGGCCCGAGAGCAGACGGCCGCGGAGTACGTCGTGGCGGGTCCGGCCCTGAGGCCGGTGCGGCCGCCCGCCGGGGCCGTCGTCTCCCCTACCGGGCCGACCTCCGTCTTCGTACGGGACGGGGACGCGGCTGTCGTGAAGTACGGGGCGCGGGCGGTCACCGACCCGGCGGCCTTCGCGGCGCTCGCCCGGCTGCCCGTGGTCGCCGGCGACCTGCGGGACCTCGACGACCGGTCGATCGTCGTCAACGAGGAGTTCCAGCACCGCCGGGTGGGCGAGACCGTCGAGGTCTGGCGCGCGGACGGGACCGGTCCTGTACGGCTCCGGATCGCGGCCGTCCTCGCCCTCGGCACCGGCGACAACGGGCCGTACGTCACCCGGGCGAACGCCCCCGGCTCCGCCCCCGACCGGATCGAGGCACGCGGCGGCGGTACGGCCACGGTGCGGGCCCTGGAGGCGAGCGGCGGCGCTGTCGGGACCGCCGACGCCTGGGCCGCCGCCGCCCGCCCGTCGAGCGGCAGCCCGCAGACCCGGCTCGGCCTGGTCCTCGTCCTCGGCATCGCCCTCGTCTACACGGTGATCGGCCTCGCCAACACCCTGCTCATGGCGACCTCCGTACGCGGCGGGGAACTGGCCTCGCTCCGGCTGGCCGGAGCCACCAGGGCGCAGATCCTGCGGGTGGTGACGGGCGAGGCGACGCTCGCCGTCGCGATCGGCGCCCTGCTCGGCCTCGTGGTGACCGCGCTGGTCCTGGGCACCCTGGGAGCGGGTCTCGCCGCCCTCTCGGCGCCGGTGGCCCTGGCCCTCCCGTGGACCACGCTCGGCGCGGCGGCGGGCGTGTGCGCGACGGTCGCGGTCGCCGCGTCGGCCCTCCCCGCGTGGCGGCTGACGCGCTGAGCGGCGATGGTGGGACGGACGGGGCGGTGACCGGGGTCGGAGCCGGGTCACCGCCCCGTCCACCCGCGCCCGCGCGAAGTCCCCCCGCGGGGCGGGTCGCGCGGTCGGGACCCTCGCCCGTGCCCGAGCCGCCCGGGCCGCCCGCCGCGGCCACCACAGCCACCACAGCCACCACAGCCACCACAGCCACCGGCACGGGATCCCACACGGAATCCGGCCGACGACCGTTGACCGGGCCGGACCGGGAGCCGATGTCCAGGCCGGACCGGGGGCCGGTGTCCGGGCCGGACCGGGGGCCGGTGTCCGGGCCGGACCGGAAGCCGCCGACCAGACCGGACCGGGAGGCGGCGCCTAGGCCGGACCGGGGGCCGACGACCGGGACGGGCCGGCGACCGCCTTCGACGCGGACTTCGCCGCTCTCCACTCCGGGGCCAGGACCGACCAGACCTCCTCGTCGTGGCGCCTGCCGCGGTAGGGGTGGCTCTCCCTCAGGACGCCGTCCCTGGTCATGCCCAGACGGCGGGCGACCGCGATGCTCGGTTCGTTGTCGGAGGAGACCACCCACTCCACCCGGTGGATCCCGCGCACCTCGATCGCCCAGTCGACGAGCGCCCGCGCCGCCCGGGTCACCAGCCCCTTGCCGACGCCCGCCGGTTCGAGCCAGCAGCCCGCCTCGGCCGTGCCGTGCTCGACGTCCAGTTTCCGGAGGATCACGGCGCCGACGAGGGTGCCGCCGGACCAGATGCCGTGGATACGGCCGGAGTCGGCGGCCGCCCTCTCCGCGTACAGCCGGAGGAAGGCCCGGCTCGACTCCAGGTCCGTGACCACGTCGGGGAGTCCGTTGCGCGCGCCGATGAACTCGCGTCCCCGGTCCATGTGCGCCAGGAACTCCCCGGCCTGCCACGGTTCGAGCGGACGCAGCTCCGCGCCGTCGTCTCCCAGGGGTATCGCGTACATCGTCGTCGCCCTCCACGGTCGGAACCAGCACTCACGGCGGAGGGATCCTCTCACCCCCTCCGCCATGAACGCCGGGCACGCCTCGCACCCCGGTCGTCACGGGACCAGGATCAACTTCCCCCGTACATGGCCCGATTCGCTGAGTTCCTGGGCACGCGCCGCCTCCTTCAGCGGGAAGGTGCCGGCCGGCCGGACCGCGAGGGTGCCGGCCGCCGCCGCCCTCGCGTGGGCCGTGAGGCCGGCCCGTACGGCGTCGGGGTCGCCGAGGTTTCCCGAGAAGACGATCCCGTGCTTCTCCGCGTCGACGTCGGCGATCGTCACGATCCGCTCCTTCGCCGCCTCCGCCCCGCCCAGGAGCTCGATCGCGACGGGCAGCACCCCGTGACCGGCCGCGTCGAAGACCGCGTCGACGCCGTCGGGGGCCGCGGCCCGCACCCGGTCGGCGAGGCCTTCCCCGTACGCCACCGGGATCGCGCCGAGTTCCCGCAGGTAGGCGTGGTTGGACTCGGACGCGCTGCCGACGACCGTGATCCCGGCGGCGACCGCGAGCTGGACGCCGACGGAGCCGACGACACCCGCCGCACCGTGCAGGAACAGCGTCTCGCCCCGCCGTACGCCGATCAGGTCCAGGACGCGCTGCGCCGTCTCCCCGGCCACCGGGAGGCTCGCGGCGGCCTCCCAGGAGAGCCCGGCGGGCTTGGGTGCGACGATGCCGGCGATGGCGTACTCGGCGTAGGCGCCGGTCTTCGTCCAGCCGAGGACCTCGTCGCCGACGGAGAGACCGGTGACGCCCTCGCCGAGCCCGTCGACGGTACCGGCGAACTCCAGGCCCGGTACGGCCGGGAAGGTCGTCGGGTAGTACTCCTCGACCCAGCCGTGACGCCGCTTCCAGTCCACCGGGTTCAGCCCCACGGCCGCCACCTTGACCCGGACCTCGCCGGGACCGGGCTCCGGTACGGCGACGCCGGTCGTGTGGCGCAGCACCTCGGGGCCGCCGAACTCCTCGTACACGATCGCTTCCATCTCAGCCTCCACAGCCGCCCGTTCACGTCTTCCGCTCTTCGACGTGCTCAAGACTGCGCTCCGGGCCACCCGCTCCCCGCCCTCCTAACGGCCAGTCCCACCTGGCCGAAAGACCGGCCGCGGCCGGTCCCTCCCCCCGTACGCTCGACGACATGGACGCGCCCACGCTGACCACCGCGTACGAGATCATCCGGCAGCCGCTCGGGGAGATCCTCCCCAAGGTCTCGGCCGCTCTCGCGCCCCTCGTCCCGCACGTGGACGCGGCCGAACTCTCCACCCACTGCGCCCACTCCCCCTTCAAGGCACTCGGCGGTACGGAACTGCTCACCGCCGCCGAACTGGCGCCGCTGCTCGCGGCGGGCGTGCCCGGGAGCCCGTGGCAGGGCACGGCGACCATCGGCGGCCGGGAGCGCGAGGTCCTCGCCGTCACCAGCCACGCGACCGTGCGCGGGGCGGTCCTCGTGCTCGTACGGGAGGACGGCGCGGCCCCGGTCGGCGAGGACGGGCTCACCGTGGCGCAGGCCCTGTGGGACCTGGTCACCGGCCACTTCGACCGGTTCGCGACGGAGGCCCTGCCGGGGGCGCTCGCCCGTTCGCGGGCGGCGGCCGACACCCGGGCGCGGGTGATCGCCGAGCTGACCGCCTCGCACACGGCGGCGCTCTCCGGGGTCCTCGGGGTGCTGCGCAGCCGCGCCCTGGACGACACGACGGCCCGGGCGAGCGCGACCGATCTGGCCGCTTCGGCGCTGATCGAGATGCGGGCCGAGCAGCGGCGGGACCGGGCGGTCGCGGAGGAGCCGTCCCAGGAGGCCTTCGAGCGGCTCGCCGGCGAACTCCGTCCCCTGCTGCGGCACAGCAGGGTCCGGCTGGAGCTGGGGGCACCGGACTCGGATCGTTCGCTCGCCGCGGACGTGGCGCACAGCGCCCGGGCGATCGTCCGCTCCCTGCTCCTGATCGTCCTCGAGCAGGACTCGGTGTGCCGGATCCATGTCGGCTGGCAGCTGACCGAGCACGAGCTGCGGGCCTCCGTGCGGGACGACGGCGCGGGCGCGCTCGCCCCCTGCGACCTGGGGGCGGGGACGATCCGGGACCGGCTCGACGTGCTCGGCGGACGGCTCGACATGGACGTCGTCCCTGGCTGGGGCACGACGATCACGGCGGTGATCCCGCTGGCGGCGCCGGCCGCGCCGGTCGAGGCGGCGCACCCGCTGACCGGTCTCGGTGAGCGGGAGGTGGAGGTGCTGCGGCACCTGGCCCTCGGGCACCGCAACCGGCGGATCGCCGAGGAGCTGCACATCAGTGAGTCGACGGTGAAGTTCCACGTGGCGAACATCCTGAACAAGCTGGGCGTCGACTCCCGGGGCGAGGCCGCCGCACTGTTCCACGCGGCGGCGTAGACCGCCGGGCGGGCCCGCGGGAGGCCCCCGACCCCGGCGGCCCCGGCCCCGCCCCGGCACCCCGGCTCGCGCCGGTCCTGCCTGCCCCGCCCCCGGCCACGCGCCGGTCCTGCCCGCCCCGCCCTGCCTTCGGGGCGCTGTCAGTGCCGGGTGCCAGACTCGCACCCATGAACGAGAGGTGGGCGCTTGCGGCCGAGGCGGAGGGGGACGGAGCGCTGCTCGTCCCCCTCGGCCCGGACGGGCTGCCCGCCGGGGAGGTGCGGCGCGAGCCGGATCTGGTCGAGGCCGTACGGGCCAGGCCGGAGGTGGCCCGCTGGGTGTGGCGGTCGACGGCCGAGGTGTATCCGCGGCTCCTCGCCGGCGGGGTGCGGGTCGAGCGCTGTTACGACATCGAGGACGCCGAGCAGCTGCTCCTGGGCCACGAGGGACGGCTCGGCGAGCCGCGCTCGGCCGCGGCCGCCTGGGCCCGCCTGCGGAACTCCCCCGTGCCGCCCGATCCGCCGCAGCGCAACGCCGAGCCCGGTTCGCAGGACTCGCTCTTCGAGCCGCGCCCGGTGGTCTCCGTCCCCTTCGACGGTGTCCTCGCGGTCTACGCGGAGCAGCTGCGCCGCCACGACAGGGCGGAGCACCCGGGCAGGATGCGGCTGCTCACGGCGGCCGAGTCGGCGGGAATGCTGGTGGCCGCCGAGATGCACCGGTCCGGGCTGCCGTGGCGGGCGGACGTGCACCGGGAGCTGTTGAACGAACTCCTCGGCGAGCGGTACGCGGGCGGGGGCGAGCCGCGTCGCCTCGCGGAGCTCGCGGACGAGGTGTCCGACGCCTTCGGCCGGCGGGTCCGGCCGGATCTGCCCGCCGATGTGCTGAAGGCCTTCGCGCAGGCCGGGATCCGGGTGAAGTCCACCCGGCGCTGGGAGTTGGAGGAGATCGATCATCCGGCGGTGCGGCCGCTGATCGCGTACAAGAAGCTGTACCGGATCTGGACGGCGCACGGCTGGTCGTGGCTCCAGGACTGGGTGCGGGACGGCCGGTTCCGGCCGGAGTACCTGCCGGGGGGCACGGTCAGCGGGCGCTGGACGACCAACGGCGGTGGGGCGCTGCAGATCCCGAAGGTGATCAGACGGGCGGTGGTCGCGGACGCGGGCTGGCGTCTGGTGGTGGCCGACGCCGACCAGATGGAGCCGCGGGTGCTCGCCGCGATCTCCCGTGACCCCGGCCTCATGGAGGTCGCCGGGCATCCCGACGATCTGTACACCCGGCTCTCGGACCGGGCCTTCTCCGGTGACCGCGACCACGCCAAGATCGCGCTCCTGGGCGCGATCTACGGGCAGACGAGCGGCGACGGCCTCAAGAACCTGGCGGCGCTGCGGCGCCGCTTCCCGCGGGCGGTCGCCTATGTCGACGAGGCGGCGAAGGCGGGCGAGGAGGGCCGGCTCGTGCGGACCTGGCTGGGCAGGACCAGCCCGCGGGCGGTGGGCGCGGGCGAGGACGAGGAGGCGGGACTGCCGCAGGAGGGTGGCGAACCGGCCGTGGAAGAGGGCGAGTTCGTGCCCGGCTACGCCTCGGGGAACGCCCGGGCGCGGGGTCGCTTCACCCGGAACTTCGTGGTCCAGGGCAGCGCGGCGGACTGGGCGCTGCTGATGCTGGCGGCGTTGCGTCGGGCACTCGCGGGGATGCGGGCGGAGCTGGTGTTCTTCCAGCACGACGAGGTGATCGTGCACTGCCCGGCGGAGGAGGCGGAGGCGGTCACGGCGGCGATCAGGACGGCGGGGGACGAGGCGGGACGGATCGCCTTCGGGGAGACACCGGTGCGGTTCCCGTTCACGGTGGCCACGGTGGAGCGGTACGCGGACGCCAAGTAGGCCCGCGGGAAAGGGTAGGGGACAACGGGGAAGGGGTGAGAGGCCCGCACCCCCGTGGCGGGCCCCTCACCCCCGAGCGTTTCCCGGTGTCAGTTCGACGTCAGGGGCAGCTTCCGCCACTTGGGGCTCAGTGCGATCGCCTTCAGCTGCTCCATCGTCAGCGCGGGCTCGGCGCGCGTGGCGTCCTCGTGCTGGGCGCCGGTGTTGAAGGCGGACACGACGACCCGGAAGCCGTCCGGGGCGAGGGTGTCGGCGGACCACCACACGACGCCCGAGCCGCCCTTCTCGCCGGGCTGCTGGGTGAGCTTGACCAGCCGGCCGTCGGGGAGGGTGGTGACGTCCCCGCTGCCGAAGACATCGCCGGCGATGTCGCCCATGTTCGTCTGGACGTTGATCTGCACGAGGCTCTTGCCCCTGCCGTCGTCGACGACCACGAAGGCGTACCCGGGCTGCCCGCCCCTGTCGCCGAACGTGAGGCCCTTGGGCAGGAGGGAGCGCAGGGTGGCCTGCGTCGCGTCGGCGCCCGGCGCGGCCGGCGGCTGCTGGCCGCTGCCGTTCTGCTGCCTGGGCAGTGACGGGATCTGCTTCAGGAGCGGACGCCAGCCGTCGGCGGTGACGAGCGCCTTCAGCTGCGCCGGGGTGAAGGGCGGGTTCTCACGGCTGATCTCGGCGCCCTTCTCCGCGGCCGCGTTGTACTCCGACGCGTCGATCAGGAAGCCGTCCTTGGTGAGGAGGACCGCGCGCCACTGCTTGGTCTCCTCGCGCTTGTCGGGGTACTCGTACCCCTGAAGGACCATCAGGCGGGCGCCGCCCGCGAGCTGCTCCATCGTGCAGGCGTCGTAGGGGACGGCCGTCTTGGAGGGGCAGGTGACCTGGCCCTCGCCCGACTCTCCGCCGGCACCGGCGCGGTAGAGGCCGACGGAGACGGCGGCCTTGCCCCTGCCGTCGTCGTAGACGCCGAGGACGGACTGGCCCCTGCCGTCCTCGTTGTCGATCTTCCAGGTGCCGGCCGGGGTGTTGGCCTTGAGGACGGCCGCGAGCTTCTTGACCGGGATGTGGGCCTCGCCCCGCCTGTTCGCCCGGGCCTCTGCCGCGGCCTCCGCCTCGGCCTCGGCGGAGGTGCCGCGGGTCGGCTCGGGTGCCTTGGGCCCGGCCGCGGAGACCTTCTCCGGCCCACCGCCGATGGGGAGCAGCGAGCCGCCGTAGGCGCCGCCGATGCCGACGGCGGCGAGCGCGAGGGCACCGCCGGTCACCGCGAGGCGGCGGCGGATCAGGCGGCTCCTGCCGCGCCGGAGCCCGCCCGCGACCAGCTCGCGCCGGTCGTCGGCGGCGAAGCCGTCGCCGGTCCTGCGCAGGACCGCGCCGAGCTCTTCCTCGAATCCCTCGTGCTGGGGACCTTCGTTCTGGGGCATGTCGAATTCACCGTCTCCGGTAGCTGGATGCGGAAGATGGAACGGGATACGGAAAGCGGGGAGCGTCAGCGGGTCGCGAACTCGGCGATGCTGCCGCCGAGGCGTTCCCGCAGCTTCGCGAGCGCCCGCACGGAGCGGGTGCGTACCGCGGCGGAGCTGACGTGCAGGGCGTCGGCGGTCTCCTCGATGCTGCGGTCCTCCCAGTACCGCAGCACCACGACCGCCCGGTCCTTGGGCGCGAGTCCGGCCAGCGCGTCGAGCAGCGCGATCCGGAGTGCCGGGTCCTCGCCGTCGTCGGGGGCGCGGTCGGGCAGTTCGCCGAGCGGGCGCTCGGTGGCCGAGCGGCGCCGCTGGTGACTGAGGAACGTGCGGACGAGCACGGTCTGGGCGTACGCGGCGGGGTTCCCGACGCGTGTCATGCGGCCCCACAGGGCGTACATCCGGCCGAGTGTCTCCTGGGTGAGGTCCTCGGCGAGATGGGTGTCCCCGCTGGTCAGCAGGCAGGCCGAGCGGAACAGATGGCCCGTGCGTGCGGCGGCGAACTCCAGAAACTCGTCCGCGCGGGACTTTCTCATGCCCCTCCTTCTTCTCGCGGTCACGTGGTGTGGTCGCCGTACACCTCATTGACGCGACGGGAGCGCGGAAATGTTTCAGGCAATCTCCAGGTGTCTTCGCCCGGTGCGTCCAAAAGAGCAGAAATCGGGTAATCCTGGAGTATGAACAGTCTCAGCGCAGCCCAGACCATGGCCGCGGGAGTCTGGCAGTCGGGCCTCGGCCAGCTCCTCGGCGGACTCGTCATCGTCGCCGTGCTGATCGCCGCGGTCTGGCTGGGCTTCCGGGTCCGGGACCGCGAATCCGCGGCGCCCAAGCCGGACGAGCAGCCCCACCGGCCGGAGGACGCCGGCCTGCCGGGCGAGTCGTCCGAGTACCGCAGGCCCAACGAGATGCCACAGACCGACGGCGAGCACCGGCTCATGCCCTACCAGCTCAAGGACGGCTCGGAACCGTCACCCGAACCGCCCACCGAGGAGAAGCGCAAGTGGGGCGGCATCTCCAGCGGCGGCTTCGGCAGCGGGGGCACGGGCCACGGCGACTGAACCGGGGCACGGAGAAGCCCACCGTGATCGTCGTCGGGGCGCCCGCGCGGCCCCCGGCGACGCCCCCTGCCCGACGGAGGTCACGCCCCGTGGATGAGCACACCGTCCCCGCGCCCCTCTTCGAGGAGCACCGCCCCCGCCTGCGAGCGGTCGCGTACCGCCTCCTCGGCACCTCGGAGGAGGCGGACGAGACGCTGGAGGACGTACGAAGGACCTGGCGGGCCCCGGAGAACCCGAGCGGCCCGCCCCCGGCCGGACCGGGCCGCGCGGCTGTCCCCTCCCCGGACGACCCGACCGAGGCCGTGGCACGCGCCTGCCTGGACCGGCTCCGCGCCCGCGAGACCCACCGCGAACACCCCTGGGACCCTTGGGACCCCTGGGCCTCCGGCGGACCGCCCCGCCCCGGCGGCCCCACCACCGCCGACGGCGCCGCCGACCCCGACGGCCCCACCACCGCCGACGGCCCCGGGGAACGGCCCCTGCCGTCCGCCCTGGACGGACTGACACCCCCGGAACGGCTCGCCTACGTCCTGCACGACGAGTTCTCCGTGCCGTACGAGGAGATAGCCCCGATCATGGACCGGACACCGGCCGCCACCCGGCAGCTGGCGGGCCGGGCCCGCTACCGGCTCCGCGAGGCCGAGGAGATGCCGGAGCCGGACCCGTCGCGCCAGCGGGAGGTCGTCGCGGCCTTCCTCGCGGCCGCGCGGGGCGGCGACACGGCCGCGATGCGGGAGCTCCTCGACCCCGAGGTGGTGCTGCGGGCCGACACCGCGGCCGTACGGGCCGGGGCGGCGGCCGCGCACGGCCCCGGAGCCGTCGCCGAAGCCGTCGCCGACCGGGCGGGCACCGCCAGAAAGGCCCTGGTGGACGGGGCGGCAGGCCTGGCGTGGCCACCGGAGGGCGAGCCGCGGCTCGTCTTCGCCTTCACGGTCCTGGACGACCGGATCACCGCGATCGACGCCCTGTCGGACGCCGACCACCTGAACCGGCTGGAGCTCCGGCTCTGACGGCCCCCGAAAGGCCGAGGGCACCCACCAGCACCACCTGCACTTCCTGCAGCACCTGCAGCACCTGCAGCACCTGCAGCACCTGCAGCACGGCACTCCGTATCCCGCCCGGCGTCACGGATCACCCGCCGGCGGCTCCGGTCACTCCCCGGGCGCCGCGCGTCACTCCCCGAGGACGCGTCCCGCGCGGGACGCCACATGGGCGGGCGGCGTGACATCGGGGGGAAGCACCGGGTCGGTGACCGGGTCGCCGAAGGTGGTCACCACGGGCAGCACCCCGGCCCACAGCCCGAGGGCCGCGTCCTCGGAGTCCCCGTCGTCCGGCGGCCCGCTCCGGGTCTTCACGGAGGCCTCCGTCAGATCGAGCGCGAGCAGCGCGGTCGCGGCCAGTTCCTTGCGGCTGGGCTGCCGTACGTACTCCCACTGCCCGGGGGAACTCTGCTCGGTGAGCGCCCGCAGCCCGCGCAGCTTCTCGTCCGGATCGGTGACCGTGCGGGGGACGCCGTAGATCATCGCGCAGCGGTAGTTGACGCCGTGCTCGAAGACGGAGCGGGCGAGGACGAGCCCGTCGACGTGGGTGACGGTGACGCAGACGGTGGTGTCGGGCGCCCGGACGAGGGTGCGGCTGGCGACGGACCCGTGCAGATACAGCCGGTCGCCCTCGACGCCGTACGCGGTGGGCACCACCATCGTGGTGCCGTCGACGTCGACCCCGAGATGGCAGAGGAACCCGGCGGCGAGCACGGCGTCCAGGTCGGCCCGCCGATGGCTTCCCTTCTCCCGCATCCGGCGCAGCCTGGTCCGTTCGGTGACGACCGGATCGTCGCCGCTGCCGGACGTGACGGTGCCGCTCACATTGCCCCCAGGTTGCTCGAACGCCGTAGATGATCTCCCGGAGTTGTACGACGCGCCGGCCCCCCACCGCTACCGGGGCCCATCTGTCGGAACGGCGGAAGGCTCGGTCCAGGCACAGCCGACCGGTACCGGGTGCCGGTCGCGAGGGGCGCACCAGCGGACCCGCCCCCACGCCTCCGCCCGCTCCCCCGTCGACTCCCCCGCCCGCTCCCCGCTCCACTCCCCGGTCCGCTGTCCGAGCGCGACCGGCACGTTCCAGGGGCGGCCGGACAACCCCGCGCCGAGGGCCTTCACACAGGCCTCCTGGACGGTGAAGATCCAGGCGAACTCCCGTCTGCGGCCGTCCTCGGGCAGGGCGGTCAGCGCCTCGGCGTCGCCGGGCGAGCAGCAGAGCCGCAGCAGCCGGTCGCCGACGGGGGCCGGCGTCTGTACGTCGACGCCGACCTCACGGTTCCCGCCGACGGCCGCGGCGACCCAGCCTCCGGAGTGCGAGAGGCTCACGCCCAGATCGGGGCGGCCGGGGAGGTACGGCCGGCCGCCCGGGCGGGCGGCGACGGGCCCGCCGCGGAGGTCCTCGCCGACCTCCCGCAGCAGGGCCCTCAGCAGGGTCCGCGAGGCGGTGTACTCCAGGGCGCGCCACGGCGGCAGCGCCGCGGCGGGGGCCCGGTCCGCCGGGGCGACGGGCAGGGCGGCGAGGACCTCCTCGCTCCGGCCGACCAGGTAGTGCACGCCCTCGGCGGCCGTGCACACTCCTGCTCCCGGCCGCCACGGCCGCGCTCCCGGCGTCGACGCGCTCACCCGTTCAGGTCCCGGGTCCGGTGCCGCTCAGGCGCGGTCCGGCACACGCCGCAGGGTGCGGATGGGCCGGGCGACGAGGAGGGCGGTGGCGGTGAGGAAGGAGACGACCACACCCACCATGAGCACCTCGTCGGTGCCGAACGCGCCGACGGCGGGACCGGCGAGCGCGCTGCCGATCGGGTACATGCCGACGGAGCCCGCGACCTCGTAGGCGTGGACGCGGTTGAGGACTTCGCCCGGGACCTGGGTCTGGACGCTGGTGGCCCACATGACGCCCCAGACGCCGATACCGATACCGACCGCGACCTGGGCGGCGGCGAGCGCCCAGACCGGCCAGCCGAGCACGATGCCGAGCGGGTAGAGCGGGTAGGCCATCATGGCCACGGCCCCGGCGGCGAGGGGCCGTTGGGGCTTGTAGCGGATCGCGACGAGACCGCCGGCGATGGTGCCGGCGCCCAGCGCGGCGTTGATCAGGCCGAAGGCGCTCGCGCCGTGCTCGGGCACGATGACGCCGGCGGCCACCGAGAGCTGCGGCCCCCAGGAGAGCACCGCGTAGAACATCCAGATCAGGATCACGCCCCAGAGCCAGCTGCGGGAGCGGAACTCCTGCCAGCCGACCACCAGGTTGCGCCACAGGCTCTCGCCGGCCGGCGGGGCGGGCACCGCTCCGAGCCGGAGGACGAACAGACAGATCGCGCTGGTCCCGTAGGCGACGGCGGATATCACCATGACCCAGCCGGTGGACCCGAAGCCGACCAGGGTGCCGGCCAGCGCGGGCCCGCCGAGTCCGGTGATCGCCTCGGAGGTGCGCAGCACCCCGTTGGCGCCCTGGACGTCCCGGGAGACCAGCGGGACGGTCGAGGAGGCGCCCGGCTGGAACAGCGCGTTCGCGGTACCGGCCACCACCAGCAGCGCGTACAGCTGCCACAGATGGTCGATGCCGTGGATGAAGAGAAGGGCGAGCAGGATGTGGGCGGTGAGGTTGGCCAGATCCGCGATGATCATCATCCGGCGGGCGGTGAACCGGTCGGCGAGCACGCCGCCGAACAGCACGAGCCCGGCGAACGGGGCGACCAGGAAGGCCATCGAGTAGCCCGCGGCGTCCAGCCCGTAACCGCCCTTGAGCAGACCGGCCGCGACGGCGACCGGCAGCATGGCCCAGCTCAGCAGGCCCGCGCTGCGGGCGGTGAAGTAGTACCGGAAGTTACGGGTCCAGATCGCCAGCTCGCCCGACGGCGGACCGCCCGGCGCCCCGTCGGCCGGTCCGCGGGGCGGCCCGTCGGGGGGTCCGTCCTTCGTCTGTGGGGACGCCACCTCCGCAGTGTGATCTGCCAGGCGTTCTTCCATGACTGTTCAACCCTTCAGTCGTTGATCGTGCGCTTCATCGGTCGAGTGGCCGCGTGCCGTCGGGGCCGGGAGGCGCGGAGAGGTCCCCCACGGTCACCAGCTCCAGGCCGCGTTCGAGCAGGCCCTCGACGATCGACGGAAGGGCCTGGACGGTCTGGCCCCGGTCGCCGGCGCCCTCGTGCATCAGCACCACCGAGCCCGGCCCGGCGGCCTCCAGGACGGTCGCCGCGATCCGCTCCGGCCCCGGCCGCGACCAGTCGCGGGCGTCCACGTCCCACATCGTCAAGGTGGTCGGATGCCCTTCCAGGGCGGCCAGCACCTCGGGGTTCAGCGCGCCGTACGGCGGCCTGAACCAGGTAGGGCTCTCACCGGTCACCCGGGTCATCAGCTCGGCCGTCCGGTCGATCTGCTCACGCAGCTGGTCCGGCGTCAGGTCGAACAGGAAGGGGTGCGACCAGGAGTGGTTGCCCAGCTCGTGGCCGGCCGCGGCGATCCGGCGCACCTCGTCGGGCAGCGCCGCGACGTGCTGGCCGACGCAGAAGAAGGTCGCCCGGGCGCCGTAGCGCTCCAGGATCTCCAGCACCTGGCGGGTGTGCACCGGGTCGGGGCCGTCGTCGAAGGTGAGCGCGACCTTCGGGGTGTCCCGGCTGCCGTGCTCGAAGCAGCGTCCGGCCGCCGTCAGCGCCGCCAGGATCGGCTCGCCCTGCCGCACGCCCTCGAAGTACTCCTCGGCCCGGCCGGTCAGCGTGCCGCCCTCGGCGGTCACCCGGGCCAGCGCGCCGGGCGCGGTCCTGGCCTGCTCCGCGAGCTGCTCGGCCGGGACGGAGCCGAACCGCGGCCGCTGCGGCAGCAGCCAGGGATCGGCCCGGTACACCTCCAGGCCCGCGGCGGTCATCGGACCGTCCAGCAGACCGTTGGTGCTGTCCAGGACGACGGCCGGGGGCTGCCCACCGTCCAGGCTCCGCAGCCAGGCGATGAGCTCGGCGACCCGGGCGCCGCCCCAGCTGCTCTGCTCCACCACCCGGTGCCCCGCGTCGTCCAGGACCTCGACCCGGTAGCCCTCGTCGGTCCAGGCGATTCCCGCGTACCGCTTGGTCATCAGTCCCCCAGCGCGATCGCCTCGGCGACGATCAGCCGCTCGACCCCGCGCAGGAACGTCTCCATCCCCTCACGGCCGAGGACCGCCGGGTCGGCGGTCATGGCGAGGTCCAGTGCGCCGGGGGCGGTCAGCACGTCCACGGCCACCGAGACGTTCTTGCGGGGCAGGAACTCCGTCGGCCAGCTCAGCTCGGTCCCGCCGATGAGCTCACTGAGCGGGGCCCGCGGCTGCTCGACGGTGTCGAACGGCCCCACGCCCGGGTCGCGGGTGTCGTTCCACCAGTACGAGTGGTCCGCCGCCTCGCCCTTCTCCACGAGCAGCGCCACCTCCCGGTCCAGCGCCCACTTGTCGTACGCGGCATGGCGGAACGCGGCGAACGCGACGGACCGGGTCCGCCGCACCGCGTCCGCGAAGTCCCGGTCCGCGTCCGTGAGACGGAACAGGGCCTCCTGCGCCACCGTGCTGACCGACGCGGCGGCGGCCGGCTGGAAGCGGTTGCCCACGACCACCTGGAACAGCACGTCGCTGCTCCCGGACATCCTGGCCAGCTGGTGCGAGGTCGCCCCCAGCAGCACCGCGGCGTCGCTGACCTCCAGCTCCGCCGCCACCCGCCCGACGGCGACGGCCAGCGCGGGCGAGCGCAGCAGCGCGTTGGGGAACATCCGGTGCGGATCATCCGCGAGTTCCGGCGCCGCGGGCTCCCGGAAGATCTGCCGGGGGCCGGCGGTCAGCTGCTCGGACCAGTAGCGGCGGGCCGCCTCGTCCCGGCGGCGGCCGAGCGGCGACGCCTGGAGCTCGGCGGCCTCCAGGGGCTGCTGGGAGGGGCGCGAACCGCGCAGCGACTCGGCGGTCTCCCCCGACCGGATCGCCTCCAGGTCGCGGAGCAGCCGGCCGAGGCCCCAGTAGTCCATCCCGGTGTGCGCCCCGGCCAGGATCAGCCGGTGGACCAGACCCTCGGACTCCACCAGACCGACCCTCAGGGGCCACTCGCGCGTGTGGTCGAAGGAGCGGCCCGCCAGCTCCTTGAGCAGGCTCGCGCCGACCTCCGCGGCCTGCGCCACCGAGGTCGTCCTGATCTCCACGGGGAGCTCGCCGCTGCCGTCGACGACCTGCTCCAGACCGTCCTCGCCGGCCGGCAGGAACCTGGTGTGCAGGCTGTCGTGGAGCAGGAGCAGCTCCGTCAGGTCCGCGAGGACCAGGGGGACGGGGCGGGGCGGGGTGAGGGGGAGGTCGACCGGCAGGTTGTACCGGGGGGCGTCGTCACCGAGCCGGGTGACGACCCCCCAGATCGCCCGCTGCCCCCAGGTCGCCGGGCCTGTCCCGGCCCTCGCGGAGTCCAGCCTGATGGTCCGCTGCTCAGCCGTGGTCATCGTCTTCAAACTTCCCTTCGGTTGCCATGTCGGATGTCTGTCGGAGCCGGGCCGAACGCGCGGGGGCGAGCCCGGTGTCCGTCACGGCGCGGGCCGTGACGGATGCCGTGCTCGCCCCTCGGCCGGCCGTGGCGGGCGCGGTGCCCGCACCCGGCCGCCGGGCGGTTACCCCTCGCCGTGGGCGAAGAGCGCCACATGGCTGCGGCCGGAGCGCGGATCCGTGTCGCAGAGGACGATCCGCCGGTACGTCCGCTGCCACTCCTGCCAGTGGTCGGCCAGCTCCAGCCAGACGCTGGTGCAGTAGCTGCCCGGAGCCACCCGGTGCACCGCGCCGTGCTCCGGGACGTCCTCGGCGACCCAGGGCCCGAGGACCAGCAGGGTGCCGTCCCCCCCGAGGACCCGGCCCGGGGCGTCCCCGCCGAAGTCCCCGCTCAGGACGGCCTCGTCGAGGGCGGCCGCCGCCGACGCGGCCGAGCGCGCCCGGGCGAACCGCAGACCGGGCCCGGTGGAGGCGCCGAGGACCAGCGCCGCCGCCGAGTCGACCAGCGGGGTCTCCTGGACCAGCGGGAAGGCCGTCGGCAGGGTCGTCTGTTCGAGCACCGCGACGACCACCTCCGCGGCCCGCCCCGCACGGTGGTACGCCGAGGCGATCCGGAGCGCCGTGAAGGGTGCCGCCAGACCCTGCTCGGCGATCGCGAAGTTGGTCGCCAGACCGCCGAGGCGGTCGGTCAGATGCGGCGCGACGGCGGTGAACGGCACCACGTCCGGGAGGGCGTGGGTGACGATCAGCAGCTCCGGCCGGCTCCGGCCGACGCCCTCGTCGGCGACGAGCAGGTCCGCGAGGTCCCGGTGGTGGACGTGCGCGCCACGGGCCAGCAGCTCCTCGTCCGGCTTCTCGCCGAAGGGAGTGAGCAGGTCGCGGTAGTAGTCGAGCGCGGCCGGGGTGGTGCCGGAGGCGCGGCCCTCCGGCGAGCGCACCGAGGCGGCGGCCCGGACGGCGAGTCCGCTCATGACGTGCCCTCCGCTTCGCGGATCGCGGCCTCGACGTAGTCGGCGAAGGACCGCATGGTCCGCAGGTGGTCGATGTCCAGCTTCTCGGGGTCGATCGAGATCCCGGTCGCCTCCTCGACGGTCATCAGCATCCCCAGGACGGCGAGGGAGTCGAGCTGCAGCTCGTCGAAGAGCGCGGTCTCCTCGTTGAGTCCGCTGATCGGCCGCTCCAGGACCTCGCTGAGCGCCTTCTCGATCGTGAGCAGCACTTCCTGACGGCTCATCGGGGCTCCCCTCCCGCCCTGTGGGTGACCACCATCGCGCCGAAGGTGGCGCCCAGGCCGACGGAGACCAGCAGGTAGTGCGCCCCGTCCACCAGGCGGCCGGCGTCCCGCAGCGTCGTGTAGTTGACGAAGACGTCCGCGGCGAAGGTGTGGCTGAAGCGCGGGACGTTGTCCAGGAAGACCTTCTCCGGCGCCACCTCCAGCTCCTTGATGGTCTGCCGCCAGGCCAGCTTGTTGACGTTGTGCGGGATGACCAGGTCGACCTCGTCGAGCGTCAGCCCCGCCTCCGTCAGCGCCTGGTGGATGACCTCGGAGATCCGCTTGCCGTACTGCTCCCCGAACTCGGTGTTCTGCTCGGCGGTCAGCTCCAGCCACTGGGCGTACTCGCCCAGGGTCCGGGTGGCGAAGGAGCGGACCACGTCGCCGTCGCCGTCCAGGGTGATCAGGCAGGAGGCGGCGGCGTCGGCCATGATCGAGGTGTTGGGGACGAGCTGGACCATCGGCGAGTACGCCTGCTCGCCGGTGACCATGAGGGCGTACGCGCCCTCCGTGCCCTCCGCGCGGAGCAGTTCGCCGAGCACCTCGATGGCGCCGAGGCTGCTGACACAGGCCTGGTGGCTGAGGCCGAAGGACTCGGTCCCGGTGAGGCCGAGGTCCTCGGTCACCACCTGGGCGATGTCCACGTCGGCCGGGGCCACCGCCTGGGTGACATGGGCGTACGCCAGGTAGTCCACCCGGCCGCCCTCGGGGAGGGCGGCCAGGGCGCCCCGCGCGGCCGGGCGCAGCAGGTCGATCAGCGGAAGCTCGGGGTCGAAGCGCAGCGTGTCCAGTCCGTAGAACTTCCGGAACACGCCGAGTTCGGCCCGTCGCAGGCCCAGCCGCTCGCCCAGCTCCTCGATCCGCACGCTGCGCTCGGGCAGGTACGACTCGATCCGCTCCAGGGTGATCCGGCGGTCCGTGGTCGGCTGACTCATCAGGTCGTCACGACCTCGGCGCGGATCAGCCACAGCCGGTTGGCGCCGCGGCGGTCCCTCGGCTGGACCTCGTACGGCCAGCGGCCCTCGCCGGCGCCGGGCTGGCCGGGCTCGCGCAGGTCGGTGGTCTTCCAGCCGTTGGCGGTGAGGAACTCCTCGGGCTCGTCGGTGCCGAAGATCCACGGCGTGCCGTCGGCGGCGAGGTTGTCCAGGAAGCGCTTCGAGAACGGGCTGCGCAGCAGGGCGCGCCCGAGGATGTCGAAGGCGAGGTGGCTGCCGGGGGCCGAGGCGGAGGCGAGCAGCCGCAGCAGGCCGGCGGCCTGGTCGTCGGTGAGGAAGAAGGTCAGCGCCTCGGCGACCCACAGGGTCGGGCGGTCGCGGTCGAAGCCGGCGGCCTCCAGGGCGGGCAGCCACTCCTGGGTGAGGTCGGCGGAGACCTCGCGCCGGTCGGTGCGCGGTTCGGCCCCGAGGGCCGCGAGCCGGCGGCGCTTCTCGGCGATCAGGAGGGCGTGGTCGACCTCGTAGAGCTCGATGCCGTCCGGCCAGTCGAGCCGGTACGCGCGGGTGTCCATGCCGGCCGCGATCAGGACCACCTGCTGGATCCCGCTCTCGGCGAGGACGGTCTTGATGGCGTCGTCGAGGAACCGGGTCCGGATGGAGATGAACGGCAGCAGGCCGCCGCCGGCGTAGCGCTCGATCAGCTCGAAGCCCCTGGGCGCGGCCAGGTCCTTGGCCAGCGGGTCGACGAAGAGGGCGTCCTCCCGCTCGGACTCCTGTGCGCGGGCCGCGGCCATCCACTGTGCGGTGTACGAGACTGCATCCATGGTGAAGATCCCTCCTCGGGATCAGGCGAAGAACGCCTTCTCGATGGTCGCGAGGGTCTGGAAGTCCTCGATGTCGATGTTGTCGAAGTCGATCTCGACGCCCGCGGCGTCCTCGATGGTGTAGACGAGCTCGACGAAGGCGAGCGAGTCGACCAGACGGCTCTCGATGAGGTCGACGTCGGCGGCGAGCTCGGTGCGCTCGGGGTGACGGCCGAGGATCCAGTCCCGGACCTTGTCGATACCTGCGGAACTCATGGCATTCCCTTCAGAGTCGCTGTTCCAGCGAGTTGGGGTGTTCGAGAGAGGTGGAGGCGGCCGCGACGGCGATCGCGAAGCCGGCGTCGTGGCTGATGCTGACGTCGATCGGGCCGAGCCCGGCGTCGCGGGCCAGTTCGGCGGCCCTGCCGGAGAGTCGGACCCCGGGCCGGCCGCCGGGCCCGCGCAGGACCTCGATGCCCTGCCAGGGGACCGGTCGTCCGACGGCGCCGAGGAGTTTGAAGACGGCCTCCTTGGCGGCGAGCCGGCCGGCGATCCCGGCCCGGTCGGGTTCGCCGTCCGGGGTCCTGGACACGGTCAGCTCCTCGGCGGAGAGGTACCGCCTCAGCAGCGGCCCGATACCGGGATCCAGCAGCTCGCCGACCCGGGAGATCGGCACGAGGTCGACGCCGATCAGGGGCTGGGTCACGACGGGTCGGCGGCGGCGCGTACGGCGGTCAGCGCGGCGTCGAGGTCTCCGTCGAAGTGCTCGGTGAGCACGGCGAGCCAGCGCTCGAGTCCGAAGGCCACACAGGAGGTGTAGGCGTGCTCGCCGGACTCCAGCCGGATGCCGCACCGCTCGCCGAAGAAGTTGCGGTGGGTGTTGACCGAGGCGATGGCCAGGTCGTCGCCGTACTGGAACTCGTACTTGACCGGGCTGAGCTTCTGCAGCAGGGCGCGGCCGTTGTCGTTGCGGAAGAACGGGTCACCGGCCGGGACCTTGGCCAGGTCGACCCCGAGCGCGGCGGCGAAGGCCTGGATCCGCTCGGTGAACCGGGCCAGCACCTGCTGGGTGTGCTCGAAGCTGCCGATGGCGACGATCTCGCGCATCTGGAAGCTGGCGAGGCGGCGCAGCCCGCCGTAGTGGTCCTCGTTGCGGAAGCAGCGGTTGACCAGGGTCACCAGGGTGTCGTCGGCGACCTGGTTCCCCTCGTGGAAGAGGTACGCGCCGTAGCAGGTGGCGTGCGGCAGTCCGTAGCGCGCCTCGGTCACCGCGCCCGGTCCGAACCTGCCGTCGACCGGCTTGAACTGGTCGTCCGTCAGGTCGAGCGAGCCGGCCACCCAGGCGAGCTGCGGGAAGTTGGTGTAGACGTCGAACTTCTCCAGGTCGGTCACCGGGAAGAGCGGCGGGGCGCTGATCTCCTCGGCGCCGGCCGTCACGCCCCAGCCGGTGAAGACCCGGTCGAGCTCCTTGACGAGCCGGGTGGACCCCGGCCCGAGGATGGCGAGTGCGGGTGCGCCGTCGCTTCCGGTCAGGCGGTTCATCGGATGAGCCCCGTCTTCTCGAGGTACTTGGCGGTCTTGCGGAAGGTGCGCAGCTCGGCCTCGGCGCGGGCCGGCGATTCCATCAGGGCCCGGCGCAGCTCGTGCGGCCGCTCCAGACCGGCGTCGCGGTAGACCTGCGGGTGGTAGAGCGAGTCGAAGCTGTGCTTCAGGTAGCGGCGGAGATAGGTGGAGACCTCGTCCAGTTCCTGTTCCGTCGCGGTCTGCTTCAGGTCCTGGTAGAGCAGGTCGACGAGTTCACGGCCGAAGGCGATGTGCCGGGACTCGTCCTGGTGGTGGATCCGGTTGATGCCGCGGATGGTCTCGTGGAGCCGCTCGTCCGCGGCCATCTTCGAGTTGAAGTGGTCGACCAGCTCTTCGAAGATCAGGATGCGGGCGAAGACCAGCAGGCTCTGGATCTTCTCCGAGGGGACGGCCGCCTCCGCGCCGCCGGCCGGCTGGCGGTAGATCTTCCCGCCGTACCGGAGGCAGAATTCGGCAAAGAACCACATGTGCTCGTTCTCTTCACCGATGAAATGGTGGAAGAACTCCGAAGGGGTTTCGAAACCGGCGGTGTGAATCCGGCCGACCACCTCGATGAGCAGTTCCCGGATACCGTGCACATTGAGGCTGTAGAAATTGATGCTCTCATGCTTGGAAAGCGCGTGGAGCTGCTGCGGAGTGAGCGACTCGGCCCATTCCGTCCCGTATGTGGTGGTGAGCTCGGGGCTCATCCACCACATGTCCTCGGGGAGTCGGTCCGGCCACTCGAACAGCCGGTACGGGTTGTAGTAGTCGTCGATCGACTTGGTGGCGAGTCGGTCCAGAATTCCCCGGAACCGATCGTTTCGGTCGATCACGTCGCTGACCATCGCGCGATGTCTCCGTTCGCTTCGGGTGGCCCTTTGCTGACTCCAGTAAAGGATTCCCGAGCGAGTTTTCTCAATGACCGGAACCGGCTGCCGAATGCGGCCAGCGGCCAGGTCGGCGCAAATCGGGATCGGTGCGCCGACCTGCCTCGATGACCGGAACCGGCTGCCGATTCCGGTCATCGCGACGGACGGGCGTCAGGCCTCTCGGGGGACGTGCCGGGCAGCCGCGTCCGGCCTGAGATCGTCGTGGTGGGCCTCGTGGTGGGCCTCGCGTTGGGTCTCGTGTTGGGCTTCGTGGTGGGCTTCGTGGTGGGCTTCGTGGTGGGCGCCGCCGCGACGGACGGCGAGTTCCGCGCGCAGGGCGGTGTTCTCCTGCTCCAGCCGCGCGAGGCGCTCGCGGATCGGGCTCAGCGCCTCGGAGAGCTCGCGTTCGCTGAAGCGGGGGGTGATGTGGTTGGGGCAGTTCCAGGCGAAGGCCTCGACCCGGATGGTGACGAGCTGCTCGACGGTGCCGTCGGTCCGTGGCGAGTCCAGCCGGGCGGCCAGCTCGGGATCCTCGTCGACCGGTACGGCGGTGGCGTGGCCGAACAGCTTGAGGCGGGTCTGCCGGGCCTGGTCGAGGAAGAACAGCGCGACCCGGTCGTCGGCCCGCACATTGCCGGTGGTGATGTACTGCCGGTTTCCCCGGACGTCCAGATAGCCGAGGGTGTGCGCGTCCAGGACGTGGACGAACCCCGCCGGCCCGCCCCGGAACTGGATGTACGGCCAGCCCGTCTCGCCCACACTGGCGAACAGGAACCCGTCGAGGCTCCGGATGAACGCGGCGGCGTTGGCGTCGAGCGGCACGGCCTCCTCGGCCGCTTGCCCCAGCCGGCGGTCCGCCGCCGAGGCGCTGCCCATCTGCTGCTGGACCCGGCGCACCGACGAGGTGTACGCGAGGTGGTCGTACCGGCTCATGCGGCGCTCCTCAGGGCGGGGTCGACCAGGCCGGTACGGGCGGCCAGCACACCGGCCTGGAAGCGGCTGGTGGCGGAGAGGTCCTGCATGATCGTGGCCACATGACGGCGGAGTGTCCGCTCGGACATGCCCACGCGGCGCGCGATCACCTCGTCCTTGGCACCCGAGGCGAGCAGGTCGAGCAGGGTGGCCTTGAGGTCCTCCAGCGTCCCGGCGTAACCGGCCGCGCCGGAGTCGAAGTCGAAGGCGGACTCCCAGGCCCGGGCGTGCAGTCCGGCGAGGAAGGACGCGACCGCGCCCTCGTAGACGACGGCGATCGCCTCGCCCTCGCCGGCCGGGATGAAGGCCGTCTTCCGGTCGAAGACCAGGAAGCGGTCGCGCACCTCGTTGGTGGTGCGCACCTGGCCCCCGGCGGGGAGGAGTTCGCCCAGGTGGGCGCGGGTGACGGAGTCGCCGCGGGCGGTGTGGGGGTAGAGGATCCTCGCCTGCGCCCCGCGGCGTAACGCCTCCAGGACCAGAGGACGGGCCAGCCGCAGCTCATGGGTCTCCCTGGCCACACAGGGCTGCATCACCAGGACCTCCTCGGTGCAGCCCTGGGCTGCCTCGAGCAGCCGGAGCTCGATCTCCTCCTGGTCGTCGGTGATCACCACCGACTCCGCACGGTTCCTGGTCTGCTTCTCGAACGCCGCCACGAAGGAGTTCAGCTGGCCCTTGAATCCCGCGAGTCGGCGACGACTGTCAAGGATCTCCCGCTCCAGCGGAACCAGCAGCTCCATCTGGGCGGCCTCCGGACTGACCGCGACCAACCGGTCCACCACCCCCTCCGCCGGTTTGACCAGGCGCAGTTCGCGCAGCACGCAGACGGCCTGCTCCGCACGCTGCCGGGGTACGCCCAGCTCGTCGGCGATCCCGGATGGGCAGAAGTCCGCCCGCCCCAGGGTGCGTTCGTAGAACGCCACCGCGAACTCGTCGAGCTCTGCGGGGCAAGGGGCTTCCTGGCGTGGGGTCTGTGCCTCGAATTCCATCGTCACCTCGTTCTGATCGCACGGATGCTGTGGGCATGGGGCATGACCGAAGGAGAGGCGGCCCGGAACGCGCCCCGCACGGACGCCGGCGTCTGCCACCGTGAGCTGTGGCAACGTGTCACCTCATGAATCGGCACGGAGAACGGCCTTGCGGTGCGGCCCCACCGTACGGACCCGGGCTGGTCGGGCTCCTACAGCCGGACCAGAGGACGGGAAGCACCGGAATCGCCGCCGCCGGCCGCCCGTAGGGGTGCTGACCTATGGTTCTGCCGGTCGCCGTCGCCCGCCCCGGAAGAACCGGCAGAACTGGCGCAACTGCCGGAGGAGTTGTCCTTCCGCCGGGGCGCGCGGGGGGGGTGGGGGCGGTGGCTGGGCGGGCGGGCGGGCGGTCGGGACCCAGGAGGCGGAGGGCCGGCCGGAGGGCCGGCGGCCGAAAGCCGATCAGCGGCCCCGCGCACCGACGACTCAGCAGCTCACCGGGTCCGCAGGTCAGCAGGTCACCGGGTCAGCAGGTCAGCCCCACCTTGCGGACGGCATCGGCGACGGCCCCCGCCCCGCTGCCGCGCCCGGTGAGATCACGGGCCTGGGAGCGGTGGTCGCAGGCCGGCCGCATGGTGCCGTTCTCCTGCCGGGCGGCGGCGATACGGCGCAGCGCCAGCGCCTGCCCCTCCTGCCAGCCGGCCTGCCGCGCGAGCTCCAGCGCGCTGCGGAACAGGTCCAGGGCCTGCGCGTTGTTCGCCAGCACCCAGTGGCATTCGGCGCGCCGCAGCTGGGCGGCGGCCTGGGCCCTCAGCTCGCCGTCGGCGACGGCGGCGAACAGGCTGGCGGTCGCGACCTTGAGGCAGTCACCCGTGTACATCCCCACCATGAAGTAGCTGTGCAGGCTCTCCGCCAGCCGCCAGGCGACGGCGGTGAAGCCCGCGCCGGAGGCCTGGAGGACGGCGCCGGCCAGGTTCTCCCGCTCGTTGTCCAGCCACTCCGAGGCCTGGTCGTGGTCCGAGAAGACCAGCGCGGCCGAGGGCGCCGACGCGGCGGACGGCTGCGCGGCCGACTCCGCCGGGTAGAGCAGCCGGGCCGCCGCGTCGGTGTGGTAGAGGTACCAGTCGAAGAGCCGTTGCCGCCCGGCGCGCGCCTCCTCCCGGCTGACCAGCTCGCGGGCGTAGGTGCGCAGCAGGTCGTGCAGCCCGAACCGGCCGGCCGCCCGCTCCCGCACCAGATGGGCGTCGGTCAGGGTGACCAGCAGGGACGCGGATTCGGCCGAGGTGGAGTCCGCGAGCGCGGCGGCTCCGTCGACGGTGAGGTCCGGTCCCGGGGTCAGGCTGAGGAGCCGGAACATCCGCTGGGCGGCGGCGGGGAGCGCGCGGTAGGAGAGCTCGAAGGCGGCCCGCACCGTCGAGCGCCGGTCGCCTTCGATGTGCAGCCGGCTGAGCATGTCGTCACCCGCTAATTCGGCGCAGTAGTCGGCGATGGCGACGTTGCGGGCCAGCAGGTTGGCACCGGCGATCCGGATGGCCAGCGGCAGCCCGCCGCAGAGCCGTACGAGCCTGCGGGCCGCCTCCTCGTCGGCCGCGGCCCGGCTCTCGCCGATGGTGGCGGCGAGGAGTTGGAGTCCCTCATCCGGGTCGAGCACGTCCAGGACGAGCTGGCGGGCACCGTCGCTGGCGACCAGCCCGGCGAGCCGGCTGCGGCTGGTGATCACGACGGCGCAGCCCTGGGCGCCCGGGATGAGCGGCCTGACCTGCTCGGCGTCGCGCGCGTTGTCGAGCACGATCAGCATCTGCTTGTCGGCGAGCAGGGTGCGGTACAGCGCCGCGGCCTCGTCCTCGTCCGCGGGCAGCTGGTCGGGGGGCGCGCCCAGGGCCCGGAGGAACTGGGCCAGGACGTCGCCGGGTCTCAGGGTCGGAAGCGGGGAGTGGCCGCGCAGGTCGACGAAGAGCTGTCCGTCCTCGAAGTGTTCGCGCCGGGCATGCGCCCAGTGTTTGGCGAGGGCGGTCTTGCCGACTCCGGGCGCGCCGACGACGGCCACCACGTGCGAGCGCAGGGCGGGGTGGGGCGCGACGAGGGCGTCCAGCTCCCGCATCTGGCGGCGCCGCCCGACGTAGGAGCCGGCCCGGGCGGGCAGCTGGGCGGGGAGCGGGCCGGTGGTGAGTGCCGGGCGCTCGGCCGCCGCGGGGCGGTCGGGGCGCTGTGCGAGGGGAAGTTGCTGGCGCAGTACCCGCAGATGGGCGGCGCGGACCTCGGTGCTGGGCTCGATGCCCAGTTCCTCGTCGAGCCGGTCGCGCAGGCGGTTGAACACATTGAGTGCGGCGGCCTGTTCGCCGCAGCTGGCGAGGGTGAGGATCAGCCGGGCGTGCATGCCCTCGTGGAGTGGCTCGGTGTTCACCATGTCCCAGAGCAGCGGGACGGTCTCCTCGGGCCGGCGCAGCAGCAGTGCCGTGTCGGCGTGCAGCAGGACCGCCTTGACGCGGCGTTCGTTGGCCACCACCGCGGCCGGATGCTGGCGCAGTACGGGGTCCGCGTCGGCGAGCACCGGCCCCCGCCACCATTGAAGGGCCTGGGTCAGTGTCTCGTACGCGGCCTCCGGGTCCCCGGCGCGGTGCAGGCGTTCCGCCTGGGCGAGCAGCTCGTCGAAGTGGCCGAGGTCGATCTGGTTCCGGGTCGCCTGGAGGAGGTAGCCGGTGGGCGTCCGGGCGACGGTGAGCGACGGAACGGTCCGCGGTTCGTCGGGTTCGAGGAGTCGGCGGACCTGGCTGACGTAGGTGTGGATCAGGCTCTGGTGGGAGCTCGGCGGCCCGGAGGGCCAGAGGGTGTCGGTGATCTCCTGCTGGGTGGAGGGCTCGGGGTGCTTGAGTGCCAGCAGCCCGAGCAGGCGGCGCAGCATCGGGCTGGTGACGGGGACGGGGCTCTGGCCGCGCCGGAGGGAGAGGGGGCCGAGGATCAGCAGGCGCGGGCGGGCGGCGGCGCGGGACGGTCCGGTACGGGTGGCGGCGAGCAGGTCCACCAGCTCGGCGCCGGTCAGTCCGAGGGTTTCGGCCAGTCGCTGGAGGGTGCGCGACTGGGGGCGCCTGACCCGGCCGCGCTCGATGTCGCGGAGTGCCCGGGTGCTGATCCCGGCCCGTGCGGCGGCCGCTTCCTGGCTGAGTCCGGCCCGTCTGCGGAACGCCTGGAGCTGTGCGCCGAACGAGCCCTGTTCCCCCGGGCCTCCCCGGGGAAGCCCCGCGACCGACGTCCTCTCTGACATGGCATCCCCCTCATCCGATGACCGCGACCCGTCGATCGTGACCGGCTGCGGCATTGCGGGCCGTGCGCGGCCGACTCTGCAGAGGCTTCGTCAATGATCAGTTTGGACTAGACCAATGCCCCAAGCAAGGGGCCGTCCACTTCGCGCGCGCCCGCGGGTGAGCGGGCGGGCGCGCGCGAGGCGGGGGGCTCCGACCACGCGCACCGCGCCCGGCCACGCCGGCCTCGGCCCGGGGCGCCGCCGGGCCGAGTGCGCGTCACCCGCCCGCGGGCGACCGGGGATAGACCACGTCGAGCAGCCCGCCGACGAACGCGTCGAGGTCGTCGAGCCCCGCCCCGTTCGGCACGCCCCGAGGGTGCGCCAGCAGATCGACGACGGCCGCGTGGACGGCCATGGTGACGACACGCGCGCGCTGCGGCGTGACGTCGAAGCCGGCGGAGCGCTGGAGCCGCTCCATCGTCGCGAAGTCCATGGCGGAGATCTCCGCGAGCACCTTGCCCAGCCACGGCTTGCGTGACGCCTCGCCGTGGAGTTCGAGGTAGGCGAGCACACGCCGCCGGCCCGGCCCCGTGGCCTCTTCGAGCAGGCCGCACAGCAGCGCGGCGAAGTCCTCGCGCCCGGTGGGGCCGGTCGCGCCGGTCGGCAGGGTGCCCGCCTGCCGGAAGAGATCGAGGCAACGCTCCGCGACGGCGGCGAGCAGTGCGTCGCGGGTGGGGAAGTAGTTCTTCGCCGTCCCGGCGGGTACTCCCGCCGCGCCGTCGACCGCGCGATGGGTCAGGCCGCGGCTGCCCTCGGCGGACAGCACCTCCAGCGCCGCATCCCGCAGCAGATTGCGCCGGTTCGCGTTCTCCGCCACGCCGCCCGCCCCTTTCCCGACCCGTCGATTGCCGGGCACCACCCTACCTGTGGTGCCACACCTGTGGTAGTTGTTGGGGCGCAGACCGGACCCCGCACGGGCGAACGGCCCGTCCGTCCGAGTGGGACACGAGGAGAGGCAGGGCCATGCCCCAGGTCGAGCTGTCGTCCGGAACCATCGCCTACGAGGACACCGGCGGCGACGGTCCCGTCCTGGTGTTCCTGCACGGAGTGCTGATGGACCACACGGTGTGGCGCAAGGTCGTCCCCGACCTGCGCGGCACCTACCGGTGCGTGCTGCCCACCCTGCCGCTGGGCAGCCACCGCACGCCGATGCGCCCGGACGCCGACCTGTCGCTGCGCGGACAGGCACTCCTGGTCGGGGAGTTCCTCGACCGGCTCGACCTGCGCGAGGTGACGCTGGTGCTCAACGACTGGGGCGGTGCGCAAGTGCTGCTGTCCGAGGGCCGTACGGCGCGCATCGCCCGCCTCGCCCTCGTCGCCTGCGAGGCGTTCGACAACTACCCGCCGGGCAGACCGGGCCGGTCCCTGGTCCGGGCCGCCTCGATCCCGGGCGGCCTGGCCCTGCTGATGCATCTCCTGCGGCTGCGCCCGGTACGGCGGGCGCCGAACGGCTGGGGCGCCATGACCGAGCGCCCGATCCCCGACGCGATCACGGACGCCTGGTTCCGGCCCGCCCGCACGGACCCCGGCGTCCGCCGCGACCTGGCCAAATACCTCACGTCCACCCCACCCAGGAGGCAACTGCTCCAGTGGTCCGAGCAGATGCGCGCCTTCGAGGGACCCGTACTCGTGGCCTGGGCGACACGGGACAGGCTGATGCCCCGCGAACACGGCCCACGCCTGGCCGAGCTCTTCCCGCGAGGACGCCTCGCCGAGATCGAGGGCAGCCGGACCCTGGTCCCCGAGGACCGCCCGGACGAACTCGTCCGACTGCTCCACGACTTCCTGCACACCACGACCACCGGCACCCACGACTCCCCCGTCGTGTCCGGGCATGAAAAAGCCCCAGGTCACGGCGAGTGAGTCCTGGGGCTAATCCGGGCCGCCTTCGGGATTCGAACCCGAGACCTACGCATTACGAGTGCGTTGCTCTGGCCAGCTGAGCTAAGGCGGCACGCTGTGTGAACCCATGGTGGGTGCAGCAGCGACGCCAAGTCTACACAGTTTCCGGGGGTGCTCCGACCACCCCCGGAGAGGGCCTATGAGCAGCGCTTTCCGTCGGCCGGAGGGGTGCCTTCCAGGAGGTAGGCGTTGATCGCCGTGTCGATGCAGTCGCTGCCCCGGCCGTACGCGGTGTGGCCGTCGCCCTCGTACGTCAGCAGAGTGCCGGAGGACAGCTGGCCGGCCAGGGACTGGGCCCACTTGTACGGGGTCGCCGGGTCGCGGGTGGTGCCGACGACCAGGATCGGGGCGGCGCCCTCGGCGGTGATGCGGTGCGGGCCGCCGGTGGCCGGGGTGGGCCAGGAGGTGCAGTTCAAGGCGGCCCAGGCGAGACCCCTGCCGAAGATCGGGGAGGCCTTCTCGAAGGACGGGACGGCCTTGGCGACGTCGGCGGGGCCCGCGTAGGCGGCCGGCAGGTCGAGGCAGTTCACGGCCGCGTTGGCGAACATGAGGTTGGCGTACGCGCCGTCCGGTTCCCGCTCGTAGTAGCTGTCGGCGAGGGCGAGGAGGCCCGAGCCCTCGCCGCCGATCGCCCGGGTCAGCGCCTCGCGCAGCTGGGGCCAGGCGCCCTCGTCGTACATCGCCGCGATCACTCCGGTGGTGGCGAGCGACTCGCCGAGCGCGCGGCTCTCTCCGGTGGGCACGGGCTCGGCGTCCACGTCACGGAAGAACTTCTTCAGCGCCTCGCCGGCCGCCGCGACCGACCCCGTACCGAGCGGGCAGTCCGGCCGGCTCACGCAGTCGGCGGCAAAGGCACGGAACGAGGTCTCGAAACCGGCGGTCTGGTCGCGGTTGAGGTCGATCGCCGGCAGCGAGGGGTCCATCGCCCCGTCGAGGACGAGGCGGCCGACCCGGCCCGGGAAGAGCTCGGCGTACGTGGCTCCCAGGAACGTGCCGTACGACGCCCCCACGTAGCTGAGCTTCTCGTCGCCGAGCACCGCCCGCAGGATGTCCATGTCACGGGCCGTCTCGACCGTGGAGACGTGCGGCAGGATCGCCCGCGACTTCTTCGCGCAGCCCGCCGAGAAGACCTTGAAGGCGGCGCTCAGCGCATTGACCTCCGCGGTGTCGTCGGGGGTCTGGTCGACCTGGGTGAACGTGTCCATCTGCGGCCCCGTCAGGCATTCGACGGGCTCGCTGCGGGCGACTCCCCGCGGGTCGACGGCCACCATGTCGTAGCGGGCGCGGACGGGGGCGGGGTAGCCGATGCCCGCGTACCCCTGGAGGTAGCCGACGGCCGAGCCGCCGGGGCCGCCCGGGTTGACGAGCAGCGAACCGAGCCGCTTGCCGGGGCCGGTGGCCCGGACCCGGGAGACGGCCAGCTCGATCTCGCCCGCGTCCGGCTTCGCGTAGTCCAGCGGGGCGCGCAGGGTGGCGCACTGGAAGCTCGGCACCCCGCAGTCGCGCCACGCGAGCTTCTGGCCGTAGAACGTCTTCAGGGCCCCCGGCGAGGAGGAGGGCGCCGCCGCCGGCGGGGCCGACGTGGTGGTGCGGGACGCCGCCGCGTCGCTGCCGCCCGAGCAGCCGGAGAGGATCAGCCCGGCGGCCGCGAGGGCCGTGGCGGACGTACGGAGCAAACGCCTGGAATCCATGCCCGGAGCGTATCCGGACCGGTACGGACCGTGTCCAATCGCCTGGTACGGGACACCCTTGGGGCCCGGCCTCGCGAACCCGCCCGGGACGCGCGCCCGGGCCCCCGTCGGGCGCGACCGCCCCGACCGGCCCGGGACCCGCGCCCAGAACACCGTCAGCCCCGCAGCGCCATCGTCATCGCCTCCACCGCGAGCAGCGGCGCGACGTTCCGGTCGAGTGCCTCCCGGCAGGCCAGGACCGCCTCGATACGGCGGAGGGTCCGCTCCGGGGTGGTGCCGCGGGCGATCCGCTCCAGCGCGTCCTGCACGTCCGTGTTGGCGAGGGCGGATCGCGAGCGCAGCTGGAGCGTCAGGACATCACGGTAGAAGCCGGTCAGATCGGTGAGCGCGAGATCCAGACTGTCGCGCTGGGTACGGGTCCGACGGCGCTTCTGCCGCTCCTCCAGCTCCTTCATCGCCCCGGCCGTGCCGCGCGGCATCCGCCCGCCCTGCGCCGCGCCGAGGGCCGCCTTCAGCTCGTCGGTCTCCTTGACGTCGATCTCCTCCGCGACCTGCTTCGCGTCCTCGGCCGCCGCGTCCACCAGCTCCTGGGCGGCCTTGAGGCAGCCGCCGATGTCGTCGACCCGCAGCGGCAGTTTGAGGACGACGTTCCGGCGCGCGCGGGCCCGCTCGTCGGTGGCCAGCCGCCGCGCCCGGTCGATGTGGCCCTGGGTGGCGCGGGCGGCGGCGTGCGCCGTCTCGGGGTCGATGCCGTCGCGCCGCACGAGCACGTCGGCGACGGCCTCCACGGGCGGGGTGCGCAGGGTCAGGTGCCGGCAGCGGGAGCGGATCGTGGGCAGCACGTCCTCCAGGGAGGGCGCGCAGAGCAGCCAGACCGTGCGCGGGGCGGGTTCCTCGACGGCCTTCAGGAGGACGTTGCCCGCGCCTTCGGTGAGCCGGTCCGCGTCCTCCAGGACGATGACCTGCCAGCGGCCGCCCGCCGGTGAGAGCTGGGCGCGGCGGACGAGGGCGCGGGTCTCCTTCACACCGATGGACAGCAGGTCCGTACGGACGATCTCGACGTCCGCGTGGGTGCCGACGAGGGTCGTGTGGCAGCCGTCGCAGAAGCCGCAGCCGGGGGCTCCGCCGAGCGCCCGGTCGGGGCTCACGCACTGGAGCGCGGCGGCGAACGCCCGCGCCGCGGTCGCCCGCCCGGATCCCGGCGGGCCGGTGAAGAGCCAGGCGTGCGTCATCTTCGAGGCATCGGGCTCGGGGCCTCCGGCGGCATGGGCGGTCACGAGCGCGTCGGCGTCGCGCGCGGCGGCGGCGAGCTGCTCCTCGACCTTCGCCTGTCCGACCAGGTCGTCCCATACGGCCATGTCTGCCCCTCCTCAGGTACGCCCTCCATTGTGGGGCAGTCCTCTGACAGCCCCCGCCGGTCCGGGGGAGGCGCGCGTCGGAGCGGAGGAGGCGCGCGTCGGAGCGGGCGCCTCCCGCTTCACGCCGGGTGCCGTCATCGGGCCTCCGCGCGGGGGCGGGTCAGCCACAGGCCGATCGCCGAGCCCAGCACCGCCACCCCGCTGCAGACGCTCGCCGCGACGTGGGTGGCGCCGGCGAGGTGGGCGAAGGTGTTGATGTAGGCGTTGCCGAGGACCGCCGCCGCGAGCAGCAGCCAGAGCAGGAAGCGCATGGGAATCTCCGTGGGTCGGGGAAGCCGAGGGGAACGAGGGGTAGAAGCGGGAAGGTCCCGGGAGGCGGGGAAAGAGGTGCGGGCGGTACGGATTCGATCTTCGTCGCCCCGGGCTCCCCGCACAGCGGTGCCCGCCCCCGGACCGATGGTGGTGCCTGCACCACCGCGGCTCTCGGGTCCTCCCGCATAACCTGGCCGTATGCGCGACGCGATCAAGGAAGCGGCCCGGGCGTCGCTCCAACTGCTGAGCGGGGCCGCGATCGCGATCCTCTGCCACCTGATGGCCGGAGTCGCCCTCTTCGCGGCCTGCCTCACCGTCACCGTCATCGGCGCGGGTGTGCTCCCCGAGAGCGTGCTGCTGCTGCGCCGGCTCGCCGGCCGGGAACGGCACCGCACCGCCGCGTGGACCGGGACGCCCGTCCCGGAGGCGTACCTTCCGCTCGAAGGCCCGCTCCCCGCGCGCGTGCGCACCGCCGTCACCGACCCCGGCACCGGCCGGGACCTGGTCTGGGCCGCCGCACAGCTGCTCTACGGCATGGCGCTCTGGTACGTCTCGCTGGTGCTGTGGCTGCCCGCGCTGATCGTCGACGGCGTGGGGACCGGGCTCGCGGGACGGCGGCCGGTGGCCCTGCCGCTGATCGGCCGGCTCGCCGATCTGGGGGCCGAGTGGTCCCGCATCCTGCTCACGCCCGCCCCTTCGGCTGCCCGGGACGCCGCGCTCGCCGCCCGCATCGAGCAGCTGACGGCCACCCGGGCGGGCGCGATCGCCGCGCACGGCGCCGAGCTGCGCCGGATCGAACGCGATCTGCACGACGGCGCGCAGGCCCGTCTCGTGGCGCTCTCCATGCGGATCGGTCTGGCCAAACGGGCCTACGACTCCGATCCCGTGACGGCCCGCAAACTCCTCGACGACGCGCAGACGCAGGCCGAGGAGGCGCTGGCCGAGCTGCGGCACGTGGTGCGGGGGATCCACCCGCCGATCCTCACCGACCGGGGACTGACCGGGGCGGTACGGGCGCTGGCCGCGAGCAGCGGCCTGGAGGTGCGGGTGTCCGTGACGGGCCTGGCCGACGGCGCCGGGGCCGCCGACGGCGAACCGGCACCGGCGGCCGCACCGGCCGGCCCCCGGGCCTCCGACACCGCACCGGCACCCTCCGTCCCCCGGCCCGCCGACGGTCGTCGCGCGCCCGCCGCCGTCGAGGCCGCCGCGTACTTCGTGGTCGCCGAGGCCCTCACCAACGCCGCCAAGCACAGCGGCGCCACCCGTGCCTCCGTCGCCCTCACCCGCGAACCGACCGCTCTCCGCGTCCGCGTGAAGGACGAGGGCCGTGGCGGGGCCGAGGCCGGTGAGAGCGGCGGCTCCGGGCTCGTCGGCATGCGCCGCCGGGTCGCCGCGCTGGACGGCACCGTACGACTGACCAGCCCCGAAGGGGGCCCGACCATGATCGAAGTGGAGCTTCCGTGCGTGTGGTGATCGCCGAGGACAACGCCCTCCTGAGGGAGGGCCTGGTGCTGTTGCTGACCTCCTCCGGCCATGAGGTCGCCGGGGTCGCCGCCACCGGCCCCGAGATCCTGCCGCTGCTCCTGGAGCACCGCCCGGACGTGGCCGTCCTCGACGTACGGCTGCCGCCCGGCTTCCGCGACGAGGGGCTGCGAGCGGCGCTGGCGGCCCGCGAGCAGCTGCCGGATCTGCCGGTCCTGGTGCTCTCCCAGTACGTGGAGGAGACCTACGCGGCCGAGCTCCTGGGCGGCGGCGCCCGGGGCGTCGGCTACCTCCTGAAGGACCGGGTGGGCCGGGTGGACGAGTTCCTGGACGCTCTGGAACGGGTCGCCTCCGGTGGTACGGCCCTGGACCCGGAGGTCGTCACCGAACTCCTCGCCCGCCGCCGCGACGACCCGCTGGACTCCCTCACGCCCCGCGAGCGCGAGGTTCTGGAACTCATGGCCCAGGGGCACGACAACGGCACGATCGCCCGCTCGATGGTGGTCACCGAGCGGGCCGTGCACAAGCACATCGGCAATGTCTTCCTGAAGCTCGGCCTGCCGCCGACCGACAGCGGCGGCCACCGCCGGGTCCTCGCCGTGCTCGCCTATCTCGACGCCTGAGCCGCCGCCCGGGACGGAGTGCCCGCCCGGGACGGGTCCGGCGCGCCGGACCGGGCCGCCGCCGCCCGGGCCCGGCTCACGCCCGCTGCCGCCGCGAGGGCAGGAACACGCCCGCGACCACCGTGACCACGACCGCTCCGGCGATCAGCGCCGCCTGCTCGGGCGGCAGGTACGGCAGGCCGCCCGTGAGCGCCCAGGCGAAGGCGGTCAGCGGCAGCGCGCCCACCACGGCCCCGACGATCAGACCCGTGACGGTCAGGAACCCGGCCTCCAGGCCGAGCATCCGGCGCAGCTGACCGGCCGAGGCTCCCACCTGGCCGAGCAGCCGGTGCTCACCGCGCCGCCCGGCTCCGATCAGGGTGAGGGTGCTGAGGACGGAGAGGAGGGTGAGCCCGCCGATCGCGGAGACGATCGCCGCCGACACGATCCCGTTCAGTTCGGCGCCCGGAAGTGTCACCTGTTCGGGTGTCACGGGAGCGGCGGAGGAGCCCCCCTCCGTGGCGGCCAGCACGCGCGCGGGGTACGGATCGCTCATGTGCGGGGCCAGTTCGGCCTTCGGCAGCAGGAACTCGCCCAGGGCGAGCGAGCGTTCGTAGACCGCGACCACCCGCAGCCGCTTCCGGACGCCGTCGCCGAGCCGCAGCTCCACCGTCGAACCGGGCTTCACGTCCAGGGAGTCGGCCATGGCCGCACCGACCGCCACCGTGCCCGGCCGGGCGAGTCCGGCCAGGTCACCGGCGACGACACCGGGGTCGAGCGTGCCGGCCAGGCCCGCGGCGTCCACGCCGAGGACCGGCAGCCGGTCGAGGCGCGGCGTACCGGCCTCCGTCCGGGCCAGGACGACGGTCGAACGCAGCACGTCCGTGGCCGTGTCGACGCCGGGCAGCTTCCGCACCCGCTCCGCCGTCGTACCGGAGAGCGAGAGATCCGCGGTCGTCGCGGCCCGCGCCTGCGCGTCGGCGGCGCGTTCCATCGTCGTACCCGCCGAGAGCTGCACCAGGGCGAAGGAGGTGACGAGGACGACCGGGACGAGCGCCGCCCCGAGCCGGCGCGAGTGGGCGCCCGCACCGGCCGCCGTGAGCCGTCCGGGCGCACCGCCGAGCCGGCGGAACGGCCGGTCCAGGACCTTCATGGCGGCCCCCGCGATCCACGGCCCGAGCACCGCGCATCCGGCGACCAGCGTCACCGTGGCGGCTCCGGCCGCGGCGGCCGCCGCCCCGCCGCCCTGGACACCGGCCGCTCCGGCCGATCCCGCGCCCAGCACGAGCAGCACCATCCCGACGACCTTCCGCACACTCCCCTTCCCCGGCCGCCCCGGCTTCCGGGTCGCGGAGAGGGCGACGAGCCGGGTGATGCCCAGCACGACACCGGCGGCGACGAGGACGGCGGCGAACAGCCAGGGCGGGACGGGCAGTTCGAGGCCTTCCGGTACGACTCCGGTACGGCCCCGCAGCGCCGACCACAGCCCCAGGAACACCGGTACGGCCGCGACCGCGCCGAGCAGCGCCGCCAGCCCCGCCACCCGGGTCACCTCCCGGCCCGCGGCCGCCCGGATCTGACGGGGGGTCGCCCCGACCGAGAGCAGCAGCTCCCGCTCGGCGGCACGCTGCTGGAGGGCCTGCGCGACGAGCGAGGCGAGGACGAGGACGGCCACGAGGACGAGGGTCCCGGAGACGGCGGCGAGCAGTCGGAGGAGCTCCATGCGCGCGGGGGGCGCGGCGAGGTGCTCGGCACCGCCCCGGCCGTCGCCGGTGAGTGCCCGGAGCGGCCGGCCCGAGGCGGTGTCCTTGAGTCCGGCCCGGTCCAGGGCGGCCCGTACGCGCGCGTGGAGGGTGTCCACGGGGACGCCGGGCCGGGCGAGCACCCCGACGGCGTCGGCGGCGCCCGCGTGCCCGGCGAGCTTCCGCGCCTCCGCCGCCGTGACGTACAGCGCGGCGGGCCCTTCGGCGAGACCGACGACCTTCCGCCCGGCCACGACGTCCCCGACCCGGACCCCGGCCGCGACACCGGCACGAGCACCCGCACCCGCGCCGCCACCGGCACCGCCACCCGTCACGACCTCGTCCGCCGTGCGGGGCTCCCGGCCCTCCACGAGCCGGTACGGAGCGAGTCGGGCCGCCTCCCAGGACCGCCCGGTGTACACGCGCCGGTCCTGGGGACCGTCCGCCCCCTGCTCCCGTACGGCGAAGGTGTGGTCCGGCACCGCCGCCCGGACCCCGGGAACGGCCCGCACCACGTCGACGGCCGCGCCCGGCACCCGTACCCGCTCGGTCAGTCCGGCCGTCTCCGTGGTCGGCTCGCCGCCCCACGGCTTCGTCGTCCAGCGGACCTCCTGGTCCCCGGCGACGACGACGGCCGCGGCCGCGTACCGCTCCACGCGCGCGTGGCCGAGCCCGGCCGAGCCCGCGGCGAGGGCCAGGGCCCCGAGCAGCGCGGTGGTGACGGCGACGGCGGCGAACACGGCCGCCCACGCCTTCCGGTGCGAGCGCAGGGAGCGGGCGGCGAGCAGCCGGACCGCGGGGTTCCCCAGTGATGTCATCGGGCCACCGCCACACGGTGGAAGCCGGCGCCGGCGTGGCCGGCGGGCGCGTGCGCGCCGAGCATCTCCCGTACCCCGGACTCGTCCGGACGGTCGAGCCGCCCGACGAGCCGGCCCCCGTCGAGGAACACGGCCTCGTCGGTCCAGGCGGCGGCCACCGGGTCGTGGGTGACGAGGACGACCGTGGTGCCCCGCTCGTCGACCGCGCGGCGCAGCAGGGCGAGGACCCCCGCCGCGGTGACCGGGTCGAGCGCGGCGGTCGGCTCGTCGGCGAAGACCACCTCGGGTTCGTTGACCAGGGCACGGGCGACGGCCACCCGCTGGCGCTGGCCGCCGGACAGGTTCTCCGGGATGTCCTCGGCCCGGTCGGCGAGCCCGACCGCCTCGAGACCGGCGAGGGCGCGGGCGTCGAGCGCCCGGCCCTCGCGGGCTCCGGCGAGGAGCAGCGGGAGGGTGACGTTCTCCCGCACGTTGAGGGCGGAGACGAGGTTCAGCGACTGGAAGACGAAGCCGACCCGGTCGCGCCGGAGCCGGGTGAGACCGGCGGTCTTCAGGGTGGCGAGGTCGGTGCCGCCGATCCGTACCGTCCCGGTCGTCGGCCGTTCGAGTCCCGCCGCGCACCGCAGCAGGGTGGACTTGCCGGAACCCGACCGGCCCATCACCGCCATGAACCGGCCGCGCGGCACGACCAGACTCACCCGTTCGAGCGCCGGGGCCCCGCGTCCGTACGTCCGTCCCACCCCGTCGAGGGCGAGGGCGGCATCCGCGAGGGCGGCTCCCGGGACGTGGGCGGCTCCCGGAGCGAGGGCGGCTTCCCGGGCGTGGGCGCCGCCCTCCGGCACTGCAGTCGTCTTCATGCCGACAACGCTAGAAAAACGCGGCTCACAGCGGCATGGAGCTGGCTTCCGGCTTGGGGGTGGAGCCAGCTCCACCCCCAAGGCCGGGGAAGAGGATCAGCGGCGGCGCCGCGGGCCCTCGTCCTCGTCGTCGTGCGGGCCGAACAGCTCGTCCGCGAGCGTCGGGAGATCGTCGAGCGGGGTCTCCTCGGCCCAGTCGGAGCGGCTGCGCGGCCGGCCGTTCTCGTCGAGCTGGGGCAGCTCACGGGTCCGGTCGTTCGCCCCGTGCGGCTCCTCCCGCGCGTCGCGGAAGATGCCCTGCGGCACCCGGTCGGCGGGGTCGGACGCCCGATCGGCCCGTACGGGAGGCACCCGGTCGGCCCGTACGGAGGGCAGCACGGCGGTCGACTCGGTGTCCCGTACGGCGGGCAGGACCGCGGTCTCGTCCACGCCCCGCGCCCCACCGACCTGGGGCAGGACGGTCGTCTCGGCCTCCGGCTTCGTCATCTTCACGATCGGGGTGGCCACGGTGATCTCGTCGGGCGACACCGTCGGCCCGTCCGGCTCCGGGTCCTGCCGTACGGCCGTCCGGGGGTCGGGCTTCGCCGCGGCGTCCGGCTTCGCGACGGCCCCGGGCTTCACGATCGGGGTCGGCTGGGTGACCTCGTTCGCCGAGAGCTCGGCGGCCTCGGCGGCGGCCTTCCGCGCGGCGGCGGCCGCGTTCGCCTCGGCCTCCGCCTTCTTCTGAGCGGCCTTGGCCTCGGTGGCCGCCTTCTCCTGAGCGGCCTTCGCGTCGGCCGCGGCCTTCGCCTCGGCCTCCGCCGCCTTCTTCGCGGCCTCGGCCTTCTCGGCCGCGGCCCGCTGCCGGGCGACCTTCGCCGCCTCGGCGCGCTGGGCGGCCGCGATCTCCGCCGCGGCCCGCTCGGCCGCCGCCCGCTCGGCTGCGGCCTTGGCCGCCGCCTCGGCCGCGATCTTCTCGGCCGCGGCCCTCGCCGCGGCTTCCTCGGCCGCCTTCGCGGCGGAGGCGGCCTCGGCCATCCGGCGGGCCTCCTCGGCACGGAGCAGGGCTTCCTCGGCCTTGCGCTGCTTCTCCAGGCGGCGCTCCTCCGCCTCGGCCCGCAGCCGTGCCTCTTCCTCGGCCTCCTTGCGGAGTCGTTCCTGCTCCTCCTGGCGGGCCTTCTCCTCGGCCGCGAGTCGCTTCCGCTCCTCCTCGGCGGCGGCCTCGGCGGCGATCCGGGCCTCCTCGGCCCGGCGCCGGGCCTCCTCCGCCTGGCGTTCGGCCTCCAGGCGGCGCGCCTCTTCCTCCTCGCGCCGCTTGCGCTCCTCCTCCTCGGCACGGAGCTTGGCGAGCTGCTCCTGGCGCTCGCGCTCCAGGCGCTCCTCCTCGGCCTTGCGGGCGGCCTCTTCCTCGGCCTTCCTGCGCGCCTCCTCCTCGGCCTTCCGGCGGGCCTCCTCGACGGCCTTCACCTCGGCCTCCGAGAGCGGCAGCATCCGGTCGAGCCGGTGGCGCACGACGGTGGTGACGGCCTCGGGCTCCTGGCCGGCGTCGACGACGAGGTAGCGGCTGGGGTCGGCGGCGGCGAGGGCGAGGAATCCGGCCCGTACGCGCGCGTGGAACTCCGGCGGCTCGGACTCCAGGCGGTCGGGCGCCTCGGTGAACCGTTCCCGCGCGGTCTCCGGGGAGACGTCGAGGACCACGGTCAGATGCGGGACGAGACCGTCGGTCGCCCAGCGCGAGATACGGGCGATCTCGGTCGGGGAGAGGTCACGGCCCGCGCCCTGGTAGGCGACGGACGAGTCGATGTAGCGGTCGGAGAGGACGATCGCGCCCCGCTCCAGGGCGGGCCGGACCAGGGAGTCGACGTGTTCGGCGCGGTCGGCCGCGTACAGCAGGGCCTCGGCGCGGTTCGAGAGCCCCGCCGACGACACGTCGAGGAGGATCGAGCGGAGCCGCTTGCCGATGGGGGTGGCGCCGGGTTCGCGGGTGACGACGACCTCGTGGCCCTTGGCGCGGATCCACTCGGCGAGTGCCTGCACCTGGGTGGACTTGCCGGCCCCGTCGCCGCCTTCCAGGGCGATGAAGAAGCCGGTCGCGGCGGGCGCCTGCGCCGGGTCGGAGCCGCGCAGCGCGTCGCGCAGGTCGCGGCGGAGCGGGACGCCCGCCCGGTCGTCGGTCTTCGCGAGGACGAGCGCGGCGACCGGCAGCAGCAGGGCGCCGATCAGGGCGAGCGTGAAGGCGGCGCCGCCGTGGGCGAGGACGAAGTCGCCGGAGGCGAGCCGGTGCGGCCCGATCGCGGCGGCGAGCAGCGGCGCGGCGAGCGCGCCGACGGCCATGGCGACGCGGGCGGTGGCCTGGAGGTGCTCGGTGGTCCGGGCCCTGCGGGGCTCCTCGGTCTCCTGGTCGACGAGGGTGTGGCCGGTGTGGGCGGCGACTCCGGCCGCGTATCCGGCGAGGACGGCGAGGAACAGCACGGTCGCCGTGTCCGGCACCAGGCCCATCGCGATCAGCGCGACGCCGGTGACGGCGGTGACGAGGGCCAGCAGCCGGCGTCGGGACAGGACGGGCAGGACCTTGCTCGCGGTGCGGATGCCGACGGCGGTGGCACCGCTGAGCGCCAGGATCAGGAGGGCGTACGTGACCGGGCCACCGCCCAGGTCGTAGGCGTGGAGGACGGCGACGGACGCGGCGGCGGCGATGGCCCCGGCGACGGTGGCGCAGGCCAGGACGAGCGGGGAGACGGCTCCCGTACGGCCCTTCTCGCCGGCCGGGCGGCGCAGGCCCTCCAGGGGCGAGCGGGGCCGGGGCGTCGCCCCGCCGGGGAGCGCCATCGCGTACAGGACGGTGACGGAGGCGGCGAAGAGCCCGGCGGCGACGTACGAGCCGAGGGCGGCCTGGTGCAGGGTGAACCAGTCGATGCCGGCGCCCAGCAGATTGCCGACCAGGGTGGCGACGAGCAGGACGGCGGCCGCCGCCGGGACGGCGAGGAAGCCGGTCCGCTGGGAGAGCCGGCGCAGCGCGCCGAGGTGGTCGGGCAGCGGCCTTACGGCCCCGCCCTCGATCGGCGGGGAGGGCAGCAGCGCGGGTGCGGCACCCTCGCGGCTGATCGTCCAGAGCCGCTCGGCCGCACCGGTGACGAACACGGTGCCGAGGAGGTACCAGAGGGCGTTGCCGGGGGTCCAGTCGATCCACAGCGGTGCGATGACGAGCAGCGCGATCCGGACGGCGTCGGCGCCGATCATGGTCCAGCGACGGTCGAGCGCCCCGCCGGGCCCGGTGAGGGCGGTCAGCGGCCCGAGGAGGACGGCCCCGAAGAGGAGCGAGGCGAGCAGCCGTGCGCCGACGACGGCGGCCACGGCGAGCGCGGCACCCCGCTCGCCGCCTCCGAGCGCGCCCTCGGTGACGGCCGCCTGGAGGCCGAGGAGGACGAGCACGAGCAGGGCGAGGGCGTCGCCGGTGCTGCCGACGAGCTGGGCGCTCCACAGTCTGCGCAACGGCTGATGGCGCAAGAGGGCGCGTACGGCACGCTCCCCCGAATCCGCGACGAGTGCGGCGTCGAAATCGCCGAGGCGGTCTGGCTGCTCTGCTCGCGTCATCCGTCCACCCTATCCGGACGGGATTGCTCCCCGCGGCCTCCGCCCGAACATCCGGACGAGCCTGTGACAAGGCGAAGGGCGGGGCGGAGGCCGCTGCCTCCACCCCACCCTTCGAGGTCCTGCCGGGACTACTCCGGCTTCGCCGCCGCCGTCTTCTTGGCGGCGGTCGTCTTCTTCGCCGTCGTCGTCTTCGCGGCCGTCTTCTTGGCGGCCGTGGCCTTGGTGGCGGTGGTCTTCTTCGCCGCCGTCTTCGTGGCCGTCTTCTTCGCGGTGGTCGTCTTCTTGGCCGGGGCCTTCTTGGCGGTCTTCTTCGCCGGTCCCTTGGCCCGCTTCTCCGCGAGGAGCTCGTAGCCGCGCTCCGGCGTGATGTCCTCCACGCTGTCGCCGGTCCGCAGGGTGGCGTTGGTCTCGCCGTCCGTCACGTACGGGCCGAAGCGCCCGTCCTTGACGACCACGGGCTTCTCGCTGACCGGGTCGGTGCCCAGCTCCTTCAGCGGCGGCTTGGCCGCGGCCCGGCCCCGCTGCTTCGGCTGGGCGTAGATCGCGAGCGCCTCTTCGAGGGTGACCGTGAAGAGCTGCTCCTCCTCGGTGAGCGACCGCGAGTCCGTGCCCTTCTTCAGGTACGGGCCGTAGCGGCCGTTCTGCGCGGTGATCTCGACGCCCTCGGCGTCCGCGCCGACGACCCTGGGCAGGGACATCAGCCGGAGCGCGTCCTCCAGGGTGACGGTGTCGAGGCTCATCGACTTGAAGAGGGAGGCCGTGCGCGGCTTCACCGCGTTCTTGCCGGTCTTCGGGGTGCCCTCGGGCAGGATCTCCGTGACGTACGGGCCGTAGCGGCCGTCCTTCGCGACGATCTGGTTGCCGCTGACCGGGTCGGCGCCCAGCTCGAAGTCACCGCTCGGCTTGGCGAGCAGCTCCTCGGCGAGCTCGATGGTCAGTTCGTCGGGCGCGAGCTCCTCGGGGACGTCGGCGCGCTGGTGGCCCTCGGCGTCCTTCTCGCCGCGCTCGACGTACGGGCCGTAGCGGCCGACGCGGAGCACGATGTCGTTGCCGACGGGGAAGGACGAGATCTCGCGGGCGTCGATCGCGCCGAGGTCGGTGACGAGCTCCTTCAGACCGCCGAGGTGGTCTCCGTCGCCGTTGCCGGCGTCCGCGGCGCCGCCGGTGGCGGCCGTACCGCCCTCGGTCTCACCGAAGTAGAAACGCTTCAGCCACGGCACGGACTTGGCCTCGCCCCGCGCGATGCGGTCGAGGTCGTCCTCCATCCGGGCGGTGAAGTCGTAGTCGACGAGTCGCCCGAAGTGCGTCTCCAGGAGGTTGACGACGGCGAAGCTCAGGAAGGACGGCACGAGGGCCGTGCCCTTCTTGAAGACGTAGCCGCGGTCGAGGATCGTGCCGATGATCGACGCGTACGTCGACGGGCGGCCGATCTCGCGCTCTTCCAGCTCCTTGACCAGCGAGGCCTCGGTGTAGCGGGCCGGCGGCTTGGTGGCGTGGCCGTCGACGGTGATCCCGTCGGCGGTCAGCGCGTCGCCCTCGGCGACCTGCGGCAGGCGCCGCTCGCGGTCGTCGAGCTCGGCGTTCGGGTCGTCGGCGCCTTCGACGTAGGCCTTCATGAAGCCGTGGAAGGTGATCGTCTTGCCGGACGCGCTGAACTCGGCGTCGCGGCCGTCGGCGGCCCGGCCGCCGATCTTCACGGTGACCGAGTTCCCGGTCGCGTCCTTCATCTGGGAGGCGACGGTCCGCTTCCAGATCAGCTCGTAGAGGCGGAACTGGTCGCCGGTCAGACCGGTCTCCGCGGGAGTGCGGAAACGATCACCCGAAGGGCGGATCGCCTCGTGCGCCTCCTGCGCGTTCTTGACCTTGCCCGCGTAGACGCGGGGCTTCTCCGGCAGGTAGTCGGCGCCGTACAGCTGCGTGACCTGCGCCCGCGCCGCCGAGACGGCGGTGTCGGAGAGGATCGTGGAGTCCGTACGCATGTAGGTGATGAAGCCGTTCTCGTACAGCTTCTGCGCCACCTGCATGGTCGCCTTCGCACCGAAGCCCAGCTTGCGGCTCGCCTCCTGCTGGAGGGTGGTGGTCCGGAAGGGGGCGTACGGGGAGCGGCGGTACGGCTTCGACTCGACCGACCGCACGGAGAACGCGGTGTCGGCGAGCGAGGCCGCCAGACTCCGGGCGTTCGCCTCGTCCAGGTGGAGCACGCTCTCGCTCTTGAGCCGGCCGTCGGGGCCGAAGTCACGGCCCTGCGCGACCCGCTTGCCGTCGACCGCCGCGAGGCGCGCGACCAGCTGCGACGGGTCGGAGGCGTCACCGGAGCGGCCGGTGGCGAAGGTGCCGGTGAGGTCCCAGTACTCGGCGGAACGGAAGGCGATGCGCTCGCGCTCCCGCTCGACGACGAGCCGGGTGGCGACGGACTGCACGCGGCCGGCCGACAGCTTCGGCATGACCTTCTTCCACAGGACCGGCGAGACCTCGTAGCCGTACAGGCGGTCGAGGATGCGGCGGGTCTCCTGGGCGTCGACCATGCGCTGGTTCAGCTCGCGCGGGTTGGCGACGGCCTCGCGGATCGCGTCCTTGGTGATCTCGTGGAAGACCATCCGGTGGACCGGGACCTTGGGCTTCAGGACTTCCTGGAGGTGCCACGCGATGGCCTCGCCCTCGCGGTCCTCATCGGTGGCGAGGAAGAGCTCGTCGGATTCGGCGAGGAGCTCCTTGAGCTTCCTGACCTGCGCCTTCTTGTCGGCATTGACGACATAGATGGGCTGGAAGTCGTGCTCGACGTCGACGCCGAGACGGCGCACCTCACCGGTGTACTTCTCGGGCACCTCCGCGGCACCGCTGGGGAGGTCTCGGATGTGCCCGACGCTCGCCTCGACGACGTAGCCGGGGCCGAGGTAGCCCTTGATCGTCTTCGCCTTGGCAGGCGACTCGACGATGACGAGTCGGCGGCCGCCGTGTGCGGCTTCGCTGGTCGGGGACAACTTCGCTCTTCTCTCCGGATCGACACTCTCTGGCACGTACGGTGCTGGCACGCACGGCAGCGGCACGGACGGTGACGCTCCCGTCGCTGCGGAGTGTGACGGTACAACCCGCCCCCGTGTCAAACGGCGAAAGCCCGCAACGGCCACTCGAACGGTAACCCGAGTCCTGGCATTCCTGCCGCCCGGACTCCCGGTCGGGCGGGGCGGGCCGTCCGCTCCGGAGTCTCCGGGGAGGGATCGGGAAGGCGATCGGGACCGGATCCGGAGGGACCCTCCCCAAGGGTCAGAGGCGGCCGAAGCACCAGACGCCGAGGACCAGGGAGGCGGCTCCGAAGACGCCCGTCACCGCGATCGCGGTGCGCGGCGCGACCCCGTACGCGACGGGCTCACGGTGCATCGTCCGCACGGTGGTCCACAGCAGCAGCGCGCCTCCGAACAGCGTGAACGCCGCCCCCGCGAAGATCGCCGGCCCGCTCTCCATGCCCGTACCCCGTTCCGTTCACGTGCGGTGTTCGTCTCCCGCTGCCGAGGCTGACACCTCCGGGCGTCGTGGGCGCGAATTCCGGGTGAACGACGCGGAGCGTCCCGGACGGTTTCACGAAGATGGCCGGTAGTGATCCGCCTCTCGCCCCCTCTTCCGTCACATCGTGTCGAGCGTGGCCCGCCTCCGGCTGCCCCGCTCGAAGGCACCGAGCAGGACGACGGCGAGCAGCGCCCACCCGGCGCCGACCGCGAGCTCCGCCCCGAGCAGGGCCCGGTCGAGCCCTCCCCCGGCGGTCAGCCCGCGTGCCGCGTCCGCCGCGTGGGTGAGCGGCAGCAGCTCACCGGCGGCCCGCATCCACGGCGGCAGCGTGTCCCGGGGAACGGCCGCGCCGGTCAGCAGGAGCAGTACGGAACTGGCCACGTTCGACACCAGGAACACGTCACGGAAGCGGAGCCCGAGCGCGCCGAGGGCGAGCCCGAACGCCGAGCAGGCACCGGCCGCGACGAGCAGCACGAGACCGAGCCCGGGCAGCGCCCCGGCGGGCACCGGCAGACCGAGGACGAGGGAGGCCGCGGTGAGCACGAAGGCGCTGACGAACAGCCCGTTGAGCACATACGGCAGGGCCCGGCCGATCCACAGCGGAACCCGGTGCCGGGGCGAGAGCAGGACGGCGCCGAGCGTGCCGTACCGGCGCTCGTTGGCGACGGCCATCGTGCCGCCGTACACGCAGGAGGCGGAAGCCGCGAGGACGGCGTTCCCGACAAGGTAGAACCGGTCGTCGGCGACGCCCAGTTCCCTGCCGAGAAAGACGAAGAAGAGGACCTGGAAGAGCGGCCCCACCAGCAGGGTTCCGATGAACATCGGCGGGGTCGTCCAGTTGAACAGCGCCCGGTAGGAGATCGCCCCGCCGACGACGACGAGCCGCGCGGTGCCGAGGAAACGGAACATGGGAGGCGTGCCTTTCAGGTGAGGGCGAGGGTGGCGGCGGCGCGCGCCCGGCGCTCCACCCGCCCGAGGACGAGGACGGCGGCCAGCGCGTAGCCGGCCCCGAGCGCGGCGGCGGCGAGCAGCGGTGCGAGCACCTCCCCGCCGGAGGTCGCCGCGTGCACGGCCCGCGCGCCCCAGGTCGTGGGCAGCGCCCAGGAGACCGGATGGGTCCAGGCGGGCAGCACGGTGACGGGCACGAGGAGCCCGGACAGCAGCCAGACGGGGGTGTCGAGCGGGTTGGCCAGCGCGTTCGCGTTGCGCAGCAGGACGAAGGTGGCGGCGAGCAGCAGCCCGGTCATGCCGAGCGCGAGGACGCACACGGGGACGGCGACCAGGAAGAGCAGCGGGTGCGCGAAGTCGAGCGGCACGTCGAAGAGCAGCACGCCCCACAGGACCGTCGCGCCCATCGCGTACGTGCCGATGACGGCGGTCGCGAGGGTGATCGGGAGCAGCACGAGCGCCAACGGCGTCGGGGCGACGACCAGGCTCTCCAGGGTGCCGAGCCAGCGCTGGTTCTGCACCGCGCCGCCCGATCCGAAGAGCACCGAGCCCCAGATGCCCATGAGTCCGGCCCCGACGGAGGCGGTGAGCAGCCGGTCGGGGTCCCCGGCGGCACGGAACAGATAGACGGCGAGGGTCGCGTAGACGAGCGGGACGAGAACGGCGAAGGTGATCTCGATCGGGGAGCGCGACATGTACGAGACATGGGTCCGCACCCCGACGAGGACCAGCCGCGGAACGCGCCTCAGGAGGGCCGTGTCGACGCTCATCCCGACACCGCCCCCGCCGCGGCTGCGCCGTCGGCCGCCCCCTCCACGATCGCGATGTAGGCGTCCTCCAGCGACGGTTCACGGCTCGTGACCCGTCCGATCCGTACCCCGTCGAGCTCCGCCAGGACCGGTCCGTGCAACTCGGCGGCCCCCCGCCCGGTCTGCACCGTCACGGTCTGCAGCGCGCCCCGCTCCTCGACCGACACTCCCCGCACCCCCGGTACCCGCCGCAGGCGGTCCAGCCGCTCCTCGTCCACCCCGTACGCCTCGATCTCCAGCACATCCCGTTCCCGGACGAGGGACTTGAGGCTGTCGGGGGTGCCGAGGGCACGGATCCGGCCGCCCGCGATCACGGCGATCCGGTCGCAGAGCTCGTCCGCCTCGGCCATGTAGTGGGTGGTGAGGAGCACGGTCGTACCGGCCGTCGTCAGATCGGCGACCGTCCGGCGCAGATCGCGGGCGGCGACCGGATCGACGCCGATGGACGGCTCGTCGAGGAAGAGGACGTCGGGGCGGTGGAGCAGACCGCGGGCGATGTGGAGGCGCTGCCGCATGCCGCGCGAGTAGCCCTCGACGCGCTCCTTCTCCCGGCCCAGGAGACCGACGAGATCCAGGAGTTCGGCGATGCGCCGCTTCTGCTCGCGGGCCGGGACGCCGTACAGCTCCGCGAAGTAGCGCAGGTTGTCGAGCGCGGAGAGCCGGTCGTACAGCCCCCGGTCGCCGCCGAAGACGTACCCGATCCGGCGGCGTACGGCGACGGGGTCGCGGGCCACGTCGTGGCCGAACACCCGGGCCGTGCCGGAGGTCGGCAGCAGCAGGGTGTTGAGCATCTTGATCGTGGTGGTCTTCCCGGCGCCGTTGGGCCCGAGGAGGCCGAACAGCTCCCCCGGCGCCACCTCGAAGGTGACGCCGCGCACGGCCTCGGTATCGGTCCGCCGGGCCTTCGGCCACCCGGTCCTGCTGGTGTAGGTGCGGCGCAGCGCGTCCGCCTCGATTGCGAGCATGCGCCGGACGGTAGGAGCCGGCGCGACGGCCCGGCCATCGATTCGGGAGCCCCCGAATCGTCGGGACACGGCCGGCCGGCGGGGCCTGCGGCGTCGCGCGCGCCGAGCCGGGACCCGGGGTCCTGTGTCACCGCGAGCCGGGACCCGGGGTCCTGCGCCGTCGCGAGCCCCACGCGGGACCTACGCCACCGCGTGCAGGACGCCCTCCCCCGCGAGCAGGGCGAGCAGCGAGCGACCCATGTCCGTGAGCTGGTAGTACACCGAGCGCCCGACCCGGTGCCGGGTGACCACACCGGCCTCCGACAGCACCGACAGATGCTCGGAGACCGTGCTGGGCGCCAGCCCGAGGCGGTCGGCGAGCCCGGCTGTGGTCAGCGGCCCGCCCAGCTCGCGCAGGACCGCCGCCCGGCCCCGCCCGAGCATCAGACCGAGCCGGTCCTCGGCGGTGGGCTCGGGCGGTTCGCGCAGGGCGGCGGCGCCCCTGGCCTGGAAGCCGACCGCCATGACCTCGGGGTCGTCCGTCGAGTAGAGCCGGCAGCCCTCGGCGAAGACCAGCGGCACGAGGACGAGCCGGCGCTCCCCGGCCGCGTACTCGGCTTCGAGGTGCTTGGTCAGTTCGAGGACGGGCGGGTCCCACCGCGCCCGCGACTCCAGGCCGGCGAACAGCGCGTCGACGCCCTCGGTCGCGAACGTCCTGGCCCGGACCAGCACTTCGTCCTCGACGAGTCTCCGCATCGTAGGCCAGTACGGCGCGATGGCGCCCTCCCAGTAGGCCGCGTACGCGTCGGCGAGCGCCGCGCAGGCCGCCTCGGGGTCCTTCAGATACGGCTGTACGAAGGGCGCGTCGGCCATGCCGGGGTAGCAGACGGCGACCTGCTCGCGGACGAACGCGGGGTCGGTGGCCCGCAGCAGGTCGAGCTCCTCCTGGACGTGGACGGTGCCGACGGGCCGGGGCAGCAGGAAGTCGGAGACCTCGTACCGCCCGTCGGCGAACAGGTCCCACAGTGGCCGGAGCCGGTCGTCCTCGCGCCACACCTCGCGCGCCTGCCCGACCCACTCCTGGTACGGCCAGGAGGGGTGCCGACGCGGCAGCGCGAGGTGCATCGAGCAGAACGCGTCCCGCAGCGGGCTGATCGCGATCCGGGTCGCCCCGAGCGAGGCCTCGTCCAGCTCGATGCGTATCAAGCGGGGTACTCCCCGGAGTTCTCCCCCGGGTTCCCCTCGGAGTCCTCCTCGCCGACGGGCAGCAGGAAGCCCTCCTCCACGAGCAGCCGGATCGCCTGCGGGGTGCGGTCCCGCAGTATCACCGGGTCCTCACCCATCAGCTGCCCGATCGCGTCGAGGATGCGGCCGGCGCTGAGGGTGCCGTCGCAGACTCCGGCGAACCCGGCGCCGACGTGGTCGACCCTGGTGGCCCGCCGCATGCCCCGGTTCTGCCGGAGGACCACGTGCTCGGGGTCCTCGGCGCCGGGAAGCCCGACCTGTTCCTGCACCACCTCGGGAGCGAGCGCGAACCGGTCGGCGAGCAGCGCGGCGTCGTCGCGGGTGCGCAGATAGTCCTGGCGCTCGAAGTGGGCGAGGACGGTGGGACCGAGGGGCTGCTCGACGGGGTGCGGCCACTCCTCGACGACGATCGAGGGCTCGACGGCGCCGGAGGACACCGCCTCGTTCCGCCGGATCGTGATCCAGCCGAAGCCCACCGCGCGGGTCTTGCGGGCCTCGAACTCGTCGAGCCAGCGCCCGTACGCCTCCTCGTACGCCTCCGGGTCACCGCGGTGGTCGCCGCTGTCCCGGAGCCAGAGCTCCACGTACTGGGTGATGTCCTGGACCTCGCGCTGCACGATCCAGGCGTCGCAGCCGGCGGGCACCCAGGACCGCAGCCGGTCCTGCCACTCCTCGCCCTCGACGTGCTGCCAGTTGGCGAGGAACTGGGCGTGACCGCCGTCGTTGAGCCGCTCGCCGGCCTCCCGCACCAGCGTGCGGCACAGGTCGTCGCCGCCCATCCCGCCGTCCCGGTAGGTCAGCCGGGCGCCGGGGGAGATCACGAACGGCGGGTTGGAGACGATCAGGTCGTACCTGTCGCCGTCGACCGGCTCGAAGAGCGAGCCGGTGAGCAGCTCGGCCTCCCGCGCCCCGGAGAGCGCGAGCGTGAGCCGGGTGAAGTCCAGGGCCCGCGGGTTGAGGTCGGTGGCGGTGACCAGGGTGGCGTGCTGGGCGGCGTGCAGCGCCTGGATGCCGGAGCCGGTGCCGAGGTCGAGCGCGGAGGAGACCGGTGTACGGACCGTGATCCCGGCGAGGGTGGTGGAGGCCCCACCGACGCCGAGGACGACCCCTTCGTCCTTCTTCCCGATGCCTCCGGCTCCGCCGACGGCGCAGCCCAGGTCGGAGACGATGAACCAGTCCTCGCCGTCCGGCCCGCCGTACGGCCGGACGTCGACCGTCGCGGAGACCGTGCCGTCCTCGCGGACCACCCAGCCGTCGGCGAGGGCCTCGGCGAGCGGCAGCGCGGCGGCGGCCCGCTCGTGCCCGACGGTCTGCTGGAGCAGGAAGAGCCGGACGAGGGTCTCCAGCGGGGAGTCGCCGCGGGTGGCGCGCAGGGCGGGCACGGTCTCGCTGCGGGCGAGCGCCGCGTAGGCCGGGGCGCCGAGGCGGTCGAGCAGTCCGTCGGCGGTGAAGTCGGCGGCGAGCAGGGCCTCGCGCAGACGGGCGGCGTGCGCGGGCACCGGGAGGCGGGGAGGCAGGCTGGTCGTACTCACCGCTCCATTGTGACCGCCGCCACCGACAACCGGGCGGCCGACCCGGCGACGGACGGCCGATCGCCGCCTCGGCGGGGCCCTGCGGGCCGGTGGGCCCGCGCGAGGCCCACGGGATCGGAGCGGCCGGCGCCCGCGGGATCCGCGTGACACCGGCCGGCGCCCGCGGGATCCGCGCGGGCCCCGAATCCGCGCGGCCCGCGCCCTTGGGATCGGCGCGGCCCGCGTCGGCCTACTCGCTCTTGGTCGCCGTCGCCTTCTTGCTCGGCTTCGTGGAGGCCTTCCCCGTGGGCTCCGACCCGGCATCCGACGGGTCCGAACCCTTGCCGGAGGAGTCGGAGGTGGAGCCGGGGTTCGGCGCCGCCGAACCGGAGGCCTTCGGCGGGGTCGAGGCGGTGGGCTTCTGGCAGCCGGGCTGCTTGGCCATCGCCTGGCCCAGCTCGCCCTCCTCCAGCTTCGACAGGGCGTTCTGGTCCATCTTCTCGATCTTGGTCAGACCGTCGGCGACGCTCTGGAGCCCGTCCGCGAACTTCTGCTGGTTCGTCGGGTCCAGCGCGTCGACCTGCTTCTTGAGCCCCTCGTACGCCACCGCGGTCGCGTTGAGCTCCTTGATCGCGTCCTGCTGGACCTTCTCGCCGTTCTCGACCGGCGGCGCCCCGGCGCTCTCGACGGCCTTGGCGAGCGCCCGGTCGGCGTCGGCGATGTCCTGGAACGCCTTCGAGTCGGCGGCCTGGATCTCGGCGGGCTTGCTGTCGGCCGCCGTCGAGATGATGATCTGGTGGGCGTCGGCCCGCTTCTGGATCTGAGGCTTCGCCTGGTCGCAGAACGTCTTCGCCCAGTCGTTCACCTTGTCGCCCTCGTCGTCGCTGCAACCCGACAGCGCGAGCACGAGTACCGCACCGCCGGACAGCGCGGCCGCAAGCTTCTTGTTCAACGGATCGGTCCCTTCCAAGGCTCTCGGCCCCGGAACATACACGCCGAACGGGCTACTTCCACCTTTCGTACGACGGATTCAGACCGTATTGCAGTCTTTTGACCCAAGCGAGAGACGCCTCACGCACCCCTGACGCGCCCGGGAATGAGACGGACGCCACGTCAGGCGACGGTCACCGAACGCCTTTTGGAGACCCATACCGCGGCGATGACGACGAGCAGCGCGAAGACCGCGATCCCGGCCCGCAATCCGGCACTCGCGTCGTCCCCGTAACCGAACCGGACGACCGCCGGGGCGATGAGCAGCGCGACCAGATTCATCACCTTCAGAAGCGGGTTGATGGCCGGACCGGCGGTGTCCTTGAAGGGGTCGCCGACCGTGTCCCCGATGACGGTCGCCTCGTGCGCCTCGCTGCCCTTGCCGCCGTGGTTCCCGTCCTCGACCAGTTTCTTCGCGTTGTCCCAGGCCCCACCGGAGTTGGCGAGGAAGACCGCCATCAGCGCGCCCGTGCCGATCGCCCCGGCGAGATACGCGCCCAGCGGACCGACGCCGAGCGCGAAACCGACCGCGATCGGGGCCAGGACGGCCAGCAGCCCGGGCGTGGTGAGTTCGCGCAGCGCGTCCTTGGTGCAGATGTCGACGACCCGCCCGTACTCCGGCTTCTCGGTGTGGTTCATGATCCCCGGGTGCTCGCGGAACTGCCGCCGCACCTCGTAGACCACCGATCCGGCCGAACGGGAGACGGCGTTGATCGCCAGTCCCGAGAAGAGGAAGACGACGGCCGCGCCGAGAATCATCCCGAACAGGTTGTTGGGCTGCGAGATGTCCATGGACAGCGTCAGCTCGTCGGCCTTCGCGCCGACCTCGGCGACCGAGGTCGCGATGGCGTCCCGGTACGAGCCGAACAGCGCCGAGGCCGCGAGCACGGCGGTGGCGATGGCGATGCCCTTGGTGATGGCCTTCGTGGTGTTGCCGACGGCGTCCAGATCGGTGAGGACCTGGGCTCCCGCGCCCCGGACGTCCCCCGACATCTCCGCGATGCCCTGGGCGTTGTCGGCGACCGGGCCGAAGGTGTCCATGGCGACGATCACACCGACGGTGGTGAGCAGGCCCGTTCCGGCGAGGGCGACCGCGAACAGCGCGAGCATGATCGACGCACCGCCGAGCAGGAACGCCCCGTACACGGTGAGCCCGATGAGCAGCGCCGTGTAGACGGCGGACTCCATGCCGAGGGCCACACCCGCGAGGACGACGGTCGCCGGGCCGGTGAGCGAGGACTTGCCGACGTCCCTGACCGGCCGCCGGCTCGTCTCGGTGAAGTAGCCGGTGAGCTGCTGGATGAGCGCGGCGAGAACGATGCCGAGGGCGACGGCGACCAGGGCGAGGACCCGGGGGTCGCCGGCGTGGTCGCGGATCCCCGGAACGGTGACGCCCGCCAGCTCGGCGTAGGAGGACGGCAGATAGGTGAAGGCCGCGACGGCCACGCCGGCGAGGGAGATCACCGCCGAGACGAGGAATCCGCGGTTGATCGCGCTCATCCCGCCGCGGTCACCGCGCCGCGGCGAGACGGCGAAGATGCCGATCACGGCGGTGATCACGCCGATCGCGGGCACGATCAGGGGAAACGCGAGGCCGTGGTCGCCGAAGGCCGCCTTGCCGAGGATGAGCGCGGCGACCAGGGTCACGGCGTACGACTCGAAGAGGTCGGACGCCATGCCCGCGCAGTCGCCGACGTTGTCGCCCACGTTGTCGGCGATGGTGGCCGCGTTGCGCGGATCGTCCTCGGGGATGCCCTGCTCGACCTTGCCGACCAGGTCGGCGCCGACATCGGCGGCCTTGGTGAAGATGCCGCCGCCCACACGCATGAACATGGCGATGAGCGCGGCACCCAGCCCGAAACCCTCCAGGACCTTGGGCGCGTCGGCGGCGTAGACCAGCACCACACAGGCCGCCCCGAGCAGCCCGAGGCCCACCGTGCACATGCCGACGACGCCGCCCGTACGGAACGCGATCCGCATCGCCCGGTGTGCGACCTCGGTCAGATCCCGCTCCGGCTCGCCCGGGGCCGGGGTGGCCTCCCTGGCGGCCGCGGCGACCCGCACATTGGCCCGTACGGCGAGCCGCATGCCGATGTACCCCGTGGCCGCCGAGAACAGCGCCCCGACGAGGAAGAACAAGGAGCGTCCGGCGCGCTGCGACCAGCTGTCCGCGGGCAGCAGCAACAGCAGGAAGAACACGACGACCGCGAAGACGGCGACGGTCCGCAGCTGCCGGGCGAGGTAGGCGTTGGCCCCCTCCTGCACGGCGGCGGCGATCTCCCTCATCCGCTCGGTGCCCTCCCCGGCCGCGAGCACCTGGCGGACGAGGAGTCGTGCGACGACCAGCGCGAGGAGAGCGACGGCGCCGACGACGTACACGATCGTCCGGTTCCCGCTCGTGAGCACCGCCGCGGCGAGAGAAGTGGGGTACATGGGGACGGATCATAGGGAGGCAAACCGGCACAGACGGGGATGCCGGAGGCCCACCGCGCGGATGCATCAATCCGAGACCGGCCGCGGCGGCGGGGCTGTGGCGCGAGGCTGCGGCGACGCATACGGAAGAGGCCCTGCGGGGCAGGGCCTCTTCCCGAACGCGCTTCCTGCTTCGCCCGTACGGGTCAGGACAGGACGTCCGCCGAACTCACCGGCCAGCTCATCCGGATCGTGCCGCCGTCCTCGCCGGCGCTCACCTCGACGTCGTCGACGAGCCCGCGGATCACCGCGAGCCCCATCTCGTCCTCACCGTCGGCGTCGTCGAACTCCTCGGCCGGGGCCGAGGCGCGCGCGCCGGGGACACCGGCGGCATCCGCCGCCGCGACCCCCGCGCCCGGGACCTCGTCGCCGACCTCGATGGAGAACAGTTTCTCCTCCTCGATCAGCACGACCCGGATGGGCGTGGCGACGTCGTTGCTGCGGTGCAGCCCGACCGCACGGGAACACGCCTCGCCGACGGCGAGACGCACCTCGTCGAGGACCGCCTCGTCCACCCCGGCCCGACGCGCGACCGCGGCGGCCACGAGACGGGCCGTACGGACGTGCTCGGGCTGAGCACTGAAGCGGAGTTCAACGGTGGCCATGCGAACCCCCTGGGCTCAGTCGACGGCGTTGACGGCCTCGTCGACCGAGGTGTGGATCGGGAACACCTTGGTGAGACCCGTGATCCGGAAAATCTTGAGAATGCGCTCCTGGTTGCAGACCAGACGCAGCGACCCCTCGTGCGCGCGAACGCGCTTCAGGCCGCCGACGAGCACGCCGAGGCCCGTGGAGTCGAGGAAGTCCACGCCCTCCATGTCGACGACCAGGTGGTAGCTGCCGTCGTTCACCAACTCGACCAACTGCTCGCGCAGCTTGGGCGCGGTATACACATCAATCTCGCCACCGACCTCGACGACCGTACGGTCACCACCAGCGCCGGACACATTGCGAGTCGACAGGGACAGGTCCACGGATCCTCCAGCACCTTGCTATCGAACGATCGTTCCCACTGGGTCTCCCGGGCGGGAGTCAGGGAACTGATCGCCAGCCGCGATGGCATTCAATCACTTACCAGCAGCCATGCACGACGCCTTGGAAGCATTGTCCGTCATGGCAGTGACACACTCGGTGCCGATGGCCAAGAATCAGCGCCCCCGTCACCCGGCCGGGGACACGGGCAGTCGCCCCTCCCCCGGCATGGTCCTCGACCGGCTCTCCTCGGGCGAGAGCCGGGCCGCGCGCATCACTCATACGGAGCACATGCCCGCCCGGGAGGGTCGTCATGCCGTCTGGCCGCACCGCATCCGTCCGGAGGTGATCGCGGCGGTCCAGGAGGCCGGGATCGAGCACCCCTGGGCCCACCAGGCGGAGGCCGCCGAGCACGCCCTGGACGGAAAATCCGTGGTGATCGCCACCGGCACCGCCTCGGGCAAGTCGCTCGCCTACCTCGCCCCGGTCCTCAGCACCCTCCTGGACGGCTCGGAGGCCCCCAACGGACGCGGGACCACCGCCCTGTACCTCTCGCCCACCAAGGCCCTCGCGGCCGACCAGCGGCGCGCCGTGCGCGAACTGGCCGCCCCCCTCGGCAACCGGATCCGCCCCGCCGTCTACGACGGCGACACCCCGGTCGAGGAACGCGAGTGGGTCCGCCAGTACGCGAACTACGTGCTGACCAACCCCGACATGCTGCACCGGGGCATACTCCCCTCCCACCCCAGGTGGTCCTCCTTCCTGCGCTCCCTGCGCTACGTCGTGATCGACGAGTGCCACACCTACCGGGGCGTCTTCGGCTCCCACGTCGCCCAGGTACTGCGGCGCCTGCGCCGGATCTGCGCCCGGTACGGCTCCGAGCCGGTCTTCCTCCTCGCCTCCGCCACCTCCGCCGAGCCCGCCCTCGCCGCCGGCCGCCTCACCGGCCTCCCGGTCACCGAGGTCTCCGACGACGCCTCCCCGCGCGGCGAGCTGGTCTTCGCCCTGTGGGAGCCGCCGCTGACCGAGCTGCACGGCGAGCGCGGCGCGCCCGTACGCCGTACCGCCACCGCCGAGACCGCGGACCTGCTGACCGACCTGACCCGGCAGGGCGTCCGCTCGGTCGCCTTCGTCCGTTCCCGACGCGGCGCCGAACTGATCTCGGTGATCGCCCAGGAACGGCTCGCCGAGACCGACCGCTCACTCGCCCGCCGGGTCGCCGCCTACCGCGGCGGCTACCTGCCCGAGGAGCGCCGGGCCCTGGAACGGGCCCTGCACTCCGGCGAGCTCCTCGGCCTGGCCGCCACGACCGCCCTGGAGCTGGGCGTGGACGTCTCGGGCCTGGACGCGGTCCTGATCGCCGGCTACCCGGGCACCCGGGCCTCCCTCTGGCAGCAGGCGGGCCGCGCCGGCCGCTCGGGCGAGGGCGCCCTCGCGGTCCTGATCGCCCGCGACGACCCCCTGGACACCTTCCTGGTCCACCACCCGGAGGCGATCTTCGACCAGCCCGTCGAATCGACCGTCCTGGACCCCGACAACCCGTACGTCCTCGCCCCCCATCTGTGCGCCGCCGCCGCGGAGCTCCCGCTGACCGAACCCGACCTGGCCCTCTTCGGCCCGGCCGTCCCCGACCTGCTGCCCCAGCTGGAGAGCGCCGGACTCCTGCGCCGCCGCTCCACCGGCTGGTACTGGACCCGCCGCGAGCGGGCCGCCGACCTCACCGACATCCGGGGCGGCGGCGGAAGCCCCGTCCGGATCGTGGAGTCCGGCACCGGCAGGCTGCTCGGCACCGTTGACGAGGCCGCCTCCCACACCGCCGTCCACGAGGGCGCCGTCCACCTCCACCAGGGCCGCACCTACCTGGTGCGGGAGCTCGACCTGAAGGACTCCGTGGCCCTCGTGGAGGAGGCCGTCCCGCCGTACTCCACCACCGCCCGCGACACCACCTCCATCGCCGTCCTGGACACCGAGACCGAGATCCCCTGGGGAGCCGGCCGGCTCTGCTACGGCTCCGTCGAGGTCACCAACCAGGTCGTCTCCTTCCTGCGCCGTCGTCTGATCACCGGCGAGGTCCTCGGCGAGACCAAGCTCGACCTGCCGCCCCGCACCCTGCGCACCCGGGCCGTGTGGTGGACGGTGACCGAGGACCAGCTCGACGCCGCCCGGATCACCCCGGAGATCCTCGGGGGCGCCCTGCACGCCGCCGAGCACGCCTCCATCGGCATGCTGCCGCTCTTCGCCACCTGCGACCGCTGGGACATCGGCGGCGTCTCCGTACCGCTCCACCCGGACACCCTGCTGCCCACCGTCTTCGTGTACGACGGGCACCCGGGGGGCGCGGGCTTCGCCGAGCGGGCCTTCCACACGGCCCGCGCCTGGCTGACGGCCACCCGGGAGGCCATCGCCTCCTGCGAGTGCGAGGCGGGCTGCCCCTCCTGCATCCAGTCCCCGAAGTGCGGCAACGGCAACGACCCGCTCCACAAGCGCGGCGCGGTGCGCCTCCTCACGGAGATCCTGCGGGAGGCCCCTGAGGCCCCGCCGGCCGAACCGGCGTCTCCGGAGGCCCCGCCCGCGACCTGACCTCCGGCCGGTAGGGACCGCGTACGACCCGGGCGGTCACCTCGGCGAGCTCGCCCCGCACCGCGCACCCCACCAACTCGGCACCCTGCGCGGATGCCACCCGGAAGGCGACGGCGCACGCCTCGGCCTCGCCCCACAGCGCCCGGTCGGCCGCGGCGAGCGCCGCCAGATCGGCGGCCCCGCCGGCCCGGTGCCGGGCCGCCACCGCCTGCCCGAGCGCGAGCACCGCCCCGAACACCACACAGAGCGCACAGGCCGCGAACGCCGCCCAGACGGTCGCCGCCCCCCGATCGGCCCGCGGACCGCGACGGACCCGATCACCGCCCGGGAGCCCGGCGCCTCCCGGGTTGCCGGCCCGGGTGCCGATCCGGGTCCCGCCGCCGTCCTCGGCGCCGGCCGTCACGACGACCCCCCGGGGTCCCGGCTCCCCGCCGCCCCCGCGTACGCCTCCCCGTCCACGCCCGTGTCCGCGAGCGCCGTGTCCTCCGCGAGGGCCGCCGCGTCCGCCCTCAAGGTCACCCCCATGCCCCGGGGGCCCGGTGCCACGGCCTCCACCGTCACCCTCCACAGCTCCCCCGACCGCGTCACCGAGACCCGGGCTCCCTCAGGTGCGGCCGCCCGCGCGGCCGCCTCCGCGGCGGCCACGGGCTCGGCACGGGCCGCGATCCGCGCCCCGGCCCGCGCCGCGTCCACACAACGGATCTGCGCCGCGGCCGCCGCCAGCGCCCAGAGCAGGGTCACCGTGAAGAGGGCGAGGACGGGCAGCACCATCGCCGCCTCCACGGTCACGAAACCCCGGTCAGAACGGCGCATCGAGAGCCTTCCCGATCACCGACTCCAGCGCCCCCGAGACCGCCTCGCTGGTCACGATCTTGTAGAGCACCGCGGCGAACCCCGCCGCGGCGATCGTCCCCACCGCGTACTCGGACGTGGTCATTCCCGCGTCGCGGCGCACGGCCTCCCGCCGCACCCGCCACCAGTCCCGCACCGCCGCCCCGCCCGTCGTGCCTGCCTTGCCCGTCATGTCCGCCCTGCCTGCCATGCCGACCTCCTCGGTCCGTCGTGTCTCGTCGTGCTCGTCGTGCTTGCTGTGCTCTTGGTGCTTGCTGTGCTCTTCGCATCTCGTCGTGCTTCGCCCTGCGCGGCGCGCTTCGTCCCGTCCTGTCGCGGCGCGCCGGACCGTTCATCCGTCCAGGAGTCCCGTCGCCAGGCCGATCACCACCGGGGCCACCCCCACCGCCAGGAAGGCGGGCAGGAAGCAGAGGCCCACGGGCGCGCTGATCAGTACCTGCGCCCTGCGTGCCCCGGCCGCCGCCGTGCGCGCGCGGGCCGCCCGCAGCCCGGCCGCGTGGCGTGCGACGGCCTCCGCCGCGGGTGCTCCCGAGGAACCGGACCGCTCCATGCAGCGCGCCAACCCCTCGGCGCCCGGCAACGCGCCGAACCTCCGCCACACCTCGGCCGGTTCACCGCCGAGCCGCAGCTCCGCCGCCGTACGGGCCAGACGCTCGCCCAACGGACCGCCCAGGGAGCGGCCGACGGCCTCCGCCGCCTCGCCCGGCCCGGCCCCGGCCGAGGCACAGGCCGCCAGCAGATCGGCGGCCAGCGGAAGGTGCCGTACCGCCTCTTCGTCGTCGGTGGACGGGGAAGCCCGCTTCGCCGACCCCCGTCTCACCACGACCACCGCCAGGGCCCCGGCCGCCACTCCTCCCACGGCTCCGAACAGCGCCCAGCCGAGGCCGACCGCTCCGAGGGCCGCCACCCGGCGCCCCACCCACGGCGGCGGCCCGGAGCGGACCTTCGGGGGCCTTTGCGCCGGAGCCGGAAGCAGGCTCCTCAACCGCCGTCGCGTCCCCCGCGCCCGTCGCCCGCGCACCACCTCGCGGACACCCAGCGCGCACCAGACCACCGCCAGGGCCACGAGTGCCGCGGGCCGCACGATCTCGATCACTCCCGCTCCCCTCCCCGGACGATCCGCGCGGCCCACCACAGCCCCGCCGCTTCCAGGGCCCCGCCCACGAGGAGGCAGCCCAGGCCCGCCGGTGTGTGCAGCAGCACCCGCAGCGGGTCGGCACCGAGCGCCGCGCCGAGAGCGACACCGGCCAGCGGCAGCACCGCGAGAACCGCCACCGTCGCCCAGGCACCGGCCAGTTCGGCGCGCAACCGCTCCCGCTGCTCGCGGTGGTCCCGCAACGCCGCTTCGAGCCGGTCGAGCCCGGCGGCGAGGCCCGCGCCCCCGTCCACGGCCACCTGCCAGCAGGCCGCCATGCCGGCGAGTCCATCGGCGCCGTCCTGTCCTGCCGCCCTCCGCAACGCCTCCGGCACGTCACCGCCGAACCGGGCCGCCGCGAGCACCGCGGCCTCTTCCCTTCCCAGCGCACCCGTCTCCCGGGCCGCGAAGGACAGGGCCTGCGCGGGCTGCCATCCGGCCCTCAGCTCCCCGACGACGGCCCCGCACAGGGCCACCACCCGTTCGGCCCGCGCCTCGCTCTCCCTCCGCAGGCCGGCGGCCCGCAGCCGCCGCCGCACCAGCGGTACCGCGACCAACCCCGCCACCAACGGCAGCGGCGACTCCCCGAGCAGCGCGAGAACCCCCGCCACCGGGAGACACAGCCACGCCCGCCGCTTCCGCGCCACGGCCCACCACCGCGCGGCCACCACCGCCCACGGCACCGAGCGACCGCGGCCCGCGTCGGGACCCCGGCCCGCGAGCACCGCCCGCGCCCTTCCCTCCTCGCGCCGCCGCTCGACCGCCCACCACACCGAGAGCACCGCGCAGAGCAGCGCCGCCCCATGGACCACCGAACCCACCGGCACCGGCTCCGCCGTCATCACGATCCCCCTCCGATCAACGACCTCAGCCGCTCCCAGCCCCGCTCCCGCGCGAACCCGGACGCGCCCCACCGCAGCGCGGGAACCGTCCGCACCAGGCCGTCCCGGTCCCGCTCCAGGACGTGCACCTCGGCGATCCGCCGCCGCCCGTCCCGGTCCCGCGCCAGATGGACCACCACCGACAGACCGGCTCCCAACTGGCTGTGCAGGGCGGCCCGGTCGAGCCCGGCCGCCGTCCCCAGGGCTTCTAGCCGTGCCGGTACGTCCGCCGCGGTGTTGGCGTGGACCGTCCCCGAGCCGCCTTCGTGGCCGGTGTTGAGAGCGGCGAGCAGATCCACCGCCTCCGGACCCCTGACCTCGCCGACCACCAGCCGGTCCGGCCGCATCCGCAGCGCCTGCCGGACCAGGTCCCGCAGGGTCACGAGGCCGGCACCCTCCTGGTTCGCCGGCCTGGCCTCCAGGCGGACCACGTGCGGGTGGTCCGGCCGCAGTTCCGCCGAGTCCTCGGCGAGGACGATCCGCTCCCGCTCCCCCACCAGGCCGAGCAGGGAGGCGAGCAGCGTCGTCTTCCCCGTCCCCGTTCCGCCGCTGACCAGGTACGACACCCGGGCGTCGATCAGCGCGCGCAGGATCGGGGCGCCGTCCGGCGGCACCGTGCCGGCCGTCGTGAGTTCCTCCAGGGTGAAGGCGCGCGGACGCACCACCCGCAGCGACAGACAGGTCGAGCCGACGGCCACCGGCGGCAGCACCGCGTGCATCCGGGTGCCGTCGGGGAGCCGCGCGTCCACCCAGGGACGGGCGTCGTCGAGTCTGCGGCCGGCCACCGCCGCGAGCCGTTGGGCGAGCCTGCGCACGGCGGCGGCGTCGGGGAAGGACACCGGGGCCCGTTCGAGTCCGGCGCCGCGGTCCACCCACACCCGGTCGGGTGCCGAGACCAGGACGTCGGTGACGGCGGGGTCGGCGAGCAGGGGTTCGAGCGGGCCGGTGCCGATGAGTTCGCACCTCAATTCCTCGGCGGCCCCGAGCACTTCCGCGTCCCCGAGCAGCCTGCCCTGGGCCCGCAGTGCCGCCGCGACCCGGGCCGGGGTGGGCTCGGCCCCGCTGGCCGCGAGCCGCTGGCGCACGGCGTCGAGCAGCCCCGCGCCACCGGCCCCCGCGCCGCCGAACCCCGCGCCCCCCGTCATGCCGCACCGCCGGAGGCGAGCGCGTGGGCCCAGAAGGCGTCGCAGAACCGGCCGAGCGGCCCGCGCGGCTCCGCACCCGGCGGCACACCCGCGTCCTGGTCCGCCACGATCCCCGGGTCGTAGGGGAGTTCACCGGCCAGAGGCAGTCGCAGCGCGTCGGCGACCCACCGCTCGTCGAGCCCGGCCGCGTACGGCCCACGGACCACGGCCCGCAGGTCGCGCACCCCCACGGAAAGGGTCGAGGCCACCCGGTGGGCGGCCGCGACGGCCCTCAACTCGCCCGGCACGACCAGCAGTCCGAGATCGAGCTGGGCCAGCGCCTCGCCGACCGCCGCGTCCGCTCCTCGCGGCAGGTCGACCACCACGACCCCGCCGCGGCGGCGGGCCGCGGCGAGCACGGATCGCACGGCATCGGGCGGGACGGGCGCCGCGGGCTCCCTGCCCCAGCTGAGCACCCGGACTCCCCGCACGGACGGCAGGGACTCCTCGAGGGCGCCGCCGGCCAGCCGGCCCTTCGAGGCGGCGAAGTCGGGCCAGCGTCTGCCCTCCTGGCGCTCGCCCCCGAGCAACACGTCCAGCCCCCCGCCGAGCGGGTCGCCGTCGACCAGCAGGGTGCGCCGTCCCGTGCGGGCGGCGGCGAGCGCGAGGCCGCAGGCCAGGGTGGAGGCGCCCGCGCCCCCGCGGCCGCCGACGATCCCGACGGTCAGCGCCTGTCGGCCCACGCCCTCGGCCGCGTCGGCCATGCGGTCGACGAGGACGCTCTCGGCGTCCGGCAGCCGCAGCACGCTCTCGGCGCCGATCTCGACGGCCAGCCGCCACACCCCCGGGTCCTCCGGCTCGCGCCCGACGAGCAGGGTGCCCGGCCTGCGGGCCGCTCCCCGGCAGCGGGCCGCGGCGTCGGCGCCGACCAGGACGAGCGGTGGATCGGTCCAGCCCGCCCGTCGCTCGGGGACCCGGTGGTGCACCTCGGGTTCGACGCCGGCCGCGGCGCAGAGCCGCAGGAGGTCGTCGAGCAGCCCGAGGTCCTCGGTGACGATCAGCGGCCCCGTGCGGCGCGGTTCGTCGGTGCCGGGGGCCTCGAGCCCGCTCGGTGCCGAGGCCCGTGCCGTACCCCTGGCCCCGGAAGTCGTGGATGTCTCCATGCCGCACGCCCCTCTGGTGATTCCTGCCGTTCGCGAACTTCGCGACAGGAATCACCGTGGGGCCGTACCGAAAATCCTGGGGATCTTGCCGAAAAACTGTGGATATCCGAAGCCCTGTGAATATCTTCGTCACCCCTCCGGGGACTGCCCGGAACGCAGCCTCACGGTTACCGTGAGTGATGAATCGAGGGTCGGGCGGAGTTCGGGCCGAAGCGCGGCCGACGGCCGGAAGGAAGGGAGCGGACGATGTCCCACAGCGCCAAAACGGCTCCGGACATGCGACGACCCCCGCCGGGGGGGAGAGCGGGGGTCGTCTCTCCGGCCGACTCGGGGGGGGAGGAGTCGGACCGGGTTAGCACGGTCGCGAACGATCCGTGACTTCCATGGTGTACCCGAGGGCCTTCTCAGGCAAACCCACGCGCCCGAGCGTACGCCGAATGGCGGGCACCTATGCTCAGGCTTGTGGAAAACCACTCCTTGCCGCGCACAGCCGCCTTCTTTGACCTGGACAAGACGGTCATTGCGAAGTCTTCGACGCTGACCTTCAGCAAGTCCTTCTACCGGGGAGGACTGATCAGCCGCCGCGCCGCCCTGCGGACGGCGTACATCCAGTTCGTCTTCCTGGCAGGTGGGGCCGATCACGACCAGATGGAGCGGATGCGTGAATATCTTTCCGCGCTCTGCAAAGGCTGGAACGTGGCCCAGGTGAAGGAGCTCGTCGCCGAGACCCTTCACGATCTGATCGACCCGATCATCTATGACGAGGCCGCCTCCCTCATCGAGGAGCACCACGCCGCCGGCCGCGATGTCGTGATCGTCTCGACCTCCGGCGCCGAGGTCGTCGAACCGATCGGGGAGATGCTCGGCGCCGACCGGGTCGTCGCCACCCGGATGGTGGTCGGCGAGGACGGCTGCTTCACCGGTGAGGTGGAGTACTACGCCTACGGGCCGACGAAGGCCGAGGCCGTCCGGGAGCTCGCGCAGTCGGAGGGCTACGACCTCTCGCGCTGTTTCGCGTACAGCGACTCGGCGACCGACATCCCGATGCTGGAGGCCGTCGGACATCCGTACGCGGTCAATCCGGACCGGGCGCTGCGCCGGGAGGCCGTGGCGCGGGAATGGCCGGTTCTCGCCTTCGAGAAGCCGGTACGGCTCAAGCAGCGACTGCCCGAATTCCGGATGCCGCCCCGGCCCACTCTCGTCGCGGCGGCGGCCGTGGGTGCGGCGGCCGTGGGGGCCGGACTCGTCTGGTACGCCGCCCGGCGACGGCATGCCGCACTCGCCCACACGGCTCGCGGATGACTTTGCCCGAATTTGAGCGATGAGCAGAGAAGTGGAGCCAGCACTTTCGCTTCTACTCCGACAGGAGTAGAAAGGAATCAGGCCCGCGAGACCGAGGACATCCGAGAGGATCACCTGTTGAGCATGAAGGCCCCACGGACCTAGCACAGAAACCGAGCACCCACGCGACGTCGACCCGTCGATTACGGGCCAGCCGCACCAGGCCACGGGCAAAGTTCCCGGCCTGATGGGCACATATTCGAGGACGCATGGTAACTGGGTAGACGTGCCAGCGGCGGTACCAGAACTGGTGCCGCCGCAACCCGTTCCGGGCCCCGCGAGGGGCCCGGATTCGTTGTCTCTCCGCCGGAATCCTTCTCCCGGCCGCGACTGTCGGCCCTCAGGCCGCGCCGCGCTGAAGCGCCTCGCACACGGCCGTCGACTCACGGACACCCAGCTCGACCGAGCGCCCGCAGTGCGCGATCCAGCCGCCCACACCTTCGGGGGTCCCCGACAGGTACCCCTCGAACGCAGCGAGGTACGCGGCCCGGCCCTGCTCCGCGTGACCGACCTCCGCCGGACAGATCGCCTTGGGGTCGAGACCGCTGCCGACCAGCGCGATCCGCTCCGCCGCCCGCGCGATCAGGCCGTTGTACGAGGTGAAGGGGCGCAGCGCGAGGAGTTCGCCGTGGACCACTGCGGCCGTCACCAGCGCCGGGGCCTCGCCGCCCGCGACAATCAGCTCCGCCAGGCCGTCGAGTCGTCCCGCGACCTCGGCGGGCGTCGGGACCGGGGCGGTGACCAGCGGTTCGTCGACGGTCTCGCCGTCCAGCCGGGGCCGCCCCACCGACTCCCCCGGATCGCCCGCGGCGACCAGGTGGAGCCTGGCGAGGACGCGCAGCGGCGACTGACGCCAGATGGAGAGCAGCTGCCCGGCCTCGGAGCCCAGCCGCAGGGCGGCGCCGACGGTGCGGGCCTCGGGGTCGGCGCTGAAGTCGCTGCGCCGGCGAACCTCTTCGAGGGCCCAGTCGGCGCCCGACAGGGCGGCCGAGCCGCGCGCGCCGCGCAGGGCCGCCTCGGAGGAGATCTCGTTGCTGCGGCGGCGCATCACGCGGTGGCCGTAGACCCGGTCGACGGCCTTGCGTACGGAGTCCACCGCGTCGGCGACGCCCGGCAGGGAGCCGAGGGCGGCCAAGGGGTCAGAGGCGTGCGTACTCATAAGTAGGGAGGCTACGCGCCCCCGGGGCCCACCCCACGATGGAGTGGTCTTCTTCACGCATCGCGACCACGCGCCGCGTTCATGCCACTACCCTAGGTGAACATGAAGATCGCTTTCGTGGGGAAGGGCGGCAGCGGCAAGACCACGCTGTCCTCGCTCTTCATCCGCCACCTCGCCGCCAACGAAGCCCCGGTCGTAGCCGTCGACGCCGACATCAACCAGCACCTGGGCGCCGCGCTCGGCCTGCCCGAGGCGGAGGCCGCCGCGCTGCCCGCGATGGGCGCGCACCTGCCGCTCATCAAGGAGTACCTGCGGGGCAGCAACCCGCGGATCGCCTCCGCCGACACCATGATCAAGACGACGCCGCCCGGGGAGGGTTCGCGGCTGCTGCGGGTCCGCGAGGAGAACCCGGTGTACGAGGCGTGCGCGCGGACGGTCCCGCTCGACGACGGCGAGATCCGTCTGATGGCGACCGGCCCCTTCACGGAGTCGGACCTCGGGGTCTCCTGCTACCACTCGAAGGTCGGCGCGGTGGAGCTCTGCCTCAACCACCTGGTCGACGGGGCCGACGAGTACGTGGTCGTCGACATGACCGCGGGCTCGGACTCCTTCGCCTCCGGCCTCTTCACCCGCTTCGACATGACCTTCCTGGTCGCCGAGCCGACCCGCAAGGGCGTATCGGTCTACCGTCAGTACAAGGAGTACGCGCGGGACTTCGGCGTCGCGCTCAAGGTCGTCGGCAACAAGGTGCAGGGCCAGGACGACCTCGACTTCCTGCGCGCGGAGGTCGGCGAGGACCTGCTCGTGACGGTGGGCCATTCGGACTGGGTCCGCGCGATGGAGAAGGGCCACCCGCCGCGCTTCGAGCTCCTGGAGGCGGAGAACCGGATGTCCCTCCAGGCCCTCCAGGACGCGGCGGACGACTCGTACGCCGACCGCGACTGGGAGCGCTACACGCGCCAGATGGTCCACTTCCACCTGCGCAACGCGGAGAGCTGGGGCAACGCCAAGACCGGGGCCGACCTGGCGGCGCAGGTCGACCCCGGGTTCACGCTGGGCGAGCCGCTGACCGCCCGGCTCGGCTGACGGCCCGGCCACCGAACGGCGGACGGAGTCCGACGCGGCACCACGAACCCCGGGCGGGGCTCACCGCCGAACGGCTCAGTGCCGTGCGGCCTGCCCGGCGCGTGCCGCCGGGGCGCCCGCGGGGGCCGCGGAGGCCGCCGGAGCCGCCGGCTGGGGGGCGAGGAAGGTCTTCCAGCCGGCCGGCGGGGCCTCGCCGACCTTCAGGGTGCGCATCTTGGCGACGACGTCCGGGTCCTGGGCGTCGAGCCAGTCGGCGAGCTGGCGGAAGGAGACGCACTTGACGTCCTTCTGCACGCAGACCGTGGCGATGGTCTCCTCGACGGCCCGCATGTACGTGCCGCCGTTCCAGGACTCGAAGTGGTTGCCGATGATGAGCGGCGCGCGGTTGCCCCGGTAGGAGCGCTCGAAGGCCTGCACCAGGCCGTCCCGCATCTGGTCGCCCCAGTACTCGCGCTGGGACGGGTCGCCCTGTGTCGTGCCCGGGGACTGGTTGACCAGGAAGTTGTAGTCCATGGACAGCGTCTGGAAGGCACGGCCCGGGACCGGCACGAGCTGGAGCGACAGGTCCCAGACGCCGAGGTCCTTCTTGGGCCAGATCTGGTCGTTGACGCCGCTCGTGTCGTAGCGGAAGCCCAGCTGGGCCGCCGCCTGGACGAAGTTCGTCCGGCCTTCGAGGCAGGGGGTGCGGGCGCCGACGAGCTCCTTGTCGTAGTCGAAGGGCAGCGGCTGCTCGGCGCGCAGCCCCGAGTTGGTCTTCCAGTTCTTGACGAAGGACTTGGCCTGCTTGATCTCGCTCTTCCACTCCTCGACGGACCAGGTCCCGACACCGCCGTCGGCGCCGCAGAAGTGCCCGTTGAAGTGGGTGCCGATCTCGTTGCCGTCCTGCCACGCCCCGCGGAGTTCGCGGACGGTGGCACGGATGCCCTCGGTGTCGTTGAAGCCGATGTCGGAGCGCCCGGTGCTGTGCTGCGGCGGGTCGTAGAGCTCCCGCTTCTCCTCGGGCAGCAGGTACACGCCGCTGAGGAAGTACGTCATGGTGGCGTCGTACTTCTTGCCGACCTCGCGGAAGTGGGAGAAGAGCTTCTGGCTGTCCTCGCCCGCGCCGTCCCACGAGAAGACGACGAACTGCGGCGGGGTCTCGCCCGGCTTGAGCTTCTGCCAGACGGGCTGGCGGGGCTGGGCGCCGGTGTAGGCGGTGGAGCCGTCGCCGATCAGGCGGACGGCGTTCGGCGGGGCGGCGGCCGGTGGCTTCTTGGCGCCCGCGCCGCCCGGCGCGGCCTTCGTGGCGCCGCCGTCGGAGCCCGAGCAGCCGGCGAGGCCGGTGATCAGGGCGACGGTGAGGGCACCGGCGGCGAGTGCCTTCCTCTGGGCAGTGGTCCTTCTCCCGGCGGCTGTCATCCGCCCACCTCTCCTCGGTTCCGTGCGAGCGGCGTCAACGTCGCACCGCGACGACCGGAGAGATGAAACGACAAGCGGCAATCCGTTCGCCCTTCACCGGAACCGGTGAATCATTGCCCTGTTTGCCCCGAAAATAATGCCGGAGACTTTACTCTCCATTACGATCCATTTACCGAGCGTTGATCCTCGCCCCTGGCGGGATCCCGTCGGGAATCCCGCCGCTGCATGCCGTGACCCACGGCCGCGAGCCCCCACGTTCGTCCCGCACGAACCGCGACCGCGCTGCCCGGAGGAGACGGGAATGACCCTCTGCACCCCCGACCGCACCACCACCCGACCCCGCGTCCAGCGGCCCCACAGCCCGCCGGAGCGGCCCCGCCGCTTCCGCGTCGCCGGGGCCGATCTGTCCGCCTCCGTCGCTGTCTTCCTGATCGCCCTGCCGCTCTCGCTCGGCATCGCGCTCGCCACCGGAGCCCCGCTCCAGTCCGGCCTGGTCGCCGCCGCCGTCGGCGGCCTGGTCGCCGGCCGCTTCGGCGGCTCCCCGCTCCAGGTGAGCGGCCCCGCGGCCGGCCTCACCGTGGTGACCGCCGAGCTCATCCACCTCTACGGCTGGCGCACCACCTGCGCCATCACCGTGCTGGCCGGTCTCGCCCAGCTCGGCCTGTCCGCCCTCCGGGTGGCCCGCTCGGCGCTCGCCGTCTCGCCCGCGATCGTGCACGGCATGCTGGCCGGCATCGGCGTCACCATCGCCCTCGCCCAGCTCCACATCGTGCTCGGCAGCACCCCCCAGAGCTCCGCCGTCGACAACGTCCTGGCCCTGCCCTCCCAGTTGGCGGACATCCATCCGGCGGCACTCGCCATCAGCGCCCTCACCGTGGCCGTACTGCTGTGCTGGCCCAAGCTTCCGGGCCGCGCCGGGCAGCTCGTACGGAAGGTTCCCGCCGCGCTCGTCGCGGTGGCCGGGGCGACGGCGGTGGCGGCCTTCGCCGGGCTCGCCGTCCCCCGTGTCGACCTGCCGTCCTGGAGCAGTCACGCGCTGCCGGGCCTGCCCGAGGGCCCGGTGCTCGGCATCGCGGCCGGTGTCCTCACGATCACCCTGGTCACCAGCGTGCAGTCACTGCTCTCCGCCGTGGCGGTCGACAAGCTGGTCGCGAACCGTCCGGACGGCGGCCACGGCGTCCCGCGCTCCGCCCTCGACCGCGAGCTCGCCGGCCAGGGCGCGGCCAACGTGGTCTCCGGGGCGCTCGGCGGGCTCCCGGTCGCCGGGGTCGCGGTCCGCAGCGTCGCCAATGTCTCGGCAGGCGCGGTGTCCCGCGCCTCCACGATGCTGCACGGCCTGTGGATCGTGCTCGCGGCCCTGCTGCTCGTCCCCGTGCTCGACCTGATCCCGCTGCCCGCCCTCGCCGCCCTGGTCATGGTGGTGGGCATCCAGATGGTCAGCATCACCCACATCCGTACCGTCACCCGGCACCGCGAGGTCGTCGTCTACGTCGTGACGGTGACCGGAGTCGTCCTCGTCGGCATCCTGGAGGGCGTCGCCCTCGGGATCGCCGTGGCCATCGCGGTCGCCCTGCACCGGCTCACCCGCACCCGGATCACCCGCGAGGAGCGGGACGGGCGCCAGCTGTTGCACGTACGAGGCCAGTTGACCTTTCTCGCCGTCCCCCGGCTGAGCCGGGCCCTGCACCAACTGCCCCACGGTTCCGACGTGGTGGTCGAACTGGACGGATCCTTCATGGACCACGCCGCCTACGAGACGCTGAGCGACTGGACCGCGGGGCATCTCGCCCACGGCGGCACGGTCGAGACGACCGGCCCGTCCGGCGCCCGGATCGCCGAGCCGCCGGCCTCCACCGCCTCGGCCTCCGCCGCACACATCTGCTGCCGCCCCTGGACCCCGTGGCACAACCACCAGTGCGGGGAACAGCCGACGGCGGACGGGACCGGCGGGCCCGAGGAGACCGCGGCACCCCTCGAACCCCGGCGCACGACGGGCCTCCATCTGGCCAGCGGCATCGGCAAGTTCCAGCGGAACACGGCCCCGCTCGTGCGGGACGAGCTCGCCCGGCTCGCGCGGGAGGGGCAGACCCCCTCGCAGCTCTTCCTGACCTGCGCCGACTCCCGCCTGGTGACCAGCATGATCACATCGAGCGGCCCCGGCGACCTCTTCACCGTGCGCAACGTCGGCAACCTCGTCCCCCTCCCGGGCGAGGAGAGCGGCGACGACTCGGTGGCCGCGGCGATCGAGTACGCGGTGGAGGTGCTGCGGGTCGAGTCGATCACCGTCTGCGGCCACTCCGGCTGCGGCGCGATGCAGGCCCTGCTGAACGGCGGTCCCGACGACCCGCCGACCCCGCTCCGCCGCTGGCTGCGCCACGGCCGGCCGAGCCTGGAGCGGATGGCGAGCCGGCGCCACGCCTGGGCCCGGATCTCCGGGCGGCTTCCGGCCGACGCGGTCGAGCAGCTCTGTCTGACCAATGTGGTCCAGCAGCTGGATCACCTGCGGGCGTACGAGCCGGTGGCGCGGAGGCTCGCCGAGGGCACGCTCACGCTGCACGGCATGTACTTCCATGTGGGCGAGGCGCAGGCGTATCTGCTCTCCGGGACGGACGAGGTGCACAGCTACGACGACGTCTTCACCCAGGTGATGCCGACGGCTCTCCGGGAGACGGCGCGCGCCTCCTGACCGGGAGACGTCGGCGCGTCCCCGCCGGGAACGGGGCGGCGCGTCCCGACCGGGAACCGGGCCGCGCGCCCTGAGCTGGAACCGGGCCGCGCGCCCTGAGCGGGAACGGGGCGGCGCGTCCTGAACCTTCCGCTCCCGCCGTCCGTGAGACTGTGTGGCCCCTTCTCCCACCGCTCGGGAAGAAGGGGCCCCCGCACGCCGTACGACTCACAGGTCTAAACCAATTCCCTGGAGACTCTTGTCACCCGGGCATCTGACTGATGAGGTATGACGCGGGACACATACGCACAGAGGACGCCCTGGGAAAGGGAGATGTCGTGAGCAACGAAAGCCTGGCCAATCTGCTTCGGGAAGAGCGTCGATTTTCGCCGCCCGCCGAGCTGGCCGCGCACGCCAACGTGACGGCGGAGGCGTACGAGCAGGCCAAGGCGGACAGGCTGGGCTTCTGGGCCGAGCAGGCCAAGCGCCTGACCTGGGCCACCGAGCCGACCGAGACCCTCGACTGGTCGAACCCGCCGTTCGCCAAGTGGTTCGCCGACGGCGAGCTGAACGTGGCGTACAACTGCGTCGACCGGCACGTCGAGGCCGGCCACGGCGACCGGGTCGCCATCCACTTCGAGGGCGAGCCGGGCGACAGCCGCGCGATCACCTACGCCGAGCTGAAGGACGAGGTCTCCAAGGCGGCCAACGCCCTGACCGAGCTGGGTGTCCGCAAGGGCGACCGCGTCGCCGTCTACCTGCCGATGATCCCCGAGGCGGCCATCACGATGCTGGCCTGCGCCCGCGTCGGCGCCGCCCACTCGGTGGTCTTCGGCGGCTTCTCGGCCGACGCCGTGGCCTCCCGCATCCAGGACGCCGACGCCAAGCTGGTCGTCACCGCGGACGGTGGCTACCGCCGCGGCAAGCCGAGCGCCCTCAAGCCGGCCATCGACGAGGCCGTCGCCAAGTGTCCGCAGGTCGAGCACGTCCTCGTGGTCCGCCGTACGGGTCAGGACACCGCCTTCACCGAGGGCCGCGACGTGTGGTGGGACGACATCGTCGCCCGCCAGTCCGCCGAGCACACCCCGGAGGCCTTCGAGGCGGAGCACCCGCTCTTCATCCTCTACACCTCGGGCACCACGGGGAAGCCGAAGGGCATCCTGCACACCTCCGGCGGCTACCTCACCCAGGCCGCCTACACCCACCACGCGGTCTTCGACCTCAAGCCGGCGACCGACGTCTACTGGTGCACCGCCGACATCGGCTGGGTCACCGGGCACTCCTACATCGTCTACGGCCCGCTGGCCAACGGCGCGACGCAGGTCATGTACGAGGGCACCCCGGACACCCCGCACCAGGGGCGGTTCTGGGAGATCGTGCAGAAGTACGGCGTCACGATCCTCTACACGGCGCCCACCGCGATCCGCACGTTCATGAAGTGGGGCGACGACATCCCCGCGAAGTTCGACCTGTCCAGCCTCCGCGTGCTGGGCTCGGTCGGCGAGCCGATCAACCCCGAGGCCTGGGTCTGGTACCGCGAGCACATCGGCGCGAACAAGACCCCGATCGTGGACACCTGGTGGCAGACCGAGACCGGCGCGATGATGATCTCGCCGCTGCCGGGCGTCACCGAGACCAAGCCGGGCTCCGCCCAGCGCGCCCTGCCGGGCATCTCCGCGACCGTCGTCGACGACGAGGCGAACGAGGTGCCGAACGGCGGCGGCGGCTACCTGGTCCTCACCGAGCCGTGGCCGTCGATGCTCCGCACCATCTGGGGCGACGACCAGCGGTACATCGACACGTACTGGTCCCGCTTCGAGGGCAAGTACTTCGCCGGTGACGGGGCCAAGAAGGACGAGGACGGCGACATCTGGCTGCTCGGCCGGGTCGACGACGTCATGCTCGTCTCCGGCCACAACATCTCGACCACCGAGGTCGAGTCGGCTCTCGTCTCGCACCCGTCCGTCGCGGAGGCGGCCGTCGTGGGCGCCGCCGACGAGACGACCGGTCAGGCGATCGTCGCCTTCGTCATCCTGCGGGGTTCGGCGAGCGAGGACGAGAACCTGGTGGCCGAGCTGCGCAACCACGTCGGTGCGACCCTCGGCCCGATCGCCAAGCCGAAGCGGATCCTGCCGGTGGCGGAGCTGCCGAAGACCCGCTCGGGCAAGATCATGCGCCGTCTGCTGCGTGACGTGGCGGAGAACCGCGAGCTGGGCGACGTCACCACCCTGACCGATTCCTCGGTCATGTCGCTCATCCAGACCCAGCTGCCGACCACGTCCAGCGAGGACTGAGAACGGCCCGTACGACGCGAACGCCCGCTCCGAGACGCTCGGGGCGGGCGTTCCGCTTGGCCCGACCCGACGGGACGAAGGGGATGAAACTGCCTAAAGTGGATCTCGCCGGACGCAACCCCCGCTCGTTAGGTACCGTAAGGACCGCGTCAAGGACGCGACAGGAAAACCTAGGTGCGCCGGGAAGTCTGGTCGGCATGTGCTCTGCCCTGCCCACCGACCGGAGGTTTCCCCGTGGCCGCGCCCGCACCGACCGACCGCAAGTTCCTCGGCCGTCTCTCCCTGCCCGAACGGCGCTACCTCACCGACGCCCTGCGCACCGAGACCGTCGGCGGGGTCCTGCTCCTCCTCGCCGCCGTGATCGCCCTCATCTGGGCCAACACCCCGCTGAGCGACAGCTACGAGACCGTCAGCGACTTCCACATAGGCCCCGCCGCACTCGGCCTCGACCTGTCGATCCAGCACTGGGCCGCCGACGGACTGCTCGCGATCTTCTTCTTCGTCGCCGGCATCGAACTCAAGCGGGAACTCGTCGCGGGCGAACTGCGCGACCCCAAGGCCGCCGCGCTCCCCGTCATCGCCGCGCTCTGCGGCATGGCCGCGCCCGCCCTCGTCTACGCCCTGGTCAACGCCGTCGGCAACGGCTCCATGGACGGCTGGGCCGTCCCCACCGCGACCGACATCGCCTTCGCCCTCGCCGTCCTCGCCGTCATCGGCACCTCCCTGCCCTCCGCCCTGCGCGCCTTCCTGCTCACCCTCGCCGTCGTCGACGACCTCTTCGCCATCCTGATCATCGCGATCTTCTTCACCAGCGACCTGAACTTCGCCGCTCTCGGCGGCGCCTTCGCCGGACTCCTCCTCTTCTGGCTGCTGCTCCGCAAGGAGGTCCGCGGCTGGTACGTGTACGTTCCGCTGGCCCTGGTCATCTGGGGCCTGATGTACAACAGCGGCGTCCACGCCACCATCGCCGGTGTCGCCATGGGCCTGATGCTGCGCTGCACCACCCGGGAGGGCGAGAAGCACTCCCCCGGCGAGCACATCGAGCACATCGTCCGCCCGATCTCGGCCGGTCTCGCCGTGCCCCTGTTCGCGCTCTTCTCGGCCGGGGTGAGCATCTCCGGCGGCGCGATCCACGACGTGTTCACCCAGCCCGTCACCCTCGGCGTCGTCCTCGGCCTCGTCGTCGGCAAGGCCGTCGGCATCTTCGGCGGCACCTGGCTCGCCGCCCGCTTCACCAGGGCGGAGCTCAACCCCGACCTGGCCTGGCCGGACGTCTTCGCCGTCGCCACGCTCGCCGGCATCGGCTTCACCGTCTCGCTGCTCATCGGCGAACTCGCCTTCGCCGACGATCCCGTCCTCACCGACGAGGTGAAGGCCGCCGTCCTCATCGGCTCGCTCATCGCGGCCGTCCTCGCCTCCGTCCTGCTGAAGCTGCGGGTCCGGAAGTACCAGGCCCTGGTCTCCGACGAGGAGCGCGACGACGACCACGACGGCATCCCCGACATCTACGAGCAGGACAATCCGGACTACCACCTGCGGATGGCCGAGATCTACGAGAAGAAGGCCGCCGAACACCGTGAGCGCGCCCAACTGGCGGGGGCACCGCGCGACGGGGCCGACCGTCCGGCATGATCTGAGTCGGACCGCGTAGAAGAGAACTCGGACCGCAGAAGAGAAGAGGGAGCAGCGATGAGCGACCCGTACGACGGAACCGAGCGCAGCCTCGGCCAGCTGGTCGCCTCGGCGACCGCCGAGATGTCCGCGCTGGTGCACGACGAGCTTGCCCTGGCGAAGGCCGAGATCAGGCAGGACGTCAAGCGAGGCGCGATCGGAAGCGCGGCCGGCATCGCCGCCGCGGTCGTGCTGCTGTTCTCGCTGCCGATGCTGAGCTTCGCCCTCGCGTACGCCATCAACACCTGGACCGGCGGGCACAACGGCAACGGGGGCTGGAACCTCGTCTGGTGCTTCCTGCTCTCGTTCGCGGCGAACGTGCTGTTCGCCGGGGTGCTCGGCCTCCTCGCGTACGCCAAGTTCAAGAAGGTCAAGCCGCCGGAGAAGTCCATCGCCTCGGCCAAGCAGACGGCCGCCGTGCTCTCCACGGTCAAGCCCCACCCGCGTCCCGAGCCGTCGAAGGCCCTGGACAAGGCGCTGGACAACGCCTCCGCTGTGGCACGCTCGTCCGTATGACCCTTTCCGAGAGCAGCAACGGCGGGCCCGTACGGCTCGACGGGCCGTGGACCCATCGCGATGTGGCAGCCAACGGTGCCCGCTTCCACATCGCCGAGATGGGCGACGGCCCGCTGGTGCTGCTCCTGCACGGCTTCCCGCAGTTCTGGTGGACCTGGCGCCATCAGCTGCCCGCCCTCGCCGAGGCCGGTTTCCGGGCCGTCGCGATGGACCTGCGCGGGGTCGGCGGCAGCGACCGCACCCCCCGGGGTTACGACCCCGCCAACCTGGCCCTCGACGTCACCGGCGTGATCCGCTCCCTGGGCGAACCGGACGCCGCGCTCGTCGGGCACGACCTGGGCGGCTATCTGGCCTGGACGGCGGCCGTGATGCGGCCGAAGCTGGTGCGCCGGCTCGTGGTCTCCTCGATGCCGCACCCGCGCCGCTGGCGTGCGGCGATGCTCTCCGACTTCGCCCAGTCGCGGGCCGGCTCGCACATCTGGGGCTTCCAGCGGCCGTGGGTACCGGAGCGTCAGCTCGTCGCGGACGACGCCGCGCTGGTCGGCGAGCTCGTCCGGGACTGGTCGGGTCCGCAGCCCCGGCTCACCTCGGACGAGGAGGCGATCGAGGTGTACCGGCGGGCGATGCTCATCCCGTCGACGGCGCACTGCTCGATCGAGCCGTACCGCTGGATGGTGCGTTCGCTGGCCCGCCCCGACGGCATCCAGTTCAACCGGCGCATGAAGCGTCCGGTGCGGGTGCCGACGCTCCATCTGCACGGCTCCCTCGACCCGGTGATGCGGACCCGGAGCGCGGCGGGGTCGGGCGAGTACGTGGAAGCGCCGTACCGCTGGAGGCTCTTCGACGGGCTCGGGCACTTCCCGCACGAGGAGGACCCGGCGGCCTTCTCCACGGAGCTCGTCAACTGGCTGAAGGACCCCGAGCCCGACCGCTGACGGTCCCTCTCCCCGCTCCGGGGCGTACGGACTTCCTTCGAACGGCCATGTGCCTCGCGCATACTCCAATTGGCGGGTCCCCGGGCGGTTACCGACCTTGGGCCCCGGGCAGACGTCGAAGTATGGGCTGGACGCACGACTACGGTGACACGACAGCACGCAACCGCCGCCCGGCCGCAGGGCCGGGCTCCCGCGAGGGGAGTGGACCGCCGGACCCCGGCGGCACCCACACGGCGCAAGGGGTGGGTATCTCGCGCATCCTCCGCCGCCGGGCCCGCTGGGTCTCGGCCCGGCTCCGGCATCCCCGCGACACCGCCTAGAAGGTGTCTCGTCGATCACGCCCGGCTTGCGGCGTGATCGACGCGACACCCCCTGGTGCGGTGGGACGGGCGGCCCCGGGAGTCACAGGGCGCAGGACTGGGTGTCGACCTGCTGGTCCGCGGTCCGGCCGAGCTCGATGTCCTCGCGGATCTCGTCGACCGTCAGGGCGTAGCCGGTGTTCGCGTCGTCGAGGGAGCGGGCGAAGATCACGCCGTACACCTCGCCGTCCTCGGTGAGGAGGGGCCCGCCGGAGTTGCCCTGGCGGACCGTCGTGTACAGCGAGTACACGTCCCTGCGCACCTCGTCGCGGTGGTAGATGTCGGGGCCCTTCGCGTTGATACGGCCCCGGACGCGCGCCGAGCGCACGTCGTACGAGCCGTTCTCCGGGAATCCGGCGACGATGGCGCCGTCACCGCTGCGGGCGTCCTCCTCGGTGAACGCCAGCGGTGTGGCCTTGAGGTTCGGCACGTCCAGGACGGCGATGTCGCGCTGCCAGTCGTAGAGGACGACCTTGGCGTCGTAGAGCTTGCCCTCGCCGCCTATCTGGACGGTCGGCTCGTCGACGCCGCCGACCACGTGCGCGTTGGTCATGACCCGGCGGTCGCCGAAGACGAAACCGGTGCCCTCGAGGACCTTGCCGCAGCTCTGGGCGGTGCCGACGACCTTCACGATGGAGCGCTGGGCGCGGGCGGCGACGGGGCTGCCGGCGAGCGCCGGGTCCGGGGGCTGGACCTCGGTGATGGGCTCGTTGGCGAAGGGGCTGAAGACCTGGGGGAAGCCGCTGCGGGCCAGGGTCGAGCTGAAGTTGGCGAACCAGGTGGAGGTCTGATCCGGCATCACCTGGGAGACGCCGAGCAGCACCTTGGAGGTCCGCACCTCCTTGCCCAGGGTGGGCAGTGTGGTGCCGGCGAGGGCGGAGCCGATCAGCCAGGCCACGAGCAGCATCGCGACGACGTTGACCAGGGCGCCGCCGGTGGCGTCGAGGGCGCGTGCGGGTGACCAGGTGATGTGCCGGCGCAGTTTGTTGCCGAGGTGGGTGGTGAAGGCCTGGCCGACCGAGGCGCAGACGATGACCACCATCACGAAGACGACGGTCGCCGTCGTCGAGACCTCGCTGTTGTCGGTCAGCTGGTCCCAGAGGATCGGGAGCAGCAGAACGGCGACGAGACCGCCGCCGAGGAACCCGACCACCGACAGGATGCCGACCACGAAACCCTGGCGGTACCCGATGATCGCGAACCACACGGCGGCGAGCAGCAACAAGATGTCCAGCACGTTCACCGTCAATTGCCTCGCAGATTCGTTTCCGGTCGCCGGGGATCAGCCAGTCCGCCGGGGATCAGCCTGTCATGAGCGCCAGTCGAGCGGGACCTGCTTGGACCGGTCCCAGGGGCGCTCCCAGCCGGAGAAATGCAGCAGCCGGTCGATCACTCCGGCGGTAAAACCCCAGACCAGCGCGGATGCGACGAGGAACGCGGGGCCCTGGTGGCCGCTCGGGTGGACGGCCGTCGCGCGGTTGGCGGGGTCCGTGAGATCCGCCACGGGGACGGTGAAGACCCGGGCGGTCTCGCCGGGGTCGACGACGTCGACGGGGCTCGGGGCGCGCCACCAGCCGAGGACGGGGGTGACGACGAAGCCGCTGACCGGGATGTAGAGCTGGGGCAGGACGCCGAAGAGCTGTACGCCCGCGGGATCGAGTCCGGTCTCCTCCCGGGCCTCGCGGAGGGCGGCGCGCAGGAGCCCGCCGTCCGCCGTGTCGCCGTCCTCGGGGTCGAGGGCGCCGCCGGGGAAGGAGGGCTGTCCGGCGTGCGAGCGGAGGCTGCCGGCGCGTTCCATGAGCAGCAGCTCGGGGCCGCGCTCGCCCTCGCCGAAGAGGACGAGGACGGCGGACTGGCGCCCGGCGCCGCTCGCGGGCGGCAGGAAGCGGCTCAGCTGCTCGGGCCGGACCGTGCGGGCGGCCCGGTCGACGGGCCCGAGCCAGTCGGGCAGCCCGTCCCGGCTGAGCAGCCCGCCGGTGCCGGGCCCGTGGATCTCTTCGTCAGTGCGCGTCATAGGCACCCCCGTGGTTCACAACGCGATCGGTGTGCGCGTTCGTTCCCTCTGGATCTCTCACGGAGTGATCTTCCGCCGCGGGATCCCCCATGGCCGGATCCCGCGCGGCCGGATCTCTCGCCGATCGGGCTCAGCCGCTCGCGCCCAGGGGCGGTGCCGGTCGGCCCGGGTAGCCGGGCGGCGGGTCGAGCCGCTGGCCGGGGAAGCCGCCCATCTCGTACTTGAGCAGCTTCTTCGCCTTCTCGGGGTCGGTCTCGCCCTCGCCGTACGAGGGGCAGAGGTGGGTGATGGGGCAGGCGCCGCAGGCCGGCTTGCGGGCGTGGCAGATGCGGCGGCCGTGGAAGATCACCCGGTGCGAGAGCATCGTCCACTCGCTCTTCGGGAAGATCTCGGCGATCTCCGCCTCGATCTTCACCGGGTCCTCCTGCTCGGTCCACTTCCACCGCCGGACGAGCCGCATGAAGTGGGTGTCGACGGTGATGCCCGGGACTCCGAAGGCGTTTCCGAGGACGACGAAGGCGGTTTTGCGTCCGACGCCGGGGAGCTTGACGAGGTCGTCGAGGCGGCCGGGGACCTCGCCGCCGAAGTCGTCCCTGAGGGCGGCCGCGAGGCCCATGATCGACTTGGTCTTGGCGCGGAAGAAGCCGGTGGGGCGGATGAGCTCCTCGACCTCCTCGGGCACGGCCGCGGCGAGGTCCTCGGGCGTGGGGTACTTGGCGAAGAGGGCGGGGGTGGTCTGGTTGACCCGCAGGTCGGTGGTCTGTGCGGAGAGGACCGTGGCGACGAGCAGCTCGAAGGGGTTGCGGAAGTCGAGCTCCGGATGGGCGTACGGGAAGACCTCGGCCAGCTCGCGGTTGATCTTGCGGGCTCTACGGACCATCGCGAGCCGCGACTCGGGCTTCGCCGCCTTCCGATTTGCGGCTTTCGCCCGTTTGGACACGCCGTGTTCGCCCACAGCGGAATTACCTTCGGCCGACACTCTTTCAGCCCCCTTGGCCTGCGCTCTCACCGGCGAGTTGGACACCCGGCCAGCCTAGGGGCCACCACCGACATCCGCCCCGGGCGTGGCCGATCAGCCCCCAATCGGGCCCCTGACGTACGGTCGGGCGGCTCGGTACGTCAAACTTGTTGTGATTGATCGCACTGTTTTGTACGTCCGGCATCATGGGACGCAGGTCCCCTGAGCAGGTCGACAGTATGGAGAGAACTCGTGGACGACGTTCTGCGGCGCGCCCCGCTCTTCGCGGCGCTCGATGACGAGCAGGCCGCCGAGCTGCGCGCCTCGATGAGTGAGGCGACGCTCGCCCGTGGCGACGCGCTCTTCCACGAGGGCGACCCCGGTGACCGCCTGTACGTGGTCACCGAGGGCAAGGTGAAGCTGCACCGCACCTCCCCCGACGGCCGCGAGAACATGCTGGCCGTCCTCGGTCCCGGCGAGCTCATCGGTGAGCTCTCGCTCTTCGACCCGGGCCCGCGCACCGCGACCGCGACCGCGCTGACCGAGGTCAAGCTGCTCGGCCTGGGCCACGGCGACCTCCAGCCCTGGCTGAACGCCCGCCCCGAGGTGGCCACCGCGCTGCTGCGCGCGGTCGCCCGCCGGCTGCGCAAGACCAACGACCAGATGTCCGACCTGGTCTTCTCCGACGTCCCGGGCCGTGTGGCCCGCGCGCTCCTCGACCTGTCGCGCCGCTTCGGCGTGCAGTCGGAGGAGGGCATCCACGTCGTCCACGACCTCACCCAGGAGGAGCTGGCCCAGCTGGTCGGCGCCTCCCGCGAGACGGTCAACAAGGCGCTCGCCGACTTCGCCCAGCGCGGCTGGCTGCGCCTGGAGGCCCGCGCCGTGATCCTGCTGGACGTGGAGCGCCTCGCGAAGCGCTCGCGCTGAGCCCTCGCGCCGAGCACTCCCGTACGCGTACGCACGAAAGGCCGCCCCGGCCGATACGGACCGGGGCGGCCTTTCGCGTGTCCTCCCGCGGGTCAGCGCTTCGAGCCGTCCACGATCACCGGGGTGGAGGAACCGTTCCCGCAGGGCACGGCGTAGACCGGGTTCTTCGCCGCGGCCTCCTTGAACGCGTCGATGCACTGGTTCGCCAGGACCCGGTCCGTCAGCGAGTCGTTGAGGATCTTGTTGGCGCGGGCGATGCCCTCCGCCTCGATCCGGCGCCGGTCCGCCTCCGCCTTGGCGGTGCGGGCGGCCTCGGTGGCGCGCTCGGTGGCCTGCTGCTGCTGGATCTTGCGGTCGATCTGGCCCTGGAGGGCCTCCGAGGGCTTCACGTTGCGCAGGTTGACGGTGGTCACGTCGATGCCGCGCGGGGTCAGCCGCTCCTTGATCAGGGTGCCGATCTCGGCGTTGATCTTCTCGCGGTCGGAGGCGTAGCCCTGCTCGCTGGTGTAGCGGGCGAACACGTTGCGGACGATCTCGCGGCTGTCGGGGAAGACGAGGCGCTGCTGGATGGAGTCCTCGCTGCCCGCGAGCTTGTAGAGCTCCACGGCCTTGTTCGGGACGACGGCCCACTTCACCGTCACCTCCACGTACATGACGCCGCCCTGCGAGGAGCGGACCTCGACGACGTCCTTGTCGGAGAGGTTGAGGTCGACGGGGCGGGTGGAGAAGGTCGTGACGTCGGTGAAGGGCGACTTCACGTGCATGCCCGAGGTCATGGGCGAGCCGACCTTGCCGAAGGCCACCGGCACACCGACCTCGTACGCGCTGATCACGTACGTCATGCTCGCGACCAGCGAGAAGAGACCTGCGACCACCGCGCCGAGGGCGCCGAGCTTCAGTCCCTTCGAGTCGTTGGAGCGGGCGACGAAGAAGAGCACCACTGCGGCGATGAGCAGCAGGATGGCGATGACGAACACGGGCGTTCCCCCCGAAAGCTACGGCCAGAAGTAAGCGGAGCGTAAAACACGGGTCAAGAACTCCACAGGGCCGGGGTCCCCCTCGGGACAGGATCGTGACGCCCCGTACACCGGACCGGCGCCGTCCGCACCGGACCGGCCCGCCGCTCCCCCTGCCGGCCGCTCCCCTGCCGGCGCTCCTAGACCAGACCGCGGCCCTTCAAGTACTCCAGCTGCGCCCTCACGGACAGCTCCGCCGCCGGCCACAGCGAGCGGTCCACGTCCGCGTACACATGGGCGACGACCTCCGACGGCGTCCGGTGGCCGTTCTCGACCGCCGTCTCGACCTGGGCGAGCCGGCTCGCCCGGTGCGCGAGATAGAACTCCACGGCCCCCTGCGCGTCCTCCAGAACCGGCCCGTGCCCCGGCAGGACCGTGTGCACCCCGTCGTCGACGGTGAGCGAGCGCAGCCGCCGCAGCGAGTCCAGATAGTCGCCGAGACGCCCGTCGGGGTGGGCCACCATCGTCGTCCCGCGCCCCAGGATCGTGTCTCCCGTCAGCACCGCCCGGTCCGCGGGCAGGTGGAAGGAGAGCGAGTCCGAGGTGTGGCCGGGCGTCGGAACGACCCGCACCTCCAGGCCGCCGACGCTCACCACCTCCCCCGCGCCGAGCCCCTCGTCACCCAGCCGCAGCGCCGGGTCGAGGGCCCGTACGGCTGTCCCGGTCAGTTCGGCGAAGAGGCCCGCGCCCTCCGCGTGGTCCGGGTGGCCGTGGGTCAGCAGGGTCAGCGCGACCCGCTTGCCGAGCTTCTCGGCGGTCTCGATCACATGCCGCAGATGCGTCTCGTCGAGGGGACCGGGGTCGACGACCACGGCGAGGTCGGAGCCGGGCTCGGAGAGGAGCCAGGTGTTGGTGCCGTCGAGGGTCATCGCGGACGGGTTCGGCGCCAGGACGTTCACGGCGCGGGCGGTCGCGGGACCCGAGACCACGAGTCCGCGGGGCTGCCCCGGCAGTGCGGCGGCGTCGCTCATCACGCACCTCCCCTGGGGATGATCTTGGTGAACTCCTCGTGGCCCGGCCAGCTCAGGACCAGCTCGTCGCCCTCCAGCCGCGCCTGCGCGAGCACGGGGGCCAGATCCTGCTCCGAGGCCCCCGCGAGGGCCTCGGCAGCCGTCCCGTACCGCTCCAGGGTGCGCAGGGTCGAGATCGTCGGCGGCATCATCGTCAGTTCGCCCCGGTCGTAGCCGGCCGCGGCCTCCGCCGGGCGGATCCAGACGGTCCGGTCGGCCTCCGTGGAGGCGTTACGGGTGCGCTGCCCGGCCGGCAGCGCGGCCACGAAGAACCAGGTGTCGTACCGGCGCTGCTCGAACTCCGGCGTGATCCAGCGGGCCCACGCGCCGAGCAGGTCGGAACGGAGCACGAGCCCGCGCCGGTCCAGGAAGTCGGCGAAGGACAGCTCCCGGGCGACGAGCGCCTCCCGGTCCCGCTCCCACGCCTCGCCGGTCGTGTCGCCGACGACCTCGTCCCCGGTCTCCCCGGCGAGCAGGACGCCCGCCTCCTCGTACGTCTCGCGTACGGCGGCGCAGACCACGGCCTGGGCCTGCGCGGGGTCGTCGAGGCCGAGCCGGGCCGCCCAGTCCTCCAGCGAGGGCCCGGCCCAGCGCACCGGATGCTCGTCGCGCGGGTCGACACCGCCGCCGGGGTAGGCGTACGCGCCGCCCGCGAAGGCCATCGAGGCGCGTCGGCGCAGCATGTGGACGTCGGGTCCGGCGGCCCCGTCCCGCAGGAGCAGGACGGTGGCGGCGCGCCGCGGGGCCACCGGGGTGAGCTCACCGGCGGCGAGGGCGCGGATACGGTCGGGCCACTCGGGCGGGTACCACTGACCATTCGACATGGCCGGATGCTATGCGCAACCACCTGAATGCACGAGGGCCGGTCCTTCCCCGGAGGGCGGAACCGGCCCGCGTGACCTGCGTACGAGGGGTCAGGCCTCGACGAGCTCCACCTGGACCTCGACCTCGACCGGGGCGTCGAGCGGCAGCACGGTCACGCCGACGGCGCTGCGCGCGTGCACGCCCTTGTCGCCGAGGACCGCGCCGAGCAGCTCGCTGGCGCCGTTGATGACGCCCGGCTGCCCGGTGAAGTCGGGGGCGGAGGCGACGAAGCCGACGACCTTCACGACCCGCTTGATCCGGTCCAGGTCACCGGCGACCGACTTCACGGCCGCGAGGGCGTTCAGCGCGCAGGTGGCCGCGAGCTTCTTGGCCTCCTCGGCGGTGACCTCGGCGCCGACCTTGCCGGTCAGCTGGAGCTCGCCGCCCACCATCGGGAGCTGGCCCGAGGTGTAGACGTACACGCCCGACTGCACGGCCGGCTGGTAGGCGGCCAGCGGCGGCACGACCGCCGGCAGGGTCAGGCCCAGCTCGGCGAGCTTCGCCTCGACGGCCCCGCTCACGACTTGGCCCGCTTCAGGTAGGCCACGAGCTGCTCGGGGTTGTTCGGTCCGGGCACGACCTGGACGAGCTCCCAGCCGTCCTCGCCCCAGGTGTCCAGAATCTGCTTGGTCGCGTGCACCAGAAGCGGCACCGTGACGTACTCCCACTTGGTCATGGAGGCGACTGTATCCGCTGCCGGTGGGCGGCTCTCCGAGGCGGCCCCCGAAGCTCCCCCTAGGGAGCTTCTCAGGGGCGGCCTCCTGATTGGGCGGCGCCGCCAGTGGTTAGGCTCGACAGCGTGAGCAGGCTCCAGGTCGTCAGCGGCAAGGGCGGTACCGGTAAGACGACGGTCGCCGCCGCCCTCGCCCTCGCCCTCGCGACGGAGGGCAAGCGCACCCTCCTCGTCGAGGTCGAAGGCAGACAGGGCATCGCACAGCTCTTCGAGACGGAAGCCCTTCCGTACGAGGAGCGCAAGATCGCCGTCGCCCCCGGCGGCGGAGAGGTGTACGCGCTGGCGATCGACGCCGAGCGCGCGCTCCTCGACTACCTCCAGATGTTCTACAAACTGGGCAGTGCGGGGCGGGCCCTGAAGAAGCTCGGCGCGATCGACTTCGCGACGACGATAGCGCCGGGCGTACGGGACGTCCTGCTGACCGGCAAGGCCTGCGAGGCCGTCCGCCGGCGGGAGAAGCACGGCGGACACACCTATGACCACGTGGTCATGGACGCGCCGCCCACCGGCCGCATCACCCGCTTCCTCAACGTCAACGACGAGGTGGCGGGCCTGGCCAGGATCGGCCCGATATACAACCAGGCGCAGGCCGTCATGCGGGTCCTCAAGTCCCCCGAGACGGCGGTCCATCTGGTGACCCTGCTGGAGGAGATGCCGGTCCAGGAGACCGCGGACGGCATCGCGGAACTCCGCGCGGCGGAACTGCCGGTGGGGCGGGTCGTGGTGAACATGGTCCGGCCGCACGTCCTCGACGAGGCGGCGGTACGGGCCGCCTCCGGCGACCACCGGGACGCGATCGCGCGGGCGCTCGCCTCCGCCGGCGTCACGGGCGGCACGACGCTGGTCGAGCCGCTTCTCGACCAGGCGGCCGAGCACGCCCGGCGGGTGGAGCTGGAGCGGACGCAGCGAGCGGTCCTCGACGAGATCGGCGTGCCCTCGTACGAACTCCCCTTCCTGGGGGACGGGGCGGACATCGCGGGGCTCTACCGGCTGGCGAAGGAACTGCGGAAGCAAGGGGTGGGCGCGTGACGGAGAAGGCCGCGGCGGGCTCCGGGCCCGGGATCGGGCTCGACCCGGCTCCCGGGGGGAACGGGCTGGACGCCGTCCCCGTCCTGGATCTCGACCCGCTGATCGACGACCTCGGCACCCGGATCATCGTCTGCTGCGGCGCGGGCGGCGTGGGCAAGACGACCACGGCCGCGGCGCTCGGCGTGCGGGCGGCGGAGCGCGGCCGGCGGGTCGTCGTCCTCACCATCGACCCGGCCCGCCGTCTCGCCCAGTCGATGGGGATCGACTCCCTCGACAACACCCCGCGCAAGGTCGAGGGGATCAAGGGCTCCGACGGCGGCGAACTGCACGCGATGATGCTGGACATGAAGCGGACCTTCGACGAGATCGTCGAGGCGCACGCGGATCCGGACCGGGCGCGGGCGATCCTGGACAACCCCTTCTACCAGTCCCTGTCGGCCGGATTCGCCGGTACGCAGGAGTACATGGCGATGGAGAAGCTGGGCCAGCTCCGGGCGCGCGACGAGTGGGACCTGATCGTCGTGGACACCCCTCCGTCCCGCTCCGCGCTGGACTTCCTGGACGCGCCGAAGCGGCTCGGGTCCTTCCTGGACGGGAAGTTCATCAAGCTGCTGATGGCGCCGGCGAAGGTGGGCGGCCGGGCGGGGATGAAGTTCCTCAACGTCGGCATGTCGATGATGACGGGGACCCTCGGAAAGCTGCTCGGGGGTCAGTTCCTCAAGGACGTGCAGACGTTCGTCGCGGCGATGGACACGATGTTCGGCGGATTCCGGACGCGCGCCGACGCCACGTATCGGCTGCTCCAGGCCCCGGGCACGGCCTTCCTCGTCGTCGCCACACCGGAGCGGGACGCGCTGCGCGAGGCCGCGTACTTCGTGGAGCGGCTGGCCGCCGAGGGGATGCCGCTGGCCGGTCTGGTCCTCAACCGCGTCCACGGCAGTGGCGCCGCCCGGCTGTCGGCCGAGCGGGCCCGAGCGGCCGCGGAAAATCTTGAGGAGGGGCGCATTGTGGATCAGAGGGGCGGGAAGACTGAGCGCAGTGGCTCCCCGGCCACCGAGCACGAGCAGTCCGACCTCGCCACCGCCGCCGCACCTCCCGTACCCGAGGCTGCCCCCACAGCCGACCCGGCACAGGAATCCGACGTGGACGTACGACATCTCACCGCGGGACTTCTGCACCTGCATGCCGAGCGCATGCGGGTGCTCTCGCGTGAGCAGCGCACGCGTGACCGCTTCACCGCGCTTCACCCCGAGGTGGCGGTGACCGAAGTGGCGGCCCTGCCCGGCGATGTGCACGACCTCGCCGGGCTGCGGGCCATCGGTGACCGGCTCTCGGCCGGGCGGACCGCCTCGGCCTGAGCAGCCGGACTCCCGGTCCGAGTACTCCGACCCTCGGCACGACCAGCCCGACCCTCGGTACGAGAAGTCCCGACCTCGGTACGAACAGCTCCGCCCCGGGCCCGAAAGGGCCGGACCGGGGTCTAACCCACCGCGGCGTACGCCTCGTACGTCGCGTCGTCCTCGATCGCCACGGGCAGCAGGCCCGCTCCCCGCTCGTACTCCGTGCGCGCGGTCTCCAGGAGCCGGCGCCACGAGGTGACGGTCGGCCTGCGGCGCAGCAGGGCGCGTCGCTCGCGCTCCGTCATGCCGCCCCACACACCGAACTCCACGCGGTTGTCGAGGGCGTCGGCGAGGCACTCGGTCCGCACCGGGCATCCGGTGCACACCGCCTTTGCCCTGTTCTGTGCCGCTCCCTGCACGAAAAGTTCATCCGGATCGGTAGTGCGGCAGGCCGCCTGCGCACTCCAGTCAGCTACCCAGCCCATACCGGCGCCGTCCTCTCCCGAATCGAGGCTCCCCCACGGCGGCAGCGGCATATTCACCGCTGCCAGTTGGGACGTTACGGAAGGTGGGCACAGCGCAACACCCCCTTCGGGCCCAATCTTGGATGGCCCGAACGGACTATGCGTGCGCGTCAGATCACCCAGGGGAGTGATCGAAGGACATGCGTGTGATAGCGGACATACCGCGCAGATATGCCGTTCTTTCACGGCTCCATTTCGGACACCGTGTGACGCATGGGCCGGAATCGGACATGAAGTCCCCATGTTTCGGGGTCACGGGAATTCATGTCGATGTCACACCCGGGTCTTGATGCCAGACCACACTGCTGTGACAGTTGGGAGCAGCTTAGGCCAAGGCATATACGTGTGTCCGGCGAATGAGAACGTAGGCTGCCCCCATGGCAAAGAAGCGCTCGGGCGGTGGTCTGACCGGGACCCAGCAGGCCGCCAAGTTCCTCGGTGTCAGTGTGCTCTCCGGAGCCGTGCTGGCGGGCATCGCCCTGCCCGCGGCCGGGGCACTCGGTCTGGCCGCGAAGGGCACGGTCGAGGGGTTCGACGAGATCCCCTCCAACCTGAAGACCCCACCGCTGAGTCAGCGCACCACGATCCTCGACTCCGAGGGTGGTCTCCTCGCCACGGTGTACTCGCGGGACCGGAAGGTCGTCCCGCTGGACAAGATCTCGCCGTACATGCAGAAGGCGATCGTCGCGATCGAGGACGGTCGCTTCTACGAGCACGGGGCGATCGACCTCAAGGGCGTGCTGCGCGCGATCAACCGCAACGCGCAGTCGGGCGGGGTCGCGCAGGGCGCGTCCACCCTCACCCAGCAGTACGTGAAGAACGTCTTCGTCGAGGAGGCCGGTGACGACCCCGAGAAGGTCGCGCAGGCCACCCAGCAGACCATCGGCCGCAAGGTCCGCGAGCTGAAGTTCGCGATCCAGGTCGAGGAGGAGCTGGGCAAGAAGAAGATCCTGGAGAACTACCTCAACATCACGTTCTTCGGGCAGCAGGCGTACGGCATCGAGGCCGCCTCCCAGCGGTACTTCTCCAAGCGGGCCGCCGACCTGACGCTGGGAGAGGCGGCGATGATGGCCGGCCTCGTCCAGTCGCCGAGCCGCTACGACCCCATCAACGACATCCAGGAAGCCACCAAGCGCCGCAACGTGGTCCTCCAGCGGATGGCCGACGTCAAGGACATCAGCCAGGCCGAGGCGGACAAGGCCAAGGAGTCCCCGCTCAAGCTGAAGGTCAAGTCCCCGAAGAACGGCTGCATCACCGCCGTCGACGGCGCCGGCTTCTTCTGCGACTACGTCCGCAAGACGATCCTCACCGACCCGGTCTTCGGGAAGACGGCCGAGGAGCGCCAGAAGCTGTGGAACCTGGGCGGTCTCACCGTCAAGACCACGCTCGACCCGCGCGCGCAGGCCGCCGCCAACGAGGCCGCCGTCGCGAAGATCTACAAGAACGACCCGGTCGCCGCCTCCGTGGTGCAGGTGCAGCCCGGCAGCGGCAAGATCCTGTCGATGGGCCAGTCCCGCCCGTACGGCCTGGACCAGAAGCAGAACCAGACCACGCTCAACCTCGCCGTGGGCAGCAAGATGGGCGGCACCACGTACGGCTTCCAGGTCGGCTCGACCTTCAAGCCGATCACGGCCGCGGCGGCGCTGGAGAAGGGGCTGAGCCCGGCGCAGTCCTTCGACACCCCGTGGAAGATCAACATCCCGGAGCAGGACTACACCCGCTGCGACGGCAAGCCGGCCGGGTACGCCAACTGGGAGATCGGCAACGAGCTCAAGTCGGAGGAGGGTTCCTTCGACATGACCAGCGCCCTCGGCAAGTCCATCAACACGTACTTCGCCAAGCTGGAGCAGATGGCCGGCCTCTGCGAGACGATCACGATGGCCAAGAACGTCGGCTACGAGCGCGAACTCGGCAAGAAGGTCAAGGAACTCCCCTCGATCACCCTCGGCGCCCAGGAGAGCACCCCGCTCGACATGGCGACCGTCTACGCGACCTTCGCCAACCGCGGCATGTACTGCACCCCGGTCGCCATCGAGTCGGTCAAGGCCGCCAACGGCGACAAGCTCAACGTGCCCCAGACCAAGTGCTCGCGGGCGATGAGCGAGCGCACCGCCGACACGATCAACCAGATGCTGAAGGGCGTCGTCGAGGACGGCACCGGCACCAAGGCCGGCCTCAGCGACCGCGACAACGCGGGCAAGACCGGTACGACCAACGACCGCAAGGACGCCTGGTTCGTCGGCTACACCCCGAACCTCTCCACCGCCGTCTGGGTCGGCGACGACGTCGGCGAGAAGAAGTCGATGTACGACCTCAACATCGGCGGCGAGTACTACGACAAGGTCTGCGGTGGCTGCCTCCCCGGTCCGATCTGGAAGATCGCGATGACGGGCGCCCTGAACGCCTCCGAGACGCCGGGCTTCGCCCCCATCTCCGTGCCCCGGGCCGAGAAGCCCAAGGACAAGGAGAAGGAGGGCGACGAGGGCCCGAACAAGCCCAACAAGCCCCGTAAGCCGCGCGACGGGAAGCCGGGCGACACCAACCCGTTCCCCGGCATCACGCTCCCGCCGGGCGTGATCGGCGGACCCGGCGACGACAACGGCCGCGGCGGAAACCGCTGACGCCGTAGCGACTCCCGAACGCTCCGAACCCTCGGAGCCTTCGGAACACCCGGAACACCCGGAACACCCAGAACACGAGGAAGGGCGCCCCACCGAGTGGGGCGCCCTTCCTCGTATCCCTGTCCCGTGGGGGTCAGCCCGCGAGGAGCTTCTTCACGGAGGCGGCGACCCGCCCGCCCTCGGCCTGACCGGCCACCTTCGGGCTCACGATCTTCATGACGGCGCCCATGGCACGCGGGCCCTCGGCGCCCGCCGCCTTCGCCTCCTCGACGGCCGCCGCGACGATCCCGTCGAGCTCCTCGTCGCTGAGCTGCTTCGGCAGGTAGGCGTCGAGGAGGACACCCTCGGCCCGCTCCCGCTCGGCGGACTCCGGGCGACCGCCCTGGGTGAAGGCGTCCGCGGCCTCGCGGCGCTTCTTCGCCTCCTTGGCGATCACCTTCAGCACCTCGTCGTCGGAGAGTTCGCGCTTGGACTTGCCCGCGACCTCCTCCATGGTGATCGCGGTGATGGTCAGCCGCAGGGTCGAGGAGCGCAGTTCGTCGCGCCCCCTGATCGCGGCGTCGAGGTCGGCCTTGAGCTTCTCCTTGAGCGTGGTCATGAGCCCAAGTGTGGCAGGTCCCCCGCCCCACCCGCCCGCGCATTTACGCTCCCCGGGTCTGCGACGATGGGGGAATGCGCGCACGGTACGGGATCCCCCTGAAGATCACGGCAGGTCTCACGGCGACGGCCGCGGCCGGACTCGTCTACGCGGCCGGCTTCGAGGCACGCTCGTTCCGGCTCCGCCGGGTGACGGTCCCGGTGCTTCCTCCCGGCATGAGCGACCTGCGGGTCCTCCAGGTCTCCGACATCCACATGGTGAGCGGCCAGCACAAGAAGCGGGCCTGGCTCCAGTCCCTCGCGGGGCTCCGCCCCGACTTCGTCGTCAACACCGGCGACAACCTCTCCGACCCGGACGCGGTCCCGGAGGTGCTCGACGCGCTCGGCCCGCTGATGGAGTTCCCCGGCGTGTACGTCTTCGGGTCGAACGACTACTACGGGCCCCGGCTGCGCAACCCCGCCCGCTATCTGATGGAGAAGGCGCAGGGCCGCCACGGCCTCAACGGCAACAAGCCCGCCGTCGGCGCCGTCCACAACCCCTGGGAGGGGATGCGGGACGCCTTCGACGCGGCGGGCTGGGTGAACCTCACCAACACCCGGGGCCGGCTGAAGCTGCCCCAGGCGGATCTCGCCTTCACCGGCGTCGACGACCCGCACATCAAGCGGGACCGGTACGAGCGGGTGGCCGGCGGCCCCGACGCCACGGCCGACTTCACGATGGGCGTGGTCCACGCCCCGTACCTGCGCTCGCTCGACGCCTTCACGGCCGACGGGTACGAGCTGATCCTCGCCGGACACACCCACGGCGGACAGCTGTGCATCCCCTTCTACGGGGCGCTCGTCACCAACTGCGACCTGGACACCGACCGGGTGAAGGGGCTCTCCACCCACACGGTCGCCGACCGGACGTCCTACCTGCACGTCTCGGCGGGCTGCGGCACCAACCGGTTCACCCCGGTCCGCTTCGCCTGCCCGCCCGAAGTCACCCTCCTGACCCTGACGTCCCGCGGCTGAGGTCTCCCCCTCACCCGTCCGGCGGCTCGCCCTCCCGGGCCTCCGCCCTGACCTGCGCCGCGCCCCCCGAAAACCGGATTTCGTCTCAGCGCGCGCGTGGGCTAAAGTAATCGATGTCGCCGCGACGTGAACAACAAAGCAGCGACATCGGGGTGTAGCGCAGCTTGGCAGCGCGCTTCGTTCGGGACGAAGAGGTCGTGGGTTCAAATCCCGCCACCCCGACAGCCGTAAGACCAGTTCAGGGGCCTGATCCGAGACATCGGATCAGGCCCCTGAGTGGTTTCCGGGGAAAGGCGCGACCGGGCGCCTCCCGGCCGCCGCCGCCCGTGGGGCGGGCGGCGGCCGCGGGTGGGCATCGGCCGAGGGTGGGCATCGGCCCGGTGTGCCGGATCGCCGGTGGCCGGGAGCGTGTCAGATGACCGGCGGGCGGCCCAGGCGGGTCATGCGGCGGACCGTGGACCAGCGCATGGGGTGGCGGGGGCCGCAGGAGCGGCGGACGCCCTCCGCGAAGCCGGCGAACCAGGACGCCAGGCCCGGCAGGGAACGGGTGCGGGCCAGGGTGAGCAGGGTCCAGACGCCCAGGTAGACCGGGACGAGCAGGGCCGGCAGGTTGCGCTTGGCCAGCCAGACGCGGTTGCGGGCGGTCATCCGGTAGTACACGGCGTGCCGGGCCGGGCTGGTCCTGGGGTGCTGCAGGAGCAGTTTCGGCTCGTAGACGACCTTCCAGCCCGCGTCGAGGGCGCGCCAGGCGAGGTCGGTCTCCTCGTGGGTGAAGAAGAACTCCTCCGGCCAGCCGCCGATCTCGTCGAGCATCGGCATCGACAGGCCGTGGCCGCCGCCGAGGAAGGTGGTGACCTCCCCGCCGCGCATCGGGTCCTTCGCCCCGAGGCGCGGAACGTGGCGCCGCTGCGTCTCGCCGGTCTCGTCGGCGATGCGGAACGACACGACGCCGAGGTACGGATCGGCCTCGTAGAGATCGGCCAGGCGGCTGAAGACGTCCGTGTCGACGAGCAGGCCGTCGTCGTCGAGGTCCACCAGCACGTCGATGTCCCCGAGGGCGCGCAGCGTCTCGATCGCGACGTTCCGGCCGCCGGACACACCCCGGTTCTCGGGGAGTTCGACTCCGGTGACCCCCTCGGGGAGTTCCGGGAGGGTTCCGGTGCCGTTGCCGACGACGACGATCCGGTGCGCGGGTTCGTCCTGCCGTGCCACGGAGTCGAGCAGCGCTCCCAGCTCGGCCGGGCGCGTGCCCATCGTCAGTACCGCCACACCCACACGAGGTCGCGCCACGACCCCCTCCGTTCCTGTTCACCGGAACTCGCTCCGGGCCGCGATGCTAACTCCCGGCGACACCTTCCGTTCACCCGCATCAGGGGTGCGGTGCACCGGGTGGGCGCCGGGAGGGGGGAGCGCGGCGAAGCGCGTGGTCCGACGGCTCTACGCTGGTTCCCTTCCGTCAAGTTGATCGATCGTCGAAAGGGTGGTCTCCAGGTGCTGGTCGCGGACCGATATCGGCTTCATGTGTGTATCGGTCGGGGCGGTATGGGCGAGGTGTGGCAGGCCACCGACGAGGTGCTCGGCCGGGACGTCGCCGTGAAGCTGATGCTGGCGCACGGGACCGACCCCTCCGCCGCCGACCGGTTCCGGCTGGAGGCGCAGACCGCCGCCCGGCTGAGCCACCCGCACGTGGTGGGCGTCTTCGACTTCGGGACGTGGGACGGAAAGCTGTTCCTCGTCATGGAGTTGGTGGAGGGCGACAGCCTCGCGGGCAGCCCCTCCGATCCGCTGGTCCTGCCCGCCGAGCGGGTCGCCGTGGTCGCCGCGCACGCCGCCGCCGGACTCGCGGCCGCGCACCGTCAGGGTGTCGTGCACCGGGACATCAAGCCGGGGAACCTGCTGGTCGACGCCGACGGGACGGTGAAGCTGGCCGACTTCGGCATCGCGCGCTTCGTCGACGACCCCTCCGCGGCGCTGACGACGACGGGTCAGATCGTGGGCACGGGGCTCTATTTGGCCCCCGAGCGGGCGCTCGGGCAGCCCGCCTCGCCCGCCTCTGACGTGTACTCGCTCGGCTGTGTGCTCTACCAGCTCCTCACCGGAAGGCCACCGTTCCGGGCGGACACGGCGACGGCCCTGCTGTACCAGCACATCGACACCGCCCCGATGCCCCCGGGCCGGCTCGGTGTGGCGCTGCCGCCCGAGTTCGAGACGTATCTGCTGAGCCTGCTGGCGAAGCAGCCGGAGCAGCGGCCGACGGCGCAGGCCATCGCGGACTGGTTCTCCTCGGGCGCCTGGCGCGCCTACCCGCAGCAGCCCGCCCCGGCGCAGCACCGGCCCCACGCGCCGCACCACCCCACGGGCCGCACCACGGGCCCGGCGCCGGCCGCCGCGGCCCGGCCCGCGCCGCTGCCGCCGTCGGCGCCCATGCCCGCGTCCGGGCCCGGTCAGGGGCACAGATCCGCGCCCGGTCAGGGGCACAGACCCACCTCCACCGGTGCCCCCGCCTCCCGGCGGCGGGAGAAGCCGTCCAGTGCCGGTGGCGGGCTCGCGGAGCTCTCCCGGCGCCGTCCCCGCAAGACGGCGGCCGTGGCGGGAGCCATCGCCTTCGTCGTCTTCCTGATCATCGGGATGGCCTGGCTCTCCTGAGCCGGCCGGGGCCCGGCCGTACCGGCGCCGCCCCCCGGGTCCCGTCAGTACGGCCTGGGCGCCATCTCCCGCGGCTCCCCGCCGTCCGGCACGAGCAGCTGGCAGCTCGGTTCGCCCGGCCCCGGGGTCGCCCGTACGGTCACCTCGGTCGGCGGGTCGGTCGGCAGCTCGACCGGGACGGTGACCGGCCCGTCGTCCTTGATCGGGGTGTGACCGGTCTCCTTGCCGTCGACGAGGATCTCGACGACGGACCTGTGCCCGGTCTGGACGGTCGCGGAGACCGAGTGACCGAGGTGGTCGATGTGGAAGTGGTGCCGTCGGCTCATGGGGGACCTCCGTACCTCCAGAGTAGGTACGGACCGCGGCTCCCGCCGCTTCCGCGGACCCGGCGCGGTTTCCCGCGCGCCTCCTGCCCGCCCCCCGCGCCGTTTCCCGCCGGAGTGCGGCCGTACCGGCCCGGTGTTCAGATGGACCGGTACGCCGATCACCGCCCGCGCGGAACGGAGCCCCGGTCCATGAGCGACACCCTGCCCTCCTTCGAGGACACCACCGACTTCGAGAACGCCGACCGGGGCTACCTCGGCTCCGTCGCCCCGGGTGTGATCACGGACGCCGCGGGCCGCACGGTCTGGGACGGTGACGTCTACGGCTTCCTGAAGGCGGACTGCCCCGACACCGCGCATCCGAGTCTCTGGCGCCAGGCCCAGCTCTGCACCCGACAGGGCCTGTACGAGGTCACCGAGGGCATCTACCAGGTGCGCGGGCTCGACCTCTCCAACATGACGATCGTCGAGGGCGAGCGCGGGATCGTCGTCATCGACCCGCTCATCTCCACGGAGACCGCCGCCGCGGCCCTCGCGCTCTACCGGGCGCACCGCGGGGACCGCCCGGTCACCGGGCTGATCTACACCCACTCGCACGGCGACCACTTCGGCGGCGCCCGCGGCGTGCTCCCGCACGGGACCGAGGAGGGCGTGCCGATCCTCGCGCCCGCCGGATTCCTGGAGCACGCGGTCAGCGAGAACGTGTACGCGGGCAATGCGATGACCCGCCGCGCGAGCTACATGTACGGGGCGAATCTGCCCAAGGCCCCGGACGCCCAGATCGGCGCCGGGCTCGGCTCGACCACCTCCATCGGCACCATCAGCCTGATCCCGCCGACCGTGGACATCACGGAGACCGGCCAGGAGGAGACGGTCGACGGGGTGCGGATCGTCTTCCAGCTGACGCCGGGCACCGAGGCCCCGGCCGAGATGAACTTCCTCTTCCCCGACCACCGCGCCCTGTGCCTGGCCGAGAACGCCACGCACAACATGCACAACATCCTGACCCTGCGCGGGGCGGTCGTCCGCGACTCCCGGATCTGGGCCGCGTACCTCGACGAGGCGATCGAGTACTTCCACGGCCGGTACGACGTCGGCTTCGCCTCCCACCACTGGCCGACCTGGGGCCACGACAACGTGGTGCGGTTCCTGGCCGAACAGCGCGACCTCTACGCGTACATGCACGACCAGACGCTGCGGATGCTCAACGAGGGCCTCACGGGCCCGGAGATCGCCGAGCGGATCGAGCTGCCGCCCGCGCTCGCCGCGTCCTGGCACGCACGCGGCTACTACGGCTCCCTGAACCACAACACCAAGGCGATCTACCAGCGCTACCTCGGCTGGTTCGACGGAAACGTGGCCCATCTGTGGGAGCACCCGCCGGCCGAGCTCGCGCGGCGGTACGTGGCCGTGGCCGGCGGCCCCGCCGAGACCCTCGCCAAGGGCCGCGCGTACGCCGAGAGGGGCGATCTGCGGTTCGCCGCGACCCTGCTCAACCATCTGGTCTTCGCCGAGCCGGACGACGCCGACGTGCGGCGGGACGCGAAGGAGGCGCTCGCCGGGGTCTACGAGCGACTGGGGTACGGCGCCGAGAACGGCCCCTGGCGCAACTTCTACCTCACCTCCGCGCAGGAGCTCCGGCACGGCGTCTCCGGCGAGATGGTCGACATGACCAACCCCGAGATGGCGATGGCCCTGACCGTGCCCATGCTGATCGACTCGATCGCCATCCGGATCGACGGCCCGCGCGCGTGGGACGAGGAGCTGACCCTCGACCTGGTGTTCCCGGAGGAGGGCCGGCGCCGCCTCACCCTGCACAACGGCGCCCTCACCCACCGGACCGTGGAGGGCGAACCCCGGACGCCCGCCGGGCTCACCCTGACCCTGGACAAGCCGCGGCTTCTCGGACTGCTCGCCGGCCGGGACGTCCAGGAGCTCGGGATCGGGATGGACGGCGACCCGGCCCTGCTGGCACGGCTCTTCTCGTACGTGACGACGCCCGACACCGACTTCCCGATCGTCACCCCGTGAGCGGGCGCCGCACGCGGCGGCGCCGGGAGAGGAGGCACCGATGACCCGGCAGGGCCCTCAGCGGCTCGCCCAGGCGAGCACTCCGAGCAGGATCAGGGTCAGACAGATCCCGAGGTTGACCACCTTGTACTGGAGGAAGACGGCGACGAACTCGCGGATGGTCGCCGACGGCCAGAAGTAGGCGGCGGTCGGCGAGCCCACCACCTGGCCGTCCATGCCCGCCCTGCGGGCCAGCAGGGAGGCCCGGAAGGCGTGGAAGTTGTTGGTGACGATCACGCACGAGGCCCCGGGCCGCTCCCGCTCCATCAGCTCCCTGCTGAAGAGCATGTTCTCCTCGGTGGTGCGTGAGCGGTCCTCGCGCACCACGGCCTCCGCCGGGAAACCGCGCTCGACGAGGTAGTCGGCCATCGCGTGCGACTCGGGGAGCTCCTCGTCGGGGCCCTGCCCGCCCGAGGTGATGAGGACGGGGGCGACGCCGTCGCGCCGCTCGTGCGCGGCGAGCTTCTCGTACACCTCCCGTCCCCGGTCCAGCCTGCTCGCGAGGAGCGGGGGCACCCGGCGGCCGCCGATCAGTCCGGAGCCGAGGACGACGACGTAGTCGGCGTCGCGGCGGATCCGCATCCGGCCGTAGAGGAACGCGTAGCCGACGAAGCAGACGAAGAGGAAGGAGACGTAGCCGAGGAGGAAGAGGGTGGTGACGACCAGTATGTTCAGGGCCCACGACCCGGTGGCGGCGGCCGCCACGGCCAGGATCATCACCCCGAACATGCCGAGCCCGGCGAGCAGCGAGAGCAGGTTGGCGGGGCTCCTGCCCTCCTTGCGGACCATCTTCACGCCGTTCGCGGTGAGCAGTCCCGCGAGGACGACCGGGCCGAGGCCGAGGCCGAGCAGCACGACGAGCATCACGGTCTCGGCGACTCCGGGCGGGGCGTCGTCGATCCCCGCGATCAGTCCGATGCCGAGGAAGGTGACGGCGAGGCCGAGGAGCACGGCATTGCCGAAGCGGCGCCGGTCCCGCCGCACACCGACGCCGAAGAACAGCAGGAAGACCGCGGCCAGGGCGAAGGCGAACCACATGACGGCATCGTAGACAGAGCGACCGACAACGGGCGGTGAATGTCAGGGACCTGCCGGGACCGGCCGGGACTCGACCCGAGGGAGGCCCGTCAGGCCTCGCCCGCGAGGGAGAACAGGCCACGTCTCGCACCCTCTTCGTACGCGTACCGCAGCTCCTTGCCGTCGAGCAGCGCCCGCAGAGCCCGCTCGCTGCGGGCCCGGGTCGTCACGCAGTACTCCGCGGGCCGGTACGACGCGTCGAAGACGGACGTCCGCAACAGGTCGACCGCGCCGAGCAGATGGGCCGCCTCGTCCCGTTCCCCCGCCGACAGCCGCAGCTGGGCGAGAAGCTCCGCCGCGCCGGCCGCTCCCGCGGCCGAACCCATGCGCAGATGCTTGCGCAGCGCCCGCCGGGCGTATGCGGCGGCCTGCTCCAGCTCGCCGTCCCAGGCGGCGAGCTCGGCCCGCACGACATACGACCAGGCATCGGCGCACAGATCACGGCCCGCCCGGGACCAGCGGCTCTCGCGGTCCAGGTCGCCCTGGTCCAGCGCCTCCTGCGCGGCCTCGGGGTCGGTCCTGCACAGGGCGAGGGCGAGGCCGACCCAGCACGCGTGCCGGGTCGGCCCGAACTCCGGGTACTCCCCCATCAGCGCGAGGGCTTCCCGGAATTCGTCCGCCGCCGCGCGCGTACGGCCCTGGTAGAGGGCGGTCGCGCCCCGCAGATGGGCGAGCAGGCCCAAGGCCTGGTCGTCCCCGTCCCGTACGGCCGCCGCCCAGGCCTGGACGAGGAGCGGGTCGGCGTCGTCGGGACGGCCCGACTCCAGCTCCAGGAAGGCGGCGAGCCACAGGGCGCGGGCCGACGGGGGGCCGGTACGCAGGGACAGGGCGTGCCGCAGCCGGGTCCGGCCCTCCGCGGCCCGGCCGCAGGCCACCCACAGGAACCAGAGGGAGACCGTGATCTCGACGGCCGCGTCGGCCTCGTCGCTCGCCGAGAGCGGCGCCGTCGTCGGGTCCATGGCGGCGGCCAGGTCGGGGAGTTCGCGCAGGGCGAGGTCACGGGCGTCGAGCTGCCGGCCGCTCTGCCACCAGTCGGCGGCCCGCCGGGCGAGCTTGACGCACCATCGCCGGTGGCGCAGGACGAGGGACCGGCGGTCGCCCCGTTCGGTGAGCCGGCGGGCGCCCACGGCCCTCATCGGGTGCGGCATCCAGTAGCGGGGGACGTCGTTCTCGCCGTCGAAGAGGTCGTCGACGGGGAGGAGGGCGTGCGGAGCGAGCCGTTCCAGGACCACCGTGATCTTCCCCGGGGGCAGGGCCCCGGAGGCGCACACCGTACGGACGGCATCCCGGCCGAAGGCGCCCTCGAAGACGGAAAGCCGCTCCCACAGGAGTCGTTCGGCGAGCCCGCAGCGGGCGTATCCGCGCTCGGCGGCGGCGAGCTGGTCGGCGCTCACCTGCTCGCCCCACAGCAGGACCGGTTCGCCGCCCGTCCCCTCGGCGCCACTCGGGTACGGCCCCTCCGCGTCGTTCCAGCACGGTCCCTCGGTGCCGCTCGGGTACAACCCCTCCGCGCCGCTCGGATACGGCCCCTCCGTGCCGCTCGGGTGCGTGCCCTCCGCGCCGATCCACGCGACCCCTGTCACGGGCGGCTCCCTGCTCTCTTCGAGCCCGCCGTTCCCGGCGGGTTCACCGGCCTCCGGCGGCCTGCCGATGTCCATGTACCCCATCCCCCGTCCTCTCCCATGTGTGAGTTATGCGTGAGTCAATGGCGTACCCGCGCCATGACGGCTTGAATGCATATGCCTCCGGTTCACATCCTGGGGCGCCCTGGAACCCACACCCGCGGTTTGCCGGGGATCGACCAGGGAGGGAAATGAGTACCGGGGAATCCGTCCTGGGAGAGGCGGATCTGTCGCTGATCCACGCACTGCAGATAGCCCCGCGCGCCAGCTGGACCCAGCTCTCGGCCGCGCTCGGGGCGAGTCCGGACACCCTGGCCCGGCGCTGGGAGCACCTCACGGCCGGGGGATACGCCTGGAGTTCACTGCTCGCCGCCCGCAGCGGCACCGACGCGATGCTCTACGCCTGGGTCGAGCTGGAATGCGTCGCGGGCGCCGCGGAGACCACCGCGACCGAGGTCTCGGGCGATCCGTGCACCCTCGGCGTCCACCAGGTGACCGGCGACGCCGATCTCGTCCTGCTCGTGGTCTGCCCCGACCTGTACGCCCTCGACGCCTATCTCGCCGGACGGGTACGGCGGCTGCCCGGCGTGCTCCGGGCCCGCACCCAGGTCGTCACCCGGCTGCACAACCGCCCCTACCGGTCGCGGATCGAACAGCTCACCCCCGGGCAGGTCCAGCTCCTCACGGAGATCACCGGCGGGGACCGGCGGGCACGCGCGCGCGTGGGCACCCCGCCGAACCTCACGGAGCTCGACCACCGGCTGGTCGCGGAGCTGGCGGGGGACGCCCGCCGCAGCGCGGCCGAACTGGCCCGGCAGTGCGGCACGAGCGAGTCGACGGTACGGCGGAGGCTGGACGCCCTCACCGCGGGCGGCGTCCTCCACCACCACTGTCTGCCGGCGCCGAGGTTCTCCGGACGCCCGGTGTGGGCGATGGTCACGACCGACGTACCGCCGCTCGAAGTGCCGACGACGGTGGCGGCACTGGGCCGGCTGCGCCAGACCCGTCTCGTTACCTCCGTCACCGGCCCCCACAACCTGGCCGTCGCCCTGTGGCTCCGGACCGTCGACGAACTCCACGACGTCACGGCGGCGCTCGTACGGGCCGCCCCGGCGCTCCGGATCGCGGGCACCGCGCTCTCGCTGCGCACCCACAAGATCGGCGCCCAGGTGCTCGGCCCGGACGGGCGAAGGACGCACCATGTGCGTCCTGACACGCCCGGACGGGGCATGGTCTGATGGAGGGCATGGAGTTCGCCGTGTTCGTGACGCTGCCCGGTCTGGTCATCCTGCTGACCGTGGTGGCCTTCGCCGACCAGATCCTGCGCATGAGCGGCCGCGGGAAGCGCGGCGGCCAGATCTCGTCGACCGGCTTCGAGCAGCTGCACGCGACGTTCTCGCAGGGCAAGCAGAACGAGCTCAAGGAGCGCCGTAGCGCCCTGGTCCTCCGTGACGACGAGGAGGACGGCGCCCCGCCGAACCGCTCGACGGTGGACCTCACGGGCGGGCGCGCCGTCATCAGACTGCCGTAGCACCACCGGTTCGTGCGGCGGGGGCGCCGACGGCGGATGGCTCTTCCGGGCCGGTGGCGCAGACGGCCGGAGCCGGTTCAGGCCGGTCGGGACGCCTTGATCGAGTACATCATCGGGATGCGGGGCCGGTCCGCCGGGAAGCGGTAGTAGCCGTCCTCGTGCCGCTGGAGCGCGCCGTAGCGGGGGTACAGCGAGGCGTCGTGCTCGTGCAGGAACTCGATCCGAAGACCCGCCCCGGCGAGCGCGGTGACGACCTCTCCGACCGGGTGCACCCACTCCACACTGCGGTTGTGGACGGTGGCGGCGTCGAGCTCGGCGTACGTGCCCGGGCTGGTGTCCACCCAGGGGTCGCGGACGAAGTAGTCGTGGACGATCCGGCTGCCGGTCTCGTCGTCGAGCGAGTCGGTGATCGGATGGAACTCGGCCACGTACAGGAAGCCGCCGGGGGCGACGAGCGAGGCGGCGGTCTCGGCCCAGCGCTCGATGTCGGGCAGCCAGTTCAGCGCCCCGCAGCCGGTGTAGACGATGTCGTACGCGCTGTCCGGGACGGCCTCGGCGGCGTCGTACACATCGGCCGCGACGAAGGCCGCCCGGTCCTGGGTGAGGCCGAGGTCGGCGGCGAGCGAGCGGGCGGTGTCGACGGCGGGCTCGGAGAAGTCCAGGCCGACGACCTGAGAGGCGCCGTGGCGCGCCCAGGAGAGGGTGTCGAGGCCGATGTGGCACTGGAGGTGCAGCAGGGAGCGTCCGGTGACGTCACCGACCTCCGCGAGCTCGAAGTCCCGCAGGGCGTCCTTGCCCGCGCGGAAGGTGTCGAGGTCGTAGAAGTCGCTCGCGGCGTGGATCGGGACGCGTTCGTCCCACCGTGCGCGGTTGGCCTCGTGCCAGTCTTCGGGCGTCGGGGAGTACATGTCGGCGAGGTTATCCACAGGTTGGGGGCGACGCGACCCGATTGTCCGCCGCGCGGAGCATCATGGATGCCATGACTGAGAGCAAGAACGCCGAGCTCACCGACCCGACCCCCGTGTGGGAGCAGCGCTTCCGCGCGCCGCGTGTCTCCCTGCCCGAGTGGGCCGAGGAGGCCCCGGACCGCTCGCTGTTCGTGTCGAACGCGACGGGGACGTACGAGCTGTACGCCTGGGACCGGTCGAGCGGCGAGCAGCGGCAGGTCACGGACCGGCCGAACGGCACGACGGACGGCACGCTGTCGCCGGACGGCGCCTGGATCTGGTGGTTCGCGGACACCGACGGCGACGAGTTCGGGGTGTGGATGCGGCAGCCGTTCGGCGGCGGCGCGGACGAGCCGGCCGTGCCCGGGCTCGACGCCTCCTACCCGGCGGGGCTCGCCATCGGCCGGGACGGCACGCTCCTGGTGGGCCGTTCCACGGACGAGGACGGCTCGACGATCCATCTCGTACGGCCCGGGGCCGGCGCCCCGGTCGAGATCTACCGGCACCGGGAGTCGGCCGGTGTCGGCGACCTGTCGCACGACGGCGCGCTGATCGCGGTCGAGCACACCGAGCACGGGGACGCGATGCACTCGGCGCTGCGGGTGCTGCGCGCCTCGGACGCGAGCGTGCTCGCCGAGCTCGACGACACCAAGGGCGGCACGGAGGAGCTGGGGCTCGCGGTGCTCGGCTTCGCGCCGGTGACCGGGGACACCCGGCTGCTCGTCGGACACCAGCGGCGCGGCCGCTGGGAGCCGATGCTCTGGGACGTGGCGGCGGGCACCGAGACGGACCTCGCGCTGGACCTGCCGGGCGATGTGTCGGCCGAGTGGTATCCGGACGGATCCGGGCTGCTGGTCGTGCACAGCTTCGAGGCCCGCAGCGAGCTGTGGCGGTACGAGATCGCCACCGGCGCCCTGGTCCGGGTGGAGACCCCGGCCGGTTCGGTGTCGAGCGCGACGGCCCGGCCGGACGGCAGCGTGGAGTACCTGTGGTCCTCGGCGGCCGAGCCGCCGGTGGTGCGCTCCACGGCCGGCGGCGTCGTCCTCGACCCGCCCGGCCCGAAGGCCCCGCCGTCGGTCCCGGTGGAGGACGTGTGGGTGGAGGGCCCCGGGGGCAGGGTCCACGCGCTCGTGCAGCGGCCCGGGGGCCAGGGCCCCTTCCCGACGGTCTTCGAGGTCCACGGCGGGCCCACGTGGCACGACAGCGACGCCTTCGCCTCGGGCCCGGCGGCCTGGGTGGACCACGGGTACGCGGTGGTGCGGGTCAACTACCGGGGCTCGACGGGGTACGGACGGGAGTGGACCGACGCGCTCAAGCACCGGGTCGGTCTGATCGAGCTGGAGGACATCGAAGCGGTCCGCGTGTGGGCGGTGGACAGCGGCCTCGCCGATCCGGCACGGCTCGTCCTGTCCGGCGGCTCCTGGGGCGGCTATCTCACCCTCCTCGGCCTCGGTACGCAGCCGGACGCGTGGGCGGTCGGTCTCGCGGCGGTCCCGGTCGCGGACTACGTCACGGCGTACGAGGACGAGATGGAGGCCCTCAAGGCGCTGGACCGGACGCTGCTCGGCGGTTCCCCCGAGGAGGTGCCCGAGCGGTACGCGGCCTCGTCGCCGCTGACGTACGTGGACGAGGTGAAGGCCCCGGTGCACATCTCGGCCGGAGTCAACGATCCGCGCTGCCCGATCCGCCAGATCGACAACTACGTCGACCGGCTCGTGGCCCGGGGCGCGGTCCACGAGGTCTACCGGTACGACGCGGGCCACGGCTCGCTCGTGGTGGAGGAGCGGATCAAGCAGGTCGGCCTGGACCTGGCGTTCGCGGCGAAGCACCTGGGCGCCCGCTAGGGGGTGTTTCCGGGTCCCGCCCGATCAGGACGGACGGGACCCGGCCGACGGTGGGCGGGGGCCGCTTGCGTACGGTGGGGGCGTGTACCGGTTCCTGAGAACGCCCCGCTGGTGGGGGATCAACGTCTTCGTCCTGCTGGCGATCCCGTTCTGCGTCTTCATGGGGACCTGGCAGCTGGGCAAGTTCGAGGATCGTGTCGACACCCACGAGAAGGCCGAGAAGCGGCCCGCCGCGAGCACACGGCAGGCGGAGCCGCTGGACTCCCTGCTCCCGGTGGACCAGGAGACCTCCGGCCGGCCGGCGGAGGCGCGCGGCCGGTTCGGGGAGCAGTTCCTCGTCCCGGACCGCGATCTGGACGGCCGGACCGGCAGCTACGTCCTGACCCTGCTGCGGACGGACGGCGGCCGGTCGCTGCCGGTCGTCCGGGGCTGGCTGCCCACGGGCGGGAAGGTCCCCGCCCCGCCGTCCGGCGAGGTCACGGTGGTGGGCGCGCTCCAGGCCTCGGAGAACGGCGGCGGCAAGGGTGCCCACCGGCCCGGCGGGCTGCCCGAGGGGCAGCTGGGCATGATCAGCGCGGCGGCCCTGGTGAACGTGGTCACGGACGACGTCTACGACGCCTGGATCACCCTCGCCGACTCCCCCGCGGGTCTCACCCCGGTCCCGGCCGCCGCCGCCGCGGGCACGGGCCTGGACGCCAAGGCCTTCCAGAACCTGGGCTACACCGCGGAGTGGTTCGTCTTCGCCGGATTCGTTCTCTTCATGTGGTTCCGCCTCGTGCGCCGCGAGGCGGAGGCGTCCCGCGACGAGGCGCTGGGCCTGTAGGGGCCGGCTCCGCGGAGTCTCCCGCGGAGCCCTTGCCGGGTCGTGGAGCCGGTACCGGGGGTCGCCGGGGCCCGTGGCGGTTCGTAGAGCCCGGTACCGGGTCCGTGAGGGCTCCGGCCGGGCTTCCTGGCCCTCGCCCAGGCCCCTGTGGGGGGCCCGGCCCGGCTTCCGGGCCTTGTGGTGGCCCTCCAGTCGTGCGGGCCGTGCCAGGAGCCGTACGCCGGATCAGGGATCCGTGCGCCGGCTCCGTTCAGGCGCCGGGCCGGCTCAGGAACCGGCCAGGATCCCCGTGCGGTAGATGGTGCCCGCGCAGGCGTTGGGGACGATCGCCGACGCCGCCGGGCCGCCGGGCTCCGCGACATGGCTGACCAGGACGCTGCCGTCGGCGAGCCCGCCGTCCTCACGGAGCAGCTGGGGCGCCGCGCCGGTGCCGGCGTCCGCACCCGCGCCCGCCTCCGCGCCGGTCCCCGGGTCGGTGCCGCCACCGCCCGAACCCGCGCCCTCCGTGGGCTCGGGGTTGCCCGTGTTTCCACCGGTCGGGTTCTCCGTCGGCGGCGGTGTGGTCGGCTGCTCGGTCGGCGGAGGCGTCGTCGGAGTCGGGCTGGTGCCGGTCGTCGGGCACGTCTCGCTCGGCACCCAGACGAACTTCACCTCGTAGGAGCCGCTCGGCCCGAGGACGAGCGAGGAGCTCTCCTGCGAGGGGTCGGGCAGCCCGCCGCCCCCGTCCCCCGAGGTGTGCCGGATCACCGAGATCCGCGCCGGGTCGGCGGCGCCCCGGGCTTCGAAGCTGACGACACCGCTGCCGTCCACGACACAGTCCTGGCCAGAGATGTTGGTGATGCGGAAGGTTCCGTACACCTTGCCCTCGCCGTCGGGCCCGCCGGCGCCCGCCCCGCTGACGCCGAGCTGCTCGGCGCCGCACCTCAGGGAACCGCTGCCCGCGCCCTGGGTCTGCCGCGGGCCGGTGCCGGACACGCCGGGTCCGGGCCGCTCCGGCTTGCCCGAGGAACCGTCGGCCGCGCCCTGGCTCGGGGACACGCTGCTCGCGGGCCCCTTGGAGCTCTGGCCGCCCTCGACTCCGGTCTCGGTGCCGGTGCCGCCCTGGGCCTCCTCGCCGTGGCCGGCGTTCACCGGATTGCCGGCGGCGGAGATGCCGCCCGAAGCGGCGACGTGCACGAAGGCGGGTACGGCCGTCCCGATGAGGACCGCGGCGGCGGCGGCGCCGACGATGGCCTGCCGCTTGCGGGCGCGCCGCGCGGGCACCGCCCGGCGCAGGTGCTCCAGCGAGCCCGGAGTGGGCTCCAGGCCGGAGACGGCTCCCTGGAACAGCCGCCGCAGCGCGAGTTCGTCGTCCCCGTCGCCCTCGCCGGGGCCGGGCTCGATGTTCACCATGCGCTGTCCACTCAGGTCGTCACGTTCATCCGGGGCGCCGGTCTCGCCGGTCTCGACGTCCCCGTCGGTCTCGCCGGTCCCACCGGTCTGGCTGTCCCCGTCGGTCTCACCGGTCTGGCTGTCCCCGTCGGTCTCACCGATTTCGACGTCCCCGCCGGTCTCACCGTTCCCGTCGGTCCCGTTGGTCTCGCCAGTCCCCGCGTTCTCGGTGCTCTCGGCGCTCTCGGCGTGCTCGACGTGCTCGGCGTTCTCGACGTCCTTGCCGGGTGCCTCGCTCATGACGTCGCTCCCATCGCGACGCGCAGCGCCGCGATGCCCCGCGAACCGTACGCCTTCACCGAACCCAGGGATATCCCGAGCGCCTCGGCGACCTGAACCTCCGTCATGTCCGAGAAGTACCGCAGGGCGAGCACCTCACGCTGGCGCCGCTGGAGTCCGCGCATCGCCTTGATGAGGTCCTCGCGCTCCAGCTGGTCGTACGCCCCCTCCTCCGCGCTGGCCATGTCCGGCATCGGCTTGGACAGCAGCTTGAGTCCGAGGATGCGGCGGCGCAGCGCGGACCGGGAGAGGTTCACGACGGTCTGGCGCAGATAGGCGAGCGTCTTCTCGGGCTCGCGCACCCGCTTGCGCGCCGAGTGGACGCGGATGAAGGCCTCCTGGACGACGTCCTCGCAGGAGGCCGTGTCGTCGAGGAGCAGCGCCGCGAGACCGAGCAGCGACCGGTAGTGGGCGCGGTAGGTCTCGGTCAGATGGTCGACGGTGGTCCCGGCCGTCGAGGCGCCTTCGGCGCTCGACCGGGGCGACGGGATGCCGTCCACCGCGCTCGCGCGGGATCCGGTGGGCACGGGGGCGATCACCGGCATGCCACCGAGAGCGCGCTGCCTTCTGAACGCGCTGACCGCGGAGCCGCGTACGGGGACCGTGCCGACGCTCCGCGCGGGGAGCATCGCCGTGCCGCCCGCGCCGCGCAGCGGGGCGATGGTCGCGATGTCGAGTACCTCTGCCACGCCTGTTGGACACGCTTCCCCCCGGCAGGGTTGTACGCGTACGCCACCCTTTTTGACGGTGAGTCGTTTGTCCTCATGCGTAACCGTTCTCCCCCGGTGCCCCGCTTTCACAGCGTGTCCCGCGCCACACGACGAGTGGGTGCACGCAGAGACGCCCCCGACCCAACCGCTGGTTGCAGCAAGGGCAAAGAGCATCGTCGACCACGGCATCACCGCAGTTCAATAGGTATCTGACGCCTATTTGCTCACAGGTCGTTCACAGATCCTACAAAGCCGTGACAACGGATTCCGCGATCTGGAGGGCGTTGAGGGCCGCTCCCTTGCGCAGATTGTCGGCGCAGACGAAGAAGTCGAGCGCCCGCTCGTCGTCCATGGAACGTCGCACCCGGCCGACCCAGGCGGGATCGGTTCCGACCACGTCGGCGGGGGTGGGGAAGTCTCCGGCGGCGGGGTCGTCGTACAGCACGACCCCGGGGGAGGTCGCGATGATCTCGTTGGCGCGCGCGAGCGGCACGGGGTGCTCGAAGCGGGCGTGCACGGAGACGGAGTGCCCGGTGACGACGGGCACGCGCACACAGGTGGCGGCGACCCGCAGGGCGGGGAGCCCGAGGATCCGCCGGGTCTCGTCCCGGACGCGCTCCTCCTCCGAGGAGGCCCCGTCGGCGCCCGCCGTGCCCGACCAGGGCAGGACGTTGAGCGCGAGGGGTCCGTCGAAGGGCCCGGTGTTCTCGCCGACGGCCCGTCGTACGTCTCCGGGCTGGGTGCCCAGGTCGCCGCGGCCGGCCACCAGGCCGAGCTGCGCGCGGAGCGCCTCGACGCCCGCCCGCCCGGCGCCGGCGCCGCTGGCGGCCTGCTGGGCGGTGACGACCAGTTCGGTGAGACCGAACTCGGCGTGCAGGGCGCCCACGGCGACGATCAGCGCGAGGGTGGTGCTGCCGGGGCTCGCGACGATGCCCCGGGGGCGTACGCGCGCCGCGTGGGCGTTGGTCTCGGGGACGACGAGGGGGACGTCCGGGTCCGCCCGGAAGGCGGCGGAGGTGTCCACGACGACGGCACCCTTGGTGGCGGCGACGGGCGCCCAGCGGGCAGCCACCGTCTCGGGCACCAGGAAGAGCGCGAGATCGACGCCGTCCAGGGCCTCCTCGCTCAGTGCGAGGATCTCGCACTCCTCCCCGCGGACGGCGGCCTTGCGGCCGGCCGAGCGCGGGGAGGCGAGAAGACGGATCTCGCCCCAGACGTCCGCGTGGTGCGTGAGCATCTGGAGCATCACCGAGCCGACGGCTCCGGTCGCACCGACGACCGCGAGCGTCGGCTTCGGCGTCATCGGCCGGTGCCTCCGTAGACGACGGCCTCGTCCGAGTCGCTGTCCAGGCCGAAGGCGCTGTGGACGGCGCGCACGGCCTCGTTGACGTCGTCGGCGCGGGTGACGACCGAGATGCGGATCTCGGAGGTCGAGATGAGCTCGATGTTCACGCCCGCGTCGGAGAGCGCGCGGAAGAAGTCCGCGGTGACGCCCGGGTTGGTCTTCATACCGGCGCCGACCAGGGAGATCTTGCCGATCTGGTCGTCGTAGCGCAGCGAGTCGAAGCCGATCGCGCTCTTCGCCTTCTCCAGGGCGTCGATGGCCTTGCGGCCCTCGGCCTTGGGGAGGGTGAAGGAGATGTCCGTGAGGCCGGTCGAGGCCGCGGACACGTTCTGCACGATCATGTCGATGTTGATCTCGGCGTCGGCGACGGCCCGGAAGATGGCCGCGGCCTCGCCCGGCTTGTCCGGCACGCCGACGACGGTGATCTTCGCCTCGGAGGTGTCGTGGGCGACACCCGAGATGATGGCCTGCTCCACCTTCTGATCCCCTTGCGGTTCGTTGCTGACCCAGGTGCCCTGCAGTCCGGAGAAGGACGAGCGCACATGGATCGGAATGTTGTAGCGGCGCGCGTACTCGACGCAGCGGTGCAGCAGCACCTTGGAGCCGGAGGCGGCGAGCTCCAGCATGTCCTCGAAGGAGATCCAGTCGATCTTCTTCGCCTTCTTCACGACGCGCGGGTCGGCCGTGAACACGCCGTCGACGTCGGTGTAGATCTCGCAGACCTCGGCGTCGAGCGCGGCGGCGAGCGCCACGGCCGTGGTGTCGGAACCGCCACGCCCCAGCGTGGTGATGTCCTTCTTGTCCTGGGACACGCCCTGGAAGCCGGCGACGATGGCGATGTTGCCCTCGTCGAGGGCGGTACGGATCCGGCCCGGCGTGACATCGATGATGCGCGCTTTGTTGTGGACGGAGTCGGTGATGACACCTGCCTGGCTGCCCGTGAAGGACTGGGCCTCGTGGCCCAGGTTTTTGATCGCCATGGCCAGCAGGGCCATGGAGATCCGCTCTCCCGCGGTCAGCAGCATGTCGAACTCACGCCCGGCGGGGATCGGGGATACCTGCTCGGCGAGATCGATCAACTCGTCCGTCGTGTCGCCCATCGCGGAAACCACGACGACCACCTGGTGGCCGTTCTTCTTGGCGTCCACGATTCGCTTGGCGACGCGCTTGATGCCTTCGGCATCGGCAACGGAGGAGCCTCCGTACTTCTGCACGACAAGGCCCACGTGCGCTCCTCGTTCGGTGTGTGCCGCAGCCGGCGCTGCGATCGGCTCAGTCTAACGAGCGACCGGCGAACGCCTACGTGATATCGGATGGTGAGACACGGTGCTCACCACGTGATCATTCCGGCCCCTGCCCGGGCTTTCCGCCGTGCACCCACCACTCCACCGTGCGCTCGTTCTTCGCACCGAGCGGGTCGCCCGGCCCCTGCGCGTCGAGCGCCTCGCGCACGTGGACGGTGTACGGATGGTCCTCGCCGAGGACACGGGCGCAGACGGACAGCAGCTCCGTGTATCCGGCACGGGCCTGCTCGATCGCCCCGACGCCCACGTAGAGGCCGACCAGGTTGATCCGGGCGATCAGGGTCTCCGGGTCCTCCTCGCCGAGGAGCAGGCTCATCTCGCCCGCCGCGTACGCGCTCAGCGCGAGGGCCTCGAGGGTCCTGTCCGCGTCCTGGTAGATCCCGGCGAGCCCGGCGTAGGCCGCCAGCGTCTCCGGGTCCCTGGGGCCCAGGACCCGGATCATGTCCCCCAGCACGCTCTCCTTCAGGGCGATCGCCCGGTGGGTCAGCCCGGCCTTGGCATGGGCCGTCGCGAGGCAGGACCGCGCCTTGAACGTCATCGGGTCGTCGGCTCCCCGCTTCTCGGTCATGCCGCGCACCGTCACGGTCGCCATCTCGATCGCCTCGTCCGCGCGGCCCGCCGAGGCGAGACTCTCGGACAGCGCGCCGCGCAGTTCCAGGAGGACGGGAGCGTCCGTGCCGAACAGCCGCTCACAGCCGGCCAGCGTCCGCTCGTACGCCGCGGCCGACTCCTCGTACAGCCTGTTCAGGCTCAGGTACGCGCCCGCGCCGGCCAGCACCGGCAACAGGTACTCGCCGTCCCCCGCGGGGTCCGTGTGCCGCAGGTACGCCTCGACGTGCGGCAGCAGCACCCGCCACGCCTCCCGCTGGGCCGGTTCCCCGATGTCCGGCGGGGCGGCCTGGGCGAGCGCCGTCTCCGCGAGCGATCGCATGCGTTCGCGCATCCCCGGCCGCCCGGGTACGTCCCCGGGGGCCGGCCGGCGGGCGATGGCCTGTACGAGCCGGTGGACGGAGACCGAACCGTCCTCGTGCAGGGTGATCATGCTGTGCGCGGCCAGCTCCCCGAGCGCCTCCCGGATGCCGGGGAACGGCGGCAGGAGCATCGCGGGAATCCGGTCGGGGGCGAACCAGCCGAGCAGCCGGAGCAGCCCGGAGGCGTACTCGACCGTGGCGGAGAGCCTGTTGAGCGTGACTCTCAGAACCCGGACGACGGCCTCCTCCGCGTTGCCGAGCCCGCGGCTCCGGGCCAGCTCCGCGTGGTAGTCGAGCGGGCTCGTGGCCGTGCGGCCGCAGTACGCGGCGGCGATCTCGACGGCGAGCGGCAGCTGTCCGAGGGTCTCGCAGAGCTGCTCGGCCCCGGTGGTGTCACGCGGGCCGACATGGGTGGCGACCCGGGTGAACAGTTCGACGGCCTCGTCGGCCGGCAGCACGGGCAGCGTGAGGACGCGCCCGATCCCGTACCAGGCGTCCGTCGTCCGGCTGGTGATGACGATCCGCCCCCGGCCGGCCCGGGCCAGGAGGTCCGCCACATCACCCGGGTCGGTGACGTTGTCGAGGACGAGCAGCCAGTCGTCGTGGGCGGACAGCCACTGCAGGGCCCGCTCGCGCAGGGCCTCCTGAGGGAGTACGTCGATCAGCGCGGGCTGCATCGCGGCGGCGAGGCCCGCGAGCCCGGCGTCCACGTCCGGGCGGCTCTCCGCGGTGATCCACCAGACGGGGTTGCGGTGCGCCGCCTGCCGCAGGGCCCAGCGGGCGGCGAGCGAGGACTTCCCCGCTCCGCCGAGGCCGATGATCACGACGGTCTCCGACTCCCCGTCGAGCAGGACGCCCTCCTCGTCGCGCCCCACGAAGTGGGCGGACCTGCGGGGCACGTTGACGAGTCCGGGCGGGCAGATCACCGGCACCAGGGCCGCCGGCGGCAGGGCGGTCACCCGGTCACCGGTGTGCACCCACCCGATGTCCCCGCCGGCCGCGACGGAGCGGTCCCCCGAGGCGGAGACGACCCCGTCTCCGCCCCCGCTCACGCGTCCCCCGTCGTCACGCTCCCGATGTCCCCGCCGGCGGCGACGGAACGCTCGCCGGAGGCCGTGACGGGCCCGGTGGGGGCCGTGCCGCCGGTGGGGGCCGTGCCGCCGGTGGGGGCGGCGGGCGGGGAGGCGGGAGGCGCGGCGGGCGGCGCCGCCGGGGTCCGCGCGCCGTCACCGGTGACGACGACCCCGATGCTCCCGCCGGCGGCGACGGACCGGGCGCCGGAGGCCTCCACGCGGGTGCCACCACCGCGCCCGAACTGCGCCCAGAGCGAGAGCCCCAGCCCGGCGAGGGCGAGCACGACACCCGTCACGCTGGCGATCTGATCGGCCGTCCCGAGGTCGACGAAGGCGACGACGAGGAGAGCGAGAACTCCGGCGGTGGCCACGCCGATTCCGCTCCGGAGGAGGGCTTTCGAGGGAGCGGTTGCTGCCATACGACCATGATGCGGGACACGGTCCCCCGACGGGAGAGGTTCATGGGCGAGTTGTCGGACGTTCTCCATCAACTCGCCTTCCCCCGTGACGACTTGGCAGTCGCGGAGGAGCTCCCGGGCCAGGGTCCGGTCCCGGTCGAGCGGCAGGGGCCGGGCGGCGCGGTCCGTCAGTTCTTGAGAGTCCTGAGGCCCAGCGGTGCGCCGATCTCCTGCGCCATCACGCGGCCCGCCTCCTCGGCGAGGTCGTCCTCGGTGAGGTCCTCGTCGGTGTCGAGGCCGTCGAGGGCCGCGAGCGGCTGGTCGAGGCGGACGTGGGCGACGAGGGACTGGAGGGCGCGGAGGGTGGCCGAGGCGGTGGGGCCCCAGTTGGAGAAGTACGAGAACTGCCACCACCACAGGGCCTCGCTGGTCCGGCCCGCCCGGTAGTGGGCCAGGCCGTGCCGCAGGTCGGTGACGATGTCGGCGAGGTTGTCGGAGATCCGGGCCGGGACGGGCGCCTTGCGGGGCTCGTACGGGTCGAAGACCTCCGAGAAGACGTCGACCGGTTCGAGGAGCACGGCGAAGCGCATGCGCAGGTCGTCCACGTCGGGCTCGGGACCCGTGTCCGTCTCGTACCGCTCGTCCGGGACGATGTCCTCGTGCGCGCCGAGCCGCCCGCCCGCGAGCAGCAGCTGCGAGATCTCCAGGAGCAGGAAGGGCACCGCGCTGTCCGGCTCGTCGCCCTTGGCGACCTCGGCGGTCGCGACGATGAAGCTCTCGATGGAGTCGGCGATCTGGACCGCGAAGTCGTCGGGGTTCTGCGTGATCGCGTGGAGCGTGGGGTCAGACATCGAGGAGCCTCCCTGAGAGCGCGCCGTCCCGGTCGTCATACATCTAGCAGCCTCCGCCCCTCGAAGGCACGGCCGAGAGTCACCTCGTCGGCGTACTCCAGGTCGCCGCCGACCGGCAGCCCGCTCGCGAGCCGGGTGACCTTGAGTCCCATGGGCTTGATCATCCGCGCCAGGTAGGTCGCGGTGGCCTCGCCCTCCAGGTTCGGGTCGGTCGCGAGGATCAGCTCGGTGACGCTGCCGTCGGCGAGCCGCGCGAGCAGTTCGCGGATGCGCAGGTCGTCCGGGCCGACGCCCTCGATCGGGCTGATCGCGCCGCCGAGGACGTGGTACCGCCCCCGGAACTCGCGGGTCCGCTCGATCGCCACGACGTCCTTGGGCTCCTCGACCACACAGATGACGGTCAGGTCGCGGCGCGGGTCCCGGCAGATGTTGCACTGTTCCTGCTGTGCGACGTTGCCGCAGACCACGCAGAACCTGACCTTCTCCTTGACCTCCAGGAGCGCGTGCGCGAGACGCCGTACGTCGGTCGGCTCGGCCTGGAGGATGTGGAAGGCGATCCGCTGCGCGCTCTTGGGACCGACGCCGGGCAGCCTGCCCAGTTCGTCGATGAGGTCCTGAACCACGCCTTCGTACACGGAACGCCCTTTCAAGGGAGTGCTTGATTCTTACGGTAGTGGCTTAAAGCGAGCCTAAGAAGCCCACGGGAGGAGGGGCCTCGAAAGCCCCGCGGGAGAAGGTGCCCGGAAGGCCCCTCGCCCGGAGGCCTCAGAAGCCGAGGCCCGGCATGCCGCCCATGCCCTGCGCCAGCGGGCCGAGCTTGGCCTGCTGGAGCTGCTGCGCGTTGTCGTTGGCGGCCTGCACGGCGGCGACGATCAGGTCGGCGAGCGTCTCGGTGTCCTCGGGGTCGACCGCCTTGGGGTCGATGACCAGGCCGCGCAGCTCGCCGGAGCCGGTCACGGTCGCCTTGACCAGGCCGCCGCCCGCCTGTCCGTCGACCTCGGTCGCCGCGAGCTCCTGCTGGGCTTGGGCGAGGTCCTGCTGCATCTTCTGGGCCTGCTGGAGAAGCTGCTGCATGTTGGGCTGACCACCACCGGGAATCACGGTCACTCCTGAGGTTCGGTACGTCCGTATGTCGGTACGCCGAGCCTACGTGGTCCCCGCCCGCCCTGCCTCCATCACTCTTTCGGGTGAGAAACTGCGGGCTCCTCTACCTGATCAAGACCCCCTTGCGGGCGGAAATCCTGGGATTCCGGGCCCACCGCCCACCATTCGGCGGTAGGAAGGGCAGGCACCACGTGCACCGCACGTCACAGAAGGACATGAGCACTGAGCTGAACAGAGGAGTCCCCCGGTGAGCCAGCAGCCGGAGATGCAGCCACCGGGGCCCCCCGGGGGAGACGTCCACCGCGATCTGACCGGTACGCCGTTCCCCCTGGGTGACTGGGGCGAGCCCGCGGAACGGCTCGACGAGCTGTACCGCTGGGTGGAGTCCAATGCCCTGCGCACCGCCGAGTGGTACCTCTCCGACCGCGTCTGGAAGCGCCGCAGCGCCCGGCTCCTGCGGATCGGCACGGCCGCCGGGGTGATCGCCGGTGCCGCGCTCCCGCTGCTGGACCTGACCGGCGTGGCGGAGGGCACCGCCGGCTGGGGCTATCTCTCGCTGCTGCTCGGCGCCGCCTGTCTGGCCTGCGACCGGTACTTCGGGCTGACGTCCGGCTGGATAAGGGACGTGGCGACGGCACAGGCCGTGCAGCGGCGTCTCCAGGCCCTGCAGTTCGACTGGGCCTCGGAGAGCGTCCGGGAGGTCCTGGGCCCCACGGAGGGCACGGCGAGCGAGGCCGCCGAACGCTGTCTGGGCGTGCTGCGCCGCTTCTCCGAGGACGTGACGGAGCTCGTACGGGCGGAGACCGCGGACTGGATGGTCGAGTTCCGCTCGGGTCCGGCGCCGCTCGCGCTCCAGTCGGTGGGCGTCATGCCCGCGCGGCCCGAGAGCGCCCACCCGGCGGGGCGTTTCCCGCTGCCGCCCGGCACCCGTCCGAACATGCCGCGCCAGCGGCCCCCGGAGGCCCGCTAGGCCTGCCCGGCCCGCCGGGCCGACTGGGGGGCTGCCGGGCCGACCGGGCCCGCCGGGCCCGCTCCGGCGTCGATCGTCGGAGCAGGCCACGGGGCCGTCGGAGCCCGGCTCCCGGGACCCCGGCGGACCTCAGCTCAGGATGATCATGGAGCCCTGTGCCAGGCTCCGGGTCGCCGCCGCGTGCAGCCCCAGCCACACATGGCGCTCCCGCGCGAAGGGGCCGCCGTCCTGCTGGGCCGGCACGGCCGCCGGTTCCTCCAGGGAGGTCGGCCGCTCCGGCGGTACGGGGGCGGCCGGCGGGTTCGCCGGGTCGATGCCGATCGAGGGCGCCACGAACTGCAGCTCGCGCAGCAGCCCGTACGAGGAGCCGAGCGGTCCGCCGCCCTCCAGCAGCTCGTCGCTGGCGAGCGGCACCGGGAAGTCGACCGGCACGTAGGCGCCCGCGTGGTCGTAGTGCCAGACCAGGTGCGACTGCTGCGCGGTCGCCTCGAACATCTCCAGGAGCTGTTCGTAGTCCCCGCCGAGCTCGCCGACCGGTTCGACCGGCAGTCCGCACATCTGGAGGAGGTAGGCACGGCGGAGGAAGTGCAGGGCCTCGTAGTCGAAGCCGGCGATCGGGGCGACGTCTCCGGAGAGTCCCGGCATGTACGCGTAGACGGGCACGGTCGGCAGACCGGACGCGCTGAGCACCGCGTCGTAGGCGGCGATCTCTTCGGCGAAGGGATTGTCGGGGCTGTGGCACAGCACGTCGACGAGGGGGACCAGCCACAGGTCACAGGCCAAGGGAGGCTCGCTCTCCGTCAGTTGCGGGGGACGCTCGCAGGTGGTTTTGCGGGGACGGCCAGGGTAGTCGGAGCCCCTCGGGAACCGTCCACCCGCTGAGGAACTGCCCTCGAAGACCCGGCCTCAACCCGAACTCCGGCCCCGGCCCAACGCGCCCCGCCACTGGTACACGCCGGCCGGCCCCGGCCTCAGCGGGCCCGAGCCTCCAGGTACCCCGCCCACTCCATCGAGTGCGCGTTGTACCGCCGTACGACATCGACGGCCGCGTCGGCGTCACCGCGGGTGATCGCGTCGACCAGCTCCACGTGGTCGCTCCACAGCCAGCCGAGCATGTCCCGCTCGGAGCGCAGGTAGGGCACGGAGAAGACCCAGGCCTGGACACGGAGCCGGTGCAGGAAGTCGGCGATGTAGTCGTTGGCAGAGACCAGGCGCCCCAGCTCGCGCCAGTAGCGGATGTCGTAGCCGATGAGGATGTCGAGGTCCCCGGCGCGGGCCGCGCGGGCCGCCGCCTCGCCCCTGCGGCGTACGGAGACGAGCGCGACCCCGATGCCGAGGTCGGGTTCCGTGACGGCGGAGCGGGGCGGCACCATGGCCGCGTCGCGGCGGAAGATGCCGTCGACGACCAGCATCCGGGCCTCGACCATGCCCCGGTAGTCGTCGACCGAGTACTCGTGGACGCGGAAGCCGCGGTGCTGGTCGGAGTCGAGGAGGCCCTGCGCGCAGAGGTCGACGAGGGCTTCGCGGACGGGGGTCGCGGAGACCCCGTACTGCTCGGCGATCTGCTTGACCGTGAATTCCTGACCGGGCTGGAGACGGCCCGCGAGCACTTCGTCACGGAGCGCGTCCGCGATCTGCTGTCGCAGGGTGTTGCGGGTGACAGCTCCGCTCGCGGGCATGGGTCGGCCCCCTCCGTCCGGCTTCGGACACCCTAGTCCAGACGGAGGGGGCCTTCTCCGAAGAGCCCCGCGGGGTCACACGGTGTGCGCGTCGGCCACCGAGAGGGCGGCGTCCAGGGCCGCGAGGCCTTCCTTGGCCTCCGCCTCGGTGACGTTGCAGGCGGGGACGGCGTGGGTGCGGTTCATGTTGATGAAGGGCCACAGGCCGTTCTTCTTCAGCGCCGCGCCGAAGGCGGCCATCGGCGCGTTGGCCTCGCCGGCCGCGTTGTACGGGACGAGCGGTTCGCGCGTCTCGCGGTTCTTGACCAGGTCGAGCGCCCAGAAGACGCCCATGCCCCGGACCTCGCCGACGGACGGGTGACGCTTGGCGAGCTCGCGCAGGCCGGGGCCGAGGACGTTCTCGCCGATGTGGGCGGCGTTCTCGACGACCTTCTCGTCCGCCATCACCTGGATGGTGGCCACGGCCGCGGCGCAGGCCAGCGGGTGACCGGAGTACGTCAGGCCGCCCGGGAAGGGCCGCTTGTCGAAGGTGGCGGCGATCTCGGCGTTGATGGCGACGCCGCCGAGGGGCACGTAACCGGAGTTCACGCCCTTGGCGAAGGTCATCAGGTCGGGCACGACGTCGAAGTGCTCGGAGGCGAACCACCTGCCGGTGCGGCCGAAGCCGGCCATGACCTCGTCGAGGATGAAGACGATGCCGTACCTGTCGCAGATCTCGCGCACGCCGGCGAGGTAGCCGGGCGGCGGGGTCATGATGCCGGCGGTGCCGGGCACGGTCTCCAGGATGATCGCGGCGATGGTCGCCGGACCCTCGAAGGCGATCGTGTCCTCCAGGTGCTGGAGGGCCCGTGCGCACTCCTCCGCCTCGGTGGTGGCGTAGAAGGGCGAGCGGTAGAGGAACGGCGCCCAGAAGCGCACGACGCCCGCGGTGCCGCTGTCGGAGGCCCAGCGGCGCGGGTCACCGGTCAGGTTGATCGCGGTGGAGGTGGCGCCGTGGTACGAGCGGTAGGCGGAGAGCACCTTCGTACGGCCGGTGTGCAGCCGGGCCATGCGGACGGCGTTCTCGACGGCCTCGGCGCCGCCGTTGGTGAAGAAGATCTTGTCCAGGTCGCCGGGAGTCCGCTCGGCGATGAGGCGTGCGGCCTCGGAGCGGACGTCGACGGCGAAGGCGGGCGCGAAGGTGGTGAGCTTCGCGGCCTGCTCCTGGATGGCGGCGACCACGCGCGGGTGCTGGTAGCCGATGTTCGTGTAGACGAGGCCGCTGCTGAAGTCGAGGTAGCGGTTTCCGTCGTAGTCCCAGAAGTACGAACCCTCGGCGCCGGCGACGGCGAGCGGGTCGATCAGGCCCTGGGCGGACCAGGAGTGGAAGACGTGCGCGCGGTCGGCGGCCTTGACGGCGGCCCCGGCCTGGGGATCGGGTTCGATGACATGAGGGGTCATGCGGTCGAGGGTAAGGAACCGCAGGTAGGACGGACTATGGCCATCTTGTCCACCGAGACCGGGGCGGACGCGACACGTTGTTCCCGCACCCGCTCCCGTGGCGCTGTCCTCCCCTCCCACCCCATTGACAGCATACTGTCGTCATGACAGTCTCCTGTCATAAGCACCAGGGCATCGATCACACCGACCAAGGGGTCAGTCATGGGGTCCGTCATGGAAACGAAGACCGTTCATCTCGCCGTGTACGACACCCTCGCCGACTGGGAGACGGGCCACGCCACCGCCTGGCTCGCCCGCGCCGGCTACACGGTCAGGACCGTCGGCCCGGTCGCCGGGGAGCCCGTCACGACCATCGCCGGCCTGCGGATCGTCCCCGACCTCGCGCTCGGCGACCTCCGCCCCGAGGACAGCGCGCTGCTGATCCTTCCCGGCGCCGACAAGTACGACGAGGGCGACGAGCTCGCCCCCTTCTCGACCGCGGCCCGCACCTTCCTGGACGCCGGCGTGCCGGTCGCCGCGATCTGCGGCGCCACCGCCGGACTCGCCAGGGAGGGCCTGCTCGACGACCGCCCGCACACCGGCGCGGTCTCGTTCTACCTGGCCGCCACCGGCTACAAGGGCGGCGAGCACTACGTCGACGCGGACGCGGTGACGTCCGCGGGCGAGGCCGGGACCGGCGACCTGATCACGGCGGGCCCGACGGAGCCGGTCGCCTTCGCACGGGAGATCTTCGGCGCGCTCGGCGCCTACGAGGGCAAGCGGGACGCCTGGTTCCGCCTCTTCCACGACTCGGACCCGGCCGCGTACGCCGAGCTCAACGCGGAAGACGACGAGTAGATGACCCGCGCATCGCAGGACGCACTCTCCCGCACCGCCCTGAGCGTCTTCCGGCTCAACGGCCAGTTCCTCGGCGTCTCCGAGAAGCTGGCCGAGCCGGCGGGCCTGACCGCCGCCTGGTGGCAGGTCCTCGGCGCGGTCCTCCCGGAGCCCCTCCCGGTCGCCGGGATCGCCCGGGTCATGGGCATCACCCGCCAGAGCGTCCAGCGGATCGCGGACCTGCTCGTACGGGAGGGACTGGCGGCGTACGAGCCGAACCCGGCCCACCGCCGGGCCAAGCTCCTCGCCCCCACCGAGCAGGGCCGGGCGGCGATCCGCCGCATCGACCCGGGTCACGCCGCGCTGGCCGCCGCGCTCGTGCGGGAGCTGGGCGGCCAGGAGGCCTTCGACGACACGGTGCGGGTGCTGGCGAGGCTCTCGGAGGCCCTGGAAACGGTCGCCGCGAGCTTCGGGACGCCGGAGCCCGCCGCGGACCCCGACGGCGTCCGGGGTTCCTGACGGCGTCCGGGGCTCGGGAATCCGATGACGTTCAGGGACCCCGACGGTCCCGGGGGCCCGTCGACGGCTCCGGCCGGTCCGGCGGGGCCGCGGCGTCGGGGCCCTCCCGGAGGGCTCCCGACACGTACTCCATCGCGCGGGTGAACTCGGGGTCGGCGAGCCGCCGCCCCATCTCCGCCTCGTCGACGTCCTCGATGTGGGTCTGGATCCACCAGAGGTTCCCGTAGGGGTCGCGGACCCGCCCGACCTTGTCGCCGAAGAACAGATGCGTCACCTCGGTCACGGACGTGCCGCCCGCCTCGACCGCCCGCCGGTGCACGGCCTCCGCGTCCTCCACGTACAGCCGCACGAAGGCGGGCGTCGGCCCCCAGCCCGGCGGGCTGTCGAAGGCCATGATCCGCCCGTTCCCGATGCGCAGCTCCGCGTGCCCGATCGTGCCGTCCTCCATGACGAACCGGCCCAGGTCCTCGGCGCCGAACGCCCGTTCCAGATAGTCGATGAGCCCCGCCGTGTCGTGACCGATGACCCAGGGCGTGACGGTGGTGTAGCCGTCCGGGACCGCTTTGATGTCGCTCATGGGACGAGGCTAGGGAGCAACTGGGTCGGCTCCCGTCCTAGTTGGCCCGCCGCTCGTCCTCGTTCACGCGACCGGCTCCGTACGGCCCGCGCCGGCTCATGCGGCCTGCGTGGTTCTGTCGACCCGAAGGACGACGGCGGGCCCCACGTTCGCCGTGGGGCCCGCCGCCCTGTCATCGTCCGCCGCTCGACCGGAGCGGCGGGTGGAGCCGACTAGCAGGAGAGGTTCGCCCCGGTGGGGACGCCCAGGATCTGGGTGAACTGCTGGTACTTGGTGACCCGGCTCTGGACCTGGGCCGGGTTGCGGCCATTGCACTCCAGGCTGCCGTTGATCGCCCAGATGGTCTGGCCGAAGCCGGCGCCGTTGATCATGGCGTTGTGGGCGGTCATCGTGCCGGGGCCGCTCTGGGTGTTCCAGTACCAGAGGCCGGTCATCATGGCGACGGCCGGGTCCTGCTCGACGCGCCAGGGGTTGTTCAGCAGGTCGATGCCGAGGGCGTCACCGGCGGCCTTGTAGTTGAAGTTCCAGGAGAGCTGGATGGGGCCGCGGCCGTAGTAGGCGGCCTGGCCGGCGGGGCAGCCGTAGGACTGGCTCGTGTCGCAGTAGTGCGGGTAGTTGGCCGTGTTCTGCTCGACGATGTGGACGAGGCCGCCCGTCTCGTGGGAGACGTTCGCGAGGAATGCCGCGGCCTCCTGCTTCTTCACCGTGTCGCTGCCGGTGTTGGCGAAGCCGGGGTACGACTTGAGGGCGGCGGTGAGGCCCGCGTACGTGTAGAAGGGGTTCCGGCTCGGGAACATCTGGTTGAACTGGGCCTCGGAGACCACGAATCCGCCGGTCGGCGGGGTGGTCGGCGGGGTGGTGGGCGGGGTCGTGGGCCCGCCGCCGCAGGCACCCTGGTCGGCCCAGACGCCCCACTCACCGGTCGTGCCGGGGGTCTCGTTCTGGGTCCACCACTTGGCCGACCAGTTGTGGCCGTTGTGCGAGGCCGTCATCCCTCCCGTGTAGACGCTGGAGGAGTTCCAGGCGGCCGCGCAGGCGGCGGCCGCACCGGCGGAGGCGGCGGGGACGAGAAGGACGGCGAGACCGACGGCCGTACAGAGCGCGGCCATCGCGGTGACCAACTTACGCAGCATGCGTGCTTCCTTCCGGGTGGGGGGATCCGGGTCGGGGAAGCCACAGCGAAGCGCGATTGGTCTGGACCTGTCAAGGTCTAGACCAGAAATGGTGAAAGTTGGGGCCCACTCATCTCGGCGGCTGATGAGTGGGCCCCAACAGGGCGACACACGGCGCCCGTTCGGTGACGGTGAGCGGACCCACCGGCTCGACCGGAGCCGCCGGCGACGACCTCGTCGAGCCGTTCGGGACATGAGTCAGGGCCGTGGCACGAGCCACGGCCCTGACCGGGTCCGGCGCGCCCCCGACTCCGGGCGCGGGGCCACGGAGTCGGGGAAACGCGCCGGACGGGTGCCGCCGGAGCGGGTACCGCTAGAGCAGGTTGTAGATCTGGAAGCCGTTGCCGATCTTGACCGGCTTCTGGAACGGGGCCGAGGCGTTGCCCGAGCCCGAGTACCGGAACAGGTCGCCGTTGGGCTTGCGGGCGATCAGGTCGGCCGTGCCGTCGAAGTCGAGGTCACCGACCGAGAGGATCCGGTCGTAGATGCCCCACCCGCCACCGATCTTCGCCCGGCCCGCGAAGGGGGCCTTGTAGTTGCCGGTGCCCTTGTAGAGCCACAGGACGCCGCTCTTGTCCTTGGCGACGATGTCGACCTTGCCGTCACCGGTCAGGTCGCCCTGGCCGGCGATCTGGTTGTACGCGTCCCAGCCGCCACCGACGCGGGTGCGCGGGGTGAGGTCACCCTCCGGGTAGGAGAGGTACGACCACAGGACACCGGCCTTGTCGACGGCGACGAGGTCGGCCTCGCCGGCCCCGCCGATGCTGCCGGGAGACAGGACGGTGCTGTAGATGTTCCAGCCCCGGCCGACCTGCTTCTGGTTGAAGTCGATGTCATCACCCATGTAGGTGAAGGTCAGCTTGCCGTCCTTGTAGACGGTCCAACCGCCGTCGCTCCAGCCGTCCTTGTCGTTGTCGACGTCGATCTCGTCGGAGATGGCGTACGGCGCGGGCCCGATGTTCAGCCGGGGGTCGAAACCGCCCTCGAGGTTCGGGAAGTACAGGTACCACTCGGAGCTCTGCTTGTGGACGCCCGTCATCGGGAAGGTGGGCGTCTCCACCGGGGCGTCCTCGGCGGCGAAGGTGCCCGCGCGCTGGGAGGCCTTGGCCTGGTGCTCGGCCACGGCCTTGGCACGGGCCGTTCCGGCCGGGTCGCCGGCGGCGAAGGCGGTGCCGGCGGTGGCGGCCATCGCGACGGTGACGGCGGCGGCTGCGATCGCGCCGCGGAACGCGCGGCTGCGTCGGTTGATCATGAAGATTCCCCCCTGGGATTCACTCAAATCAGTCCATGCCTCGACGGCGGCACAGTCATATGCCGCCGGAGAGTTGAAGCTTCTCACAGGGGAACGACAGGGCTCGGGCCAGCCCCTTCACGGGCCGGCCCGAGCCTCGTACGCCGGGAGGAGCCCGCCTCTCAGATCAGCAGAACCATCCGGCCCGGACGGTGTCCCGCCTCCGCGCGACGGTGGGCCTCGGCGGCCTCCTCCAGGGGCAGGACGTCGGCCACCCGGGTGATCAGCTCGCGGGCCGCCACCTTCTCCAGCGTCTCCTTCAGCCGGGCCGCGTCCGTCCCGGCCCGGACGGCCTCGACGCGGATGCTCCGCTCGGCCACGGGGATCCGGTCGGGAGCGATCGCGGCGAAGACGCCGCCGTCCTTCAGCACCGGAAGGATTCCCTCACCGGCGAGCGCTCCGTCGAAGACCCCGTCCGCCCCTTCCGGCACGACCTCCAGCACCCTGGCGACCACATCCGCCGGTGTGCCGCCGCGCGGGACGGCGTGCTCCGCGCCGAGAATCCTCAGTTCGCTCTCGTCGCCCTGGTGGGCGACGGCCACGACCCGCAGTCCGGCCGCCGCGGCGTACTGGACCGCGAGACGGCCCACCACGGCACTCGCGCCGGTCACCACCAGCGTCGAGCCCGCCGGGAGCGCCAGCCGGTCGAGGGCCTGCTGGGCCGTGGCCGAGGCCAGGGGGACGGAGACGGCGACGGTGAACTCGACGTCGTCCGGGATCGGGGCCAGCCACTCCGGGGCGACCCGTACGACCTCCGCGTACGTGCCCTCGCCGGTCAGCTCCTCGTACCAGGGCACGAAGCCGGCCACCCGGGTCCCGGGGGCCAGCCCGGGCACGGGGTCGAGCAGCTTTCCCGCGAAGTCCGTCCCCAGGACGAACGGGGGCTTGAGCGCACCGACCGCGTCGGCGTAGTAACCGGCACGGATCCGCAGATCCGCCTGGTTCACACCGGCGGCCTTGAGCCGCACCCGCACTCTGCCCGGGACGTCCCCGGCCTCCGGTTCGGGCCGGCGGGCCATTCTGAGGACCTCGGGTCCGCCGTAGGCGGTCACTTCGACGACACGCATGGGGTTCTCCTCAGACAAAAGGCCCCCTCGTGGCCATTACACCCACGCTCCACACCCCCGGCAACCTCTGATGAGCCGCCCGCGCAGGGCGGGCCCCGGAGCCCGCCGACGGAAGGAAGAACTCCAGGTGACGGGCAGCGACGCACCCCCCGTCACCGCACACACGTCCGTACCGTCGCGCGGGTGGACTGGCTTACCGCTGAGAACCTCATCGCCGTGGTCACCGCACTCCTCGGTGTCCTCGTCTCGACCGGTGCCGTCTGGTACGAGCGGCGGGTGCCGCACCAGCGGCGCCTCGGCTACCGCGTCCAGCTCGACACCGCCATCGGCGACGGGGCCACGGACGGTGCCGCGACCGGCCCCGGCGCGACCGTGCGGCGCGGGTTCTTCAACGCCACCCCGGCCCTGGAGAACTCCACCCTCGTCCTGCTCAGGATCGAGAACGACGGCGCCCTCGCCATCACCCGCGACCACTACACCGACGGCGGCGACCACGGACTCACGGTGGGCTTCGGCACCCGGAAGGTGACGGCGGTCGTCGTGACCGCCCCCGACCACCCGGGCCTCCTGACCCACTTCCGCGACTGGCCGGGCCCGTCGGACGGCGACAGCACCGTCGTCCTGCCCAAGGTGCCGCTCAACCGGGGCGCCCACTACAAGCTGCTCGTCCTGCTCACCGACGGCCCGGTCGGCGTCCCCGTCCAGGTCCACGGCACCCTCGACGAGGGCATCGTCCACGTCAACCACAGCACGACCCCCGACGACAAGCCGCCCGTCTTCAGCCGGGTCGCGCGGACCGTCACCGTCGTCCTCACCGTCTGTGTGGTCGCCCTCGCGGCGATCATCGTCCGGGAGCAGACCCCGCCCCCCATCGGCTGCGCCAGGGGCACGCTCACCGTCACCGGGTCGACGGCCTTCGCGCCCGTCGTGCGGGAGCTCGCGAAGAAGTACGAGAAGGACTGCGAGGGCGCGGAGGTGATCGTGGACGCCCACGGGTCGGCCTCCGGGATCCGGAAGCTGGCCGAGGAGGGGGCGAGGACCGCCAAGGGCTCCCCCGCCGTCGTCGCCCTCTCCGACGGGCGCAAGCCCGGCGGCTACCCGCAGCTGCGGGAGACCATGGTCGCCGTCTCCCTCTTCACCGTCGTCGTCAACGACGGGGTGCCCGTCGACAACCTCTCCCTGGACCGGATCCGCCGCATCTACCGGGGCGAGATCACCAACTGGGGCGAGCTGGTCCCCGGCCTCGACCAGCCGGTCCTGCTGGTCAGCAGGGACGCCGGCTCCGGCACCCGGGAGGTGTTCCAGCGCCGCGTCCTCGGACGCAACGAGCCCGCGAACTCCTCCCTGGACTGCGCGACCAGCAACGACCCCGAGTCCAGGGTCGTCCGCTGCGAACTCGACTCCACGGAACAGGTCCTGTCCACCGTCGCCCGGCTGCCCGGGGCGATCGGATACGCCGAGTTCCGGAACGGCGGCGTACTGAAGGGCCTGCGCCGGGTCGCCCTCGACGGGTACCGGCCGAGCGTCGACGAGATCGGCGACTCCCCGTACCCGTACCGGGAGATCGAATACGCCTACACCTGGGGCGAGCCGCCGGCCGATTCACTCGCCTCCAGCTTCCTCACCTATCTGAGCCGGGGGAGCGGCCAGGACGTCGTCCGCACCCACGGCCATCTGCCCTGCGCCACCCCGAAGGGGCTGCGGATCTGTGGGGACGGCTGACCCCCGGTCTGGCATGCTCTGACGACGTGGAGCCATTGAACGCCCAAGACCCGGTCAGCATCGGCCCGTTCCGTCTGTTCGGCCGCCTCGGGGTCGGAGGGATGGGCCGGGTGTTCCTCGCGCGTTCGGCCGGCGGGCGGACCGTCGCGGTGAAGGTGGTGCACGCGGAGCTGGCCGCCCAGGACGAGTTCCGGCGCCGGTTCGCCCGGGAGGTCGCCTCCCTGGAGCGGGTCGGCGGCACGGGCACCGCGCCCGTCCTCGGCTCGGACACCGAAGCAGAGTCGCCGTGGGTGGCGATCGGCTACGTGCCGGGGCCCTCGCTGCGGACCGTGGTCGGCGACGAGTTCGGGCCGCTGCCGCCCGCGACCGTGAAGGCGCTGGCCTCCGGGCTCGCCCGCGCCCTGGTCCACATCCATGCCGCGGGACTCGTCCACCGCGACCTCAAGCCGTCCAATGTGCTGCTCACCGTCGACGGTCCCCGGATCATCGACTTCGGCATCGCCCGCGCCGTCGACACGATCGCCGACGGCGGCGGTCTGACCACCACCGGCGCGGTCGTGGGCTCCCCCGGATTCATGTCGCCCGAGCAGGTCCGCGGCGATCGCCTCACCCCCGCGTCGGACATCTTCTGCCTCGGCTCGGTCCTCGCGTACGCGGCGACCGGCCGTTCCCCCTTCGGGACGGCGGACAGCGGCGTCCACGCCACCATGTTCCGCATCGCCCACGACGAGCCCGACCTGACGGATCTCGCCCCCGAGCTGGCCGGGCTGATCCGGGCCTGTCTCGCCAAGGACGCGGCGGGCCGCCCCTCGGCCGAGGAGATCGCGGAGACCCTGCCGGTCCCCGACCCCTGGCTCCCGGCGGACGTACTCGCCCGGCTCGGCCGCCACGCGGCCCGGCTCCTGGAGGCGGAGACGGAGAGCGCGACCGGGACGGGCTCCACCGCCCGCGCGGCCGGCGACCCGACCCCGCCCACTCCCCTGCCGTCCACCGCCTCCACGGCGCCCCGGCCGCCGGCCCGGCGCCGGGGCCGCACGGCCCTGATCGCCGGTCTGGCGGCTCTCGCGCTGGCGGCCGCGGCCACCGTCACGTACTCCTTCTGGCCCGACCGCGACGGCGACGGCGGGAAGAACGGCGGCCGGGGCGGGACGGGCAGCGCCTCCGCCCGCCCCTCCGGGATCGTCCCCGCCACCTTCCTCGGCGCCTGGGAGGGCGTCCTCCAGGGCTCCCCCGACCATCCCCGCGAGACCGCCCGGATCGAGATCAGCCAGGGCACGCCCGGCAGCAAGAACGCGGTCTACGTGCAGGTCACCGAGACCCGGATGTGCATGGGCCGCTCCCGGCTCGTCTCCGCCGACGAGGACAAGGTGGTCTTCGGCGAGTCCGACGTGACGACCAGCGTGCCCACCGCGCGCTGTGTCCCCGCCGCCCACCAGACCCTCACGCTGCGCTCCCCCGACGTCCTGGAGTGGAGCTCGGGCGCCGCGAAGGCCACGTTCCGCAAGGCCCCCACCGGCACCGCGGTCGTCCCGGCCCGCTTCCTCGGCCGCTGGTCGCGCATCCCGGCCCCGGAGGTCTACGGCGAGAACGACGAGCGCTACACCTCGCAGGTGACGATCACCCAGGGCCCGGTCGGCGCCCCGGTGGTCAGCGTCATCAACGGCTATCCGCGCGTCGTCGACGGCGTGCCCACCGACGAGGACTGGTCCTGCGGCCTCACGTCCGTCCTCGCGGGCGTCGGCAACCTGCTGATCATCGGCCCCCACACCCGGGACACCACCGCCTGGGACCGGGAGTGCCAGGAGGGCATGTCCGGCTACATCGCCGTCGACAGGCTGAACGGCAAGGACCGGCTCCTCGTCTACCCGATGCTCGACGGCGAACCGAACGAGTACTACCGGTCCTGAGGGGTGGCCCCGGCCGCCGCCCGGGCGTAGGCGTGGACCAGGGGGCGGGTGTCGTCGGCGCGCCAGGCGAGGACGAAGTGGCTGGGGGCGACGCCGTCGACGGGGCGGACGACGACGCCGTCCCGGGCGAGGAGCGGGGCGTTGCCGGCCGCGACCAGGCAGATGCCGAGGCCGCCGACGAGCGCCTCGTACGTCTCGTCGGCACTGGCGATCTCCCCGCCGACGACCGGCGGGCGGCCGTTCCGGGAGTCCAGCGCCAGCCAGTGGTCGCGCAGTTCGGGGCCGGTGTCCGGCAGGGCGAGGAAGGGTTCGTCGAGGAGGTCCGCGAAGTCCAGGCGCTCGCGGGCGGCCAGCGGATGGTTCTCCGGGAGGGCGACGAGCCGGGGTTCGGCGGCCACCACGACCCAGCGGAAGCGTTCCGCACCGGCCAGCGGCAGCCAGACGAACGCCACGTCGCTGGCACCGTCGGCGAGTCCCGCCGTCGGGTCCTCCCACCCCACCTGGCGCAGCCTGAGCGCGGCCTCCGGGTGGGCCCCGGTGAAGCGGGAGCGGATCGCGGGCAGCAGTCCGCCGCGCCCGGGGCTGGTGCTCATCCCGACGACGAGGGTGTGGTCCGCGGCCTCCCGGGCTCGCCGTACGGCCTCGCGCCCGGTCTCCCAGGCGGCGAGTACGGCGCGGGCGTGCGGCAGCAGGGCCGTACCGACGGAGGTGAGGGCGACGCCCCGCCGGTCGCGGTCGAAGAGCGGGGCGCCGAGCTGTCGCTCCAGGGCTCGTATCTGTTTGCTGAGCGCGGGCTGCGAGACGTACAGCCGCTCGGCGGCCCGGGTGAAGTGGAGCTCTTCCGCGACCGCGAGGAAGTAGCGCAGCTCCCGCACGTGCACGTCGGTGATCGTCATGCCCATGGGTTATCACGACAGCTCTTGGACGACCAACGCCCCTGTGGCACAGGCTTGTTGTGTCACCGGGAAGCAGACGACGAGGGAGTACGGACATGAGCAGGGTCTGGCTGGTCACGGGCGCCAACAGCGGTTTCGGGCGGGCGTTCACCGAGGCGGCGGTCGCCGCCGGAGATGTCGTGGTCGCCGCGGCCCGCCGCACGGAGACCCTGGAGGACCTGGTCGCCGCGCATCCCGACCAGGTGGACCCGGTCGCCCTGGACGTCACCGACACGGCGGCGGTCGACCGGGTCGTCGCGGAGGTCGCCGAGCGCCACGGCCGCATCGACGTCCTCGTCAACAACGCGGGCCGCACCCACGTCGGTTCGGTCGAGGAGACCGGCGACGCCGAGCTGCGCTCCCTCTTCGACGTCCACGTCTTCGGCCCCGCCGCTCTCACCCGCGCCGTCCTGCCCCATATGCGGGCCCGCCGCTCGGGGGCGATCGTGCAGCTCAGCAGTGTCGGCGGCCAGATGTCGATGGCGGGCTTCGGGGCGTACAGCGCCACCAAGTTCGCCCTGGAGGGCATGTCGGAGGCGCTCGCCGCGGAGGTGCGCCCGCTGGGCATCGACGTCCTGATCGTGGAGCAGGGCGCCTTCCGTACGAGCCTCTTCGGCAACCACAGCCTGAGCGGCGACGGCATCGCGGACTACGCGGACACGGTGGGGGCGACCCGCACGTTCGTGGAGACGGGCGGCGGAACGCAGGCGGGCGACCCGGCGAAGGCCGCGGCGGCGGTCCTCGCGGCACTGGACGCGAAGGAGACCCCTCTGCGGCTCGCCCTCGGCGACGACTCGATCGACACGATCCTGGGCCATCTGGACCAGGTCAGGTCGGATGTGACGACCTGGGAGAAGACCGGCCGGGACACGAAGCTGGACGGGTGAGCGCACCGCGGGGGTACGACGACACCCGCCGCCCGCGCCTGGTGGAACAGGCGTGGGCGGCGGGTGTCGTGCTGCGAGGACCCACAGGCCTTGCAGGTCCTACAGGTCCTACAGGAACGAGTTGATCTCGATCGTCTCGGTGCGGCCGGGGCCGACGCCGATCGCGGAGATCGGGGCGCCCGACATCTCCTCCAGGGCCTTCACGTACGCCTGCGCGTTCTTCGGCAGGTCGGCGAAGGTCTTGGCCTTGGTGATGTCCTCGGACCAGCCCGGCAGCATCTCGTAGATCGGCTTCGCGTGGTGGAAGTCGGTCTGCGAGTAGGGCAGCTCCTCGACGCGCTTGCCGTCGATCTCGTACGCGACGCAGACCGGGATCTGCTCCCAGCCCGTCAGCACGTCGAGCTTGGTGAGGAAGAAGTCCGTCAGGCCGTTGACCCGGGTCGCGTACCGCGCGATGACCGCGTCGAACCAGCCGCAGCGGCGGTCACGGCCGGTGGTGACACCGCGCTCGCCGCCGATGCGGCGCAGCGCCTCGCCGTCCGCGTCGAAGAGCTCCGTCGGGAACGGGCCGGCGCCGACACGGGTCGTGTACGCCTTGAGGATGCCGATGACCCGGCTGATCTTCGTCGGGCCCACGCCGGCGCCGGTGCAGGCGCCGCCCGCGGTCGGGTTCGAGGAGGTGACGAAGGGGTACGTGCCGTGGTCGACGTCCAGGAGGGTGCCCTGGCCGCCCTCGAACAGGACGACCTTGTCCTCGTCGAGCGCGTTGTTGAGGATCAGGGTGGTGTCCGCGACGAAGGGCTTGATCTGCTCCGCGTACTGGAGCATCTCCTCGACGATCTGCGCGGCGTCGATCGCACGACGGTTGTAGAGCTTGGCGAGCAGCTGGTTCTTGCCCTCCAGCGCCGCCTCGACCTTCTGGATGAGGATCGACTCGTCGTACAGGTCCTGGACCCGGATGCCGACGCGGTTGATCTTGTCGGCGTAGGTCGGGCCGATGCCGCGACCCGTGGTGCCGATCTTGCGCTTGCCGAGGAACCGTTCCGTCACCTTGTCGAGGGTGACGTTGTACGGGGTGATCAGGTGAGCGTTACCGCTGATCAGGAGCTTGGACGTGTCGACGCCACGCTCGTTCAGTCCACTCAGCTCGGAGAGCAGGACCGCCGGGTCGACGACGACACCGTTTCCGATCACCGGGGTACACCCCGGCGAGAGGATTCCGGAAGGGAGAAGATGCAGCGCGTACTTCTGGTCGCCGACGACGACGGTGTGGCCGGCGTTGTTGCCGCCCTGGTAGCGCACTACATAATCAACGGATCCACCGAGGAGATCGGTGGCCTTTCCCTTGCCCTCGTCACCCCACTGAGCACCGAGCAGCACAAGTGCGGGCACAGGCGTACACCCCTTCCGGGTGGGGCATGTCCAAGGTCAGGGGCCGAGGCCGCCTCACCGGTGTGCCCCGGAATAGACGAAGCCCCTGGCGCAATAGCGCAAGGGGCTCTTGCACAAAGATGCTACCCGAGGAAGGACCGAGGTGTCGGCTCACGACCAGCTGCTGGTGGTCATCGACCCGGTCGCCCGCCGAAGTGACGGCGAGTCCGTGCGGATCGCGAAAGATGTGTTGTCCGCGGGCGCGGAAGCGAAGATCTGCCTGCCGGACAGCCCCGAGGAATTCTGCCGGGCCCTGGCCCGGCGCGGCTCCCGGCGCCCCGTGGTGCTCGGGGACGACCGCACGCTGCTGCGCGCGGTGGCCCTGCTGCACCGCGAGCGGGAGCTCGCCACGGGGGCCCTCTCCCTCGTCCCGATCGGCGCTCCGGACTCCCTGGAAATCGCCCACGCGCTCGGCGTGCCGCGCTCCACGCCGGCCGCCGCGCGGGCGGTCCTCGACGGGCGGGTGCGGCGCCTGGACCTGCTGGTCGACGACAGCGACGGTGTCGTCCTCGACGAGCTCCTGGTGCCGGCCGTACCCGACCTGAGCTCGGCGGCACCGACCGTCTGGGGCACCTGCCGCTCCCTGGTGCGCACCCTGGTCCGGCCCGCCCCGACGGCCCTCGCGGTCCGCACCCACCGGCTGCGGGTGGAGGTGGACGGGGTGCTCCTCACGGATGTCGACACCCCGGTGGAGAGCCTGACGGTCCGCTCGGCGGGCGGTGCGGCGGAGGTGACCGTCCACCCCGCCGCCGCCCCGCCCCGGCAGGCGACCGCCCGGGTCCTCACGGTCTCCGGCCCGGACTTCCGCTACCGCGCGGACGGCCGTGTCACGGGGCCGGTCCGCCGCCGGACCTGGACGGTCCTGGGAGAGGCGTGGGGCCTCACGCTTCCCAGGGACTGACCCCGACCCGCGACTGATCGTTTCGCCCGGCCGAGCCGAGCCCCGTCGAGCCGGGCCGTCGAGCCGAGCCGGGGCCGTCCGGACTGGTGCCGGGGTACGGCCGCCGTCTAACGTCACGCGTGGCGTGGACGGCATGCGTGACGGGGGATGCGGGATGGCGCGGGCGTTGGATCTGCCGGAGACGGCACGGGCGCTGGACCGGTACGGGCGAAGAGCGGGCGCGGTGGTGACGGGCGGATGCGTCCTGTTCGTCCCCGCCGCGGGGGTCGCGCTCGTGGCGCCCGGTGAGCCGTGGGCGGGCGACCTGATCGGCGCGCTCGTCGCCCTGGGCGTGCTCGTCCTCGGCGCCGGGGCCGGTTCCTGGTTCCTGGCGCGCCGGATGAGACGCGTGCTCGGCTCCGCGGCCTGGTCGGCACATGCCGCGGTGGCCGTGCGGAGCATGCGGACCACCGAGGCCGTCGTGCTGCGGTCCCCGGCCGGGGACGGGCTGTGGCCGCTGGAGGTGGTCGCCATGCGGCAGCGGTACGAGCCGCTGCGGCCGGGCCCCGACGGGGTGATGTGGTGGTGCGGGGACCCGACCAGGGGCGGGGTGCTCGCGCCGCCCGGCGGCGGGGCGCTGCTCTGGACCAGGCCGGTGAAGCACCGGCGGGCGCGCCGGCGGATCGTGGAGCAGGCCGCGCGGACGGGTCTCCTCGGCCGGGCGGCTCCCGTCCAGCCGCAGACGCCGGACCTGGTGCCGCCCGTCCCGGGTCCGGTCACGGGTCCGGTCCCAGGTCCGGTCACGGCCACCGTTCCGGCCCCCCGCGTGAGCCTGGTCAAGCCGCCCGAGTCCGACCCGTCCGGCGCGCCGACGTACGCGCGGCTCGCCGCCCACGCCGGGCGGCAGGCCGTGGCACGGCCCCGGACCAGGACCCGGCGCCCCGAGGCGGACGCCCGCGAGGTGGCGTGGTGGCGCGTCCGCAGCCTGCGGCAGGCGGCCGGTGCCGGCCGCGTGCTGGTGGCGCTGGCCTTCTGCGCGGCGACGGCCGTGGCGGCGGCCCTCCGGCCGGAGGGGGGCGGCCTGATGAAGCTGTTCCTCGTGGCGATGGTGGCGCTCGCGGCCCTCGCGTACTCCGGCCACCGGCTGCTGACCAACGGGATTCCCGCGGTCCGGCTGATGGCCCGGGCGGCGCGCTCCCCCGTACCGGTCCCGCGCCGGTACGTCCTGCTCCACGACCCGCGGGACGGGATTCCCGTCCTGGTCGTCTTCGCCGCCCACGGCGGACCGCACGACCTGCCCGAGGGGCTCCTCCCGCTGGTGGCGCCCGGCACCGCCAAGCACCCGTGGCTCGGGCTGCCGTCGGATCCCGCCGGCACCGTCGAGCTGCGCGGCTGGCGCGACTTCTCCGCCGACGGCCTGCCGGTCGTCGTCGCCCGGTTCGAGGGCCGGGCGCTGTGGCCCGCGGGGCCGTACCGGCCGGCGGGCGGGGCGGAGGGCGCCGCGCTCCTCGCCCGGCTCGCCCCGCCCATGAGCCCTCCGGCGCCTTCGGAGGAGGACGCGGCTCCCCGGGCCGCCCTGTAGGCCGCCCGGCGGGGCTCGCACCCCGGGGCCGGGCGGGTCCCGGCGCCCGCCGGGGCTCACACCTCCACGAGCAGCTCCTCGAACCCCCGGATCACGTACCCCGGCTTCCGTACCGGCTCCGCCACGAGCCGCAGGCCCGGGGCCCGGCGCAGCAGCTCGCCGAAGACCGCCGTCAGTTCGAGCCGGGCGAGCGGGGCGCCGAGGCAGTAGTGGATGCCCGCGCCGAAGGTGATGTGCGGGTTGTCCGCGCGGGTGAGGTCGAGGGTGTCGGCGGTCGGGCCGAAGCGGGCCGGGTCGCGGTTGGCGGAGCCGAAGAGCAGGGCGACCTCGGAACCGCGGGGGATGGTCCGGCCGCCGATCTCGATGTCGTCGAGGACCCAGCGCTCGAACATCTGGAGCGGGGTGTCGTACCGCAGAAGTTCTTCCACAGCTGTGGACAACTTTTCGGGATCCGGACGGACGCCCTCCCGGAGCAGTGTCCACCAGCCGTTGACCGTGGTGTTGACGGTGGCCTCGTGGCCCGCGTTCAGGAGCAGGACACAGGTGGAGACCATCTCCTGCTCGGTCAGCTCCTCCACCGCGATCAGGGACGAGATCAGATCGTCGCCGGGTTCCCGCCGCCGCCGCGCGATCAGCTCCCGCAGATAGTCCGAGAACTCGACCGAGGCCTCGACCGCCGCCCGGGCCGTCTCCTTCGAGGGGTTCAGCTCGAACATCCCGCAGATCGCCGCCGACCAGGGACGCAGCCGTCCCCGCTCCTCCTCGTCGTCCGGGATTCCCAGCATCTCGGCGATCACCGCGACCGGCAGCGGCTCCGCGACCGAGGCCTGGAGATCGCCGCCGCCGGCCGCGACCAGACCGCCGACCAGATCGGCGGCGAGCCGCCGTACCGTCGGCGCCAGGTTCTCCACCGTCCTCGGCGTGAACGCCTTCGACACCAGCCGCCGGATCCGGCCGTGGTCGGCGGCCTCCAGATCGAGCAGCCCGTGGTCGTTGAGCGTGTGGAAGGGCTCGTACGCGGCGTCCGGCGCCTCCTGCCCGAACTCCTCGTGGGTGAAGCGGTGGGTGTACGTCCGCCCGAGCCGCCGGTCCCTGAGGAGCGCCGACACGTCCTCGTGGTGCGGGATCAGCCACTGGCGGGTCGGAGCGTGCCAGTGGGCACGGCCCGCCGCCCGCAGCTCCGCGTAGGCGGGGTAGGGATCGGCGACGAACCCGGGGGACCAGGGGTCGTACACGGTGTCAGCAGCGTCCATGACCGGACGCTACCCGCGCACCGGGACCGGCTCCAGGGGGCGCCGGGCGGCGCGGGCCGGGCAGGACCCGGAAGAGACGGCCCGGGGGGTGCCCGGAAAGTCCCGACACCCCCTAGCCGCCGACGCGCACCAGACCCGCCTCGTACGCGAACACCGCCGCCTGCGTCCGGTCCCGCAGGGCCAGCTTCACCAGGATCCGGCTCACATGCGTCTTGATCGTCGACTCGGCGACGACGAGATGGTCGGCGATCTCGGAGTTGGAGAGGCCCTGCGCGATGAGCACCAGAACCTCCGTCTCCCGCTCCGTCAGCTCTCCGATCTGCGCCATCGCCGGCGGGCGCGGGGAGCTTCCCGGCGCCTTCGCGAACTCGGTGATCAGCCGCCTGGTGACGGTCGGCGCGAGCAGCGCCTCGCCGGCGGCGACGATCCGTACCCCGTCCGCGAGCTGCCGGGCCGAGGCGTCCTTGAGCAGGAAGCCGGAGGCGCCGGCGCGCAGCGCCTGGTAGACGTACTCGTCGAGGTCGAAGGTGGTCAGGACGAGGACCTTCGCGTCCGCGTCGGCGGTGACGATCTCCCGGGTCGCGTCGATGCCGTTCAGTTCGGGCATCCGGATGTCCATGAGGACCACGTCGGGGTGGAGGGCGGCGACCTGGGCGACCGCCTCCCGGCCGTTGACCGCCTCCCCGACGACCTCGATGTCCGGCATCGCGCCGAGCAGCACCGAGAATCCCTCACGGACCATGATCTGGTCGTCGACGATCAGTACGCGGATCACTGGTCGGCCTCCTCACGGCTCACGGGGACGAAGGCCGCCACCTCGTAGCCACCGTCCTCGGTCGCCTCGGCCGTCATCTCCCCGCCGAGCATCGTCACACGTTCCCGCATGCCGGTGATGCCGTGACCGGCGCCCGGCGAGGGCTTCACGAGTCCCCGGGCGGGACCGTTGGCGATCCGGAGGCCGAGGCCGCCGAGGACATAGCTGACCTCGACCTTCGCGGCCGCGCCCGGCGCGTGCCGCAGCACGTTGGACAGGGCCTCCTGGACGATCCGGTACGCGGAGAGCTCCACGCCCTGCGGCAGCTCGCGCACGGCGCCGGTGACCGTCTTCTCGACGACGAGTCCGGCCTCCTGGACGTTGCGGACGAGCGAGTCCAGGTCGCCGAGGGTCGGCTGCGGGGCGTCGGGGGCCTCGTAGTCCTCGGCGCGGACGACGCCGAGGATCCGGCGCAGTTCGGTCAGCGCGGCGACGGCGTTCTCGCGGATGGTGAGGAAGGCCTGCTCCAGCTCCGGCGGCGGGTTCTCGACCCGGTAGGGGGCGGCCTCCGCCTGGATCGCGACCACCGACATGTGGTGGGCGACGACGTCGTGGAGCTCGCGGGCGATGGTGGTCCGCTCCTCCAGGAGGGTCCTCTTGGAGCGCTCCTGCTCGGTCACGGTCAGCTGGGCGGTGACCTCGCGGTCGGCCTGGCGGCGGACCTGGAGGACGGTGACGGCGAGCAGGACGAGGGCGGCGACGAAGAGCAGCGGGACGGAGTCGGAGGTGTATCCCCTTCCGAGGAACATCTCGGTGAAGAGGCAGAAGGCGGCCGTCACGAGCCACATCCACGCCGAGGCGCGGGGCCGGGAGCGGGCGGCGACCACGCCGAGGACCACGAGGTGGGAGAAGAACGTGATGTGCGACCAGGGCCAGCCGGCGTCGTAGCCGGTGAGGTAGCCGATGACGGGCGCGCTGAGGAGCGAGGCCCAGAAGGCGAGGACCGGCCGCACCAGGGTGAGCAGCACGATCGCGGGCGGCGCGCAGATCACCGCCAGGGAGAGCGGGGCGAACCCGGTGTCGAACTCCTCGTACCCGAGGGCGAAGACGATCAGGGCCAGGAAGGCGACGACCGTGTGCGGGAACAGTCCGAGGTGCGGGCGTATCCCCTTGGGCACGAAGCGGGCCACCCTGGGGTTCACCTCGGCCGGCTGGAGCGGGCGGTAGGCGAGCGCATCGTGGAAGAGTTCCTGCCGCAGCCCGCCGAGGACGACCTGGACCAGGTGGAACTCGGGGGCGCGGCTCGTCTCGGGGGTCTGTGTCTGAGTCACGTCGACCACGGTACGGGCGGCGGGGGACCCGGTCGTCCCGCTCGTTGCGGATCCTTCCGGGTCCCCCTTGAGGACTAGAGCGCCCGTCTCAGGAGACGTTGTCGAACGTGGCGCCGTCGCCGGAGTACAGCAGGGTCTGCCCGAGGCTGAACGGGGCGGTGGTGACTCCCGTCGAGCGGTAGAACCTCGCGCCGTCCCGCCCGTACGCGATCAGGTCGGGGCGCCCGTCGTTGTCGAGGTCGCCGGCGCCGACGAGCTGGGTGAAGGCGTTCCAGCCGCCGCCGATCCTGATCCGGGGCGCGAAGGTGCCGTCGCCCTTGCCCAGGTAGAGCCAGAGCACGCCGTCCTTGTCGCGGGCGACGAGGTCTCCGGCGGAGGCTCCGGCGATGTTGCCGACGGCCGCGAGGTGGTTGTAGATCTGCCAGCCCCCGCCGATCCTGACGCGGGGCGCGAACGGCTTCGCGTAGCTGCCGGTGCCCTTGTAGAACCAGAGGACGCCGGCGCTGTCCGTGGCCACCAGGTCGGGACGGCTGTCGCCGTCGAGGTCCGAGCCGGCGGCGATCTTGTTGTAGATCTGCCAGCCCGTGCCGACCTGCACCCGGGGGGCGAGCGTGCCGTCGCCCTTGCCGAGGTAGAGCCACTGCACGCCGGCGCCGTCGACCGTGATCACGTCGCCGTGGGCGGCGCCGCCGACGTTGCCGACGGCCTCGATCTGGCGGTAGATGCCCCAGCCGTGGCCGATGCGGGTGCGCCCGGCGACGTTGACCTGGCCGTGGTCGGGGCGGTCCCGCAGATCGTCGCGCCACAGCTGGCCGGACGCGTCCCTGGCGAGGACGTCGGTGGAGCCGTTGTCGTTCAGGTCGTGCGGGTTGTACGTCCGGGTGAGGTTCATGAACCAGCCCTGGTAGGCGGGTTCGCCCGTGCCGCCCGTCGGCGTCGCCTCGGCCTCCACGGCGTACTTGCCGTTCGGCGCGTCGGCTTCGCCGATGACACCGTCCCAGTCGAAGTCGAAGCGGGTGCCGGTGGCGGGGGCGGTCACCCGCGTCCGGAACTCCTTGCCGGTGGCGATGTGCGTGAGCGTGACGTCCAGGGTCGCGTCGCTGTCCGACAGCGTCCAGCCCAGGTTCACCCTGCCGCCGGACCTGTCCAGGTCCACCGCCTCGGGGACGTGGACCTGGTCGATCGAGAGCGGGATCACCAGCTCGGCGGTGTCGGCCACCTTGGTGACCGTCGGGGCGCCGTCCTGCGCGGCCGTGATCCGGAACAGCCCGTCGCCGTCGGCGGCGCGGCTGCCCCTCAGGACCGCGCTGCCGTCGGCCACGTCCGCCGCGTTCGTCGCGGTGATGCCGAGCTCGACGGTCTCGCCGCCGGTCAGGGAGAGGGCCCGGGCGGGCTTCGACGGGTTGCCGTAGACCAGCCAGTCGCCGACGAGCACGTGGTACCACTCGTCGAGGTGGGCGCCGAGGACGGTGACCGTCGCCTTGCCCGTGGCCCGGTCGACGGACGTGATGAAGTCGCCCTTGCCGAACTCGTAGCCGAACCAGGTCACGTGCGAGTCGGAGAAGCCCAGGCCGCCGTAGCCGAAACCGGACTCGTGGGCGGAGTAGGTCTTGGTCACCGTCCCGGCGGCCAGGTCGATCAGGGCCCGGCCGCCGGTGCGCAGGTCCGAGCCCGTCTCGTAGCCGACGAGGACGAGGCCGTCGTGGGCCGTCGAGCCGAAGTAGTCGGTGGCGTCCGCGGGGAGCCCCGAGATCGCGCGGCTGGTCGTCTCGGCGCCGTTCTTGGTCACGATGCGCAGTTCCGACCCGCCGTCGGCCTTCTTCACCTGCGCGAGGACGCTCGTCGGGCTCAGGACTGCCACGAAGTTGCCGTCGAGCGCGCCGAGGTCGATGGCGACGCCGGGCGCGGCGGGGGTGGCCATGTTCCGCAGGGTGATCGAGCGCATCTCGGGGGACCAGCTCGCATCGCCGATGACGAGCACGTCACCGGCGCCCAGGGTCCAGCCGCCGCCCTCGGGCACCTGGACCGGGATCGGGTTGCCGCCGGCGTACGACGTCCAGCGGAGCTTCCGGTTGCCGCCGCTGTCGAAGGAGTAGCTGAGGAAGCCGGTGGTGGCCACGCCCCCGAGGTTGGATCCCTCGGGGAAGACGGGGAGGCCGGTGGCCTCGCCGGCTTCGGCCGGGGCGGCGACCGGAGCGGCGGCGAACGCCGGGGCGGTGGCCAGTGTCCCGGCGCCGAGGGTCGTGACGGCGAGGACGGCCGTGACGGCCAGACCGAGACGGGTACGGGTGGAGCGGAGCCGCAAGGTGAACCCCCAGGAGGTGATCGGACACGGAAGTACCGCTTCCGTGTCCGATCAGACTCACGAGGAAGTCGATGGGTTGTACGAGAATTCGAAGACCCGTTCGCGTTGCTCGGATGTCACCGGGCGACCCTCTCGTACTCACCAGGCCAGTTGGGCGATCTCCTCAGCGACCACCGCGCAGGCGTCCGCCGCCGGGTCGATCGGCGGGAAGTGGCCGACCTCCTCCAGGAGCGTCAGACCGACCGTCTCGCCCGCCTTCGCCGCCGCCTCGGCGTAGGCGTCGGCGACGGTGTACGGGACGTCGACGTCCTCGCGACCCTGGACGACGGTGGTCGCGATCCCGGTGGGCAGCAGCGCCGACGGGTCGGCGTGGGCCGCCCGCTCCTCGTACGAGGAGGGGTCGCCGAGCAGTTCGGTGACCGCGCCGCCGCACACCCCGAGCTCGACCGCCCGGCCGAAATGGGCGATCGGGGCGAGGGCGACGACCCCGCGCAGCGGGGGCGGGGCGGGCAGCCGCCAGGGGGAGCCGACGGGCAGCACGTGCCGGGCGGCGGCCCACAGGGCGAGCTGGCCGCCCGCGGAGTGGCCGGTGAGAACGATGCGGCCGGTGTCGGCCTGCGGCAGATGCGCGGCGGCCAGCTCCGGTACGGCGTCGAGCGCGGCGGCCACGTCGTCGAAGGTCTCGGGCCAGCGCCCGGCGACCGGGGCTGCGCCGCCCTGCCGGGGGATGTCGCTGCCGCGCCGGTACTCGACGTTGGCCACGGCGAAGCCCCGTCGGGCCAGGAAGTCCACGAACGGGGTCAGGTGCTGCCTGTCGTACGGTGCCCGCCAGGCGCCGCCGTGCAGGGCGACGACGAGCGGCGCCCGGGTGGCGCCGCCGCGCGGGGCGTAGAAGTCGATCACCTGGTCCGGGTGTTCGCCGTACGCGGCGGAGGCGTCGGGGACGACGGCCGGGTGCGAGAAGGCGGACGCCTCTTCGGCGGCGGCGCGCGCGGCGGGGTCCGGCATGCTGTTCCAACCTCTCGGGTACGGGGCCGAATTGGCCTGACCTGCGGGGACGGTACCAGGAGTGGAGCCCCCGCAGATCGGGCGATCATCGGACCGCGTACGAGACCGTCGAGGTCTCAGGAGGCGAGGCCGGCCGGACCCTCCGCCAGAACCTCCGAGAGAACCCGCGCGGCCCGCTCCGCGTCGGCGAACCCGACGTACAGCGGGGTGAAGCCGAACCGCAGCACGTCCGGGCGGCGCAGATCGCCCACCACTCCGCGCCGGATCAGCTCCGCCATGACGGCGGGCGCGTTCTCGCAGCTCAGCGCCACCTGACTGCCCCGCTCGGCATGCGTGTCGGGTGTCACCGAGCGGACCCGGCCCTCCGGCACGTACGCGCGGACGCACTCCAGGAAGAAGTCCGTGAGCGCGAGGGACTTGGTCCGCACGTCCTCGATCGCGACCCCGTCCCAGACGTCGAGCGCCGCTTCGAGGGCCAGCATGGAGAGGATGTCGGGCGTGCCGACCCGGCCCCGCACCGCGCCCGCGGCCGCCTCGTACCCGGGGGTCATGGCGAACGGGTCGGTGTGCGAGTTCCAGCCGGGCAGCGGCGAGTCGAAGGCGGCCTGGTGCCGTTCGGCGACGTACAGGTAGGCGGGCGAACCGGGCCCGCCGTTCAGGTACTTGTAGGTGCAGCCGACGGCCAGGTCGACCCCGTGCGCGTCCAGTCCGACGGGCAGCGCGCCCGCGCTGTGGCAGAGGTCCCAGACGGCGAGCGCGCCCGCCGCGTGCAGCGCGGCCGTGATGCCGGGCAGGTCGTGCCGGCGGCCGCTGCGGTAGTCGACGTGGTTGACGAGGGCGGCGGCCGTGCGCGGGCCGGCCGCGTCGGCCATCCCCGCCGGCTCGACGGGCACGATCCGGTGCCCCGTCATCCGCGCCGCGGACTCCGCGATGTACCCGTCCGTGGGAAAGGTCGTCGCGTCGACGAGGATCTCGTCGCGGTCCTCACCACTCAGACGAGCGGCGGCGACGACCGCCTTGAAGACGTTCACACTGGTCGAGTCGCCCACCACGATCTGCCCGGGGGCGGCGCCGACGATCGGCGCTATCCGGTCACCGATCCGCTCGGGCGCGGTCCACCAGCCCGACTCGCCCCAGGAGCGGATGCGCAGCTCGCCCCACTCGCGCGTGATGACGTCGGCCATCCGGGCCGGGACGTGGGCGGGCAGCGCGCCGAGCGAGTTGCCGTCGAGGTAGACGGTCCCGGCGTCGAGGGCGAACTTCTCGCGGTGCTTGCCGAGTTCGTCGATCGCGTCGAGGCGCGCGGCCTTCTCTCCGTAGGTCTCAGACATGGCTGCGCGCCGTCCAGAGCTCCGGGAACACGTTCTTCTGGGCCCTCTTCTCCAGCCAGGCCACGCCCGCCGAACCGCCGGTGCCGGTCTTCGCGCCCATCGCGCGCCGGGTCGCCACCAGGTGGTCGTTGCGCCATCGCCAGACGAGTTCGGCGACATCACTCAGGGCCTCGCCGAGCCGGACGAGTTCGCCGTTCTGGTCGGCGTCCGCGTAGATCCCGGCCCAGACCGCCTCGACCTCGGCCGAGGGCTCGTACCGCTGTGCCAGATCGCGGCCGAGGACGGCGTCCGGGACGGGCAGGCCGCGGCGGGCGAGCAGCGCGAGGACCTCGTCGTAGAGGCTGGGCTCGTGGAGCGCCTTCTCCAGCTCGGAGTGGACGCGGGGCGCGCCCCGGTGCGGGACGAGCATGGACGCGGACTTCTCGCCGAGCAGGAACTCCATCCGCCGGTACATCGCGGACTGGAAGCCGGAGCCCTCGCCGAGCGCGGACCGGTAGGCGTTGAACTGGGCGGGGGTGAGCTGGGCGAGCGGGCGCCAGGAGTGGTTGAGGGCCTCCAGCTCGCGCACGGACCGCTTGAGCGCGTCCATCGCGACGGGGACGCGGTCCTCGCGCAGGGCGCGGCTCGCGGTCTCCCACTCGTGGACGATCACCGTGAACCACAGCTCCATGACCTGGGTGGTGACCAGGAAGACCATCTCGCCGGGGTCGTCCGAGCGGAGGTGCTGGAGATGGGTGAGAACGTCCGCCTGGACGTAGTCCTCGTACGGCGTCGTGCCGGCGAAGTCGAGATTCGGGTCGACAGCGACCGAACCGGCTGCGGAATCGGGAGAACCCGGGGAGAGTGACATTTCTGTCTCCTCGATACGAACTACCGGGTAGCGGTCTGCTCCACCGCGCGCACGGTCGTCCATGCGTCACGGGAGCCCCGGTCCCCTCGGGAGGCGTGCTTCGTCGCGCGCCGTCCCAACGGCATCATGACACGATCGGGCCGGTGATGTAGCTACCGTCTTCGTCATACGGAAATGCGTTCGATCTGCATCCGTTCAGGCCCTTGATCTGCTGCATCATCGCGGGTGCGAGTCTGCCCGGACCCGGGCAGCCCATGTGCTCCCGGATGCCGATCTCGTGCCCGACCTCGTGGTTGATGATCAGATGCCGGTACTCGGCGGGCTCCCCCGCGAAGGTGGGCGAACCCAGCATCCACCGCTTGAGGTTCACCACGACCCCGTCGGTGGTCTCGCAGTTCAGCTCGCCGCGGGTGTCCAGGCCCTGCCGCAGACAGAGCGCGTCGGCCGTGTCCGGGGTGGCGATCCGGATGACGAAGTCGGCCTCCCCCGAGACCAGCTGGAAACGGCCCCGGCCGTGCGCCGCCCAGCCGCGCGGATGCGCCAGGATCCGCTGGATCTCGGCGGCCGCCCCGCGCGCCGACAGCGCGATCCCCTTCTCGACCTGGACCCGGTACCTGCGCAGCTCGCCGCCTTCGCCGATCGGCGCGCCGGAGGCCTGGGCGGTGGTGAAGGTCCCGGCACCGGACTGCGGCACGGCCGCCACCTTCGCCGGGGCCTTCGGGGTCGCCTTCGGCTTCGGCCGGGCCTCCGGCGTCTTCGACGGCGGCTTCGGCCGCTTCGGCTTCGCCGTCGCGGGCCGGGAGGTGGGAGCGGCCGTCGTCGGGGACGGGCTCTCGGTGACCGGCTCCGGTGCGGGAGCGGACGCCGGGGCGGCCCTGTCCTCGGGGGCCGGGCCGTTGAAGTGGGCGAGGGCCACGCCCGCGCCGAGCGCGACCGTCATCAGGACCAGCGTCGGCAGCGCGAGCCGGGCCGCGGGGCCGCGTCTTCCTCCGCCCCGCCGTCGGCCCTGTGTTCGTCGCCGTCCTGCGGATGCCGCACGCTTGCCCACGACAGACGTCTCCCCTGCGTCGGCCGGCGGTGGGGGAAGAGGGAATGGGGCCTCGGTACCGGCGTCTTCGGTCCTGCGGTCCCGGGGATCGTACCGGCACCGCTCGAACACGATCGAACGGATCGAGGGGTCCGTCCGGATTTCGCCCGGTCCGTCGGACAGGGCGAAATCCGGACAGCGTCAGATACGGAACAGGTCAGCCGAGCGTCTCCGCCGCGGTCTCCGAGGAGTCCCGCAGGAAGGTCGAGCAGCGCTCGAACTCGTCCTTCTCGCCGATCTCGCCGGCCGCCCGGGCCAGCGCGTGCAGCGCGCGCAGGAAACCGCGGTTCGGCTCGTGCTCCCACGGCACCGGGCCGTGGCCCTTCCAGCCGCTGCGGCGCAGCGCGTCGAGGCCGCGGTGGTAGCCGGTACGGGCATAGGCGTACGACTCGACGACCGAACCGCGCTCGTACGCGTCGTCGGCGAGCCGGGCCCAGGCGAGCGAGGAGGTCGGGTACTTCGCGGCGACCTCCGCCGGCGCCGTACCGCTCGCGAGCAGCTCGCGCGGTCCCGGGTCGTCGGGCAGGTGGGTGGGGGCCGGTCCCCCCAGAAGGTTCTCGTGGATGGCCATGGGGTCAGTCTGCCTCAGTCCCCGCCCGCCGCGGCGCCCACGCCCCGGCCGCCCCACCGGACCCGCCCCACCCACCGCCCACCGGCGCCGCAACCGCCCCGCCCCGGACGGCGCGCCGCGTCTTCGGAACCGCCCCACCCGCCGACCACCGCGCCGGGCCCCGCCTCGGACGGCGTACCGGACCCGCCCGGGACACCCGCGACGGACCGCCCCGGACGCCCGGCCCCGGACGCCCCGCCCACCGCCGCCGGAACCGCCCCGCCCCGTTCACGCCGAGGCGTCCCGCTGCCCCGGGTCGAGCGGCGGGGACGTCACCCCGCAGTGCACCCGGCATTCCGGGTGGCAGCCCGCCCTCACGGGGCCCCGCATCGTCGTCCAGGCGATCACCGCGCCCACCACCAGGATCCCCGCGCACATCGGCATCGCCTTCCGGAACGTCTCCCCGAACTCCTCCGCCGAGCGGTACGCCTCCGGCCCCATCCCCGCCAGCATCGGCAGCGCCGCCACCGCCAGCAGCCCGGCCGCCCGCGCCGCCGCGTTGTTGATGCCGCTCGCGAGGCCCGCCCTGGCCACGTCCACCGAGGCGAGCACGGTCGCCGTCAGCGGGGCGACCAGGGCCGTCATACCGAGCCCGAGCACCAGCAGGGCCGGCAGCACGTCCCGGACGTACGAGGCGTCCTCGCCGACCCGCAGCATCAGGAGCATCCCCGCGGCGCACAGCAGCGGCCCCACCGTGAGCGGGATCCTGGGCCCGATCCGCTCCCCCAGCTCCCCGGACTTCGCCGACAGCAGCAGCATCAGGACGGTCGTCGGCAGCAGGGCCGTACCGGCGCCGAGCGCCGAGTAGCCCGCCACCACCTGGAGCTGGAGGGCGGCCAGGAAGAAGAAGCCGCCGAAGGCCGCGTACACGCACAGGGTGACCAGGTTGACCGCCGTGAACATCCGGGACGCGAAGATCGACGGCGGCACCATCGCCGACTCGCCGAGCCGCCGCTCCACCACCACGAACCAGACCCCGACGAGGACCCCGGCCGCCCCCGCCCACCAGGCCTCGCCGATCAGCGCGTACGTCACGAGGGCGAGCGCCGCCGCGCCCAGGACCGCGCCGAGCACGTCGAAACGGCCGTGCGCGGTCTCGTCCCGGGACTCCGGCACATGCCGCAGGGCGACGGGCACGCAGAGGGCGGCGAGCGGCACGTTCAGCAGGAACACCCACCGCCAGCCCGGCCCGTCCACCAGCCAGCCGCCGACGAACGGCCCGATCGCCGCTCCCACACCGCCGAAGCCGGACCACAGCCCCACCGCCCGGGCCCGGTCGTCCTCGTGGAAGCTCGCCTGGATCAGCGCGAGGGAGCCGGGGGTGAGCAGCGCCCCGCCCACGCCCTGGAGGGCCCGGGCGGCGATCAGCACCCCGGCGTTCGGGGCGAGCCCGCACAGCAGCGAGGCCAGCGCGAACCACACCACCCCGATCACGAAGACCCGCCGCCGCCCGTACCGGTCGCCGAGCGCCCCGCCGAGCAGGATCAGCCCGGCCAGGGTCAGCATGTAGGCGTTGACCGTCCACTGGAGAACGGCCAGGTCGGCGCCCAGGTCCTCGCCGATGTGCGGCAGCGCGACATTGACGACGGTGGAGTCGAGCAGGGCCATCCCGGAACCGAGGACGGTCGTGAACACGATCCATCGCCCGGTCCCCGAGGCCATCCGTACGTCACGGTCGCCCATGCCTGCATGGTCCCCCGAACGCCGCCGCCCCGCCCACCGGAATCCGAGGAGACGGTGGACGGGGCGGCGGTCGACGGGGCGGCCGTGGCCGACGGGTCAGCGGGTGATGTTGAAGTACTTCCACGCTCCGTGAACCGTGGTGTTCACGTTGTCGCCGGACACACCGTCCACGTACGCCGTACGGACCCGGGCGCGGACGCCTTCGGCTCCGGCGCCGTCGAACAGGATGTACGCCATACCGCCGCTGTTCAGCCGGACGTAGTCCTCGGAGCCCGTGCGCCAGGCGCCCGCGTACCAGACCTGGACCTCGTACTTGGTCATCCGGCCCGGGTACGGGTTGTTCCACGCGGTGACCTTCACGTCGCCGGTCTGGTGGTACGACTGGTACCAGATGGTGCCGATCTTCGACCACTTGTAGTGCTGGGACAACGCGGTCGTCAGACCGGCCCGGGTGTACACGGTGGAGCCGACGTGGGCTCGGCCGGAGCGGGTGTCACCGGCGAAGTCCGCGGTCACCCAGGTGTCGCGGGTCATCCGGGTCGTCACCGACAGCTTGCCCGCCGAGTTGACCGTGCCGCGCTTGAGCAGCCGCTTGGGCTCCGAGCCGTACGGGTCGGCCCAGATCTCCACCACCCGGTTCCGGTACGACCAGCCGAGCGAGGCCGTGTACGTCACGTTGGTGCCGTAGTCGACCGTGCGACGGTTCTGGTCCAGCTTCAGGTACGTCGGGAAGGGCGCCACCTGCACGGCGGCCGTCCCGGTGGAGTACGCGCGCTTGGCGTCACCCATGTACGCCACCTTGTACGAGACCTTCCCGGCCGCGGCCGGGGTGTCCGGGAACGAGAAGGTGCCGTTCGCCGCGAGCGTCCGCGTCCCGAGCGCCTTGCCGGCCGGGTTCTCGGCGTCGTACCGCGTCACGGTGAGCGGAGCGCCCGCCGGGAGCTTCAGCGTGGAGGAGACCGAGCCGGAGACGGTGAGCGGCTTGTTGATCGGCGCGTTGGCCGGGGCCTTCACCGTCACGGAGACGGTGTGGAGCTTCGGCGATGTGTAGATCCGGAGCACGTGCTCCGACTGGCCCGGCAGCTGCACCGGGACGAAGAGCCGGGTGCTGTCGGGCGCCCACTCCATCTCCCCGCCGAACAGCATCCAGGACTTCGTGTCCCGGACGCTCGCCGGGGTCGTGGAGCCGCCGTTGAAGACGAAGACGTCGCCGACGTCGTCACGGTCGCTCGTCCCGCCGGCCACGGTGCCGTCCGGGGCGACGGCCACGGCCTCCGCGCTCCAGGAGACCGGGTACTTCTCCTGCTCGGAGAGGTCGGTGAGGCTGAGCCTGGTGAGCGAGGTGACCCGGTCCGCCGCGACGACGCTCTTGCCGTCGGGGGCGATCTCGATGTCCTTCACGAACCCCTGGCGCTCGGCGGACGTGCGGACGACCGGCGTGCCCGACCCGGTGTCGTACACGACGATCGGGCCCGAGCTGATGGTGCCGTCGGCGGCGACGAGCGTGTCCGGAGCCGCCGGGTCGGTGCGGAGCGTGGGCGCGTGCGACCAGTTGGCACCCGTGGTGAGGGCCAGGGTCACGGTCGGCACGGCCGTGGTCAGGTCGACCGACCCGAGATCCGAGTCCCAGTTCTCGCCGTAGCCGAACCAGACGCGGCCGGCGGCGGACGCGACGGTCGAGGGCTTGGTGCCCTGGCCCGTCGGGTACTCGGCGGTGACGGCCAGCTGGGCCGTGTCGATGGCGACGAGCTTGTCCGCGTTCTCGAGCGCCGCGTACACCGTGGCCGAGTCGTCGGAGAGGTCGAGGTCACGGACATAGGCCAGATCGTCGATGGCCTTGACGAACTTGCCCGCGAAGTCGGTGACGACGACGCGGTTGTTGTACGTGTCGCTGAAGTACAGGCGCTGGTGGGCGCCGTCGACCACCATGTCGCCGATGGTTCCGACGTTCAGCGGCACGACGGAGTCGGCGGCCGCCGGGACCGCCGTGCCCGCGACCAGCGTCGCGGAACCGAGAAGGACCGCGAACGACGTCGCGGCCGAGAGAGCGCGCTTGCGCACGATGAAGAGCCCCCCAAAGAGCATGGTTCCGGCCCCTCAACACGGGGCACGGTGCAGGAAGACTAGAACACGTCTGCGACACCCCGCCTCCCGGTATCCGCGCCGCGCCCCACCGGGGCCGTCGACGTCCCCTCAGGTCGTCCGCAGCCGCCCCGCCGCCCGGACGAGGGCGTCCACACCCCGCTCGGCCTTCTTCCGGGGACAGCCCACGTTGAGCCGGACGAAGCCCGGCGTGCCGTACACCCCGCCGGGCATGATGGCGACCTTCTCGACCGCCACCAGCTCCTCCTGGAGCCTGGCCTCCTCGATGCCGAGCGGCCGCAGGTCGATCCAGGCGAGATAGCCGGCCTGCGGGGGCTCCCAGTCGACCCCCGGAAGGCCCGTGGCGAGTCGCTCCCGGACCGTGCTCATCGTGCCCGCCACATACGCGCGGAGTTCGTCCAGCCAGTCGGCTCCCTGCCGGTACGCGGCGATGTGGGCGGTCAGCGAGAGCACGGCGGGCGAGGCCAGGCCCTCGCCGGTCTCCATCCGGCGGACGAAGGCGGTGCGCTCGTCGGGGTCCCCGACGATCCCGTACGACCCGGAGAGCGCCGGGAAGTTGAAGGCCTTCGTGCCCGAGGTGACCAGGGCCCAGCGGCGGCCGCGGCCCGGCTCGGCGATCCGGGTCCACGGGATGTGGCGGTGGCCCTCGGTGGTCAGGTCGGCGTGGATCTCGTCGCTGACGACGGCCGCGCCGTGCCGTTCGGCGAGCTCGGCGAAGACGGTCAGCTCCTCCTCCGTCCACACCCGGCCGGTCGGGTTGTGCGGGGAGCAGAGCAGCAGCATCCGGCTGTCCGGCCGGGCCAGCTCGCGTTCGAGGGCTTCGAGGTCCCCGAGGGGTACGCCGCGCAGCTCGCGTCCGAGCCCGGTGACGGCCTTGCGGAAGCCGTCGTAGGTGGGGGTGTGGACGACCACGCCGTCGCCTGGCCCGGTCCACATCCGCAGCAGTTGCGAGAGCTGGTTGAGCACGGAGGGCGCGTAGACCAGCGCGTCGGTGTCGATCTCGGTGGCGAAGCGGCTCGCGTACCAGTGCCGGATCGCCTCGCGGAACTCTCCGAGCCGCCAGTCGGTGTAGCCGAAGACCCCGTGGTCGACCCGCTCGCGGAGCGCGGCGAGCACCTCGGGCGGGGAGGCGAAGTCCATGTCGGAGATGGTGAAGGGGAGCAGGTCGGGCACGCCGAAGCGATCCGCGATCCCGTCCCACTGGACCGACCAGGTGCCGTGCCGGTCTATCTCGCGGTCGAAGTCGTACATCGGGCCCTCTCGTCGACGGACGAAGGGCCCGGCACCTGGGGAGGTACCGGGCCCTTCGCTCACACGATCTGCTTCGTTACTTCAGCTTGGTGCCGGTCGAGCGCAGCGCGGCGCACGCCTCGGTCACGCGGACGGCCATGCCGGCCTCGGCCAGCTTGCCCCAGGTGCGGGGGTCGTAGGTCGACTTGACGCCGACCTCGCCGTCGACCTTCAGGACACCGTCGTAGTTCTTGAACATGTGGTTCGCCACCGGACGCGTGAAGGCGTACTGGGTGTCGGTGTCCAGGTTCATCTTCACGACGCCGTTCTCCAGCGCGGTGGCGATCTCCTCGGCCGTGGAGCCCGAGCCGCCGTGGAAGACGAAGTCGAACGGCGAGGCCTTGCCGTACTTCTCGGCGACGCCGGCCTGGAGGTCCTTGAGGAGCTCCGGGCGGAGCACGACGTTGCCCGGCTTGTAGACGCCGTGCACATTGCCGAAGGAGGCGGCGAGCAGGTAGCGGCCCTTCTCGCCCAGGCCGAGGGCCTCGGCGGTGCGGAGCGCGTCGTCGACGGTCGTGTACAGCTCGTCGTTGATCTCGTGGCTGACGCCGTCCTCCTCGCCACCGGTCGGGGTGATCTCGACCTCGAGGATGATCTTGGCGGCGGCGGCCTTCGCGAGCAGCTCCTGGCCGATGGCCAGGTTGTCCGCGAGGGTCTCGGCGGAGCCGTCCCACATGTGGGACTGGAACAGCGGGTTCTCGCCGCGGGCGACGCGCTCGGCGGAGACCTCGATCAGCGGACGGACGTAGCTGTCCAGCTTGTCCTTCGGGCAGTGGTCGGTGTGCAGCGCGACCGTGATGTCGTACTTCGCGGCGACGATGTGCGCGAACTCGGCCAGGGCAACGGCGCCCGTGACCATGTCCTTGTTGTACTGGCCGCCCAGGAACTCGGCTCCGCCGGTCGAGATCTGGATGATGCCGTCGCTCTCGGCCTCCGCGAAACCGCGCAGAGCGGCGTGCAGGGTCTGGGACGAAGTCACGTTGATGGCCGGGTAGGCGAACTTGCCTGCCTTCGCCCGGTCGAGCATCTCGTTGTAGACCTCGGGGGTTGCGATGGGCATTCGTCCGCTCCTTGTGATGTGCGGGAGTGTGTGCGTTGCTGTCCCTGACCTGGGGGCGACGTCATCGTCGACGCCCATCCTTCCAGACTCTTCTGCGGGCTCCCACGGGCACGGCACACGAAGGGGCGGGGTGTTTCACGTGAAACACCCCGCCCCTGGGTAAAAACGCAGGTCAGGACCGTTCTCGACGAGGTCCGGGACCTAAGTCACGACTTCGCGGCGGTTACGCCAGCTCGAGATCGGCCAGCCGGTAGCCGGTGAGGTACGTCAGGCCCGCCCCCGCGATGGCCTCGGCGGCGCCCCGGTCGACGATCGTGGCCACGGCCACGACCTCGCCGCCGGCCTCACGGACGGCCTCGACGGCGGTCAGCGGCGAGCCACCCGTGGTCGAGGTGTCCTCGACCACCAGGCAGCGACGGCCCTTGACGTCCGCGCCCTCGATACGACGCTGCATGCCGTGCGCCTTCTGGGCCTTCCGTACGACGAAGGCGTCGAGGCGCTGCCCGCGCGCGGCGGAGGCGTGCAGCATCGAGGTCGCGACCGGGTCGGCGCCCAGGGTCAGACCGCCGACGCAGTCGAAGTCCAGGTCGGCCGTGAGGTCGAGCATGACCTGACCCACCATCGGCGCGGCCTCGCCGTCCAGCGTGATCCGGCGCAGGTCGATGTAGTAGTCGGCTTCCAGACCCGAGGAGAGGGTCACCTTGCCGTGTACCACGGCCTTGTCCTTGATCTGCTGGAGCAGCTCAGCGCGTACGTCAGTCATGCTGAGCAGCTTAGAGCCGCCGCCACGTCCAGGTGCTCTCGACCTCCAGCGGGTCGATCGGGGTCACCAGACGCGGGTGGGTGTTGAGACCGTTCGGCGGGCCGGACTGCGGCTCGACGCAGACGGCGTCCTCGGGCTCGTCGTAGATCACGACCCAGGGAGCGCGGCTCGCGACCTTCAGCTCCAGCTCCTCCGGCCAGGTGAGGGTGACGTCGACGCCGTCGGGCATGCCGAAGCAGTCGTCCCAGGGGCCGGGGGTGGGGTCGATCCGGCGGCCGGTGGGGAGATGGTTCTCCCCGCGCTCCTCCTGCCAGGCGGGGGTGAAGTCGAGCCGCACGTCCTGACCGCCCCGGCCGAGGTTGCGCAGGAACCAGGGGTGCCAGCCGGCCTGGGCCGGGAAGGAGTCGTCGTAGGTCTCGATCCCGAAGCGCAGGGTCAGGGAGTCCTCGGCCAGCTCGAAGACCTGGGTGACCGTGCCCTTGTACGGCCAGGGATCGCCGAGCTCACAGGTGAGGACGGCCTCGGTCGCGGAGGTCCTGGCGGTCTTCCAGGGGAGGTCGCGGACGGTGCCGTGGATGGCGTGCGGGGGCGCGTTGACCGGGAGCTGATGGGTGGTCGCCCCGTTGCGGAAGCGGCCGTTCTCGGTCCGCCCGCACCAGGGCACCATCGGGAAGCTCCCGAAGCGTTCGCCCTGGCGCAGCACCTCGGTGCCGCCGATGCGCAGGCTCTCGATCCGGCAGCCGTTCTCGGGGCTGATGGTCAACTCGGCGTCGCCCGCCGTCAGTCGCGTCTGCATGCTCACGCCCCGACCCTAATCGTGCGGGACCCCGAACGTGAGCGACCCTTTCCGGGCATGTTCCGGGGCGCTTCCCGGCGCGGGCCGGGCGGGGCTTCGCGGGCCGGGCGGGGCCTTCCGGACATCCCCCAGGCCGTGTCTTCCCGAGACGGCCTAGCGGCGGCGACGCAGCGCCCGGCCGACGACGACCGCGGAGGCGAGGGCGAGGGCCGCGGCCGGCGCGATCCAGCGCAGGGTGGCCCCGGCGCTGGACGCCTCGGGGGCGGGGACGGGGGCGTACCGGCCGCGCGGCGGGGCGTGGTCGACCTCCTCGGCGCTCCGCCCGATCATGGTCCGCCGGGCGTGGGCGGCCTCGGCGGCGGGCTGCGGGGCGGGGAACTCGATGGGGGTGCCGGGGAAGTCCTCGTCCACGAGGGGGTCGAGGGAGGGCGGCGGGACCGGCGCCTCGAAGACGGAGCTCCGGCGGGGTTCCTCGACCCCGTCGTCGACCCCGTCGTCGTCGGTGTCGTCGGTGTCGTCGGTGTCGTCGGCGGTGTCGCCCTGTCCGTCGGTCTCGACGGCGGCCGCCCCTTCGGACGACTCCGCCTTCGCGTCCGGCTCCGGCGCCCCGTCCGGCGCCGACCGCGGCTGCGGCTCCGACTCCGGCTGTTCGGCGAGGGCGGCCAGCGTCTCCACGAACTTGTCGAGCAGCCGGGAAGCCGCCGTGGACCGCGCCTCGTCCGTCGCCTCGGCGAGCCGGCCGGCCGCCGTCAGACCGCCGGTGAAGCTCAGGCTGGTGCCCTCGGCCACCGGAGTGAGGACGACGGTGAGCGACAGCTCCGCCGAGCCCTTCCCCCGGGCCTCGGTGCCCTGGCCCTCGTAGGTGATGGCACCGTCCCGCTCGACGACCTTCAGGGCGCCCCGGTAGGTGATGGTGTTGCCGCCGACCCGGACCTTGAGCCGGCCCGTGAGAGGGCCCGCCTCCGCGTCGGCATCCCGCTGGAGGCCGGGTACGCAGCGCGCCACCCGGGCAGGGTCCGTGAGCGTCGCGCGCAGAACCTCGGCCGGGACCGGAACGAACACCTCATGCTCCATGGAAGCCGAGCCTACTCAGGCCGGGGCGCGCCGTCGCCTGTTTGGCGCGGCGGCGGACGCCCGCGCCCCTCGGTGGTCGCGGAGCGGAGGGCCCGCGCGCCCGGTGCTCACGGAGGGGCGGACGCCCGCGCGCCCCGGCGGACAGGGAGAGAAGACCCTCAGCCGCCGTACCTCGGGTGCACCAGCGTCGAGGGGGGCGGCGCCGCGGCACCCCGGCCGCGTTCGGCCCGCCGCGCCGCGGCCTCCAGGGTGTTCTCGCCGAGCGAGCGCAGCCGGGGCGCGTCGGGGGCGAGACCGAGGGCGGGCGGGCGGCTGCCGGGGACGGCGAGGAGGAATCCCCAGTCGCCGGGCCCCCGGTCCGTACCGCTGGTGCGGTCGGCGCGGTCGGGTCCCGCGGAGAAGCCGGGGGTACGGCCGCTCGCGCTGTACGGGCGGGTGGCGAAGCCGGCGGCGCGCAGGGTGGCGTCCACGGTCCAGTAGGTGCGGGGCCGGTCGGCGACGGACCCGGCGTGCACGGCGAACCGTCCCGAGGGGGTGAGGACCTGGGCCACCAGGCCGTAGAACTCCTCCGAGTACAGCTTGGTGCTGGGGGTGATTCCGGGGTCGGGCAGATCGGAGATCACCACGTCGTACCGTTCCTGCACACGATCGGTGGCGCCCCGGAGCCAGTGGAAGGCGTCCGCGTGGACCACCCGGACGCGCCGGTCCCGGAACGCCTGCGCGTTGAGCGTGGCGAGCGCCGGGTCCGTACGGGCGAGGCGGACGACCCCCGGGTCGAGCTCGACGACGGTGAGGGAGCGGACCCCGGGGTAGCGCAGCGCCTCGCGGGCGGCCATGCCGTCCCCGCCGCCGACGATCAGCACGTCCGCGTGCGCACCGTTCATCGCGGGGTGGACGAGCGCCTCGTGGTAGCGGTACTCGTCCTGTCCCGCGACCCGCAGCCGCCCGTCGAGGAACAGGTCCGGCGGGCCCTCGCGGCCCCCGGTCACCACCACTTCCTGGAGCTCGGTGTGGACGGCGACTCTGACCCGCTCGCCGTACACGGCGCGGCGCGCGGCCTGTTCGAAGTCGTCGACGAGCACGGTCGCCGTGGCGAGGACGGCCAGGACCGACAGGTTCACGGCGACGAGCAGGGCCCGGGAGCGGGCCGTCAGGTCACGGCGGAACACCCAGAGGACGAGGCCGCCGCCCGCCACGGCGTTGACCGCGCCGGTGACGAGGGCGCCGGTGAGCTGGCCGAGCCAGGGCAGCAGCAGAAAGGGAAAGGCGAGGCCGCCGACCAGTGCGCCGACGTAGTCGGCGGCGAAGAGGTCGGCGACCGTCCCGGCGGCGTCGTCCTCCTCCCCGTGAGGGGCCTTGCGCCCGGTGCGCCCAGGACGGCCGTCCCGCTGTATCAGCGACATCAGGAGGGGGATCTCGGCGCCGATGAGCACCCCGATGGCGAGCGAGAACGCCACGAGCACGTACCGCGATTCGCCGAGCCAGGCGAAGGCCGCGTACAGCACCATCGCCGAGCAGCCGCCGACCAGCGCGAGCCCGGCCTCGACGAGGCCGAAGCCGACGGCGGCGCGGCAGCGCAGCCGCTTGGCGAGGAGCGAGCCCACTCCCATGGCGAAGACCATCACGGAGAGCACGACGGAGGCCTGGGTGACCGAGTCGCCGATCAGGTAGGAGGCGAGCGCGACCAGTTCGAGTTCGTAGACCAGTCCGCAGGCGGCGCAGACGAAGACCACCGCGAGGACCGGGAACCGCACCGTCTCGCGCGGCGGCTCGGGCCGCCGCGCGGGCGCCCGTCTCACCCGCTCGGGCGGCATGGTCACGGTCGGCTCCATCATGACCGTAACGCTACGTCACTACCTGAATGCCCTTTGTCACCCACACGAGTGCATCTGGGGCTCCGGGAGGGCGTATCAGAGCGTTGCGGGCATACGTGCGCCGATACGGGTCCTGGTCACCACCAACTGCCCTTCCTGCGGGTAGGCGTGCCAGGTGCGCCAGCGCACCTGGCCCTCGTGGCGCTGCGCCAGCATCGCCGTGAAGGCGTGCGGGGAGCCGGGGAAGGTCCCCGCGAGTCCGTTGGGGTGGTCGGCGACGAGTGCGAGCAGCTCCTGCGCGCGGCCCGCGAAGGAGCCGTGCGAGAGCGTCTCGACGCGCGCCGCGAATTCGTACTCCCATTCGCCGAAGCGCTTGGAGACGCCGAGCGGGAGCGGAGTGCTGCTGCCGGGCATACAGGCGACGGTCTCCGAGCAGCTGCGGCCCTCCTCTTCCAGAAGCACCTGGTGGGAGGCGCCGAGCAGTCTCAACTGAAGTCTGGCTCCGGCGAGTTCGAGGTCGAGTACGGCGAGCGCGGGCAACGGCTCACGCCCGAGCGCCCAGGCCAGATCGGCCGCACGCGTGTCGGTGTACGAGGTTTTCAGGGTGGTGAGCATGGGTCGGCTCCGCAAACACGGTTTGACGGGTGGGCCGGGGGCGCCCCGGAGAAGGGTTCAACGGCAGTGGGGAATCGCCGGCTCGGGTCCACACACGGTCCGAGGGCTGTCTCTGTCAGGAGCGAGAGAACCACGGACCCCGGGCGACTCGCAGCGTTTTTACCCAACTTGCTGTGTTTTCCAACCCCTTCGGGGACCCCACAGTTCACTTGTTCAATCGGATTCGGCCGACAGGTCCGTGCCCCTTGCCCACGTCACGTGCCAGGCGACGTGGGCCCTACCGGAAGGTGGCCGCTCAGCTGCCTCCGCCGCAGCCGCCGCCCCCGCCCCCGCCGCAGGAGGAGCCGGAGCCTCCGCCGCAGGAGCTGGACGAGCTGCCGCAGCCAGCGCCCCCGCCGCCGTCCGCCCAGGTGATGCCGCCGCCGCTGCCGGACGCGGCCGAACGCCCGCCGCGCCGCCGCGACCGCCGGGTGCCACCCCCGAGCCTGCCCTTGATCGTGACGAACACCGCCACGACGACCAGAAGACCCATGAGGCCGAAGAAGATTCCCATCAGTAATTCCCCCGTTCTGTTGTGCGAGAAAGATGCCCTGGGTGGCATCCCGTCAAAGCCGACTTGAGCAACTCCAGAGCTTGGCTCCGGAGCCCTTTCCGTTCCTGGTTCTCAGCTGCACGAGGAGGAGCTGGAGCAGCTCGACGAGGAGCAGGACGAGCTCGAACACGAGGAGCTGGAGCAGGAGGAGCTGGACGAGGAGGAGGACGACGAGCAGGAGGAGGTGGACGAGGAGGAGGACGAGGAGGTCGATCCCGTCGGGCCGGCCCACCAGCTGTCCCCGCCGCCGGAGCCGCGCCGGCTGTCCCTCAGCCCCCATCCGATGATCGCCACCCCGATCGCGATCACGAGCGCGATCCCGCAGAGGAAGAGTGTGATGCTCATGCCATGGCGATCCCCCGCCCGGCCACGCGCCAAAGCGCACTTGAGGAACTCCAGAGCTTCGCCGCAGGATGGCCGTCATGACACGACCGCTGCTCAATCGCCGGCTCGCCGAATTCGGTACGACGATCTTCGCCGAGATGTCCGCGCTCGCCGCCAGGACCGGTTCGATCAACCTCGGTCAGGGCTTTCCCGACACCGACGGCCCCGAGGAGATCCGGGAGGCCGCGGTCCGCGCCCTGCGGGACGGCCGGGGCAACCAGTACCCGCCGGGCCCCGGCGTCCCCGAGCTGCGGTCGGCGATCGCCGACCACCAGCGGCAGCGCTACGGCCTCGCGTACGACCCGGACACCGAGGTGCTCGTCACCGCGGGCGCCACCGAGGCGATCGCGGCGGCACTGCTCGCCCTGGTCGAGCCGGGCGACGAGGTGATCGCCCTGGAGCCGTACTACGACTCGTACGCCGCCTGTGTCGCGATGGCCGGCGGGACCAGGGTCCCCGTCACCCTCCGCCCCCACGAGGGCGGCTACGTCCTCGACCTCGACGAGCTGCGGGCCGCCGTCACCGACCGGACCCGGCTGATCCTCCTCAACACCCCGCACAACCCGACCGGCACCGTCCTCACCCGGGCCGAGCTGACCGCCGTCGCCGAGCTAGCGATCGAGCGGGACCTGCTCGTCGTCACCGACGAGGTCTACGAGCACCTGGTCTTCGACGGGACCGAGCACCTGCCGATCGCGAGCCTCCCCGGGATGCGGGAGCGCACGGTGACCATCGGTTCGGCCGGCAAGACGTTCTCGTTCACCGGCTGGAAGGTCGGCTGGATCACCGCGAGCCCCGGGCTGACCGCCGCGGTCCGCTCGGCCAAGCAGTTCCTCACCTACGTCTCCTCCGGGCCGTTCCAGTACGCGATCGCCGAGGCGCTCCGCCTCCCGGCCGCGTACTTCGACGGACTCCGCGCCGACCTGGAGGCCAAGCGGGACCTGCTGAGCGACGGCCTCGCGCAGGCGGGCTTCGCGGTCTACCGCCCCGCGGGCACCTACTTCGTGACCACGGACATCCGCCCGCTCGGCGCCGAGGACGGCTTCGCCTTCTGCCGCTCGCTGCCGGAGCGCGCCGGCGTCGTCGCCATCCCCAACGCCGTCTTCTACGACGACCGCGAGGCCGGCGCCCCCTTCGTCCGCTTCGCCTTCTGCAAGAAGACCGAGGTCCTGGAAGAGGCCGTCTCCCGGCTCAAGCGGCTGGCCTGAGGCACCCCTCCGTGACCCGGCGCGGTCACGAGGAGAGCCCGGCCGGGGCCGCGATCCTGATGATCACGGCCCGGCCGGGCTCTCGTACCGCTCTGCTACGGGAAGGGCCTAGGCCTCTTCGTCACCCGCGGCCTTGTCCTCCGGGGACTCCAGGCCGAACTGCTCCACGACCCACTTGTCGAACTCGATGGAGGCGCGGACCCAGCTGACCGTGGAGGACACGAAGTGCTCCAGGGCGACGCCGGTGCCGATCAGCATCTGGGCCTCACCGATGAGGCGGAGGGTGGCGGAGCCGTCCTCCTCCTCGTGCAGGTGCGTGTAGACCTTGGGCCACAGGGTGCGGCGGTTCCAGTCGTCGATCGCGTCGAGGATCTTGGCGCGGTCGTCGGCGGAGTGCGGACGGTCGTAGAACGTCCGCACCGAGAAGACCTGCTGCTCGCCCTCGCCGCGGAACATGAAGTACGTGCGGAATTCCTCCCACGGCGCCGCGAGGTCACCCTCGTCGTCGACGACGTACTTCAGCTCCATCTGCTCGAGGAGCTGCTTGACGAGGTCCTGGTCGGGGACGACGGGGCCCGCCGGTCCTGCGGCCTGAGGCTGGGGCTGGCCCCCGAAATTCGGAATCGAGGACGGGTCGATGCTCACCGTGTATTTCCCTTCGTACGGATGCTCGCCATCCTCCCCCATCGCGGGCCGTTCGTGGCAAGTCCCACCTCCCGCGATCCGCTGCGGGCTGACAAGATCTGGTCCTCATGGGGGAGAAAACGGCGGAGAAGGCCGGGCCGGTGAAGCCGCGGGCGTGGACCTGGGTGTGGGTCTCGGCGGTGGTGACCGTGTTCTGCGGCGGGCCGGTGGCCCTGCTGGCCTGGGGTGCGATGGCCTGGAGCGAGATCGGTGAGTCGCAGCAGGTCGACTGCTCCGAGGTGATGACCTTCGCCCGGGGAAGCCTCCCGATGAGCGCGGAGGACGCCCACTGCACGGCGGCCCACTGGCAGGACACCGTGGCCGACGCGGAGTTCCGGATGCCACGCTCCGAGGTCGGGGGGTGGCTGGAAGCGACCTACCCGGCCGGGGAGCCCGCGTTCTCCTGCGAGCAGGACCGGTGCCTGGACGTGTCGTTCGACGAGATGCTCTTCGTGAACCTGCGGATCACGTACGAGGACGGCGGCACCGCCCTCGTACGTGTCCGGGCCTTCGACACCTGAGCTACCGCGCCGGCCCCACGATCAGGCCGTCCTCGAAGCGGTCCACCCGGACCGTGTCGCCGTCGCGGACCTCGCCCGCGAGGATCTCCCTGGCCAGCCGGTCGCCGATCGCCGTCTGGATCAGACGGCGCAGCGGCCGGGCGCCGTACGCGGGGTCGTTGCCCTCCTCGGCGAGCCACTCCAGGGCCTCCGGGGTGATGTCCAGGGTGAGCCGGCGCTCGGCGAGCCGCTGGGCGAGCCGGTCGATCTGGAGGCTCGCGATCCGGCCCAGCTCGGCCCGGTCGAGGGCGGAGAAGACGACCAGGTCGTCGAGCCGGTTGAGGAACTCCGGCTTGAAGCTCGCCCTGACGACGTCCATGACCTGCTGCTTCTTGACGTCCGCCGAGGTCAGCGGGTCGACGAGGTACTGGCTGCCGAGGTTCGAGGTGAGGATCAGGATGGTGTTGCGGAAGTCCACCGTCCGCCCCTGCCCGTCGGTGAGCCGGCCGTCGTCCAGGACCTGGAGCAGGACGTCGAAGACCTCCGGGTGCGCCTTCTCCACCTCGTCGAGGAGGACCACGCTGTACGGGCGGCGGCGGACCGCCTCGGTGAGCTGTCCGCCCTCCTCGTAGCCGACGTAGCCGGGAGGCGCGCCGACCAGGCGGGAGACGCTGTGCTTCTCGCCGTACTCCGACATGTCGATGCGGACCATGGCCCGCTCGTCGTCGAAGAGGAAGTCGGCGAGCGCCTTCGCCAGCTCCGTCTTGCCGACGCCCGTGGGGCCGAGGAAGAGGAAGGAGCCGGTGGGCCGGTCGGGGTCGGCGATGCCCGCGCGGGTGCGGCGCACGGCGTCGGAGACGGCCCGGACGGCCTCGGTCTGGCCGATCAGCCGTCGGCCGAGCTCGTCCTCCATGCGCAGCAGCTTCTGCGTCTCGCCCTCCAGGAGGCGGCCGGCGGGGATGCCGGTCCAGGCGCCGACGACGTCCGCGATGTCGTCGGGGCCGACCTCGTCCTTGACCATGCTGTCCTTGGCCGACTCCTGCTGGGCCTCGGCCTCGCTCGCCTCCTCCAGCTCCCGCTCCAGGGCCGGGATCTCGCCGTAGAGCAGCTTGGAGGCGGTGTCGAAGTCGCCGTCGCGCTGGGCGCGCTCGGCGCGGCCGCGGGTCTCGTCGAGGCGCTCCTTCAGCTCGCCGACCCGGTTGAGGGACTGCTTCTCCTTCTCCCAGCGGGCGGTGAGGCCGCGCAGCTCCTCCTCGCGGTCGGCGAGGTCGCGCCGGAGCTTCTCCAGCCGCTGCTTGCTCGCCGCGTCCGTCTCGTTCTTGAGGGCGAGCTCCTCCATGCGGAGCCGGTCCACGGAGCGCTGGAGCTCGTCGATCTCGACGGGCGAGGAGTCGATCTCCATACGGAGCCGGGAGGCGGCCTCGTCGACGAGGTCGATGGCCTTGTCGGGCAGGAAGCGGGAGGTGATGTACCGGTCGGAGAGGGTCGCGGCGGCCACCAGCGCGGAGTCGTTGATCTGCACCTTGTGGTGGGCCTCGTACCGGCCCTTGAGGCCGCGGAGGATCGCGATGGTGTCCTCGACGGTCGGCTCGGCGACCAGGACCTGCTGGAAGCGGCGCTCCAGGGCGGGGTCCTTCTCGATCCGCTCGCGGTACTCGTCGAGGGTGGTCGCGCCGACCATCCGGAGCTCGCCGCGGGCCAGCATGGGCTTGAGCATGTTGCCCGCGTCCATGGCGGAGTCGCCGCCGGCGCCCGCGCCGACGACCGTGTGCAGCTCGTCGATGAAGGTGATGATCTGGCCGTCGCTCGCCTTGATCTCGGCGAGGACGGTCTTCAGGCGCTCCTCGAACTCGCCGCGGTACTTCGCTCCGGCGACCATCGCGCCGAGGTCGAGCGAGACCAGCCGCTTGTTCCTGAGCGACTCGGGTACGTCGCCCTTCACGATCCGCTGGGCGAGGCCCTCGACGACGGCGGTCTTGCCGACACCGGGCTCACCGATGAGGACCGGGTTGTTCTTGGTGCGGCGGGACAGCACCTGCACGACGCGGCGGATCTCGTGGTCGCGGCCGATGACCGGGTCCAGCTTGCCCTCGCGCGCGGCGGCCGTGAAGTCCGTGCCGAACTTCTCCAGCGCCTTGTACTGCCCCTCCGGGTCGGGTGTGGTCACCCGGCGTCCTCCCCTGCTCTTCTCGAAGGCGTCGAGCAGCTTCGATGCGCTCGCGCCCTGCCCGTCGAGGATCTCACCGGCCGGGCCGCCCTTGGCCGCGATCCCGACGAGGAGGTGCTCGGTGGACAGATAGTCGTCGCCGAGCTCCTTGGCCCGCCGGTCGGCGTCGGCGACGACCGCGAGGAAGTCGCGGGTGGGCTGCGGGGGCGCGACCGTGGACCCGGTGACGCTCGGCAGGGCGGCGAGCAGCCGCTCGGCGCCGGAGCGCACGACCGCCTGGTCGGCCTCGACGGCGGCGAGCAGATCGGTGATGTTCTCGTTGTCCTGACCGGTGAGCAGCGCCAGCAGAAGGTGGGCGGGGGTCAGGTCGGCGTGCCCCTCGGACACGGCGCGGCTGCTCGCCGCGTTGATGGCGTCCCGGCTCCGGTTGGTCAGTTCGGCGTCCACGTGCGGTGCTCCTCCTGGGTTGCTTCGGGTCCTCTCCCTTTATGACTCCTCCAGGGTACACAAAGTTGAGTCGATCCCGCTCAAGGTATCGAGGAGAGTCCCGCCCCGGGTAGTTTCCGTGCATGGCGACCGACCCGAAGAACCCTTCCGACTCGTACCTCGGCTTCTGGCGCGAGTACCACATGTGCACCCTGACCACCCCGCGCCCGGACGGCACCCCGCACGTCGTGGCGGTGGGCGTCACGTACGACCCCGAGAACGGCCGCGCGCGGGTCATCACCAACAAGCACAGCCGGAAGGTCGCCAATGTCCTGGCGGCGGGCGCGGAGGGCGCCAGGGTCGCGGTCTGCCAGGTCGACAAGGGGCGCTGGGCCACCCTGGAGGGCGTCGCGCACATCCGCACCGAGGCGGAGGTCGTCGCGGACGCGGTCGGGCGCTACGCGGACCGCTACGGGCGCACGCCGGCGCCGAACCCGGACCGGGTCGTCATCGAGATCGCCCTCACGCGCGCGATGGGCCGCGCCTGACCCGTACGGGAGAGGCCGCGCCCGGTCCCGTACGGGAAAGGGCGCACCCGCCGCCCGTACGGAACACGTACCGGACACACGAAGGCGCCCGCGCGGGGAAACGCGCGGGCGCAGCACAGCGACGCCATCGCGTTTCAGGTCCGCGATGGCGTCGCTGTGTGGGGGAAGTGCTTGAGCGATCTACAACGACGGGGGAATCGCTCAGGCACTGCGGGGGGTGGCGGTGATGGTCTCGGGTTCGATCAGCTGGTGGTCCCGCTGGTCGAGGTTGACGAAGATCATGCCGTACCGGATGGCACAGCGGATGGGCTGTGGGGCGCCGCGGGGACGGCGGAGGCAGCGGTAGGCGCGGACGTCCTCGTCCTGCTCCCGTGCCACCACGATCGGCTCTCCGAAGAGAGTGATCTTCAACGCGTCGCCACGGTGGGGGATGGCCGTGGCGAGGTCGACGAAATGCCATCCGGATCGGTAGGCCGAAGCCATCTCCCGGCGGAACCTGGGGTCGTCCGGCGGCACGGTCACGCGCCCGCGCCCTTGGGAGCGATTTCCCAGGAGGGCTCGTAGGGAGACGCGAGCACCACATCCGCGGGAGTGGACTCCCACGAAGGCTCACCCGGCCCCGCCCACAGGGAGTGCGCCGGAGCGAACTCCCACGAGGGCTCGCCCGGCCCTGCCACGGAATGCGCCGGGGTGCTCTCCCACGAGGGCTCGCCGACGGCGAGTGCGCCGAGAGCAGCCGCCGCAACGGCTATGGCGCTAAGTGCACGAACCATCCTGGTCATGGCCGATCTCCACCTCTTTTGATCACTACCTCCCCCCCGCGAGTAAGACGATGGCTCACTCCCGACCCTTTCCACCAGCCAAGCCGGGCATCATGTTCCTGTAATTCATGACCCTGAGGGGGGTGCAAATGAGGCGAGAATGCGACGAGTCCGGCCATAAGCACAGTCACGGTGAACTATGCGACGTGGGCAAGGAGCTCTATGCGAGTGCCCTCCGCACCGGCCGAATAGCTCGCGCCGACGCCGAAGCCGCCCCCTGCCTGAGGGAACTCTCCCTCCTGCACCCGGACCCGGACGACAGCGAGTGCCTGCGCCCCGTGCCGCCCTCGATCGCCCTCAACCAGCTCGTGCACCCCATCGAGCAGGAGATACAGGTCCGCCGCCAGCACGCGATAGCCCTGGCGGACGCGTTCGAGCCGTTCATGGCCATCCACACGCAGGACCCGTCCGGCGCCCAGGCGATCACGGTCCTCGAAGGCCTCAGCGCCATCAACGCCGCGCTGGACCGGGTCATCAACGAGTGCACCGTGGAGCTCCTCACCATCCAGCCGGGCAGCGGACGCAGACCCGAGACCCTCGAAGCCGCCCTGCGCCGCATGGAACCGCTCCTCGACCGCGGTGTCCGGATGCGCACGCTCTACCAGCACACGGCCCGGCACCATCCGGCCACCCTCGCCTACGTCGAACGCGTCGCCCCCTACGGGCTCGACCTGCGCACCCTCGAAGAGATCGTCGACCGACTGATCATCGTCGACCGCAAGGTCGCCTTCGTGCCCGCGCGCAGCGACCGCCAGGTCGCCCTGGAACTCCGCCACGAAGGGCTCGTCCAGTACCTCGTCGGCGTCTTCGACCAGTTCTGGCTGCACGGCGTTCCCTGGGAGGAGGAGATCCCCTACAGCCCCTCCGTGGACGGCATCGGCGGCGTCCAGCGCTCCATCGCCAAACTCCTCGTCGAGGGCCACGTCGACGAGGCCATCGCCCGGCGCCTCGGCATGAACGTGCGGACCTGCCGCGCCCACATCGCCAAGCTCGCCGCGACCCTCGGCAGCGGGAGCCGTGCCCAGCTCGGCTACCTGATCGCGCAGTCGGGCATTCTCGAGGGAGACAACTGACCAGCGTCGAACGGGACAAGCGACCACCGTGTACGTACAGATCGACCTCGACGGGCCCGCCGGGACCCTCCGAGTCTCCGGGTACGAGCTGCCCACCGTGGAGCTCGTACGAGCCCCGGGAACCCGACCCGACACCCACACGCCGATAGGGACCCGCAAGGCCGCCCTGCTCGCGCTCACCGTCGACGGGGAGCCCGCCACCGTCAAGCCCGCCCGTGCGCGCCTGCTGCGCCGCTCCTACCGGGTGGACGTCCGCGTGGACGGGATCCGCTACCGCCTCGTGCCCTCCTCGCACGTGGACAGCCGGCTCACCCGGAACGGGCGGACCCTCGGCACCCTGGAGTCCGCGGGGGACGGCCGGGTGGACGCCGACTGGGACCCGGCCGCCGACCCGACCCCGCTCGACCGGGCCCTCGGCACCGCCCTCGCCGCCGCGTTCGGCACCGGCGCCGCGCCGTGGTGGGAGACCCTCGGCGACATCGCGGCCGAACTCATCCCCTGACTCCGGACACGGCGAAGCCCCCTCCACACCGTGGAGGGGGCTTCTGCGGTCCGGGGACGGGACGTCCGGGGACTACTCGCCGCGCTTGGGGCGCCAGACCACCAGCGCGCTCGCCTGCTGCACGTCCGTGTAGGGCACCAGATCGCGCCGGTACGAGGCGTGCACCTGGGCCTCGCGCTGCCGCATCGCCGCCGCCGCGCCGTCGACGGCCGCCGACAGCTCCGCGATCCGGCTCTGCAACGCCGCGACCTGGTTCTCCAGTTCGATGATGCGCTTGATCCCGGCCAGGTTGATGCCCTCGTCCTGCGACAGCTGCTGCACCTGACGGAGCAGCTCGATGTCACGGGCCGAGTAGCGCCGGCCACGACCCGCCGTGCGGTCCGGGGAGACCAGGCCGAGACGGTCGTACTGACGGAGGGTCTGCGGATGCAGACCGGAGAGCTGGGCCGCCACCGAGATGACGTACACCGGCGACTCGTCGGTCAGTTCGTACGGATTGCGTCGGCGCCCGTCCACCGGGTCACGCTCCCTTCGCGGCCTGGAACAGCTCCGCCCGCGGGTCCTCGGAGGCGGTCGCCTCGCGGTAGGTCTCCAGGGCGTCACGTGCCTTGTCGTCCAGCTCCTTCGGCACCGCGACCTCGACCGTCACGAGGAGGTCGCCGCGGGTGCCGTCCTTGCGGACCGCGCCCTTGCCCCGGGCGCGCATGGTCCGGCCGTTCGGAGTGCCCGCGGGCAGCTTGAGGGTGACCGCGGGGCCGCCGAGGGTCGGCACCTTGATCTCGCCGCCGAGCGCCGCCTCCGTGAAGGAGACCGGCACGGTGACGGTGAGGTTGTCGTCCTTGCGGCCGAAGACCGGGTGGGTGTCGACGTGCACCACGACGTACAGATCGCCGTGCTGCCCGCCGCGCTCGCCCGGTGCTCCCTTGCCGCGCAGCCGGATCTTCTGGTTGTCGCTCACACCCGCCGGGATGCGGACCTGCATCGTGCGGGAGGACTTGGCGCGGCCGCTGCCCTTGCAGACCTCGCAGGGGTTCTCGGCGATGAGGCCGCGGCCCTTGCAGTCCACGCACGGGTCGGTGAGCGAGAAGCCGCCGCCGCTGCCGCGCGAGACCTGCCCGGTGCCGACGCAGGTCGGGCACACCCGGGGGGTGCCGTTCTTGTCGCCGGTGCCCGAACACGCCGTGCACGGCTGCTGGCTGGACATCCGCAGCGGTACGGTCGCGCCCTCGATGGCCTCGGTGAAGCTGAGCGTGACCTCGGACTCGATGTCCTGACCGCGCCGCGGCTGGGTACGGGTGCCCGCGCCGGCGCCGCGGTTGAACAGGCCGCCGAACACATCACCGATGCCGCCACCGCCGCCGCCGAAGCCGCCGGCCCCGCCGCCGCCCTGGGCGCCTCCGAAGAGGTCGCCCAGGTCGAAGTTGAACGAGCCGCCCCCGGGACCGCCGGCCCGGAAGCCGCCGTTCCCGAAGAGGGCGCGGGCCTCGTCGTACTCCTTGCGCTTCTTGGGGTCGCCGAGGATGTCGTTGGCCTCGGAGATCTCCTTGAAGCGCTCCTCGGCCTTGGTGTCACCCTTGTTGGCGTCCGGGTGGTTCTCGCGGGCGAGCTTCCGGTACGCCTTCTTGATCTCGGCCTCGGTGGCGTCCTTGGGGACGCCGAGAACCTTGTAGTAGTCCTTCTCGACGAAGTCCTTCGTGCTCATCGACGTCCCTCCTTCCGGACAGCTCCGGTGATCTTCGCGCTACCCCTCTTCGGGGGCACCGCTCTCCTCGTCAGCGGACGACTTGGTGTCGTCCTTGGCCGGGGCCGCGCCCGGCTGGGGCTCGGCGACGGCCACGCGGGCGGGCCGGATGGTCCGCTCGCCGATCCGGTACCCCGGCTGCAGGATCGCCACGCAGGTCGTCTCGGTGACGTCCGGCGCGTACGAGTGCATCAGGGCCTCGTGGATCGTCGGGTCGAAGGGCTCGCCCTCCTTGCCGAACTGCTGCAGACCCATCTTGGCGACGATGGTCTCCGTCGATTCGGCGACCGACTTGAACCCGCCCACGAGCTCGCCGTGGTCCCGGGCCCTGCCGATGTCGTCGAGCACGGGAAGGAGCTCGGTCAGGAGGCTCGCGACGGCGATCTCCTTGACCGTGACCCGGTCCCGCTCCACGCGGCGGCGGTAGTTCTGGTACTCGGCCTGGAGCCGCTGGAGGTCCGCGGTGCGCTCTTCGAGCGCCTTGCGGGCCTGGTCCAGCCGCGCCAGCAGGGCTACGTCCGTAGCGTCCCCGGCCGGGGCCGCCCCCTCCGCCTTGTCGGCGGAGGCAGCGGCTTCGGTCTCCTCGGGCGTGCCGTCGGCGGGGACGTCGGGCTTCTCCTCGAAGCCCGGGGTCTCCTCCGTCATCAGGCAGCGCCGCCCTTCGGCTTGTCCTCGTCGACGATCTCGGCGTCGACGACGTCGTCGTCGGCCTGGGCCTGCTGGCCACCGGCGTCGCCCGCGGCCTGCGCGCCCTGGGCGTCGGCGTACAGCGCCTGGCCGAGCTTCTGGGAGACGGCCGCGACCTTCTCGGTGGCGGTGCGGATCTCCGCGGTGTCCTCGCCCTTGAGCTTCTCCTTCAGCTCGGCGAGCGAGGCCTCGACCTCGGCCTTGACGTCACCGGGGACCTTGTCCTCGTTGTCCTTGAGGAACTTCTCCGTCTGGTAGACGAGCTGCTCGCCCTGGTTGCGGGACTCGGCGGCCTCGCGGCGACGGTGGTCCTCGTCCGCGTACTGCTCGGCCTCCTGGCGCATGCGGTCGACCTCGTCCTTCGGCAGCGAGGAGCCGCCGGTGACGGTCATCTTCTGCTCCTTGCCCGTGCCGAGGTCCTTCGCGGTCACGTGCATGATGCCGTTGGCGTCGATGTCGAAGGCGACCTCGATCTGCGGGACACCACGCGGGGCCGGCGGCAGACCGGTCAGCTCGAACATACCGAGCTTCTTGTTGTACGCCGCGATCTCGCGCTCGCCCTGGTAGACCTGGATCTGCACGGACGGCTGGTTGTCCTCGGCCGTCGTGAAGATCTCGGACCGCTTGGTCGGGATCGTGGTGTTGCGCTCGATGAGCTTGGTCATGATGCCGCCCTTGGTCTCGATACCGAGGGACAGCGGGGTCACGTCGAGGAGCAGGACGTCCTTGACCTCACCCTTGAGGACACCGGCCTGGAGCGCGGCGCCGATGGCGACGACCTCGTCCGGGTTGACGCCCTTGTTGGCGTCCTGACCGCCGGTCAGCTCCTTGACGAGCTCGGCGACGGCCGGCATACGGGTCGAACCACCGACGAGAACGACGTGGTCGATCTCGGAGAGGTTGATGCCCGCGTCCTTGATGACGTTGTGGAACGGCACCTTGCAGCGGTCGAGCAGGTCCGAGGTCAGCTGCTGGAACTGGGCTCGGGTGAGCTTCTCGTCCAGGTGCAGCGGGCCCTCGGCGGAGGCCGTGATGTACGGCAGGTTGATCGAGGTCTCGGTCGAGGAGGACAGCTCGATCTTCGCCTTCTCCGCGGCCTCGCGGAGACGCTGGAGAGCCATCTTGTCCTTGGCCAGGTCCACGCCGTGGCCGTTCTGGAACTGCGTCACCAGGTAGTCGACGACACGCTGGTCCCAGTCGTCACCACCGAGGTGGTTGTCACCGTTGGTGGCCTTCACCTCGACGACGCCGTCGCCGATCTCCAGGAGGGACACGTCGAAGGTGCCGCCACCGAGGTCGAAGACGAGGATCGTCTGGTCGTCCTTGTCGAGGCCGTACGCCAGGGCGGCCGCGGTCGGCTCGTTGACGATGCGCAGGACGTTGAGGCCCGCGATCTCACCGGCCTCCTTGGTGGCCTGACGCTCGGAGTCGTTGAAGTACGCCGGGACGGTGATGACCGCGTCGACGACCTTCTCGCCCAGGTAGGCCTCGGCGTCGCGCTTCAGCTTCTGCAGGATGAAGGCGCTCATCTGCTGCGGGTTGAAGTTCTTGCCGTCGATCTCGATCTTCCAGTCGGTGCCCATGTGGCGCTTGACCGACCGGATGGTCCTGTCGACGTTGGTGACGGCCTGACGCTTGGCCACCTCGCCGACGAGCACCTCGCCGTTCTTCGCGAAGGCGACGACGGACGGCGTGGTCCTGGCGCCCTCGGCGTTGGTGATGACGGTGGGCTCGCCGCCTTCCAGAACGCTGACGACGGAGTTAGTCGTGCCCAGGTCGATGCCGACCGCACGTGCCATTTCAATTCCTCCAGCTGACGTACTTGAGTGGATCTGACTCAAGGATGCATGACGACGCGGACTGCGTCAACAGACCTGAGTGGAGGGGGCTCAACTCTTCACCCCTTATCTCACTCATACGGAGCCGGGCGCGCGTCGATCCCGGACCGGGCGGGGTGCCGCGTGAGAGAGTCCGATTGCCCCATGCCGGGCAAACCAGCCATATCCCACGAATATCCCATGATTCTCGTTCGCCGCTCGGAAGGGTGTGGGGAATGACGGCCAAGCGCACGTTCGACGTCGTGGGCGGGCTCGCCCTCCTGGTCGCGCTGTCCCCCTTCCTCGCGGCCGTCGCCCTCTCGGTCGCGCTCGGCGGAGCCACCCCCGGCCGGGGCGTGCTGCGCCGCCGCACGGTGGCCGGTCTCGGGGGGCGGCCCTTCACCATGCTGACCTTCCGCACGAGGAGCCCGCTGGCCGCGCTGCCCCTTCTGCTGCACGTCGTCGGGGGCCGGATGTCGCTGGTCGGGCCGTGCCCGCTGACGCCCGGCCACCGCGAGTGCGCGGGCGAGGGGCGCCGCCGGCTCTCCGTACGACCCGGACTGACCGGCCCCTGGCAGATCAGCGGACGCTCGGACCTGCCGTGGGAGGAGCGCGAGCTGCTCGACCTCCACTATGTGGACCACCACTGGCTGGGGATGGATCTCGCGATCCTGGCGCGTACGCTTCCAGCAGTCCGCAGACGTCGCGCGGCAAGGTTTGCCTGAGCGACACAGATCACCGCGAGCGCCGCTACAGCACGGGGCCCCGAACGGGTAATCTCAGCACGGACTCCATAAGTTACCGCTTAGTAGGCCCGCCCGAGGAGCCCCTCATGCAACTCGCCGCGATCATCGTGTCGATCGCCATCACGGTGGTGGCCGTCGCGCTGTTCGGCCGTGCAACCGTGCAGATCTACCGGTTCGTGCGCCTCGGGCAGCCCGTGCCCGCCGGCACCCGCACCGGCGATCCCACCCAGCGCACGGTCACCCTGGTCAAGGAATTCCTCGGCCACACCCGGATGAACCGCTGGGGCATCGTCGGCTTCGCGCACTGGTTCGTCGCGGTGGGCTTCTTCTCGCTGCTCCTGACGATCGTCAACGCCTTCGGCCAGCTCTTCCAGGCCGACTGGCTGATCCCGATCATCGGCGACTGGCTGCCGTACGAGATCTTCACCGAGTTCCTCGGCCTGATGACGGTCCTCGGCATCGTGACCCTCATCGTGATCCGGCAGCTCAGCAAGCCGACCAGGGCGGGCCGCAAGTCCCGCTTCGCCGGCTCCAAGACGGGCCAGGCCTACTTCGTCGAGGCCGTCATCCTGATCGTCGGCCTCTGCATCATGACGCTGCGAGCCCTCGAGGGCGTCCAGCACCACGTGACGAGCTGGGAGCCGGGCTTCTTCGCCTCGTACCCGCTGATCGCGCTGCTCGACGGCCTGGACCTGAGCACGATCCAGTACCTCACCTACTTCTTCGCGTGCCTCAAGATCGTCACGTCCTTCACCTGGATGATCACGGTCTCGCTGAACACCAACATGGGTGTCGCCTGGCACCGCTTCCTCGGCTTCCCGAACATCTGGTTCAAGCGGAACGCCGACGGCTCCACCGCCCTCGGCGCGCTCCAGCCGATGACGACGGCCGGCAAGGAGATCGACTGGGAGGACCCGGCCGAGGACGCCGTCTTCGGTGTCTCCCAGGTCGAGCAGTTCTCCTGGAAGGGCATCCTCGACTTCTCGACCTGCACCGAGTGCGGTCGCTGCCAGTCGCAGTGCCCCGCCTGGAACACCGGCAAGCCGCTCTCCCCGAAGCTCCTCATCATGTCGCTGCGCGACCACGCGCACGCCAAGGCCCCGTACCTGCTCGCCGGCGGCGGCAAGGACATGGAGGGCAACGAGAAGGCGACCGAGGAGCAGCTGAAGGACGTCCCCGCCTCGGCGATCGCCGAGGCCGAGCGCCCGCTCATCGGCACCGCCGAGGAGAACGGCGTCATCGACCCCGACGTCCTGTGGTCCTGCACCACCTGCGGCGCCTGCGTCGAGCAGTGCCCGGTCGACATCGAGCACATCGACCACATCGTCGACATGCGCCGCTACCAGGTGATGATCGAGTCCGCGTTCCCGTCCGAGGCGGGCACGATGCTCAAGAACCTGGAGAAGAAGGGCAACCCCTGGGGCCTGGCGAAGAAGCAGCGCGTCGAGTGGACCAAGGAGGTCGACTTCGAGGTCCCGATCGTCGGGAAGGACGTCGAGGACCTCTCGGAGTTCGACTACCTGTACTGGGTCGGCTGCGCCGGCGCCCTGGAGGACCGGGCCAAGAAGACCACCAAGGCCTTCGCCGAGCTGCTGAACATCGCGGGCGTCAAGTTCGCGATCATGGGCGGCGACGAGAAGTGCACCGGTGACTCCCCCCGCCGCCTGGGCAACGAGCCGCTGTTCCAGCAGCTCGCCCAGGAGAACGTCGCGATGCTGAACATGGCGTTCGGCGAGGACGACGAGGACGAGTCGACGAAGAAGCCGAAGTCGGCGAAGCGGATCGTCTCGACCTGCCCGCACTGCTTCAACACCATCGCCAACGAGTACCCGCAGCTCGGCGGCGAGTACGAGGTCATCCACCACACCCAGCTGCTCCAGCACCTCATCGACGAGGGCAAGCTGGTCCCGGTGACCCCGGTCGACGGCCTCATCACCTACCACGACCCGTGCTACCTGGGCCGTCACAACAAGGTCTACACGCCGCCGCGCGAGATCATGTCCGCCGTCCCCGGCCTGCGCCAGCAGGAGATGCACCGCCACAAGGAGCGCGGCTTCTGCTGCGGCGCCGGTGGTGCCCGGATGTGGATGGAGGAGCGGATCGGCAAGCGCATCAACAACGAGCGCGTCGAGGAGGCCCTGTCCCTCAACCCGGACATCGTCTCCACCGCCTGCCCGTTCTGCCTCGTCATGCTGACCGACTCGGTCAACGGCAAGAAGAACGAGGGCAAGGCCAAGGAGTCCGTCACGGTCGTGGACGTGGCCCAGCTGCTCCTCGAGTCGGTGAAGACCCCGGTGGACCCGGAGCCGGAACCGGCGGAGGAGCCGGAGCCGGAGCCGGCGAAGTAGGACCCGGTACATGACGAAGAGGGCCGCCCCGCGAGATCGCGGGGCGG
>NZ_BNBZ01000008.1 GCF_014656215.1 Streptomyces zaomyceticus | reverse complement strand
GTGGAGCCCCTTCCCGGGCCCGGCCGGGCCGAGCGCCGCCGTGCCGCCGCCCGGGGCGGCCGGGGGAAGGGCCGCCGCGGCGGCCCGCCCGCCGGCGCGTCCACCGCGTCCGGCACCGCGCAGGCCGATCCGCCCGCGGCCCCCCTCTCCCGCGTCGAGGCGCGTCGCGCCGCCCGGGCCGCGAAGGACAGCGTCGGAGTCGTCGCCAGCCGGGCCGTCGGAGAACTCTTCATCACCTTCGGCGTGGTCATGCTGCTCTTCGTCACCTACCAGCTGTGGTGGACCAACGTCCTCGCCGGCCAGGAGACCGACCGGGCCAAGGAACAGATCGAGGACACCTGGGCCAAGGGCGAGGGCGAGGACGACAGCAAGCCCGGGGCGTTCGAGCCCGGCGAGGGCTTCGCCATCATGTACATCCCCAAACTCGACGTCGTCGTCCCCGTCGCCGAAGGCATCAGCAAGCCCAAGGTCCTCGACAAGGGCATGGCCGGCCACTACGGCGAAGGCAAGCTCAAGACGGCCATGCCGTCCGACAAGCAGGGCAACTTCGCCGTCGCAGGCCACCGCAACACCCACGGCGAGCCGTTCCGCTACATCAACCGCCTCGAACCCGGCGACCCCATCGTCGTCGAGACGCAGAACGCCTACTACACCTACGAGATGGCGAGCATCCTGCCCCAGACCTCGCCCTCGAACGTCTCCGTCATCGACCCCGTCCCCAAGGGATCCGGCTTCACCGAACCCGGCCGCTACATCACACTCACCACCTGCACACCCGAGTTCACCAGCACCTACCGCATGATCGTGTGGGGCAGGCTGGTCGAGGAACGCCCCCGCAGCCAGGGAAAGCCGAAAGCGCTCGGGGGATGACGGGCCGGGGCGCTGGACGGGGCCCCGGCCGCCCCTCGGAACGCGTCAGACCAGCGCCTCCGCGTACTCCAGTTTGATCCCGACGTGGCGGACCGTGTGCAGATACCGGGGCCGGGCCGCCGATTCCCCCAACTTCCGCCGCAGCCAGGAGAGATGGATGTCCACGGTGCGCTCCCCGCGGTACGTCTGAAGCCACACCTGCCGGAACAGTTCGCTGCGCGCCACGACGATCCCGGGGCGCCGTGCCAGGAACTCCAGGAGGTCGAACTCCTTGCGCGTCAGGTCGAGCGGGGAGCCGTCGAGGAGAGCCCTGCGGCGCGCCGCGTCGACGACGAGCCCGCCCACCCTCACGACGTCCGGAAAGAGGCCCCCGCTGCCGGAGGCCGCCCGCCGCAGCACCGCGGTCATCCTCGCGATGAGGTGCTCCGCGGAGAACGGCTTCACGAGGTAGTCGTCGGCCCCGCTGCCCAGCACCCGCACGATCTCGCGCTCGTCGCGCCGGGCCGTCGCGACGACGACGGGAATGTCCGAGACGGTACGGAGCATCCTGAGCATCTCCAGGCCGTCGAGGTCGGGCAGGCCCAGGTCGAGCACCATCACGTCGAACGGCTCGTCCAGGACGGCGCGCAGCCCGCCCAGGGCCGTCCCGCAGTCCCGCACGGTGTACGAGGCGTCCGAGAGACATCTGCGCAGGGCGGAGCGAACGGACGGATCGTCCTCGACGAGAAGCACCTTTGCCATGTGGCGCACGTTACGTGACACACATATGCGTCGTGATGCCGGGGCAGGTGTCGGGCACGGACTGAGGACATGGCATCTTCATGCGTCCGGGCCGCGGGTCGGGCCGGTGCATCGCAGCCGGGACGTACCCCCGCCCCGCACACCCGCTCCCGTGCGCCTGCTCCCGCACACCCGCCCTCGTACACCTGTCCCGTTAAGGATCTTTAAGGCATCGGAAAGTCCGCGTTAACACCTCTGGCGCGCACGGCCACCTAAGATGGCATGTGCCGCCGGTGAAGGTCCGCGGAGAGACCGGGCCGATCCGCTAGTGCGCGGGTGCGGCCGCGGTGTAGAAGACGGAGGACCCCTGCTTGGTGCGGTGCGCGTACCCCTTCGCGACGAGGTTCTCCAGGGAGGTGCGTACGACGGTGGTCTGGATGTGCCGGTCGCGGTGCTGCTCGCCGAGGGCGGTCGTCACCTCGGACGCGGAACAGGGAGCGCCGGCGGCGGCGAGGTGATCACGGATCAGTTCGACGAGTGTGGCGGCCTTGCCGGCGCCGGAATTCTTTCCACTCTTCGCGCCCTTTCCGGTCTTCCCGGACGCCTTCTGTCGAGGGACCTGGCGGCCGGATGCCGGAGCACCGGACTGAAGCGCCTGGCGAAGGCTGAGCAGAACGCCGTGGTCGTGCATCAGCTCGTCGAGTTCGGCCGTCAGACGTGCGACCTCGCCCCGGATCCGCTCCTGTTCCGCCACATTGTGCTCGAGATCATCGGCGACCTTGCTGCTGTACGCGGACGTCAGTTCCGTTTCTCCCGGCATGATTCCCTCTTCGTCGAATGAGGTCGGACGCACATGGCGTCGCCCCGTCGCATTTCCGCTCTCGGCTGTTCGCATTCCACTGCCGCGCTTTCCGGTCGTCGCTCTTCGCTTCTCCGGAGAGGGCCCACATCGGTGGTGTCGCGCGGTGCCCGACTCGTCCCGGGCTCAGCCGGGCGTCGACGCGAGGGTGCGGAGCCGTGACACGTCGCTGTGTCTGCCGATGGAACGCGCTCCCTTCGCACTCGCGGTCGCGCCACGGATGCCACAGGAGGACGCGGAATCCGAGTGCACCGGGTGGCGCGTGGCGCGCAGTCGGCTGCGTAAGCCGACGACCACTGTAAGGCATCGCCTTCACATGCTCGGCTTTTGGGTATCGGCATGCCATGGGGCGATGCTATTGGCCATATGGCCAATTCAAGCCTGAGAAATTGCGGGGTAAACAAAGACGCCCGCTTCGGCCGGTGGAACCACCGGGGCCCCGGGGGCACGGGCGGGGCGACCGTGGCCGACGAGGCCCCGTCCCGACGCACGCGCGGTCCGGTTGCCGCAACCGCGGCACCGGCACCTATGGCATACCTCGACGGCTGACGAATGCCTCCCTTAAGACGCTCCTGAGCGCAGGTACACAGACATGTTCGGCCGTCCCTCCCGTGCTTCCATGTGACCGCGGCACAGAGCACATGGCCGGTGTGGTGGGCGGGCGACGACAAGGCCCGGACGGGGATGCCGGGAGACGCGGGCGGGAAGCCCGCCACCGCCCATGCCCGGCCTCGAAGACGAACGAGAGCCCACGGACGGCCTGACAGGCAGGAGGAAATCAGCGGTGAACCTCGAGAACAGCCATGCGGTGCTCTCCCCCGAGCGACCGGTACGTCAAGCGGCCCGGCCTCACGAGGAGGTGGTGGACCTCCTTCCCGACGCCGTGCCGATCGTCGACGACAACGGAACCGTGGTCAGGGCGAACCAGGCGGCGGCCGCCCTGCTCGGACATGAACGGCACACGGTCGAGGGGCGGGGGGTGCTGGACTTCCTGCCGTCCTTCGACTGGAACCTGACCCGGCCGCCGGCGGCCCCCGAGGACCCCGGAATCCCGCACAGGGCACTGCTCCGGACCACCGCGCGGGCGGCGGGCGGCCGGAGCTTCGCCGCAGAGATCAGCACCGTCCGGCTGGACCGGCACGCCCTCTACGGGAGCATCCCCTACGGTTCCTCCCTGGCCATCTCCCTGCGGGACGTGACGTCGGGCGAGGACGCCCGAGCGGCGCTGTCGCGCTCCCTCCTCCAGGCCGAGGCCGTGCTCCGTACCGCCGGCGAGGCACTGATCGGGACCGATGCCGAGGGCAGGATCGACCTGGTCAACCCGGCGGCCGCCCGGCTGCTCGGAGGGAAGGCCGCCGAGTTCGGGGGACGCGAACTCCTGTCCCTGCTCACGTTCCTCGGGTACGACGGCGAACCCCTCGACGCCGAGGAGGCCCCGCCGGCCCAGGTGTTGCGAACCGGGCGCGCGAGCAGACTCCCCGCGCAGGAGCTGAGGACCGGCGACGGCACCCGCCTGACCGCGGACGTCTCCGCCCGTCCCGTGACCGAGGAGGGCAGGATCGTCGGCGCCGTCGTCGCGCTCACCGACCGCCGCCCCTACGAGCGGCTCGCCGACGAGTACGTCGCCGCGCAGACCCGAAGCACCCGTCACCACAAGGCCGAACTCGAACGAGAACAGCAGCGCGCCGACCTGGCGGTCGACCACGCGCGCGAGCTCTCCGAGTTCTCTCCGGCCCCCTGATGGGGGCGCTGCGCCACCTGCACGCGGAGATGGGCCGGCTCGCGGACGACAGCTCCCGCCCGCTGTGGCCCGAGGCCACCGTCAGCCTCGAGGCCCTGGCGGCCGATGTGCGCATGACGATGGCACTCGTGGAAACCCGGTCCCGGCCGTACGGCCACGACAGCACGCCGCTGGGACCGCGGCGGCGGACGGTGCTGATCGACGACGTGGTGCAGGCGGGGGTGCGGGCCGCCGCGGCCCTCGCGGGACCGGGCACCTACGTACTGGAGCTGCCCGCCGCCGTCCAGGACGAGGGCCAGGGCGATGTCGGCACAGGCACAGGCACCGGCACCGGCACCGGCGAGTCGGCCGTGGCCGCTCTTCGGCCCACGGGACGTCACCGCTCCCTGACGGCATAGCCGCCGCGGGGGCGAAGGGAGGGGAGGAGGAGCACGGCGCGGACGGCCGGACGGGGGAGACCGGGGAGTCCGCGCCGTGCGGAATGCGTGCCGGTGGCGCCCTGCCCTCCAGCGGGGGACGCCGGGCAGGGCGAGGTGCCTCGGAGAAACCGGAGGACCCCGTGCACGCAGGAGAAGTATGACACGCGCGCGCTCCTCATATGTCATATGCGGAAAGGAGTACGACGCCCGTTCATGCCATGAAGTCGCCCTCGCGACGGTCGCGTTCACGAAGATCGGCGGCGGCTCGTCGCGCAGCCTCATCCCTGCCTGATCATGTCCTCAAGAGACCCTTAAGGATCACCGGTCGATGCCCGCGCGTCGCACATATGCCATCACCGGGTGGTTAGGTTTCAGCAGCTCACCGCACCGCCGCTGGGCCGTCTCCTCCGGATCCCGCCCGACACGCGCCGCCGGAGACGACCAGCCCTCCCACCCTCGTCACCGCGCAGGTCCGGGCGTCCCGACCGCCCGGCATCGCACCACCCCCTGCCGGTTCCCAGGCCCGGAAAGGAAACGTCGCCATGGTCCTGCCCTTCCCCCGAGGCGCCGCCGGCCTCGCCGCCGTACTCGACGCCCTCCCCGACGGCGTCGTGCTCGTCAACCGCGACGGCACGGTCGTCAACGCCAACACCGTCGCCCTCGACATGTTCGAGGCCCCCGGCACCGCGCTCGTCGGGCGAGGGCTGCCGGAGCTGCTGCCGGCGTTCGACCCGCGGCCGGTCGCGGGCTCCGGTCGCCACCCGGATCCGGCGGACGAGCGGGGCCGGACCGGGCCGGCGCGGACGATCGCCCGGCGCACCGACGGCGCCGAGTTCCCGGTGGAGGTGACCGGTGCCGGTCCGGATCACGAGCTGGTGATCGTCGTCCGTGACCTCACGGACACCCTCGACGCCGAGGCGGAGCTGGCCCGTTCGCGGCGGCAGACCGAGATGATCCTGCGGGCCGCCTCCGAGGGCGTCGTCGGCACCGACACCGACGGCCGGGTCGTCCTCGTGAACCCCGCCTTCGCCGAGATCCTGGGCTACCGCACCGACGAACTCGACGGCGCCGAGCTGCATCCGCTGATCCTCGCCGAGCGCGCGGACGGCAGCCCGTTCCCGTACGAGGAGTCCCCGCTCGCCGACACCCTCAGGTCCGGCCGGAAGCACCGCGTGCGCGGCCAGGTCCTGTGGTCCAGGGCCGGCCGCCGCGTACCCGTCGACCTCACCACCGCACCCGTTCGCGACGGGGACCGGCTCGTCGGCGCCGTGATGACCTTCACCGACCGCAGACCCTACGAGGAACTGATCGCGCGGCACACGGCCGAGCGCGAGGAGCAGGCGGAGCGGTACGCGGCCCTCGCCGCCCGGTACGCCGAACTGAGCGCCGTACTCGCCGGGTCCCGGCCGGAAGAACCCGGTCCGATCGCCGCGAGCGGCCCGGAGGACCGGCGCCGGGAAGCGGCGGTGGACTCCGTCACCCGGCACCCCACCACTCTGGGCACCATCGTGACCGCGGGCATCGACAAGGCCTCGACACTCACCGGGTCCCGTCGGACGCAGTTCGCCGTGCACGCCCCGCCCGTGGTCGTCGCGCTCGATCCGGCGCGCGCGGCGACCGCCCTGGCCCATCTGATCGCCGACGCCTCCGGAGTCGCCTCGGCGGACCCGGCCCGCCCGCACCACCGGGCCGTGCCCCGGGCCGACACCACCGTCGTCATCACGGCGGCGCTGCGCGGCGGCCATCTGCGCATCGAGATCTCCGGCCCCCGGGCCGTCAACGATCCCGCTCACGTCCTCGTCGCGCGCGAGATCATCGACGCCCACGGCGGAGACCTCACCGCACGGGAACACCCCCGGGGTTCCGGCCTCACCCATGTGATCCGGATCCCGCACGCGCCCGCGCTCCCGCCGGCCCCCGTGCCGGCGGCCCCGCACCTCGCGCACGCCCGTCTCCCGAGGGCGGTCCAGGACCCGGTCGCCGGCTCCTGGATCATCGGCGCGGCGGTCGGCGCGCACCGTGACCGGACGGCCGCGCGCTCCCGCCCGTACGCCGTCCCGGCCGAGCCCGCGTCGCGCGCCCGGAGCGGTGGCGACGAGGCGGCGCAGCAGCGCATCGTCCACCTTCTCGCCAGGGTCAGACGCCATTCCGCCTGACCGGCTCCCTCGACGGTGTGGCATCCACGGTGTGGCATCCCGCGCGTCCTCCGGCCCGCGGAGGGCGAGGGCTTGCCCGTGGATGCGGGTGGTCCGGGCGATCTGTTCCCGGGGACGAGGAGAAGGGGCCGGCCCGGGTGCGGGCCGGCCCCTTCAGGTGCCGGGGGAGCGGGTGAGGAGCCGGGCCGTGCGTTCCGGATCCGCCGGACCCGCGCAGCCCGGCGGGATCCGGGAGGAAGCGCGGGCCTAGAAGCCCTTCACCACCCAGTCCTGGACGTCGGCGGTGGGGCTGCTCCCGGTCCAGAGGGTCAGCCAGACGCCGTTGCCCAGGGAGTTGCCCTTCGGCGTGATGGCCTTGCCGTAGGCGTTGACGGCACTGCCGTCGGCCGACGGGGAGAAGCGCTGGACGTCACTGGCGGGGTTGCAGGTCCACAGGGTCAGCAGAGCGCCGTTGGTGTTCGCGCCGTTGGCCTCGGGGGTGATGCACTTGCCGCTCGCCCGGTGGACGATCAGGCCGTTCTCGTACTTCCACCGCTGGGTGTCCGATCCCGTGCAGGTCCACACCGTGATCGGGGTGCCGTTGGCGGTGCCGTTGCCCTGGGGTGTCGCGCAGACGGAGCCCGCCACATGGAAGTTGGTGAGCCAGCTCCAGCCGTCGACGGGCTTGCCGGCGTCGGGCTCGACGTTGAACACGACCCTGCGCGGTCCGCTGGAGTCCACCAGTGCCTCGTTGGCGCCCCAGAGCCGCTTGGCGAGCGGGTCCCAGGACAGGCCCTGGGTCAACTGCGGCGCCTGGGTGAGGACGTGGGGTGCTTCGCCGGGCTTGGCCACGTGGATGCAGGAGTAGAGGTCGGTGCCGCCGGGCCAGTAGGTCGGGCAGGTACCGCTCATGTAGTAGTTGGTGCCGTCCGTGGCCGTGCCCTGGATGCCCCACACGGGCGAGGTGTAGCCCGTGGTCTCCGAGGCCACCGTGGAGGGAAGGCCGGTGCCGAGGGCCGACAGCGGCCAGCGGACGATACGGGCGCCGGCGCCGTTCCGGTTCTCCACCGAGACCAGGGCGGGCGTCGCACCGGAGCGGTCGACGCTCAGGCTGCTCAGGCACAGCTCCTGGTTGACGGCCGGACCGCAGGCGCGGGGGCTGTTGTTGACCCAGGCGGTGGAGGGGTTGTCGACCGCGGCGGTGCTGATGGTGCTGTAGCGGGCGACGAGCGGCATCGCCCAGAGGTGGTAGCGGGCGGAGGTCTTGCCCCCGCTCAGGCGCGTCAGGGAGGAGGTGGTGTCGTTCATGCGCCACATGCGCGTCAGGTCGAAGACCTGGAGTTCCGCGCCGTTGGCGACGTACAGACGGTTGCCGTACCAGGCGACGCCGTCCGAGTGCGAGGTGTACTCGAGCGGCTTGAAGTTGCCGGCGACCGGCTCCACGAGGGCGATGTGCCCGTACTTGACCTGGCCGCCGGTCGACTCCGTGATCGTGACCCGCGCGTAGTCCTCGACCGTCTTCGGCGTGCGCGTCTCGACGTAGGTGCCGTGGTACCAGGCGGTGGCGGTGAGGGAGCGGCCCGCATACAACCCGTCGGCGGTGGCGGCATGCGAACCCGCGAAGCCCTGCGGCATCCAGCCACCGGCGCCGTCGGCGTAGTTGGACCGGTCGTCCTCGTCGTCCCAGCAGAACCCGTCGGGCTTGAGGGCGCCGTTCAGTCCGGTGGCGTGACACAGCCCTGGACGTCCCGTACGGGTCCCCAGGACGTCGGTGACCTGAGCCTTGGCGACACCTGCGGCCTCGGCGGAGTCGATGAGGGCGGTCTTGTCCCCGTCCACGCGGGTGAGCTTGAAGTTCGCCGCGAACGGGTCCAGGCCCGAGGCGGCCTGGGCGGGCTGGGCGGGAAGCAGGACGGAGGCCGCCACGGCCGCGCCGAGCGCGAGCCGGGCGAGTCGACTTCTTCGTCCGAACATGAGTTTCATTCGAGCAGGCTAAGCGGCGCCGACCTCTCATGATCATCTTCTTCACCAGGTCTCCACGCAGGTCACAGGGTCGCCCCAGACTCCTCACTCCACGCGTCGGGCGGCCCCGGTGCGGCCGTCGGGTGTTCGGACGCGCCGGCGGATTCCCGCGTCCGCGTGCGTGCGGGGCGCGTCCCGGCCCGCCGACCGGCCGCGGCGCCGCTAAAAGCTGAGACTTGTTCACTTTCCATTGACAGGGTGGATCCGGGGACCCGAAAGTGCCGTGAGCAACCCGCACCCGCCGAGCGAAGCGAGTCTCCATGGCAGCGCCCGTACCCGAGTTCCCGGCCGGCTTCCTCTGGGGAGTCTCCGCCTCCGCCTTCCAGATCGAGGGCTCGCTCACGGCCGACGGCCGCGGCCCCTCCTCCTGGGACGCCTTCACCGAGGAGCGGGGACGCGTCAAGGACGGCTCCCACGCCGAGGTGGCCACCGACCACTACCGGCGCTACCGCGAGGACGTGGCGCTGATGGCCGAACTCGGCGTCGGCGCCTACCGGTTCTCGGTCTCCTGGTCCCGGGTCCTGCCCGAGGGGCACGGCCGGGTCAACGACAGGGGACTGGACTTCTACGACCGGCTCGTCGACGAGCTGTGCGCCTCGGGGATCGCCCCGGTGCCCACGCTCTTCCACTGGGACACCCCGCTCGCCCTGGAGGAGCGGGGCGGCTGGCTCGACCGGGACACCGCCGGGCGGTTCGCGGAGTACGCCTCGGTGGTGGCGGAGCGGCTCGCCGACCGGGTGCCCATGTGGATCACCATCAACGAGCCCGCCGAGGTCACCCTGCTCGGATACGGCCTCGGCGAGCACGCGCCCGGCCGCCGTCTCGTCTTCGACGCCCTGCCCGCCGCCCACCACCAGCTCCTGGCCCACGGCATGGGGGTGCAGGCCCTGCGCGCCGCGGGCGCCCGCCGGATCGGCATCGCCGTCTCCCACAGCCCCGTCTGGACCGCCGGTGACAGCGACGACGACCGCGCGGCCGCCGCGTTGTACGACACCCTCACCAACCGCCTCTTCGCCGACCCCCTCCTGACCGGCTCCTACCCGGACGGCCTGGCCGAGCTCCTCCCGGGCCCGGTGGCGGAGGACCTCAGGACGATCTCGGCCCCCCTGGACTGGTACGGGATCAACTACTACAACCCCATGCTCGTCGGAGCTCCGCAGCCGGCCACCGACGCCTCCGCCACCGACGCTTCCGTCGGAGCCGCCGCCGACGCCGGCATCGTCGATTCCGGAGCGGGCTCCTCCTTCGGAGGCATCGACATCCCGGCGGACCTCCCCTTCGCCATCCGGCAGATCGAAGGGCGCGAACTCACCGACTTCGGCTGGCCGGTGGTACCGGAAGGACTGCGCGAACTGCTCGCCACCCTGCGCGAGCGCTACGGCGACCGACTGCCGCCCCTGTACATCACCGAGAACGGCTGCTCGTACGGCGACGGCCCGGACCCCGGGACCGGACGGATCGACGACGCCCGCAGGGTGGCCTACCACGACGGCCATGTGCGCGCGCTGCACGAGGCCATGGAGGAGGGAGCCGATGTCCGCGGCTACTTCATCTGGTCGATCCTCGACAACTTCGAATGGGCGGAGGGCTATCGACAGCGGTTCGGCCTCGTCCACGTCGACTACGAGACCCTGGCGCGGACACCCAAGGAGTCGTACGCCTGGTACCGCGACCTGATCAAGAGCGGCAGATGACCGCCGGGGGGACGGCGTCCGGGCCGGTCCCGGAAACGGGAACCCCGAAGACCGGGGCCCCCGCCGACGGCCGGTGGGTGGGCGCGCTGTCGCTCGCCGGCGTCGGGGTGTGGGTCGGCTGGTTCGGCCCGCTGCAACTGCTCCTGGCGCGGCAGGCCGAGGCACTCACCCCCGACCACAAGGCCTCGACCCTCGCCCTGGTGACAGGAGTGGGAGCGGCCGTGTCCATGGTCGCCAACCCCGTCTTCGGGGCGCTCTCCGACCGTACGACGGCATCCGTGGGCCGGCGCATCCCCTGGGTGGCCGGCGGAGTGGCGGGCGGGGCGGCCGGGCTGCTCGTGCTCGCCGCAGCGCAGAGCGTCGCGATCGTGATCGTGGGCTGGTGCCTGGTCCAGCTCGCCCTCAACGCGGCCTTCGCCGCCCTCACCGCGGCCGTCCCCGACCAGGTGCCGCCTCGGCGGCGCGGGCTGGTCGGTGGATGGCTCGGCGTCTCCCAGGTCGTCGGCATCCTCGTGGGTACGGCGCTGGCCACGGTCGCGGGCGGGGTGGTCGCCGGCTATCTGGCCTGCGCCGTCTTCACGGTGGTCGCGGCCGTTCCGTACGTGCTGATGCGGCGCGACACCCCGCTCGCCCGCGCCGCCCGGCCGGACTTCCGGTGGAGGACGTTCCTCGGCGGCTTCTGGATCGATCCGCGCCGCCATCCCGATTTCGGGTGGGCCTGGCTCACCCGCTTCCTGATGAACCTGTCGTACTCCATCAGCACGATGTACCTGCTCTATTACCTGACCGACGCCGTGCGGTACGAGGGCGACGCCGACAACGGCGTACTGATCCTCACGGCGCTCAACGCCCTCACCCTGCTCTCCACCGTGGTGATCGGCGGCATCCGGTCGGACCGCAGCGGCCGGCGGAAGCCGTATGTCATGTGGTCGGGGCTCGTCATCTCCGCGGCCACCCTGCTGCTCGCCGTCTGGCAGACCTGGACCGGCGCGGTCGTCGCCTCGCTCGTGCTCGGCCTCGGTTTCGGTGTGTACACGGCCGTGGACTTCGCCCTGCTCACCGACGTGCTGCCGACGGCGGAGGACCGGGGCAAGGACCTGGGCGTCATCAACATCGCCAACGCCCTTCCCCAGGTGCTGGCTCCGGTGATCGCGGCCCCGGTCGTCACCCACTTCGGCGGGTACACGGCCCTGTACGGGCTCGCCGGCGCCCTGGCCCTCGCGGGGTCGGTCCTGGTGCGCCGCATCCGTTCGGTCCCCTGAGCCGGGCGCCGCCCGACCGTGCCGGGCGTGCGCCCCCGGTCTCCAACAAGTCGTCAACTCCTGCCATGGTATGAACGTTGGGTTGTTCGACGAGTCTCTCGGGGGGAATGAGACGTGGCTGTTACGGTGCCGGACTGGGCTGACACGCTGCTCGATCTGATCGGGGTCGCGTGGCCGAACGTGGACGAGGACGCGTACCGCGAGATGGCGGACGCGCTCCGGGAGTTCGCCGAGGATCTGGAGGACGACGGCCAGCTCGCGAACAACCACTTCGAGCGGTTGCTGTCGTCCGGTGAGGGCGAGGCGCTCGACGCGCTCAACGAGCACTGGTCGAAGATCAAGACCAAGCACATCAAGGACATCTCCGGTGCGGCGCGCACGATCGCGAGCGCTCTGGACACGGCGGCCGGCGCGATCGAGGGCATGAAGCTCGCGGCCATCGTCCAGCTCGGATACCTGGCCGCCGAGGCGGGTATCGCGATCTCCCTCATCCCGGTGACCGGTGGTCTGTCGGCACTGATCGGCGCGGCGTCGATGCGGGCCACGCAGGAGGTCATCAAGCGGCTGATCAAGGAGTGCGTGGAGGAGGCCGTCGGGTACGTCATCGCCGCGATGACCGAGCCGGCCGTGGCGGCCCTGGAGGGCATGGCGGCCGATCTGGTCGTGCAGCTCGGCGCGGTGGCGATCGGCCTCCAGGACGGCGTCGACCTGGACCAGACGAAGGACGCGGGCAAGGACGGCTTCAAGGACGGCGTCCAGTCAGGCAAGGAGGCCATGAACCTGGCCTCCGCCGGCGGTGGTGGCGGCTCGAAGGGAGGCGGGCTGAAGAACCTGCACATCGAGCACGCCGAGCACACCCACGCCTCCACCCAGCTCAACACCGTCAGCGCCGGGATCCACGGCAAGACGGCCGGCAAGCTGACGAAGGCGAAGACCGCGCACGGCCGCACCCGGGGCCGCGACTCCATCGCCGACGCGATCGACCCCATCGCCGACAAGGCCCTGGAGGCCCTCACCAAGGCCGCCAAGAACATGGGCGACCACGTCGGCCAGACGCTGCCCAAGGCCGTCAAGCAGATCTCCGTCGACCACAAGAACACCGACGACAACCTCCGCGACCGCTTCGCCCGCCAGCGCAAGGGCGACCACGACGACAACGGCGGCAAGGGCAACGTCCCCGGCGGAAGGGACCGCGGCGACGACGTCAGGACAAGGCCCAACTCCGTGAACGACGCCAAGGCCGACCCCCGCGCCAACGGTGTCTCCCTGGACAAGGCGGTCTGCAAGAACGACCCCGTCGACGTCGCCACGGGCAAGATGCTGCTGCCCCAGACCGACCTCAGCCTGCCCGGCGTCCTGCCCCTCGTCCTGCGCCGCACCCATGTCTCGACCTACCGCTACGGCCTCTGGTTCGGCCGCAGCTGGGCCTCCACCCTCGACGAGCGCATCGAGGTCGACGCGATGGGCGGCGGCGCCGTCTGGGCCCGCGAGGACGGCGCGGTCCTGATCTACCCCCGTCTGCCCCGCCCGGACGAGGACCGCGTGCTGCCCCTGGAGGGCGACCGGCTGCCGCTCCTGCACGGCGGTGTCGACGGCGACGAGACCTCGTACGAGATCCACGACCCGCACAGCGGCCACATACGGGTCTACACCGGCAGCCCCTACCGCAGTTCCACCGGCTACTGGCTCTCCGCCATCGAGGACCGCAACGGCAACCGGATCGAGTTCGCACGGCGCCCCGACGGCGCGCCGACCGCCGTCTCGCACTCGGGCGGCTACCTCGTGCAGATCTCCGCGGACGCCTCACGCGTCACCGGCCTCGCCGTCCGCGGGGCCGGGGAACCGACCGCGCTGCTGGGGTACTCCTACTCGGCCTCCGGCGACCTCACCCGGCTGACCGGCCCCGACGGCGCGGCCATGACCTTCACGTACGACGGCGACAGCCGGGTCACCTCGTGGACCGACCGCAACGACACCACCTTCCGCTACGTCTACGACGCCGACGGGCGGGTCACCGGCACCGTCGGCCCCGACGGCATCCTCTCCTCGCGGTTCGCCTACGACGTCCACCCCGACACCGGCCACCGCATCACGCGGTACACGGACTCCACGGGCGCCACCAGCACCCTGGTCCTCGACGACCGGCTCCAGGTCGTCGCCGAGACCGACGCCCTCGGCCACACCACCCACCTCACCTGGGACGCGTACGACCGCCCGCTCAGCCGCACCGACCCCCTCGGCCACACCACCGAACTCACCTGGGACGAGGCGGGCAACCTCGTGGAGGTCCGGCTGCCCGACGGGAGCACGGCGACGGCCCGCTACGACGAGCGCAACCAGCCCCTCGAGGTGATCACCGCCGACGGCACCCCGTGGCGGCAGACCTTCGACGACCACGGCAACTGCACCTCCACCCAGGGCCCCGACGGTGCGGTCACCCGCTTCACCCACGAGCCGACGGGCGCCGTCGCCTCCGTCGACGACGCCCTGGGCAACACCCTCCGCATCCGATCCGACCGTGCCGGACTCCCGGTCGAGATCACCGGTGCCGAAGGCGGGGTGGCCACCGTCCGTCGCGACCACCGGGGCCGGCCCCTGGTGATCACCGACCCGTCCGGCGGACGCGAGGAATTCGACTGGGACCACGACGACCGGCTGAGGAACCGGACCGCGTCCGACGGCTCGCGCGAATCCTGGACCTGGGACCCGGAGGGCAACTGCCTGGCGTACACCGACGCCGCCGGCGGCGTGTGGAGCACCGAGTACGGCCCCTTCGACAAGCCCCTCGCCCGCCTCGCGCCCGACGGCGCTCGCCACGAACTGCGGTACGACACCGAGCTTCGACTGCTCCGGGTGACCAACGCCCTCGGACAGGACTGGCACTACCGCTACGACGCGACCGGCCGCCTGGAGGCGGAGACCGACTTCGACGGCCGGACCCTCACATACGCCTACGACGCCGCGAACCGGCTGACCAGCCGCACCACGTCCCTCGGCCGGACCGTCACCTACGCCTGGGACGCGATGGACCGCCTGGTGACGCGGAACGCCGACGGGGCCGAGACCCACTACGCCTACGACCGCTCCGGAGCGCTGGTCGAGGCCCGCACCGCCACATCCCTGCTCACCATCGAGCGGGACGCGCTCGGCAGGCCCCTCGCCGAGACCGTCGACGGACGCACCCTCCGCCACACCTACGACACGGCCGGCCGCCCCGTCACCCGCGTCACCCCCACCGGCGCGGTCAGCCACCTCACGTACAACGCGGCCGGCGACCGGGTCTCCCTCTCCACCGACGGCCACGCGCTCACCTTCACCCACGACTCCCTCGGCCGGGAACTCACCCGCAGCTGGGGCGCCCCCGGGACACCCACCACGCTGACCACCGTCTGGGACCGGATCGGCCGGCCCGTCGGCCAGACACTGTCCGCACCCGGCTCGCCCGAGCCGGTGCGCTCCCGCGACTACGCCTACCGTGCCGACGGCTACCCCGTCGCGCTCGGCGAGAGCGTCGGCGACCGCGCACGCCGGGACAAGCGCATCACCCTCGACCCGGTGGGCAGGCCGCTGTCCGTCGAGGCACCCGACTGGGTGGAGCGGTACGCGTACGACGCCGCCGGCAACCAGACCTCGGCCGAGTGGCCCGAGGCCGCCGGACACACCGAGGCCCGCGGTCGGCGCCGCTACGAGGGCGCCCATCTCGTCTCCGCGGGCGACGTCCACTACGAGCACGACGCCGCCGGACGGGTCGTGACGCGCCGCCGCACCCGGCTCTCACGCAAGCCCGACGCGTGGCGGTACGCCTACGACGCGGAGGACCGCCTCGTCTCGTGCACCACGCCCGACGGCACCCTGTGGACCTACGCCTACGACCCGCTGGGCCGCCGCAGCGCCAAGCACCGGATGGCCGCCGACGGCACCACGATCGTCGAGACGACCCGCTTCACCTGGGACGGCCCGCTCCTCGTCGAGCAGTACGACGAGACCGTCGGCACCGTCCTCACCTGGGAGTACGAGGGCCACCGGCCCCTGGCCCAGTACGAACGCAGGCCGCTGGACGACGGCGAGGTCGACGCGCGCTTCTTCGCCGTCGTGACCGACCTGGTCGGCACCCCCACCGAACTCGTCTCCCCGGACGGGGAGACGGCCTGGCGCAGCAGGTCCACCTGCTGGGGCACCACCGGCTGGAACCGGGCCGCCACCGCCTACACCCCGCTCCGCTTCCCCGGGCAGTACGCCGACCCCGAGACCGGCCTCCACTCCAGCTACTTCCGCCACTACGACCCCGACACCGCACGCTTCACGAGCCCCGACCCGCTGGGCCTCGCCCCGGCGCCCAACCCCTCCACCTATGTGGTCAACCCATGGGTGTGGACCGACCCGCTGGGCCTCGCGCCCAAGCGGTGCCAGATGGACGCCTACGACTGGGACGGCTCGATCCGGTACGGCCGGCTCGACCACCTGGGCAGGCCCACCGGCGTCTACGCGTGCCTGCGACCCGAGATCGTCGACGCGAAGAAGGGCACGGAGGCGGGCAAGCTCAAGCCGCCGGGCTGGCGCGGCGACGGCACCGCCTTCAACGAGGCCCGCGGCCATCTCCTCGCCGACCGGCTCGGCGGCGCGGGCAAGGGGCGACTGGCCTGGCACAACCTCGTCACCCAGACCCAGACCCCGACCAACTCGCCGGACCAGCGCGACCAGGTGGAGCAGGTCATCTTCGACCAGGTCACGAAGAACAAGGAAGTGGTGCAGTACCACATCAAGCCGATCTACGAAGGGGCCAACCCCATCCCGATCCGGCTGGAGTTCACGGCCTTCGGCAACAAGGGATTCTCCTTCACCCACAGCCTGGAGAACCCCGCCGCGGGAGTCCGGACCGCCGTGCCCGGGCTATAGCATCGAAGCCGAACCGCCTTGGAGGAACCGCGCCATGACCCGCACCACGCCCCCGCGTCCCGTCGACATCGAAGCGCTGTTCCCGGCCCTCGCCGCGTACCGGCGGACGACGACCCGGCTGCACCCGCGCCACGGCACGGCCAAGCCGGAGGAGAGCTCCGTCGCGGGGCCGCTGCTGTGGCCGGCCGACGAACCGTGGCCGGTCTGCACCGCCGTACACCCGAAGGGCACGGGGCACTCGCTGTCCGACGTACGGCTCCGCAGGCGCATCCAGGACGAGGCGCGGGGACGGGACTTCACCGTCGAGGAGCAGCGGCTCCTCGACGGGATGACACGGGGGAACCACGCCCCCGGGCTCCGGGACGACGACCCGCTGCCGATGCTGGCCGTCGCCCAGCTCCACACCCGTGACGTGCCCGACCTCGTCGGTCCCGAGGACCACGACCTGCTCCAGGTGTTCTGGTGCCCCTTCGAGGTCCACGGACCGGACCGGACCCTCGACGTCGTACTGAAGTGGCGACGCTCGGCCGACGTCGGCGCGGTCCTCTCCCCCCAGCCGGAACCGCCGGTCGCGGGCCGCGAGGAGTGCGTGCCCACGTCCTGCGTCGTCCATCCGGAACAGGTCGTCGAGCACCCGTACGAGGGGCTGCTCGACGAGGAGCTCCAGGAGGAGATCGACGCCTGGGAGGAGGGCCTCCTCGACGAGGAGGACGAATCCGAGGACGCCTACGACTCCGCGACACCCGCGAACTACGCGACGTACGAGGAGTACGAGGCCGCCATGGCCGCCGCCCGCGCCCAGGAGCCCGAAGAGATCGACTACAGGAGCGACCTCTCGATCGCTCCGGGCTGGAAGGTCGGCGGCTTCGCCTCCTGGCATCTGACCGACCCCGCCCCGGTCGACTGCGCGGCGTGCGGGACGCCGATGCCGCCGCTGCTGACCGTGGCGGCCGTGGAGTGCGACGGAGCCTCGCGCAGCTGGCTTCCGGTCGAGGACCGCGAAGCGGCGGACGACCCGCGGGTGATCGACCCGGTGGGCGTCTACCTGGGCCGAGGCCTCATGCGGGTCCACACCTGCCCCGCCGACCCGACGCACCCGCACCGGCTCAGCTTCCAGTGACCGCGCCCCGGTCGGCCGGCACCTGCGGCACCGGCCACGGTGTCACCACCCGGGGTGGCGACACCGTGGCCGGTGGGACCGGCTATCGCGGCGTCACTTGCCGATCCACGCGTTGTGGACGGTCAGCGTCGACGTGTTGCCCTGCTTGTCCGTGACCACGGCGGAGAGCGAGATCCCGCTGTCCTTCGCGGGGCTCTTCACGGAGATCCGGCCGTTCACGACCTTCACCGGCTTCCAGGTGCCACCGTTGTCGTAACTCACCGACACCTTCAGCGACTTGAGGTTGCTCCCGGCCGCCGAGCCCTGCACGGTCACCGGGACCACGACCGGCGCGAGAGCCGGGGCGCGCGAGGCGAGGTCGACGGGGGCCGCGAAGCGGACCGTGGACACCGGAAGCGCCGTGGTGGCCGCGACCTGCCGGGAGCGGAAGGTGAAGCCGGTCTCGACGCGGGTGGAGGCCGCGGCGGCCTTCGCGGGGCGTTCCGCGGAGGTCACCAGCCGGTACTCGGCGTCGGTGCCGTCGACCGCGAACGGCTTCGAGCCGGTCAGCGGGTCGTCGTTCACGCCGACCTCGACACCGTCGCGGTACAGCGTCGTCGTGGCCGTGGTGCCCGGCGTGAACCCCGTGTTGCCCTGACCGTCGGCGAAGAGCGGCACGGAGCCGACGAGCTGCTGCACGCCCGTCACCGGGTCGGGAGCGGTGCGGAACACGCCCGTCCTCTCGCCCAGGAGCGGACCGAAGACACCCGCGTTGAACGACTCCTTGTACGTCCTGCCGGCCTCGTAACGCTTCGGCCGGAGCATCTCGTAGCCTCCCTCGAAGGCCGGGTAGCCCCACTGGTCGGGATCGCCCAGCTGGTTGAACCGGGTGAGCCACTCGACCTTGTCACCGGTGGAGACAAGGAAGGTACGGGTGCCCGGCGCCGCCTGCGGGTCGGAGTACCCGTTGCCCTCCGGCGCGCCCGGAATACGGGGGTACGGGGAGACGAGCGCGGACTTCCCGGGGGCGGAGGCGCCGAGCCCGACCTTGAGCGTGGCCAGCTCGTTCGCCTTCACGTGCTTGGTGTAGCCGGTCGTGACCCGGTTCGTCCCGCCGCCGAAGGCCACCGAGTACTGGGTGGTGGCGTCCTTGACGAAGTGCGCGTCCCAGGTCTGCAGGAGGGAGCCGTCGGTCACGGCCGGACCGAGGTGAGCGGTACGGAAGCCGGTGAAGCCCCGGAGGACCCAGCCGTTGCCGACCCGGCCGGCCTCGGTGGCGACCTCGTAGTACGTGCCGCCGTAGTCCGCCCGGTCGAGACCGGGCACGGTGAGGTCCACCGGCCTGGTGGTCCGCGCGTCGGCGGTGAGCGTCGTGTCTCCCGTGATCTCCAGCTTCGGCTGGGCGATCCAGTCGGTGCCCTTCGTGAAGTCCGACGGGTCCTCGTAGACGGCCGTGTTGTAGGTGTAGGAGCCCTTGGGCACCCGGACCGTGCGGGCGCCCGGCTCGTTGTCGATACGGGTCCCGAAGCCCGCGGCGGGGCCGCCGACACCGGTCAGCGTGCTGGAGAAGCTCTGGGCGTCGGCGCCGTCACGGCCGAGGGTCCGCAGCGTGACGTCGTAGGACTCCACCTCACGGACGACCACCGCGGCCGTACGGACGGACTGGCCCGCGCCGGTGGCGGTGACATAGCCGGAGAAGGTGCCGTCGACGTCGCCGACGGCGGTGTTCGCGACGAGGTCGACCTCGGCCCTCCCACCGGCGGGCACGGTCACCTCGGAGGCGCCGAGGGTGAAGAACCCGGCCGCGGCCGGCTTGCCCTTCGCGTCCACCGTCGACACCGACAGGTCGAGGGTGACGTCACGGGTGCCGAGGTTGCGGTACGCGACCTTCCGGGTGACGGGCCGGTCGTCGGCGTGGGGCCACTGCGCCATGCCGAAGTTCAGCGACACCGGTTCGGCGACGACGCTCTGGGCCAGCGCCTTGTCGACCTGGACACGGCCCGAGCCCTGCTGGAACGCGGTGAGGCCGACGTCCTTGGTGGACCCGGTCAGCGCGCCCTTGAGCTCCGCGGACTTCCAGTCCGGGTGCAGCTGCTTCAGGATCGCCGCCGCGCCCGCGACATGCGGGGTGGCCATGGAGGTGCCGTCGATCTGCAGGTACCCCGGTGCGGGATGCGGGGTACCGGGGTCCGTGTCGATGGCGCTGCCGGGAGCGGCGGCCGCGGTGATGGCGACGCCCGGCGCGGTCAGGTCCGGCTTGACGGCGCCGTCGCCGGCCCGCGGGCCGGTGCTGGAGAACGGCGCCAGCCTGTCGTCCTTGTCGACGGCGCCCACGGTCAGCGCGGCGTCCGCACTGCCCGGCGAGCCCACCGTCTCGGCGCCGTACTCGCCGTCGTTGCCCGCCGCGACGGCGAACAGGATGCCCTTCTCCGCGGACAGCCTGTCGACCGTGGCCTCCAGCGGGTCGACGCCGGGGCTGTCCGGACCGCCGAGGCTGAGGTTGACCACGTCCGCGCCCTCCGCGGCGGCCCACTCCATGCCCGCGATGACGGCGGAGTCGTCGCCGAAGCCCTCGTCGTCGAGGACCTTGCCGCTGATCACCTTGGCGCCGGGGGCGACGCCCTTGTACCGGCCGCCGGACTTCGCGCCGGTACCCACGGCGATCGACGCGACATGGGTGCCGTGTCCGACACGGTCCACGGCGTCGGGGGAGGCGGAGAAGTTCTTCTCGCCGACCACCTGGGGCTTCAGGTCGTCGTGGGTCCTGTCGACACCGGTGTCGAGGACGGCGATCTTGACGCCCGTGCCGTCGTAGCCGGACTCCCACGCCTTGTCGGCGCCGATCTGACGGACGCTGCCGTCCAGACGCGCCGAGCGCACCCCGTCCAGCCACACCTTGGCGATGCCGGAGGCGGTGGCACGCGCCCCGCTCGCCCGGCGGTCGGTCAGCGCCTCCCACACCCGGGCCACGTCGTCCGGGGACGTACGGATGGCGTCGGCGTCGATGGTCGGGAAGGTGCGCCGCGGCTGGGTGTCACCGGCCGTGCGGACCTCGGCCCGCGCGGCGCCGGCACCCGCTTCGTACTGCACGATCAGCTTGAGCCCGTCCCGATGGCTCTTGCGCAGCCGCGCGTCGGTGAGCACCTCGAGGTCGAACAGCCGCTCGTCCAGCTTGCCCGCGGAGATCAGGCGCTGCGCGTCGCCGGGCACCACCAGGGTGCGGCCCTTCAGGCGCTGTATCTGTACGGGTATGTGCTCACGGCCCTCGGCGGCCTCGAAGGCCACCATGCGGCCCTTGGCGTTCACCACCACACGGTCGCCCGTGACGAGCGGGATCCGCTGGTTGCCGCCCGTGCTCGTGATGTCCGCCGCGGTCGTCGCGTTCACGGCGATCGCCGTCGTGGGACCGGTCATGCCTGCCACCAGCGCCACCGATGTGGCCGCCGCGATGGTGAAGGCGCGTGCTCTGTGCACCTGTGCGCGCAAGACTCCCCCAGGAGTTTGGGATGAGGTCGAATGGTCGATTCCGGCCGGGGGCGAAACGGCACCCCGTCTCCGGTCAGCGCAGTATGTGAGGCCGGGAGGACGTGATCAACGCCGGTACGGGCGCGGACGGTTGATCCGCATGGTTTCAAGCCACCCGGACGTCGCGGAGTTTGATGGGACCACGACGGCCATGTGACGACCGTGTGACCGCCGCTCGATGCTTGCGCGACACGGACTCACCTCGACCCCGCCGGATCGCAGTCCCCGCACGTGATGCGGCGATGGCCGCCGTCGTGATCGGAGGGTGTCGTTCCCATTGGCCGTAATCCGCATCCGGAGGAAGCACCGTCCGGGGCGTGGGGAAGAGTGGGGGCGGAGTCCCACGCCGGGGACGTTCGTTCCCGGTTCGCCGCAAGGAAACGGAGCCCGCACCGATGAGCAGGTCCCCTGCCGCATTCCGATCGATCACGTTCGCGGCCTGGCGCGACGTCCCTCCCCGGCAGGGCGGGGCCGCCGCACGGCACTACGTCACCCTTGCGGAACTCCTGGTGCGCCTCGGCGGGTTCGGGCTCGGCCTCACCTGGAAGGTGCAGATCCACGACATCCCCACCAGCGAGGTCGAGAAAGCCTCCGCCGGTGCCGGAATCGGCACCCTGCAACTGCTCGCACGGGTCGCCCCGGACCGGCAGTTCATCGACGGGGACTTCGCCGGCTACGAAGGCGATGAACTGAGGGTGGTGCTGAGGGAGTTCGACAGCACGAGCTGGGACCTCTGCACCGACGACGACGCGGTACTGGCGGAGTTCGGCCGCCAGTACCCGGACGCGGCACCGACCCCCGAGGACGTCCTGCAGGAGATCCCCTGGCCCACCGACCTGCGGGAACCGCGACCGGACGCACCCGCGTGAGAACAGCGGACTGTCGGGCCGTCGGGCGTCGTCCTGCGCCCTCAGGTATCGGAACCCGCAAGTGGAGGGCTGTCGCGCCGTAGACTTCGGCAGGGGCCCCGACGACGTCCGGCCACGGCGCGCTCCCGCGGGGAGGCGATCACATGCAGGACCCTTCGGAACCTTCGGACTCGACAACGGCAACGACGGCATTGTCGGCACCGACGGCGTCGACGCCCTCGACGGTCCTGGCGGAAGTGCTCCCGGGAGTTGCTGTCGTCTTCGGTGAGGTACCGGCTGAACTTGAGCTCGATCTCGTCGATTTCGGGCTCGTGTCGGCAGCCGACCGGGAGCAGATCTCCACGGTCGTCGCCTCGATCGGCAATACGGCGACCGTGGCCGGCAACCTCGGAAGCGCGTTCGCAGGCGCGCAGGGGCTCTACAGGCTCAGCGACGCGACACAGGCCCTCCTGAAAGCCGGCGGAACGCTCGCCGTCAAGGACGGCGCGAACCTCGGAACGGTGCTCACGACCAGTGGCTTCGCTCAGGCTCGCCTCATCCCCGTGTCCGCCGTGAGCACGGCGCAGACCGTGGCCGCGATCGGGCCGGCGCTGGCCATGGTCGCCCTCCAGATGCAGCTGAGTGAGATCACCGGTCTCGTCAGAACCAACATCGCGCTGACGAGCCAGGTACTCACGACTGTCCGCCGCGGGCAGTGGTCCGAGTTCAAGGGGCTGATCGCCGCCGTCGACAGGGTCGTCGACCAGGCACGAGAGGTCGGATCGGTCCCGACGTCCCTGTGGGACACCGTCGCGGGCAGCGAAGCGCTGTTGGACAAGCAACTCGATCTATACCGACGGAACGTCAGAGACCACATCGGGCAGATCCGGCCGGCCGACCCGCATGCTCGCCGCGACTATCTGGAGACGAACGCCGAGGCGATCCTCTTCGACGCTCACGCCCTCCTGTCCTCCGTGAGGGCGTGGACCGGGTACCAGGCGCTCCGTGCCGCGCGGGCGAGAGACGCCGGACGTGAATGCGCCGACGAGGCCCGGCTCGTCGACGTCATCGTGCGCGACACCCGCGAGGAGCTCGACTCCGCTCTCGCCGAGACGGGGAGCCTCGTCCACTCGCTGACGAGGGAGCTGCGCCTCATCGCCGAACTCCCCGGACGCGACACGCTCGCTCTGCCGGGCAAGCGGAGGGACGCGATCGCCGCACGCCAGACCTCCGCCCGTCTGCTGGAGGCGATCGAGCCGCTCGCCGACGCGCTCCAACCGCCGGCCCCGCCGCTCGACGTCCCGGACGCCGTCTGCGCGCCCGAATCGCTGGATCTCGATCCGTATCTCCGCATCCTGCGATGGTTTATCGAGGACGGCGAGACCCTCCGTGTCCTCGGCTTCCCCGATCAGCTCGACGCCCTCGGCCCGATTTCCTCGATCCTCAGCGGAGCGAAGGAGAAATTGGCGGCGGCGAGAGACAAGACGGCGGCGAAGACACTGGTCGCCGTCACCGATCGTCGCGTCATCACGGCGAGGGCGAACGCGTTCCTCGAGCAGGGCGAGATCCGTCAGGACATTCCGATCGACCAGGTCCGATACGTCCGGGCCGCGACCGCACAGGACAGGGGCGAGCGCCTGACGATCGACCTCATCACGCGTGACGAGAACATCCGATGGGTGTTCCAGACCGGGATCGACGCCGCTCGGGTGGACGCGCTGGCCGGCGTGCTGGCCGAGTCGATGGCGATCCCGGACGCCGAACGGGATGAGTTGCGACGGCGCCACCACACATCCGTCGAGGTGGCCGACAGGAGCGAGGGTAGGGGTACGACCTCCGCGATTCCGACCGGAGCCGAGGCCTCGACTCGCGGTGTCGACTAGGACCGCAACCACGTCACACTGCTCTGTGCAGCCTGCCCCGCCTTGCCGTGCCCCTGAACGTTCCTCCCTCGGCCCCGAACCGGATTACCGGTTCGAGGGCTGTGTCGGCGGCTGCGTTCTGGTGATGACGCAGACGCCGTCCACGCACTGGCGTTCCAGGCGGCCGCGGGAGATCGTCTGCGCCAGGCCGACCATCCAGCAGGTGGGGCAGCCGCGGAAGGCGATCAGGGCCAGTGGGGCCGCGAGCAGGGTGGCCGGGCCCGCGACCGGCACCAGGGCGATCGACCCGATGATCAGCCCGAACCCGACGGCGCCGCGCGCCAGGTGGCGCGGGACGGACTTGCTGGCGAAGTCCCTGCCGGGCTCCCCGGACCGGGTGGCGGCCCCGTGCTTCGCGCTCTGCGCGTCCCGGGCGCCGACTGTGGTGTTCGTGGTCATGACTCATTCCCCTCCGACTCGTTGCTCGACGGCTCGTCCGGCCTCCTGGCCGGGCGCGAGGCCCGGACCCTGGTCGGTCGCCGCCAGAGAGCGGCGCAGGGCCGCGCGTGCCCTGTGCAGCCGGGACTTCATCGCCGCGTTGCTCAGACCGAGCGAATGGGCGACGGCCCTTCCGGGCAGGTCCTGAACGTCCCGCATGATCAGGACCTGTCGCTGCTCAGGGGGAAGGGCACCGACCGCGGCCGCGATCCGCTCCACCTCCAGCCTGTGCAGCACCGCGTCCTCGGCGGACCGCTCCGTGGCGCTCGCCTCCGGCTCGACCGACACCTCCTCGCGCCGCGAGATGAGCAGCCGTACGTGCCGGAGGCATTCGTTGCGCACGATCCGGAACATCCAGGAGGCCAGCGCGCCGGTCGCCCGCAGGGTGCCGATCTTCCGGTACAGGATGATCAGCGCCTCCTGCGCCGCGTCCTCCGCGTCCTGCGGCGTGGCGCACAGCGACAGGGCGAACCTGCGCACATGGGGCTGCGATTCCATGACGACGGTGGTGAGCGACGCGATGTCGCCGTTCTGAGCGGCTTTGATCAACCGCTCGTCGGGCCAGGAGAATCGCTGCTTCATGTATTCCTCATTTCCTGAAGACGCCCTGCTCCCCGCGGGGGCGTCGGTCAGACCCGGCTCTTGTAGCGACGCAGCAGGTGCCAGCTGCACGCCCCCACGAGCAGGACTCCGATCACGACGAGGCCAGTGATCATCATGGGTGTTCCTCCCGGTTCCGCCGGCCCGTTCGGCCGGTACACGGATGAGAGACGGGGCGGGGCGGAGAGGATTCGCCTCCCGCCGAAGTTTCTCCCGCACCTCGGGGGGCCCGCGGCGCGGCCGTTACGATCTTGGGGGAGGTGACCGTGATCCGTATTCTGCTGGCCGAGGACATGCACATGATCCGTGGGGCGCTGGCCGCCCTGCTGGGCCTGGAGGCGGACATGGAGGTCGTCGCCGAAGTCGACCGGGGGGACGCGGTCGTTTCCGCCGCCCTGGCCCACCGGCCCACCGTCGCCGTCCTCGACCTGGAGATGCCCGGTGCGGACGGTCTGTCGGCCGCCCGCGACCTCTCCGTCGCGCTTCCCGATTGCCGGGTCATGATCCTCACCGGGCTGAGCCGCCCCGAGGCACTGCGGTCCGCGCTCGCCGCGCGGGTCGGCGGGTTCATGCTCAAGAGCGCCCCGTCGGACCGGCTCGCCGCCGCGATCCGCCGGGTGGCGGCCGGGGAGCACGTCATCGACCCCGCCCTGGCCGTCGCGGCGCTCACCGCCGAGGAGAGTCCGCTCACCCCTCGGGAGACCGATGTGCTGCGACTGGCCGCGACCGGTGCGGAGCTCGGCCACATCGCGCGTGAACTGCACCTCACCCAGGGAACCGTACGGAACTACCTCGGCGCCGCCGTCACCAAGCTCGACGCCCGCAACCGGCTGGACGCGGTGCGGATCGCCCGGGAACAGGGGTGGCTGGGGTGACAGGGCGTCATTCCGTGGCGGTGACGCGTGAGGACGTGGACGCGGACGCGGACGCGGAGTCGGGCGCGGAATCGGCCGCCGATCCGGGAGCGGAGACGGGCGCCGCGGCCGGCGCGGGACGGAATGCGGACGCGGAGGCCAGTCGGATCGTGAGGATGTAGCCGCGGCCCCGGCCGCTGCCGTCCCTCGGGCCGTCGGCGGCCGGCGCGGCCTCCAGTACCCCTCCGACCGCCTCCACCCGCTCCCGCAGATTCCGCAGCCCGTTGCCACCACCCCCGGTGGTGCTCTCCTCCCGCGCGGGAAAGCCGGGCGCCCGTCCGTCGTTCGTCACCCGGAGCGTGCCGGAGCCGAACCTCACCTCGCACCACCGTGCTCCCGGGGCATGCCGCAGGACGTTCGTCACCGCCTCCCGCAACACCGTGGCGAACAGCGCCTCCGCCCCGTCGCGCGAATCCAGCTCGCCATGGACCCGCAGCCTGACACCCGCGGCGCCCAGCACCTCGTCCGCGGAGTCCACTTCCTCGCGGAGGTCCAGCCGCGTGCCGTCCCCGGGTATGTCCCGGAGATCCGCCAGCGCCCGGCCGGCCAGGGCCGCGGCGTCCGCGAGATGGCCGGCGGCGCGTTCCGGGTCCGGGTCACGGACCGCCAGCTCACCCTTCAGCGCGATCCCCGACAGCCCGTAGCCCAGCAGATCGTGCACGTCCCGGGCGATACGCCGACGCTCGCGCGCCACGGCGAGCGCGGCCAGTGCTCCGCGGGCCTCCCGCACCTGATGGACGAGGGCGGTGAGCAGCGCCAGGCCGTAGAAGACCACGGCGATGACCACGACGTCCAGGACCAGCGGCACGGTGCCCCGGGCTCCGGGACCGTCCGTCCGCACCAGAGCCGTGACCGCGACGAGGGCGGTGAGCGCGGCCGCCGCCGGCCAGGCGACGCGCCCCGGCAGGACGATCAGCACCGATGCCGCGGCGAACCCCACCAGTTGGGGGTACGGGCCGTCCGGAGCCGCCAGTACGCCGAGGGCGAGCGTGAGTTGTGCCCCCAGCGTCCACGCCGCGAACCGGGGACGCACTCCCGGCGCGCGGGGAAGGGAGTGGTACGCCTGCAGCCCGACGACCGTCGCCAACGCGGCCGCGTACACGCCGAACCGTACGCCCGTGACCCCGTCGTCCAGCAGGAAGGCCGCACCCACGACGAGGTACTCGAGGTGGGTGGCGACGACGATGGGCCAGGCCGGCCGGGGCGTCAGGGCCCGCGCGGGAACGTCCGCCACATCGGCCGACGGCGGGGGCGGCGCTGCCCGCACCCGCTCCGCCGCGGCACGCGCCACCGCCGTCAACTCCGGTGCCGCCCGGGTGCCCTGCCCGGCCAACCGGATGACCTCCGCAAGGGCTGTTCCCAGTGCCGCTTCGAGCATCCGCCCGGCGTGCTCGCGCTCGGCCACGACCCGGGCCCGCGCCAGTGCGTGCCGGGTGGTACGGAGTTCGGTGTAGAGGTCGGTGAGCCGCGTCAGCGCGTAGATGATCAGCCCGTGGGCGAAGGCGTTGCCCATGCCGTTGAGGACGGAGTGGAGACCGCCGTCGCCCGGTGCGAGCAGCCCGCCGGCGAGCACGACGACCGCGAACAGGGCCCATCGGACGCGCTGTTCGACGATCAGCAGCACGGATGCCCCGAGGAATCCGGGCAGGCCGGACCAGGGGGCGAGCAGAGTCTGCGCGGCCAGGGTCCAGGCTCCGCGCAGCCGCCGCGTCGCGGGCAGGCAGGTGACGATCTGGAGCAACAGCATCGGCACGGCGGCGGGGCGGGGGAGGAGGACTCCGGGTTCGAAGGAGAACCCGAGAATGACGACGACGAGGACCACGGAGACGATCGAGGGGGCCGGGCCGCCGTCGGATCCGTCGGAGGAGCCGTCCTCCCCGAACTCCCGTGCCGACCTGCGCGGACATGCCTTCCCCCACCCGTTCATGAGGTCACAGTAGAGGGCCCTCGGAAGGGGCTCATCAGGTGTCGAGCGGGAGCTCCAGCAGCTCCTCCGACGGCTGGAACCCGGAGCGTCGGTAGAGGGGGCCGCTGCGATCCGACGGCCAGACGATCAGGGATTCGAACCCGGCGCCGCGTGCGTGCAGTGTCAGCGCTTCGAGGAGCGCCGACCCGGTTCCCCTGTTCCGTCGGGGCGGTGTGACGAAGAAGTTCGTCACGTAGCCGGTCGGGAGGTTGTCGCCGTACGGCTCGGGCAGCCTCTCGACCAGGCAGAGGAACACATGGGCGCAGATGCCGTCCCCGGTCTCCGCGACCCAGGCCGGCCAGTGGCCGCCGTCGAGCCGGTCACGGATCCACCGCTCCGCCTCTTCCGGGGACCGGGCCGAGGCCGGTGCCTGCCCTTCGTGGTCCTCTTCCTTGAAGATCCAGCGCAGCTCGGCCAGGCGGCGCGCGTCTTCGGGCCGGGCCGGGCGCACGGTGCAGTCTGTGGTCACGGGGTGAGTGTCCCGGTTGTGCCACTGCCGGGTGAAACGAATTCCCTTCGGGCCCGGTCATGGGCCGATCGCCGCGACGAGACGGTGGCGTGGTGGCGGTGGACGAGGTCTCGTGCCCACCGGCTCCCGGTCTCCCGACCGGCTGCCTGACGGGGAGACACCCGCGGCTGCGACGATCGGTGTGTGACCACTTCGACGCACCGCACCCCACTCTGGGTGGTGATCGTGGTGTGCGCTGTCGCAGCAGGCCTGCTGGTCGGCACCGTCACGCATGTCACCGACCTTCTTCACCACGGCCTTCAGGCCTACGACTGGGCTCCGAGGTGGCTCAACCTCTACTGGTCCTCGCTGGCTCTCCTCGACCCGCTCGCGGCGGTGCTTCTGATCAGACGAAGACGTCGAGGCGCGGATCTCGCCTGCGTCGTCCTGGCGACCGACCTCATCGCCAACTGGTACGCGATCTACGGCATCCAGGGCAGCGGCATCGCCGATCAGCCCGGCCTCCAGCGGTTGGTCGCCTTCGCCGTACTCGTCCTGGGCACGGCACCCTTCGTCAGACGTCACCTCTCCACGTGAGCCGACGTTCGCGGCTTCCGTGTCGGAGCGCCCCGCTTCCGATCGCCTGGATCGGGAGGCTCCCTTCCCGGTGCGCCACGCCCGCCCGACCCATGTGAAATACACAGGGCTCGATGCGTCCCGCACTGCCGCCGCCCCGGGCCCGGACGAGATCGTCGACACATGCGTACGACGCCGATACGAGTCCTTGCCACGACGGCCGCCACGATCATGACGACGATCGGATCCGCCGCACCGGTCTTCCCCGCCACGGCTCACGCGGCCGTGCCCGCCTCCGCCCGCACGGCCCTTCACTCCTCCCCTCACCCGGCCGCTCCGGCCCGCATCGAGGCCCGCGCCCCCGGCGGGGCTCGCGGCGCCCGGAGCGGAGCCCTCGCCTCCCTCGTCGACCGAGCCGTCGCCGACCACCTCGCGAACGACCGCATCCCCGGTGCGGCGGTCACCGTCGTCTCCGGCGGCCGGACGGTCCTCTCCAAGGGGTACGGCGTCGCCGACGTCACCAACGGGACCCCGGTCGATCCGGGCCGTACGGCCTTCTTCCTCGGGTCGCTCGCCAAGCTGTTCACCGCGCAGGCCGCCTCCCGGCTCGTCGTCGAGGGCAAGGTCGACCCGGAGGCGGACGTCAACGACTACCTCCGCGCGGTCACCGTGCCCGACACCTACCCCGGGCGCCCCGTCACCCTGGACCGGCTCCTCACGCACACCGCCGGTTTCGACAGCGACCTCGTCGGCCGCAACAGGGCCCGTGCGGAGGATGTCGAACCGCTCGCCGAGAGCCTCGTGACGCGTCGGCCGCCCAGGATCCGAGCCCCGGGGACGGTCGCCGCCTACGACAACTACGCCTATGCGCTGGCCGGTCAGCTCGTCGCCGACGTCTCCGGCCAGGCCTTTCCCGCCTACGTCGACGAGCACATCCTCAAGCCGCTGGGCATGACGGGCTCCACGTTCGCGCAGCCGCAGCCGGGCCCGATCGCCGCCCGCCTCGCCCGCGGTTACCGGCCCGGCGGTCCGTCCGGCTGGACCGAGGACAAGGGGCAGTACGGTGCCTGGAGTCCGACCGGGCCGGGGGCCGTCGCCACCGCCGCCGACATGGGGCGCTGGATGACCGACCAGCTCGCGGACGACACTCCGGCGAACCGCCTCATGCGGCAGGCGCACCACCGGCAGGACCCCCGGCTGCCCGGGGTCGGCTACGGCTTCGAGGAGTGGCGGCGCGGCGGGCGGACCGGCTGGTTCAAGGACGGCGACATCCCCGGCTTCCACTCCCATCTGCTCCTCGTGCCCGGCCGGGACGTGGGGGTGTTCGTCGTCTTCAACGGTGACGGTACGGACGGCCGCGCCGCCTGGGACGCCAAGGACCTGATCAACCGCATCGTGGACGCCCTGGTGCCGGAGCGCCCGGCGGCGGGGAACCCGACCGCCGCCGACGAGGACTCCACCGCCCCGGACCCCGGACCCTCCGCCGACCCCGCCCTCGACTCGTACACCGGTACGTACCGCCCGGCCCGTGTCAGCCGCACCGGTCTCATGTCGGTCGAGGGCCTGGTCGCCGGTGTCACCGTCGAGAAGGACGGAGAACGCGGACTGCGCACGAGCGGTCTCTCGCCCGACCCGGACCGGCCCGGGCAGCGCTGGATCGCGCTCGGCAACGGCCTCTTCCGGGAACGCGGCGGACAGCAGGCGACGCTCGCCTTCACCGAAGACGGCGTGCTGGTCTCCTCGGCAACACCGTCGACGGCGTACGAAAGACTGGCGTGGCGTCAGTCACCCGCCCTTCATCTGGGACTGCTCGGTCTCGGCATGGGTGCGCTCGCCCCGGGCGCGCTCGTCCTTCCGGCCGTCGCCCTGCTGCGGCGCTCCCGCGGCCGGACCCCGCACCCGCCCGCGGCCAGGGCCACCCGTGCGGCGGGCGCGGCGGCCGGCCTGACCTCGGTCGCGTTCGCGGCCGCGCTCGCGGCGGTCGTCGCGGACGGCAACGCGATGATGGAGATGGTCCCTCTGGGCTCGCCCCTCCTGTCCGCGGTCACGGCCCTGGGCACGGCCCTGCTCTGCCTGACCCTCGCCGTCGTGGCGGGCGCGGTCGCCGCGTGGCTCCGTGGATGGTGGACCGTCACGGGTCGCCTTCTCTTCGCCGTCACGGCGACGGCCGCGGTCGCGACGACGGGCATGCTGCTCCACTACCACCTGGTCTGGCTTCCGTTCACCTGACCGACGGGGCAGCCGGAAAGGACAGCCTGACGGGCAGGTCCCTCGGGCCGGCGTCGACCTCCGAGTGAACGTTTCGGCCGGTCGGCCGTGTACGCGAGGGGGAGGGAATCCGCCGTCCTACCGTGGACCGATGCGATCCGTTCCCAGGTGGGCCCTGCTGTCCTCGGGGTCTGCTCCCGCCCTGTTGATCGGAGGCTGGACCATCGCGGCGCTCCTCGAGGGTCCCGGCTACGATCCCGTCACGCAGACGATCAGCGTCCTCGCGGCCTACGGGGCCGCGGGGTCCTGGGTCATGACCGGAGCGTTCCTCGCCCTGGGCGTCTGTCACCTGCTCACCGCCTGGTGGCTGCGACCCGCCGCGCCCGCCGGGCGGGTGGCGCTCGCCGGCGGTGGTGTGGCGGCGCTGGTGGTGGCGGTGGTCCCGGTGCCGAGGAGCGGGGGGTCGCTGAACCACGGGGCGGTCGCCGCGGTCGGCTTCGCCCTGCTCGCCGTCTGGCCGGTACTGGCCGCCGAACGCGGTGGCGCCGTGCCGTGGGGACTACGGCTGGCGCCCTCCGTCCTCGCGACCCTTCTGATGGGCCTCGGCGCACTCTGGTTCCTCGTCGAGATGAACCGGCCGGGCTCCGCCGGCGTCGCCGGGGTCGTCGAACGGCTCGTGACCTGCGTCCAGTCGGTATGGCCCCTGGTGGTCGTCGCCTCCTGCCTCCGCCACGCCGACGGCGAGAGACCGCCGCCGAAGCGATGACCGGCTCACAGCGGCTGGTCGGGCCAGTCGAGGAGCCGGGCGCCGATCACGGCCGTCTGGAGGGCGTACCGCTGGACGGGGTCGGTGGGGTCCGAGCCGGTGAGACGGTGGATGCGGGCGAGGCGGTACGTCATGGCGCGCACGCTCAGGCTCAGTCGGCGCGCCGCCTGTGCGCTGACGCAACCGGTGTCGAAGTAGGCGGCGAGGGTCTCCAGCAGGGGGCGGGCGCCGCCCCGCGCTTCCTGGAGGGGACCGAGTACGGTGCGTACGAGGTCGGCCATGGCCTGCCGGTCCCGGGTCAGGACGGGGTAGACCAGGAGGTCGGCGGCGTACAGGACCGGGTCGTCCAGGTCCATGCGGGCTGCGAGGTCGAGGGCGTTGAGGGCTTCCTCGTACGAGTGGACGACCCCGCCCGGGCCCGGATGGGGTCTGCCGACGGCGACCTGGCCGCCGTCGGTCGCGGCGTACGCCTGCTTGGCGAAGTGGGCGAGCACGTCGGGTTCGTCGGCGGGCGCGACGCAGATCAGCCGGCCGTCCTTGGTGGTGAGGAGGATGCGGCGGTTGCCGAACCGGGCGACGAGCGAGGACTCGACGGTACGGGTGACCTCGTAACCGTCGCTGTACGGCTCCCGCCCCTGGGCGACGGCCACCGCGTGGGCATGGGAGAGGAGCAGCCCGAAGCGTTCGGCCCGCTCGGCTGTCCGGCCGAGGTCGCTGCGACCGAGCAGCAGGTCGTCGATGAACTCCCGCCGTGCCGCCTCCTGCTGACGGATGGCCAGGCGCTGTGCCCGCTCGTGGCCTTCGGCGAAGACGTCGACGGCCTGCTCGACGGCGCTCAGGAGATGCCCGGCGGCACCGGGCGACAGATCGGGGAGGACGCGCTGAGCGGCCGAGAGATGAGCCCGGACGAGGGCGCGCAGCCCGATGCCGGCCTCCGCCGCCCGTTCCCCGCGGGACCGCAGCGCGTCCCGCTCCTCACGGGTGAGCCTGCGGCCGGTCGCGCTCACGCCCGTCAGGATCTCCGCGTATCCCTCCAGATGGTCCGCTGCGGCATTCCGTTCCGCCGCGCCCTGCTCCGTCACGGCCCCTCCCCGTCCTCCGGCACGTCGTGACGAGTTCCTGACGTGCGTCCCCAGCGTCCCACGCGGCTCGCGAGTGCTCGGCACCGGCATCAAGAAGGCGTTAAGGACTGCTGGATCACGGCAATGACCGAAGCCGCATCCATGGCGGAGAATGGTGTGACGGCAGGACGTGGGCGCGGCCCCGATGCCGGTAGTCGGAAATCGTGGGGAGACGGGGGGAGCGAGCCATGCGAGAGCTTCTCGGCCCTTCCCTCGGTTTCCCCGCCCTCGGCCGGGCCGGTCGGGCCGAACCGGTCCGCCGGGTTGCTCAGATGGGCCCGAGGGGTCCGGTCGACCCCGGCGGCCCGCTCCTCGCCTTCTCCCTCGTGCCGCTGCTCGCCAAGCTGGTCCCCGATGAACGGGCGCTGCCGGCAGTGCCTCCCGGTCCACGCCACGTGACCGCGTCCGCGTAGTCGGGCCACCGGTTCCTCCGGGCGCTCCCCCACGAGGCGCCGCCCGCCGCGAAGGATCCTCTCCTCTCGCTCCGGCTGTCGCCGGTCCGTGCCTTCATGCCGCGCGAGCCAGGCACCTTTCCCCTTCCTTCTCCGCTTCCCCTCTCCTCCATCGACCGCCTCCATCGACACGGGGTTCTCTCATGGATTTCCTGACCGCGGGCATCGGCGTGTTCGTCGCCGTCGTCCTGATCGTCACCGTCGCTCTCCTCTTCGTGGTCACCCGGCTGTTCCGGAAGGTGGAGCAGGGCAAGGCCCTGATCGTCTCCAAGATGCGGAAGGTCGACGTGACCTTCACCGGACAGATCGTGCTGCCTGTCCTGCACAAGGCCGAGGTGATGGACATCTCGGTGAAGACCATCGAGATCTCCCGCACCGGACGCGACGGGCTGATCTGCCGGGACAACATCCGTGCCGACATCCGGATCTCGTTCTTCGTCCGGGTCAACAAGACCGTGGACGACGTCATCAAGGTCGCCCAGGCCATCGGCACCGAGCGGGCGAGTGACAAGGCCACCCTGCAGGAGCTGTTCAACGCCAAGTTCTCCGAGGCGCTCAAGACGGTCGGCAAGCAGCTCGACTTCACCGACCTCTACACCAAGCGGGAGGAACTGCGCTTCAGGATCATCGAGATCATCGGCATCGACCTCAACGGCTACAGCCTGGAGGACGCGGCGATCGACTACCTGGAGCAGACCCCGCTCACCCAGCTCGACCCCGGCAACATCCTCGACGCCCAGGGCATCCGCAAGATCACCGAACTGACCGCCGTCGAGAACGTCCGTACGAACGAGTTCCGCCAGCACGAGCAGAAGGAGATCACCCGCCAGAACGTCGACGCCCGCGAGGCCATCCTCGAGCTGGAACGGCGTCAGGCGGACGCGGAGATCAAGCAGAAGCGGGAGATCGACACGGTCCGCGCCCGCGAGGAGGCCGAGACGGCCCGGGTGGTGGAGGAGGAGCGGTTGCGGGCGCAGAGCGCGTTCCTCAGGACCGAGGAGCAGCTCGGCATCCAGCGGGAGAACCAGGCCCGCGAGGTCGCCGTCGCGCAGAAGAACCGTGAGCGGGTCATCGCCGTCGAGAACGAGCGGATCGAGAAGGACCGTCTCCTGGAGGTCATCGCCCGCGACCGGGAGACGGAGCTGACCCGTATCTCGGCGGAGAAGGAGGTGGAGTCGGAGCGCCGGGACATCGCGGAGGTGATCCGCGAGCGGATCGCGGTGGACCGTACGGTCGCCGAGCAGGAGGAGTCCATCAAGCGGCTCCGTACGGTCGAGGAGGCCGAGCGCACCCGGCAGGCGATCGTGATCGCGGCCGAGGCGGAGGCACAGGAGAGGCTCGTCAAGGACATCAAGGCGGCGGAGGCGGCGGAGCAGGCCGCGGTGCACCGGGCCGCCGAGGAGCTCACCCTGGCCGAGGCCCGCAACAGGGCCGCCGACATGGAGGCCCGTGCCAAGATCCGCCTCGCCGAGGGCGTGCAGGCGCAGGCGGCGGCCGAGGGGCTCGCGGCGGTGCAGGTCCGGGAGAAGGAGGCCGACGCCATCGAGAAGACGGGCCGTGCGGAGGCCGGGGCGACCGAGGCGCGGATGCGTGCCGAGGCCGTCGGCAACCGCGAGCAGGCCCTCGCGGAGGCGGCCGCGATCGGCGAGAAGCTGAAGGCGGAGGCCGCCGGTCTGACCGAGAAGGCGGCGGCGATGGCCGCGCTCGACGAGGCCTCCCGTGCCCACGAGGAGTACCGGCTCCGGCTGGAGGCGGAGAAGGACATCCGGCTCGCCGGTCTGGAGGTGCAGCGGCAGGTCGCCGAGGCCCAGGCGACCGTCCTGGCCACCGGTCTGGAGCACGCCGACATCAACATCGTCGGCGGCGAGTCCGTCTTCCTCGACCGTCTCGTCCAGTCGATCGCCCTCGGCAAGTCCGTCGACGGCTTCATGGACCACTCCCGGACCGCTCAGGCCCTCGCGGGCCCCTGGCTGGACGGCGAGGGTTCCTTCACCGAGGACCTCACGAAGGTCCTGGGCTCGCTGTCCAGCGCCGATGTACAGAACCTCAGCGTCTCCGCGCTGCTGGCGAAGGTCATGAGGTCGGGTGTGCTCGACGCGGGACAGGCCGGCCGGGCGGGCAGCGCGGGCGTGGAGGCGGGCGGTACCGGCGCCGGGGCGGGCCACACCGCCGCCCTCAACGGCGCGATCAAGAGCTGACCGTCGAGAGCTGACCGCCACGGGGGTGCGGTCACCAAGGGGCCGGTGCCGTGGACTCCCCCTGCCCGGGGGGAGTCCACGGCACCGGACCCCCATCCATCACAGCACCGCGGAGCGGACCATCACAGGGGAGCAGAGCCGGATGAGCGCCGGAATCGACCAGGACACGTACGCCGTGCTGCGCAACCGGCTGGCCGGACAGGCCGCCGAACTGGCCCGGCGCGCAGAGGCGTTGAACCGGGCCCGCACGGCCGAGTTCGGCTCCGGCGAGCTCGACCTCACCGGCACCGGCCGGCTGCTCACCGAGCGCAACGGGGTGCCGCGGGACGTCGTCGCCGTCGGGGAGGGGCACGACGGCATCCTGCTCCTCGGCTGTCACACGCCGCCCGCCGCGGGGAACGCCGAGCGGCCGGTCGCCGAGGTCTTCACCCTGTACGACCGCGACCTGAACCCGCTGGCCGACGACGCCGTCCCCGGACTCCTCGACGACCCCGGGTTCGTAAGGGAGTTCACGGCGCTCCACCGCTACTTCAGGGGTGCGCGCCTGGTGCGCCTGCGCCGTGTGGAGGGCCGCATCCTCGCGGTCTTCCGGGTCGGGGAGCAGGCCGACGACCTCCGGGTCCTGCGGTGGTCGGTCGGTCCGTCGGGCGAGACGGCGTTCCTGGACGCGCGCGGAGAACGCGATCACGTCCTGCCGCCGTCGCACGACGTCGACTGGATCGGGACGACCCGCGACGACCACGTACCCGGCCGCACCCCGCACATCTCGCTCGGCGGCCGTGTCTTCCTCGCCACGGCCGGCGGCACGCTGACGGTCAAGACCGAGAACGACACCGAGACGGACGAGGGCGTCTACGCCGAGCCGGTCGACGAGCCCCTGCAGTCCCTGGCCGACGCCGACGTCTCGTACGCCGTCGTGGGGCATCTGCTCCTGGTGCGCGTCCGCCCGTACAAGGAGGAGGCGTACCGCCACCTCGTCGTCAACACGCCGACCGGGGCCGTGACCAGGGTGGACGGCATCGGGCAGGCCTGCCTTCGGCTGCCCGGGGACGAAGGGATCGTGTTCCCCGGCGGATACTGCCTCGGCTCCGGCACGGTCAGGACGTTCGCCACGGCGGAGACCTCCGGAAGCGGCAAGACCTCCGGCACCGGGAAGGTCCCCGCCACCGGGACGCTCGGCCCCGCCGGGGCCGACGGGCCCGCCTTCGAGCGGGTGGTCCGGTCGCCCGACGGCGAGGACCTCCTCCACGTCTTCCACGACCAGCGCGAAGGCAGCTTCCTCCTCCTGCCGTACAACCTCATCCGCAAGGAGATCGCGGCCCCGCTCACCTGCGGCGGGTACGCGCTCTTCGAGGACGGCACGATGCTCGTGCTGCGCACCACCACCGGCGAGCCGGGCCGAGTCCACCCCGTACAGATCTGGCGCACTCCGTACGTCGCCGACACCCACGCCCACGCGAGCGGTACGGGGGAGGGGGCGCTGGCCCGGATCGGCAACGCGGACCTCGTCCGGGGCATCTCCGACTGCCTGTCGATCGCCCGGCAGGCCACCGAGTCGAGCCCGAGCCGGGAGGTGTACGAGGCACTCGTCACCGCCTCCGTCCGCGCGGGCGACGCCCACCACTGGCTGGGCTCCCCGGAGGCCGGGGACCTCCGTACACCCCTCGGCGAGGTGCGCGCCACCGCCGAGCAGGTTCTCGGCGAGTTCGCGACCGTGACCGCCCTGACCCGGCAGGCGGCCGAGGCCCTGGAGGAAGCCGGGCAGCGCGTCGGCAGGCTCGTCCGGCTCGTCCGCAGCGAGATGCCCGCCACCGCCGAGGAGTGGATCGCGCGGATCACCGAACTCCGGCGTGCCCAAGGACGGTTGATCACCCTCAAGGAGATGCGGTACGCCGACACCGCAGCCATCGACGCCCTCGCCCGGGACGTCGAGGGCGACATCACCTCGGCGGCACGGCGGGCCGTCGCCCTTCTCCGGGGCGACGACGCCTTCGCCGTCCAGCACACCGAGGTGGGCCGGATCGAGGCCGAGGCCGGAGCGCTGGCCACCGTCGCCGAGGCGGGACCCGTCGGCGAGCGGCTCGAGGCCCTGACCACCGGGCTGCGCACCCTGAGCGAGATCGTGGCCGGCCTCGACGTCGGTGACGCCACCGTCCGCACCTCGATCCTGGAGCGGATCGCCGGAGTCCTGGGCGCGGCCAACCGCGCCGGCGCCGTCCTCGGCGCACGGCGCGCGGAGCTCCTCGAGGGCGAGGGCCGGGCCGAGTTCGCCGCCGAACTCGCCCTGCTCGGTCAGACCGTCACCGGCGCCCTGACGGCGTCCGACACCCCCGAGCACTGCGACGACCAGCTCGCCCGTCTGCTGCTCCAGCTGGAGAACCTCGAATCCCGGTTCGCCGAGCACGACGGATTCCTCGCCGACGTCGCCGAGCGGCGCGCCGAGATCCACGACGCCTTCGCCGCACGCAAGCAGTCGCTCCAGGACGCCCGCGCCCGGCGTGCGGAACGCCTGGCGGACTCGGCGGTCCGGGTGCTCGAGGCGATCACCCGACGGGCCTCGGACCTGGGAAGCCCGGACGAGGTGCACACGTACTTCGCCTCCGACCCCATGGTCGCCAGGGTCCGCCGCACCGGCGCGCAGCTCCGCGAGCTCGGCGACCGGGTCAGGGCGGAGGAGCTGGAGGGCCGGCTCACCGCCGCCCGCCAGGAGGCCGGGCGTGCGCTGCGGGACCGTACCGACCTGTTCTCCGACGGCGGCGACACCGTCCGGCTCGGCCGGCACCACTTCGCCGTCAACCGGCAGGCCACCGAGCTGACACTCGTCCCGTACGGGGACACCCTTGCCTTCGCCGTCACCGGTACGGACTACCGCGCCCCCGTGGAAGACCCCGACTTCGCCGCGACCCGGCCGTACTGGGCCCGCACGCTCCCGTCCGAGTCGCCCGAGGTCTACCGCTCGGAGTACCTGGCGGCCCGCCTCCTCGCCGAGTACGGCGCCGACGCCCTGGCGGGCGGGGGCCCCGGGGGCCCGACGGACCCCGGAGGCACCGGAGAACCGGGTGACCCCGGGGACGGAGCGGACGGGGCCGACGGTTCGGAGAGGTCCCTGGCCCGGCTCGTGCGCAGAACCGCGTCCGCCGCCTACGACGAGGGATACGAGCGAGGCGTCCACGACCACGACGCGCTCCTCATCCTCGAAGCCGTGCTCGCGCTGAGGGAGAACGCCGGGCCGCTCGGCCACCGGGCGGAGGCACGGGCGACGGCGCAGATCTTCTGGGCGGGCGTCCCCGCGGCCGGTGCCCGGGAGCAGTGGACCCGCCGGGCGGTCTCCCTGTCCCGCGCCCGGGACCTCTTCGGAGCCGCCTCGTCCGTCGACGGGCTCCGGCACGAGCTGGCCGCCGAGACCGGAGACGCGGCGGCCGCCGCGTATCTCCTGGAGGAACTGGCCTCGGGGCCGCAGGGGTTCGCCGTGTCCGAGGCCGCGCGTACCTTCCTGGAGAAGTTCCGCAGGGCCGTCGGCAGCTCGGCCTACGACGACGACCTCGCCGCCCTGACGGACCCCGCCGCCCGCCGGCAGCTCGTCGAAGGCTGGCTGGGCGCGTACGCCTCGGCCTGCGGCGAACCACTGGACGACGGCGTGCTCGTCGAGGCGGTGGCCGTCGAACTCACCCCGGAACTCGACCGATATGTGGTGGACGCCGCCACCACGACGAAGGTCACCGGCCTCCTGGGTACCCATCCACGGGTGCGGGGCGGGGTGTTGGAACTGCGACTCGATGAATTCCTTTTCAGCACAACCGGGTTCGCGACGGAGGACGTGCCTGCCTTCCGTGCCTACCAGCGGAACCGGGCCGCCCTCGTCGCGGCCGAACGCGCCCGGCTGAGGCTGGACGAGTACCGGCCGAGGGTCATGTCCTCGTTCGTCCGCAACCGGCTCGTCGACGAGGTCTACCTCCCCCTGATCGGCGACAACCTCGCCAAGCAGATAGGGGCCGCCGGCGACGCCAGGCGCACCGACTCCCACGGGCTGCTCCTGCTCCTCTCCCCGCCGGGGTACGGCAAGACGACCCTGATCGAGTACGTCGCCGACCGCCTCGGGCTCCTCCTGGTCAGGATCGACGGCCCCGCCCTCGGCCGGACCACGACCTCGCTCGACCCGCACGAGGCGCCCGACGCCGCCGCGCGCAGGGAACTGGAGAAGATCTCGTTCGCCCTGGCGGCGGCCAACAACGTCCTGCTGTACGTGGACGACATCCAGCACTGCTCACCGGAGCTCCTCCAGAAGTTCATCCCCCTCTGCGACGCCACCCGGACGCTCGCCGGCCACGACCTGCGGGGCAAGCGCTTCGCCGTCTGCATGGCGGGAAACCCCTACACGGAGTCGGGGGAACGCTTCCGGATCCCCGACATGCTCGCCAACCGCGCCGACGTCTGGAACCTCGGCGACGTGCTCAGCGGCAAGGAGGCGGCCTTCGCCCTCAGCTTCGTCGAGAACGCCCTCACGTCCCACCCCGTCCTGGCCCCGCTCGCGGGACGCGACCGCGCCGACCTGGAACTGCTCACCCGCCTGGCGGGGGACGACCCCACGGCACGCCGGGACCGCCTCGCCCATCCCTACGCCCCCGCCGAACTCGACCGTGTCCTCGCCGTCCTGCGCCACCTGCTCGCGGCCCGTGAGACCGTCCTCGCGGTCAACGCGGCCTACATCGCGTCCGCCGCCCGCTCGGACTCGACCCGCACCGAGCCGCCCTTCCGGCTCCAGGGCTCGTACCGGAACATGAACAAGATCACGACCCGCCTCGCTCCCGCGATGAACGACGCCGAACTCGCCGCCGTCGTCGACGACCACTACACGGCCGAGGCTCAGACGCTCACCACCGAAGCCGAGGCGAACCTCCTCCGACTCGCGCTCATCCGCGACACGATGACGGTCTCTCAGGCCGAGCGCTGGGCGGAGATCATCGCCGCCCACGCCCGCACCAGGATGCTCGGAGGCGCCGAGGACGACCCGCTGACGCGGGCGGTCGCCGCCCTCGGGCTGCTCGCCGACCGCATCACGGCCGTCGAGACGGCGATCACGCGGGCGGCCGATCCGCGCCGGCTGCTCGCCCGCCCCACCACGACACCCGCGTCCGAGTGAGGAGCGGTCACCGGTGGCCGCCCCCGTGCGGATGACCCGTGGCGTCGGTCTCCGCCGGCGCGACGCCCGCTCCGGGGGTACCGCTCGGGGGCGAGGCCGGTGCCGAAGCCGGTGTGGAGACCGATGCCGGGGCGGGGTTCGGGCGGGCGCCCGGGCCGATCGGGCCGACGGCCGCTCCGAGCGCGTACGACCCAGCGAAGACCAGGGCCAGGAGCAGGAGGAAGCCGCACACGGCCGTCCGCGGCGAGAGGGCGCGGGGCGGCGCCGTCCGCGCCCGCGAGCCGGACTCCCGGGACTCGTCGTCCATCAGCCACCCCTCCGGCGCACGGGCTTCCGCGCGCCTCGGCCCGGGCGCGCGTCTCCGGAGGAGTCGGACGGACGGGCGGTTCGGTTCCACGGGTCCTGGATCCCCGGAACCCTGATCCCCGGACCCCTGGATCCCCGGAACCCTGATCCCCGGACCCCTGGATCCCCGGATCCCCGGATCCCCGGATCCCCGGATCTCTGGATCCCCGGATCCCCGGACGCTCGGATTCCCGCCCCTCCGCCCGTTCGCGGCTGCCGCCGGGACGGGGCGGGACCGCGGAGCACCGCGGCCCCGCACCGCCGCACCCCGACGGCACAGCACGACACGGCAGGTCAGGCGAGGGCGGGTGCCCGGGTGAACCTCCTGCGCGGCATCGGTCCCTCGGCCGGTACGGACGCCGGTCGAGGGGCCTCCTCGCCGCGCAGCAGATCGACCAGCGAGGCGCGGGCCCGCGCGACGCGCGAGCGGACCGTGCCGACGGGACAGCCGATGGCCTCGGCCGCCTCGGCATAAGGCAGGCCCAGGAGTTGGGTGAGGACGAAGGCGTCCTTCCGCTCCGCCGGGATGGCGGCCAGCAGCTCGGCGAGGGCGATGCCGTCCTCGAAGCCGGGGAGGCCCCGGGGCTGGGTGTGCTCCGCCTCCCGCTGCCAGTCGTCGCGGTCGGAGAGGCGGGGCCGGGCGGCCGCGTGCCGCAGGCTGTCGACCACGGTCCTGCGGGCTATGGACAGCAGCCAGGTACGGGCCGAGGAACGGCCCTCGAACCGGGGGAGCGACGCCAGCGCGCGCAGGAAGACCTCCTGGGTGAGGTCGTCGGCGGCCTGACGGTCGGCGCTGAGGTACGTCACGTACCGCCGCACGTCGTGGTGCAGGGCACGGACGAAGAGGTCGGCCTTGGCGGGATCGCCGTCCCTGGCCGCCAGCGCGAGCAGGGTCGTCGCCGCGTCGGAGTCGGCCGTGTGCGTGGGGCGGGACGGTCTCGTCGGTCCCTGGTGGAGGGTGTCGTGGGCAGGAGTCATCGCCACAAGTCCTTACGAGGCAAGGGGAATCCGGCGGCGCGTGAAGCGCGGCGCCGGTGACGGGTACGGCCGGGCCGGAAGGGCGCGGCCGATGCCCGAGCGACGGCACCGCGCCGTCGTGCTCGGGGATCCAGCTGTCAGTGGACAGCGAACGCCCGTGGGGGACCTCGGGAGATGACGGAATGGGCGAGGAGGAGTCGCCGTGGGGCACGCTCGTCACCGGCGCGCACCGGACGCAGACGGAGCCTGTCCCGGGGTACGGGGACGACGGCGGCGAACAGGGTCCACAGGGCCGGGAACCACAGGGGGCGCAGGAGCGCCGCGGGAAGGGCCCGCAGCAGACGGAACGCGGCCCGTTCGCCGTACGCCATCCACAGACCGCTGAGCAGTGCGGCCAGGAGGTGCGCCGACAGCATGCCGGAGGACGAGGCGATGTCTGTCATGTCGTGGGCGGCGGGAGTCTCGGCGACGGCCGTCCCGGCCTGCGCGACGAGCCCGTGTCCCGTGACCCCGTGCCCCATGAGGCCGTGGCCCATGGCCTCGTGTCCGGTGACCCCGTGGCCCATGGCGCCGTGCGCCGTTCCGCCGTGTCCCAGGGGGTTCATGTGATCCATGTGGCCCATGCGCGCGTGATCCGTCGCTGTGGGAGCGGACGCGCCGGGAGCGGACGCCGTGGGTACGGCGACGACGGGCGACTGGGCCCAGGAGAACACCGAGTGCAGCAGGCCCTGGACCGCGACGGTGGCCGTCGTGACGGCGAGCAGACCGCGTTCGCGGGCCGCGAGGCCCCAGGCCGCCGTCATGGTGACCGCGAAGGCGAGGAGCAGCGTCCAACCGGGCACGGCCCGGCCCGACATGACGATGTGGCCGGTGGCCGCGAGCAGCACACAGACGGCCGCGAATGTCGCGGCCCGCACTCCTCGCGAACATCGGCCCGGTGTCATGGCCCGCCCATCCTCGCACTCTCTCCGGAGTCCTCAGGGCGGGCAAGCTCGCGCCGAGGCCGCCCCCTTCGACCTGTCGTGTCATGCGTACGCGACTGTGGTGCGTCCCACAAGAGCGTCTCGGGAACCCGACGGTGGCTCGGAACGACTTCTGGAGGTCGACGACGGAGGGACCGGCCGTCGAACGGGGAGGGGGCACCACGTGAGGAGCGTGAAGGGCGCGGAGACGGCGGAGGCCGCACCGGGCGGGGTCCCAGGTGGCACGGTGCCCGGGCTGACCGCCCTCCTGACGACGGCCATGGCCTTCTCGATGATGCAGCTCTTCCTGATCGGGGCGCTCGGCCCGCGTCTCGTCGACCGGCTCGGTGTCTCGGAGACGCTCCTCGGTCTGACGACCACCGTGGGGTTCGGCACGGCCGCCGTGCTGTCGCCCGCCGGCGGCCGGATCGTGGACCGGGTCGGCCCGCGCCGCGCCCTCGTGACGCTGCTCGGCACCTCGGCGGGGGCGCTCGCCCTGATCGGCGCGTCCCCGGGCCCGGCCCTGCTGCTCGTGGCCGTGGCGCTCGGCGGACTCCCGCAGGCCCTCGCCAACCCGGCGACGAACAAGGCGATTCTGGCCGCGGTCCCCGCACCGAGGCGGGGCGCGGTGACCGGCACCAAGCAGTCCGGGGTCCAGCTCGGCGCCTTCGCGGCCGGGCTGCCGCTCGCCGCCGCGGCGGGAGTGATCGGCTGGCGCGGAGCGGTGTGGGTGGCGGCCGGATCGTCGCTCCTCGCCGCCGTGTGGGCATGGCGCGCGCTGCCGGCCGACGCGCCGCCGAAGGGCGGCGCCGCCCTGGGTGCACCGTCCCGAGCCGGTGGGCTCGTGCGGTGGCTCGCGGCCTTCTCGCTCTTCCTGGGGGCGGGCATCGCCTCCGTCAACACCTACCTCTCCCTCTTCGGTGCCCAGCGGCTGGGCATGGGCCCGGCCGTGGCGGGGGCGCTGGTCGCCGTCCTGGGCGTCGCCGGGATCGCGGGGCGCGTCGGCTGGTCGCGCGCCGCCACACCAGGCCGGGCGCCCTGGCTGCCGGGCCTGCTCGCGGGCGGGGCCGTGGCCGCGGCCCTGCTCCTTGCCGCGGCCCTCCGCGCCGAGCCCCTCGTCTGGGTGGCGGCCGTCGCGGTCGGAGTGTTCGCCGTCTCCGGCAACGCGGTCTCGATGGTGCTGGTGATGCAGCGGGCGGCGCCCGGTCGCGCGGGCCGGGACTCCGCGCTGGTCGCCGCCGGGTTCTTCGCCGGTTTCGCCCTGGGGCCCCCGCTGTTCGGGCTGCTCGCGGAGCGCGGTCGGTACGGGCAGGGCTGGATCCTGGTCGCGGTGGAGTTCGCCGTCGCGGCTGCCGTCGCCCTGGTATGGGCGCTGCGGGAGCGCCGTACGAGGGCGGGTGCTCCGGCGTGAGCGAGGAGCGCGGGCGGAGGGACCTGGACGACGGGTGGGGGCGGAGCGGCGTCGAGGACGAGCCGGGGCGGTCCGGAGCGCACCTCGGCCCGGGGCGCTCCGGAGCGCACCCCGACCCGGAGCTCTCCGGTGTGCACGGCGGCTGGGTCGAGGAGGCTCTCGACCGGCTGTCCCGGCGGGTCGGGCAGACGGCCGAGCAGGTGGGCGCCCGTTTCCCGCTGTACGCGGACCCCGCCGACGGCCGTTGGACGACCACCGGACGAGGGTCGTGGACCGGCGGCTTCTGGGCGGGGCTCCTGTGGCTGCGCGCCCGCCACACCGAGGGCGACGGGCATCGCTCGGCGGCGGCCGCCGCCACCGCCGGGCTCGCCCCCTGGACCGACGCCGACACCGCGACCCGAGGCCTCATCCTCTGGTACGGCACCGCCCTGGCCACCGGGGACGAGGCCGCCGGAGTCCTGCGCGAGCGGGCGGCGCGGGCCGCCCTCGCCGCCTGGGAGCCGAAGCTCGGCCTGGTCCCCTGGGGCGCGGCTCTCGGCGGGCCCCGGCTGCGGGCGCGGGCGGACGGAGTCCCCGGCCTCGTGCCCCTGCTGGCGTCCGCGGGGCCCGAGGGCCGGGCGGCCGCCGTCGCGCATCTGCACCGCCACCTGGAGCTGTGCCTGCCCGGCGAGGGCTCCCGGAGGCCCCGCCCGTCCTGGCGCAGGAACGACAAGCACGACTGGGAGCCCGAACCGGAGCCGGCCCCCGGCTGGACCCGCGGCGAGGCCTGGCTCCTCCTCGCGGTCGCGGACGGCCTGCTCCTCGGGGGGACTCCCTCGGGGGGCTCCGGGCTGCTGACCGAGGCGGCCGAACTGCTCATCGAACGCTGCGAGTTCCTCACCGGCCCGCTCGTCCCGCCCGCCGAGACCCGGCACCCCGACGGTCCTCGTGACACCTCCGCCGCGGCCATCACCGCGGTCGCCCTGCTGAAGCTCGCGCTCGTTCCCGGGGTGCCCTCGGCATCCGCGTGCGCGGCCCGAGCGGTGGCCGTCCTGCACCGGCTCGCGGACGCCCACCTCACGCGGCCGGGCGGTCCTCGGCCGGTCGGCATGCTCCTCGACGGCTGCTACGACGCGCCCGGTGGTACGGCCGTCCGGCACGAACTGGTCTGGGGCGACTTCTTCCTGGCTCTCGGCCTCTCCGCGCTCCTCGGCCGCGTCGACCTCGGCGAGGTGTGACGGTCCGATCGACCTCGGGCACGGATGAAGACCGGGTCGACCTCGGGCACGGACGAGGGCCGGGTCGACCTCGATCAGGTGTGAACACCGGGTCGACCTCGGGCCGTGCGACCACCGGCTCGACCTCGGCCGGGCAGGGCGGCGGGGCCCGGCCTCAGCTGCCGGGCACGACGGCCCGGTCCCGCCGGCTCCGCAGCACGCGCCGGGCGACCGACGCGATGTGCTGCTCGTCGGGACCGTCGAGGATCCGGGCCGTCCGCCCCGTGCGGAACAGCGCGGGAAGCGGCGTGTCCGGACCGAGGCCGGCGGCGCCGAAGACCTGGACGGCGCGGTCCGCGACATCCTGGAGGGTGCGGGCCGCCGCCGTCTTCGCCAGGCCCACCTCCACCTGGGCGTCCCGGCCCTCGGCGACCAGCGCCATCGCCTCGTGCACGAGCGGTCGCGTGGTCCGCAGCGCCAACAGCGCCTCGAAGACATGCTGTTGGACGAGCTGGCGGTCGGCGAACGGCCCTCGGATGCCCTGCCGCGCGCCGGCGCGCTCGCACATCAGGTCGAAGGCCCGCTGTGCCTGGCCGACCCAGCGCAACGCCCGCAGGGTGCGGCCCAGTTGGAGACGCTCTCCCGCGACGGCGAGCGCACGCCCGGGCTCGCCGACGACATGGTCCTCGTCGACCTCGACCCGGTCGAACTCGATCTCGTACTGTCCGGTGGCCCCCAGGACGGGGAGCTCGCGCACGACCCGGAAGCCGGGGGAGCGGGTGGGCACGAGGATCAGTGACAGGCCCTCGCGGTCACCGGCCGATCCGCTCGTGCGGGCGAGCACGGTCACCAGGTCCGCGTCGGCCGCGTTCGACACGAACCACTTCCGGCCCGTGACGCTCCAGCCGCCTCCGGGCCGTCGCTCGGCCCGGGTCGACGCGAGCGTGGGCTCGGTGCCGGGCGTGTCCGGCTCCGTCATCGCGTAACAGGTGCGGAGCTCCCCGGAGACCAGGCCGGGGAGTCGCTCGGTCCGCACCCGCGGCGAAGCGTGCCGGGTCAGCATGGTCGCATCGAGCAGGGACGCCGAACCCACGGCGGCCGGACCGTGGTCACTGGCGCCCTCCGTCTCGGCCAGCGCGCCATAGGCGCTCAACGACAGTCCACCGCCTCCCAGTTCGGACGGCAGGGGCAGCGCCCACAGCCCTGCCTCACGCGCCTCCGCGCGCAGCCGGTCCCGCTGGATCGCGGCGGACGGCCCGCCCGCGTCGAGCAGGGGCTCGCACGGGAACACCCGGTCGCGGACGAACGCGGACAGCCGCTTCCGCAGCAGGTCGACATCCGTTACGTCATGATCGATCACGGTTTCCTCCCTCTCCCGGGAACTCGACAGAACACGCGTCCGACTGCCTGCCCGTGGAAGTGGTCGGGCGCACCGGCCCGCCGGTTCCCGCGATCGAGACAGTCCCCGCGCGCGGCCGTCGCCGCGCCAGGAGAGGAGAGGCATGGCGTCACCAGCGACCGCGCACACCGTGGTCCGCAGCCCGCTCGACGTCCGGGTTCCGACCGAGGACGGGCGTCCGCTCGACGCGCTGCGGTTCGACCTCGCCGGGCCTCCGGCCCTGACCCGGGTCGTCGCCGACCACCTGAGACGGCTCGGAGCACGCGCACAGAACGTGGACACCGGCGATACCGGCGGCACTTCGGACGACGCGGACGCCGGCGAGATCGCTCTCGGCGGAGCGGGATTCGCGCCCGTCACGGCCCGCACCGCCTGGGGCGCGCGCGGCTCCGGCATCGAGGACGAGGCCACCGCCCAGGCCGCCACCGGTGTGATGGCCGTGCACGGCCGCCGCCACGGGTCCCCGCGCGGCCTCGGCGTCGACCTCCTGGCGACCGCCACCGGTGTGCTCACCGTCCAGGGCCTGCTCGCCGGACTCGTGGGCCAGGCCCGAGGCGGCCCCGCGCCGCGGGTCGGCACGACGGCCGACCGCGCCGGGCTTCTCGCCGTCTCCCAGTACCTCGCCGCCGCCGGGGCCGACGAGCCGGAAGCCGTCGAACCCGCCCCCGGCGGACCGCCGTTCACCTCCTCCGACGGTGTCCTCTTCGAGCTGGAGACGCTCGACCCCGGGGACTGGGCGGCGTTCTGGCGCGCCCTCGAGGCCCCCGCCGACGCCATACGGGCGGGCTGGCGGCCCTTCCAGCTCCGGTACGCCACCGCCTGCGCGCCGTTCCCGGTCGCCCTCCACGAGGTGACCCGGGGCAAGACCTGGGAGCGCGTCCGGCAGGCGGCCGCGGTCTCCGGCGCGGAGGTGTGCCGACTGCGCACGCTCGCCGAACGGGCCGGAGAGGACGACGGCGCCGCCCCGTGGACCCTGACCACGCTGGGGGCGGGTGTCACAGCTACCGCAGGGCCTCCTCCGGCGGGCCGGCCACTGTCCGGCCTGACGGTCCTCGAGGCGGGTCGCCGTATCCAGGCACCCCTCGCCGCCCATCTGCTGGGGCTGCTCGGGGCGCGGGTGATCAGAGTCGAGCCGCCGGGCGGGGACCCGCTGCGCGGGATGCCGCCCGCCTGCGACGGCGTCTCCGCCCGCTGGCTGGCGCTCAACCGTGGCAAGGAGGCCGTCGAGATCGACATCAAGTCGCCCGACGGCCGCCGCGCACTGCGCGCACTCGCCTCCGACGCCGATGTGTTCCTCCACAACTGGGCTCCGGGCAAGGCCGCCGCACTCGAACTCGACGCGGAGCACCTGGCCGCCGCCAACCCGGCCCTCGTGTACGCCTACACCGGCGGCTGGGCGGACAGGATCGACGGCGCCCCGATGGGCACCGACTTCATGGTCCAGGCCCGCACCGGCGTGGGCGAGGCCGTCCACCCGGCGGACGAGCCGCCGGTACCGTCGCTGATGACACTCCTCGACGTCCTGGGCGGCCTGCACGGCACCGAGGCCGTCCTCGCCGGACTCCTGCTGCGCGAGCGCACCGGCCACGGCGTACGGGTCGACTCCTCGCTGCTCGGCGCGGCCGACACCCTGCTCGCTCCCGCCCTGCGGCGAGCGGCCCTCGGCCAGGACCCGCGCCGGCCCGGCGGCTTCCGGCATCCCCTGTGGACCTCCGACGGCTGGATCGCCCCGAGCGACGCCTCCGCCCCGGCCGCCACCGCGTACGACGTCCGGGGAATGTGCACGGAGGACGCCCTGGACCAGCTGCGTTCCCACGGGCTGACGGCCACCCCGGTCACCACAGATCTGTCCGGTCTGTCCGGCCTGCACCACGACCCGCGCCTGTCCGGCCCGATCGGCCGGGACGCGCACGGCGCCCCCGCCGTTCCCGACCCCTGGAGCTTCGCGTGACCGTCACCCTGACCGACCTGCTGCCCGCCCGGCTCCGCCGCTCCTGGGTGGTGGACGGCACCTGCCCGGACCTCGACCTGTACAGCCTGTTCCGGGCCCGGCAGATCGCCGACCTGCACCGGACGGCCGTCATCGACGCCAAGGGAAGACTCTGTTACACCGCCCTCGACCGCAAGGTCCGATGTCTGGCCGAGGGCCTGCGCGGCCTCGGTATCGGCGCCGGGGACGTCGTCGCCGTACAGCTCCCCAACCACCGCAACGCCGTCGTCGCCGATCTCGCCCTCGCGGCCCTGGGGGCGATCGCGCTGCCCTTCCCCGCCGGACGCGGGGCCGCGGAGGCCGAGAGCCTGCTGCGGCGGTCGGAGGCCGTGGCCGTCGTCGCCGCCACCGAGCACAGGGGCCTGACCCACGCGGCCGAGCTCCACGCCCTCGCGCCGGCCCTGCCCGCGCTGAGGCACGTGATCGCCGCCGGACCCGGCAGCGCGCCCGAGGGAACGATTCCGCTGGCGCAGCTGCTCCGCACCGACCCCACCGGGTTCGTCCCGGCGAGGCCGGACCCCGACAGCGCCGCGCGGATCCTCGTCTCCTCGGGGTCGGAGGCGGAGCCGAAGATGATCGCGTACTCCCACAACGCCCTGGCGGGCGGGCGCGGCAACTTCCTCGCCTCCCTCATGCCCGACGACACTCCGCCCCGCTGTCTCTTCCTCGTCCCGCTCGGTTCGGCCTTCGGCTCGAACGGCACGGCCGTCACGCTCGCCCGTCACGGCGGCACCCTCGTCCTGCTCGACCACTTCACCCCCGAGGCGGCACTGGCGGCCGTACGGGAACACGCCCCCACCCATGTCCTCGGCGTCCCCACCATGATCCGGATGATGCTGGAGGCCATGGAGGAGGGGGCCGGGGCCCTCCCGGCGGCGCCCACCGCGCTCGTCCTGGGCGGCGCGCCGCTCGACGAGGCCACCGCGCGGGCGGCGGCCGAGGCGTTCGGCTGTCCCGTCGTCAACCTGTACGGGTCGGCGGACGGCGTCAACTGCCACACCGGACTGCACCACACCGTCCCGCCCACCGACCGCTCCGGCGTCGTCGCCGGTAGACCCGACCCCCGGGTCGCCGAGATCCGCATCGCCGACCCCGACACCCACGAACCGCTGCCCGACGGGCGGATCGGCGAGATCGTCTCGCGCGGCCCGATGACCCCGCTCTGCTACGTGGCCTCACCGGACCTCGACGCCCGCTACCGCACGACGGAGGGCTGGGTCCGCACCGGCGACCTCGGACACTTCGACGAGGAGGGCGTGCTGCACGTCGTCGGGCGCCTCAAGGACGTGGTGATACGCGGTGGCGCCAACATCAGCCCCGCCGAGGTCGAGCGTGAACTCACCTCCCACCCGCAGGTCCGCGACGTGGTGTGCGTGGGCGTGCCCGACCCGCTGATGGGGGAGCGGCTCGCCGCCTGCCTGGTGGCCAAGGGGGCACGGAGCCCGAGCCTGGACGACCTCGGCGGCCATCTGGCGACGCGGGGTCTCGACCGGCACAAGCACCCGGAGCACCTGCTCGTCCTGCCGGAACTCCCGCTCACCGCGGCCGGCAAACCCGACCGCGCGGCCCTGCGGCGCCGGGTCGAGGAGGAGCGGGGCGCCGCCCTCGTCAAGGCGTGACCGCGTGACCGCGTGACCGCGTCACGCGGCGACCGTAGGACGGCATGAACGGAGGGGAGGGACGCGCAGTGCGCCCCTCCCCTCCGCCCGATCGCCCCGAGGGGCCGATCAGGATCCGCCCATGGCCTTCTTCAGCTCCGCCGCCGCGTTGCGGTACACCGCGAGCAGGTCCAGGTCCTCGCCCGGGTAGTTGACGATCTTCACCTGCTTCGCACCCGCGTCCGGCAGGACCGTGCCCGTCGACATGTGCGCGTTGTCGAGGACGTAGGCGGGCTTCTTCGCCGAGAGGGTGGCCAGTTGGGCCGGGGTGACCGGCTCGGGGCCGTACGTCCCCACGGTCGTGGCGCCCGCGAGGCCGGCCGCCCAGGCGGTGAAGACCTGGGAGACCACGGCCGGGCTCCTCCCGCCCGGCCAGGCGGACCTGAGCTCGCCGTTCAGCTTCGCGACCTCGGTGTCCAGACCCGCCTTCCACCGGGAGGCGGCGTCCTTCGTGCCGAACAGGTCTCCCAGCCGCGCGACTTCGGCCCCGGCCTTCGCCGGGTCGTTGTCGAGGGCGACCTCGACCAGCTTCGCCTTGGAGCCGGCCGCCTCCTTGATCTTCGCGGCGTACGGCTCGAACGGCGCGTACAGCACGAAGTCGGCCTTCGCGACGGCCGCAAGGTCCGAGGGCTTGGGATCGTAGTCCGGTGCGTGGTGCACCGACTGCGGCACGATCACCGTGACGTCCTCGGCCCCCGCCGCCTTGGCGAAGGCACCCTCCCAGGTGGTCGTGGCGACCACCACCGGCTTGTCGCCGCCCGTCTCGGGGGCGGTCGCGCCGGGGGAGCCGGCGCCGGAGGAGGAGGAGTCACCTCCGCAACCGGTGGCGAGCGGAAGGACCGCGCTCAGTGCGAGGAGGGAGACGATACGGGCGGTACGGACGCGGGTGCGCGCCATGAGCTGTTTCTCCGTTCGGGAACGAGATGCGCGGCGAGGACGACAGCCCCCGCCGTCAGGACGAGGACCGGGCCGGGAGGCCAGTCCAGCCACAGGGCCAGAAGGAAGCCGGTCAGATTGACCGCGACGCCGATGCCGACCGCCCACAGGGTGATCGACCAGAGCGAGCGGCCGAGGCGCCGCGCGGCGAGCGCGGGCAGCAGGGTCAGCGCGTCGACGAGGAGCGCACCGGTCAGCTTGATCGCCCCCGCGACGGCGACGGCGACGAGCACCAGCAGCGCGGTGGTGAGGAGGCGGACGGGCACGCCCGAGCACTGGGCGAGCTCGCGGTCGTACAGCAGCAGTGCCACCTCGCGCCGCCGCCACCAGAACAGGGACGGGACGACCACGGCGAGGGCGGCGAGGACCACGAGGTCGGCGGTGCCGACCGAGAGGATCGACCCCCACAGGAGCGCGAACGCGCCTGAGGCGTTGACGCCGGACACGGCGAGGACGAGGAGCGCGGCGGCGATCGCCAGGCTCATCAACAGGCCCATCGCGCCGGACAGTCCGTCGGGGGTACGGGCCAGCGGGGCGACTCCGGCCCCGGACAGGGCGCAGGCGACCAGTGCGCACAGCATCGGGTCGAGCCCGGTCAGGAGCCCGACGGCGATGCCGAGGAGCGCCACGTGCATCATCGCGAACCGCACCGGCATGATGTCGAGGCCGACGATGACCACGCCGATCACCGGCAGTGCGACGGCCGCGAGGAGCAGGGCCACCCCGGCGCGCTGCACCGGGACGAGCTGGAGCACGGCGCCGAGGTCGGCGGCCGCGAGCGCGTTCACCGGACCTCCCGCAGCCGGCCCGCGGCCATCTCCAGGACCCGGTCGCACCGTGCGGCGAGTGCCCGGTCGTGGGTCACGACGACGAGGGTGACCGGCAGTGCGCCCAGGACGTCGGCGGCCTCCTCCTGGCCCTCGAAGTCGAGCGCGGCGGTGGGTTCGTCGGCCAGCAGCACCTGGGCGCCCGCACCGACACAGCCGATCGCCCGGGCCAGGTACATCCGCTGCAACTGCCCGCCCGACAGGGTGTCCACGGGTCTTCCGGTGAGTGCCCCGACCCCGAGCCGGGCGGCGGCCTCGGCCGCGTCGGCCGGTGCCCCGCTGCTCGCGAGGAGCTCGTCCCCGCGCAGCGGGAACCGCCCGGCGGCCGGCTTCTGGGGGATCCAGGCGCAGGACCGGCGCCGCACGGCCCAGTCGGCGGCCGAGCGCGCGGTGCGCCCGCCGACCTCGATGCTGCCGCTCGCCTGCCGGTGCAGCCCGAGGACGGCACGCAGCAGAGTGGTCTTCCCCGAGCCGTTCGTCCCGGTCAGCGCGACGCGTTCACCGGCCGCGATGTCCAGGTCCACGCCCGCGACCGCCTCGTTCCTGCCGTGCCGGCAGGCGACTCCGCGCATGCGTATGTCCAGTCCGCCCATCCTCTGCCTTTCGCCGCTGCCGTGCCGGTGCGGTGGAGAAGTCGGACGGGAGGCCCGCCGGGTTCCCACGATGCGGCGGGTACCCGAGGCGCGGTGGCCGCCTCGGGGCCGACGGGTGTCCGGAGGCCGGGCGGTGACCGAGACCGGGCGGGCGTCCGAGGGCCGGGCGGGCGTCCGAGGGCCGGGCGGGAGCGCGGCTCGCGCGGTCCGGCGGACGTCCCCCTGACGGGAGGGAGCGCGGTGCACGCCGGACGGGCCGCCTTCCTGTCTCACTCGATGGTGTGGACTCCTGGACGATCACCGGCCGACATGCCGGTCGGGGGCGTCGACGGTGCTCGTCGCGTACCTAGACTCCCGGCACATGTCGCTCTGGCTGCTCAATCACTTCAGCACCTTCACCCTGACGGTGGTCACCGTCGGCGGGACCGTCGCCCTGGCCGTCACCGGGAGCGTGATCGCCCGCCGGAGATATCCCTCGCTGGCCGACGGCGAGCACAACGACATGGTCGGGGTGACGCTGGGGATGTTCGGCGCGATCTACGGAATCATCCTCGCCTTCGTGATTGTCACGCTCTGGACGCAGCTGGAGAGCACCCAGACCGTCGTCGCGACCGAGGCCACCGACGTGGCGCTCATCGCCCGTGACGCCGCCGCCTTCCCGCCCCCGGTCCGGGCCGACCTGGACGCCGCGCTGAGCGCCTACGTCCACGGGGTGGTGGAGACCCAGTGGCCCCGCATGCGCGCCGGGGAGCCGAGCTACGGGGCCACCGCCACCAAGCTCCAGGCCGCCTACGACGTGCTCCAGGCGTACGAGCCGAAGACCGCCCGCGAGGAGGTCTTCTACGAGGAGGCCGTCTCCCATCTCAACGACGTCGCCGCCCAGCGCCGGGCCCGCCTGACCATGGCGGAGCAGCAACTGCCGCCGCTGCTCCAGGTCCTGGCCTTCGGCGGCGCGTTCGTCCTGATCCCGCTCACCTTCCTGTACGGCATGCGCCGGCTGCGGATCCAGCTGCTGTTCGTCGCCTCGGTGGCCGCGCTGATCGGGTTCAGCCTGCTGCTGGTCCTCGTCCTCGACCGTCCTTTCGCGGGCGAACTCAGCGTGAGCCCGGCGCCGTTCAAGGAGGGGGCGCTCTCGCCGTACTGGGCGGAGTGAGCGGACGGAGTCCGGGCCGCACCTGATCGGTGCCGTCGGACGATTGACATCGGGGCTGTGTCAATCGTCCCGATCCCGGTGTTGGTCCTCGTGCGCCGAGTGGTGCGAAGGTGAGGTCCGCCCGCCCCGGTGAACCGGGAACGGGCCGCGAGAGGCGGACTTCATGAAGGTGGACGGGGACGGGGACGTGGATCTGGACGTGGACGTGGAAAGAGGCGTGGACGACTTCAGGACGGCGAGCGGTGTGTGCCGGGGCTTCCGGGCCGCCGCCGATGTCGTCGCCGTCCTCGGGATCCCCTACGCCGCCCCGCCGTTCGGCGCCCACCGGTTCCGCGCTCCCCTCCCCGTGCCGGCGTGGACCGGAGTGCGGGACTGCACGCGATTCGGGCCGGTCGCGCCGCAGTCGGCCGAACTGCCCGGCGCGCCCGTGTGGTCCCCCGGCGACGAGGACGTCCTCACCGTCAACGTATGGACCCCGGCTCCCGACGGCGGACGTCTGCCCGTCCTGGTCTGGATCCACGGCGGTGCCTACACCTTCGGCTCCTCGGCCCAGCCCGACTTCGACGGCACCGCGCTCGCCCGTGCCGGTCTGGTCGTGGTCACCCTCAACCACCGACTCGGCTTCGAGGGCTTCGGCCATGTCCCGGGCGGCGGGGCGACCGGCCACCCGGACAACCGGGGCCTGCTCGACCAGGTCGCGGCCCTGCGGTGGGTCCGGGAGAACATCGCCGCCTTCGGTGGCGATCCCGGCAACGTCACCCTCGCCGGCCAGTCCTCCGGGGCCGCTTCGGTCGCCTGCCTGATGGTGATGGACCGTGCCCGCGGCCTGTTCCACCGGGCGATCGCCCACAGCCCCGCCAGCCCCGCCCAGACGCTCGGCATGGCCGCGGCCACCACGCGCGAGGTCGCCGCCGCGGCCGGCTGCCCCGCCACCCGCGAGGGCCTGACCTCCATGACCCCGCGGGACCTGGTCGTCGCGTCGGACCGCGTGGTCGACGACTACCGGCGTGACCCCGCCTCGGGATCCCGCCACTACGACCCCTCGCTCTACGCCCCGGTCCTCGACGGCGACGTCCTGCCCACCGACCCCCTCACCGGCATGGCCGCCGGCGTGACCCGGGGGATGGATCTGCTGGTCTGCCACACCACGGAGGAGTACCGGCTGCTCGACGCCGTCGGCAGCAGCGCCAAGGTGACCACGGACGAGCAGCTCGACCGTCTCTCGGCGGACTTCGGTCTGCCGGACGGCCTGACGGCCGGATATCGCGCCGCGATGCCCCAGGCCCCGGTCCTCGACGTCTACCTCGCCGTCTTCGGCGACCTGCTGTTCGGGGAGTACGCCCACCGGCTCGCCGAGCAGCACACCCGGGGCGGGGGTCGGGCCTTCCTCTCACGTTTCGACCGTCGGCGCTCCGGCCCGGACGGGGCCGTACGGGCCTGGCACTGCGCGGACGTCCCCTTCGCCTTCGGCAACGTGGACGACGACTCCGCGGCCTTCCTCATCGGCGGCGCGCCCACCCCCGCCGACCATGAACTCTCACGCCGCATGGTCCGCGCCTGGGCCGCCTTCGCCACCACGGGCGACCCGGGCTGGTCGCCGGTCACCGACTCCGCCTCCCGGGCCCGGACATGGCGCACCGACGACACCCCGCCCGCCGGTGACCTTCCCGCCGTTCCCCGTGAGCTCTGGGCCGCCGCCGCGTTCCCGCTCCTGCGCCCGTGAGGCGGTGAACCGCCCGGCCCCGCCCGGCCGGGGCGGCGTCGAGCGGGCCATGGCGCGCGCATGACCGTGGTGATTTCGGCAAGACATCGTCACCAAGCCGTGAAGTTTCCCCGGCACGCTGGAACTCCACTCAGCTCGGCAGCGCGTCAGGTCGCGCATCACCATCGGGGGACACCGTCATGAGCACCGTTCGCAGAGCCGCCGCCGTTCTCGTCGCCGTGTCCGCGCTCGCCCTGACCGCCTGTGGGCCCACCGAGGACGGTGCGGCGGGCGGCCCCGAGGCGCCGCCGACGGCCCCGACCAAGACCGCCACGCCGACCAAGACCGCGACGCCGGCGAAGACCGCGACGCCGACGCCCCCGGCGAAGACCCCGGCTCCCTCGAAGCCGGCGAAGCCGTCGGCCACGCCGGACACGGGAGCGCCCGGGGGCGGCGGCTCGTCGACCGACCCGGACTACGACGTGTTCCCGTGCAGCACGTTCGACCTGACCTTCACCGCCACCCTGGCCGAGCCCACGACCAGCAGCTATCTGTTGAAGATCACCAACAAGGGCAGCAAGCCGTGCAGGGCGCTGGGACACCCGGTCGTCACCTTCGGCGACCTCGACGGGCAGGCCGTCGAGCGGGGCCCGGCCCCCGGCATCGAGGACGCGATCAGGCTCGCGCCGGGCCAGTCGGCCTACGCGGGACTGATGGGCGGCATCAAGGACGGCACGGGCTCGACGGTGCACTCGATCGCGATGACGATGAACACCGAGTCCGACCTGGAGCAGAAGCCGCTCAAGGCATCCACCCCCGGGCTGTACGTGGCGTCCGGCAAGAACTCCGTGACCGCCTGGATGACGAACGCCGAGGACGCGCTCAGCCTGTAGGCGTACGGAAGCGCCGTCACGCATCGGCCCGCGGGCGGGACCGGCGTCGTACCCCGGCCGGTGAGAAGGGACGGCGTCGTACCCCGGCCGCCGTGAGGGGCCGGCTTCGTGCTCAGCCGGTGGGCGGATGCGGCGTCGCGCCGCCCACCGGGGGCCGGTCGATCCGGTAGACGTAGTGCAGGCGATCGTCGATCGGGTTGTCCGGCTCCATCTCGCCCTCGGCGACCCGCACCAGGCCCGCCTTCTCCAGCGCCCGCCACGACGCCCGGTTGGCGGCCACCACCGGGACGAGGACCGACGGGGTACCCGGGTGGTCGAGCCAGGTGCGCTCGATCATGGCGCCGATCACCCGTGGCCCGACACCCCGGCCGGTGAACTCCGGATCGCCGATCAGATAGTCGATCGTCGCCGCGCCCCGAGGGACCTCCGTCACCGACGCCAGCTCCGCCAGGTACTCCGGATAGTCGTCCCAGAGGCACCGCTGGACGAGCCCCAGAGGTACGCCGTCCAGCAGCGCGATCCAGTCCTCCGCGGGTTCCTCGCCGCGGGCGACCGGGCCGAAGTCGCGGGCCACGGCGGCCGCGTCCGTCTCGTGGTTCCACCAGCGCGCGACATGCGGCCGGGACAGCCACCGCCGGAGCAGCGGAAAGTCGTCCTCGGTGACCCGACGCCAGGTGATCACGGAAGCTCCTCGGAGGTCAGCGGGGTCAGCAGGGTCTGCGCCACACGTCCAGCTCCGGATTCTTCAGCATCGACGACAGCCGCAGGGCTCGGGCCTCGGGGCAGAACCCGGTCGTGGGCTCCGAGTACTCCACGTGGAACACCGCCTTGCCCGCGGCGACGAAGGGGGCGAGCAGCGCGCACTCGTCGAACTCCGCGCACTCCTCGTTGACCGCGAAGTCGAAGTGGTGGACGAGCCGGGGGATCTGGGCGAGGTCGTTCTTGAGGCCGACGGCGAGACCGCGCTCGTGGGCGATCTCCGCGATCATGCGGTTGTAGCGGAGCTGGTCGTCCGCCGTCAGCGGGAAGCCGGTGTCGTTGGCGTACCCCTCCATCAGGTCCGGCTCCACCGCGTCGAATCCCTTGTCGCGGCACATGTCGAAGCGCCGTTCCATGAGGGGCCGGAGGACCGGGACGCGGCGGATGTCCAGCCAGCGTTCGCCGTGCCAGCCGTTGGGCCCGCCCAGGACGGAGCGCGGGAAGGCGTCCCGGTCGGGGCGGTAGTCCTCCCAGGCCCCGACGTTGATGTAACAGATCACCTTGCGGCCGTCCCGGTGCAGCCGCGCCACGTCGGCGGCGCTGTTCTCGAATCCGTCGATGTCGTACACCGGGACGTCGACGGACGGGTCGACCTTGCCGTCGAGCTGCCACTGCCAGGCAACTCCGGGACGCGGCTGCCATCGCGTGGGCGCGGGGCGGCTCGCGGAGCCGGTGGGAGGGCGGCCGGTCGGCCGGCCGGTGGGGTGGGTCGTGGCGCCGCCGGGAGGTCCGGTCGTGGCGCCCTTCGAGGGGCCGGAGGGGGAAACGGTCGCCGGGCCCGAGCCCGGTCCGGAGCTCGGGCCGGTCGGGGGGCCCGCCGTCGGCCCGGGCGGCCGACCGGCCGCGTGCTCCGCCGGCCGGTCGGGGGCGCCGGAGCAGGCGGCGAGGACGGCCAACAGCAGGAGTACGGCCACCGGGGCCGCCGCCCGTGACCGCCTCACCGGTCCGCCTCCACCAGCGCCGGGGTCAGCCCCGCCCAGGGGTTGGGGGGTTCCCCCGTCACCGGGCCGCACACCCCCGCGCCCCGCTCCCGCGCGGTGCGCACGGCGAGCGGGACGAGCGGGCCGGGAACCCCGTACACGAGGTGGCAGATCCGTTCGGGTGCCAGGCGCGCCGCCCAGGACGGGCGGGTGAAGGCCGACACGTACGAGGACCAGTGGCCCTCGAAGGTGACCGTCAGGTCGGCGAGTCGCGCATAGCCGGGGTCGGGGTGGACACCCGGGTTGAGGACCACCGGGGAGACGCCCGCCCTGCGGAGCGAACGCACCAGGCGCCTGCAGTCCGCCAGACCGTCCCGCCCCGCCGTCGTCCGGTCGAGGAAGCAGCCGTCCACCCCGTACCACTCCTGGTGCCGGAGCGCCTCCGCGGTGATCCGCTCCGCGTCGCGCATGCCGTAGTCCGTGTCCACGTAGCCGAGCAGCCGGGCCCCCGCCGACCGCAGGGCGCGGGCGGCGGAGGCGAACGCCGGATCCGGCGCGTCACCCGGGCCGCTCGCGGGGTTGAGCACGACGGCGTACGTACGCGCGGCACGGGCGATCAGCCGGTGCCACGCGTCCGGATCCTCCGCCGGATGGACGTACAACGGGATCAGCAGGCTCACGGCGCCGCCACCCGGTCGGGTGCGCGGGTGTGGGTCCGCGACGACCACAGCGCGTCGAGCGACGCGTCGAGGGAGTGGACCGGCCGCCAGCCGAGGGCGAGACGGGCGGCGGTGATGTCGGAGCACTGCCACGACACCTGGGCGGACCGGGCCGATCCGGCCCCGTCCGCCTCGACGATCCGCCCGCGGAACCCCGCGACGTCGGCGAGTCTGCGCACCAGCTCGCGCACCGGCAGGGCCTCGCCGCCGCCGACGTTGAGGACGGGCGGCAGGGGTCCCGGCGTGACGGCCGCCAGTTCCACCGCCCGTGCCACGTCCCGCGCGTCCACGAAGTCGCGGTACGCGGACAGGTCACCGAGCCGCAGCTCGGCGGCACCCGGTCCGTCACCGGACCCGTACGCGTCACCGCCCGCGCCGGCACCCGCCTCCTCGGACTCCGCCTCGGCGAGCAGCGCGGTGACCCGGCCGGGCAGGGCCGTGGGCGGCGCCCCGGCGCCCACGGGATTGCCCACCCTCAGGACCACCGCGTCCAGTCCCGACGCGCTCACCGCGAGCGTGCCCGCCAGCTTGGTCGCGCCGTACAGTCCGGCCGGGCCCGGTGTCTCCGACTCCGTCACCCGTCGGCCGATCGTGCCGGGGCCGTACTCCGCCGCCGAGCCCAGGTGGACCAGCCGGGCCGAGGGCGCCGCCTCGCGCAGGGCCGCGCACAGCACCGCGGGCCCGCGCGCGTTCACCTCCGTGAGCGTGACGGCGTCACCCCCGACGGCGCCCGCGCAGTTGACGACGGCGTCGGGCGCGGCCTTCGCCAGCGCCCTGGCCAGCTCGTACGGGCTGTCGGAGGCGAGGTCGACGGTGACGTCGGCCGCCGGGGAGCGGCCGCCGACGAGCAGGTGCGTGTCCGGCAGGGCACGCAGCCGCTCGGTCACATGGCCGCCCAGATATCCGCCGGCGCCCAGGACGAGGATCCGCATCGGTGCTCAGGCTCCTTTGAGCAGAAGGGACTTGCGGCTGGTGAACTCCGCGTTGGCCCGGTCGTAGTCGTCGGGGCGCCCGATGTCCAGCCAGTAGCCGTCGAACTCGTAGGCGTGCGGGGGAGTCTCGGCGGCGAGCAGGTCGAGGACCAGCTCGTCGAAGCCGAGCGGAAGCCCGGGCGTGTAGGCGTCGAGCGTGCTCCGGGAGACACCGTAGACCCCCATGGACACCCGGTAGTCGATGCTCGGCTTCTCGGTGAAGGCGACCACCCGGCTGGCATCGGTGGTCAGCACGCCGAAGTCGATGTGCACCTTGCGGGCGTACGTGGCGATGGTCAGGGGCGCGGCCGAGAACTCGTGCCGGCGCAGGACGTCGGCGTAGTCGAGGTCGGTGAGCACGTCGCCGTTCATCACCAGGAAGTGCTCCGGCAGCCGGTCGCGCAGATTGAGGAGCGGGCCCATGGTGCCGAGCGGGCTCTCCTCGGTGGCGTAGTCGATGCTCATGCCCCACTGCGACCCGTCGCCGACGTAGGCGCGGATGATCTCGCCGAGGTGGCCGATGGCGAGGGTGCAGTGGGTGAAGCCGGACTGGGACAGCTGGCGCAGCACGATTTCCAGGATGGCGTGCTCGTCGCCTATCGGGACGAGCGGTTTGGGCAGCGCGGTGGTGTACGGCCGCAGCCGGACGCCCTTTCCACCGGCCAGGATCACAGCGTGCATGGCAAACCTCCTGCGGGGACGTGCCGGGTGGGTCAGATGTTGTAGATGCCGGTCTTGTACCGGGCCAGATGCGCGGGGTCGACGAACCACTCGGCGGTCCGCGCGAGGCCCTCCTCCAGGGAGCGGCCCGGACGCCAGCCCGTCGCCGCGGTCAGCCGGGACGCGTCGGCGACGAGCCGCATCACCTCGGAGTTGGCGGGCCGCAGGCGCTCGGGGTCCTCGCGGACGTCGAGCGGCGCGTCCATGACCTTGCCGATCAGGGCGACCAGGTCGCCGACGGAGATCTCCCCGCCCGTCCCGGCGTTGAAGGTGCGGCCGACGACGTGCTCCGCCGCCGCCGTGCCCACCGCGAGGAACGCCCGGGCGGTGTCCTCGACGAACGTGAAGTCGCGGGTGGGGCGCAGATCGCCGAGGGTGAGGGTGCGTTCCCCGGCCGCCACCTGCCCGATGACGGTGGGGATGACGGCCCGCATCGACTGGCGGGGGCCGAAGGTGTTGAAGGGGCGCAGCGTCACCACGGGGGTGCCGAAGCTCGCGTGGTAGCTGTCGGCGAGCCGGTCGCCGCCCGCCTTCGAAGCGGCGTACGGCGACTGGGTGTTGATGGGGTGGTCCTCGGTGATCGGCACGGTGAGAGCGGTGCCGTACGTCTCACTGGTCGAGGTGTGCACCAGCCGGGGCGTCCCCAGTGCGCGGACCGCCTCGAGCACGTTGAGGGTGCCGGTGACGTTGGTGTCCACGTAACTGTGCGGCGCCTGGTACGAGTACGGGATCGCGATGAGCGCGGCGAGGTGGTAGGCGCAGTCCGCTCCTTCGAGCAGGGAGCGCACGGAGCCGGGGTCGCGGACGTCGCCGAGCACGATCTCCACGTGGTCGAGGACGTCGGGGGACAGGGTCTCCAGCCAGCCGTAGGAGGAGAACGAGTTGTACTGGGCCATGGCCCTGACCCGGTAGCCGGAGGCGACCAGCAGCTCGGTGAGGTGCGAGCCGATGAACCCTTCGGCCCCGGTGACGGCGGCGAGCGGTGCGGAGGTCAACTCTGTGGTTCCTTTCGTCGGTGGTTCGGCAGTGACTCGGTAGTGGTTCGTGGTGCGTGGTTCGGAGGCGGATCGGTGGTGAGGTGGCGCTGATTCGTCGCGGCCGCGGCCGGCGTCCTGCCGGTGGTGCCGGCGGGGAAGCGCCGTGCGCCCGCTCGTCAGGCGTGTGGTGACGGCCGGCCCAGGAGCACGACGGTGCAGGCGCAGAGTGCGACCGCGGCCACCCCGCAGACCACCGGCAGCACCGCCGGGTGCCCCGGTGAGGGCCCCAGCCAGGTGAAGGCCGCCGCGGCACCGGCGGCGGTGAGACAGACCGCGGCCGGTGGCCAGGCCACGCCGAACGCCTGGAGGAGCAGGGCGGTCCACAGCACCGCGGCGAGGGACAGCAGGCCGAAGGCGTGGGAGCCGGTGAACAGCGCCGCGGGCAGCAGGAGCAGGAGATAGCAGGACAGACAGAGGGCGAGGACGCCCGAGGAGCGGAGCTGGAAGGCCCGGGGTGTCGCGCTGGCGTGCAGCGCGGCGACCGAACGGCCCCGGTAGCGGTAGAGGAGCCACTCCGCCGGGCCCATGCTCAGGGTCAGGGCGATGACCGCGTACGGGTCCCGGCGGCCCTCCAGCATCACCAGCACCGCCGCGGCCAGCCCGAACAGGCCGTACGGCACGGACGCGCGCAGCAGCGGCCGCGGACCGGCGGCGGCCGGGACGGCGAGGCCGGAGGCCAGGACCAGTGCGGCGGCGGCGAGCGTGGCGAGCAGCGCGAGCAGCGGCACGGCGAGGCGCAGCAGCGTGCCCGGCTCCCACCAGGGCAGGACCGCCGCACCGGCGATCAGCGGACTGAGCGCGGCGAGGAGAAGCCGCTCCCGGCCCAGGACCAGCAGCACACCCGCCCCCGCCAGGTAGAGCGACTGGGCCGCCGCCACGGCGGTGACCGGGCCGCCTCCGGCGGGCAGGGCGGCGAGGCCCGTGGCCACGACGGCCCCGAGCACGGAGCCGGTCAGCAGGGTGAGCGTCGCCTCCCGGCGGCCGGTCGCCAGCCGCAGATGCGCGCGGTGACCGAGCGCCTGCCCCCATGCCCAGGAGACGATGCCCGCCACGATCAGGACGGGCGCGTGCCGGTCGACGCGCCACAGCGGGGCGGTGAGCAGATAGGCCAGCGCGGGCAGCGCGAAGAGCAGGCCCCGCAGCAGACAGCGCACGGTGTCGGGCCGCCAGGGGTCGGCGGCGGGCGTGGCCGGCTCGGGGAACGCGCGGGGCACCCGCTCGTACAGCGCCGAGGCCAGCGAGAACAGATCGGGGTGGCCGTACCGTTCCTGGATCACGGCGGCCGACAGTCCGTCCGCCTCGAGGAGCGCGGCCACCTCGTAGGCATGGACGGCGGGCCCTATCCGGTCGGCGAGTTCGGCGGCGAGCGCGCTGACCGCCTCCTCGTCGGGTCCCTTCCGGGGCAGCCGGATGGCGAGCGTCGCGTCGTCCTGCTGCCGGCGGCGGGGGCGTGGCACCGCCGCCAGCCGGATCGCGAGCGTGTCCTGCTCGGCCCGGCCGGGTTCGAGGAAGATCGGGCCGCTCATCCGGCGAAGCTCCCCGAGCCGCTGACCACCGGGGCGGGCAGGACCACACGGACGGGCGACTCCCGTCTGCCGGAGGCCAGTTCGTGATAGATGGCGCGGAACGAGTCGATGGTCTGCCGGAGCGTGAACTGCTCGATCACCCGCAGGCGGGCCGCCTCACCCATCGACCGGCGCCGGACGGGGTCCCCGAGCAGGGTGAGCGCGGCGGTGGCCATCGCGGACGGATCGCGCGGCGGCACCACCAGACCGGTGTCGCCGACCGCCTCCCGTACGCCCCCGACATCGGTGGAGACGGTCGCACGGCCGCACGACATCGCCTCGATCAGGGTGAAGGGGAAGCCCTCGCTGATGCTGGAGAGCATCACGACGTTGCCGGCCGCGTAGGCGTCCTTGATGTCGTCGACGCGGCCCTCGAAGGTCACCGTGCCGGCCAGGCCCAGCTCGGCCGCCAGCGCCTCGCACCGCTCCCGGTACCCCTCGCCGCCCCGGGGCGTACCGCCGAAGAGCCGGAGCCGGACGTCGGGGATCCGGTCCCGGACGAGGGCGAAGGACCGTATCAGCGTCTCCAGGTCCTTGATCGGGTCCACCCGGCCGGCCCAGCTCAGGGTGAGCGCGTCCGGTTCGGGACCGGCGTGCGGGAAGGCCACCGGGTCGACTCCGTTGTAGACCGTCCGGATCGCCGCGGGGTCGGCGCCGCCCTCCTCCTCCCACAGCCGGTTGTAGCGGTTGCCGGGCGTGATCAGTGCCGCCCGGCGGTAGCTCTCCTCGGCGAGCAGCCGGAAGAAGCCGAGGATCACGGCCTTGACCGGCCAGCGGTAGGGGGCGGTGCGGTAGCCGAGGTAGCGCTCGCGCAGGTACACGCCGTGCTCGGTCAACAGCAGCGGCACACCGTGCCGTTCGAGGGCGGCGAGCCCCGGCAGGACGGCCACCCCGCCGCTGACGGCGTGCGCGACACCCTCGACCGGCGCCGGCGCGGAGAGCGGACGCAGGGCGTGTTCGAGCAGGGCGGTGGCGGTGAGCGCGTCGTGCAGGGTCGGCCCCGCCTCGCGTACGGCGATGCCGGGCCGCCGCCATACGGAGGTGAGCACCGCGATCACGGTGTCGCTCCGCAGGAACGGGCTGAGGTGACCGTCCGCCGCCGCGCGCGCCAGGGTGTGGAGGGCGGGAGCGAACCCGCCCTCGGCCGCGGGGTCGAGCAGTGCGGTGAGGAACCTCTCGTAGGCCTCGGCGAGTCGCCTGCCGGACCTGCCGCCGGGCAGCCGGCCGGCGGGCGCCGGGCCCCACATCGGTACGGACAGCACGCTGGACACATGGGCCGGCAGCTCCCATGCGAGGGGCTCGCGCCCGGTGCCGGTGACGGCGATGACGTCGAAGTCGATGTCCGGCATCCCGGTGACGAGCTGGTCGCACCAGACGCTCACACCGCCGTGGCTGTGCGGGTAGGTGCCTTCGGTCAGAAGAGTGACGCGCGGGGCGCCGGGGCGCCGCGCGCCGTGATGAACGTGCATCGATGTGTGCTCCACGGCCGTGGTGGGGGTGATGCCGGTCCCGGCCGCCGCGTGACGGCCGGGACCCTGCTGCCGGTGCGGTGGTCAGCCGCCGGCGCCGGGCGGGACCGCCTCGGCCACGCCCTCGGGCACACGGGCGGCCGGGGCGGGTGCGGCGGCCGGTGCGGCGCCGCCCGTGCCGGTGGCCGTGGAGGTGGCGCCCGCCGGGACGGCGGGCGACGGCAGTGCGAGGGTGAGCGGAGCGCCCGCGGCGGACGTCCATGCGGAGCGCTCGCCGGCGTACGTCTCGCCGAAGGCGGAGCCGGCCCGCAGCGTGCCCTCGGGCATCGTCGCCGGAACCGCCACGCCGCTCGGGCCCTCGACGGTCACGGTGCCGCCGATGCGGTACGCGGTCACCAGGCCGTCGCGCACGGCGGAACGCCAGGCGGCGCGCCGCCGGAGTTCCTGCCCGATGTCGGCCATCCGCAGGTTGACCACCGGGGTGTTCGCGGCGAACAGCGTGTTGTAGCTGTCGAGCACGCCGTCCAGAACCGGGTAGGCGATCCGGTCCTCGGCCAGGTTCGACTGGTGGATGAAGTGCGGCTTGGGGTCGTTGGACAGGACGTGACCCAGCGCGATCTGGCGCTCCAGCGGCACGATGTGGCCCGCGTAGCCGGTGGTGAGGTCGAGCGGGGCGGGCAGGCAGGTGGTGGTGGCGGGGTTGTCCTCGCAGATCCCGCTGCCGCCCTGCGCGCGGCTGGTGTAGATCCAGTTGTACTCGTCGACCTGCTCGGCCGCCCGTCCCGCGTTGTAGAAGACGTTCATCGGGTAGCGGGGGACCGTGGTGGCCGGACCGACCTGCCGCTGGTCGTGCTCCCGGGAGTTGTCCGAGGCGAGCCAGGTGATCCCGTTGTCGGCGAGGGCCGGACCGAGGTTGGGGTTGTCGACGTTCTGCTGGGGCAGGACGCGCAGTCCGGAGTGCTCGCCCGTGACCAGTTCCTGGTTGTCCAGCGGCAGTCCGGCGGTCTGCCCCCACACGCGGTTGAGGGCGATCTCGTCGGAGACGGCCTGCCGGGAGACCCACTTGACGGAGCCGTTCGGCAGGGTGGCGCAGCGCCACGGCACCACGGAGGTGTCCTGCTCGCAGCCGAGGAAGGCATGCGTGTAGGTGTGGTTGATCCAGCGGAACTCGTCGCGCGCGGCGACGAGTCGGTCGGCCAGGGGATCGGCGCCGTTGTTGTCCTCGCGGTGGTCGACGCTGCCGGCCGCGTTGTAGGCGAGGTCGAGGGTGAAGCCGCGGGTGTTCTGCCAGGAGACGGCGTGGTCCACGTCCGCCGGCGTCATGCGGATGGGGTCGGGAGTGGCGTTCGGGTCGGTGCAGTCCACGTCGCCCGGGGTGCAGTTGAGCGTCGAGTTCCAGCGGTCGTCCGCCGCGAGGACGTCGTCGACGTGGACGGCGAAGTAGTTCCGGGAGGCTCCCAGATGCACCCCGCCGGTCATCCACGAGACGATGCCCCGGGCCAGCAGCCGGAACTGCTGCTGGTACTGGTTGTAGACGAAGGTGACGACCAGTTCGCGGCGTCCGTCGTGCCGGTACTCGCCCACGAGCGACCCGCGTCGGGTCGTCCCGGGTATCGCCGCGTCCACGTACGGGATGAAGTCCGCGCCCGCCGCCGGGGTCGAGAGATAGGCGTAACTCTCGCCCACGGAGGGCGAGTTGTCCTCGAACGGCACCGGTCCGTCGAGATAGCCGAACGGCCCCGACCTGCCGGCGGCGGTCACCTGGGCCTGCGCCCCGTCGAGGCTCCCGGAGTATCCGCCGTAGATCGGGTACTGGAGCCCGGCCTCGGGCCTGGCGTAGGTGTACGCGTCGACCTGAGGAACGCCGTAGCTCCGCTCGTAGGCCACGAGCGCGGCCATCTCCGGGGAGTTCGCCGGGAACGGGTTGTCGTTCGGCAGGACGACGGCCTGGAACTTGGCCCTGTTCCGGCCGTCCACGGTGTCCGCGAGATAGCCGGCGTCGATCACGGGCCGGTCGGCGCGGGCGAGGTCGATCTCCGTGTACGGCGTTCCCGCGGCGTCCAGTTCGGCGGCGATGGCATCGGTGGCCGGGCCTCCGTCGGACACGACGAGCACCCGCAGGTCGACGCGGGGAGCCGGGTCGTCCGCGCGGGCGGTCGTACCCGGCAGGACGAGGGCGGCGACGAGCGCGCCCGTGGTGAACAGGGTGGTGCCTGAGATCCGCTTCATGCGGTGGTGTCCCCTCCTGGGAGCAGGGGTGAGTGCAGCTCCGAGGAGCGGACGCACCCCCTCGTGCGACGCCGGCATCCCCCTCGAAGGCCGGTCGTCCACGCATCCGTCGCGTCACATCGTGGGGTATCTGTGGAGCTTCTGTGGTGTTGCTGCGAAAGCTGACGGAAAACCGTAGGCGCGCGGGGCGGTCCGCCCGGCGCGCGAATCGGTTCCTCGGCCCGTCGGCTCCTTGCGGCCCGTGGGACGGATGTGCAGGTGGGAGCGGGCCGAGGGCCACCGGCGGGCCGTTCGGCCCGCCGGTGGAACCGCCAATGGTGGAGACCAATCTTTCGTTCCGTCGGGGGCCGGTTTCCGGACGCGCTTCGCCGTGGTGCCGGTCCGCCGGGTCCGTCAGGCGCAGAGGACGCGGGTCTCCGGGGTGTAGATCGGACCGCCGGTGACGCTGGTGCTGTCGCTGAACTCGGCGTAGAAGTACGAGTAGAAACCGATGTTGCCGTTGCAGCCGGAGTCGGCGGCGACCTGGAGCGTCAGCGTCACGGTGCGGCTCTGGCCGGGCGGGACGGTGGACCCGTAGTTGGCGCCGAGGTTGGCCGGGCCGGTTCCGGAACAGGGGGTGCTGCCGCCGGGGCCGGCGAGGGTGCAGCCGGCGAACGAGTACTTCAGGTCGGGGCGCTGGGTGGTGAGCCAGGTGGGGTCGATCGTCTGGTAGACGAACCAGACGTCGTAGGACTTGTTGTTCGTGAGCGTCATCGACAGGTTCACCGTGCCGCCCGGAGTGGTCGTCGCGGCGTCCGTGGTGAAGGTGATCTGGGCGGACGCCGGTTCGGCCGCGCTCGCGGACGGGGCCATGCCGAACAGGGAGAGCAGCAGGGCGAGGACGGCGGCGAGACCGAGGCGTCTCGTGAGAAGTGATCGCATGGCCGGGAGGCTAGGGACGGGGGTGGCCCGGCGTCTGCCTCGACGGAGGCGCGGGGAACGGCGGACGGCCGAAAGTGTGCTTTCGGTGAAGGCGGTGCGGGGAAAGTGTGAGGGTGGGTGCGGGATCGAGTTCGCGCACGCCGGGGCGGGTGCGAGGCTCCCGGAGGCGACGGGTCCGGTGGCCGGCGCGCCTCCGGGGCGCGGATGAGCCTTTGGCGCGTACGCAACAGACCGCCGCCTCGGCGGTGCCGACGGGAAGCGCTCCGGACCGCTGTCTCCCGGCCACGGGGCCGACTTCCGACCCCGCAGGGCCGCAGGGGCCGGCCGGGTCCGGGGCGACTCGCGCGATGTCCGGCCGGAGCGCCCGTGGCGGGGTCCACGACGGCCTCGGGGCGGTGGGGCGGCCGGCGCCGAGGTTCGCGCCGTGCCTGCTCAGGGGCCCGTCGTCGGGCGCGGCGCGGGGCCGCGGACCGGATCGGGGGCCGTCCCGGTGACCGGGCGGTGTGCCCGTACGGCCACAATTGCGTGACGTCGCCTCCGGGCTACGAACGTGCCGACACCAGGAAGGCGAGACACCACATGAACGTCAGCGCGCACATGGAAGCCGTCTACACGGAGGTCCGCCGACGCAACCCCGGCGAGGCGGAGTTCCATCAGGCGGCGGCCGAGGTCCTCGACTCCCTCGCCCCGGCGCTCGAACGGCACCCCGAGTACGCCGAGACCGGAATCCTGGAGCGGCTCTGCGAGCCCGAGCGGCAGTTGCTCTTCCGGGTCCCCTGGGTCGACGACCGGGGGACCGTGCGGGTGAACCGCGGCTTCCGGGTGGAGTTCAACAGCGCCCTCGGGCCCTACAAGGGAGGGCTGCGGTTCCACCCGAGCGTCAACCTCGGCATCGTGAAGTTCCTCGGCTTCGAGCAGATCTTCAAGAACGCGCTGACCGGGATGGCGATCGGCGGCGGCAAGGGCGGCGCAGACTTCGACCCCAAGGGCCGCTCGGACGCCGAGATCATGCGCTTCTGTCAGTCCTTCATGACCGAGCTCTACCGGCACCTGGGTGAGCACACCGACGTGCCCGCCGGCGACATCGGCGTGGGAGCACGGGAGATCGGCTTCCTCTTCGGCCAGTACAAGCGGATCACCAACCGGTACGAGTCCGGCGTCCTCACCGGCAAGCCGGTGGGCTGGGGCGGCTCGCACGTCCGTACCGAGGCCACCGGCTACGGCGCGGTGTACTTCGCCGAGGAGATGCTCGCCACCCGCGGCCAGGGCTTCGACGGACGGCGGGTCGTGGTCTCCGGCTCCGGCAACGTGGCGGTGTACGCCGCGGAGAAGGCGCACGCCCTCGGCGGCACGGTGGTGGCGTGCAGCGACTCCTCCGGGTACCTCGTCGACGAGGACGGCATCGACCTGGAGCTGCTCAAGGAGGTCAAGGAGGTGCGCCGGGCCCGGATCTCCGCCTACGCGGAGGCGAAGCCGAGCGCGCGCTTCTCCGCCCGCGGCACGGTGTACGACGTCCCGTGCGACATCGTCCTGCCCTGCGCGACCCAGAACGAGCTGGGCCTCGACGACGCCGTGGCCCTGGTCAAGCACGGTGTGCTCGCGGTGGCCGAGGGCGCGAACATGCCCTGCACCCCCGAGGCGGTGAAGGTGTTCCGGGAGGCCGGGGTCCTCTTCGGCCCCGGGAAGGCGGCCAACGCCGGTGGTGTGGCCACCTCGGCCCTGGAGATGCAGCAGAACGCGTCCCGCGACAGCTGGACCTTCGAGCAGACCGAGGCGCGGCTCGCCGCGGTCATGCGCGGAGTGCACGCCGAGTGCCGCGCCACGGCGGAGACGTACGGCGGGAGCGCCGAGGACTATGTGCTCGGCGCCAACGTGGCCGGGTTCCTGAGGGTGGCGGGGGCGATGACGGCGCAGGGCGTCATCTGACGGTTCCGCCCGCCCCGGGGTTCTCCCACCCCGGGGCCGGGTCTTCCCACGGCCGACGCCTCGGGCCCCGGCGGCGCGGCAGCGTACCAGTGAGACCCCTTCCGGCGGGGCGGATTCACGCACTCTCCGCGCCCACACGTGTTCGTACGGTAGTCATGGACGCCGGGAGGGAACACATTGATCTTCAGCCTGAGCCGCCGCCGGAAGTCTGTCCCCAGCGTGGGGAGTTGCCCCTACGGGCACGGGGAGCCCGCCCCCGACGCCCTCGTCCACGACGCCCGCGGCCACCTGCCGCACCTCGTGGACCGGCGCGAGGCGGAACGGTTCGTCCGGCAGTTCCACCACGAGCAGCCGGGCGCGGGCGACGTGGAGAGCCGGGTCCGCGCCGTACGGGCCGCCATCGACCGCACCGGCACCTACGAGCACTCCCCGGCCGAACTCGCCTTCGGCGCCCGCGTCGCCTGGCGCAACGCCGCCCGCTGCATCGGCAGGCTCTACTGGCGCAGCCTCGTGGTGCGCGACCTGCGGCACCTCACCTCCGCCGACGACATCGCCGCCGAGTGCGTCGAGCACCTGCGGATCGCCGGCAACCACGGCAGGATCCGCCCGGTGATCTCCGTCTTCGCACCCGACCGGCCGGGCCGCCCCGGCCCCCGGATCGTCAACGACCAGCTGGTGCGCTACGCCGGACACCGCACCCCCGAAGGGCGCTGGAAGGGCGACCCGCGCAGCGCACCCCTCACCGCCCAGGCCCGCGACCTGGGATGGAAGCGGAACGAAGAGGCCTTCCAGGTGCTGCCGTTGATGGTGCGGGAGCGCCCCGGCACGCGACCGGACTGGTACGAGCTGCCCGACGACTCCGTCCGCGAAGTGCCCCTGCGCCACCCCGACCACGCCTGGTTCGCCGCACTGGGCCTGCGGTGGTACGCCGTGCCCGCGATCAGTGACATGACCCTGGAGATCGGTGGCGTACGGTACCCGGCCGCGCCGTTCAACGGCTGGTACATGGGCACCGAGATAGGCGCCCGCAACCTCGCCGACGCCGAGCGGTACGACCTCCTCCCGCTGGTGGCCGACCGGCTGGGGCTCGACCGGTCGACCGAGCGCACGCTGTGGCGGGACCGGGCGCTCGTCGAGCTCAACGTGGCGGTGCTGCACTCCTTCCAGGAGGCCGGGGTGACGATGGCGGACCACCACACCGAGTCCCAGCGGTTCCTCAGGCACATCGCCCAGGAGACCCGTCACGGGAGGGAGACCCCCGCCGACTGGAGCTGGATCGTCCCCCCGGTCTCCGGCTCAGCGACCCCGGTCTTCCACCGGTACTACGACCCGGTCGACCCCTCCCTCAGGCCGGCCTTCCTGGCCCGTACGTGACCGGCGTGCGACGGCGGGGACCGTCAGCCGTTCGCCCCGGGAACCCAGTGGTTGTGCACCGGCATGATCCGGGGTGCCGCCCCCGCGGGCCAGCCCAGTCCGGCCGCGATCGGCATCATGCGCTCGACGAACGCGTTCATGTGCCCCTCGGACTCCCAGAGGTCGAAGACCTCCAGGCCGCCGTCCGTGCGGACGCACGCATGGGAGAGACAGCCGTCGAAGACGTCGGGCGTCTCCTGGAGCTTGGCGTTGAGCTGGTCGTACTGGTCCGTGGTCACACCCGGAAGGACGGCGTGGACGAAGATCGCCATGGTGGATCACTCCTCGTGAGGTGGGGCGGTCCCTCCCGTACCACCCCGTCGGCGACGCCCCCTACCTGCCAGCACAGCACGACCCGCCGGGGACGGCATCCGAGGAAGGGCGGCGCGTGCGACGCCTCCGGGCGGCGGCCGGCCGGTCAGCGGCGCCCCAGGACCTCGGCGACCCGGCTGTAGCCTTCCGTGCCGTGGCCGAGGGCCACCGTCCGGCGGGCCAGGCCCTCGATGGCGCGCATCACGTTCGCCTCGATGCCATGGGCCTCGGAGGCGTGCACGACGTGCGCCATCGTCGAGATACCCGAGGTGATCGGGTTGCCCTCGCCGGAGTAGGTGCCGCTCTCCACGTCCTCGGCCAGTTCCTGGAACAGCGGCGGCAGGATCGCGCCGATGCCCTGGGCGAAGGGTGCCAGCTCGGTCGGGGAGATCCCCTCGGCCCGTGCCACCGCGAGGGCGTGGACGTAGCCCGCCATCGAGGTCCAGAAGATGTCGAGCAGCGCGATGTCATAGGCCGCCGCCCTCGAGATCTCCTCTCCGAGGTGGGTGTGGGTGCCGCCCAGCGCGGCGAGCACCGCCCGGTGCTCGCCGTAGAGCGCCTCCGGGCCGCTGAACAGGAACACCCCGGCCGGAGTGCCGATGGACGTGGTCGGGGTCATGATGGCCCCGTCGAGGTAGTCGACGCCGTGCTCGGCGGCCCAGCGCCCGGTGTCCCGGGCCCGGTCGGGGATGTCGGCGCTGAGGTTCACGACGGTCCGCCCCTTGAGCGCGGCCGTCACCGGCGCCTGCCGCAGCACGGAATCGGTGGCGTCGTAGTTGACCAGGCAGACCACGGTCAGCGGGCTCGCGGCGACCGCCTCGTCGGCGGTCGCGGCCACGACGGCACCGGCGGCCACGAGATCCCGGTCCTTGCCCGGAGTCCGGTTCCACACGGTGGTCCGTACACCGGCCGCCAGGAACGCGGCGGCCAGCGCCCGGCCCATCGGTCCGAGACCGATGACGGTGACGTCGGCGTGGCGGGAAGAAGGCATGGGTGAACTCCCTTGTAGACATATGGAGACAGTGGAGAGAAGGAAATTCCCGGAAGAAGGAGAAGGACGCGGATGGCGCGCGCCAGGGCCCAGGACTCGAACACGTGCGGAGTGAGCGCCGCGATCGTGGTCATCGAGGGCAAATGGAAGACGTACCTGTTGTGGCTGCTCGAGTCCGGCTCGCACCGCCCGGGCGAACTGCGCCGGAAGATCCCCGAGATCAGCGAGAAGGTGCTGACCCAGGCCTTGCGCGAGATGGAGGAGGACGGTCTCGTGCACCGCGAGGTGCACGACGTCCTGCCCCCGAAGACCGTCTACTCGCTGACCGGCTTCGGACGTGAACTCTGCGAGGCGCTGGCCCCGTTGTCCGACTGGGGCCACCGTCGCCTGGACAGGCTCACCACCACGCCCGCCGCTTCCTGAGGCCCTGCCGTCTCCTTCCTCCGGGCCGCTCTCAGCTTCGCCCGGGGCCCGCACCCCCGACAAGTACGCACAAAAAAGTGGGTATCGGGGGGAGAGAGAACGCGAAAAGGGGGCCTCCCCGAAAGGAAGGCCCCCTGAAGGTGACGCGTCAGGCGCGCCGCTCCCCGAAGGCGTCGAGAATGTGCTCGGCGGCCAGCGTCGCCGTCAGCTCACCGGCGCGGACCCGCTGTTCCAGGCCGGGCGCGAGCTCCCGCACCGCCGGGTCCGTGTGGAGCCGGCGCAGCAGTTCGTCGCGGACCATGCCCCAGGTCCAGTCGACCTGCTGGTCGTGGCGCTTGGCCGTGAGCCGGCCGGTCGAGTCCAGGAGGGTGCGGTGCTGCTCCAGGCGCCCCCAGACCTCGTCGAGGCCCGCCGACTCCCGGGCGCTGCAACTGAGCACCGGCGGCGTCCAGAAGGAGTCCGCGCCGTGCATCAGCCGCAGCGCGCCCGCCAGTTCGCGGGCCGCCGCGCGGGCGTCCCGCTCGTGCGGGCCGTCGGCCTTGTTGACGGCGACCACGTCGGCGAGTTCCAGGACGCCCTTCTTGATGCCCTGGAGCTGGTCGCCGGTGCGGGCCAGGGTGAGCAGCAGGAAGGAGTCGACCATGTTGGCGACGGCCGTCTCCGACTGCCCGACGCCCACGGTCTCGACGAGGACCACGTCGTAGCCCGCGGCCTCCATGACGACGATCGAATCGCGGGTCGCCTTCGCGACGCCGCCGAGCGTGCCGGCCGTGGGGGAGGGGCGGACGAAGGCCGCCGGGTCGACGGCCAGCCGCTCCATCCGCGTCTTGTCGCCGAGGATGGAGCCGCCGGTACGGCTCGACGACGGGTCGACGGCGAGCACCGCGACCCGGTGGCCGAGCCCCGTCAGCATCGTCCCGAACGCGTCGATGAACGTCGACTTGCCGACACCGGGCACTCCGCTGATCCCGATCCGCACGGCGTTCCCGCTGTGCGGAAGGAGTTCCGTCAGAAGCTCCTGGGCGAGTGCCCGGTGCTGGGGACGGGTCGACTCGACGAGGGTGATGGCGCGGGCGACGAGCGCCCGCTTCCCCTCGCGCACCCCCCGGACATACGTGTCGAGATCGATCACCGCTCGTGCCCGAGGTCGGCCGACAGACGCGTCACCAGGTCGTGGGCCGCGTCCGGGATCACCGTCCCCGGCGGGAACACCGCGGCCGCGCCCATCTCCAGGAGCGTCGCCACGTCCTGCGGGGGGATCACCCCGCCGACCACGATCATGATGTCCTCCCGGCCCTCCGCCGCCAGCTCCTCCCGCAGCGCCGGGACGAGCGTGAGGTGCCCGGCGGCGAGCGAGGAGACCCCGACGATGTGCACGTCCGCCTCGACGGCCTGGCGGGCCACCTCGGCCGGGGTCTGGAACAGCGGGCCGACGTCCACGTCGAAGCCCAGGTCGGCGAAGGCGGTGGCGATCACCTTCTGGCCGCGGTCGTGGCCGTCCTGGCCCATCTTGGCGACCAGGATGCGCGGGCGGCGTCCCTCGGCCTCGCCGAAGGCGTCCACCAGGGCCCGGGTGCGCTCCACGGAGGGGGACTCGCCGGCTTCGTTGCGGTACACACCGGAGATCGTACGGATCTGCCCCGCGTGACGCCCGTACACCTTCTCCAGGGCGTCGGAGATCTCGCCCACGGTCGCCATCGCGCGAGCGGCGTTCACCGCGAGCTCGAGGAGGTTGCCCTCGCCGCCCGCCGCGCGGGTGAGCGCGGACAGCGCGTCCTGGCAGGCCTGCTCGTCGCGCTCCTCGCGCAGCCGCTTCAGCTTGGCGATCTGCTGGGCGCGCACGGAGGAGTTGTCGACCTTGAGGACGTCGATCTGCTCGTCGGTCGCCACCCGGTACTTGTTGACGCCGATCACCGGCTGCCGGCCGGAGTCGATCCGGGCCTGGGTACGGGCCGCGGCCTCCTCCACGCGCAGCTTGGGGATGCCCGCGTCGATGGCCTTCGCCATACCGCCGGCCTGCTCGACCTCCTGGATGTGCTTCCAGGCGCGCCGGGCGAGGTCGTACGTGAGCTTCTCCACGTACGCGCTGCCGCCCCACGGGTCGATGGTCCGGCAGGTGCCCGACTCCTGCTGGATGAGCAGCTGGGTGTTGCGGGCGATCCGGGCGGAGAAGTCCGTCGGCAGGGCGAGCGCCTCGTCGAGGGCGTTGGTGTGCAGCGACTGGGTGTGGCCCTGGGTGGCCGCCATCGCCTCGACGCAGGTGCGCGTGACGTTGTTGAACACGTCCTGTGCGGTCAGCGACCAGCCCGAGGTCTGCGAATGGGTCCGCAGGGAGAGGGACTTGGCGTTCTGCGGATCGAACTGCCTGACCAGCTTGGCCCACAGGAGCCGCGCCGCGCGCAGCTTCGCGATCTCCATGAAGAAGTTCATGCCGATCGCCCAGAAGAACGACAGGCGCGGCGCGAACGCGTCCACGTCGAGCCCGGCCTCGCGGCCCGCGCGGATGTACTCCACGCCGTCGGCGAGCGTGTACGCCAGCTCCAGGTCGGCCGTCGCCCCCGCCTCCTGGATGTGGTACCCGGAGATGGAGATGGAGTTGTAGCGCGGCATCCGCTGCGAGGTGTAGGCGAAGATGTCGGAGATGATCCGCATCGACGGCCCGGGCGGATAGATGTAGGTGTTGCGGACCATGAACTCCTTGAGGATGTCGTTCTGGATGGTCCCGGCCAGCTTCTCGGGCGGAACGCCCTGCTCCTCGGCGGCCACGATGTACAGCGCGAGAACCGGCAGCACGGCGCCGTTCATCGTCATCGACACCGTCATCCGGTCCAGCGGGATGCCGTCGAACAGCTGGCGCATGTCGTAGATCGAGTCGATGGCCACACCGGCCATGCCGACGTCACCGGTGACACGCGGGTGGTCGCTGTCGTAGCCGCGGTGGGTCGGCAGGTCGAAGGCGACCGACAGGCCCTTCTGGCCGGCGGCGAGGTTGCGCCGGTAGAAGGCGTTCGACTCCTCGGCCGTGGAGAAGCCCGCGTACTGCCGGATCGTCCAGGGCTGGTTGACGTACATCGTGGGGTACGGGCCGCGCAGGTACGGGGCCATGCCCGGACGGGTGTCCAGGAAGTCCAGGCCCTCCAGGTCCTGCCCGGTGTACAGCGGCTTGACGCCGATGCCCTCCGGGGTCTCCCAGAGCAGGTCGTCCCCGCCGGTGGCCTTCTTGACGGCCGCGCGCCACGCGTCGGGGCCGCCGTCCGCGGTCGGAGCCCCGAGCTCGATCCCGGAGAAGTCGGGGATGGACATCAGGACACTCCCATGCGGTCGAGGGCGGTGGAGAGCAGGGCGACGGCGTCACAGCCCGCGAAGAGATGGGTGTCGGCACCGGGGTACGCCCCGGGGCGTCCGGCGAGGAGGATGTGCTCGGCGCCCGCCGCACGCAGCTCGGCCGCCGCGGTCTCCGCCTGCTCCGCGTACAGCGCGTCGCTGGAGCAGAGGCAGACCTCGCGGGCACCGCTCTCCTCGAACGTGCCCTCGGTGACCGGCTCGATGCCGCCCGCCTGGAAGAGGTTCGCGGCGAAGGTGACCCGGGCCGAGTGCGCGGCCGCCGGGCCGAGCGCGGCCAGGTAGACCCGGGGCCGGGCCCCGGTCGCCGCCAGGTGCGCGTCGGAGCGGGCGCGCAGCGTCTCGAACGCCTCGTCGCGCCGGACCCGGGGAAGGCCGCCGGTCGGCTGCGCGGGCGCGGGCGCCCGGTCGACGGGCTTCTCGCCGAGGTTCGGGAACTCGCTGACGCCGGTGATCGGTTCGCGGCGGGTGGCGAGCTTCGCGCTGCGCGCTGCCCAGGTCGCGGCCAGCTGCTCGCCGATCGCCCCGGAGCGCAGCGCGGCCTGCTGGCCGCCGGCCCGCTCGATGTCCTGGAAGTACGCCCAGGCGGCGTGGGCGAGTTCGTCGGTGAGCCGCTCCACATACCAGGAGCCGCCCGCCGGGTCGATCACCCGGGAGAGGTGCGACTCCTCGATGAGGACGGTGGAGGTGTTGCGGGCGATCCGGCGCGCGAACGCGTCGGGCAGCCCGAGCACCTCGTCGAAGGGCAGCACGGTGACGCTGTCGGCGCCGCCGACCCCGGCGGCCAGGGTGGCCACCGTGGTGCGCAGCATGTTCACCCAGGGGTCGCGGCGCGTCATCATCACCGGCGAGGTCACCGCGTGCTGGCGCTGCGCGCCCGCCTCCGGAGCGCCGCAGGCCTCGGCCACCCGGGCCCAGAGCCGGCGCGCCGCCCGGAGCTTGGCGATCGTCAGGAACTGGTCGGCGGTCGCCGCGTAGCGGAACTCGAGCTGCGCGCACGCCTCGGCGACGCTCAGCCCGGCCTCGGTCAGACCGCGCAGATAGGCCACGCCGGTCGCGAGGGAGCAGCCGAGCTCCTGCGCGGCCGAGCCGCCGGCCTCGTGGTAGGGCAGGGCGTCCACGGTCAGGGCGCGCATCCCCGGGTACCGGTCGGCGCAGCGGCGCGCGAGACCGGCGACGGACGCGAGGTCGTACGCCGGGCGGCCGGTACGGGCTTCGTGGCCCAGCGGGTCGGCGCCCAGGTTGCCGCGTGCCGCGTCGTCGGGGACGCCGCGCTCCTCGTACAGCCGCAGCAGCCGTTCGGCCGCCGCCGCCGTCTCGTCGCCCGCGTCGAGGGCCACGGGCGCCAGGTCGAGGTAGACGCCTTCGAGGACCTTGTCGAGCGAGGAGACCGGGATGCCGGTGGCGCCGACGCCCAGCCAGAGGGAGGTGACGCCGTTCTCCAGGTCGGAGAGGACCGCCTCGCCGTCGGCCGCGAGGTGCCGCTGGCGTACGTCCCAGCCGCCGAGGGTGTTGCCCTCGGCGCGGCCGCCGCGCACGAAGGGCGCGAAGCCGGGGAGTCCGCCGTCGGGCGCGGTGTCGCGCGCCGTGTACAGCGGACGGGTGTCGAGGCCGTCCTCGAGGAGGGTGGAAAGGGCGTCCTCGGCGGCGTCGCCGGAGACCTCTTTGCCGGACTTGCGCAGGACACCTGCCACAAGGTGTTGCCACTGTTCGTGTGGCGCGTCGGGAAATTCGGACGCCAGGGAGAGCCCGTCGTCAGGCAGGACCGTCATGCTCGGATGCTAGGGGAGATCGACAAAGGAGCAGGAGGGCGTACGACTGTGACCTTCTTCTCTTCGACCTGGGGCGTTCTGTGTGGTGGGCCCGTTTCGCGCGGTGGGCGCGCGCCGGCTTTCGCGGTGCGCGGTGTGCGGTGCGCGTGTCGGGTTCCGTGGTGCGCGCGGTGCGCGTGCCGTCGGTGGCGCCGCCGGTGGCGTTGTCAGTGGCGGCTGGGACGCTGAGTCGTATGGACAGGGACGAGGAGCTGCTGAGGGGCCGGGTCTACGGCCAGGACCACGACGACCCCCGGCCGGGCCCGAGGCCCGGCCGGGTCTACGCCGAGCTGGTCGGCGGCCCGCTCGACGGTCTGCTGCTGGACGTCACCGACTGGACGCCGGGGCAGCGGGCGTCCGGCACGGCACTGGAGACGGAGCTCGGCCGGTACGGCGCCGACGGGCGCTCTCTCTACGACCCGCGCCCCGGTGACACCCTGCGCTTCGACTGGTCGGGCGACGCGCCGTGACGGCGTCGGCCGCGCCCGGGGCGGGGGCCGGAGCCGTCCCGGCCCGGGCGCGGCCCGCCGGGATCAGCCCAGGACGGAGGAGAAGTTGTCCAGCTGGATCCAGGTGACCTTGTTCGTCGCCTGGGGGCCGTAGACGTTGACGGCGCCGGCCGTGTTGGCCTCGATGCGGATCGCGTTGATGCCCAGGCTGTTGTTGCGCGGGCAGACGCCGCGGGTCAGCTTGGGCGGGCGGATCGTGGCGGGCAGCGTGCCGAGCCGGCCGTCGGCGGTGAACGCGCAGGTGACGGTGCCGCGCAGCTGGAGGAAGTCCGTTCCCGCGAGACGTATCACGCGGGCCTCCGCCGGAGCGCCGGCCTCGTTCGTCACGGCCGCGTCCAGGGTGATCGCCGTCCAGTCGACGACCGTCTGGCAGCCGTCGACGGGGGCGGCGGCGGCCGGCGTGGCCGAGAGCAGCGGGCCGGCGACGGCGACGGCGGGGGCGGCCAGCGCGGCGGTGAGCAGGGAACGGCGGCTGGTCGAGTGCTGGGTCATGTTCGATCCTCCGGATCGGGTGGGGAGGGTGGTCGGGGGCACGGGTGCGGCGGGTCCGGGCGTGCGGACCGCCGCGAGCCGTGCGGTCGGGCGGGTGCGAGCGGCGGGTCGGGGGCCGCTCATCGCCAGGCGACGGTGACGGCGTCGAAGTCGATCCAGGTGATGGCGTTGTCGCTGGTGGCGCCGTACACCCGGAGCGCGCCGGTGACGTCCGTCTCGATCCGGCACACGCAGCGGCCGGTGTTGTTGTTGCGGGCCACGTTCTGGCGCGTCAAATGGGTGGCGCGCAGCCGGTGCGGGAGGCTCGCGATCCTGCTGTCCGCGGTCAGGCCGGGGGAGCAGGCGACGTTGCCGCGCAGCTGGAGGTAGGTGGTGCCGGCGAGGGCGATCAGCCGTCCGCGCGGGGGCTGGCTGCCGGGCGTGACACCCGGTTCCAGCGTGAGGTCCTCCCAGTCCGCGAGCACCTTGACGCCGTCGACCGCGGGCTTCGTGGGGTACCAGCCGATGGTGACGTCACGCTCGCCCTCCTCGCCGGGGACGGTGTTGCTGAAGCCGAACAGCAGCCGGGTCTCCCCGGTCGCCGGGTCGACCTCGGTGGCGACGCCCTCGGGCTCGCGACGGGTGAGCCCGTCGGCGTTGGTGACGACCTGCCGGTCGAGGCGCGCGCCGGTCGTCCAGGAGTACGAGGTGAGGAAGGCGATCCCGGGGAACTCGCTGGGGACCGTGGTGGGGTTGTTGTCCTTGTCGTACGGCGCCCACTGGTACGAGTAGACGACGTCGCCCAGCACGGTGAAGCCCTGGGAGACGAGCTTCGCCTGCAGCGGGTACGGCGAGGGTACGGCGGGAGTGACGTCCTCGCCGGACGGCATCACGAAGGTGGTGCCCACCGGGACCCACGAACCGGCGGCGGCCGCGGTGGCGTCGTAGCGGGTGAAGTGCCGCTTCCCGTCCTTGTGGTACATGACGCACACCTGGTGGTTCACCGGGTCCAGCGAGGGACCGGTGCCCGAAGTGCTGCCGGGCGGGGTGAACTTCTGCGCCGCCGGTATGAGCGCTCCGTCGAGGACCTTGCCGGACTCGAACTTGAACCGGGTGACCGCCTTGCCGAAGGCGGACGTGGCCACGCCGTTGTCGTAGTTCACGTGCAGGGGGCCGACCTCGGTCCAGAGGTACGTGTCGGTGCCCGACGGCTCGGCGCCCATGGAGAGCCCGTGTCCGAAGCCCTTCAGCTGCATCGAGCCGGTGACCGTGCCGGTCTCGCGGTCGATGCGGTTGAGGTACAGGTTGCCGGCCGGTGACGTGGCCGAGCTCTCCACCTGGAGGACGAAGACGTGTCCGTTGACGGTGTCGGTCGCGATCGCCTGCGGAGCCGGGTTCTTCACCAGGTCGACCGTCTGGATGAGACGGCCGCTGACGCCGGACAGATCGACGCCGTTGGCGTCCGTGTATGCCATGTTCTCTCCCCCCGGATCCCTGATGGATCCGTTTCGTGAGAAGAGATCATCACACGGGCTGCCGGCCGCCTCGTGAGGCGGTCGCGTCGGCCGGGCCGCGGCCGGAACGCGGGGCGCCGTTCCCTATCCACCCGCGATGGGTTAGCTTAGGCTTACCTAAGTAACAGTGTCTCCGTCACCTGTCCCGGGAGAACTCGGATGCGTCCCTTCAGTACCCGCGTCACGCGGCCCACCCCCGCCGAGCGCGTGCGATCGATCCTGGCCGCCGCCCACTCGATGACGGTCGTGTCCGACGGACAACACCGGGAGGTGCACCTCCTGGACGGCACCGGGCCCATGGGGCACATCCATCTGCACGACCCGTCCGAGGAGAGCCACGCCGGAGGGACCGCGCGGATCCCGGTGCGCCTGGAGTTCACCGACATCGCCCCCACCCCCGTACGCGAACGGCTGCGGGCCCGCGTCACCCTGACCGGACTCCTCCCCGCCCCGTACGAGCCGGAGTCGGCCACGAGCATCTGCATGGAGTTCGGCCAGGCCCTCCTGGAGGACGCCGACGGCCGGCACTACATCACCCTGGAAGAACTCCACGCCACCGACATCGACCCGATGGCCTCCTGCGAGGCGTCCATGCTCACCCACCTCGTCGACGGCCACGGCGAAATCGTCCCCCTGCTGCTGCGCCTCGTCAGGCCGCGCCCCGAACGGGACATGGTCCGCGCCCTCCCCGTCGCACTGGACCGGTACGGCATCACCCTGCGTCTCGAACACCCCGACGGCCACCAGGACGTCCGGCTGCCCTTCCCCACCCCGGTCACCGACATCGACCAGGCCGCCCCCCGGATGCACGCGCTCCTCGCCGCGGCCCGCAGGTCCTCCCACCCCAACAGCCTGCTGACCTGACCGAACGGCCGCGCTCCCCGGTCGAGATGCCGGAGCGGCGCGGCGGGCCAACAATGGACGGGTAGACCCGCGCACGGTCGGTGCGGGGGACCGCTCGGGGACTTCCCAACCGGACACGGCCTCGCCATGAACGCAGGAAGCCCGGCCGCCACTCGGCCGACACCTCCCAAGGGTGCGCTGTACCGACTGGGGCACTGGTGCGCCCGTCACTTCATCATCGTCATCGTGCTGTGGCTGGCGGCGATGGTGGGACTCCAGATCACCGACAGGGCGGTCGGAGGACAGTACTCCGACGACTTCGACCTCCCCGGGGTGCAGTCGACGGAGGGCCTCGACGCCCTTCAGGCGCACGACCCCGCGGCCGCCGGCTACGCCGCGCAGATCGTCCTCAACAGGACCTCCGGGCCGCTCACGGACGAGGCGTCCACCATCAACTCGACCGTCACCGCCCTGGAGAAACTGCCCGACGTCATCGGCGCCCAGAACCCCCTGCCGCCGCCGGGCACCACCCCGCCCGCCCTGCCGGCCGGGGTCCCCAACACCGGCCCGCTGTCCACCGACGGCAAGACCGCCTACATCACCGTGCGCTTCAGCGTGCCGCCGTCCACCCTCGGCACCGACTACCTGCCCGGGGTCGACGCCGCGGTCCAGCCGCTCCGGGACGCCGGCGTCGACGTCGAGTACGGCGGCCCCCTCGGCGAACTCGCCCGGCCCGCGGCCGACGACCGCACCAGCGAGGCGATCGGCTTCGCCGTCGCGATCGTGGTCCTCCTCATCGGCTTCGGCAGCGTCATCGCGGCCGTCCTGCCGCTGATCACGGCGCTTCTCGGGGCGATCTGCGGCCTCGCTCTCCTCGGCCTGATGGCGGCCGCCTTCACCTTCGGCACGGTCTCGCCCACCCTGGCCACGATGATCGGCCTCGGTGTCGGCATCGACTACGCGCTGTTCCTCATCACCCGCCACCGCCAGAACCTCATGAACGGGCACGATCCCGCCGATTCGGCGGGCCTCGCGACCACCACCAGCGGCCGCGCGGTCCTGGTCTCCGGCTGTACGGTCATCATCGCCCTGTCCGGCCTGTGGGTCTCCGGCGTCAGCTTCATCGGCAAACTGGGACTGGCGGCCGCCTTCACGGTCGTCACCGCGGTCCTGGCCGCGCTCACCCTGGTCCCGGCCATGCTCGGTCTCGTCGGCAAGCGGATCGACCGGTACCACGTGCGCAAGCCCGTGGCGGAGACCGACACCGAGCCCGGAGCGCCCGCGCACGGCACCTGGCACCGCTACGCGCAGCGCGTGGAGAGGCGCCCGTGGTGGTTCCTGACCGGTGGCGTCCTGGTGCTGCTCGTCCTGGCCTTCCCGCTGCTCTTCATCCAGCTCGGCCACATCGGCGACGGCGCCGACCCCAAGTCCTTCACGGACCGGCGGGCGTACGACCTCATCTCCACGGCCTTCGGGCCCGGCGCCAACGGCCCGCTGACCGTGGTCGTCGACCAGTCGGCCGTACCCTCGGCGAACCGGGCGGACCTCGCCGACAAGCTCAAGCAGTCACTGACCGGGGTCCCGGACGCGGCCTACATCACTCCGCTCCAGGCCACCCCCGACGGGGACGTCCTGGTCGGCACCGCCTACTCGGTGGCCTCCCCGCAGGACGAGAAGACCACCAAGCTGACCAACCACCTCGTCGACGACGTACTGCCGCAGGCGGCGACCGGCACCGAGGCGAAGACGTACGTCACCGGCACCACGGCCTCCCAGGTGGACTTCCTCGACCTCGTCTCCAGCCGCCTCCCGCTGATCATCGCCGTGGTGGTGGGACTGGCCTTCCTCGTGATCCTCACGGTCTTCCGCGGCCTCCTCGTCGCGGTGAAGGCCGCCGTCCTCAACGTGCTCTCCATCGCGGCCTCCTACGGCGTGGTCGTGGCCGTCTTCCAGTGGGGCTGGGGCGGGCCCGCGCTCGGCGTCAGCGGCAAGGTGCCCATCGAGAGCTATGTGCCGATGATGATGTTCGCCATCGTCTTCGGTCTGAGCATGGACTACGAGATCTTCCTGCTCTCCCGTGTCCGGGAGGCCTGGCTGCGCACCGGCGATTCGAAGGCCAGCGTGGCCCATGCCCTGGAGATCACGGCCCGAGTGATCACCTGTGCCGCACTGATCATGGTGAGTGTCTTCGCGGCCTTCATCGTCTCGGACAACATCGTCGTCAAGATGCTCGGCCTCGGCCTCGCGGCCAGCGTCCTCATCGACGCCACCGTGGTGCGCCTGCTGCTCGTGCCCGCGGTGATGACCCTCCTCGGCAAGCACGCCTGGTGGACCCCCCACTGGCTGGACCGGATGCTGCCGCACCTGGACACCGAGGGCGAAGGGCAGGAGGAGCCGCTCGCGGACGCGGCGAAGCCGCGCTGACCGCGCCGCCCGCCGCGCCCGCCCGCCAGGGGCACCTCTGTCGTACAGCTACCCCCATGGATACCCATGGGGGTATTTGACTTCTCCGTTCGTCCTGCTTACGGTCGAGAGTGTTCATACCCAGGGGGGTATCCAAGGATGCCGAGTGCCCCCGGCGCGCACGACCATCAGACGGAGGGTTCGCCGTGTTCTTCACGCAGTACTACCTCGACTGCCTCTCCCAGGCGTCGTACCTGATCGCCGACGGGACGACCGGCCGGGCGGTCGTCGTCGACCCGCGGCGGGACGTCTCGGAGTACCTGGCGGACGCCGAGGCCCGGGGACTCACCGTCGTCGGGGTGATCAACACCCACTTCCACGCGGACTTCGTCGCCGGACACCTGGAGCTGGCCGACCGGACCGGGGCCTGGATCGGCTACGGCCGCCGCGCCGAGACCGAGTACCCGATCCGCCCCCTCGCCGAGGGCGAGCGCATCGCCCTCGGCGAGGTGACCCTGGAGATCATGGAGACCCCCGGCCACACCCCCGAGTCGATCAGTGTCCTCGTGTACGAGCACGGCGACGACGAGGTCCCGTACGGAGTGCTGACCGGCGACGCGCTGTTCATCGGCGACGTCGGCCGCCCCGACCTCCTCGCCTCCGCCGGTGTCACGGCCGAGGAACTCGGCGCGATGCTCCACGACAGTGTCCAGAACAAACTGATGGCCCTCCCCGACGCGGTCCGTGTCTTCCCCGCCCATGGCGCCGGATCGGCCTGCGGCAAGAACCTCTCGGCCGAGAAGCAGTCCACCGTCGGCGAGCAGCGGGCCACCAACCACGCCTGTGTGCCGATGAGCCGGGAGGCCTTCGTGGCCCTGGTCACCGCCGGACTGCCCGCCGCCCCGGGCTACTTCGCCTACGACGCCGACCTCAACCGCAGGGAACGCGCCCGCTACGACGGCTCCGCGGCGGCGCGCCCCCTGACACCGGCCGAGTTCGCCGAACTCAGGGCCGGCGGAGCGGTCGTCGTCGACGCCCGCGACCCGCGGGAGTTCGCCCACGGCCATCTGCGCGGAGCGGTCAACGTGCCCGCCGAGGGACGGTTCGCCGAACAGGCCGGCACCTTCCTCGCCCCCGACACGGAACTCCTGGTGATCGCCCCCGAGGGCCGCGAGGAGGAGGTCGTCATCCGCCTCGCCCGCATCGGCTACGACCGTGTCGCGGGACATCTGCCCCACCCCGAGGAGGCCCTCGGGAAGCTCGCCGACGAGGTCACCCCCGCGAGCCGTCTCCCGGCCGCCCGGCTGCGGACCGCCCTCGCGGGCGCCAACCCGCCCCTCGTCGTCGACGTGCGCACCTGCGGCGAGCGCGAGGAGACCGGCCACATCCCCGGGGCCGTGCACATCCCGCTGAGCGAGCTCCCCGGCCGTGCGGACGAACTCCCCGCCGACCGGCCCCTCGTCCTGCACTGCGCGGGCGGCCACCGCTCCTCCGTCGCCGCCAGCTTCCTGCGCCACCGGGGCCACCCCGACGTCTCCGACATCCTCGGCGGCTACGCGGCCTGGGCCCTCGCGACGAACGGACCCGCCGGCGGCTGACCGGTCCGCCGGAGGCGGAGCTCAGCCGCGCGACAGCTCACCGAGCAGCTTCCAGGTGCGGCGGCGGTCGTCCTCGCCGCTCAGCTCCGTCGCGGTGAAGACCACCTCCGTCGCCCCCGCCTCGCGGTAGCGGCGCACCTCCGCGGCGACGGTCTCCTCGTCACCGATCACGGCGATCTCCGCCGCCCGGGAAGCGCCGGAGAGCTCGACGGCACGCCGATAGGAGGGAATCCGCTCGTACAGCGCGAGCGCCTCCGCCGCGCTCTCCCGCACGGCCTCGGCATCGGCCGTGACCACGCCCGGGACGAGGGCCACGATCCGGGGCGCGGGGCGGCCGGCCGCCGCCGCGGCGGCGGTGACGGCCGGGACGATGTGCTCGCCGAGAGCCCGAGGCCCCGCGAGGAACGGCAGGATGCCGTCGGCCAGTTCACCGCTGACGCGCAGTGCCTGCGGGCCCATGGCCGCGACGAGCACCGGCACCGCCGGCTCCGCGCCCGGGACCGCCGCCGAATACGGCGTCGTCGCGGTCAGGAGCTCCCCGTGGAAATCGGCGCCGCCCGTTTCGAGCAGCGGACGCAGCGCGGTGAGGAACTCCCTGAGCAGGCCGATGGGCCGCTCGTACGGAATGCCGAAGCCCGTCTCCGTCAGGTGCTTGGTGCCGAGGGCGAGCCCGAGGTGGTAGCGCCCGCCCGTCGCCGCCTGGGCGGTCTGCGCCTGGCTGGAGACGAGCAGCGGATGGCGACCGAAGATCGGGATCGCGGAGGTCCCCACCTGGAGGCCGGGCACCTCGCGCCCCACGATCGCGGCCAGCGAGGGCGAGTCGTACGCGAAGGACTGGCCGAACCACGCCGAGTGCAGTCCGGCGTCGCGGGCCTCCCTCGCGAGCCGCACCGTGCTGTCGACGGTGCGCAGGACGGCGGTCGAACCGAGCGTCACTCCCAGAGTCATGCTTCCGGCAACCGGCGGGTCCACGCCCGCCATTCCCTCCCCTGTGTGAAGAGTGTGTTGCGCGGCCGCCGGGGGAGCTGCCGAGGGCGTTCCCCGCGCCCGCCATGATGGGGCGATGAAGACTCTCGCCGAGGTGGACGCGCTCGCCGACCGCGCGCACGCCGGACAGACCGACCGGATCGGTGTCCCGTACGTCGAGCACGTCCGCGCGGTCGCCGCGGGGCTGGCACCGTTCGGTCCTCACCTGGCCATGGCCGGGCTCCTCCACGACATCGTCGAGGACACCGAATGGACGGCGGAACAGCTCCGCGCCGCCGGAATCCCGGACCGGGTCGTCGCCGTCGTGGAGGCCGTCACCAACGTTCCCGGAACGGCCTACGAGGAGAAGATCCGCCGCATCACGGAGGATCCCGACGCCACCCTCGTGAAGATCGCCGACAACGCGCACAACAGCCGCTCCGACCGGGCCGCCGCCCTGCCGCCCGGGGCGCGGGAACGGCTCGCCGCCAAGTACCGGGCCGCACGGCAGGTGTTGTGGGCGGCGGCCGATCCCGCCGACATCGCGACGATCCTGCGCGTGGTCAACCCCGAACTCCTGGAGGAGAGCGCCCCCTGATGTGACGCGGGTCACGGGAACCCGCTCCCGGGGCCGGACAGACGAGAGACGTGAACATCGACCTGCGCGCACGCATCCGGGACGGGGACCCCTCGGCCTTCGCCGAGCTCTTCGACTCCTACGCCCGGAGCGTCTACAACCACGCCTTCCGGCTGACCGGCGACTGGTCGGTCGCCGAGGACGTGATGGCGACGACCTTCATGGAGGCCTGGCGGCTCCGGGAGAAGGTGGACCCCGAGGGGGGTTCGGTACGGCCCTGGCTGCTCGGCGTCGCCACCAACGTCGCCCGCAACCACTGCCGGGGAAACCGCCGCTACCGGGCGGCCGCCGTGGCCTACGCGGCGGCCGGCCCGGCCGAGGCCTCGGTACCCGACCACGCCTCCGAGGTCGCCGGCCGGATCGACGACCGCCGCCGCATCGCCGCGACCCTGCGGGCGCTCGGCACCCTCCGCCGCACCGAACGCGAAGTCCTCGTCCTCTGCCTCTGGGAAGGCCTCGCCTACACCGAGGTCGCCCAGGCCCTGCGCGTCCCCGTCGGCACCGTCCGGTCCCGGCTCTCCCGCGCCCGCACCAAGCTCCGTATCGGCGCCGAGAGGGAACTCGCCGGAGAGAAGGGCAAACCTCTCCCGGAAAAACGGGAACCCGCCTCCCGCACCCGACAGACAACAGGTGATCGCGTGAACGCGGTCCGGCCCGCGCAGGAAGGAATCCGATGAACCCCGACCCGGACAAGACCCGTACGGCGAACCGGTACGAGACCGGAGGCCTCCCTGCGATCGAGGAACACGACCTTCCCCCGGGCCGCCACCAGTTCCACAAGGAGCGCCTGATGAACCGGATCCACGACGACCGCCGCACCACGGCCGCGCGCACCGCGCGCAACCCCTTCCTGCGGAAGGCGATCCTGCTGCCGGCCGCCACCGCACTCGCCGGGGCGCTCGCCGTCGGCGTCCTCGTCCTCACCCCGGGCGGGAACGGCGACCCCGTCGACCGTGCCACCGGCCCCGCCCTCACCACCACCATCGGAGTCGTCGACGCCAAGGGCGCGCCCCGGCTCCTCGACCGCATCTCGCTCGCCGCCGCCGGGACCGAAGCCCCGAACGGCCGCGCCGGCCAGTACATCTACATCGAGACGCGGTCCGCGAACACCCATGTGAAGACCGTCGGCGGCGAGAGCAGCCTCGTCAGCACCCCCCTGCACACCCGGCAGTCCTGGCGGTCGCCCGACGGCCTCGACGGCTGGCTGATCGAACCCGGCAACACCGGCCCCGAGGGCATCACCCTGGCGGGCCCCGACGAGACCGGCAACACCCCGAAGCCGCACCTCGGCGCCCCCTCGCACGACTACCTCGCGACGCTCCCCACCGACCCCGACGCCCTGCTCCGGAAGATCCACAAGGAGACCGAGGGCCAGGGCAACGGCAAGGACCAGCAAGCCTTCACCACCATCGGCGACCTGCTCGTCGAGAGCTGGCCGACCCCCGAGCTGACGGCGGCTCTCTACCGGGCCGCCGCGAAGATCCCCGGGGTCGTCATGGTGGACAGCGCCACCGACGCCGCCGGCCGCAAGGGCGTGGCGGTCGCCCGGCTCGACGAGAGCAGCGGACAGCGCACCGAGTGGATCTTCGACAGCAAGACGCTGACCTTCCTCGGGGAGCGCACGGTCCAGGTGAAGGGCACGGGCGGCGAGGGCGGCCTCATCAAGCCCGGAACCGTCGTCTACACCCACGCCATCATGGTCCGGGCCTTCGTCGACGACATCAAGGTCACGCCGTAGGGCCCGAGGCGACGTCGTGGCCTTGACCACGGTCGAGGCCACGGGTCGACCCGGCGTGAAAATGCCCTGCGCGGTGCGGAGCCGACTGCTACGGTCGTCCGCATGTGTTCCGTCATCCACAACTGGCAGGCCCTGCGCGACCGGTCGACGCGCTGACCGTGGTGCCGGCCTTCGCCGGCACCGGGGTCCACCGTCCACCGTTCACCTCAGGATGACGAGGATCTTCACCATGCGCGCAGACTCGCGCCCCGTTTTCGTATGCGTTCACGGCGGCTCCAGCAACGCCCGGGCCTGGGGCCCGCTGCAGAACGAACTGGCCCTGCTCGGACACCGTTCGCACGCCGTCGACCTGCCCGGCCACGGCGACCTCGCCGACATACCCGCCGCCTACTACCGGCAACCCCAGGACATCGCGGCACTCGCCGCCGCGCCCTCGCCGGTGCGCGGTGTCACGCTGCGGGACAACGTCCTCCACGTGGTGGACACCCTGCGGCGGCTCGCCGCGTCGGGGCCGATCGTCCTGGTCGGCAACAGTCTCGGCGGTCTGACGATCACCGCCGTCGCCAACGCCGTACCGGAGCTGCTCGACCGGGTGGTCTACCTCTCCGCGCTCTGCCTCGGCGACCCGGCCATGCTCACCGAGGCGTGGAACGTGGTCGACGACAACCTGCTGGACGCCGCGGTGGCCCGGATCGCCGTCCCCGACGTCCGCGATCCGGGCGTGGTCCGGCTGAACTGGCGGGCCGCGCACGCCGATCCGGAGGTGTTCGCCGCGCTGAAGGCCGCCGTGATGGCCGACTCGACCGACCACCAGTTCCGGCTGCTGCTCGACTCCCTGGACCCGGACGAGACCTATGCGGCGATGGAGCCGGGGGCGCTGATCCGGGCCGACGCCTGGGGGCGGGTGCCGCACACGTACGTGCGGCTCTCCGACGACCGGAGCCTGACCCCGGCGGTCCAGGACCACATGATCCGCACGGCGGACGCGCTGACCCCGCACCACCCCTTCGACGTGCACACCCTCGCGGCCTCGCACGTCGGCTACTTCAGCCGGCCGCGGCTCTTCGCCGAGCTGCTGACGAGCCTCGTCTGAAGTCTCCCCCGCACCCCGGTCGCCCGGGGTGCGGGGGACCCCTCAGCGCGTCTGTCCGGCCGACCAGCCGCCGAGTTCCGTCGGCCGGTTGGTGATGACCCCGTCCACGCCGAGCGCGGACAGGGCCTTCCAGCGGGCGGGCGTGTCCACCGTCCAGACGTTCACGGCCACACCCGCCGCGTGCAGGTCGCCGATGATCCCCGGGCGGGTGGAGAGGGCCGCGTCCGAGACGTTGTACGCGGCGAGGTCCAGCTCCTTCGCGAGCGCGACCGGGTCGGCGTCGAGGGTGCTCCGCAGCAGCCCCAGCGGCAGCTCGGGCGCCAGCTCGTGGGTGTACCGCAGCGACGGGACGTCGAAGCTCTGGACGAAGACCCGGTCCGCCATGCCCTGCTCCCGGACGTCCCGGACGATCCGGGCCACCTCGGCGTGGCTGTGGCGGCCCTTGATCTCGAGGAGCAGCTTTCCGCCCCGGGTCCGGAGGTCGGCCAGCTGGGCGGCGAGCGTCGGGACCCGGGTCCCGGCATAGGCGGGGGCGAACCAGGAACCGGCGTCCAGGGCGTTCAGCTGGGCCGAGGTGAGGGAGCGGACCGGGCCCGTTCCGTCGGTCGTCCGGTCGACGGTGGTGTCGTGCAGGATGTACGGCACGCCGTCCTTGCTGGGCTGGACGTCGTTCTCGATCCAGACGGCCCCGCCGCGCCGGGCCACCTCGTCGGAGACGAGGGTGTTCTCGGGGGCGGCCGAGGAGGCTCCCCGGTGGGCGATCACCGTCAGGGGTGCCCCGGCGCGCCGCATCCAGGGGGTCGCCGCGAGGCCGGCCCCGGCCGAGGTGCCCGAGTGTGCGGCGGTGCCGGCCTTGCCGGAGGTGCCGGCCTCCGCGACCGGGCCGGGCGCCGACCGCGAGGGCGGCGCGGCGACGACGAAGGCGGTCGCGAGCCCGGCCACCGCGGTGGCCACGGCGACCAGGCCGGCGGTCCTGCGCCGACGGGACCGGGCGGCGGGCAGTTGAGCGTCTCTCATGACGGCTCACCCTACGGGGTGCCGCGGCGATCCGGCCGGAGCGGGGTGGGGACCCTCGTGCCGTGCCGCACGGGGCGGAAAGGGGAGGCTGCGGTCGGGGCGGGGGAGGCGAGGCGGCGGTCATGGAGGAATTCCGGAGAATTTCCTCCTTCCCGCGCACCGGACCTCGCGGCGACCTCCACCTCCCCCTCACGGATCGACGACCGGGCCGCCCGGATGGCTATGAAATACACCTTTTCTTGGCAATTGCTCACCCGTCGGGCGCTGTTGCCGATGGCATGAACACGTTTGCCTTCCGCGCAAACGTTCTGGAACCCTCCGTTCGACTTACTCGAGACATGAGCAACGGAGGCAACTTCACATGCCCACACGGCGCATACGTCGCGCTTGGCTCACGGCAGCCGCCGCGGCCTCGCTGGCGTTCACCGGCCTCGCGGCGCCGGCCCAGGCGGAGGACGTTCCGCCGGACGTCCCGCAGAGCTGGATCCAGGAGCCCCGCGCGAGCGAGGCGGCCTCCTCGCCGATCACGACCCGCGCCTGGACCGCGCCCGGTGGAGCGGCCTCGCCCGGCGACTTCACGATGGCGCCCGGCGCGCTGAACGCCGAGACCACCACGCGCGTCACCCGGCTGGACTCGGTGCTGCCCAAGTCGGGCGTGCAGAACCTGCTGGCCGGGGCGAACCGCACCGTACAGCCGTGGTGCTCCCGGGACCCGTTCGCCACGGCCCCGGACCCCGACATCAAGTACTGCCTGCAGGACGACGACTCCGTCTCGCGGGAATGGGTCCCCCAGGGCATGACCGGCGTCTCCGACGCCAAGGACAACGAGCTGTGGGGCGACGCCGGGAACATCCAGCTCTTCGCCTCCTACGACGGCTGGGACCCGGGCCGGGAGACCGACCCGAACCCGGCGACCGGCGACTGCACCACGGCCGAGGTGGAGGCCGATGACGCCTGCAACCAGAAGGGCGTCCGGATCACCTTCGTGCAGAGCCGCACCAACCCGGCCACCGGCAGCCCCGAGATCAAGTACCGCCACGTCCTCCTGGGCTGGACCTATGTGAACTCGGCCGACCACGTCTCCTTCGACGGGCTGCACGCCGCCGAGTACCCGATCCAGAAGGGCGTCCACGCCGGCGGGATCGTCTGGTACGGCAACTACCTCTACGTCGCCGACACCCGCAACGGACTGCGCGTCTTCGACATGCGCTACATCATGGACCTGGACCCGGACGGCGACCCCAAGACGCGTGACGCGATGGGCACCGACACGGACGGAGTGAAGACCACCTCCAACGTCGAGGACAAGACGAAGGTCGGCCGGCACGACAACGTCTGGTACAGCTTCGGATACCGCTATGTGATGCCCCAGGTCGCCGCCTGGAAGTTCAAGGCGACGCAGAGCAACCCCCAGGGTTCCTACGCCTGCGTCTCCACCGGAGCGCCGAAGGCCTCCTACGTCTCCCTGGACCGCAGCGCCACCCCGGACCGTCTGCTCATGGGCGAGTACTGCCGTCCGCAGAGCGGCTATCCGTCCACCGGCCGTGTCGCCTCCTACCCGGTCGCCGCCCTGGAGGGCCGTTCCGCCGACGTCGCCGCGGAAGGCTGGGCCAACTACCTGCCGTTGACCAACGGCGGCGCCCAGGGCGCGGCCGCCGTGGGCGGCACGCTGTACGTGAACGAGTCGAAGGGCACGGACGAGCCGGGCAACCTCTGGCGCTACCGGTGGAGCAACGGCGAGCTGGTCCCGTCGGGCCAGGCAGTCAAGACCGCCCGCGGCGCCGAGGACCTCTACGTCGAGCGCGGCACCGGTCGGCTGTGGTCCCTGTCCGAGCACCGTCCGGGGTCGGCGGGCGACTGCACGGCCAACCCCGACAGCGCCGATCCGGCCGGGACGGACTACTGCCAGCGCGTGCTCTACGGGCACAAGCTGAGCTGGCTCGACAGCCGGCCGTAGCGGAGCGACGGCGTCCCCACCGGCCGCGCCGAGCGCGCCGGGCGGGGGCGCCTTCGCACGTCCCCCCGCACGTCCGCCGCACCGACCCGCGACACGACGGGCAACGCGAGCCCTTCGCCGGAATCGACCGGTCTGCGGCATGGTGGGGGACATGCCCGGAGCCGTGCCATCGGGGGACCTCGGCCGGGCCCGCGGAGTCGGGGGACTCATGGACACCAACGAGGTACGTGAACCGCACAGAGCCGGGCTCCGGCGGGAGCAGGACGGCACGCCCGGCCCGGTGCGCGGCCGGAGCGTGCTCGAAGGGGCGTTCGCACTGCTCGACGCCCTGCGCCGGAGCGGTGAAGAGGCCGGCGTGACAGAACTGGCGCTCGTCTGCGGGGTGCCCAAGGGCAGCGTCCACCGGCTGCTCGACCAGCTGGTCACGCTCGGCGCCGTCGAACGGAAGGGCAACCGCTACCGGGTCGGCCCGCAGCTGTACCGCATCGGCCAGGCCTGGGAGCCGCACCCGGGACTGCGGCCCGCCGCCCGGCTGCCGCTCCAGCGACTCAGGGCCGCCACCGGCGCGAGCGTGGTCCTCACCGTGCTGCGCGAGGACATGGCGATCACCGTCGGCTCCGTCCCCGGGGACCTCGAACCACTCCTCCCCGTGAGGGACGGCGTCGCCTTCCACCTCCACACCGCCGCCGGAAAGGCCCTGCGGGGGCCGCTCCGCGGCGGCGCCGTCCTCGACCGGGAGGACGTGATGGACGGGGTGTGCTGCGCCGCCCTGCCCGTCCGCACCCCGGACGGGCGCACGGTCGCCGCGCTCGCCGCCCTGGTCCCGGCCGGCCGGCCGCTCGACACCCTCGCCCGGGGCGTAGCCGAGGCGGGAGCCGCCATCAGCCGCGCGCTCGCCCGGGGCGGACCACGGAGAACGGCCCCGGCGACGCCCGCGCTCGTGCCCTGACCGGCTTCCGGGCGGCGCTGTTCCGTCCAGCGGAACGCGCGTAGAACCGGGCGGGCCCGGCGGGCACAGTAGGTGTCGTGCCGAGGGGAACGGCACACCGGCCCCGCCGAACCGGGGCGGGCCGGCATCACCGTCACCTGAGTGACCCGATGTGTGGGGGGACCACATGCGCAAGAACCGAATCGCCCGAACGGCCGCCACCGCCCTGCTCGCGCTCGGCAGCGTCGCCGCCTTCGCCGGCACCGCCCAGGCCGAACCGATCGACTACGTGCGGATCGAGCTCGTCGAGCTGCACTGCCAGAAGAACAGCGAGGGCGACCACGACGAGGCGTACCTCAAGATCACCGACGCCAACGGCAACGCCGTCAAGGTCTGGCCCGGAAACGGCGTCAAGTACCAGACCATGGGCACCGGTTACGTCCGGTCGATGGCCGACGGCAACGGCAACGCGGCCCTCATCCTCGGCAAGCAGCAGGCCCGCACCCTGACCCTCTGGGACTACGACTCGACCAGCGGCGACGACAAGCTCGGCGCCACGCTCGTCACCGGCAGCGAGGTCGGCGCCGAGACCCAGTGGCGCTCGGTCGAGGGCTCCGGCGGCGTCTACGTCATCGGCTACCGCGTGATCGACATCTGACCGTCGCCCACCGTCCCGAGACTCACGACGGAAGGCCGTGCCGGATCACCGGCACGGCCTTCCCCGCGTCCACCCGGGATCAGTCGCCGTCGGGGGCGAGCAGCTCACCCGACCGCGCCACCCGCGCGTACCAGCGGGCGCTGGACTTCGGGGTCCGCTCCAGGGTGTCGTAGTCCACCCGCACCGCGCCGAAGCGCTTCGCGTAGCCGTACGCCCACTCGAAGTTGTCCAGCAGCGACCAGAGGAAGTAGCCGCGGACGTCCACACCGTCCGAGATGGCACGGTGCACCGCCTCCAGATGCGCGTGCACATAGGCCGCGCGCTCCGGGTCGTGCACCGAACCGTCCGGCGAGACCACGTCCTCGTACGCCGCCCCGTTCTCGCTGATGACCAGCGGGAGTTCGGGGTACGCGGCCGCCACCCGGGTCAGCAGGTCGTACAGCGCGCTCGCGTCGACCGGCCAGCCCATCGCGGTCCGCTCGCCCGGCGCCCGGTGGAAGGCGACCGCGTCCGAGCCGGGCCACGGCGAGTGGTCGCTGTTGCCGTGCCCGTCGTCCTGCGGCTTCTCCGCCCCTTCCGGGACCTGCGAGACGAGGGTCGGGGTGTAGTAGTTGATCGCGAGCAGGTCCAGCGGCTGCCGCGCGGTCGCCGCGTCACCGTCCTTGACGAAGGACCAGTCGGTGACGTGCGCCGTGTCGAGGATCAGGTCCTCGGGGTAGGCGCCCTCCAGCATCGGACCCAGCCAGATCCGGTTGCCGACGGCGTCGATACGGCGGGCCGCGTCCAGGTCCTCGGCGGAACCGGTCAGCGGACGCACCTCGTGCAGATTGAGCGAGACCGCGATCTGCCGGTCCGCGGGCAGTGACGAGCGCAGGGCCTGGACCGCGAGACCGTGCCCGAGGTTGAGGTGGTGGGCGGCACGCAGCGAGGCCACCGGGTCCGTACGGCCCGGGGCGTGGACCCCGGAGCCGTACCCCAGGAAGGCGCTGCACCACGGTTCGTTGAGCGTGGTCCACCGGGTCACGCGGTCGCCGAGGGCGTCGGCGACGATGCCCGCGTACTCGGCGAAACGCTCGGCGGTCGCCCGCTCGGGCCAGCCGCCCGCGTCCTCCAGCTCCTGGGGCAGGTCCCAGTGGTAGAGGGTGAGGGCCGGCTCGATGCCGGCGGCGAGCAGCTCGTCGACGAGCGACCGGTAGAAGTCCAGGCCCTTCTGGACGGCCGGCCCTCGACCGGTGGGCTGCACACGGGACCAGGAGACGGAGAACCGGTAGGCGTTCAGGCCGAGTTCGGACATGATCCCGACGTCTTCGCGGAACCGGTGGTAGTGGTCCACGGCCACGTCACCTGTGTGGCCCTCGAAGACCTTGCCGGGGGTGTGCGAGAAGGTGTCCCAGATGGACGGGGTACGGCCGTCCTCGGCCGCCGCTCCCTCGATCTGGTACGCGGCCGTGGCCGCGCCCCAGAGGAAGTCGGACGGGAACGAGCGGGTGGCGGTGAGCGGCCGGGTTTCGGACGCGGTCATAGGAGAGCGCTCCCAACGCGGGGTACGGGGTAGGTACGTGCGGTATGTGCGGTACGGAGAGGGGCGGGCCGTCAGCTCTTGACGGCGCCGGCCGTGATGCCGCCCACGATGTGCTTGCCGAGGAAGGCGAAGACGAGCAGCAGCGGCACGGTGGAGATGAGGGCGCCGGTCAGCACGACGGCGTGGTCCACGCTGTGGTTGCCCGCGCCGAGTCCGGCGAGCGCCACCTGGAGGGTGGGGTTGCCGTCCGGGGTGAGGGCGATGAACGGCCAGAAGAAGTCGTTCCACGCCTGCACGAAGACCAGCATGCCGAGCACGGCCATGGCGGGCCTGGCGATGGGGAAGACCACGTGCCAGATGATCCGGAGGCTGTGCGCGCCGTCCATCCTGGCCGCCTCCACCAGCTCCATCGGCAGGGCCTCCACCAGGAACTGGCGCATGAAGAACACGCCGAAGGCGGCGACGAGCGAGGGCAGGACGACCGACTGGAGCTGGTCGAACCAGCCGAGGTCGGTGATGATCTGGTACAGCGGGATGACGCTGAGCTGCGGCGGGATCGTCATGGTGGCGACCACGAGCGAGAGCAGCATGCCCCGGCCCCGGAACGGCAGTTTGGCGAAGGCGAAGCCGGCGAGCGTGGAGAACAGCACGGTGGACAGGGCCACCAGGCTCGCCACGATCGTGGTGTTGATCAACGCCTCGCCCATGTCGACCTGGTTCCAGGCGAAGCTCAGGTTGTCCAGGAGGCGGTTGCCGGGCAGCAGCGGCGCCGGGGCCTCCACGACCCGCTCGCCGGTGTGCGAGGCGGCGACCACGTTCCAGTACAGCGGGAAGAGCGAGACGAACGCGGCCACGGCCAGCAGGACGTAGGTCAGCGGCCCCGCGTGGTGCTGGCGGCCGGCCGTCTGCCGGAAGCGGCGCCCCGGACGGGCCGGCGCGCGGCCGCCGGCCGGAGCCTTCTCCTCGATCGGCGTCGTGTCGAGTGTGCGGGCCATCGGGTCAGCCCCCCAGCTTCTTGCGGTTGTGGCGGGTGACGAGGGCCTGGACGCCGCCGACGAGCAGCAGGAGCAGCAGCATGACCCATGCGATGGCCGAGGCCTGGCCCAGCGCGCCGGTCACCCAGCCCTTCTCGTACATCAGCAGGCTCAGCGTCTGGAACTGGTTGCCGCTGCCGCCGCTGATGCCGACACTGCCGCCGAAGAGCATCGGCTCACCGAACAGCTGGGTGGCGCCGATGGTGGAGACGATGATCGTGAAGAGGATGGTCGGCCGGATGGACGGGATCGTGACGCTGACGAACTGGCGCCAGCGCGAGGCGCCGTCGAGCGAGGCCGCCTCGTACAGGTCCTGCGGCACGGCCTGCATGGCGGCCAGGTAGATCAGCGCGTTGTAGCCGGTCCAGCGCCAGGTGACGATCACCGAGATCGCGATCTGCGCCGGCCACTTGGACGACTCCCAGTTCACCGGGTCGATGCCGATCCAGCCCAGGAGGCCGTTGATCATGCCGTAGTCGGTGTTGAACAGCTGGGCGAAGACCAGGGTCGCCGCCGCGATCGAGGTGGCGTACGGGGCGAGGATCGCGACCCGGAAGAAGCCCCGGCCGCGGAGTTTGTAGTTGAGCAGATGCGCCAGGCCCAGGGCCATGAGCAGCTGGGGAACGGTCGCGATGACACCGATGGTGAAGGTGTTGAAGAGCGCGTTCCAGAAGAACTCGCTGGTCGCGAGGTCCGTGTAGTTCTCCAGGCCCTTCCACGTCGGGTCGCCGCCGAGCTCGACCCGGTGGAGCGAGAGCCAGCCCGTGTAGATCAGCGGGAAGAGGCCGAAGGCGGCGAAGGTGAGGAAGAAGGGGGCGACGAAGACGTACGGGATCGCCTTGAGGTCCCAGCGGTAGAGCGTGCTGCGCCAGCCGCCGGAGGAGGCGCGGTGGCCGCGCGGGCCGGGGGAGGAGGGCGGTGCGGCGGGCGGCGGGGAGCCGTCCGGCTTCGCCCGAACGGAGGTGGCCACGGGGGCGTCCTTCCAGGTCGATGCGTGCGGTGGTGCGGACGGTGCCGGTCCGCCGCCCGCGGGCGGCGGACCGGCAGGCGCCCCCGCTACTGGTCGATCTTGTCGTCGACCAGCTTCTTGACGTTCTCCCAGGCCTTGGCCGGGTCGGTGCCGCGCTGCTCGATGTCGAGGATCCCGTTGTCGGTGAGGAAGGTCTTCACCTGGCCGTCGTAGCGGCTGATGGAGGCGGGCGTGATGCCGGCCGCCGCGCTGGAGAAGATCTTGCCGACCGGGGTGTCGCCGAAGTACGGCAGCTTCGCGTCCTGGACCGTCGAGGAGGTCAGCGTGTCCTTCGACGAGGGGATGTTGCCGTTGACCGCGAACACCTTGGCGTGCTGCTCCGGGGCGGTCAGCCAGGCGGCCAGTTCGGCGGCCTCCTTGGTGTGCTTGCCGGACTTGGGCACGGCGAGGAAGGCGCCGCCCCAGTTGCCGGCGACCGGCGGCGCGGCGATGTCCCACTTGCCCTGGTTGGCGGGCCCGGCCTGGTCCTTGATGATGCCGGTCATCCAGCTGGGGCAGGCGACGGTGGCGAACTTCGAGTTCTTGAAGGCCGCGTTCCAGGTGCCCTTCTCGTCGAACTGGCGGAGCTTGGCGGTGAGTCCGCCCTGGGCCGCCTTGACGGCCGTCTCCCAGGCCTTCTTCACACCGGGGCTGTTCTCCCAGTCGAGCTTGCCGCTGGTGTCGGCGTACTGCACGGGGTCGCTGGAGATGACGGCGTTGAAGAGTCCGCTCGCCGAGTCGTGGAAGGAGGTGCCCGCGGGGGCGGCCGCCTTGTACTTCTCCCCGGTCTCGATGAACTTGGCCCAGTCGCCCGCCCACAGCTTGGCGACGGCGTCGCGCTCGGTGGGCAGCTTGGCCTTGGCGAAGAGGTCCTTGTTGTAGCAGACGGCCATCGGGCCGATGTCGGTGCCGAGGCCGATGACCTTGCCGTCGCCGGTCGTCGCCTGCTTGACCTTCCAGTCGAGGAAGTCGCCGAGGTTCGCGCCGCCCTCCTTGCCCAGGTCGACCCACTTGTTCGCCATGGCCGGGCCGGTCGCCTCGGCGATGTAGCCGACCTCGACGGCCTGGATGTCGGCGACGCCGCTGTTCTGGGAGAGGCGCAGCTTGAGGGTGTCCCAGTACTTCTGACCGTCGGAGACGTTCGACTCCTCGATCTTGATGTTCGGGTGGAGCCGCTCGTACTCGGCGTAGAGCTTGGCGCCGGTCTTGTCGTCGTAGCCGAAGGAACCGAAGGTCCCGACCCGCAGCGTGATCTTCTCGGTGCTCTGGCCGCCCCCGCCGCCCTTGCCGCCGTTGTCGTCGTCGCTGCCGCAACCGGTGAGCAGGGTCGTGCCGGTCACGACGACGGCGACCGCCGCGATCGCCGCACGGCGTCCGCGTCTGCTGCTGGAAGTGCGCATTCCACTCTCCTCGTCCAAGGTGGTGCTCGTTGTGCGCCAAGAGGTCCGGCCGGCTGATCGCGGCTCGGCGGGGCCCGCCAGGACCCGATGCAAGGCTGTGTGCGTCCCGGATGGGAGCGCTCCCACGTCGTTGCCGGAAGGTTGCTGCCTGGCGGGTGCGGGTGTCAAGACATGAACGCGGATTCGTTACCGGAAGGTTTTCCGGGGGTTTCGCGGGGCCGGGCGGGGGTGGGTCGCGTCATCTCCTGAACACACTCGTGGCGCGGGGGCGGGGGCTTGGACTACGGTGGGAGCGCTCCCATTGGTGCTTCCGTCATCGGCAGGGCCGTGGTGAGCTGCGCGTTGTCCTACGAGGGGAGTTCGGGAGTTGTGAGCGGACGGCAGAGCGGCAGACCCACCCTGGAGCAGGTCGCGGCCAGGGCCGGGGTCGGCCGGGGCACGGTCTCCCGGGTGATCAACGGCTCCCCCCGGGTGAGCGAGCAGACCAGAACGGCCGTCGCCAGAGCCGTCGCCGAACTCGGCTACGTACCCAACCAGGCCGCCCGCGCCCTGGCGGGCAGCCGCACGGACGCCATCGCGCTCGTCATCCCCGAGGCCGAGGCGCGACTCTTCGCGGAGCCGTACTTCCTCGACCTCATCCGCGGCGTCAGCGCCGAACTCGCCGAGGCCGACAAGCAGTTGCTGCTCACCCTGGTCCGCAGCGAGCAGGAGCGGCAGCGCTTCGAGCAGTACCTCGCGGCCCAGCGCGTCGACGGCGTCCTGCTCGCCTCCGTTCACGGCGACGACCCGCTGCCCGACCGGATCAGGGAACTGGGCCTCCCCGTCGTCATGAACGGCCGCCGCGCGGAGGCCGAACCCGTGCCCTACGTCGACTCCGACAACATCGGGGCCGGACGGGCGGCCGTCGCCCATCTCGTGGGCCGCGGCCGCGGCAGGATCGCCACCGTCACCGGGCCGCTCGACATGTACGTGGCACGCGCCCGGCTCGGCGGCTACCGCGCGGGTCTGGCGGAGGCCGGTCTCTCGCCCGACGAGGCGCTGGTCTCGGCCGGCGACTTCACCGAGGAGGGTGGCCGCCGGGCCATGCGGCTGCTCCTCGACCGCAGCCCCGACCTGGACGCCGTCTTCGCCGCGTCGGACGTGATGGCGGCCGGCGCGCGTGCGGCCCTGCGGGAGGCGGGCCGCCGGGTTCCCGACGACGTGGCCCTCGTCGGGGTCGACGACTCGCCGGTGGCACGGCTGATGGACCCCCCGCTGACGAGCGTGCGGCAGCCCATCGAGGAGATGGGCCGCACCATGGCGCGGATGCTGCTCCAGGAGATCGCGGAGGCGCCGCAGGAGCCCCGCCGGCATGTGCTGCCGACGGAGCTGATCGTGCGGGAGTCGTGCTGAGGCCCTCGCTCGTGGAGCGCGAACGAACCCGCGGCCGGCCGGGACCCGGGGGGGGTCCGGCCGGCCGCGGGGGCCGGTCGGGGTGTTACAGCGCCGGGTGGGCGTTCTTCATGAGCTCCTGGAACTGAGCCGAGAACCACTGGCCCGAGATCGGGGCGTCCGGCAGCGAGCCCGACATGCTGTTGCCGTTACGGGCGTTGCCCGTGTACGTCGGGTCGCACATCCGGTCGAAGCCCTTGCCCTCGTTGTTCGGGATCTCCTTGCTGGCGCCGTCGGACTCGCCCGGGGGCTTCATCCAGACGTACGCGTCGATGCCCGCGGCGGGCGCCGACTGCGGCCGCTCGCCGAGACCCGCGCCGGACTGGTTGCACCAGTTGCCGAGGTGGATGCGCCGGTCGTACTTGCCGCCGTTGACGTACGTGTCGACATTGGTCGTCGCGCCCGCGGCGGTGGGCCGGGCGGTGCCGCCCCAGCCGTTGCGGGAGGTGTCGATCAGCATGCCGAGGCCGCTGTCGAAACCGAGCGAGACCAGCTTGGTGCGCATCGCCTGGGCGTAGGACAGCTCGTCGGTGTACCGGTTCCAGTCGACCCACTTCGACTGGCGTACGGAGACGCCGTTCACGCTGTCGTTGATGGTGAAGTGGTCCTCCTTCAGCGCGCTGTAGTTGGCGGTGTTGACGATGAAGCCGTGGACGTTGGAGACCGTGGAGCCCTCGGCGGTGGCGGCCTGCTTGAACAGTTCGGCGGAGGCGCCGAAGTTGTCGTCCCAGCCCAGCCAGCCGTGGTGGCCGGCGTCCACGTAGTTGTAGACGTTGCCGACCGCGCCCAGCTTCTTGAGCGCGTAGCCGACGCCGGTGATGTAGTTGCCGTTGGCCTTCATGACGTCGCAGTTGGCCGTGGCGGTCGGGCGCCCGGAGACGTTGGTGACCAGGTTCGGCAGCGAGTCGATCTCGACCGTGGTGACGATCCGCAGACCCGCGTACTTCGAGTCGGCGAGGATCGCGGCGATCGGGTCGATGTACTCGGTCTTGTAGCGGTTGATCTCGGTCGGGCCGAGCTCGCCGTTGGAGGCGAGGGCGGCACAGTCGCGGCCCGGCAGGTTGTAGACGACCAGCTGGACGACGAGCTCGCCGCTGCCCTTCTGCTTGAGGGCCTCGTCGAGGTGGGCGCGCAGGCCCATGGAGGTGGCGGAGCCGTTGATGGCGGCGATCCGGTCCAGCCACACACCGGTGGGCTGGTTGGAGATCTTGGTGCCGCCCGGCTCGGCCGCGGCCTTCGCGGACCACTCGGGGTTCACGTACACCTTGGCGCCGGCGTACGGGTTGTCGGCCTTGGTGCCGGCCGGCGGCGGGGTCGTCGGGGGAGTGGTGGGCGGGGTGGTCGGGGGAGTCGTCGGCTCGGTGGTGCCGTTGCAGGTGACCCCGTTGAGCTTGAAGGTGGCCGGCACGGCGTTGGTGCCGCTGTACGAGCCGTTGAAGCCGAAGGAGGTCGAACCGCCGGTGGCCAGGGACCCGTTGTACGAGACGTTCTTGGCGGTGACGGCGGCACCGGACTGGGTGATGGTGGCGTTCCAGCCCTGGGTGACCTGCTGGTTGCCGGCGTAGGACCACTCGACGGTCCAGGCGGCCACCGGGTCACCGGTGTTGGTGACCGTCACGTTGGCGCCGAAGCCGGTGCTCCACTGGTTGGTGATCTGGTAGTCGACCTTGCAGCCGGGGGTGGCGGCGCCGGCGGTGGCGGTGCCGAAGACGGTGGCGGTGGCGCCGGTGGCCGTGATGAGGCCGAGGGCCGCCAGGAGGGCGGTGCGGCTGGTGCGGCTCATGCGGGTGGGGGTTCCTTTCAGGGGGTGAGGCCGCGCAGGTGGTCGCGCAGCCCGATGCCGAATGCGGTGGGGGTGCCGTCGTACGAACTGATCAGCGCGGGACCGGAGTTGCAGTTCCAGGTGTTCCAGGTCCAGCCCAGGTACGAGAGGCGGCGGTCGTCGAACCACTTCATGACGCGGTCGATGAACGCGTGTCCGCAGGTGTTCTCACCGATCTCGCCCGCGAGGAGAGGAACCTCGGCGGCTACCGGGGCGAGGGTGTTGTTCCAGCACGTCTCGTCGGCGCAGGTGTTGAAGTTGTAGACGTGCCAGGCGGCGGCCAGATTGCCCGCCGGGTCCGTGGGGCGGTACGTGAGCCACTGGCTCAGGTCGTTGGAGTACGCGATGCCCGGGACGAGAACGAGGTTCTTCGCTCCCGTGGCGCGGACCGCGTCCAGCAGATCCTGCATGCCGGCGACTTCGTAGCCGATGCCGGGACAGGTGCCGCCGTCGCGCCAGCAGGTCCAGGCCTGGGTCGCGGTGGAGGTCGCCCGATCCGGATAGGGCTCGTTGAACAGGTCGAGGACGACCCGCTCGTCGTTCTTGAAGGTGTTCGCCACCGAGGTCCAGAACGCCGGTGTGTACTGCGCGTTGGGCATCGGCTTCTGGCAGGTGGCGTGCACGTCGGAGCAGCCCGCCGAGTTGCCCGTGTACTGGCCGTACGTCCAGTGGAGTTCGACCACCGGGGTCATGCCGTGGGCGATGACCTTGTCGACCAGGCTCTTCACGGCGTTGATGTAGTTCGTGCCCCGGTATTCGGGCTTGATGTTGTCCAGGCCGAGCCAGCACTCCTCGTTGAGGGGAATGCGGACCGTGTTGGCCTTCCAGTCGGCGATGGCCTTGACGGACGCGTCGTCGACGGGACCGTCCCAGATGCCGTAGCCCTGGACGCACATGAACTCGCCGCCGGAGCGGTTGACGCCGAGCAGGCGCCGGGTGGCCCCGTTCTGGTCGACGAACGTGTTGCCGGAGACGCTGAGTTCGGGCGCGCCGGTCACCGGGGTCGGGGTCGTCGGGGGAGTGGTGGTCGGGGGTGTCGTGGGCGGCGTGGTCGGGTCGGTGGGTGTGGGTGTGGGTGTCGGGGGCACGTCGGTGTTGCAGGGCGTGCCGTTGAGTGTGAAGGCGGTGGGTGCCGTGTTGGCGCCCGACCAGGAGGCGATGAAACCGCCCGAGATCTTCGCGCCGGTGCCGAGTGCGGCGTTCCAGCTCTCGTTCACGACCGTGACGTTCGTGCCGGACTGGGACCACTTGCCGCCCCAGCCCTGGCTGACGACCTGGCCGGCCGGGAAGGCGAAGCCGAGGCTCCAACCGTTGAGCGCGGCACTGTTGTTGGTGACGGTAACGGCACCCTGGTAACCGCCGGCCCATTGGCCGACGACCGAGTACTCCACCGTGCAGGCGGGTGCGGCCGCGGCTCCTGAGGCCGTACCCATGAGGGCGAACGCGGTGCTCGCCATCGTGAGCGCCACTCCGGAGAGCAGCGCGGACAGACGTGGGGGATGTCGCATGAGCGAGTCCTCGCAGCGAGGGCACACCCCTGACGGTGTGCCGACCGGACGGATTCGCTCCCACTGGTCGGCCAGACCGTAGCGGCAACTGGCGCCAAGGAAAAGAGGGGTTGGGTAAATTCCCTCGCCAATTGCCTTCGACTCTTCACGCACCTTGACGCCGTTGCGTCCCAACTGCACAGTGGGAGCGCTCCCACTGGTTCAGAGCTTGTCTCCATGCACGTTTCGCTCTTCGCTCCCCCGACCTCCCGAGCCGCGAGGAGAACCACCCGCATGCCACGCCTCCGACCGAGAACGCGACCACGCCGGCAGCTGACCGCCCTGGCCGCCGCGCTCTCCCTCCCCCTCGGCCTCACGGCCGTCGGCGCCACCACCGCCCAGGCCGCCGCCGTGCAGTGCAGCGTCGACTACAGGACCAACGACTGGGGTTCGGGCTTCACCGCCGAGCTCACCCTCACCAACCGGGCCACCGAGACCCTGAACGGCTGGACCCTCACCTACGCCTACGCCGGCGACCAGAAGCTCACCAACGGCTGGAGCGGCGTCTGGTCCCAGTCCGGCAAGAACGTCACGGTGACCAACGCCTCCTGGAACGGCACCCTCGCCGCGGGGGCCGCCACCACCACCGGCGCCCAGTTCACCTACAGCGGGGCCAACGCCGCCCCCGGCTCCTTCGCGGTCAACGGCACCCCCTGCACGGGCGCCCACCAACCCCCGGTCGCGGTCCTGACCAGCCCGGCCGCCGGGGCCGTCTACAGCCAGGGCGACGCGGTTCCGCTCGCCGCGACCGCCGCCGCGGCCGACAACGCCACCGTGAGCAAGGTGGAGTTCTACAGCGACACGGCCCTCCTCGGCACCGACACCACCGCGCCCTTCACCCTCGGCGCCACCGGCCTCGCCACCGGCGGCCACTCCCTCTACGCCAAGGTGTACGACAGCCTCGGCGCCTCCGCCGAGTCGGCCCCCGTCGGCATCACCGTCGCCGCGGGCCCCGCTCTCGTCGCCGCCCCGAGCCAGCTCGGGGTACGCCAGGGCGCCAGCGGCACCTTCGACCTGAAGCTCTCCACCGCGCCCACCGCGAACGTCACGGTGAGCGTCGCCCGTACCTCGGGCAACACCAACCTCACCGCTACCCCGGCCGCGCTCACCTTCACCCCGGCGAACTGGAACACCGCCCAGAAGGTGACCGTCGCCGCCGCGGCCACCGGCACCGGATCGGCCGTCTTCACCGCGACCGCCCCCGGCCACGCCAAGGCCGAGGTCACCGTCGCCCAGCTGGCCGCGAACTCCACGTACGACGCCCGCTTCCTCGATCTGCACGGAAAGATCACCAACCCGGCCAACGGCTACTTCTCGCCCGAGGGCATCCCGTACCACTCCGTCGAGACCCTGATCGTCGAGGCCCCCGACCACGGGCACGAGACGACCTCGGAGGCGTACAGCTACCTCATCTGGCTCCAGGCCATGTACGGCAAGATCACCGGCGACTGGACCAAGTTCAACGGCGCCTGGGAGACCATGGAGAAATTCATGATCCCCACCCACGCCGACACGCCCACCACCTCCTCCTACAACGCCGCCAAGCCGGCCACCTACGCGCCCGAGTGGGACCTGCCCTCCCAGTACCCGGCGCGGCTCGACTCCGGGGTGACCTCGGGCTCCGACCCGATCGCCGCCGAACTCAAGAGCGCCTACGGCACCGACGACATCTACGGCATGCACTGGATCCAGGACGTCGACAACGTCTACGGCTTCGGCAACGAACCCGGGAAGTGCTCCGCCGGACCGACGGCGACCGGCCCCTCCTACATCAACACCTTCCAGCGCGGCCCGCAGGAGTCCGTCTGGGAGACCGTCACCCACCCCACCTGCGACAACTTCTCCTACGGCGGGAGGAACGGCTACCTCGACCTCTTCACGGGGGACGCCTCCTACGCCAAGCAGTGGAAGTTCACCAACGCCCCCGACGCGGACGCCCGCGCCGTCCAGGCCGCCTACTGGGCCGACCTCTGGGCCAAGCAGCAGGGCAAGGGCACACAGGTCTCCGCGACCGTCGGCAAGGCCGCCAGGATGGGCGACTACCTGCGGTACGCGATGTTCGACAAGTACTTCAAGAAGTCCGGGAACTGCGTCGGCCCGACCACCTGCCCGGCCGGCACCGGCAAGGACAGCGCGCACTACCTGATGTCCTGGTACTACGCCTGGGGCGGCGCCACCGACACTTCCGCCGGCTGGTCCTGGCGCATCGGCTCCAGCCACGCCCACGGCGGCTACCAGAACCCGCTCGCCGCGTACGCGCTCAGCGAGTACGCCCCGCTCAAGCCCAAGTCGACGACGGGCGCGGCCGACTGGGCGACCAGCCTCGACCGGCAGCTGGAGTTCTACCGCTGGCTCCAGTCCGACGAGGGCGCCATCGCGGGCGGCGCCACCAACAGCTGGCAGGGCCGCTACGCCACCCCGCCGGCCGGCACCCCCACCTTCCACGGCCTCTTCTACGACGAGAAGCCCGTCTACCACGACCCGGCGTCGAACCAGTGGTTCGGCTTCCAGGCCTGGTCCATGGAACGGGTCGCCGAGTACTACCAGCAGACCGGCGACGCCGGGGCGAAGACCGTCCTCGACAAATGGGTCTCCTGGGCGCTGTCCAAGACCACGATCAACCCGGACGGCACCTACCGCATCCCCTCCACCCTCCAGTGGTCCGGCGCACCCGACACCTGGAACGCCGCGAACCCCGGCGCCAACGCCGGACTGCACGTCACCGTCGCCGACTACACCAATGACGTAGGTGTGGCCGCCGCCTACGCCAAGACCCTGACCTACTACGCGGCCAAGTCCGGCCACGCCGAGGCCAAGCGGGTCGCCAAGGCCCTGCTCGACGGCATGTGGGACCACCACCAGGACCCGCTCGGCATCGCCGTCGAGGAGACCCGCGCCGACTACAACCGCTTCGACGACCCCGTGTACGTGCCGAACGGCTGGACCGGCACCATGCCCAACGGCGACACGGTGAACAACTCCTCCACCTTCGCCTCGATCCGCAGCTTCTACCAGGACGACCCGGCCTGGCCGAAGATCGAGGCCTATCTGGCGGGCGGCGCCGCGCCCGTCTTCACCTACCACCGGTTCTGGGCCCAGGCGGACATCGCCCTGGCCATGGGCTCGTACGCGGAGCTGCTCGAATAACAGCCCGCCCCGCATGGAGACGGCTCCGCGTACGACGAGGCCGGGTGGACCCCGAGAGGGGCCCGCCCGGCCTTCGGTCCGTCGCGCGAAGGGCCCGGGCCGCGTCGACCCACCCGCCACCGGGTGAGTACGCGTACTCAGGTCCCGAAACCCGGGCTCCCCCAGACTGAGGCGCGAACGACGAACCGCCTCTGGGGGGAAGCACATGGACCACGACCTGCAGCTGCGCGCTGCCACGCCCGACGACCACGACTGGATTCACGAACTGCGCCATCGGGTGTACGCGGAGGAGCTGGGACAGCACCCGGTGGATCCGTCGGGGCGGCTGAGCGACGGACTCGACGGCGACACCGTGTATCTGGTGGCCGCGCGCGGGGAGACCCGGATCGGCTTCGTCGGTCTCACCCCGCCGTGGGTGGGCCGCTACTCCCTGGACAAGTACCTGACGCGCGAGGAACTGCCGGTCCTGACGGAGGAGGAGCCGTTCGAGATCCGCATCCTGACCGTCGAGGAACGCTGGCGGTCCACCGCCGCCGCTCCGCTCCTCATGTACGCGGCACTGCGCTGGGCGGCGGCACGGGGAGGCCGCCGGGTGGTGGCGATGGGACGCACCGAGCTCCTCGACATGTACCTCGCCGCCGGTCTGCGGCCCGTGGGGCGCACCGTCCGCTCGGGCGCCGTCTCCTTCGAGGTGCTGAGCGGCTCCGTCGCCGGACTGACGCGGACCGTCGCGGAGCGCCACGGCCGGACGCTGGAGCGACTGCGGGCGGGCCTCGACTGGCGCCTGGACGTGCCGTTCGCGCCGCGCGCGGACGGCTGCGAGCACGGCGGGGCCTTCTTCTCGGCCATCGGCACGGACTTCAGAACCCTGACACGACGTCACGAGGTGGTGGCGGCCGATGTGCTGGACGCCTGGTTCCCGCCGGCCCCCGAGGTCCGGGCGGTCCTGTCGGAGGACCCGGGATGGTCGGCCCGGACCTCGCCGCCGACCGGCGCGGAAGGACTGCTCGCGGAGCTCGCCCGGGTCCGTGGGCTGCCCTCGGAGTCGCTGGTCGTCGGGGCCGGCTCCTCCGACCTGATCTTCCGGGCCTTCGGCCGGTGGCTCACGCCGGGAAGCCGGGTCCTCCTGCTGGATCCGAGCTACGGCGAGTACGCCCATGTCACCGAGCGGGTGATCGGCTGCCGGGTCGACCGGCTCCGGCTGCGCCGCGAGGACGGCTGGCTCCTCGATCCCGACCGCCTCGCCGCCGCGACCCGCAGCGGGGAGTACGACCTCGTCGTGGTGGTCAACCCGAACAATCCGACCGGCCGCCACGCACCCGCCGACGCGCTGCGCGCGGTGATCGCGGCAACGCCCGAGCGGACCCGGTGGTGGATCGACGAGGCGTACCTGGGCTACGTCGACCCGGCGGACTCGCTGGCCGGGCTCGCCTCGGTCGACCCCCGGGTCGTGGTCTGCACCTCGCTGTCGAAGATGTACGCGCTGTCGGGCATGCGGGCCGCCTATCTGGTGGCACACCGGGACACGGCCGGGGAACTGCGCCGATGGACGCCGCCGTGGCCCGTCAGCCTCCCGGCCCAGCTGGCCGCCGTGACGGCGCTGCGCCACCCCGCGTACTACGAGGAACGCTGGGCGCGCACCGCCGTCCTGCGCCGGGAACTGGCCGCCGGGCTCGCACAGCTCGACGGCCTCTCCTCGGTCGACGAGGGCGTCGCGAACTTCCTCACGGTGACCCTGCCGCCGGACGGGCCGAGTGCGGCCCTGCTGGTGAGCGAGTGCCGTCGCCACGACGTGTATCTGCGGGACCTGTCGCCGATGTCCCCGTCGTACGAGGGGCGGACCGTCCGGTTCGCGGTCCGCGACACGGCGGAGAACGCGCGGATCGTGGCCGCGTGCCGGAGCGCCCTGGACGCGCTGCGCGCCCGGGTGGCGGTGCCGGTGACGTCGGGTGCGCCGGCCGGGAGGGCCTCCCGATGACGACGGTCGCCGGTCTGGTGCCCTATCTCGGCGGGGCGCTGGCGGCCGGAGGAGTCGCGGTGGCGGCGACCCGGAAACGCGAGCTGGTGCTCCGCTGGTGCGTGTGGATGGCCGGAGTACCGCTGGTCACCGCCGCGTTCTGGCTCGGTCCGCCGGGGATCGCGGTGCTCGCGGCCGTGGTCGGGGTGGTCGCGGTGGCCGAGTTCGGCGGGCTGCTGCGGCTCGGCCCGGTGGACCGGGCGGTGCTCGGCGCGGCCGTCGTCGGGCTCGTCCTGACGGCCTGGCTGGCGCCCGGGGAGGTGCTCCGGGCGGCGGCGATCGGGGCGCTCGTGATCGCCGGGGTACCTCTGCTGTCGGGCGACGCGGAGCATGGTCTCCGCCGCCTGACGGCGGGGCTGCTGGGACTCGTGTGGCTGGGGGCCCTGGCCGGTCTCGTGCGGTCGGGTGCCCTCGGTCTCGTCCTGTTCGTGGCCGTGTCGATCGCCGACATCGTCGCGTACGCGGCGGGTCGCCGTCTCGGCGGCCCTCGGCTCTCCCCGCTCTCCCCGGCCAAGCGGTGGAGCGGCACGCTCGCCGGGGCGGCCGCCGGGCTGTGCGCGCTCGTCGTGCTGTCGTCGCTGACATGGCAGACGGCGGTGGCCGTGGCGGTCGGCGGCCCGCTCGGGGACCTGCTGGAGTCGATGGTCAAGCGCGGTGCCCGAGCGAAGGACGCGGGCCGTTGGCTCGCCGGCTCCGGCGGTCTGCTGGACCGGATCGACTCCCTCCTCGTGGCCCTGGCGGTGCTGCTGGTCCTGAGCTGAGCAGGGTCCCGCGGACGGGAGGCGGTGGCGGCGGGCGCGGGCATCGGACGATCGCGGCTTCCACGGGGGTCACGTGAGCCCACCCACCAGGTGGCATCCTCTTGGCCGCCCCGCCGGGACGCACCTACGATGCCGGTGATCATCGCCGCCGTGACACATCGCGGCGGCAGCACCGTATTCCGGGGGGAATATCTCATGGACGCGTACAACACGCCCGTCGGACCGGCCGCCGTGCGAGGGCCCCGCTACAGATTCCGCAACCCGGTCGAACCGGCCCTCGTGGTCCAGTCGCTGATCGCGACCACCGCGCTCACCGACGTCTACATCATCGCGACCGGCGGCAAGGACTCGCCCTGGCTCGCCGAGGACATGGTCCCGTTCCCGGCCGTGCTCCAGGTGTCGTGCTGGGTCGCGTTCCTCTTCTGGTTCTTCCGGGTCCGCTGCAACGCGGAGGTCCTCGCTCCGGGCAGCCACAAGTACGCCGCGGGCTTCGCCATCGGCGCCTGGGCCATCCCCCTCGCCATGTGGTGGCTGCCGCGCCGCATCACCCTCGACATCCACCGGGCGGGCGGCCCGCCCCGCGACGCCTTGCTGATCAACGCCTGGTGGCTGGTGTGGCTCCTCGACGGACCGCTCTCGGTCGCCTTCCACCTCTTCGTCCTCGACCAGACCGACTACCGCAACCCGGTCGACGAGAGCCTCAACATCCTCTGCGCGGTTCTCGCGATCGCGGTCGTCCGCCGCGTCACCGCCCGCCAGCCCGCCGGCCCCCTGCCGTACTTCAACATGACCTGAGCCCCGGCGCGCCGCACGGGGGACGACGCCGCCCCGGGGGGGACTGGGGACGAGGCCGTCCCCCGAGCGGGGGACGGCATGATCGCCGTCGCGGGGGACGGCTCCGCGGGAGCCGGATGACAGGATGACGACCGTGGACCGAGCGAGAGCCTGGAGCGACGGCTGGACCGGATCGCGGCGGGGCGGTGCACCGCCTCCGTACGCCGGGCCCGTACTCGGCCTGTTCCTGGGGCTGTTCGCGGTCGTGGAGTCGCTCACCGAACTCGTCGTCCTCCACGGGTCGATCCCACGGATGTTCGCCGAAACGGCGACATCCCGGAGCGGGAGCTCCGGAGCCGTGCAGTTCGCGATGGTGGTCGGTCTGCTGTGTCTGTCGACCGCCGTGCCCCTGGCCTTCCTGCGGCCCGTGCCCGCCGGCCTCACCGTCACCGCGGCGAGCATCGGCTCACTCACCGTCTTCGAGACGGTGACCCTGGCGGGCTTCGCCGCCCAACTGATCGTCCAGTACCGGCTCGGCCGCCGCGGAGCAGTTCTTCCGGGCCTGCTGTGCGGTGTCCCGCTCCTCGTCGTCGCCCTCGTGGCGGGGGCCGGGGACACCGACTACCGGATCCGTGCGGTACTGCTCGCGGTGCTCGCCCCGGCGGCGGCCTTCGCCGGCCTCGCGGGTCGCCTGGCCGAACAGGACCGCCGGCACACCGCCGTGCAGGAGATCGTCGCCGACACCCGATGGGAGAACGCCGCACGGGGAGAGCGCGCCCGGATCGTCCGCGAACTCCACGACGTGGTCGGCCACCACGTCTCCATGATCGCCGTACAGGCCGAGACGGCCCGGGTGGCCACGGCCGGTATGCCCCCCGAGGGCGCCGAACGGCTCCGGGGCATCGGCGACACCGCACGCGGCGCCCTCCTGGAGATGCGACGGCTGCTCGGCGTGCTCCGCGAGGACACCGAGCCGGTCGCCGGTGGTGACCGGCGGCCGCAGCCCGACCTGAGCCGGCTCCACGAACTGCTCGACGAGGCCCGTCAGGCATCGGGTTCGTTGATCCGGCTGATCCTGAGCGGCCCGCAACGGCACCTGGACCCCGGTGTCGAACTCGCCGCCTACCGCATCGTCCAGGAATCCCTCACCAACGCCCGCAAGCACGCGGCCGGCGCCCCCGTCGACGTGGAACTGATCTACGGCGAGGACGCCCTGCGCCTGCGGATACGGGACAACGGGCCCGGTCCGCCGCTGCCCGCGCCGATCGACGGCGGCCACGGACTGCTCGGTATGCGGGAACGTGTCGCGGCGATCGGGGGAGAGCTCCACGTCGGCCCCGCCGGCCGGGGCGGATTCGTCGTCGAGGCCCGCCTCCCCACCCCGGTGGAGGCCACCTCATGAGGGCCCGGTCGCCGAGACCGCCCGAGCCTTCCGCCGGAACGGACCGCCGGAGCGGACGGCCGGGGCGTTGCGCCGGATCGGGCCGTACGACCACACCGCCTGCCCACACCGCACGACCACCACACCGCCGGGAGACACCCGCATGAGCACTCCGCCGTCACCGATCCGCGTGGTCATCGCCGACGACCACCTGGTCGTGCGTTCCGGATTCGCCGCCCTGCTGGACAGCCGGCCGGACTTCACCGTCGTCCGGACCGCGGCGACCGGAGCCGAGGCCGTCCGGGTCTGCGCCGAAGTGTCCCCGGACGTCGTCCTCATGGACGTCCGGATGCCGGAGATGGACGGCATCGAGGCCACGAGACGGCTCGTCGCCGCCGCCCCCACGGAATCGGCCGGTCCGCGGGTGCTCGTCATCACGACGTTCGACCTCGACGAGTACGTCTATGACGCCTTGCGCGCCGGCGCCAGCGGCTTCCTCCTCAAAGAGGTCACCGCGGAACGGCTCTTCGACGCCGTGCGGGTCGTCGCCGCCGGGGACGCGCTGCTCGCTCCCGGCATCACCCGCCGGCTGATCGGCACGTTCGCCACGATGCCCGCCAAGGCCCGCGTCGCGCCGACGCCCGGACTCGCCTCGCTCACGGCGCGGGAGACCGAGGTACTGCTGCTCGTCGCCGAAGGGCTGTCCAACCCGGAGGTCGCCGACCGCCTCCGCGTCGGCGAGGAGACGGTCAAGACGCACGTCAGCCGCATCCTGACGAAACTCGAGCTGCGCGACCGTACCCAGGCCGTCATCGCCGCGTACGAGAACGGACTCGTCGTCCCCGGTTCCCGGACCCTGGACCAGGGCCGCGGCCGGGGAACCGTCTGAAGCGTGTCGCCGAAGACAGTGGTCCGGGCGAGTTCCCTGAATGCGCGGCCACCGTTGCACGCGATCCGCCGGGAAGGCGTGAACCCATGGCTGACCGACCGGCGACCGGCGACCGTCGAGCGGAAACGGCCTCGGCGTTCGCCGTCCCCGCCACGGGGGACGGGCGCCCGGCGCGTCCCCCGTGGGAGGGCCGGGGAAGTTCGCTCCCCACCGTGACGACGCGCACCCGTCCGTCTCCCTAGCCTGCTCGCATGGAGAGAACGATCGATGGATCACGGGCGACGATCGAGGTCAGGGACGTGGGCAAGCGCTTCGGGAGCACCCGGGCGCTGGACGGGATGACGTTCGACGTCAGGCCCGGGCAGGTGACGGGTTTCGTCGGTCCGAACGGCGCGGGGAAGTCCACCACGATGCGGGTGATCCTCGGCCTTGACCGGCCGGACCGGGGGGAGGCGCTGGTCGGCGGGGTCCCGTACCGGAGCCTGCGCACCCCGCTGAAGCACATCGGGGCACTGCTCGACGCCTCGGCCCTGCAGCCGAGCCGGTCCGCCCGTCACCATCTGCTGTGGTTGGCGCACTCGCAGGGGCTCGGCGCCCGCGAGGTCGACGCGGTGATCCGGCGCGTCGGCCTGCAGGACGTGGCCCGGCGCAAGGCGGGTTCCTTCTCGCTGGGGATGCGGCAGCGCCTGGGGATCGCCGCGGCCCTGCTCGGCGACCCACCGGTCCTCATGCTCGACGAGCCGTTCAACGGCCTCGACCCCGAGGGGTTCCAGTGGATGCGCGCCTTCCTCGCCTCGTTCGTGGAGCAGGGCCGTGCCGTCCTGGTGTCGAGCCATCTGATGAGTGAACTGCAGGACTCCGCCCACCATGTGGTGGTGGTCGGACGGGGTCGGGTCGTCGCCGACACCAGTGTGCGCGAGCTGCTGGCGTCGGTGTCGCGCGGGCGGGTGAGCCTGCGGACCTCCGCGACCGCGGAGGCGATGAACGTGTTGGCCCGGGCGGGTGCCACGGTGAGTTCCACGGGAAGCGACACGATCGGCGTCGCGGGCCTGGACACGGAGGACGTGGTGGCGGTGCTCGGCGCCCACGCGGTGCCGTTCTCCGAGGTGTCGGCCCACCGCGCCTCACTGGAGGAGGCGTACATGGAACTCACCAGGGACGCCGTGCAGTACCGCGGCGTCGCGACCGAGGAGGCCGGACGATGACCACCACCCTCGACCGGGCACCCCACCGGGGCACGCGGCCGGCGCGGGGCGGCTTCGGACGGCTGCTGCACGCGGAGTGGACGAAGTTCCGGACGGTGCGCGCCTGGGTGCTGACCACGATCGGCTCGGCCCTGGTCATCTGTCTGGTCGGCCTGCTGGCCACCGCCGCCGTCCACGAGCGGGGCGGGGACGCCCCAGGCGCGCTGCCCGTGGGGCCGGGCGGCGAGGCGGTCAACGACAGCTTCACCTTCGTCCATCAGCCCCTGGCGGGCGACGGCACCCTCACGGTCTCCGTGTCCTCGCTGACCGGCGAGGGCGAGGGCGAGGGCGAGGACGGGGGAGGGGCGAGTCCGAAGGGCGGGAACGACGGGAGGAGCGCCCTCGCACCCTGGGCCAAGGCCGGAATCATCGTGAAGGACAGCCTCGAACAGGGCTCGCCGTACGCCTCCGTGATGGTCACCGGCGCTCACGGCGTGCGCATGCAGTACGACTTCACCCACGACACGGCCGGACTTCCGGGCGAGGTCTCGCCGGAGTCCCCGCGCCTGCTGCGGCTGAAGCGTTCCGGCGATGTGATCACGGGGTACCAGTCCCTGGACGGTGACCGCTGGACCGAGGTGGGCACCGCGCGCCTTCCCGGGCTGTCGCGGACGCCGCAGGTCGGCTTGTTCGTGACCTCGCCGTCGGTCGCGGAGTCGACGGGCACCGGGACCGGATTCAGCCCGGCCGTGGCCACCGGCACCTTCGACACGGTCTCCCTGGAAGGCGGTTGGAGCGGCGGCCCCTGGCTGACCGGTCAGGTGGGCCGCGACGCGGGCACCTCGGGCAGCTACACGCGCTCGACGGGCAGCCAGGCCGTCGCGTCGGGCGGCGGTTTCACGCTCACCGGGGCGGGGGACATCGCGCCGGTGGTGGGCGGCCCCGCCGCGAGCGGGGTGCGAACCGTCGAGAACTTCCTCGTCGGCGCGTTCGCCGGCCTGATCATGCTGGTCGTCGTGGCCACGAGCTGCATCACCGCCGAGTACCGGCGCGGGCTGATCGCGGTCACCCTCGCGGCCGGCCCGGGCAGGAGCCGCGTCCTGGTGGCGAAGGCACTGGTGATGGGCTCCGTCGCGTTCGCCGCCGGCCTCGCCTCGGCGGCCGTCATGGTCCCCTTCGGAGGGGCGCGCTCGGCGGCGAACGGCTTCCCCGTGCTGACGGTGCCGACGGCGACCGAGCTGCGCGTCGTGGTCGGCACGGGGCTGCTGCTCGCCACCGCGAGCGTGCTGGCGCTCGCCCTGGGAACCGTCCTGCGACGCAGCGCCGTGGCGATCACCGCGGTCGTCGTCGGCATGGTGCTGCCCTATCTCCTGGCCACCGCGGCCGTTCTGCCCGAGGGGGCCTCCGACTGGCTGCTGAAGGTGACTCCGGCCGCCGGGTTCGCCCTCCAGCAGAGCGTCGAACGGTACGACCAGGTCGTCAGCGTCTACTCACCCGCGACCGGCTACCACCCCCTGGCGCCGTGGGAGGGCTTCGCCGTCCTGTGTGCCTACACGGCCCTGGCCTTCGGCGCCGCGGTGGTCCTTCTGCGCAGGAGGGACGTATGAAGCCGAGAAGCATGAAGAACGCGGTGCGTGCCGAGTGGACGAAGCTGAGGACGGAGGCGGTCACTCTCGGTCTGATGCTCGGTGTCGTGGTGTCGACCGTGGCGGTCGGCGCGGCGGTGGCCGTGACCTCCCGGTGCGACGCCCCGGGCTGTGGAGAGGACGCGATCCGGCTCAGCCTCACCGGGGTGCTGGTCGGGCAGGTCGTCGTCGCGATCGTGGGGGTCCTCATGGTGGGCGGCGAATACGGCACGGGCATGATGCGGAGCACGCTCACGGCGCTGCCCCGCCGGCTGACCGTGCTCTGCTCGAAGGCGACCGCCCTCACCGTCGTGCTGATCGTCGCGGGCACCGTCTCCGTGCTCGGGTCCCTGCTGGCGGGAGGGCGCGTGCTGCCCGGCAGGGGCTTCACGGAGGCGCACGGTTTCGAGCCCCTGTCCCTCGCCGACGGGGCGACGCTGCGGGCCGCGGTGGGCTCCGTGCTCTATCTGGTCCTGATCGGTCTGCTGAGTCTGGGCGTCGCGCTGATCGTCCGGAACTCGGCGACCGCCGTCGGCATCGTCCTGGCCCTGCTCTTCGTCCTCCCGATCGTCGCCCAGGTGGTCGGCGACCCGGACTGGCAGCGCCACCTCCAGCAGATCGCCCCGATGACGGCCGGCCTCACGGTCCAGGCGACCGTCGGTGTCGACGAGCTGCCCCTCGGTCCCTGGCAGGGTCTGGGTGTCCTGGCGCTCTGGGCCACCGGCGCGCTGGTCGCCGGTGGCGGACTGCTGCGGTCGCGCGACGTGTGAAGGGCGGGGCGGAGGACCCGACTGGTCGACGCGGAGGGAGAGGGGAGGGAGAGGGGGAGGGGAGATCGAGGCCGCGGTGGGGCTCGGAGCAACACGAAAAGCGCTTGTCGTACGGTGTTCACCCCACCGCGCGGAACGCCCGCGCACAACCCCGCCCGGCCGTCGGAGCCTTGGACTCTTCGCGGCTCGCCTGGACAGGCCGCCGAGCGGCCGCTTAGGGTCGGGGTCCGAATCATCGACGGGCGCCGTTCGCCCGGAACACCGGGAACTGCCGAGGAGCGCGCACGTGGTCACCCTCGCCGATGTCGCCCGCCATGCCGGGGTGTCGGCCAGCACGGTCAGCTACGTGCTCAGCGGCAAACGCTCCATATCCGCCCCCACCCGCGAGCGGATCCAGCACAGCATCGACACCCTCGGCTACCGGCCGCACGCCGGCGCCCGCGCGCTCGCCAGCAGCCGCACCGACATCCTCGCCCTGATGATGCCGCTCCGCACCGGCCTCTACGTGCCGGTCATGATGGAGATCGCGATGGCCGTCACCACCACGGCCCGCTCCCACGGCTACGACGTGCTGCTGCTCACCGGCGAGGAGGGCCCCGAGGCCGTCCGCCGCGTCGAGGGCAGCGCCATCGCCGACGCGATGATCGTCATGGACGTCGGACTCGACGACCCGCGCCTCCCGTGGCTCAGGGAGGCCGAACGGCCCGCCGTCCTCATCGGACTTCCCACCGAGACCGTCGACGCCGGCACCGACGGACTCGACTGCGTCGACCTCGACTTCGAGGCCGCCGGAGCCCGCTGCGTCGAGCACCTCGCGGAACTGGGCCACACCCGGGTCGCCGTCCTCGGCGAACCCCCCGCGGTCTACGAGCGGGGCACCGGCTTCGCCGCCCGCACCCTCACCGGGCTGCGGGCCGCCGCTGACCGCCACGGCGTCGGTCTGCTCCACCGTCCTGTCGACGGCACCTACGCGGCCGTCGCCGCCGCCGTCACCCGCGTCTTCGAGGAGCGCCCCGGCACCACGGCCCTCGTCGTCCAGAACGAGGCCGCCGTCGAACCGCTGCTCGCCCTGCTGCGCCACCAGGGCCGCGCCGTGCCCGAGGACGTCTCCGTCGTCGCCATCTGCCCCGACCAGGTCGCCGTCCATGCCTCCGTACCGCTCACCGCGGTCTCCGTCCCCGCGCAGGAGATGGGCCGGCTGGCGGTCGAACGCCTCGTCGGACGGCTCGCCGGGGAGGAGCCCCGAGGCACGGAGCTCATCGCGCCCCGGCTGACCCCCCGCGCCAGTACGGGACCGGTGGCCGCCCCCGCGTCCCCCGACGTGCCGACGGAGGACCGTCGTGGTCACGGCGGACGCTGAAGCCGACGACAGCGCGACGGAGTTCCGGGCGTTCTTCGAGCGCCACTACGCCGAACTCGCCCGTCTCGCCCACCTGCTGACCGGAGAGACGGACGCCGCCGACGACCTCGCCGCCGACGCCATGCTCGCGCTGTGGCACCGCTGGGACCGGGTCCGCGCCGCCGACCACCCCGCCGCCTACGCCCGGGGTGTCGTCGCCAACCTCGTCCGCTCCCGGATCCGCGGCACCGTGCGCGAACGGCGCCGTATCGCCGCCTTCTGGGACCGGCGCCCCGACCACACGGAGGACCCGGACGTCCCCGCCGTCGTCGACGTGCGGACGGCGCTGCGCGCCCTGCCCTTCCGCAAGCGCGCCTGCGTCGTGCTCCGGCACGCCTTCGACCTCTCCGAACGGGACACCGCCCTCGCGCTCGGGGTCTCGGTCGGTACGGTCAAGAGCCAGACGGCGAAGGGCATGGCCGAACTCCAGCGGCTGCTCGGCCCCCGGGCCGCCACCGAACTCGCCGCGGGAAGGCGCTGATGGACGAGACACGGCTCCGTCGTGAGCTGCGGGACGCGGCGCTCGCGCACCGGCCCGACCACGCCCGCATCCTCGCCCGGGTGGAACGCGGCCTCGCCGCGCCCGCCCCGGCGACGCGCCCGCCCCGGCCCGCGCTTCTGCGGACCGGCCGCCGCTGGACGGCGGTCGTGGCCGTGACGGCGGCCGTCGCCGGTGTCGTCGGGCTCGGCGGTCTCGCGGCGACCACCCTGAACGACCGGCCCGCCGGTCCCGCCGCCACCCTGCCCGCGCCCGGCCCGGGGGCGCGCGCGACCGGCACCCTCGACCCCGGCAGCAACCGCTGGTGGGCGCAGAGCGATCTCGCCCTGACGACCGACGAGCCCGTCACCGGGCTCACCGTGGAACTGCGGATCGTCCGCACCCCCGGCGTCGTGAGCACCGGCCACTGGCGCACCCGCCCCGCCGAGGACTTCACGGTGACGGTGACCCCGGAGGGCCGGGCCCTGGTCTACCGATGGACCCTCAAGCCGGGCCGTACGGTGCCGCCGGGCCCCCACGTCTTCGCGGGCCAGTACAACCACGCCGAAGGGGTACGGGACGCCTCGGCGGACTCGTACACCGTGGTCCTGACGGGCGCCGACGGCGGCCGGTCGACGCTCGGCGGGAGCTTCGGGGAGACCCCCGCGAAGTGACCGCCGCGGAGGCGGCGGCACGGAGCGACCGGCGCGCGCGGAGGGCCGGCGAGGAGGGGTCCGGGCCTGAGGGCCAGGGCCTGAGGGCCAGGGCCTGAGGGGTAAGGGCCGGAGGGACCAAGGTCGGTGGGGGGCGCCTCCGGGGGCTCGGCGTCGGCCCTCACGCGCTCGTCGTGGAGCCGGGGCGGACGATCATCAGGACGACGACGACCGCCCAGAGGACGTTGAAGACCCCGGTGAGCATCGTCAGACGGGCCGCCACGGGCCGCGCCTCCTCCTCGCCGGCCGCGTCCTCGGCCAGGGCGAGCAGACGTCGCTGGCCGGGCAGCACCGCGAGGCCGAGCAGAGCCGCGGCGATCGTGGTCAGCACGAGCGACACGATCAGCCAGGCATCGGTCAGTACGCCCAGCTGGGCGCCGGTGGCGATTCCGAAGACCGGCACGGCGACCCCGGCGAGGGCGTAGCCGCAGCAGATCCGGTGCAGGAGCACGGCCGTCCCGATCCCCTCGGGGCGGCCCTCCGGCCGCTCGCCGCCGAAGGCCCGCAACGCGTGGCGAGGAAACATCGACGCGGCCACGGTGATCGACCCGACCGTGAGGATCGCCACGAGGACGTGGACGGACAACAGCAGCTTGGTCATGGGCGTGGGCCTCCGGGTCGACGCTCAATATATTGGCTGCCAATACATACACTGCCTACCGATCTTTTGGGTAGGCTGCCTACCCATGAAGGCGGATGCGGTGCGAGGGCACCTGGACGGACTGCTGCTGGCGGTGCTGGAACCCGGCCCGCTGCACGGCTACGCGATCATCGCCGCGGTGCAGCAGCGCAGTGGAGGCGTGCTCGAACTGCGCACGGGGACCATCTATCCGGCGCTGAACCGGCTGGAGCGGACAGGCCTGCTGAGCAGCAGCTGGCAGTCCTCCGGCGAACGGCGCCGGAGGTGCTACGAGCTGACCGACGCGGGCCGGCGGACCCTGGCCGGCGAACGCACGGCATGGCGGGAGTTCACCGCCGCGATCGGCTCGGTGCTGAACCCCGGCCCCGCACCGGGGCTCACCGCATGAGCGCCGACGGCCGGGAGACCGATCCCGTCGACGCGTACGTCGCCGAGCTGACGGCCGCCCTGCACGGACCGCCACGCGCCAAGGCCCGGCTGGTCGAGGAGATCCGCGGCGGACTCGCGGACACCGTCGAGGCCCGGCCCGACCGGGGCCTGTCCCTCGACCACGCGGTCCGCGAGGCGGTGCGGGAGTTCGGCACCGTGGCGGAACTGGTGCCGGGCTGCCAGCGCGAACTGACCGTCGCCCAGGCCCGGCACACCGCGAAGGCCGTCGCGCTCACCGCCCCCTTCCTGATCGCCTGCCGGTATCTGGCGGGGACCTCCGGCGACGACAGCGCCGGGCTTGTCCCCCGTACCGCCCAACTCCTGGCGGTGCACGCGGCCGGTGTCGCGATCGTCGCCACGCTGCTCGCCGCCGCGGCGCTCGCCGCCACCGGCACCCTCGCCCGTCGGCTGCCGACCGTGCACCGGCTGCCGCTCGTGGTCGCCTGGACCGGAACCACCGCCGGCATTGCCATGGCGGTCACCTCCCTCGCGCTCGCCACCGCCGCCGCCCTCGCGACGAACTGGCCCCTGCTCGCCTGCGCCGGCGTGCTCGCGGCCGTCTCCCACGCCGCGGTGGCCGGCGCCGCCCGCGCCTGCCGCCGCTGCGCGCGCCTGCCGGTGCCCGGGACACCGGGCCTCGGCTGACGCCCGCCGCGACGCTCGGCCGTGGGTCGGCGCACCTCCGTGGGTCAGGGGGCGGGGGCAGGTGTCAGGGGCAGGGCGGGCGTGGGATCCAGTCGCCGAGATATGCCTGCCGGGTCGCGGACACGGCCGCGTCGGAACCGAGTTGCGGACGGTTCTCCGGGACGGTGATCCGGGCGCCCGGGCCGGAGTTGCGGTACTCGGCGAAGCGCTGCTCCTGCCACGGAGAGGCGTCCCGCATGTTCGCGTACGGCGCGACCGCGTCGACCCCCGGACCGAGGACACTGTCCCGGACCACGAGCGACGGCCACGCCGTGGGGTCCGAGCCGGGCACCCAGGGCCGGGCCAGCTTGTAGTGGCCGTCCGGGGCCGTACCGGTGACCCGGCAGCGTGCGGCGAGGAACCCGTACGGGTTCTCCCGGGCCGTGGACGGGGCGAAGACGAAGCCGTGCGGCGCCGCCGCCAGGTCGGGCCGGAGCAGCGTACGGAAGTGGCAGTGCTCGAAGACGGCGGTGGCCCGGCCGAAGACGAAGTCGACGTCCCCCTCCACATGGCAGTGCGCGAAGTACTGGCGGGCGAAGGCCGTCAGGGACGGGGAGTCGGCGTACAGGGTGTCCTGGTGGCCGAGGAAGCGGCAGTGGAAGAAGGCGGACCGGTCACCCTGCGCCTTCAGGGCGACCGCCTGGGTGCCGGGATTTCCGGGGAGGTCGGTGCGGAGGAAGTCATTGGCGAAGGTGACGGCGTGGGCGGTGAAGCCGGCCGCCTGGACGGTGGTCGTCGCCGAGCCGGTGGTGCCGTGGGTGCCGCCCTCGGGGCGGGGCGTACCGGCGGCGTTGGCGTACACCACGACCACGTCCCGGGGGTCGCCGCTCGCGCCGATCCACGTCATGTCGGTACGGGCGGCACCGACGGCGACCGTCTCCCGGTACGTGCCGGGGGCGAGCACCAGGGTCCACCCGGCGCCGTTCGCGGCCGTGACCGCTGCCTGGACCGTGGTGTGGTCGCCGAGCCCGCCGGCGTGCACGTACAGCGTGCGTGCGGTGAGCCGCCGCGCGGGTGTGCCGAACCGTCCGAAGGGGCGGGCGCGGGAGGGAGGAGCGGCCGAGGCGGGTGCGGCCGGCAGGGTCAGCGCGGCGAGCGCGGCACCGGCGGCGCCCAGGAGCAGGGAGCGGCGTCCCGGGACGCCGCCGGTGGGTTGCGGGGGCATGGTGCGGAGTCCTCCTGAAGGGGTTGGTGGCTCAGCAGGAGCGGCCGGCGCCCGCGTGGTGGCCGACGAGGGCGGGGACGGCCCTCGGGTGGTCGACCCGGGTGCGCAGGACGGGGGTCCAGCCCGCGTCGGCCCGCAGCAGCTCCTCGGGGAACTGGGTGTTGTGGACGGCGAGCAGGTCCACCGGTCGGCCGTTCACGTAGTTGCCCACGGTGGTGACCGGAGCGTCCTTCCACTTCTTGAGGATCTTCCCGGTCGGCACGCCCCCGGCGAGCGTGAACGCGTTCTTCTCGGCGTGGAGCTGGGACTCCTGTCCGACACCGAGGCTGTAGGCGTAGGCCGAACTCCCCACCACGAAGTGGTTGTTGTACGCGTCGACCTGACCGAACCGCACCCGCGGCGCCCGCTCGACCACGTTCTCGAAGAGGTTGTGGTGAAGGGTGACCCGCAGCTTCCCCCGGTCGGTGGCGCCCGCGCTGTCGCTGTTGCCGATCATCAGGGTCTTGTCGTGGTCGGTGAAGACGTTCCACGAGACCGTGACGAGGTCCGCGCCCCGCACGACGTCCAGCTCGCCGTCGTGCTGCTGGTAGACCTCCCCGTAGTACGAGGGCAGCGAACTGTCCGGGTGGGCCCCGTCGGTGAAGGTGTTGTGGTCGATCCACACATGGGTGGAGCCGTACACGACGAGGCTGTCGTACTCCGAGTTCCACGCCCCGGTCGCGCCGTCCGTCGGGTCCCACTGCGGGAAGCAGTCGAGCGGGCTCTCCAGCGTCAGATCGCGGACCACGACGTTGTCGACGCCCTGCACCTGGAGGCTGCCGCCGGTGATCCCCGCGTGCCTGCCCACACCGACGACCGTGGTGTTCGCGGGCACCTTGACCTTGATGGCCTGGCCCTGGGCGGTCGCGGAGGCCGCCCGCAGATCCTCCTGGGGGCCGCTGACCACGTTCTCGTACCCCCAGACGGCGGGGTCGTAGTCGGCGAGGTAGCGGTCGAAGTCGTAGCCGGGGGCCTCGAAGGCGGCGCAGCCGGCCGCGGTGGCGTTCAGGGTGCCCACCACCTTGACGATCCGGGGCTCGGTGCCGGGCACGGCGAGCGCCTCCCGGAACTGCTCCCAGGTGGTGACGGTGAAGACCCGGGAGGCGTCGGCCTCGGCTCCGCCGGTGGTGCCGGTCCCCTCGGACGCCCAGCCGTCACCGGCCGGCAGGGTCGCGCGGGCGGGGTCGGTGCCGGGGCGCGGAGCGGCGTGGGCACCCGCCGCGGGGGCGGTGACGGTCAGGGCGAGGGCGGTGGCGGCCACCACTCCCAGTCGTGTGCGTCGGTTCACGGTCGGCTCTCCTCGGACGTGGGCCAGGTGATCAGGTCGGTGGGTACGGAGTCGTCCAGGCGGCGCGTCTCACGCGGTACGAGGACATGGGTGGCGAGCAGCTCCGAGACGGCCAGACGGGCCACCTCGATCGCCCCGGGCGGGTTGAAATGGGTGTTGTCCTGCTCGGTCGCGGTCCAGTTGAAGTACGTCTTGGTGGCCTCGGGACCGAGCCGCTGCCACAGGGCGAGCGACAGCGCCTCGATGTCGAGGAGCGGGACGTCCGACTCGCGGGCGGTCTCCCGCATCGCCGCCGGATAGGCGCCGTGGGTGCGCAGGGCGGTGCCGTCGACGTCGAACCTCCGCCGCTCGACGGAGGTGGCGAGCACCGGGAGGGCGCCCCGGGACCGCGCGCCCTCGACGAAGACCCGCAGGTTGTCCTGATAGGTGGTCCACGGCTCGGTGTACCGGCTCGGGTCGGCGACCTTCTGGTCGTTGTGGCCGAACTGGATCAGGAGCAGATCGCCGGGGCCGAGCTCCGCCAGGACGGCGTCGAGCCGGCCCTCGTCGAGGAAGCTCTTGGTGCTGCGCCCGTCGACCGCGTGGTTGGCGACCCGCACGCCCCGGTGCAGGAAGAACGGGAGGGCCATGCCCCAGCCGGTCTCGGGCGCGGCGTCGGCGTACTTCTGGGCGGCCGTGGAGTCGCCGGCGATGAAGAGGGTGCGCATACGGGGGTGTCCTTGGGAACGGGCCGGGGGAGCCCCGGCCAGGGCGAGCGCGAGGCCCGCCCCGGCCGTGACCACCGCGCGGCGGCCTACGCTCACGGGTTCTGCTGCTTCCACTCGGCCTGCGCCGCGTTCAGCTGCTCGGCCAGGTGGTCGAGGAACTCCTTGGCGGTGGACTTGCCGAGCAGGACCTTCTGGAAGCCGGCCTCGTTCTCGGCCTTGGAGATGGTGTTCCAGTCCGGCAGGTAGTACGGCAGCTCGACGATGGTGGCCTCGCCGCTGAAGAGGACCTCGGCGCCGAGCTTGGTCGGCTCCGCCTCCTGGAGCCACGGGTCCTTGGCGGCCTCCGTGTTGGCGGGGATGGCCCCGGCCGACTTGTTCCACTTGCTGTTGGAGGCGTGCGAGGCCGCGAACTCGATGAACTTCCAGGCGGCGGCCTTGTTCTTGCTGGAGGAGAAGAGTCCGAGACCGTCGACCGGGTTGGAGACCTGCACGCGGGTGCCGTCGTCGAGGGTCGGGTTGGGAACGCCCCGGAACTTGTCGGTGCCGAGCGCCTTCACATGGTCCTGGTAGGAGCCCAGGTTGTGGTTCAGCATGCCGATCTCGCCGCTGTCCCACTGGGCGACCATCTTGGTGAAGTCGTTGTTGACGTCGGCGGCCGGGGTGGTCCTCTTGAACAGGCCGGCGTACTTCTCCAGGGCCGCCACGTTCTTCGGGTCGTTGACGGTGGTCTTCTCGCCGTCCCAGAAGCTGGTGATGCCGCTCTGGCCGTACATGGCGTCCAGGGCCTGTGCGATCGAGCCCGCGCCGCCGCGGATCGTGTAGCCGAACCTGTTCTTGTCGGTGTCGGTCAGCTTCTCGGCCGCCGCGTAGAACTTCGACCAGGTGGTGGGTTCCTGCAGCCCCGCCGCCTTGAACAGATCGGTGCGGTAGTACAGCACACCGTTGCTGGCGGAGGTGGGGACGGTGAACAGCTTGTCCTGGCCGCCCGCCGCCGTGACGCTCCTGATCATGGCGTTGTTCAGCTTGCCCTTGAGGGAGCTGCCCTCGACGCGGGCGTCGAGGGGCTCCAGCGCTTTCTGCGCGGCGATTCCGGCGAGCATCGCCGCGCCGACTCCGCCGACGTCCGGCAGGCCACCGCCCTGGATCGCGGTGTCGTACTTCGACTGGACCTCCTTGGAGGCGATCCCGACGTACTCGACGTCGATGTCGGGGTTCGCCTTCTCGAAGTCCGCGATGATCTCCTTCCAGACGTCGGTGCGGACACCGCCGTTGTTGTCCCAGAAGGTGATCTTTCCCTTGCCCGATCCCTCGGTGCCCTTGTCGCCGCCCGCGCCGCTGCCGTCGTCACCGCAGGCGGTGGCGGTCAGGGCGAGGACACCGGACAGGGCGAGGGCGAGGGCGGCTCTGCGCCGCCCGCCGGGGAAGATGGTCATCGTCGGCTCTCTTCTCTCGGGGTGTTGCGGGGATGGGGTGGTGCGGGGACGGGGACGAGGTGTGGGGGAGCTGGGGGGAGGGGCGCCGGAGGAGCGCCCCCGGGGGGACGCCGCTCAGGCGGCGGTGACACGGAACGCGGAGAACACGGCCGTCCCGGCGTGTCCCGCGCCCTCCGGCGCCCCGGCGAACAGACCGAGCAGCGCGCCGACCCAGCGCCAGGGCGTGGCGGCGAACTCCGGTCCCAGCCGGACCGGGCCGTCAGTCGTGTCGTCGGTGGTGTACGAGAAGCGGCAGCGCGCGTCCGCAGTGACCTCGATCCGCAGGAGGACCCGGTCCCCGGAAACCGGCCGGGCGTGCGCCGCGTCCCGTTCGCGGTCGGCGGTGCCCGGGGCGAAACGGTGGACCAGCCGCGTGGTTCCGTCCGGGGCCCGCTCCAGACCGGTCCACGCGTAGGCGTCACCCAGGACGACGAGCCCCGCGCGGGCCCCCGGCGCCGTCGAGTCGAGCCGCAGCCCCACCTCGACGGCCAGCGCGCCGGCGGGCAGCCGCTGGGTGAGGACGTGCGGCACCGAGCGGAGGTCGTCCAGCCGGTCCGACCGCACACAGCCGAGCCGCAGACCGTCGTCCGTGTGCTGACTCGCCCAGCCCTCGGCGGGGTTGGCGGTCCACTGCCACTGACGGCCGAACCGCCCGCCGGGAAAGGTGTCGTCCACCGCGGGCCGCGAGGGCGGCTGCTCCGGCAGGTCCGGCTTGCGGTGGACCCGGACCGGGGCACCGTCGGCACCGAGCATGGGCCAGCCGTCCGCGCCCCAGCGCATCGGCTGGAGATGGACGAGCCGGCCGTGCGCGCCCGACTGCTGGAAGTGCAGGAACCAGTCCTCGCCGCGCTGGGTGCGCACCCAGCCGCCCTGGTGGGGGCCGTTGACGTCGGTGTCGCCCTGAGCGAGGACGATCCGCTCCTCGTACGGGCCGAGGAACGACCGTGACCGGAACGCGCCCTGCCAGCCGGTGGCCACTCCGCCGGCCGGGGCGAGGATCCAGAACCAGCCGTCGTGCCGGTAGAGCTTCGGGCCCTCCAGGGTGAACCAGCCGGGTATCCGGTCGGCGTCGACCAGGGTCCGGCCCTCGTCGAGGACCTTCGTGCCGTCCGGGCTCATCCGGTGTCCGGTCAGCCGGTTGTTGAATCCGGCGCGGGACCTGGCCCAGCCGTGCACGAGATACGCCTCGCCCGACTCCTCGTCCCACAGCGGACAGGCGTCGATCAGGCCCCGGCCCGCCTTCACCAGGTGCGGGGTCGTCCACGGGCCGCGCACGGAGGGGGCGTTGACCTGGAAGACGCCGTGGTCGGGGTCGCCCCAGAAGATCCAGAAGCGTCCGTCGTGGTGCCGGAACGAGGGCGCCCACACCCCGCGGTCGTGCCGGGGTTCGGTGAACGCGGCGGCCGGCTCGAGCCGTTCCAGGGCGTGGCCGACCAGGGTCCAGTTGACCAGATCCCCGGAGTGCAGCAGGGGCAGGCCGGGGGCGCGGCCGAAGCTGGACGCCGTGAGGTAGTAGTCCTCGCCGACCCGGACCACGTCGGGGTCGGACCAGTCGGCGGCGAGGACCGGGTTGCGGTAGGTGCCGTCACCCAGGTCACCGGTCGGCGCACCGGGGTCACCGGTCGGCGCGGCCGCACCCGCCCCGGTCGCCGCGGCCGCGGCGGGCCCGCTCACGACGCCACCGCCTTCCGGACCAGGGCCGCGGCGGAGTCCCGGTCGAGCCGGCCGTCGGCGACGACGGTCACCACGCGCCGTACGAGGGTCTCCCCGGCGCCCACCGGCAGTCGCCCTTCGTGGGCGAGCGAGGAGCCGACCCCCGGGTACTCGGCGGCCCGGACGAACCAGGGGTCCTCGCGGGTCCGCGCGGTCGCCCCCGCGAACACCAGGGTCCAGCCCTCGCCGGAGAGCGCCACCCAGTCCCCGCGGGCCCCGTGCACCGCCTCCTCGCCGTCCACCCCCGAGCCGCCCGAGCCGCCCGAGCCGGTCGTGCCTTCCGCGCCCGGGCCGTGCGCGCCCCGGAGGTCCCCGCCCGTGCCGCCGGTCCCCGCTCCGAAGACCAGCGGCGCCGTCGCCTCCTTCGGCGCGCGCCAGAAGAAGCCGCCGTACGCGGCGCCCGGCCGGCCGTTCGTCGCCGGGCTGCCGATCGACAGGTCCCGGCCGGACACGTTGGTGAGGGAGAACGTGAGGTCGAGCGCCCAGGCGGTGCCGGTCAGGGCGGTGGTCGCCACCGTCCGGTGCTCACGCAGGAGCCGTTCCCCGCCCGCCGTCCAGGACAGTTCCTCCACGAAGCCGTCCGGGTCGCACAGCTTGAACCCGTCGTGCCGCTGCACCCCGTGGTTGTCGAGCTCGACCGGACCGAGATCGCGTACGAAGGTGCGTCCGCCCCAGAAGTTGTGGCCCGCGACGTCGGGCACGGCGACACCGGCGCCCAGATGGTGCGGGTGGTCCTCGGGGACGGTCTCGGTGACCGGGCGCCCGGCCAGGGTGGTGACCGGGTGCAGATACGGCCGGGGCGAGTGGTCCGCGGCCAGGTCGGGCCGGGTGGTGTAGCGGGCGACGGAGCGGCCCGCGCAGCGCAGGACCGTCGGGGCCTCGGGGTTCATCGGGCCTCCGCCCGGGTCGACGGAGCCCAGGGGGCGCCGAGTTCGGAGAAGAGCCTCAGTCCGTCGGCACTGGCGTCCACCAGGGCGTCGATGCCGTCGACGACCCGCCGGGGCGCGTTCTCGCCGGGCTCGGTGTGCCAGTGCGAGGCCGGGATCTCCCGCGGGTCGGGAGCCGTCCGCACCGCCTCGACGACCCGCATGAACGCCCCGGTCGCCGCAGGCGGCACCCACAGCGGCTCGCCGTCCGTGACATGGGAGACGAGGTTCTCCAGCAGGTCGGTCCGGCCGTACTCGGTCTCCACCGGGCCGTGCCCGGCGCGCTGCACCAGCACCCGGTCCTGCCGGTACCAGAAGGTGATCCGGCCCTGGCTGCCGTGGACGATCACGTACGGCTCCGAGGCCTTCTCGGCGCAGAGCGTCGCCGCGACCGTGACATGGGTGCCGGCCGAGGTCACGACCCGTACCCCGGAGGTGTCGTCGGACTCGATGGCGTGGGCGCGCAGCAGCTCGGTCTCGATGTGCTCGACGTCCTCGGCGCGGGTGGAGCCGGACAGCGCGAGCGCCGTGGCGACGGCGTGGGCGAGGGGGTTGGTGAGCGCCCCGTCGACGACGTCGACCCCGCCGAGCCGCCGGTGTCCCGCCCAGGGGGCGCGCCGGAAGTAGGCCTCGTCGCGGACCCAGGCCCCGGCCGCGCCGACGCCGAGGAGTTCGCCGATCGCGCCCTCCTCGATCATCCGCCGGATCGCGGGCACCGCGTGCGAGCCCAGCGACTGGAAGCCGATCTGGCAGGCCACCCCGGCCGCCCCGACCCCGTCGGCCATCCTCCGGAACTCGGCGAACGACGGGGCGGGAGGCTTCTCCAGGAGGATGTGCGCCCCGTGCCGGGCGGCGGCGAGGGCCATGTCGGCATGGGTCTGGATGGGGGTGCTGAGCACCACGATCCGGGCGCGGGTGGAGGCGAGCAGCGCCTCGAGGTCGGCGGACTGCTCCGGCTCCCCGATGCCGTCGAGCTCGCCCGCGTCGAGCGGGCGCAGCTCGCACACCCCGGCGAGGCGGACGAGCCCCCGCTCCTCGAGGCGGCGGATGTTGAGGAGGTGGCTGCGGCCGTGGCCCCGGGCGCCGGCGAGGACGACCGGGAGCGGGGTGGTGCGTGTGGTGTTCATGTCTTCCCTGTCCGTACGTGCCGCGCTGCTGCCGGCGGTCCCGTTCATCCCTTCACCGCCCCGGCGCTGAAGCCCGTGACCAGCCACTTCTGGATGAAGGCGAAGACGATGACGACGGGCACGGCGGCGATGACGCCACCGGCGGCGAGCGCCCCGAGGTCGACGCTGTCGGCGCCCATGAGGGTGTTGAGGCCGACCGGGATCGTCTGCTTGTCCTGGCTGCTGAGGAACATCAGGGCGAAGAGGAAGTGGTTCCAGGCGTGCACGAAGGCGAAGGAGCCGACGGCGACGAGTCCGGGGCGGAGCAGCGGGAGGACGACGATCCGGAAGGCGGAGAAGCGGTTGCAGCCGTCCACCCAGGCCGCCTCCTCCAGGGAGTACGGCACGTTCCTGATGAAGCCGCTGATGAGGATCATCGACAGCGGGAGCTGGAAGACGGTCTCGGCGATGATCACACTCCCCAGGGAGTTGATCATCTTCAGTTCGGCGAAGATCTGGAACAGCGGGACGAGGAGCAGGGCGCCCGGCACGAACTGCGAGCACAGCAGGGCCAGCATGAAGCCCTTCTTGATCCTGAAGTCGAAGCGGGCCAGAGCGTAACCGCCGGCCAGGGCGACGACGGTGGTGCTGATGAGCACCGCCACCCCGATGAGCAGGCTGTTCTGGAAGAAGACGCCGAAGCTGCGCTCGTTCCACACCTTCTCGAAGTGCGCGGTCGTCATCGGCCAGGGAACCAGCGAGGTGGAGCCGGCCGGGCGCACCGCGAAGAGGAGGATCCAGTAGAAGGGGATCAGGGTGAAGAGGAGGTAGATCCCGAGGGGCAGATAGATCTGCCAGCGGGGCACCTCGTCCCAGGCCCTGCGCCTGGCACGGGCGGCGGCGGGCGGGGTCCGGTCCGGCGGCTGCGCGGCCCGGGGCGGGGTCACGTCGGCCGGGGCCGGGCTCAGGGTGGACTCGGCTGTCACTTGCCGTCGCCTCCGAACTTGCTCAGGCGCAGATAGACCATCGAGCAGAAGAGAAGGATCACGAACGCCACCGTGGTGAGGGCGGAGGCGTATCCGAAGTTGTGGGCGTCGACGCTGGTGTGGGCGATGTACAGCGGCAGGGTGGTGGTCTCGCCCGCGGGCCCGCCGCCGGTCAGGGTGTACAGGAGGTCGACGTTGTTGAACTCCCAGACCGCGCGCAGCAGCGTGGACAGGACGATCGCGTCCCGGATGTGGGGCAGGGTGATGTGGAGGAACTGCCTGATCCGGCCCGCCCCGTCGACCTCGGCCGCCTCGTACAGGTCCTTCGGCACGGACTGGAGGTCGGCGAGGATGAGGATGGCGAAGAAGGGCACCCCGCGCCAGAGGTCGGCGATGATCGCCGCGGGGAACACGGTCGACGTGTCGGAGAGCCAGGACGTGCCGTACGTGCCGAGCCCCATGTCCGCCAGATAACGGGTGATCCCGGTCTGGGAGTTGTAGAGCAGCACCCAGATCGCGGAGGTGAGCACCCCCGAGACGGCCCACGGGGAGAAGACGAGGGCCCGGCCCAGGGCGCGGCCGACGAAGGTCTGGTTCACGATGAGGGCGAGCGCGAGACCGAAGAGGAGCTGGAGCGTCACCTCGACGACGACCCACTTGAGGCTGAAGGTCAGCGTCCCCCAGAACCGCGGGTCGTCGGTGAAGATCCGGGTGAAGTTGTCCAGGCCGGCGAAGCCGTTCCGCCAGGGCTTCGTGGGGTTGTAGTGCTGGAGGCTGTAGTAGAAGACGCTGAGCACCGGGTAGGCGATGAAGCCCAGCATCAGCAGTCCGGCGGGGGCGATCAGCAGATAGGGCAGTCGGCGGGGGGTCGCTCCCGTGCGGCGGCGGCCCCGTGCCGTGACGGCTTGGGGCGGTGGGGTCACAGCTGAGGCCATGACGGCGGCTCCGTTCTCGGTGAAGCGCTTCGCGAACGTCGTTCGAGATTTCGGACAGGGTGGGGCGGGTGAAGCCGGAGATGCGCGTGAGGGCTGAGAAGCCCGGTTCGACGGGCGGGATGTCAGCCCGCGTACGGATCGGGGGTGGTGCCCGGGCGGGCCAGGAACGCGAAGTCGCAGCCGGTGTCGGCCTGGGAGATCTGCTCCATGTAGAGCGCGCCGTAACCGCGCTCGTACCGGGCCGGCGGCGGTGTCCACGCGGCCCTGCGGCGGTCCAGCTCCTCGTCCGTGACGTGCAGATGGAGGGAGCGCGCCGCGACGTCGAGGGTGATCGTATCGCCCGTACGGACGAGGGCGAGGGGCCCGCCGACATGCGACTCGGGCGCCACGTGCAGCACGCACGCCCCGTAACTCGTCCCGCTCATCCGCGCGTCGGAGATCCGCACCATGTCCCGGACCCCCTGCTCCAGCAGGTACCGGGGGATGGGCAGCATGCCGTACTCCGGCATCCCCGGCCCGCCCTTGGGACCCGCCCCGCGCAGCACCAGCACATGCTCGGGCGTGATGCCGAGCGCCGGATCGTCGATGGTCCGCTGCATCGACCGGTAGTCGTCGAAGACGACCGCGGGACCCGTGTGCCGGAGCAGCCGGGGCTCGGCCGCGATGTGCTTGATCACGGCGCCGTCGGGGCAGAGGTTGCCGCGCAGCACCGCGACCCCTCCCTCGGCGGCCAGCGGCCTCGAACGGTCCCGGATCACCTCCTCGTCGTGGACGAGGGCACCGTCGAGCTGCTCCCGCAGCGTGGCGTGGGAGACCGTCGGGCGGTCCAGGTGCAGGACGTCGGTGAGCCGTGAGAGGAAGCCCGGCATCCCGCCCGCGAAGTGGAAGTCCTCCATCAGGAACGCTCCGCCCGGCCGCAGGTTCGCGAGCACCGGGACGGTCCGCGCGATCCGGTCGAAGTCGTCGAGCGTCAGCTTCACCCCCGAGCGTCCCGCCATCGCGATCAGATGGATGACCGCGTTGGTCGAGCCGCCGAGCGCCAGCACCGCGGCGACCGCGTCCTCGTACGCCTCCGTCGTCAGGATCCGCGACAGCCGCAGGTCCTGGCGTACGAGCTCCACGATCCGCAGCCCCGAGGCCGCCGCCATCCGGTCGTGCCCCGAGTCCACCGCCGGCACCGAGGAGGCGCCCGGCACGGTCACGCCCAGGGTCTCCGCGGCGGCGGTCAGCGTCGAAGCCGTACCCATCGTCATGCAGTGACCGGGGGAGCGGGCGAGACCGCTCTCCAGCTCGGCCATCTCGCAGTCGCCGAGATTCCCCGCCCGCTTCTCGTCCCAGTACTTCCACATGTCCGTACCGGACCCGAGCGTCTCGCCCCGCCAGTGGCCCGGCAGCATCGGCCCCGCCGGAACGAACACCGTCGGCAGATCGACCGAGGCCGCGCCCATGAGCAGCGCCGGGGTCGTCTTGTCGCAGCCGCCCATCAGCACCGCCCCGTCCACCGGGTACGAGCGCAGCAGCTCCTCCGTCTCCATCGCGAGGAGGTTCCGGTAGAGCATGGGGGTGGGCTTCTGGAAGGTCTCCGAGAGCGTGGAGACCGGGAATTCGAGCGGGAAGCCGCCCGCCTGCCACACCCCCCGCTTCACGGCCTGGGCGCGGTCGCGCAGATGGACGTGGCACGGGTTGATGTCGGACCAGGTGTTGAGGATCGCGATGACCGGCTTCCCGAGGTGCTCCTCGGGAAGGTAGCCGAGCTGCCGGGTGCGGGCGCGGTGGCTGAACGAACGCAGCCCGTCCGTGCCGTACCACTGGTGGCTGCGGAGTTCCTCGGGGCGGCGGCCCCCGGACTCCCCGGGGCTCATATCGGCCACCCGGCGGCGATCGTGGCGACCTCGGCCCGCTCCGCCTCGGGGAGTTCCCGGCTCGGCGGACGGACGGCGCGGCGGCAGAGACCGAGGGAGGCGAGGGCCTCCTTGACCACGGTCACGTTGTCGGCGCTGCCGTTCGCCGCGCGGAGCTCCTCGAAGCGGCGGATCCGCTCCCAGACCTTCATCGCCGCCGGGTAGTCGCCCGCCCGCAGGGCGCCCAGCATCTCCAGGGAGACCGCGGGGGAGACATTGACCAGGCCGGAGGTGAAACCGGTGGCGCCGCTCGCAAAGTAGGCGGGGGCGTACGGCTCGGCGAGTCCCGCCACCCACACGAACCGTTCGAGGCCGGCGTCCCGGGCGAAGCCGGCGAACCGGGCCGCGTCGGGGACCGCGTACTTCACTCCGACGACGTTGGGGCAGACGGCGCCGAGTTCGGCGAGCCGGTCCCCGCCGATCAGCGGATTGCGGATGTAGGGGACGACACCGAGCTCCGGGACGGCCTCGGCGATGGCCCGGTGGTAGTCCACCCAGCCGCTCTCGGAGACGTACGGATGGACGGGCTGGTGGACCATCACCATGTGGGCGCCGGTGGCGCGGGCGTGCCGGGCGGCCTCGACCGCCGTCGGCACGTCGTGGCCGACGCCGACCAGGATCGTGGCCCGGGCGCCGGCCTCCTCGACGGTGATCTCGGTGAGGGAGCGGCGCTCCTCGGGGGTGAGGGCGTAGAACTCGCCGGTGTTGCCGTTCGGGGTGAGGGTGCGGACCCCGCCGTCGAGGAGCCGGCGCAACAACGCCCGGTGCGTGACGGTGTCCACGGAGCCGTCCTCGGCGAACGGGGTGACCGGGATGGCCACGACGTCCGCGAGGGCGGTCCGCAGGGTGTCGAATTCGATGCTCACGTGCTGCCCGCTCATTCGCTGGTCAGGGGGGACTGGGGGAAGGCGCGCTCGACGAACGAGGCGATGTGGTCGTGCACGGCCCGGCCGGACCCGTCGACGTCGCCCGCGTCGGCCAGGCGCAGGATCTCCTCGTGCTCCGCGGCCTCGCGCTCCCAGGAGGGGCTGGCGGCCCAGGCGACCGTGGAGACGAGCGCGGCCTGGTCGCGGACCTCGTCGAGCATCCGGCCGAGCAGCGGGTTGCCGCAGGGCAGATAGAGCGCGCGGTGGAAGTCCCGGTTGGCCAGGGACCGTTCGGCCGGGTCCTCGGCACCGGCGGCACGGCGCAGTGCCTCGTGCGCCGCTTCGAGCGGGGCGCGGGAGGCGACGGCGCGGCGGACCGCCTCGGGTTCGAGGAGGAGTCGTACGTCGTAGACGGCGCGGGCCATGTCCGCGTCGACCATCCGGACCGTGACGCCCTTGTACTGGCTCATCACCACGAGCCCGCTGCCCGCGAGGGTCTTCAGCGCCTCGCGGACGGGGGTCTTCGACACCCCGAAACGCGCGGCGAGTTCGGTCTCCACGAGTGCCTGCCCGGGTCTGAGTCCCCCGGTGAGGATGTCGTGCTTGATCGCTTCCAGGACGTATTGGGTGCGGGAGGGGATGGGACTGGGGGCGAAGGCCATGGCGCACTCTCAGATCTCATGTATCGCGTCTCATATATGACGTACGAAGTGCAACGGGCATGAAGCTAAGGGGGCGTTCGTGTTTCGTCAATGCTTCGCGCAAGCGCTTTCTGCGGACGGTGCGAGTCCGGAACGGCCGGAGGCGGGTGGGTCGCCCCGGGTCGCCCCGGGTCGCGCGAGTCGCGCGAGGCGCGCGGGCCGAGAGGGCCGGGTGGGCTGTGTCGGCCGTCCGGGCCGTCCGGGTCGCAGGTGTCGTGCGGGTCGGGCGGTGACGGGGCTGGTCCGGTGATTTGTTTTCTGGGATAACTATTGAGGGCTCGGTGCAGCCCCTCCCACCCCACCCCAAGGACCAGCATGAAGTTCACCGACGGCTTCTGGCTGATGCGCGAGGGCGTCCACGCCTCGTACGCCACCGAAGTCCGCGATCTGCGCCCGGAAGCCGACCGCTTCACCGCCTACGCCTCCGTCAAGCGGGTCGAGACCCGCGGTGACACCCTGAACTCGGCCCTCCTGACCGTGGAGTGCCACGCACCCGCCGAAGGTGTCATCGGCGTCCGCGTCACCCACCACGCCGGAAAGGCCCACCGCGGCCCCGACTTCGAGCTCGACGGCTCGGGGACCGGCTCGGGCACCGTCCACGTGGCGGGACCGGTCGTCGAACTGGCCTCGGGGCCGCTCCGGCTGCGCCTGGACCGATCGGCCCCCTGGACCCTCGAGTTCCGCGACGCCGACGGCCGTACCCTCACCGAGGCCGGCCGCAAGGGCACCGCGTTCGTCACCACCGCCGACGGCGCCCACCACATTGCCGTACAGCTCGCGCTCGGAGTCGGCGAGCAGATCTACGGCCTCGGCGAGCGCTTCACCCCCTTCGTGAAGAACGGCCAGAGCGTCGACATCTGGCAGGCCGACGGCGGCACCAGCAGCGAACAGGCCTACAAGAACATCCCGTTCTACCTCTCCTCGCGCGGCTACGGCGTCTTCGTCAACCACCCGGGCCGCGTCTCCTTCGAGGTCGGCTCGGAGGCCGTCGGACAGGTCCAGTTCAGTGTCGAGGACCAGACCCTGGAGTACCTCGTCGTCGCGGGCCCCACCCCCAAGGAGGTGCTCGCCCGCTACACCGCGCTCACCGGCCGCCCCGCCCTGCCCCCGCCGTGGTCCTTCGGCCTCTGGCTCACCACCTCCTTCACCACCCGGTACGACGAGGCGACCGTCACCTCCTTCGTCGACGGCATGGCCGAGCGGGACATCCCGCTCTCCGTCTTCCACTTCGACTGCTTCTGGATGCGCGAGTACCAGTGGTCGGACTTCCGCTGGGACCCCGAGACCTTCCCCGACCCGGAGGGCATGCTGGCCCGGCTCAAGGCCCGGGGGCTCCGCGTCGGCATGTGGATCAACCCGTACATCGCCCAGAAGTCCCCCCTCTTCGACGAGGGCGTGGCCGGCGGACATCTGCTCCGGCGGCCGAACGGCGACGTGTGGCAGTGGGACCTGTGGCAACCCGGCATGGCCCTCGTCGACTTCACCAACCCCGAGGCCAGGACCTGGTTCCAGGACAGGCTGCGGCCCCTGCTCGCGCAGGGCGTCGACTGCTTCAAGACCGACTTCGGCGAGCGCGTCCCCACCGACGTCGTCTGGCACGACGGCTCGGACCCGGAGCGCATGCACAACTACTACGCCCAGCTCTACAACCGGACCGTCTTCGACCTGCTGGAGAAGGAGCGCGGCACCGGTGAGGCCGTCCTCTTCGCGCGCTCCGCGACCGCCGGCGGGCAGCAGTTCCCCGTCCACTGGGGCGGCGACTGCTGGGCCTCCTTCGAAGCCATGGCGGAGTCCCTGCGCGGCGGCCTCTCGCTCTCCCTGAGCGGTTTCGGCTTCTGGAGCCACGACATCGGAGGCTTCGAGGGAACGCCGGAGCCGGAGGTCTTCACCCGCTGGCTCGCGTTCGGGCTGCTCTCCTCGCACAGCCGGCTGCACGGCAGCGACTCGTACCGGGTGCCGTGGGAGTTCGGCGAGGAGGCCGTGGAAGTCGCCCGGCGCTTCACCCGGCTCAAGCACCGGCTGATGCCGTACCTGTACGGGGTCGCCGCCGAGGCCCACGGGACCGGCGTCCCCGTGATGCGTCCGATGCTCCTGGAGTTCCCCGAGGACCCGGCCTGCCGGACCCTGGACCGGCAGTACATGCTCGGCCCCGATCTGCTCGTGGCGCCCGTCCTCACCCGTGGGGGCGAGGTCGAGGTGTACCTCCCGGCGGGGGAGTGGACCCACCTCCTCAGCGGCGAGACGGTGACGGGACCCGGCTGGCGCCGTGAGACCCACGCGCTCGACAGCCTGCCGCTGTACGTCCGCCCCGGCGCGGTCCTCCCGCTGGGGGCCGACGACTCACGTCCGGACGGCGAGTGGCTCGACGGCCTCACCCTGCTCGTGGCTCCGGGCGGGCCCGGCCGGCCGGCCGAGAACACCGTCACGGTCACGGTCCCCGACCACCGGGGTGCCCCGGCGGCCGTCTACGAGGTGACCCGCACCCGGCAGGGTCCCCGGGCGACGGTGACCGGAACGGAACTGCCGTACGCGGTACGCGTGCTGGGGCCGGGGGGCGTCGACGGGTGACGGCGGACGGGCCCGCCCGACTCCCCGGGGCGAGCGGGTCCCTGCCCGGGTGGGGGAAGCGGATGGATCACCGGGGGGACGGCCCGTAGGGTCGGGACCATGACGAACACGCGGACGGTCAGAGGTCCCGAAGAGCGCAAGAAGGACGTCCTCGCACGCCTGGCGGAGGAGGTCGACATCTGGGTGGCCTCGGCGGCCGGCGACGGGGCACCGTACCTCGTCCCCCTGGCCTTCCAGTGGGACGGCACGGACATCTGGCTGTGCACCAGGCTGACCAATCCCACCGGTCGCAACCTCCGTGACGGAGGGCGGACCCGCCTCGCCCTCGGGCACACCCGCGACGTCGTCCTGCTGGACGGCGACGTGACGACGCTCTCCGTCGGGGACGTACCGACGGAGGCGATCGAGGGCTTCGCCGCGAAGTGCGGCTGGGACCCGCGGAACTCGGGCCCCGCCTACGGCTGGTTCCGGGTCCGGCCCACCGCCGTGGAGGCCTGGCACGAGGAGCCGGAGCTCGCCGGACGTCACCTGATGCGGGACGGCCGCTGGGTGGTCTGAGGAACCGGGCGGCGGACGGGCGGACCGCTGTCGCCCACCGGGCACGACGGGAAGGCCCGACGCCGGAAGGCCCGGCACCGGACTCTCCGGTGCCGGGCCTTCCGGCCGGTCGCGCCGGTCCCTCAGCCGGCGAAACCGACGTGCGCGAGACGCACGGGCCCGCGCAGCCCCACGTGGAGGTCCACGACGTCCCGGAGGACGAGCGGGACCCCGAGGACGGTGTACGCGTACGGGCCGCCCGTCGGCGGGACCTCGGCCCGGGCCAGGACCGTGCCGTCGGCGAGGGACAGTTCCACCGAGCCCTCGCCGGCGACCGTCAGCGCCGCCTCGGTGACGCCGTCGGAGAGATCGCAGGCCCGGTAGAGGAGCCTGCCCTCCGTGCCCGGATCCGCCGGTGCCACCGCGTCGCCCGAGAGCTTCGTCCGGTCGACGATCACCGTGCCGGACTGCTCGTCGTAGTCGGCGGCGGCGAGCCCGTCGGTCAGGACCGGTCGCGGGCCCGGTGCCGCGCCCGCCACCTCGACGCGGACCACGCGCCGGACGTCCGTGCTCGACCCGCCCACCCGGATCTCGTACGCCCCCGGCTCCACCGTCCAGCGGCCGTGGACCACGTCCCAGTGGCCGAGCGCCGCCACCGGCACCTCGAAGGAGAGGGAGACGGAGGCGCCCGACGCCAGCGGACCCACCCGCTCGTGTGCGAGGAGCTCGCGGTGCGGGCGCGGTACGGAGGGAGCCACGGCCCGTGCGTACACCTGGGCCACCTCGGCGGAGGCCACGGAGCCGCTGTTGGTGACCGTGCAGCCGACGCGTACGGTCTCCCCGTCGACGACCGCCGTCAGCTCCTCGTACGTGAACCTCGTGTACGACAGGCCGTGTCCGAACGGGAACAGCGGCGTCCCGTCGAAGTACAGGTACGTCTGCCGGCCGCCGATGACGTCGTAGTCCCGCATCCCCGGCAGGTCCTCGTCCCGCGCGTACCAGGTCTGGGGGAGCCGGCCCGCCGGGGACACGTCACCGGCGAGCACCCGGGCGAGCGCCGTGCCGCCCGCCTGCCCGCCGTGCGCGGTCCACAACAGGGCCGGGAGCGTCGCGGCGGCCTCCGGGACCGCGTACGGGTAGGAGGAGACGAGGACCAGGACGGTCCGCGGGTTCGCCGTGTGCGCGGCCCGCCACAGCCGCTCCTGCTGGGCGGGGAGGGCGAGCGTCGTACGGTCCTCGGTCTCCCGGCCGTTGATGTGGGGGTCGTTGCCCGCGACCACGATCACCGTGTCGGCCCCGGCGGCGGCCCGGGCGACCGCGTCCTCGCCGCGTTCGACGACCTCCACGGTGAACACCTCGGCGGATTCCCGGCCGGCGGCAACCTTCACGACCCCGGCGGCGACAGAGACGTAGCCACCCGTACCGAGGTGCAGAAGGAGGTGCCCATGCGCATGCCCCTCACGGGCTTCGAGCCGGAAGGTCTCCTGGACGACCCAGCCGCCGGGTTCGTCCGCCGAGGCGCGGACGAGCCCGTCCCCGGCGACCGACAGATACCTGCCGTCGGGGGCGCGCAGCGTCAGCACGCCCTCGCCCCAGTCGACCAGCGCCAGTTCCGAGCCCACCGCGTCCGCGGTGAGCGGGGGGAGATCGGTGCGGCCCGCGACCAGGGCCGGGTCGAGCGCTCCCTCGGCACCCCGTACCGCCTCGGCGGTCCCGCTCTCCGGGACCCGGAGCCGTGTACCGGACGCGGTCCGCAGCCGGATCCGGTCCACGCCTTCGGCGAAGGTCACCCGGTCCGCGCCGAACCGCTCCCGCAGTCCGTCCAGCGGGGAGGAACGACGCAGCAGCGCACCGCTGTACCAGTCCAGTGCGCAGGCGTCGCCGAGCAGTCCGACCACGGCGATCCGCCCGCCGTCGGCCGCGAGCGGCAACAGCGCCGCGCCCGGACCAGGGGGGTCGTTCCTGAGCAGGACGACCGCCGCCTCCGCCGCCTCGCGGGCCAGCTCCCGGTGGTCGGGGGTGTCGAACCGGGCCTCGTCCGCGTACGGATCGAGCTCCGGGTCGAACTCACCGAGCAGAAACCGTACGGTCAGCTGGCGCCGTACCGCCCGGTCCACGTCCTCCTGCCCGATCATCCCCGCCTCCAGGGCCCGTCGCAGCCGCCCGAGGATCACCGAGGTGTCCGTGCCGTGATCGGTGAAGGAGTCGACACCGGCCTTCAGGGACGCGGCGACCGCCTCCTCGTGGGTCGCGAAATACCCCTGGGAGTCCGCCAGGTTGGACGGCGCGCCCGCGTCGGAGCAGACGAGCAGCTCCTGCTCCGTCCAGGTGCGCAGCTGCTCCTCCAGGTACGGGGAGAGGTGGTTCGGCCGTCCGTTGACCAGGTTGTACGCGGGCATCACCCCGGCCACCGCGCCCGCCTCGACGGGGCCGCGGAACGCCCGCAGGTCGTACTCGTGCAGCACCCGGGGCCGTACGGAGGCGGAGGAGGTGTCCCTCTCCGCCTCGTTGTTGTGCGCGAGCCAGTGCTTCAGGACGGGCGCGGTGCGCCAGTACACCGGATGGTCGCCGCGCAGCCCCCGGGTGTACGCGGTGGCGATCGCGGAGGTCAGCGCCGGGTCCTCGGAGTAGCCCTCCTCGCCGCGCCCCCACAGCGGATTGCGCAGCAGATTCACCGTCGGAGCCCACACGTTGAGGCCGACCCGGTCGTCCTTGGCGCGCATCGCCCGCGCCTCGCGGGAGACCGCCTCGCCCACCCGGCGGACCAACTCCGGGTGCCAGGTGGCCCCCAGACCCACGGCCTGCGGGAACACGGTCGCCGGCCCCATCCAGGCGACCCCGTGCAGGGCCTCCTGACCGGTGCGGAAGGCGGCCAGGCCGAGACGGTCGACGCCGGGCGTGAACTGGTGGAGGAGCGCCAGGCGTTCACCGGCGGTGAGCCGGTCGAGGAGATCGTCGACCCGGCGGGCTACGGGGAGCGCCGGGTCACGGAAGGGCGGCCGGTGAGCGGTCACGTGCGAGTCCCTTGGCAGAGGAGCGTGGAGGCCGTCGGCACGACGGTTTCGAAGCGCTTCGATGCTCCGGGGTGCGCAGAGCGGGTGTCAAGCCGTGAAGACGAGCATTTCCCTTTCTGTCCAAGCCACTTGCCCCGGCTGGGGACAGTCGTGGAATCCCCGAGATTCTCGGGAACGACTCTTGCCGCGCCTGTGACGTTCACTTAACCTCGCAGCAATATCGAAGCGCTTCGACTCGGACGCCGACAGCGCCCCGGGGCTCCGCCCCGCCCGCACCACCTCCACCACCGCAGCCGGCCGGCACCTCGCGGTCGCCGTATGTCCTGGCGCGTGCCATGAAGGGTTGACGCAATGACGCCGAACGCCGTCTCCACGGGCTCCCGGAGATCCACCCCGAGCCGGAGGGGCTTCCTCGCCTCCACCGCCGTCGCCGCGGCCGCGGTCGCCGGCGGCGCACCGCTCCTCGCGGCCTGCGGGGGCGGAGCGGACAACGGGAAGAAGGACGGCACCACCACCGGCAAGGACGCGGCGAAGCTGCTGCCCGCCTTCGTCGCGAGCACCGTCGTCGCCCCCGACATCGCACCGAAGAACGGCTCCGCGGCCGGCTTCACCCGCGCCCTTCCGAGCGCCGCGCTCAAGGCCTCCGTCACCCGGAAGCGGGGCAAGGGCGGCGCGCTGACGATCATGGCCCCGTTCTGGGGTCCCCCGCCGGCCCCCGACAACCCGTACTACCGGGCCATGAACGAGGCCATCGGCGTCCGGGCCACCTGGCAGAACCAGGACGGCAACGTCTACGACCAGAAGCTCGGTGCCGTCCTCGCCTCCAGCGAGATCCCCGACGTGGTCGTCATCCCGGGCTGGAACCTCGGCGGCAAGATCCCCAGCGCCGTCGACGCCAAGTTCGAGGACCTCGGCCCCTACCTCGCGGGCGACAAGGTCAAGGCGTACCCCAACCTCGCGGCGATCCCCACCGACGCCTGGCAGCGCTCGATCTTCGGGGGAAAGCTGCGCGGACTGCCCATGCCGGCCTCGTACGTCACCAACATCGCGCCCTTCTACCGCAAGGACCTCTTCGACGCCAAGGGCTGGCAACTGCCCGGGAGCGCGGACGAGTTCCTCGCCCTCGCCAAGGAGATCACCAGCGCCAAGGCCAAGGTGTGGGCCTGCGGCGACATGACCTGGACCGCCTACAACATGTTCGGCGTGCTGTCCGGCAGCGACAAGGCGCTCGGCTGGAACCTGGCCGACGGCAGGCTGATCAACCGCATCGAGACCCCGGAGTATCTCGAAGCGCTGGAATGGACCCGCAAGCTCTTCGACGCCGGGGTCGTCCACCCCGACGAGAAGACCCAGAACCAGGGCGACACCGGCAATCGCTTCACCGCCGGCCAGTGCCTGATCTACAACAACGACCTCTCCCACTGGTACGCCAAGACGTCCGAACAGGCAGCGCAGAACCCGGGCTTCGCCATGGCCGCCATGGACATCCCCGGCCACGCCGGCGGCCTCCCGAAGCTGTGGGCCACCAACCCCGCCAACATCTGGGCCTTCGTCAGGAAGGGCAGCTCCAAGGCGGTGATCGAGGACGCCCTCGCCGTCGCCGACTTCACCGCCGCCCCCTACGGCACCAAGGAGCGGATGCTCACCGACTACGGCGTCGAGGGCGTCCACCACACCGTCGAGAACGGCCTCCCGGTCAAGACCGACAAGGGCAACCAGGAGGTCAGCAGCTCCTGGATGTTCGTCGCCAGCCCCGCCCCCTACATCGCCCACCCCGACACACCCGAGGTCACCCGGGCCATGGTCGAGTGGCAGCAGCGCATGGGCGCCGTCACCTCCAAGTCCTCCTTCTACGGCATGACCGTCACCGAGCCGTCCCGGTGGACCGGCCTGATGAACGACTTCGAGCAGCTGGAGAAGGACATCGTCCGCGGCCGCAAGAAGGTCTCCGACATGCAGCAGGCGGTATCCGAGTGGAAGACCAAGGGCGGCGACCAGCTGCGCGACTGGTACAAGAAGCTGCTCGACACCAACGGATCCGCGGCGGGCTGACGGTGAGCACGCTCGACACCAGGAGGTCGGACCCGGCCGGACGGGCGACCGCCGGCCGAGTCCCGCGCCGCGGTCGCCGCGGGGGCCGGCACGGCAGCCGTCCGGCCGGGCACGTCCCGCTCGGCCGGCGGCTCCGCCGCGACCGGACCCTCCTCCTCATGACCGTCCCCGCGCTCGTCCTCGTCCTGGTCTTCAACTACGTCCCGATCCTCGGGAACGTGGTCGCCTTCCAGGACTACGACCCGTACGTCTCGACCAACGGCGTCACCGCCATGCTGGAGAGCCCCTGGGTCGGTCTCGCCCAGTTCGAACGGGTCCTCGCCGACCCGGGGTTCTGGCACGCGGTCGAGAACACCCTCGTCCTCTTCCTCCTCCAGCTGGTCCTCTTCTTCCCGGTGCCGATCGCCCTCGCCCTGCTCGTCAACAGCGTGCTCAGGCCCCGGGTCAGGGCGCTCGTCCAAGCCGTGCTGTACCTGCCCCACTTCTTCTCCTGGGTCCTGGTCATCACGGTCTTCCAGCAGATCCTCGGCGGCGCCGGCATCATCGCCCAGACCCTCCGACAGCACGGCCACGAGGGCTTCGACCTCATGACCGACCCGGCGATCTTCAAGTTCCTCGTCACCGCCGAGGGCGTCTGGAAGGACGCCGGCTGGGGCGTCATCGTCTTCCTCGCCGCGCTCGCCGCCGTCAACCAGGACCTGTACGAGGCCGCCGCCATGGACGGCGCCAACCGGTGGAGCCGGATGTGGCACGTCACCCTGCCCGCGCTGCGGCCGGTGATCGCGCTGCTGCTCGTCCTCCGCGTCGGCGACGCCCTCACCGTCGGCTTCGAACAGCTGCTGCTCCAGCGCGACGCCGTCGGCCCGGGAGCCGCCGAGGTCCTCGACACCTTCGTGTGGTGGACCGGACTGCGCAGTCAGGACTTCAGCTACGCGGCCGCCGCCGGACTGGTCAAGGGAGTCGTCGGCCTCGTACTGGTCCTCTCCGCGAACAAGACCGCCCACCTCATGGGCGAGCAGGGGGTGTACCGGAAGTGACCCGACGACCCACCTCTTCGCGATGGGCGGCGCCCGCCCGGCCCGTCTGGGAGGAGCCGCCCAGCAGGGCCGGCCTCGCCGCCAAGGGCCTGATCCTCATCCTCGCCTGCCTCGCGGTCCTCTTCCCGCTGTGGATCGTGGTGGTCACCAGCCTGTCGTCCAAGAGGACGATCACGGAGACCGGCGGCCTCGTCGTCGTCCCGAGGGACATCACCTTCCTCGCCTACCAGGAGCTCCTGAGCGGCGGACAGGTCACCCGCGCGGCCGTCGTCAGCGTCCTCGTCACCGTGACCGGCACGCTCTTCTCCATGGCCGTGTCGGTCCTCTGCGCCTACGGCCTCTCCCGGCCCGGTTCGCTCGGTCACCGCTTCATCCTGCTCACCCTGATGGCCACGATGTTCTTCGGCGCCGGCCTGATCCCCACATACCTCCTCGTACAGACCCTCGGCCTCACCGACACCTATCTCGCACTGATCCTCCCCAGCGCCGTCAGCGTCTTCAACATCCTCGTCCTGCGCGGCTTCTTCATGGGCGTCTCACCCGAACTCGTCGACAGCGCGCGCATCGACGGCGCGGGGGAGCTGCGGATCCTCTGGCAGATCGTGATGCCGCTCTCGCGGGCGGTCATCGCCGTCATCACCCTGTTCTACGCGGTCGGGTACTGGAGCGCGTGGTTCAACGCCTCCATCTACCTCAGCGACCAGAACATGATGCCGCTGCAGAACGTCCTCATCCAGCTCGCCCAGAAACAGGAGATCCCCGTCGGCCTCGGCCAGGCGGTCAAGGCGGGGAACCTCTCCGGGCTCGCCGTCCAGATGGCCGTCATGGTCCTCGCCCTGCTCCCCGTCGCCGTCCTCTCGCCCTTCGTCCAGAAGCACTTCAGGAAGGGCATGCTCACCGGCGCCGTCAAGGGCTGAGCCCACCCCGAAGTCCCCACCCCCTACGGAGAGTCCGATGCCGAGCCTCGACGACGTGACCCGGCCGCCCGGCCACCCGCCCCGCATCCTCTACGGCGGAGACTGGAACCCCGAGCAGTGGCCCGAGGAGACCTGGGCCGAGGACCTCCGGCTCATGCGCCGGGCCGGAGTCACCTCCGTCACCCTCGGGGTCTTCTCCTGGTCCCGCCTCGAACCCACCCCGGGGGCGCGCGAGTTCGACTGGCTGGACCGCCTCATGGACCTCACCCACGCCCACGGCGTCGGCGTCGTCCTCGCCACCCCCACCTCCTCGCCGCCGCCCTGGCTGGGACGGCTCCACCCCGAGACGCTCCCCCGGGACGAGGACGGCCGGACCGAGTGGTGGGGCTCCCGCCAGCACTTCTCCCACTCCAGCGAGATCTACCGCCGCCGCGCCGCCGCGATCACCGAGGACCTCGCCGCACGCTACGCGGGCCACCCGGCCCTCACGATGTGGCACATCAACAACGAGTACTGCACCTACGACTGGGGCGACGAGGCCGCCCGTACCTTCCGCCGCTGGCTCCGCGACCGGTACGGCACCCTCGACGCGCTCAACACCGCCTGGGGGAACGACTTCTGGGGCCAGCGCTACGGCGACTGGGCCGAGGTCCTGCCGCCCCGCCGCGCCCACTACCTGAAGAACCCGGCCCATGTGCTGGACTTCCGGCGCTACTCCTCCGACCAGCTCCTGGAGTGCTACCGGGCCGAACGCGACATCGTCCGCAGGCACACCCCGCACCTCCCCGTGACCACCAACTTCATGCCGTTCTGGTCGGGACAGGACGGCTGGGCCTGGGCGGCCGAGGAGGACCTCGTCTCCGTCGACGTCTACCCCGACCCGCGCGACCCCGGCGCCGGCCCGTACAACGCGATGATCGGCGACCTGACCCGTTCCCAGGCGGGCGGCCGGCCGTGGATGGTCATGGAGCAGGCCGCCGGAGCCGTCAACTGGCGCGGCGTCAACCACCCCAAGCCGTACGGGCTCAACCGTCTCTGGGCGCTCCAGGCCGTCGCCCACGGCGCCGACGCCGTCTGCTACTTCCAGTGGCGCCAGTCCCGGCAGGGAGCGGAGAAGTTCCACTCCGGAATGATCGGCCACGCGGGAGAACGCGGCCGGGTCTTCCGGGAGACCGTCCGCATCGGCGAGGAGCTCGCCCGGCTCGGCCCCCACGTCGCCGGCAGCCGCGTCACCACCGACATCGCCGTCCTGCACGACTGGGACTCCTGGTGGGCCGGGGACCAGGAAGGGGCGCTCTCCCGCCGGGTCGACCACGCCGGCATCGTCCGCGCCTGGCACCGCGCCCTCTGGAACGCCCACCTGCCCGTCTCCTTCGCCCACCCCCACCACGACCTCGGCGCCCACCGTCTCGTCGTCGTCCCGCACCTCTACCTCCTCGACGACACCGCGATCGACAACCTCCTCGCCCACGTGCACGGCGGCGGCACCCTGGTCTGCGGCTTCCTGACCGGCATCGCCGACCGGGACGACCGGGTCCGTCCCGGCGGCATGGACGCCCGCCTCCGGGAGCTCCTCGGCATCGACCTCGTCCAGGAGTGGTGGCCGCTCGACGAGGACGAACACGTCGACTGCGGCACCTTCCGCGGATCCCTCTGGTCCGAGGAACTCACCGCCGCACCCGGCGCCGAGACCGTCGCCGCCTACCGGGGCGGCGAGCTCGACGGCCTGCCCGCCGTGCTCCGCAACGGCCGGGCCTGGTACGTCTCCACTCTCCCGGAACCGGCCGGACTGAGCGGACTGCTCGCCACCGTGGCCCGCGAGGCCGGGGCCCGCCCCGTCGTCGAAGGACTGCCCGAGGGCGTCGAGGCGGTCCGGCGCGGCGACCTGCTCTTCCTCCTCCACCACGGCCCCGACCCGGTCACGGTGCCGCTGCCCGGCCGCCACCGCGACCTGCTCACCGGGACCGAGGCGGAGGGCTCGCTCACGCTGGAACGGTACGGAGTGGTCGTCCTCGCGCCCTGCGAACCGGAGCCGATCGACACGGCGGGGGAGCTTCCGTGAGGCACGGAACCTGGGAGCCCTCGCCCGCCGACCGCTGGGAGGACGCCTTCCTCGCCGGGAACGGCAGCCACGGCGCCCTCGTCCTCGGTGACCCCGAGAACGACCGGGTGATCGTCACCCACCACACCCTCGTACGACCGAACAACCCACCCGCCGACACCGCCCCGCCCCGGCTCGCCCCCCTGCTCCCCGCCCTCCAGGACGCCCTGCTCGCCGGGGACACGACGGCCGCGGAACGGTTCACCGACGGACGGCCCCTGCGCTGGGTCCGGCCCTTCCACCCCGGCTTCCAGACCCGGGTCCGGCGGCCACCCGGCACCCCCGGCACCGCCGTGCACCGGTCCGTGGACTTCACCACCGGGGTGGTGGCAGGGGAGTGCGGGGAGCGCCGCAGCGAGGTCTTCGTCTCCCGCGCCGACGACGTCCTCGTCCAGTACGTCACCGCGCCGGGACCCGTCGTCGAGGTCGACCTCGACCACCGGCTGCCCGGCGTCCCCGCCGCGCTCGAAACCGGCCGGGGCGTCGCCACCGCACGCCGGGAGACCGTCCTCACCCTGCGGGCCCGCTACCCGGACAGCCCGCTCGGGTACACCGGACTCACCCTTCTGCTCACCGACACCGGACGCACCACGGTCACGGCCTCCGGCGTGCGCGTCGAGGGGGCGGGGGCACTGCTGCTCCTGACCCGGGTGCGCCGCCACGCGGGGGACTTCGACACGGCCCGGGAGACGGAGGACCTCAGGGCGCTGACCGGGGGAGCGGGGCCCGACGCGGGAGTCCGCGTGGGCTCCGGAGCGAGGTCCGCGGCGGGAGCCCCGGCCGGCGGACGTGACCTCTCCGCCGTCCACACCCGCCTGCTCGACCGCCACACCACTCGACACGCAGCCGCCTACGGTCGCGTCCGCCTCGACCTCGGCGCCGACGAGACCGAGCGCGCCCTGCCCGGCTCCGTCCTCCTCCGTCGCCCCGACAGCCCCGCCCTCCTGGAACGCCTCTTCGCGGCGGGCCGCTACCACCTGCTCTCCTCCTCCGGTACGCATCCGCCCCGGCTCACCGGACTCTGGACCGGGGACTGGGACACGGCGTGGTCCGGGGCCTTCACCACCAACGCCAACCTCAATCTCCAGACCGCCTCCGCCGTGGCCGCCGACCTGCCGGAGGTCACGGAAGCCCACGCGAGCTTCGTCCACGGCCAGTTGGCCGACTGGCGGGACAACGCCCGGGCGATCTTCGGCACCCGGGGAATCGTCGCCCCCTCCCACACGGACGGCGTCTCGGGGCACACGTACCACTTCAGCCTCGAGTACCCCCTCCATCTGTGGACGGCGGGCGCCGACTGGCTCCTCAAGCCGCTCCTCGACCTCGACGAGACGAACGGCCGCGACGACCCGAGGACCTCGCGCGCCCTCGCCGAACTCGCCGCCTTCTACGAGGACTTCCTCACCCGCACCGGCCCCGACGGCAGACTCGCCGTCGTCCCCTCCTACTCCCCGGAGAACCGCCCGCGCGGCGGGAGCTGGGGTGCGGTGAACGCCACGATGGACATCGCCGCCGCCCGGCACGCCCTGCACGCGGCCGCCGAGCGCGCCCCGGCGCGGGACGCCACCCGCCTCCGGGCCCTCGCCGGGCGCCTCCCGGCCTACCGCGTCAACGACGAGGGCGCGCTCGCCGAGTGGGCCTGGCCGGGGCTCGGCGACCGCTACGACCACCGGCACCTGAGCCATCTCTACCCCGTCTGGCCGCTCGACGAGATCAATCCGTACGACACCCCCGGCCTCGCCGACGCCGCCCGGCGCGCCCTCGCGCTGCGGGGCCCCGAGAACGACTCGGCCCACGGACACCTCCACCACGGCCTGGTCGCCGCGCGATTGGGCGACGCGGCCCGGACGGGGGAGGCGCTCGACCGTGTCCTCACCGGCGACTACTTCCACGACTCCCTCATGAGCGCGCACTATCCCGCCCGCGACGTCTACAACGCCGACGCCGCCCACGCCCTGCCCGCGCTCCTCGTCGAGGCCCTCGTGCAGTCCACGCCCTCGCGGCTCGTCCTGCTGCCCGCACCGCCCGCCCGGTGCCCGCGCGGCCGGCTCACCGGCGTACGGACCCGGTTCGGCGCCCGCGTCGACCTGACCTGGGCGCCGGGGGCGTACCGCGCCGTCCTCCGTCCCGACCGGGACGCGGAGGTCGACCTCAGGAGCCCGGCGGGTGCGACCCGGCTCGTGCTCCGTGCGGGGGAGCGGCTGACCGTGGGTTCCCGGGCCGGGCCGGCGGGGGAGGAGGGCCGGAGCTGTCCCGTACGGTCAGGGCGGGCGTGAGGAGTTCGACCCCGGACGTGTCCTCCGCGTCCGGCCGGGTGAGGCCCTCGACGAGCCGGTCCACGGCCCTGCGGCCGAGTTCCTGCGCGGGGATCGCCACCGAGGTGAGCGGCACCGACGCCTGGGCGGCGATCTGATCGGCGCAGACGGCGACCACCGAGACGTCCTCCGGTACGGCCCGGCCGGTCCGTCGGAGCAGGGCGAGCAGCGGCTCGATCGCCGTCTCGTTCTGGACGACGAAGGCGCCGACCCCGGGCCGCTCGTCGAAGATCCGGGCGAGCACGCCCGCCACGGCGTCATGACCCCCCTCGCAGGGCCGGTGCAGCAGCCGGACCCCCGACCCGGCCGCCCGGTCGCGCAGTCCGCGCAGGGTGCGTTCGGCGAAGCCCGTGTGCCGTGCGTAGACACCGGGGGCCTCGCCGATCACCGCGATCTCCCGGTGCCCGAGGCCGGCCAGATGCTCCACGCAGAGCGCGCCGGCCGCGGTGAAGTCGAGATCGACGCAGCTCAGCCCGGCGGGGTCGGCGGGCAGCCCGACCAGGACGGCCGGCGGACCGGCCGCGCGCAGTACGGGCAGCCGTTCGTCGTCGAGCTGGACGTCCATCAGGATCACCGCCTCGGCGAGCCCGCTGCCGGTGACCCGCCGCAGCGCCGACGGACCTTCCTCCCCGGTCAGCAGCAGGACGTCGTAGCCGTGGGCACGGGCGGCGGTGGCGACGGCGACCGCGATCTCCAGCATCACCGGCACGTACATGTCGGTGCGCAGCGGGACCATCAGCGCGATGATCCTCGAACGGCTGCTGGCGAGGGCCCGGGCGCCCGCGTGCGGCTGGTAGCCGAGCTGCTCGATGCTGGCCCGCACCCTGCGGCGGGTGGGGTCGGAGATGGGCCGCTTGCCGCTGAGGACATAGCTCACCGTGCTCGCCGACACTCCGGCGTGCCGGGCGACCTCGGCAAGCGTGACCATCCGTTCTCCCCGCGGCCCGTGTCGGTGACGATGCGCTGCGATCCGTCCCCTCGTACGGCTCCGAGTCGATTCGAATCGCTTCGACGGTGACTGCCGAACAGCGCTTCGACAGCTCAGCGAGACCGTAACGCGGGCGTGTTGACGTGTCCAGAGAGGTGACTCAAGAAGATCGAAGCGCTTCGATCCGGTGCGGGATGTCAGGGGCGCAGCAGCACCTTGCCCGTCCTCGGATCACCGCCGCCGACGAGCGCGAGCGCCTCGTCGAACCGGTCCAGCGGGAACTCGTGGGTGACGAGCGGCCCCGGGTCGAGCAGGCCGAGGGAGAAGGCCCGCACGGCGTCGGCCCAGGCGGCCGAGGAGGCACCGAAGACGCTGTGGATCTCCAGCTGGCTGACGGACAGATGGACCGGGTCGATTCCGGTGGCTCCCGCCGAGAACATGCCGGTGAGCACGACCCGCCCGCCGCGCCGGGCGAGCAGACAGGAGGAGGCGGCCGTGGTGGGCGCCCCGGCGGTCTCCACGACGAGGTCGAAGGCCCCGGTCTCGCCGTCCGCGCCCGCCGGGGCGAGAGCCCGGTTCGCGCCGAAGGCCAGGGCCTGCGCCGCCCGGTCGGCGCGCGGGTCCACGACGGCCAGTTCGGCGGGGGAGGAGGCCTTGAGCCACTGGACGGCGAGCAGGCCGAGCGTCCCGGCGCCGACCACGGCGATCCGCTCACCCGGGCGGGGCCGCCCCGCCCGTACCGCGGCGGCGACGACGGCGGCCGGTTCGAGCAGGGCCGCGGCCCGGAGGTCGACGCCGTCCGGCAGCGGGTGCACCAGCCGGGCGGGCACGAGGAGATGGTCGGCGAACGCGCCCGGTTCGGTGAAGCCGGTCTCCGCGTACCCCGCCGTGCACAGGCTGGTCTCCCCGTACCGGCAGCGCTCGCACCGACCGCAGGCCCGGAACCCCTCGGCGACGCACGCCCGTCCGAGCAGCGCGGGGTCGGTCCCGGTCCCGACGGCGTCCACGGTTCCCGACCACTCGTGCCCGGGAACCACCGGGTAGCGCACATAGCCGGGGGCGCGACGGCCCTCGTACAGCTCGCGGTCGCTCATGCAGATGCCGGCGGCGGCGACCCGCACCCGGACCTCACCCGGGCCGGGTGAGGGGACCTCGCGCTCGACGAGCCGGTGGGCGCCCGGCCGTTCCACGAGGACCGCACGGCTCAGGGGCGCGGGTGCGGTGTCCGCCCGGGCGGAGCCGGTGTCCCCTCCGGTGGGTTCGGTGCTCACTTCGGCTGCCTCTTCTCCCAGCCTTCGGCCCACAGGTCGAACCGGGCGCGCTGTTGCGGGAATTCGGCCGCCGCGTCCACGTCGAGCTCGACGCCGAGGCCGGGTGCGTGGGAGACGGCGAAGCAGCCGGTCTCCGGGTCGACCTCGGGGGCGCCCTTCACGACCTTCTTGATCTCCGCGTCGGCGAAGTCGTTGAAGTGCTCCAGAATCTTGAAGTTGGGTGTGCAGGCGGCGAGCTGGAGGGAGGCCGCGGTCAGGACGGAGCCGCCCACGTTGTGGGGGGCGATCATCATGTAGTGGGTCTCGGCGGTCGCGGCGAGTTTCCGGGTCTCCCAGATGCCGCCGATGTGGCCGACGTCCGGCTGGACGATGTCGACGGCCTGGCTCTCGAAGAGTTCACGGAACTCGGTCCGGTCGTGGATGCGTTCCCCGGTGGCGAGGGGGAGGTCGACCTTCGCGGCGACCTTCTCCAGTGCTTTGAGGTTCTCGGGCGGGACGGGTTCCTCCAGCCAGGCCGGGCGGAAGGGGGCGAGGTCCCGGGCCAGCCTGATCGCTGTGGAGGGGGAGAAGCGGCCGTGCATCTCCAGCATCAGTTCGGTGTCCGGCCCGACGGCGTCGCGGACGGCCTCGATCAGGGCGACGGCGTCCCGTGTCTGCCCGGCGTCCAGTTCGTAGTGGCCGGTGCCGAACGGGTCGATCTTGAGGGCGCGGTAGCCGCGGTCGATGACGGCGCGGGCGGCCCGGTGGTAGGCCTCGGGGGTGCGTTCGGTGGTGTACCAGCCGTTGGCGTACGCCTTGACCCGGTCGGTCACCTTGCCGCCGAGGAGCTGCCAGACGGGCACGCCGAGGGCCTTGCCCTTGATGTCCCAGCAGGCCGTCTCGACGACGGCGATGCCGGACATGACGATCTCTCCGGCCCGCCCGAAGTCGCCGTACTTCATCCGGCGGACGAGATCCTCGATCGCGAACGGGTCCGAACCCGCGATGTGGTTGGCCTCCGCCTCGCGGAGATAGCCGACGAGCGCGTCGGTGTGCCCGAGCATCCTCGTCTCACCGACCCCGGTCAGACCCTCGTCGGTATGGACGAGCACATAGGTGAGATTGCGCCAGGGCGTACCGACGACATGAGTGGTGATTCCCGTGATCCGCAAGGCGGTTGCCCCTCGATCTCGTTCGAAATTTCGTCACACGTTCGAAATGTAGGCGTGACCGTAGGCAGTGGCTTGCCGGGGTGTCAATGGTGACGCGGGGAGCGCGACCACCCGGGCCGCCCCCTCGCGCGAACCGTTGCCCCGCCCGAGGTGCGCCGCTAGTCTCTGTTCGCGATTTCGGTCGCCGTACGGCATACCGAACGGTCAGAAGTGAGGTGGGGGACCCATGGGGCGACTTGTTCCGGCGGTGACCAGGGCATTCGACGTACTGGAACTCTTCCTCGAAGGCGACGGGACCCTCTCCGCTCCCGAGATCACCCGCAGGCTCCAGCTGCCGCGCACGACCACCCATGAGCTGGTCACCACCCTGACCGCCCGCAACTACCTCGTGGCGGTGCCGGAACAGCCCGGCCGCTACCGGCTCGGCGTCCGCACCTACCAACTCGGCAGCCGGTACGCGGAGCAGCTCGACCTCGCCGCCGAGGGGCACGAGGTCGCCCGCCAGGTGGCCGACACCTGCGGCGAGACCGTCCATGTGGCCGTCCTGGAGGACATGGACGTCATCTACATCGCCAAGGTCGACTCCAGTCACGCGGTACGGATGGTGTCGGCGGCCGGACGCCGACTGCCCGCCCACTGCACGGCCGTCGGCAAGATGCTGCTCGCCACGCTCCCCCCGGACGAGCTGGAGGAGCGGCTCGACGGGCGCCTCGACGGCCGCGTCGAAGGGAGCGCCGGCGGGCGCGGGCTCGTCGCCATGACGCCCCGCAGCATCACCGACCCGGACGCGCTGCGCGCCGCGCTCGCGGAGATCCGGATCCTCGGTGTCGCCGGCGAGCAGCAGGAGTCCAACCCCGACGTCAGCTGCGTCGCCGCCCCGGTACGGGACCGCTCCGGCCGGGTCGTCGCGGCGCTCTCCGTCTCGGTCCCGGTGCACCGCTGGAGCGAGGACCGCGAGAACGAGCTCACCGCCCTCGCGGTGAAGGGCGCGAACGAACTGTCGGAACGCCTCGGGCACCGGGTCACGACCTGAACCCCGGCCCGCACCGAAGGGGTCGGCCCCGCGAGAGCCTCCGGGGCCGACCCGTCTTCCGGTACGGGGACGAGAGAGGAAGGGGCGGACGCCGTGGGGGGAGGGGTGGGTATCCGCGGGCAGGTCAGGCGTCCAGGCGTACGACCCTGACGGCACCGGCCGGGACGGTGAGCTTCCCGTCGACCGCCGTACCGCCCGCCGTACCGCCCGCGGCGCCGGCGAGGAGCTCCGTACCGGAGCCGTCGAGCGGCACCTCGGCGTCCTCGGCGGAGTGGTTGAGCGCGAAGAGGTAGCGCCGGCCGCCGTCCCCGGCCCGCCGCACGACCTCCACGTCACGCGCCAGCCCGGTGCGTGACGCGATCCCGGCGTCCTCGCCCGCGGCGGCGACGATCGCGTCGAGCGAGGCCGCGTCGAGTCGGGTGGAGACGTACCAGGCGGTGCCACGCCCGAGCCGGTGCCGGGTGACGGCGGGCCCTCCGGCGGCCGGCCCGTCCGCGTACGTCCACACCGTCTCCGCGCCGCGCGGCCGGACGAACTCCGTCCACACGTCGCCGGTGAGCGAGGCGCCGCCGGGCCCGTCGATCCGCACCCGCTGGTCGTCCAGGAGCGGCGACCACTCCTCGACGGTGAGACCGAGGACGTCCCGCAGGGCGCCGGGGTAGGCGCCGGGATGCACGGCGTCGTGCTCGTCGACGATCCCGGAGAAGTACGAGACGACGAGCGTGCCGCCGTTCTCGACGTACTCCCGGAGGTTCTGCCCGGCGGCCTCGGTCATGAGGTACAGGGCGGGGACGACGACCAGCGGGTAGGCCGTGAGGTCGGACTCGGGGTGGGCGAAGTCGACGGTGAGGTGCCGGTCGTAGAGGGTCTCGTAGAAGCTGTCGGCGCGCTCGCGGGCGTCGTGGGCCGCGTTCGGCCGCCACTCCAGGTTCTGCGCCCACCAGGAGTGCCAGTCCCAGAGCACGGCGACGTCCGGGACGGTCCGGGTGCCGCGCACCTCCTCCAGGGCCTCCAGGTCGGCGCCGAGGGCGACGACCTCGCGCCAGATCCGGGTGTCGGTGCCGCCGTGCGGGACCATCGCGGAGTGGAACTTCTCGGCGCCGCGCCGGGACTGGCGCCACTGGAAGAACATGGCGCCCTCGGAGCCGCGGGCGACATGGGCGAGGGAGTTGCGGGCCATCTCGTCGGGGCGCTTGGCCGGGTTGCGGGCCTGCCAGTTCACTCCGGACGTGGAGTGCTCCAGGAGCAGCCAGGGGGCGCCGCCGGCGACGGAGCGGGTGAGGTCGGCGGCCATGGCCAGGTTGACATGGGTGCGGCGGCCGTCGGTCATCAGATAGTGGTCGTTGGTGACGAGGTCGACCTCGCGGCCCCAGGCCCAGTAGTCGATGGAGTCGCACTGGCTGAGCGCGGTCATGAAGTTGGTGGTGACGGGGATGCCGGGTGCGAGCTCGTGCAGGATGTCCCGTTCCGCCCGGAAGTTCTCGCGGATCGTGGCGTCGGCGAAGCGACGGTAGTCGAGCTGCTGGGCCGGGTTGCCGACGGTCGGGGTGACCCGGGGCGGGTCGATCTCCTCGTACGAGGAGTAGTGCTGTCCCCAGAAGGCGGTGCCCCAGGCCTCGTTCACCGCCTCGACCGAGCCGTGGGCCTCGTGCAGCCAGCGGCGGAAGTGGGCGGCGCAGCTGTCGCAGTAGCAGGCGCTGACGGGGACGCCGTACTCGTTGTGGACGTGCCAGAGCGCGAGCGCCGGGTGGCTGCCGTAGCGGCGGGCCAGTGCGGTGGTGATGCCCGTGGCCGCCGCTCGATAGGCGGCGGAACTGTGACAGATCGCCCCGCGTGAGCCGTAGGAGTGGCGCACGCCCTCGGCGGTGACGGGCAGGGCCTCGGGGTGGGCGCGGTAGAACCAGGCGGGCGGTGCCACGGTCGGCGTGCCCAGGTCGACCCGGACGCCGTGCTCGTGGAGCAGGTCGAGGAGCCGGTCGAGCCAGTCGAAGTCGTACCGGCCCGGCTCCGGTTCGAGGAGGGCCCAGGAGAAGATCCCGACGCTCACCATGGTGACGCCGGCCTCGCGCATGAGCCGAACGTCCTCCTGCCAGACGCGTTCCGGCCACTGTTCGGGGTTGTAGTCCCCGCCGAACGCGAGCCGGTGCAGGCCCTTGGGAGTGGTCTGCGACATGAGTGTCTCCTGAAACATCGAGCGAACGCCGAACCAAGAAAGCTCTGTTCGGTTGGGAACGTGCACACACCCGATCTCGATGTGGCAACGCAACATAACCGCACAGGAACAACCATTGACAAGTGTCCGGAACGTTTCTCTACTGTGAACGCTCACAGATGCATGGTCGGCCTCTCCGCTCGAGGAGGAGGCCCCTTCGGTCAGGGAGAACTACCCCATGCCCCACACGATGCGCCGCCGCCTCGCCGCCGCCACCGCCGTCCTTCTCGGTGCCACCGCGCTCACCGCCTGTGGATCCTCCGACTCCGACGACAAGGCGGCGTCCGGCCCCGTCTCGCTGACCTACTGGGCCTGGGCGCCCGGAATGGACAAGGTCGTCGCCCTCTGGAACGCCGAACACCCCGACATCAAGGTGACGGTGCAGAAGCAGGCCTCCGGCGACGACCTCGTCACCAAGATCATCACCGCCACCAAGGCGCACAAGGCCCCCGACCTCGTCCAGGCCGAGTACCAGGCCCTGCCGACCCTGGTCTCCAACGACGCCCTCGCCGACATCGCCCCCGACGTCGCGGGCGTCAAGGACAGGTTCGCCCCCGGCATCTGGCAGCAGACCACCTTCGGAGGCGAGGCCGTCTACGCCCTGCCGCAGGACTCCGGGCCGCTGATGTTCTTCTACCGCCAGGACCTCTTCAAGCAGTACGGCCTCTCCGTCCCCACCACCTGGGAGGAGTTCGCCACCACCGCCCGCGACCTGAGGAAGAAGGCCCCGGACAAGTCCCTGACCACCTTCTCCGCCAACGACTCCGGCCTCTTCGCCGGACTCTCCCAGCAGGCCGGCGCCCGGTGGTGGACCTTCGAGGGCGACACCTGGAAGGTCGGCATCGACGACGCCGCCACCAGGAAGGTCACCGACTTCTGGGGCGGCCTGGTCGGCGAGGGCGCGATCGACAACCAGCCGATGTACACCCCCGCCTGGAACAAGGCCCTCAACAGCGGCGAGCAACTCGCCTGGGTCAGCGCCGTCTGGGCCCCCGGCGTCCTCACCACCGCCGCCCCCGACACCCGGGGCAAGTGGGCCATGGCCCCCCTCCCGCAGTGGACCAAGGGCGCCTCCTCCACCGGCAGCTGGGGCGGCTCCTCCACCGCCGTCACCACCGACTCGAAGCACAGGAAGGCCGCCGCGCAGTTCGCCACCTGGCTCAACACCGACCCGGTCGCCCTCGCCGCGCTCGTGAAGGAGAGCGGCATCTACCCGGCGGCCACCGCTGCCCAGACCAGCGGCGCCCTCGCCGAGGCCCCCGCCTTCTTCCCGAACCAGCCCGACTTCTACACCCGCGCCGCCGAGATAGCGAAGACCACCGCGCCGGCCGCCTGGGGCCCCAACGTGAACGTCGCCTACACCGCCTTCAAGGACGAGTTCGGCAAGGCCGCCAAGGCCAGGTCCGGCTTCGGCACCGCTCTCACCACCGTCCGGTCCGCCACCGTCGCGGACCTGGAGAAGCAGGGCTTCGAGGTCGCCAAGTGACGCAGCCCCCTCGGGGCGTGCGCCGGTCGTACGGGGTCAAGGCGGCCCCGTACGCCCTCCCGTCGCCCACCACCACCCTCAAACGAGCGCGAAGCGCCCCCTACTTCTTCATCCTCCCCGCCGCCGTCCTCTTCGCCCTCTTCTTCGCCCTGCCCATCGGTTACGCGATCCGGCTCAGCTTCCACAAGATCGAGATCAAGGGTCTCGGCCTCGGCAAGGGAGCCCGCAGCGAGGTCTGGGCCGGCCTGGAGAACTACACCTCCGCCCTCACCGACTCCGAACTCGGCGCCGGCGCACTGCGCGTCCTCGGCTACGGCGCCGTCGTCGTCCCCGTCATGCTGGGCCTCGCGCTCTTCTTCGCGCTCCTCCTCGACACCGAGCGCGTCCGGGCCCGCTCCTTCTCCCGGCTCGCGATCTTCCTCCCGTACGCCGTTCCCGGAGTGATCGCGGCCCTTCTGTGGGGCTTCCTCTACCTCCCCGACGTCAGTCCCTTCTTCTACGTCCTCGACGCCCTCGGACTCCCGCAGCCCGACCTCATGGACGGCACTCCGCTCTACCTCGCCATGGCGAACATCGCCGTCTGGGGCGGCACCGGCTTCAACATGATCGTCATCTACACCGCGCTGCGCTCCCTGCCCGCCGAGGTGTACGAGGCGGCCAAGCTCGACGGCTGCTCGGAGTTCCAGATCGCGCTCCGCGTCAAGATCCCGATGGTGGCGCCCTCCCTGGTGCTCACCTTCTTCTTCTCGATCATCGCGACCCTCCAGGTCTTCAACGAGCCCACCACGCTCCGGCCGCTCACCAACGGCATCCCCACCACCTGGAGCCCCCTGATGAAGGTCTACAACGACGCCTTCACCGGCGGGAACATCCACGCGGCCTCGGCCACCGCCGTGGTGCTCGCCCTCGCCACCTTCGTCCTCTCCTTCGCCCTCCTCAGGCTCTCCACCCGCCGCACCACGCAAGGAGCAACCCGATGACCGGGCTCGCCTCCCCGCCGCTCAGCAGGGCCGCGAACGTCCCCGGGCCCGCCGCCGGCGCCACCCCCGGCACGCCCCAGGGCCCTCCCCGGCCGCGCCGCGCCGCACTGCTGCCCACCGCGGCCCTCGTCCTCGGCGCGGTCTACTGCCTGCTGCCCGTCGCATGGGTCCTCGTCGCCGCCACCAAGTCCGGCGCCGACCTCTTCTCCACCTTCACCTTCCTGCCCGGCGACGGCTTCTCCGACAACCTCGGCGACCTCGGCGCCTACCGCGACGGCATCTACTGGCGCTGGATGGGCAACTCGCTGTTCTACGCGGGCCTCGGCGCCGTCCTGTCCACCGCGGTCTCGGCGCTCGCCGGTTACGGCCTCGCCGTCTACCGGTTCCGCGGCCGCGAGGCCTTCTTCAACGTGATGCTCGCCGGCGTCCTGATGCCCCCGGTCGTCCTGGCCATCCCGCAGTACCTGCTGATGGCCCAGGCCGACATGACGGACACCTACGCCTCCGTGCTGCTGCCGCTGATCCTCTCCCCGTACGGCGTCTACCTCGGCCGTGTGTACGCCGAGGCCGCCGTCCCCATGGAGCTCGTCGAGGCCGGCCGCATGGACGGCGCGGGAGAGTGGCGGATCTTCCTGCGGATCGCCGCCCCGATGATGTCCCCGGGCCTGGTGACGATCTTCCTCTTCCAGTTCGTCGCCATCTGGAACAACTTCCTGCTGCCGTTCATCATGCTCGGCGACGACGAGAAGTTCCCCATGACCGTCGGCCTGTTCACCCTCCTCAAGCAGGGCGCGGGACAACCCGCCCTCTACACCCTGGTGATCACCGGTGCGCTCCTCGCCGTCCTCCCGCTCATCGCCCTCTTCCTTCTCATCCAGCGCTTCTGGAGCCTCGACCTGCTCTCCGGCGCCGTAAAGTCCTGAGCACAGGGGATCGAGGGGAAACACACAGCATGAGCACAGCAGCGAGCAGGCGCCGCCCGGCGACCATCCACGACGTGGCCCGCGAGGCCGGCGTCTCGCGCGGCACCGTCTCCCGAGTCCTCAACGGCGGTCACTACGTCAGCCCGACGGCGAAGGCGGCCGTCGACGCCGCGATCCGAAGAACGGGCTACGTCGTCAACCGGCACGCCCGCTCGCTGATCACCGGCAAGTCCGACTCGGTCGCCTTCCTCCTGACCGAACCGCAGGAGCGCTTCTTCGAGGACCCCAATTTCAACGTCCTGCTCCGCGCCTGCACCCAGGCCCTCGCGGCCCGGGACATCCCGCTGCTCCTGATGATCGCGGGCACCGAGGACGAGCGCCGCCGCAACCTCCGCTACATCGAGGCCGGTCACGTCGACGGCGTCCTTCTCGTCTCCAGCCACTCCGGCGACCCCGTCGTGGCCCGGCTGCACGAGGCCGGCGTCCCCGTCGTCGCCTGCGGCAAGCCTCTCGGCCAGACCGCCAAGATCGGCTACGTCGCGGCCGACGACCGCGACGGGGCCCGCGACATGGTCCGCCATCTGTACGCCTCCGGGCGCCGCCGGATCGCCACCGTCACCGGACCGCTCGACACCCCCGGCGGGGTGGAACGCCTCGCCGGATACCGCGAGACCCTCGCCGAGTACGGGCTCCCCGCCGACGAGTCGCTGATCGCCACCGGCGACTACAGCAGGACCAGCGGCGAGGACGCGGCCCACGTCCTCCTGGAGCGCGCCCCGGACATCGACGCCGTCTTCGTCGCCTCCGACCTCATGGCGCAGGGCGTCCTCGACACCCTCGCCCGCGCGGGCCGCAGGGTGCCGGAGGACATCGCGGTGGGAGGTTTCGACGACTCCCCGGCGGCCCTCTCCTCCCGGCCCCCGCTCACCACCATCCGCCAGCCCTGGGACCGGATCAGCACCGAGATGGTGCGGACGCTGCTCGCCCGGATAGCGGGCGAGGACCCGGCGGCGGTCATCCTGCCGACGGAGCTGGTCCGCCGCGAGTCCGCTTAGTGCGGGAGCGCGGGACTACGGGAGCGCGGGACTACGGGAGTGCGCGAGCGACCGGGAGCGGCCGGACCCTTCGGGGCCCGGCCGCTCCTTCGTCGATCACCGGCCGGTACGTCGGTCGATGAATCGGTTCACACCGCACGATCCTTGACCCTGGTCGCGGCGCCGCCCTACCGCACGAGCACGTGGTGCTCCAGCCGGAACTGGTCGTCCGCCGCTCGACGCTCGCCGGGCCCTGATCGCCCGGCGCCTCGTGCTCAGCGCACGCCGAGCAGGTGCTCCAGGGCCAGCTGGTCGAGGTGCTCGAAGGCCATGGAACGGGCCGCCGCCGCGTCCGCGTCGAAGGTGTCGTACGCCGTCGGGTCGGCGAGCAGCGCGGCGAGGCCGTCGGCCGCGGTGGGAACGGCGAGTTCGGGGAGCCGGGAGGCGGCCAGGGCAGCCCGGACGTCCGGGTCGGCGCGGAAGGCCGCCGCGCGCTCCTTGAGGATCAGGTAGTTCCGCATGCAGTTCTTCGCCGACTCCCACACCCCGTCGAAGCCGTCCGTCCGCACCGGCTTGAAGTCGAAGTGGCGAGGGCCCTCGTATCCGGCCGTCTCCAGCAGGTCCACCAGCCAGAAGGCCTGGCGCAGGTCGCCCGCCCCGAAGCGGAAGTCCTGGTCGTACTTGATGCCGGACTGGCCGTTGAGGTCGATGTGGAAGAGCTTGCCCGCCCACAGGGCCTGAGCGATGCCGTGCGGGAAGTTGAGGCCGGCCATCTGCTCGTGGCCCGTCTCGGGATTCACACCGACCAGTTCGGGGCGCTCCAGGCGCTCGATGAAGGCCAGGGCGTGCCCGATGGTGGGAAGCAGGATGTCGCCGCGCGGCTCGTTCGGCTTGGGCTCGATCGCGAACCGCAGGTCGTAGCCCTGCTCGGTGACGTACTGGCCGAGCAGGTCGAAGGCCTCCTTCATCCGGTCGAGCGCGACCCGGACGTCCTTCGCGGCCCCGGACTCGGCGCCCTCCCGGCCGCCCCACGCGACATAGACGGTGGCGCCGAGCTCGACGGCCAGGTCGATGTTGCGGAGGGTCTTGCGCAGCGCGAAGCGGCGGACGTCCCGGTCGTTGGCGGTGAAGGCGCCGTCCTTGAAGACGGGGTGGGAGAAGAGGTTCGTCGTCGCCATGGGGACCTTCAGGCCCGTGCGGTCCAGGGCGGACCGGAAACGCTTCACGATCGTGTCGCGCTCGGCGTCCGGGGTGCCGAAGGGGATGAGGTCGTCGTCGTGGAAGGTGACGCCGTACGCGCCGAGGGCGGCGAGGCGTTCGACCGCCTCGACGGGGTCGAGGGCCGGGCGGGTGGCCTCGCCGAAGGGGTCGCGGCCCTGCCAGCCGACGGTCCAGAGTCCGAAGGTGAACCGGTCCTCGGGAGCGGGGGAGTAGAGATCCGGCATGGTGTGTCCTTCTCTTGGGATTTGTTTTCTGAGATAACTAATACGGGACGGACGCACCGCGCGCCACCCCCCGGGCCAGGAATCACCCCCGGGACGAACGACAGGAATGAGGTGAGGGCGTGCCCACGAGCCGCTCCGTCGTGATCGGTGTGGACAGCTCCACGCAGTCCACCAAGGCCGTGGCCGTCGACGCCGACACCGGCGAACTCCTCGCCCTCGGCCGCGCCCCGCACACCGTGACCGGGACCGCCGGCGCACGCGAGAGCGACCCCGGGGAGTGGTGGACCGCCCTCGCCACGGCCGTCCGCGCGGCCGTACGGGAGGCGGGCGTCCCGGCCGGCTCCGTCACCGGCATCGCCGTCGCCGGACAGCAGCACGGGCTCGTCACCCTCGGAGCCGACGGGCACCCCCTGCGCCCCGCCCTGCTCTGGAACGACACCCGCTCCGCGCCCCAGGCCGCCGGCCTCGCCGCCCGCCTCGGCGGCCCCGCGGCCTGGCTGAAGCGCACCGGTTCGGTCCCCGTCGCCTCCATGACCGCCGCCAAGTGGCAGTGGCTGCGCGAGCGGGAACCCGAACAGGCGGCGGCCGTCGCCGGCGTCCGCCTCCCGCACGACCACCTCACCGAGCTGCTCGCCGGGGTCGCCGTGACCGACCCCGGCGACGCCTCGGGGACCTGCTGGTACGGGACCGGTGACGGCGCCTACGACCCCGACGTCCTGGACCTCATCGGCCTCGACCCCGCCCTGCTGCCCGCCGTCGCGCCCGGGGGCGCCACCCCCGTCGGCACCCTGACCCCGGCCGCCGCCGAGGCCCTCGGGCTGCCCCGTACGGTCGTCGTCGCCGCCGGGACCGGCGACAACATGGCCGCCGCCGTCGGCCTCGGCCTCGGCGGCGCGGGGCTCCTCGACCACCCGGTCGTCAGCCTCGGCACCTCCGGAACCGTCTTCGCCGCGACCCGCGCCCGGCCGGCCGATCCCGGACTCGCCGGCTTCGCCGCCACCGACGGCACGTACCTCCCGCTCGGCTGCACCCTCAACTGCACCCTGGCCGTCGACCGGTTCGCCACGCTCCTGGGCCTGGACCGGGAGGACGCGGCGCCGGGCGGGGACGTCGTCGTCCTGCCGTACCTCGACGGCGAACGGACCCCCGACCTCCCGCACGCCTCAGGGCTCGTCACCGGCCTCCGGCACGGCACGGACCCCCGGGTGGTCCTGGGGGCCGCGTACGAGGGAGCGGCGTTCACCGTGCTGCGCGCCCTCGACCAGCTCCTCGCCGCCTGCGGCCTCGACCCGGCCGACCCCGCCGTACGGGACCGGCCGCTGCGTCTGATCGGCGGCGGCGCGCGCGGCCGCGCCTGGACCGGGACGGTCCGCAGGCTCTCCGGACGGCCTCTGGTCGTCCCCGCCGCCGACGAACTCGTCGCCCTCGGCGCGGCGGCCCTCGCCGCCGGGGCGGTGACGGGTGCGGATCCGGTGGCCCTGGCGACGGCCTGGGGTACGGGGTCGGGCCAGGTCCTGCCCCCGGTCGAGCGCGACGGGGCGACCTGGGACAGGATCGAGGGGGTCCTGGCCGCCGCGACGCCCGCGCTGCTGAGCTGAGGCCGGGCCGCCCGGACGCGTCATCGACCGTCGATGAGATGGGGCAGGCTCGTGGGGGTGAGGCGGATGTCGTCGAAGTCCACACGGCACCCCTCGCCCACGGGCGACTGCACCTCGACGCCGATCCGCAGGGGACGGGGGCCGGTGAGGGCGAACTGCCGTACCAGGCGCCAGAAGCCCCCGTCGTCCGAGACGTGGAAGGCGAACCCCTCGCCGATCCGGCAGATGCGCAGCCACAGGGCCTCGCCCGTGACGGGGCTCCCGACCGCGTCGTCGGACCGGCCGCGGGTCACGACCGAGAAGACGCAGGGAGTCCCGTCGGGGGCCTGCTCGAAGTTGAGCTTCGCCCAGTGGTCGTCGTCGGACCGGACGACGAGAGCCCCCGCGTCCCAGGCGGACCGGAAGCCGACGCGGAGCCGGGCCGAGAACTGCCAGTCGCCTTCCGGCGGAGTGGTCAGGGCGACGGCGGCGTCGCGTCGCGCCGCCCCGCCGAGCGGGTCCGTGAAGAGGTCCGTCCGTGGGGCGGCGGAGACGGTCAGGACGCCGTCGGAGAGGGACCATGCCGCCGGGGCGGTGGTCCAGTCGAGGCCGAGCGGGAGCGAGGTGTGGACGTTCATGGCGTCATGATCGCGAGCCGGGCGGGTCCCCGCCACGGTCTCGGGCGAGGATCCATGAACCGCTGCGAAAGTCCAAGCCGGAGCCCGGGCGAGGGCTCGACGCCGGGCGCAGGCGCCTACCGTCGGGTCGGAGCCGGTCGGGGTCGGGTTCGGTCGGGGTCGGGGTCGGTCACGACCCGGACGTCGTCCCCGCCGTGACGCGCCGCTGGTGCACCCGCAGATGCAGGGTCGCCAGGTCGAGGAGCGGAGTCGCCACACCCAGGGAGCGGGCCCGTTCGGTCAGGTCGCCGAAGAGGTGCTCGACCTCGGTCGGGCGGCCCGCCGCCAGGTCGCGGTAGAGGGACGGCACCATCGGCGAACCCGGCACGGACACCACGGCGAGGGTCGCCGCCCGCTCCGCCGCCGGTACCGGATGCCCGGCCGCCGCGGCCACCGCGGCCGCCTCGTCGAGCACCGCCGGGCCGAGCCCGGGACCGCCCGGCGCGTCGTACACATCGCCGACCGTGCCGCGCATCAGGCTCGTCACGGCGCCGAGGGTCGTGATGAACACCCACTTGTGCCACATCGCCGTGACCGCGTGCGCCGGCACCGGCGAGACGACGCCCGCCTCTTCCAGCACGGCCCGGATCCCCGCCGCTCGCGCGGTGTCCGTGCCGTCCTGCTCGCCGAGCGTCAGATGGGCCAGGGGGGCGAGCCGCCGGATGTCACCCGAGTCGTCCAGGGTGGTGACCACCTTGGCCACGCCGCCGAGGACGGACGCGCTGCCGAAGCGGCCGTTGAGGGCGTCCAAGTGGGCGAGGCCGTTGAGGAGCGGCACGACGACCGTGTCCGGTCCGACGGCCGGGGCGATGTCCTCGATCGCCCCGTCGAGACCGGTGGACTTCACCGAGAGCAGGACGAGGTCGTACGGGCCGTCGAGCACGTCGGCCGTCACGAGCCGGGGCGTCAGGACCCATTCCTCGTCGCGGCCCACGATCCGCAGCCCGCGTTCACGCAGCGCCTCCGCCCGGGCCGGGCGGACCAGGAAGGTGACGTCCCGTCCCGCGCGGGCGAGCAGGGCACCGAAGTAGCCACCGGTGGCACCGGCGCCGACGACCAGGATCCTCATCGTTGCGAACCTCTCGTGAAGCGCCCCGTGGGCGCGGTGGTGAGCAGGGGGTGGAGCGGCCGGTGCGGCCGGGCGAGGGCCGCCGTCACCGGATCGTCGTCCGGGGACGCGGGGGCGATCCCCGGACCTTAGGCCGTCGTTTCCGGATCGTGCCAGGCCCGCGCCGCCGCAGACGGTTCGGCGACCGAACCGTTGTCGATGAACGAGGCTGTTCAGAGGTGACCACATGGCTGTACGTGGGTGACCGGGAGTCGTTGCCCTGTGAGCGAGCGTTGCCGTTTCGGGTGAGCGAAAGGGACGACTAGGCTCTCGCTCACCATGAACCAGCCCACGGAACCCAAGGCCGACAAGTCGGGAGTGCGCCGGCACAACCTGAGCCTCGTCCTGCGGACCGTCCACGACGCGGGAGAGACCACCCGGGCGGCCGTCGCCGCGCGCGTGGGACTCACCCGGCCCGCGGTCTCCTCCCTTGTCGAACAACTCCTCGACCTCGGGTTCCTCGTCGAATCGGGCAAGACGTTCAGCGGCCAGGCGGGACGGCCCGGCACCGTCCTGAAACCCGCCGACACCGGACCCGCCGGGCTCGGCGTCGAGATCAACGTCGACTACGTGACGGTCTGCGTCGTCGACCTGACCGGCACCGACCGCGTCCGGCGCACCGAACGCCTCGACAACCGCGCCGTCGGCGCCCCCGAGGTCCTCGCCCGGGCCGCCCGTATCGCCGCCGAGGCCCTGGACACGGCCGCCGAGCGACAGCTCGTCCCCGCGGCCGCCGGACTCGCGCTGCCCGGCCTCGTCTCCGACGGAGCCGTCCGGCAGGCCCCCAACCTCGGCTGGTACGAGGTCGACGCCGAGCGTCTCTTCGGCGAGGCGCTCACGGCCCTGCGCCCCGGCACCCGGGGCCTCGCACTGACCTCCGACAACGAGGCCAACATGGCGGCCCTCGCCGAGCTGTGGTTCGGCGCGCTCGGCGACCTCCGCACCTTTCTGCACCTGACGGGGGAGATCGGCGTCGGCGGCGCGATCGTCGTCCACGGCGAACTCCTGCGCGGCGCCCACGGCTTCGCCGGCGAGATCGGCCATCTCGTCGTCGACGCGGAAGGCCCCCGCTGCCGCTGCGGCTCACGCGGCTGCCTCGAACAGTACGCGGGGCAGGCGGCACTCCTCCGCTCGGCGGAGGCGACGGGAGTCCCGGAGCTGGCGGAGCGCGCCGCCGCGGGCGACCGGCGGGCCCTCGACGCGCTCGCCGAGGCGGGCCGGATGCTCGGGCGCGCCCTCTCGGGCGCCGTGAACCTCCTCGACCCCGAGGCGGTCGTCCTCGGCGGGATCTACCCGCAGTTGATGCCGTGGCTCGTCCCGGCCCTGACCGAGGAGCTCTCCGACCGGGTCGTCTCCGGGCTCTGGTCCCCGGACGAGGGCCGGCTGCGCCCCGCCTCCGCGACCACCGACGCCTCCCGGGGCGCGGCGGCCCTCGTCCTCCACGACGTCCTTGCCGACCCGCTGGCGTACGCCACGGCCGCGGGGGACTGAGCGCGCCTCACCGGTCCCGGGCTCGTGCCGCGCGCCGCCCCCGGCTCATGGCCGTCGCGGTTCCGGGCCCATGGCCGTCGTCGTTCCGGTGCTCACGTCCCGACGGCGGGCGGGCCGTACCGCGACGGGTCGACGAACGGCCTGGTCAGGTGTGCCGTCGCCAGCACCGCCCCGCTGTCGGCGGCCCGCGCGAGCAGTTCCTCCCGCGAGGTACGGGCGGCGACCGGGTCGCGTTCGTGGGCGTAGGCCACACCCGGGGCGGCGAGCTGCACGGCATGGACGAGGAGGTCACCCGTGACCAGGACGTCCCGGCCGTCGGGCCGTTCGACCAGGACGGACTGATGGCCGGGCGTGTGCCCCGGAGTGGGCAGCAGCGTGACCCCCGGGCGCAGTCGGTGCCCGCCGTCGACCTCGTGGAGCTGCCCGGCGGCGCGGAGCGGCTCCACCACCCAGCCCCACACGGGGTCCAGCCGGTCGAGGGCGGCGGTCTCCGCGCGCTGGACGACATACCGGGCTCGCGGGAAGTAGGGCCGTCCGGCGGCGTCGGCGGCCCAGCCGGTGTGGTCCTCGTGCAGATGCGTCAGGACCACGGTGTGGACGTCCGACCGGTCGATCCCGGCCGTCGTGAGGAGCTCCGGAAGCCGGCCGGGTACGGGACACCAGGGTGCCCCGGGACCGTCGGCGGGGCCCACGCCGGCGTCGATCAACGTCCAGCCCGCACCGTTCGGGTCGGCGACGGCGAAACAGCGGAAGTCCAGCCGCCAGGAGCCCTCCGGTCCGACGGCGCCCGGATCGAGTGCCGCGGCCGCGGCCCAGTCCGCCGCGACCGCTCCGGGGAAGGCGTCCCGCGCCGACTTGAAGAACAGTCCGGTGGCGTCGAGCAGGGCCGTCACCGGTCCCATCCGTGTCATCTCTTCATCTGCTCTGTCCGACATGACGCCGACTCTGCCACCGGGACGCCCCGCCCGTCCCGAGGACGACCGGAAGATCGTCCGCTCTCATCCCGCTCTCACGCGGGCCTTATCCCGTCATCACGAGCCGCGCCTAGCTTCACGCCCATGTTCTTCACCTACCTCCGGCGCGAACTGCGCCGTCGCAGAAAGGCGGCGCTCGTCGTCGCCTCCGGGCTCGCGCTCGGGATCGCGCTGGTCATCGTCGTCAACTCCGTCTCCACCGGCATGAGCCGGGCCCAGGGCAAGGTCCTCGAGTCCCTCTACGGACTCGGTACGGACCTGACGGTGACCAAGGCGCAGGAACGGCCCGAGGACGGCTCCCGGCCGCAGCGACCCCGGTTCGAGTTCCAGGGCAAGGAGGAGGGCGAGGAGCAGAGCAGCGACCGGCTGATGGTCCAGGGCTTCCAGACCCTCGCGGACTCCACCGTCGCCTCGGTCGCCGGACAGCCCGGTGTCGACCGGGCGGTGGGCGGCCTCAGCCTCGTCAACCTGAAGATCAACGGGGAGTTCGAGCGGGGCCGGATCCAGCGCGGCCAGACCCAGCAGGGTCAGCCGGGCGGCGAGAACGGCCAGAACGGCGGCGCTCAGAACGGCCAGAACGGCGGCGCCGGCGGCGGCTCCGGACCGGGCGACACCGTCACGGGCGGCGGCGCGGCCTTCGACGTCGACTCCTTCACCCTCTACGGCACCGACGTCACCGCACCCGACCTCGGCCCCCTCACCACCTCCACCGTCTCCCGGGGCCGCACCTTCAAGACCTCCGAGACCGACGCGAAGGTGGCCGTCGTCGACAGCGCCTACGCCCAGGAGCAGGGACTCGACGTCGGTGACGAACTGACCGTGAAGGGGATCGAGTTCGAGATCGTCGGCATCGCCACCGCCGACCGTGGCCAGTCCGCCGCACAGGTCTACCTCCCGCTGAAGCAGGCGCAGACGCTCTCCTCCTCCGCCTCCAAGATCACCACGATCTACGTGAAGGCGACCGACTCGACGCGGATCGACGCGCTCAAGACGGCCATCCAGAAGAACGTCACCGGAACCACCGTCACCACCTCGGCCGACCTCGCCCGAACGGTCTCCGGCTCGCTCGACACCGCGGCCGACCTCGCCTCGAACGTGGGCAGGTGGCTCTCGTACGCCGTGCTCCTCGCGGCCGTGCTCGTCGCGGGTCTCCTCACCTCCTCCGCCGTCACCCGCAGGGTCCGCGAGTTCGGCACCCTCAAGGCGCTGGGCTGGACGAGCGGCCGGGTCACCCGGCAGGTGGTCGGAGAGGCCCTCGTCAACGGAGTCGTCGGCGGCGCCCTCGGTATCGCGATCGGCCTGGTCGGCGCGTACGCCGTGACCGTCGCCGGCCCGACACTGACCGCCGAACTCGGCTCGGTCGGCGGCGCGTTCGGCGGTGGAGGCGGCGGACGCGGTGGCACGGTCTTCGGCGGAGGCCCCGGCGGCACCGCCACCGGCAGGACCGTCGACATCGCCCTCACCGCCCCGGTCGGCATCACCACGGTGGGCCTCGCCGTCCTCCTCGCACTGGGCGGCGGGCTCGTCGCGGGTGCCTTCGGCGCCTGGCGCGCCTCGCGGCTGCGCCCCGCCGACGCACTGCGTCGCGTCGAGTAGCCACCCCCACCCACTCACGCACCACAGGAGTCGCACCATGTACGAACTCATCGGCGTCACCAAGCAGTACCGACGGGGGCAGACGAGAGTCGACGCGCTCGCCGGGGTCGACCTCACCCTCGACCAGGGCGACCGGCTCGTCATCCAGGGCCCCACGGGCGGCGGAAAGTCGACCCTCCTCCAGATGCTCGGCGGCCTCGACCGCCCCACCTCCGGCCGGGTCCTGCTCGACGGAATCGACCTCGCCGCTCTCTCCGAGCGCAGGCTGACGGCCGTACGCGGCCAGAACATCGGCTTCGTCTTCCAGAGCTTCAACCTCATCCCCACCCTCACCGCGCAGGAGAACGTGGAGACGGCGCTCGTCCCGCTCGGCATCAGGCCCGCCGAACGCCGCGGCCGCGCCGCCGAGGCCCTGGAGTCGGTCGGGCTCGGCGAGCGCCGCGGCCATCTGCCGTCCGAGCTCTCCGGCGGCCAGCAGCAGCGCGTGGCGATCGCCCGCGCGCTCGTGAAGCGCCCCAAGGTGCTGCTCGCCGACGAGCCCACCGGCAACCTCGACGAGTCGATGCGCGACGAGATCGTCGACGTGCTCGAAGGGCTCTGGAAGGAGCACGGGCTGACCTTCGTCATGGTCACCCACGACAGCGCGATAGCCCGCCGGGCGCCCCGCCTGGCGACGATCCGCAAGGGCCGGATCACGATCAAGGAGAACCGCCCGGCGGCGCCCGCCCCGGTCGAGGCCTGACGGCAGACGCCCGGTGGCCGCGGCCCGGCGGTCGGGGCCCGACGGCCCGCACGGGCACGCCGCGGCCGCGCGGGTGGGCCGGCGGGCTGATGTCCCGGCGGAGGCGACGGGAGTGGTGGCCGGGGCTTCACCAGGATCGTTGTCAGTGGGTGCCCCTAACGTTCTCACCATGACGACGACCTATCTGGAGCTGTCGCAGGACGACGGCGCTGCCCACAAGTTCTACGAAGTGACCGTCGACGACCTCACGGTGTCGGTCCGTTACGGCCGGATCGGCGCCGCGGGCCAGACGCAGCGCTCCACGTTCCCGACGCAGGCGAAGGCGCAGGCCGCCGCGGCGAAGAAGATAGGGGAGAAGGTCCGCAAGGGGTACGCTCCCGCCGTCCGGGGAGAGCGGGCCGCGCGCGCCGTGACGCGCCGTGCGGTGAGCTCCGCGCCCTCCACCGCGCGCGCCGTCGCCCCCGTGCTCTGGCGCTTCCGGACCGGATCGGCGGCCTTCGGCATCCACGTCGACGAGGAGCGCTGCTGGGTCGGCAACCAGGCGGGGGACGTCTTCACGCTCGACCGCACGGGCGAGGTCCAGGCCCGGTTCAGCCTGCCGGACGGCGTCAAGTGCCTGGTCGCCGACGATTTCTGGATCTACGCGGGCTGCGACGACGGCAAGGTGTACGACCTGTCGTCGAAGCTGCCGTTCGCCGCGTACGACATCGCCACCGACGTCGACATCTTCTGGCTCGACATCCACGAGGGCGTCCTGCACGTGGCCGACCGCTCGGGCCGGCTCACCGTCATCGACCACGAGGACGAGCACCAGTGGGCGCGCGGCGGCCAGGGCGAGCACGCCTGGATGGTCCGCGCCGACGGGGACGCCGTCTACTACGGGGACACACGGGGCGTCGCCGCCCACGCGCCGGACGGCGGCGGCGAACTGTGGCACACGGCCACCGAGGGCGGGGTGCTCTTCGGCTGGCAGGAGGACACCGCCGTCTACGCGGGCACGGCCCGCAAGAAGGTCCAGCGGCTCGCGAAGAAGGACGGGCGGATCGAGGCGGTGTACGCCTGCGACAGCCCGGTGTACTCCTGTGCCACCTCGCCCGGCGGCCGGTTCGTCTTCGCCGCCGATTCCTCCTCCTCCGTCTACTGCTTCGCGGAGGACGGCACCCGGCTCTGGAAGCTGGGAACGGGCGGGGGTTCGGCGCTCTCCATGCAGTACCGCGACGAGCGGCTCTACCTGGTGACCACCGACGGGTCGCTGGTGTGCGTGGACGCGAGCGAGGCGGCGATCGAGGCCGCCCAGGGCGGCACGGTCCCCGTCGCCCGGGACATCAAGCTCGCCGCGGCCCTGCCGGTGTACGAGCCCGCGACGACCGTGACCGCCGTCGCGTCCATCAGCGACGCCCCGGCCGGCTCGGTGGTCGTGGAGTGTGTGAACGAGTCGGGCAGGACCCGGGTTCGGGTCGTCTCCCAGGGCTACGACTCCGCGTGGAACGTGCAGTTCCCCCGGGCGATCCGGGAGCCCGGCGCGCGATACGTGGTCGACGCCCTGCACGCCGCCGCGGGCGGCTTCTACCGGGTCCGCGGTGACATCCGGCGGCTGCGGTGACGGCGGGCCATGGGGGAGGGGAGCACGGGGAGAGGGGCGACGGGGAGAGAGTGCACGGGGGAGCCGGCACGTTCCGGGCGGCCACGGGGGACGGCCCGCCGGTGCCTCCGGCCGATGCCGAGCAGCGGTCGCGGGAGGTCAGGACGGCCCTCGACGGGCTGCTCCAGATCAGACGGCTGACCCGTGGCCCGGGCGGCGGGGACCCGAAGGCCGCACCCGCCGACTGGGAACTCCGCCAACCGGTCCGCGCGGTGGCGCTCGCGCTGGAGTCCGGCGGGCTCGCCGCCTCGTCCGTGGACGCCTCCGGAGCACGGATCGCCACCGGATACCGGGTCGGGGCGGGGGACCGGCCGGGAACGGCCGTCGTGGAGTGGCTCGGCCCGGCGGGTTCGGGAGCGGCCCAGGAGGAGACGGCGGCTCTCGGCGCGTGTGTACCGGCCCTGGCGCGGCTCGGCTGGGAGGCCCTGCTCTACAAGGGGCCGCGAGGCCGCCGCTTCCTCGAGGTGGAGCCCATGACCCGCTGAAGCCGCGAGCCGCCACCGGGAGTCGCCGGCCACCGGCCACCGGCCGCCGGCCGGGAGTCGCGTAGCGCGCACCGCGACTCCGGGGGAGGCCTTGGGGCCGGGGGCGGCCCCCGGCGGGGCTCAGGCGATCGAGGCCGAGACGATCGCCGAGACCGCGATGTTGCAGGAGGCGGTCACCCAGACCGCCGGGTGCGGCTGGGGATCGACCAGGGTGGCGCCCAGCTTGCCCGGCGTGACGAGGTCCACGACCAGGAAGGCCACGGCCATCATCACCAGGCCGAGAAGGCCGAACGCGGCCGTCGAGACCAGGCCCTTGCCGAAGTTCTCGTACGTCGTCCAGATCGAGGTGAAGACGATGCCGCCTATGCCGAGGAGCGCCGAGCTCAGCAGGATCGCGGCGTTGCGGTTGCGGTCCTCCCAGATCTGCCGCCCGAGCTTCCCCGGGGTCAGCAGGTCCACGAGCACGATGCCGAGGATCAGCAGAACCACGCCGAGGGCGCCGTAGGCGCCGGCCCGGCCGAGGCCGTTGACGATGTCGCTCATGGGGTGCCGGTCTCCGGGAGGTCACGATCACGGGGGATCGGTGGTCAAGGACCGGCAAAATGTAGCGCACGCGTCAACAGCGCCCGCCGCCCGCCCGGGAATCGGGCGGGCGGCGGGCGCGACGACGGGGAGTTCCGCGGGCGGCGAACCGCCCTGATCAGGCCCCTGGCGGAAGGTCCTTGGCGCGCGAGCGCACCTGGAACGCCGTGACGATCTCGACCGCTCCGACGGCGAGCAGCCAGATGCCTCCCAGGACCATCAGGACGGCCGCCGACTCCAGGGGGGAGACGATGAGGACCACACCGGCGAGCGCGTTGACGATGCCGAGGAAGATGTGCCAGCCGCGCGCCGGCATCGTGACGTCCGAGGCCGCCGCGATGGTCTCGGTGATCCCGCGGAAGAGCCAGCCGATCCCGATCCAGAGCGCGAGCAGCAGAATCGACTGCGTCGCACCTCGGAAGCAGAGCAGGCCGAGCAGGATCGACAGGGCGCCGCTGATGAAGGCCATGACGCGGTGCGCGGTCGTGGTGTGGGTGCCGAAGGCGGCGACCAGCTGCATCACACCGCTGAACAGCAGGAAGAGTCCGAAGAGCAGGCCGGCCACGAACAGCGAGGCGTCCGGCCAGACCAGCACGATGACGCCGAGGACCAGGGACGCGATCCCGGCGAAGAGGAGCGCCTGCCAGGCGGCGCCCGCGAGCGCGCTCAGCGGGCCGGGCGGTATGTCCTGGTGCCTCGGGCCTTCTTGAGTCTGTGCCATGGAGGGTTCCCGTCCTTCCGTGGAGGGGATGTTCGGAGCGGGGCCGGGTCAGAGCGGGGTGGCGTAGGTACTGAGGAAGACCGCCTCGGCCAGCGCCATGTGCTCGATCTCGGAGGGGTCCACGCTCTCGTTGGGTGCGTGGATGAGACAGCCGGGTTCCTCGACGCCGATCAGGGCGATCTCCGCGGTGGGGAACCGGGCGGCGAGGACGTTGCAGAGGGGGATCGAACCGCCCTGCCCCGACTGGACCATGTCCGTGCCGTAGGCCTCGCGGAGCGCCGCCGCGAGAGCCCGGTAGGCGGGGCCGTCGGTGCGCGCGCGGAAGGGCTGGCCGACACCCTCCGGCTCCACCTCCACCCGGGCGCCCCACGGGGCGGCGTCGGTGAGATGGTCGGTGAGGGCGCGCAGGGCGTCCTCGGCGTCGATCCCCGGCGGGACCCGCAGGCTGACCCTGGCCCGTACCTCGGCCTGCACCGCGGCCGACGAGCCCACCACCGGCGGGCAGTCGATGCCGAGCACGGTGACCGCGGGCCGCGCCCACAACTCGTCGGCGACCGAGCCCGTCCCGACGAGGGACACCCCGTCGAGAGCGCCCACATCGGTACGGAACTGTTCGGCCGGGTAGTCCACTCCGTCCCAGGTGCCGTCGCCGGGCAGTCCCTTGACGACGGTGTTGCCGTGTTCGTCGCGGAGGCTGTCGAGGATCCGTACCAGCGCGGCCAGGGCGTCGGGCGCGGGTCCGCCGAACATGCCGGAGTGCATCGCGCCCTTGAGGGTGGAGACGGTGACGACGACGTTGGCGAGCCCGCGCAGCGAGGTGGTCGTGGTGGGCAGGCCGCGGGCGAAGTTGCCGGTGTCGCAGATCAGCAGCGTGTCGGCGGCGAAGAGTTCGGGCTGAAGGGGGACGAGCTGCTCGAGTCCGCCCGTGCCCTGCTCCTCCGAACCCTCCGCCACGAACTTGATGTTCACGGGGAAGCCCCGGCCCTCCGGACCGCCGAGCGCGCGCAGCGCCGTGAGGTGCATGGCGATGTTGCCCTTGCAGTCGGCCGAGCCGCGGCCGTACCAGCGTCCGTCGCGCTCGGTGAGTTCGAAGGGAGGCGTCTCCCAGGCGGCGTCGTCCAGGGGCGGCTGCACGTCGTAGTGGCAGTAGAGGAGCACGGTGGGCGCTCCCTCGGGGCCCGGCGCGTGCCCCACGACCGCGTCCGTGCCGTCCGGGGTCGTCACCCGGCGCATGTCGCGGAGTCCCGCCTCGGTGAAGGCCCGGACGAGGAAGTCGGCGGTCTTCGCGCACTCCTCGGGCGGGAACTGGCGAGGGTCGGCGACGGAACGCATCGCCACCATCGCGGCGAGGTCCTCCTTCGCCCGGGGCATCAGTGCCCGGACCTTCTCCCGCAGGGCTGCGGTCTCGGTGGACTCTGCGGTCATGCGTACCCACTTCCCTCGGGCCGGTGCGGGGCGCGGCTCACGAGGCCTCCGCACGGCGAAGCGCACTCCCACCCAAGCACCGCTGGACAACTGCCGCAAAAGGTGACTCGTACGGAGTATTCGGGCAGTGCCCCGGGCGGCGGGAGCCGACGAGCACGACGACAGTGGACGGCGTACGTGTCCGCTCCCGTCCGCTCCTCCCGCATCTGGAGAACCCCATGGGCCACCTCAATCGACGCGATCTCGGACTCCTCGTGCTGCGGGTCGGCACCGGTGCCGTACTGGCCGCGCACGGCACGCAGAAGCTCTTCGGCTGGTTCGGCGGGGGCGGCATCGAGGGAACCACCAAGGCGATGGAGGCCATGGGCTTCCACCCCGGCCGGGAGAGCGCCGTCGCCGCGGGTCTCGGCGAGGCGGGCGGCGGAGCCCTGCTCGCCCTCGGTCTCGCCACGCCCGCCGCCGGCGCCGCCGCGGCCGGCGCCATGACCGGCGCGGTCGCCGTCCACGCCCCGGCCGGCTTCTTCGCCCAGAGCGGAGGCTACGAGTACCCGGCGTTCCTCGGCTTCGTCGCCGCCGCGATCGGTGTCACGGGTGCGGGACGCTACTCGCTCGACCACGCCACGGGCCACGTCCTCGACCGTCCCTGGGTGGTGGCCACCGCCTTCGTCGGCACCGCGATCGCCGCGGCCGCCGTGGTCAACCGCCGCGCCGACGACCGGGCCGCGGCCGCGGACTCCGCGCCGGAGCCCGACTTCGAGCCGGACCCGGGTCCGGAGCCCGAATCGGCGTGACGCCGACCGGTGGCGGGGGCCCGCACGCGTCCCCCGCGCGGGAGGGATAGGCTCGCCGCAGAGGAAGGGACGACCGCCGCGCATGAAGATCGATCTGACGGACACCAACTCCAGCAAGATCAACAAGGCGATCCTGGAAGGCCGCAGGGCCGTCGGCACACCCGCCGTCGGCGCCGTGCTCACCCTTCTCGTCGTCACCGACGAGGAGAACGCCTACGACGCGGTCAAGGCCGCCAACGACGCCTCCCGGGAACACCCCTCCCGCACGCTCGTCGTCATCAAGCGCCACGCCCGCACGCCCCGCGAGCGCAACGAGACCCGGCTGGACGCGGAGGTCCGCCTCGGCACCGACGCCGGTTCGGGCGAGACCGTCCTGCTCCGCCTCTACGGCGAACTCGGCGCCCGCGCCGACTCCGTGGTCCTGCCGCTGCTCCTGCCGGACGCGCCCGTCGTCGTCTGGTGGCCCGTCGACGCCCCCGAAGTGCCCTCCCGGGACCCGCTGGGCGTCCTCGCCCAGCGCCGTATCACCGACATGTACGCGGTCGAGGACCCCCTCGCCGCCCTGGAGGCCCGGGCCGCCTCCTACGCCCCCGGCGACACGGACCTCGCCTGGACCCGGCTCACGCCGTGGCGCTCGATGCTGGCCGCCTCGCTCGACCAGGCCCCGCTGACCGTGACCTCGGCCGCCGTCGAGAGCGAGGCGGAGAACCCCAGCGCCGAGCTGCTCGCCCGCTGGTTCGAGGTCCGCCTCGGAGTCACCGTCGACCGGATCGTCACCGACGGCCCCGTCGTCACCGCCGTCCGCATGGGCACCGCGGACGGCGAGATCCGCATCGACCGGCCCGAGGGCCCGGTGGCCCGGCTCGCCATCCCCGGCCAGCCCAGCCGGGTCCTCGCCCTGAAGGTCCGCACCACCGCCGAGCTGATCGCCGAGGAGCTGCGCCGCCTCGACCCCGACGAGGCCTACGCCGCCGCCCTGCGCGGCCGCGGCTGAACCACCCGCTTCACGGCTTCTCGAACACCATGACGAAGTCGGACGTCTCCCGCACACGGGGGGACGTCCGGGTCCGGGAGCGATACGAGCCGCTCCCGGGCCTCGTCCACCAGCCGGATGCCCTCGCCCGTCACCGACCAGGCGCCCCTGAAGAGCCCGCCCGCCAGGGAGTCGGCCGTCGCCCGCGGGGACACCCGGAAGGTCGTGGGGCGTTCGGAGGCCGTGCCCCGGTAGACGAGCCCCCGCGCCTCGGCGACCGGCGCGAGGGTCCACGGCCCGTCCTGACGGGTCCGGCCGGGGTCGAGCCGGTCCTCCAGTTCTCCCACCACGACCCCGACGTCGTCCGTGGGGCGGGTGCCTCCGGCCGGGATCACCGGACAGCGGCCACCGGGCCGGAGAGTCCGGGCGACCTCGTCGAAGACCCTGCCGCGGTCGGGCCCGGTGTGCAGCGGCCAGGTGGACACGGCCTGGCTCACGGAGGCGGTCCGCACCGGCAGCCGGCAGGCGTCGGCCACCGCCACCCGCGGACCCAGGCGGTCCAGGGCCCGGGCGAGCATCCCGGACGAGAGGTCGATCCCGTACACCACATGCCCGCGCGCCGTCAGTTCGGCCGCCACGATGCCCGTGCCCACCCCGATGTCGAACACGGGACGGGCCGGATCGAGGAGCGGTGCGAGCTGCTCGGCGAAACCGGCGGCCCGGGCGGTGCCACCGCGCGAGGCGTCGTACCCCGGGGCGATGGCGTCGAACTCCGGAATGCCGAAATGCCGGAATGCCGGAAGCCGATGTCATTCTGATGTCCCCGTTCTCTTCTCCGTCGGATGCGCTGCCGGACGCTGCCGGATGTGCTGCCGGGCGCGCCGCCGGGTGTGCTCCTGGTGTGTGCCGGCCGCCGATGCCGCGGGCGGACCCGTTCACGCCGAGGCGGACCGGCCAGCGGGGGGCGGTGCGGACCCGCCCGCGGCGTAGGACCGGGGCGGATCGCCCCCTGGCTCGGGGTGGGTCAGCCCTCGGGCGTGAAAGTCACGGGCAGCGTCGCCATGCCGCGCGGGATGCCCTCGCGCCGGCTCAGATCCGCGTCCGGGTCGGTGAGCCGCAGGTCGGGGAAGCGGCGCAGCAGGGTGCCGATGGCGATCCTGGCCTCCGCGCGGGCGAGCGGCGCGCCCAGCTCGAACCCGCTGCACGGTTTCGGGCTCCGGCCCATGCAGGGGCCGGTTCGGACCCCGGACACGGCCCCCGACGACCCACGGCGGCGGAGTGCCCGGCCCGTCGGCCGCCACCGCCCGTCCGTCAGCAGGCCAGCGGCACCACGCGCGCGTCGTCGACGAAGAGATGCAGCGCGCCGTCGACGGGACAGCGCAGGCCGACCGAAAGGCGCCGGACCCGACGGTCCTCGCCGAGCGCGTACGCGGCGGCGACCTGGAACAGGTCGTGGTCGGCGGGGCACCTGATCACGTCCGGGGGATCACCCGGGACCGGAACGGCGGACGGCTCCAACCTCCACAGCGCCCGGTCCGAGCTCGCGTACGGATCCCCGCCGGGACTCTCGTACAGATCCCCGTCCTGTACGCCGATGGGCAGGCAGCAGCCCACGCAGAAGCACTCCGACGCGGTCACCTCGAACTCGTGCCCGTCGCAGTACCGGCACACGAGGGCACCGGTCACGATCCGCCGGTCCGCCCCTCCGGGCGGGTCCACACCCAGCAGACGCCCGAGGGCACCGTCTCCCGCGTCGTCGCCCACGGGCCCGCCGCTCCACACGCGCGTACTGTCCACGACGCGAATCGTGTCACCCTCCGGGGTGGCACGGCCGGGCCGGGTCCCCTCGGCGCGCGACGACCGGGCCTCGTTCACCCCCCGGGTTCGGGCACGTGTACCTGACCCCGGGGTGCGCCGAACGGAGGGGACCCTCAGCCCCGCAGCTTCCCCGGCAGCCAGCGCAGTTGGGCCGCCTGCTGGAAGGCCTCGCCGCCCTCGTGGTCGTTGAACTCGTACACCTCGATCGCCTTCTCGTCCTCGGCGTACGCGTTGAAGGCCGCGAACACCGTCGACGGCGGGCACGTCAGGTCCTCCAGGGCCGTCGAGAACAGCGCCGGGGCCGTCGCACGGGCCGCGAAGTGGACCCCGTCGAAGTAGGCGAGTGTCTTCCGGACCCGGTCCGCACGGCCGCGATGCGTCTTGAGGTAGTTGCCTATCTCGCGGTACGGGGTGCGGTCCGTGATCGTCGTCGCACGCGGGAAGTCGCACAGGAACGGCACGTCCGGCGCCACCGCCGCGAGGTCGCCGACGAGCCCCGCCACGGCGATCGTGATCCCGCCGCCCTGGCTGACGCCGGTCACGGCCGTACGGCTCGCGTCCACCAGGGGGTGGGAGCGCGCGGCCTCCACGGCGCGGACCGCGTCCGTGAAGACCCGCCGGTAGTAGTAGGTGTACGGATCCTCGACGCCCCGGGTCATGAAGCCGGGGAACGCCGGGGCGCTGCCCACCGGGTCCGGGGTGTCGCCGGTCGCCCAGCCGCTGCCCTGACCCCGCGTGTCCATCACGAAGTGCGCGAACCCGGCCGAGGCCCAGAGCAGATGGGTGTGCGGAAGGCCGCGCCCGCCGCCGTACCCGATGAACTCCACCACGACCGGCAGCGGTGCGGTCGTGCCGGCGGGCAGGACGAACCAGCCCTTGACCGGCTGCCCGTCGAAGCCCGCGAAGGTCACGTCGAAGACCTCCACCGCGGACAGCCCCGTCGGGACCGCCTCGAAGCGCGCGTCCAGCTCGTGCGCGCGTGCCTCGCCGAGGGTCTCCGTCCAGAACGCGTCGAAGTCCTCCGGCTCGACGGAAGCGCTGCGATAGCCGTGGAGCTGATCGAGGGTGAGGTCGAACCGGGTCATGAATGCCGCCTGGGAAGTCGCTCGGTGAGGGGAGGTCGCGTTCGGGATGCCGACCGGTTCACCCGGCCCCCGCCACCCTAGCCCGCATGATGATCGAATTCATATACATGAATTTCGCTCGCTCCGGCCTGACACTCCGCGCCGCGATGCCGCGAGAACGCCACCGGGACGGTCCCCGTGACATCCTCGGACGAACCGCCCACAGCACGTTCAGTTGTGGGCCTTCGTCGTCCTGCGCGAAGGGACACCATGATCATCAGCCACGCCGTACGTCACCATGAGCTGCACGTGACGCTCCACCACGACCTGGACGTCACCAACAGGGCCGCCGCCGCCCTCCAGATCCAGGCCCTGGTCCAGATGCACCGTCCCACCCGCGTCGTCGTCGGGGTCCCGACCGCCGACCCTACCCCGGCCACCCTCAGCGCCCTCGCCCGCGCCCACCGCATGTGCGCGAGCCTCGGCATCCCCCTGGCCCTCGGCGGAGCGAGCGCCCGCACCCGCCGCCTCCTGGACGTGACGGGCGAGTGAACCGTCCGAGCCGGCGCACCGGGTGTCGGTGACGCGCGTCGGACCCGGGCACGTCGAACCCTGGGGACGCGATTCCCGAGCCGCCCGAGGGACCGTCGGCCGTGGGAAGGAGAAGCCCTCCGGGCACGTCGCCGAGTCCACCCGGCGGGCACCCGGAGGTGTCCTCGGGGAGTACCGGGAGACGACCGAGACGCACCCCCGGGGCCCGGAGGCGCAGGAAGGGTCGGCCGGCCGGGCGGAAGTCGCCGGAGGCGATGTCGCGGAGCGGACGGGGTGCGAGTCCATCGAGAGGAAACCCGGTATCGCTGCAGGGAGCCGGGGCTCTAGCCTGCGGCCCATGCACCGGCCTCGAAGGCGCGACCGGCGCCCGGCTCGCCGCGTGTCGTCACAGCCGGCCCGGCGCCAGGTGTTCCGCATCCCCGCGGCGGGCGCCGATGTGGTCCTGGTCGGCTACTTCTCCGCCCGACAGAAGGACTTCGAGTCGCTCATGGCGACGGCGGCCACGGAACTGGCGGCGCACGGCGCTCGGGTCGTCGCGCGGATCGTGCAACGCCGAGGCGTTTCGGACGGCGGGGCCCGGAAGATGGGGCTGCCCTACTCCTCGAGAACCCTGCTGACCTACGGAAAGGTCCGCGAGGTGGCTCTGGCGTGTGAGCGGGCCGACGCCGACGCGGTGATCTTCGCCGCCTCCCTGACCGAGCGCCAGCGGCGCACGCTGACAAGCATGCTCGGACGCCCCGCCGAGAGTCTCTCCGACATCCTCCCCGCCGACTGACAGCGAACTCGGCGCGGGTCTCTCCGAGCGGCGTCACCCCACCGGCGGCGTGGAACCCCAGGGCCCACTCGCCGCGACAGCCGGGCCACCGGCATTCCCGCGGCCTGTCCGCAACGGCGACTCGGCCCGTCGTGCGGAACCGGGGGGACCGTCGTGCAAGATCGAGACAGGCGCGAGGAGACCGGCATCGCGACTGCGGAGGGTCGAGCGATGCGCCACCCCGCTGGACGGAAACACCCACCCCGCTCGACCGTGATCGTCGCGCTTCGGCCGCAGGGCACTCCCGTCCTTCAGAGCCCGGCCGGCGGCATCCCCACGGGCAGCAGCTCCGGGCGCCGGGCGGCACGGCCGTCGCCGGAGGAACGGCCACGCAGGCGACGGAGCAGCCAGGGGCCGAGGAACCCGGCGGCCCAGCGCAGTTCGGCGGCCGCCGTGCGGACCGCGCCGGCGGTCGCGGCCGTGTCCGGCTCCACCTCCCGGGTCCACGAGTCGTCGCTGCCCGGCAGGTCGAGCGCGTGCGCGAGGGCGGCGGAGATCCGGTCGTGTCCCACCGGGCTCGCGTGCAGTCGGTCCGCGGCCCAGAGGCGCGGATCGGTGGCGGCGGCGTGCGGAGAGGTCTCGGCGAGAGCGACGCCGTGCCGGGCCGCCGCCAGCCGTATGCGGTCGTTGAGGGCGGCGATCCGGGGGGCGACGGGGCGCGCGATGGGCGCGATACGCGTGATGTCGGGGAACGTGACGGTCGCGACGCGCGCACCCGCGCCGGTGAGCGCGGCGAACATCGCCTCCACATGGGCGGCGGTCTCGTCCGGGTCGAAGCGGGGGCGCAGCAGGTCGTTGACCCCGGCGACCACCGTGGCGACATCGGGCCGGAGGGCGAGCGCGGGGCCGAGCTGCTCCGCGCGGACCTGTCCCGCGAGCCGGCCCCGGACGGCCAGGTTGGCGTACCGGACCTCGGGGCTCACCGCCGCGATCCGTTCGGCGAGGCGGTCCGCGAAGCCACGCAGCCCGGTGATGTCGTCGCCGTCGCCGACCCCCTCCGTCTGGCTGTCGCCCAGCGCGACGTATCGCACGTACTGACCGTTGCTCATGCGCCGTCCGTCTCTTCCGCGGCACCGGCGTGCCGCACCCGGAAGCGCATATTACTCAATAAAGTGAGTACTCGTGTCGATGGCTACATGGAGCCCGGTGGACACAGATCGGACCCCACAGTTCGGGGCCGGCCGCAGTGGAACGGCGGCCGGCCCCGAGCGAAGGCGCAGATCGGTCGATGCGACCGGTCAGGGTCCGATGCCCTTCGGATCAGGCCGGGATGCGGACTCCCGCGCCGCTGACCCCGACCCGCCGGTCTCCCGCCCGCAGCTCCACCGTCAGAACACCGGGGCGTCCCATGTCCTCGCCCTGATGAAGGGTGAGAACGGTCGCCTCCGGCACGAGTCGGAGCTCGCGGAGGTACGCGCCCAAGGCGGCGGCCGCCGCCCCGGTCGCCGGGTCCTCCACCACCCCGCCCACGGGGAACGGGTCGCGCACGTGGAAGGTCTCCGCATCGGCGCGCCACACCAACTGCACCGTCGTCAGGTCCAACCGGTGCATCAGGGCCTCCAGGCGGGCGAAGTCGTACGCCAGGAGGCCCAGGCGCTCGCGGGTCGCGGCGGCCAGGACCAGATGGCGGGCGCCCGCGAAGGCGACACGCGGAGGAAACGCCGGATCGAGGTCCCCGGCCGGCCAGTCGAGGGCGGCGAGTGCCTCGGCCAGGTCCTCGGCCGCGATCTCCTCGACGTACGGCTCGACGCTGGTGAGCGTGGCCCGCAGCGCGCCGCCCTCCCGCGTCACGGTGACCGGCACGATCCCGGCGGGCGTGGTGAACACCAGGTCCCCGGGGCCGATGCGCTCACCGAGGGCCACCGCCGTCGCGACGGTGGCGTGCCCGCAGAAGGGCACCTCCGCCTTGGGGCTGAAATAGCGGATGGAGTACGCGCGGCCGGCGTCCGGCGCGCCGTCGGAACGCGCTTCGTCGGACGGAGCCGACGGAGGTGCTGTGAGGAACGCGCTCTCGCTGTAGCCGACGTCGGCGGCGATCGCCAGCATCTCCTCCTCGCCGAGGCCCGTGGCGTCGAGGACGATTCCGGCGGGATTGCCTCCCTCGGGGTCGTCGGAGAAGGCGGTGTAACGCAGGACCTCGGGGGTTGCCCGTACGGAGTTCATGCCGGGGGAACGGCACACGGCCTCGATGTGATTCCCCGGCTCGAGGACCGTGCCGGCATCCGTACGCGCGCAACCCTCCACGCAGTCACCGGTTCGGTGCCGTGCGGCCGACGACAGCCTGCGTCCCGCGTGATCGGCCGAGCAGCTCCCGCCCGCCGCTGATGGACAGCGCGGATCGGGGTACACGGGCGGACATGTCGACGAAGACCGAACGTCTCATGTCCTTGCGGGCCGCACGGCAGCTGCGCCGGGTTCGCGACTTCTACTCGGCAGGCGTCCTGCTGTGGGTGGCAGCCGCGGCCTGGACCGGATGGACCCACCCCGGAAGTCGGCAGATGTGGGTCTCTCTTCTCCTCCTGGCGGTCTTCGCCGGCCTGCTCGCCACGGCCTCCGTCTGGCTGCGGCGCTTCCAGGCCGCCCCGGGCCACAGGCCCGCGCATCACGCCGCCCCCGGCCGCGCCCGCACACGTCACACCGCCTTGGGCCACGCGCGCACGCATCACGCCGCCCCGTGACGCTCGGCCACTCCACGGCGCACGAGCGCTTGGGGCCGGGGCCACGACACACCACCTCTTCACCCTGGCCCGATGCCATGTCAGAAGCCTTTCGGAGCACAGCCATCACGGAGGATGAGGGAAGCAGTGCGACGCTCACACTCCGTTCCACGAGAGGAGTCCCCGTGACCACCTTCGTCATCACCGTTCCCGGCACGTTCACCTCGGACATCACCGACTCCGAGCGCGCCGCCCTCGAACGGAAGCTGGCCCCCCAGCACACAGAAGTGAGCGAGAGCGAAGGCGTGAACCTGCTGACGCTGAACGAGGACGGCACGTTCGCCGTCCGGCTGGAGGTCGAGGCCGCCGACCGTTACGAGGCGAAACTCGACGCGACGAGGCTCGTCTCGGCCGCACTGAGGGAGGCGGGAATCGCGGAAGCCGACGCCCCGCTCGCGCAGCCGGCCGTCACCGGCATCGACAGCGACCTCTGACGCGCCGGTGAGCGGTCGCCCCGGCTTACAAGGCCGACGCGGGGGCAGACGGACAGCACCCTTCGAGAGGAGCCTGATCATGCTCGGCATAGTCGCGGCGGTGCTGTTCTTCATCGCCTTCCTGATCAACGCGGCGGACATCAGCACCAACGACACGTTCTCCTCGGCGAACGTGATGCTGCTCGGGCTGACCGCCCTGGCCCTGCACGTGGCGGGCATCGGTGCCGGCCGGAGCGTCAGACGGCGTTCCTGACACGCCGCCGCGACGGGTGGAGGCTTCCCTCGCGCGAAAGGTGCGGCCTTCCCCCGGGGCTGCCCGCCCCGGACAGTGCCGGGGTGCGCGCACGGACCGCCGCCGGTACGGGCCGGGCGGCGGGAGCGTGGACGGTGACGGGCCGCGGGTGGCGGACCTCGGGGCGGCCGGGCCGCGGCGAGGTGAGCCGGCCGCGTCGGAGACGGGGCCGGCCGGTGCGCTACGGGCCCGGCCACGACCCGCCGACGAACGTAGCCAGCCCGCCGCGTTCACGTCCAGGACCCCCCACACCGCCGCGCGGGCAGGAGAAAAGGCCGGAGCGCCGCGCACCAGGTGCGCGGCGCTCCGGCCGCTGGTCGGAACCGGGGGAGGGGGGACGGGGTCAGTGGTGGAACAGCCGCAGGCCGGTCCGGGCAAGGGCGATGCCGAACTCGCGGCAGGCGTCCTCGACGTCGCCGGAGCGGATCGAACCGCCCGGCTCGGCGATGCTGGTCACCCCGTGCCGGCGGGCGTGGTCGACGTTGTCCCGGAACGGCAGCGAGCCGTCCGACACGAAGGACACCCCGGTGAGCTTCGCGAGCCAGGCGGCCCGCTCGGCCGCGTCCAGCGTGCCGGGCTCCGCCTCGACCGCCTCGCGGAAGCGGGCGCGCTCGTCGTCGGTCAGGTCGCCCTCGACGAAGCGGACCTGCCAGTTCACCCGGTCCTGGCGGCGGACGCCCGGCCGGAACTCCAGCGCCTGCGCCAGCGGATGGCGGCGCAGCCACCAGGTGTCCACCTTGCCCCCGGCGAGCCGGGTGCAGTCCACCCGGGACTGCTGCCCCGCCCCGATCCCCAGCGTCTGCCCGTCCCGCACGTAGCAGACCGAGTTGGACTGGGTGTAGCGCAGCACGGCCAGGCCGAGCAGCAGGTCGGAGCGGGTCTCCTCGGAGAGGGAGCCCACGTGCACGTCGGCGAGGACCGCCCCGGAGAGCTCGACCCGGTCGCGCTCCTGGACCAGACGCAAGCCGAAGACGTCCCGGGACTCCTCCTCGGGCGGCTCGAACGCCGGGTCGGCCTCCATCACCAGGAAGGCGCCCTTCTTCTTCCTCGCCAGGATCTCCAGCACCCCGGGGGCGTACCCGGGGGCCACGATCCCGTCCGAGACCACCTTGGTGAGGAGCTGGGCCAGCTCCACGTCCACCTCGTGCGAGACCGCGACGAAGTCGCCGTACGAGGACTTCGGGTCGGCGTCCCGGGCCCGCAGGTAGGCGCTGGTCAGCTCGCCCACGGAGGCCGCGTCCACGCCGTACAGGCGGGCGGTCGCCTCGTCGACACGGCCCGCCAGGGCGGCACCGGCGGGGGAGACGTGCTTGAACGACGCGGCGGCCGGCCGGCCCAGGGTCCGTGCCGCCTCCCGCACCAGCTGCCAGGAGTTCAGCGCGTCCAGGAGATTGATGTACGAGGGGCGGCCCTGGAGCAGCCGGAGCGGCACCCGCTCCGGGTCCAAGGGCACGGCCCTGGCCGCCGCCTGCTGGGGGTTGATTCCGTAACGCATGTCCACGCCGGGTCTCCTCGGGGTGCTGGGGAGGCTGGGGAGGACGCCCAGGCGGTCGACGTCGGATCCGGGGAGGGGCCGCTTCCTTGTGGTGCTCCACTCTCGCCAGTCACGACCGGGGGGATCGTAGCCGCGACCGCTGAGCGTCGGCAACGCGCGTTCGAACAGTGGTCGTTCACCCCTCGGTACGAAGACCGGTCCGCAGTTCCCGTCGCAGTGCGCGCAGCGCGCGGCGTTCCTCCGCGCGACGCCGCAGCCGGGCTCGCCATCGCTTGCGCGTCATGACGAGGAGGAGCGTCAGGGCGAGGGCGCCGGCGACGGTGAGGGCGGCGATGAGCCAGGGGAAGGAGGACAGCCGGACCGTGTTGCTGTTCACGGTCTTCGTCGCGCCGCCGGGGACCGTGGCGGTCACCGAGGCGGTGACCGTGCGGCGGCCGAGAACGGGAAGGCCGCCCCATCGGCCGGTGAGGGTGGCGCTGCCGCCGGGGATCACATAGATCCCCGTGGGGGTGAGCGGGACGGTACGCGCGGCGCCGCCGCCGGTGATGTTCAGCGTTCCGGCGAAGGTGTAGAGGACGTTGCCCGTGTTGCGTACGGTCACGGTGAACTCCTCCCCGCCACCCGCGGGCCGGTGTTCCAGTTCCGTGAGGGAGACCTGGAGGTCGGTGGTGCCGGGGACGGTGAGTTCGACGAGCCGGGCGATACGGGTCTCGGTGTTCACCCCGCCGCCGACCGCGGGGGTGCGCAGCGCGGTGACCAGGCTGCCGAGGTAGCTGCCCGACGGGGTGCCCGTGGGGACCGCGAGGGAGAAGCGGACCGTGGCGCGGCTCTTCGGCCGCACGGTGACGGTGGCCGCGGAGTCCAGCCTCAGCCAGGACCCGACCGCGACCATCTTCTGGCCCTCTTGCGCGGGGGCCAGGCCGCCACCGGCCGCGTGGGTGACGTCGGCTCCGTAGACGTGGAAGGTGCGGGCCTCGTCGCTCTCGTTGTAGATGACCGCGGAGTCCTCGATCCGGGCGCCGGACTTCAGCGCGTACCCGAAGTGCCCGCCGGTCAGTGTCGTCAGGCCGTGGAGCCCGGCCCGCACGCCGAACGGCGCGCCCGCCGCGGACGTGGAGGGTGTGGGGCCCGGTACTGCCTGCGCGCCCGGCGCCGGAGCGAGGACGAGGACCGTGAGGAGGAGGCTCCACAGGGCGGCGAACCGTGCCCGGTGGGTGGCGGTGGCGCCGCTCCGGGCGCGCGGACAGCTGTTCACGGGATCAGCCGGTGATCGTGTACTGCAGGGTGCCGCTGTACGAGCCGGGGACCGTCTCCGCGGGGATGTTCCACTGCGCCGTCGATCCCTGGTGGGTGAAGACGCCCCGAGTGCCGCCGTCGCCGGTCGCCATCGTCACGGCCGGGGAGAGGCTGGTGCCCGGCTGCGGGTCGGCGCCCTGGGGGAAGTGGCCCCCCGGACCCGGCTTGGCGATGCCCGTCCACTGGCTGCCGCTCCCGTTGAGGTGTCCGCCGGTCGTGATCCTCACGTTCTTCCAGCCGATGGTGTCCGTGCCGCTGACCAGGTCGGTGGTGGCAACGGTCACCGACCAGGGGGCGGCGGTGGAGAGGGTGTCGGTGTACGTGAACCTGCCCAGTCCTGCCGGGGTGCTGACGGTGCCGGGTGTCAGCGTGCCGAAGTCGACGGTCGGCAGGTTCACCTCCAGCGACAGGACACCGGGTGCCTTGGCGACCCGTACCGCCATCGACTGCGCTGTGCGCTTCGGCTTCGAGGTGTTCAGCAGCACCTGCGCCGCGACGCCCGCGACGGTGGAGGAGGCCGCCAGGTCGGGCCTGCCGTCGGCGTTCAGATCTCCGACGGCGTACGCACCGTTCGCGCCGGCCTTCGTGTCGTAGAGCGGGCCGGCGTTGCGGAAGGTGCCCGTGCCGTCGCCGAGGAGGACGGTGGGCCGGTCGTCGGGGCCGTTGTCGGTGACCAGGTCCGGCTTGGCGTCCGTGTTGACGTCGGTGATGGCCACGCCCTCGAGAGCGCTCCCGCCGACCGGGTGGGTGACCGGGGCGCCGAAGGCTCCGGCGCCGTCGCCGAGGAAGAGGGTGATCGTCCGGTCGGTGTGCGCGACGGCCACGTCGGGCTTGCCGTCGCCGCTGACGTCGCCGAGGGCGATGGCTCGGCCGAGGGAGACGCCGTCGGCGAAGCGGGTGGCCGGGCCGAGACGGCCCCTGCCGTCACCGAGGAGGACGGAGATGTCGGACGTCCCCGCGTTCACGGTGACCACGTCGAGCCTGCCGTCGCCGTTCACGTCCCCGGTCTTCAGACCGGAAGGGCGCAGCTGTGCGGCGGAGTAGCCGGTGGGCCGGCCGCCGCCGACGTAGTAGTTGCTCGCGGTGCCCAGTGCGCCGGTGCCGTCGTTGGTCCACACCGAGACGTTGTCGCCGTTGGTGTTGGACGTCAGTACGTCGGGCCTGGCGTCGCCGTTCATGTCGGCGACCGTGATGTCCGCGGGGAACATGGCGTTCGTGGACTGGTTGACCAGCGTCGGCGCGAAGTAGGAGGTGGCCGGGGCGAAGCCGCCCCTGCCGTCACCGAGCAGCTCGACGACACTTCCCATGCTCTCCGTGCCGTGCTGTGTGGGCTGCTTGGTCAGGGCCGCGGCGACGACCGCGTCCAGTCGGCCGTCACCGTTGAGGTCCGCGAGGGCGACCGCCGTCGGGAAGGTGCCGGTGTCGAGCTTGAAGGAGACCCCGGGGCCGAAGCCGCCCTTGCCGTCGCCGAGCGCGGCCACCAGGGTGTTCGATCCCTTGACGGCGGTGACGAGGTCGGGCTTGGCGTCGCCGTTCAGGTCGCCCAGTGCCGGGACGGTGCCCTTCCCGGAGCCGGCGGGCAGCGGGACGGCGGTCGCCCCTCCGAAGGAGACGGTGGGATCGGGCGCGGCCTGGGCGGCGGGCGCCAGGCACAGCCCGGCCACGAGCGCGGCCGCGGAGCCGAGCACGAGCCCGGCTCCGCGGGTGGTGGAAGTGTTCAACGTACCTGTCCCTTGGGGAAGTCGAGGCACGCCGATGGGAGGTGTCGGCCTGCGGGGGTGTTGAGGGGGTGTCAGATGAAGTCAACACCGCCGGGCGGGGAGAAGGCAGTGGATGTCCCACCAGTTCCGGGGGCGCTCCGGGGAGTTGACCTGGTGATTCGTACGACCGGCAGGCCGGCTGCGGACGGGGAGACCCGCCGCGGCCCCACACGGTTGCGTGCACGACCGCGGAATGTGGCGCGTGAGCGGTCCGATGCGTGAGGGGTGACGTCGACCGGCGTCCCCATCGATCTGCCCTGAGGTTCCGGCGTCAGCGGCTCAGGAGTGCGGCGCGCAGGTCCACCCGGTCGTCGAGGCGGGACAGGTCGCGACCGGTGAGGGTCTCGATGCGCCCGACGCGGTAGTGGACCGTGTTGATGTGGATGTGCAGGGTTTCGGCGGTCCGCGTCCAGGAGCAGTCGTGCGCGAGGAACACCTCCAGGGTCTCCAGGAGCATGGCGCCCGACCTCTGTCCGGCCCTGGACAGGGGGCCGAGGACGGTCTCGCGGTAGATGTCGCGCACGGACGCGGGGACGCCGGCGAGGAGCATCGCCAGCCTGTCGAGGTCGCGGACCCGCGCGACCCGCGGTGACGGCGGCGTCGCGGCGCGGGTCCCGGCGAGGGCGTAACGGGCCTGCGTCAGAGCGGTGTTCAACGCGGATGGCCCGACTGGTTCGCTCAGGCCGACGTGCCAGGTGCTCCCCGGCCGGCAGCACTGGATCAGGTGCGCGACCTCGCGCAGTCGTTCCGTCGTCCCGTGCGTCGTGTCGTCGCCGTGCGCGAGGACGGCCGTCGCCGCGCCGTCGTCTCCCAGGGCGACGGCGAACGCGGTGGACGGCAGGTGCCGGAGTGCCTCGGTGAGTGCGGCGACGCCGTCGGCGCCGGCGGTCCCGTCCGGTTCCAGAGCGGCGGCGACGACCGTGCAGGAGGGCCGGTCGGCCAGCCCGCAGGAGGCCAGCGCGCGCTGGAGACGGCCGGAGTCGACGCGTGGCGCGCTCACGGCCTCCATCAGGCGGGCGGCCGCGGGGCCGCGCTCGGCCTGCTGCCTGTCCTCTCGGCGCCGGTGGAGACTGAGGAATTCGGCTATCTCCAGGAGGACCCGAGGCGGGACCTGCCCCTCCTCGGGAAGGTGCAGGTACCAGGTGTCGAAGTCGGTGCCCTCGGCTTCGATCCGCAGCCTCGTGCCCCGCGGACCGGCGAGCGCCTTCAGGGCTTCCCTTGCGGGGAGCTCCGTGGTGGCGCCCGTGCGGGCGACGGTTCGGCCCGCGGCGGTGAGGAGGTGGCAGACGGGCGTGCCGAGGTGGGCGAAGGCGCGGTCGAGCAGTTCGCCGGCCGCGGCGCGGTGTTCCAGGGCGCGGCCGAGGTCGAGGCGGACGTTCTCCGGCAGGGCGTGGTGGCTCGCGGGATGGCGGTTGAGTTCGCTCCACTGGCGCAGGTAGACGGCCTCGGTGATGGCCCGGAAGCTGGTGTGCGGGGGTACGGCGATGAGGGGGACGCGGTGCCTGCGGCAGGCTTCGACGAGTTCGCGCGGCACATGCCCGTGTGTCTCCTCGCCGGCCAGCAGCGCCACGGCTCTCTCCTCCCGCAGGGCGGAGACGAAGCGGTCGGCCTTGGCGGCGGCGCTGTCGCGGCTCCACCAGACGAGTCCGCTCAGCACGATCTCTCCGGGCTGCAGGAAGCGCGCCGGGTCCTCCAGATCGGTCGCGGTGACCCCGGCGATCTCCTGGCCGAGCAGCGTCTCCTCGCCCCAGACGAGAGAGAGGTCGAGGCGGTCGAGGTGGAGGAGGTGATCGACGTGCATGAGGGCTCCTTGCGAGGTCGCGGGCCGAAGCCCGCACTCACATTCACGAGGCAGATACGAGTCGCTGCATCGTAAGTGCCCAAGCTCAGGCAGAAAATGCTTCTTGGTCGATCCTCCAGGGAGGTGCGAGGCCCGATGGATGTTTTCCGGGCTCCCATCCAGTCGTGCCGGGGGTCCGTGCCGGGCTTCACTGGCCTGAAGGCATCGGTCGGAAGGCAGTGGCGGGAATGGATCTGAACACGATCACGGACGTGAGGGACGCGCGACTGCGTGAGCCCTGGCGGCCCGGGGACGCGTGGCTGGGCGGCGGTACGTATCTGTTCTCCGAGCCCCAGCCGCATCTGCGGCGGCTGGTCGACCTGAGCCGGATGGACTGGGAGCCGCTCACGCGCCACCCGGACGGCTCGCTGGAGATCGCGGCGACCTGCACCATCACTCAACTGTCCCGCTACGGCAGACGTTTCCTGGACGCACCCGCGGCACCGCTCTTCGAGCAGTGCTCCCGGGCCTTCCTCGCCTCGTTCAAGATCTGGAACATGGCGACCGTCGGGGGAAACCTGTGCAACGGCCTGCCGGCCGGGCCGATGATCTCCCTCACCGCCGCCCTCGACGGCAGCTGTCTCCTCCTGGCCCAGGACGGGTCGACGCGCGAGGTGAAGGTGGCCGACTTCATCCGGGGCGCGGGCCTGAAGGACCTCGCGGTGGGCGAGCTGCTGCGCTCGGTGACGCTGCCGGGGCGGTCGCTGGAGTGCCGTACGGCCTTCCGGCAGGCGTCGCTCTACGGCCTCGGGCGGTCCGGCGCCCTGGTGATCGGGACGCTCGACCCGGTGGACGGGGCGATGGCGGTGACGGTCACCGCCGCCACCACCCGCCCGTTCCGGTTCTGGTTTCCCCTGCCGCCGACCGCCGGGCAGCTCCGTACCGCGATCGAAACCGCGGTGTCCGGCCCCGAATGGTTCGACGACATCCACGGACTCCCCGCATGGCGACGGCACATGGGCCTGCGCCTCGCCGAGGAGATCCGCCGTGAACTCACCACCCCCCACGGCACCCGGGAAGGCGCCCGATGAGCTTCGACATCCAGGTCAACGGCCGCACGTTCGACACCGAGCCGCGAGGCGGCCAGTGCCTGCGGACCTATCTGCGCGAGCGGGGATGGTTCGGGGTGAAGAAGGGGTGCGACGCCGGCGACTGCGGGGCCTGCACCGTCCACGTCGACGGGGAACCGGTGCACAGCTGTGTCTACCCGGCCGTACGGGCCGAGGGGCGAGCGGTGACGACCGTGGAGGGACTCGCTTCCCCGGAAGGCGAGCTCCACCCCGTCCAGCAGAGGTTCCTGGACGCGCAGGGCTACCAGTGCGGCATGTGCACGGCCGGCTTCCTGATGACGACGGCCGCCCTGGAGGCGGAGCGCGGCACCCCGCACGACGACGCCAAGCTGGACGACCTGCCCCGGGCGTTCAAGGGCAACATCTGCCGCTGCACCGGCTATCGGGCGATCGAGGACGCCGTCCGGGGCGTGCGGCACACCGAACGGCCGAGCGCGGGGGAGGCGGTGGGGCGCAACGTGGCCGCCCCGGCCGGTCCGCAGGTCGTCACCGGCACCGCCCGGTACACCTTCGACGTCGAGGTCCCGGGCCTGCTGCACATGAAGCTGTTGCGCTCCCCGCACCCGCACGCCCGGATCCTCGCGATCGACACCGCGGCCGCGCGGCGCGTCCCCGGGGTCGTCGCCGTCCTCACCCACGAGGACGCGCCCGAGACGCTCTACTCCTCCGCCCGCCACGAGCACCCCACCGAGGACCCCGACGACACCCGGGTCCTGGACGACGTCGTCCGGTACGTCGGCCAGCGCGTCGCGGCCGTCGTGGCCGACAGCGAGCAGGCGGCCGAGGAGGGCTGCCGCCGCATCGAGGTGACGTACGAGGAACTGCCCCACGTCATCGACCCGGAGGAGGCGATGCGCCCCGGCGCGCCCGTGATCCACGCGGGGAAGGGCCCGGAGATGCGCATCGCCCGGGTCGAGGACAACGTGGCGGGCGAGGTGCACGGCGAGATCGGCTCGGTCGAGGACGGCTTCGCGGAGGCGGACGTCGTGCACGAGGAGACGTTCCGCACCCAGCGCGTGCAGCACGCGAGTCTGGAGACGCACGGCTGCGTCGCGTACTTCGAGCCGAAGGAGGACGGGACGGGCGAGCGGCTGACCGTGCGCTCCTCCACCCAGACGCCGTTCCTGACCCGGCGGGCGCTGTGCGCGCTCTACGGGCTGCCGGAGGACGAGGTCCGGGTGGTCGCGGGCCGCGTCGGCGGAGGCTTCGGCGGCAAGCAGGAGATGCTCACCGAGGACATCGTCACTCTCGCCGCCCTCACGCTGCGACGGCCCGTGAAACTCGAGTACACCCGGGCCGAGCAGTTCTACGGGGCGACCACCCGGCACCCGTTCACCATCGGCATCAAGGTGGGGGCGCGGAACGACGGGACGCTGACCGCCGTACAGATGCGGGTGGTGTCCAACACCGGCGCGTACGGCAATCACGGTCCGGCGGTGATGTTCCACAGCGTCGGCGAGTCCTTCGCCGTCTACCGGGCCCCGCACAAGAAGGTCGAGGCCTACTCCGTCTGCACCAACGTCGTCCCGGCGGGCGCCTTCCGGGGCTACGGCCTCGGGCAGGTCACCTTCGCCGTCGAGTCCGTCATGGACGAGCTGGCCCGCCGCCTCGGCATGGACCCGCTCGTTCTCCGGGAGAAGAACATCATCGGCCCGGGGGAGGGCATGCACAGCCCGATCGGCGAGGAGGAGGACCTGTACATCGCCTCCTACGGGCTCGACCAGTGTCTCTCCGTCGTACGGAAGGCCATCGCCGAGGACCGCAGCGCCGAACAGGCCCCCGAGGGCTGGCTGGTCGGCCAGGGCACCGGCATGGCGATGATCGCCACGGGCCCGCCCGGCGGCCACTACGCCGACGCCCGCGTCTCCCTCCTGGAGGACGGCACGTACGACATCGCGGTGGGCACCGCCGAGTTCGGCAACGGCACCACCACCGTGCACAAGCAGATCACCGCCGGCGCCCTGAACACCACCGCGGACCGGCTCACCGTCCGCCAGTCCGACACCGACGTCGTCCGCCACGACACCGGCGCCTTCGGCTCCGCCGGCACCGTCGTCGCCGGCAAGGCGGTCCTCCTCGCCGCGACCTCCCTCGCCGAACGCCTCCGTACCCTCGCCGCCCGGCACACCGGCATCGCCCGGCACCTGTGCGTCCTCGGCGCCGAGTCCGTGGACTGCGCCGGCCGTACGGTCACTCTCAAGGAGCTGTACGAGGCGGCCCACGCGCTCGGCGCGGCGGAGGAGCTGGCGGCGGACGGGCACTGGGGCGGCTCACCGCGCTCGGTCGCCTTCAACGCCCAGTGGTTCAGGATCGCCGTCGATCCGGGCTCGGGCGAGATCCGCATCCTGCGCAGCGTGCACGCGGCGGACGCCGGCAAGGTCATGAACCCGATGCAGTGCCGGGGCCAGGTGGAGGGCGGGGTGGCGCAGGCGCTCGGCGCCACGCTCTTCGAGACCGTCCGGATCGACGAACGCGGAGAGGTGACGACCGCCGCCTTCCGCCGCTACCGGCTCCCCCAGTACGCGGACGTGCCCCGGACCGAGGTCCACTTCACGGAGACGTCCGACGCGATCGGCCCGCTCGGCGCCAAGTCCATGAGCGAGAGCCCCTTCAACCCCGTGGCCCCCGCGTTCGCCAATGCCCTGCGCGACGCGACGGGCATCCGCTTCACCGAGCTTCCCGTGACCCGCGACCGCGTCTGGCTCGCCCTCGACGAGCACGCGAGAGGCTTCGGTGGGTAGACCGGGCGACGGTCACGCATTGCGCCAACGCCCGGGTCCTCCCCGCGGCCCGGACGGACGGCCGGTACCCCGCCCCGGTCGGCACCCGGCTCGGCGTGCCGTACGACCACCACGGAGCCCGGCATGCCGGTTCCCCGGCCGGGGTCCGGGTCGGTTCCCCCCGACTCGCCGGAGTCATTCCGTCCGAGGCGTGAGACCACCGGACGGCATCTCTCGTGGATTCCTACGATCGATCTCTCATCCGCGATGGAGAGTCCCACGACCTTGTTGCAGATGAGATCGATCGCGCCCTACGGTGTCGCATATGCAGTCCTACACGATCGGGCAGGCCGCCCGTCTGCTGGGCGTCAGCCCGGACACGGCGCGGCGCTGGGCCGACGCGGGGCGGGTCGCGACCCACCGCGACGAGAGCGGCCGGCGCGTCATCGACGGGAAGTCGCTCGCGGCGTTCTCCGTGGAGCTCGCGCTGGGCGACGACGACGACGCGTCGTACACCTCGGCGCGGAACGCGTTCCCGGGGATCGTCACCGGGATCAAGCTCGGCGACATCGCGGCCCAGGTCACCATCCAGGCCGGACCGCACCGGCTGGTCTCCCTCCTCACCCGTGAGGCCGTGGAGGAGCTGGGACTGGAAGTCGGCATGCAGGCCACCGCCCGCGTGAAGTCGACCAGCGTGCACATCGACCGCACCTGACCACCCCTCACGCAGTACGCGCCACCCTCTCGGCCGTCGGCGCGGCCGGCCTGTCCATGTCTTTCCCTTCCTCTCCAAGGAGTTCCGACCCTCATGTCCCTCACACCGATCAGACGCCGTACCGCCGCCGCGCTCACCGCCGCCCTGCTCGTCCCGCTCGCCGCCTGCTCGTCCGGCGACGACACGAAGAAGGACACGGCCGGCTCCACCCCCTCCGGGTCCGCGAGCGCCGCGCCCAGCGTGAACCTGACGGTCCTCGCGGCCGCCTCCCTCACCGACGTCTTCAAGACGGCCGGCGCCGCGTACGAGAAGTCCCACCCGGGCACGAAGCTCGTCTTCTCCTTCGCCGGGTCGCAGGAGCTCGTCGCCCAGGTCGCGCAGGGCTCTCCCGCCGACGTCCTGGTCACCGCCGACACCAAGAGCATGGACAAGGTGAGGGCCGACACGGGTACGCCCGCGATCATCGCGAAGAACCGGCTGGTCATCGCCACCGGTGAGGGCAATCCCTTCAAGGTCGACGACCTGAAGGACCTGGCCGACACCAAGCTCAAGGTCGTTCTCGCCGCCCCCGAGGTCCCGGCCGGCAAGTACAGCAAGCAGATCCTCGACAAGCAGAACGTCACGGTGAAGCCGGTCTCCCAGGAGCCCAACGTCCGCGCCGTCCTCAGCAAGGTCGAGCTCGGTGAGGCCGACGCCGGTCTCGTCTACAAGACGGATGCCGAGAGCGTGAAGGACAAGGTCGACGCCGTCGAGATCCCCGACGACCAGAACGCGATCGCCAAGTACCCGGCCGCCACGATCAAGGAGTCCAAGAACGCCGAGGCGGCCGCCGCGTTTGTCGCGTGGCTGTCCTCGCCCGAAGGCCAGAAGATCCTCCAGGACGCGGGCTTCCAGAAGCCGTAACCGCCCGGGATCACCCAGACCGCGAGGGGGCTGTCCGCATCGGGGGACCGGACAGCCCCTCCGCTCCATGTCCGCACTTCTCCGGGATCTCCGATGAAACGAGCAGGCGTACGAACTCCGGGGGCACGTCCGCCCCTCGCGCTGGCCGTGCCCGCGCTCCTGGCCGTGGCCTTCCTGGCCCTCCCCCTCGTCGGCATCCTCGCCCGGACCGAGTGGGGCGAACTCGCCGACCACCTCACCTCGCCCGGCACCGTCCAGGCGCTGAAGCTGTCGCTCCTCGTTTCCTTCTGGGCGCTCGGTCTTTCGCTGCTCCTCGGAGTGCCCCTGGCCTGGCTGCTCGCCCGGGTGCCGTTTCCCGGCAAGGCGTTCGTCCGCTCGCTCGTGCTGCTGCCGATGGTGCTGCCGCCGACCGTCGGTGGTGTGGCCCTGCTCCTCGCCTTCGGCCGGCGCGGACTCCTCGGCCCGTGGCTGGAGGGCACCTTCGGCATCACCCTCCCCTTCCACACCTCCGGCGCCGTCCTCGCCGCGACCTTCGTCGCCATGCCCTTCCTCGTGATCAGCCTGGAGGGCGCGCTCGGCGGACTGCGCCCCCGGTACGAGGAGACGGCAGCGTCCCTGGGGGCCTCACCGGTCCGGGTGTTCTTCACCGTCACCCTGCCCATGGTGGCGCCCGGCGTCCTCGCCGGAGCGGCGCTCACCTGGGCGCGGGCGCTCGGCGAGTTCGGTGCGACGATCACCTTCGCCGGAAACCTGCCCGGCACGACCCAGACCCTGCCGCTTCAGGTCTACCTGCTCCTCCAGGACGAGCCCGAGGCGGCGACCTCCGTCTCCCTGCTCCTCCTCGCCATCGCCATGGGCGTACTCATCGCGCTGCGCGGCCGCTGGACGGGCACGCCGTCGGCCGAGCGGCGGAGCGGTGCGCCCGCGGAGGAACCGGCCGCCGTCAAGGAGCCGCCCGTCGAGGAAACGCCCGTCGCGGAGCCGCAGTCCGGCGCCGGATCGGCCGCGCCGTCCGGCGGACGCTGGTCGCTGCACGCCGACGTCACCGGTTTCACCGTCCTCACCCTCGACGCGGACCCGGGCACCACCATCGCCGTCGTCGGCCCGAACGGCGCCGGGAAGACCACCCTGCTGCGCGCACTCCTCGGCCTCACCCCCCGCGCCCACGCCGAGCTCCGGCTCGGGGGCGAGGACGTCACCGCCCTGCCCCCGCACCGGCGCCGGGTCGCCTGGGTCCCGCAGGACGGCGCCCTCTTCCCCCACCTGTCGGCCCTCGCCAACACCGCGTACGGGCTTCGCGCCCAGGGCGTCCCGCGTGCCGAGGCCCGCCGCGAGGCCCGGGCCTGGCTCGACCGCCTCGGCGTCGGGCACCTCGCCCACCGGCGCCCCGGCCAGCTCTCCGGCGGCCAGGCCCAGCGCGTCGCCCTCGCCCGAGCCCTCGCGGCCCGGCCCCGGCTCCTCGTCCTCGACGAACCGCTCGCCGCGCTCGACCAGACCACCCGCGCGCATGTACGCCACACCCTGCGCACCCACCTCGCCGGCTTCGGCGGCGTCTGCCTCATCGTCACCCACGACCCGGTCGAGGCCGTCTCGCTCGCCGACCGCGTCCTCGTCCTCCAGGACGGCCGCGCCCTCCAGGACGCCGCCCCCGCCGAGGTCACCCGCCACCCGCGCTCCCCCTGGGTCGCCCGCATGCTCGGCCGCAACGCCTTGCCCGGCACCGCCACCCCCGACGGCCTCGCCCTCGACGACGGCGGCGTCCTCGTGGCCGCCGAACCCCCGCCGCCCGGCACCCCGGCCCTCGCGATCGTCGCCCCCGAAGCGGTCTCCCTGCACCGGGAGAAGCCCGCCGGCAGCCCCCGCAACGTGTGGCCCGGCACCGTACGCGAGATCACCACCAGCGGCAGCCGCCTGCGCGTCCTGGTCACCTCCGCCGAGGCCCCCGACCTGGTCGCCGAGATCACCCCCCAGGCCGCCGCCGAACTCGGCCTCGCCGAAGGCGTGCCCGTCTGGACCAGCGTCAAGGCCACCGAGACCACGGTCGTCACCCTCTGAACCCCGGGAGCGCACCATGCCGGAAACGGATCCCCCGGCCGTGCGCACCCGGCTGCGCGGTATCGAGGTCTACGCTCGCCCGCTGCCCGCGTTCGACCCGGAGAGGGCACCGGACGAGCCCTCCCCACTGTTTTTGGACCTGCCGACGAAGGCGGTCGAGGCCGGTGTTCCCGACCCGCATGCCTCGAGGGCGGCAGAGCCGCCACCGCACCGACCCCGACCGGACGTTCTCCACCGTGGTGCCCGACGTCGTGGAGTGCCGGCAGGCCGCCGCCGGCCGGGTCCACGTCCGATCGCGCTACGAACGCGAGGCCGTCGGCCGGCAGCGGCGGCGGCTCCGGTCCTGCACCCGGCACACGGGTCTCATGCCTGCGGCAGGAGCACCGGCGCGAGACCCCCGTCCTTCCAGTCGGGCCCGATGCGCGTCCCCGCCGGGGCCAGCCGGTCGCCGGCCGCCGCGTCCTCGCCCGTACGCCGGACGTGGCGGCCCTCCGGCGGGGCGGCGCCGAACACGTGACCGTCGGTGTCCGTCGCGACCTCGAGCGGGACGACCGCGTCCGCGCCGACCGGCACGAGAGAGCCCGTGGAGATGCGGACGCACTCGCCGGGGGCGAGGATCCCCGGCCACGCCATGCCCGCACGGGCTGTTCCCCGGACGCTCCAGGGCGGAGCTCCGGACACGGCGTATCCGTCCATGGCGGCGGTGTCGAAGGCAGGGTGCGGGCCGAGCGCGAGGAGGTCGCCGGCGAGCGTGAGCCCGGTGGCGTCACGCAGAGGTGTACGGCGCGGGGGAGCGGGGTGTGCCGCGCGGTGCGCGCGCACGCGGGCCTCGTGCCAAGGGACCGCTCGCGGATGCGTCGGTACGCCCGGGGTGGACGAGGACGGTTCGGTCACCGCGGAGGCGGGCGGAGGAGGCATGGTCTCCACCTTCCGCCGCCGGTGTTTCGGGTCGCGGCCGACCTCGTGTCCCCGGCGCGCCGATCGGCTCACGGGCCGTAGGAACCCACCGTGAGCCGCGTCCTCCCCAAGCCGGTGAGGGCCGTGCTCCGTCCGGGGGCACGGCCCTCACCGCGAGCGCCTCGATCAGGCGGCGGAGAGGGAGATCTCCGTGGACTTGATGAGCGCGACGACGGAGGAGCCGGCGGCCAGGCCGAGGTCCTCGACGGCGTCCCTGGTGATCGCGGCGGTCAGCTCGCCGCCCTGGACGGACACCTTCACGGAGCCCATGGCGCCGCCGGTCGTGACCTCGGTGACGGAGCCCGGAAGCTGGTTGCGGATGGACAGTCCCTCGACCGGACCGGTCGCCAGGGCGACCTCGGTCGACTTGACGAGGGCCTTGACCGCGGAACCCTCGGCGAGGCCCAGGTCCTCGACGGCGTCGGCGGTGATGGCGGCGGTGATGTCCTGGCCGCCGACCAGGCGCACCTTCACCGAGGCCATGGCCTCACCCGTGGTGACGGCGGTGACGGTGCCGGGGAGCTGGTTACGAATGGACAGGGTCATGGAGCACGCCTCACAAAGCCGGAAAGCGCAGTTGTCACGTCTGTGACCTGCTTCGTCTTCGTCGACGCTACCGGAACGGGAAAGTCACGCGGTGTCCCGCATCGCATGCACCAGCCGAACGGACGCGTTGGGCTTGCGTATTCGCAAATCGATCCAATAAAGCGGCCCTGTCCGGCGCTACTGGCCTGACCTGTGGATACATCCCCTGGGAAGGTCGCTGAATCTCCTGATGGGTGGGCCCACGGGCGGCAGATGATCCTGTTGCATCCCTCCATTGGCCGCAACTGCCACTCGCTATCCGGCAATTCCGCTTCAGCTGCCAGGAAGCCGATTCAATCGTCCAGCGGAGTCCGAGTGATGAAGATCCGGCGTATCGCCCCGAGCCCCGGCTCAGCCGTTCGGCCGCGGCCGTCCGGCGCGGCACCGGCTCAGCCGCCCGGCCACGGTCGGTGGCGGCGCGGAGATCGAAGGCCGCCAGGCGCACGTCCTGTCGACGGGGTGTCAGGAGGGAGGCCTGGCGCGGGCCATGGAGCGGAGCCGGTGTCGACACGGCTTCCTCGACCGTCGGGGCCTCGCGTTCCTCTCGCCTTGAGGCCGCATCGGCGAGACCGAGTCGAGAAGTCACCTGGCAGATGTGCCCCTACAGGGCGCTTTCCCCTCTTGGATGATCTACTGTAATGGCCCCTCGTGGGAGGGTTGATTTCTGTACCTGGATCCCATCGCGCCCCGATGTCGGAGACTGATTGACTGGCTCGTGTCGGGGCCGAGACGGAAGAGTGGCTCTCGCCGTCCTAGGCCGGCCGGCCGGGAAGGGCCCTGCGCGCTGTTCGCGGTGTTCTGCGCGCAGGGGCCCTTTGCAGACCCCATGCCGAGGTGCCCGTACGGCACCTGGGCGTGTTGGCCGCCGACCGCAACCGTCGTCCGCTGCACGGGCGTTCCGTGCAGGGGCTGGACGAGTGCGAGGACACCTCCCGGCCCGCGCCAGTCCGTCCGGATGACACCCGCCGCACGACTCTTCCGTCGACACCTCCAAACCGCAAATGCACGTCGATACGGGTGATGATCCAGGCATTCATGAGGGCATTGTGCAACTTGCCTGGGCAGATGCAGGATAGTGATGCGGGCGGCGCGGCGGACGTACCCGCATGCGCCGCTCCGGGCGGGCCCACCCCCATCCGCCTCCGCTGCTCCTGCTCACGAGGCGAGGTCGGACAGATGACGACACGTACCCACGACGGCAGCGCCGGCGACGTCGACTACGGCACCGTCGGCTCCGGCTGCTCCACCTACCGCCGTCCGGACGGTCGCATCGCCCGCTTCATCGCCAGAGCCCTGGGAGACGGCCGGACCGTCCTCAACGTCGGCGCCGGCGCGGGCTCGTACGAGAACATCGGCGGCACGGTGACCGCCGTCGAACCGTCGGCCTCCATGCGGGCCCGGCGCCCGAACGGACTCGACCCGGCCGTGGACGCCGTCGCCGAGGACCTCCCCTTCGCCGACGGCTCCTTCGACGCTTCGATGACCCTGTTCAGCGTCCACCAGTGGAGCGACGTCACGGCCGGCCTGCGGGAGATGCGCCGCGTGACCGGTGGCCCCGTCGTGATCCTCACCTGCGACCCCGCCCTCGTCCGCGACTTCTGGCTGTACGAGTACGCGCCCGCCGTCCTCGACACGGAGGCCCGCCGCCACCCGTCCGTCGACGAGATGGCGGCAGCGCTGGGCGGCACCGTCTCCATCGAGGCCGTACCGATCCCGCTCGACTGCACCGACGGTTTCAACGAGGCGTACTACGGCCGCCCCGAAATGCTGCTCGACCCCGCCGCCAGGCAGGCGTGCTCCGCATGGAGCTTCGTCGACGACAACACCCGCGAGCACTTCGACCGCACGCTCCGCCGCGACCTGGCCTCAGGGGCCTGGGACGAACGCTTCGGTCACCTGCGCGACCAACCCGCCTACGAGGGCTCGCTCGTCGTCATCCGCGCGGTATGACAGGCCACCGTCGAACAGCCACGGTCCGCGACGGCGGTCCGTCAGAGGCAGTGAGGGGCGCACGGAGACACCGAACGACAGGGTCGTATCCTGAGGAAGGCGATGTGGGCACTGCCGACGCGTCACAGCTGCCCGTCCCAGCAGGGCGCCGCCCCACTCCGGGTAGCAAGTGCCCGCTGAATGATCGGGAGTTGATCGGTGATCAGTCTGGCCGCAGCTGGGGGAGTAGCCCTGGTCGAACTGGGCATGGCCCTGACTCCGGGACCGAACATGATCCACCTCGCCTCTCGCGCGATCACCCAAGGCCGCAGGGCGGGCCTGGTCAGCCTGAGCGGGACCGCGGTGGGATTCCTCTGCTATCTGGTGGCCGCGGCCGCCGGCCTGTCGGCGTTGTTCGCCGCCGTGCCACTGGCGTTCACGGTGGTCAAGCTCGCGGGGGCCGCCTACCTGGCCTACCTGGCCTGGGACATGCTCCGTCCCGGTGGCCGGTCGCCCTTCGCTCCGACCCAGGATCTGCCGCCCGTCTCCGACGCCCGCCTGTTCTCGATGGGGCTCCTGACCAACCTGCTCAACCCCAAGATCGCTCTCCTGTACGCCGCTCTTCTGCCCCAGTTCATGGATCCGCAGGCGGGCCCGGAGTGGGCGCAACTGCTGCAGCTCGGTGGGGTGCAGATCATCGTGGGGATCTCCGTGAACGCTCTCATCATGCTGGGCGCGGCACGCGTGTCGGGGTTCCTGGCCGCCCGACCCCGCGTGATGACCGCTCAGCGGTTCGCTTCAGGCGGCTTGCTCGGCGTCTTCGCCCTGCGTACGGCCCTGTCCCGTACACCGGTCTCGGCCTGAGCCGTTCAGGAAGCCGTCTCGCCTGATCGGAGCGACGTTCCTCACAAACATCGGGCGGGGGTGTCGGTGTAGGGTCGAGGCCGCCCTTGACCTGCACAAAGCAGGCAGGGAGCCGTCTTCGAGGAGTCCACAGTGCTGCGCACTCTGTTCAAGTCCAAGATCTGACTATTTGGCGTTGCCGCAGGTCAGGGGCATCATGTGCCCCCCTCAGGTCAGCAAACGGTCAGCATGCGTCCCGGACGTGTCCCCGCTTGCTGACCTGCGACCTTACAGTGCGGCGCCTGAGCAGGTTCTTGGGCTCGAACGGATGGTGCGTACATGGCCCGACAGCTCGCCCGCGGCATGGGGTCCTTCTTCAAGGACTGTGACTGCGCGAAGCCCACCCGCTGCCCTCACCCGTACTCGATCCGCTTCCGGGACGCGCTGGGCAAGCAGCGTGAGGAGTCCGGATACGGCACGCAGGATGACGCGATCGAACGCCTCACGCAGTTGTACGCGGAGAAGAAGACCACGGCGCCGTCGGTGGCGGCGGCCCGCCGTGAGCTGGGTCAGCTGACGGTCGAGGAGTACGCGAAGCAGTGGCGGCCCCGGCAGCGCAGGATGACGGATTACTCCACAGGCTGGCATGTCGACAGCTCGATCAACGTGCACATCGTCCCGCGCCTGGGGGCAAGGAAGCTGAATTCGGTCACCCCGATGGTGGTCGAGCGCTTTCTTGACGAGATGGAGGGCGATGGGGTCGGTCGGGGCAACCAGGTGAACATATTCCGGGTTCTCAAGACCATCCTGCGGGACGCGTACGCCAAGGGGGCCATGGCGGACGACCCGGTGAAGGGGGTCCAGGAACCGGAGTACGTGCGCGAGCAGGTTGCCATTCCCTCTCTCGCCTACGTGACGAAAGCGCTGATGGTCGCCGACGAGGAGCTGGCGCTGGAGATCGTGATGATGGCGGGATGTGGTCTGCGGAACGGTGAGGCGCGGGCGGTGAACGTCAACAACGTCGTGGCCAAGGACGTGTACCGGGTCGACGAGCAGATCCATTCCAACACGCACAAGCCGGCGAAGCTGAAGCACCGGAAGACGGGGGAGTTCCGCGAGGTGCCTCTGCCCCGATCGGTCCACGAGGCGATCGAGCGCTACGCGGAGAAGTACGGCACAACAGGGGACGGGTACCTGCTGCGAGGTCCCAGTGGCTGCTACACGGAGCCGATGGAGCGGCGGCGCGTGAAGCGACTCTTCGAGAACCTCCCGCCAGAGCAAGGCGTGGGGATGTACGGCTTCCGGCACTACTTCGCCTCGAACGCTCTCGGCAACGGCATCCCCATCACCGACGTCGCGGAATGGATGGGCCACAAGTCCATCGAAGAGACGTACCGCACCTACCGGCACCTGATGCCGGGCAGTATCACCAAGGCCGCCCGGATCCTGGACGCCGGCCTCTGGGAAGCAGCCTGACGAGCGCGTAGGGGCCGCATGATCTTACAAGGGCGAGGAGATCTTCTTGAAGTCCTCGCCCACGGGGCGCTGACCTGCGCAGATAGACGTCTAAGGGGTGCTGGCCTGCGACTTTGCTCCTTTCCGGAGCTTTCGCGATGACACCGCCTTACGCGGCCGATTCTCCCCAGCCGCTCCCCAAGGCGGCTTGATTCTCCCCAGATTCTCCCCGGCTGGCACTGCTTCGGCAGGAGCGCAGCCCCTGGTCAAGGCTAGTTCTCGGCTCGGAGAAGCGGCTACGCACAGTGACAGGGGAAGAGCGCGATCGTGTCGTGCATGTTCTGAACGGTCTGTCTCGGCGGAAGCCTTCGGTAAGTGTCCAACGGTTCGTGCCCTTGCCGTCCAGGGCGGGTTCGTCCTCGGTAGGGGGAGGGAGTGCAGGACGTACACGTCGACGGCGTCGTGCGGATTCTCGGCAGACGTCTTGATCCGCCCTCCAGACAGGCGCGGAGCCCGCCGTCGAAGCCGCGATCGCCCTGGCGACGGACCCTCGCCGTCTCTTCGCCCGCCCCGTTGGGCGGCACACGGCACCCCCCCGCCGACGTGGCCGTTCCCGACGACCTGAGCGTGCTCCCTCGCAAAACGGGGTAGATACGGCAGAAGGGTGCACTTCTTGTTCAGTCCTTCGCGCAGTCGTACCTGCCGGGAGAGCGCCATGGACCTTAGGCTGGTCTGGTCGATCGCCGCAGGGGTGCTGGTGGTGGCGGAGATCTTCACCCTCACCGCTGCACTCGGGATTCTCGGTGTCGCCGCAGCGGTCACGGCGGGAACAGCCGCCCTGGGGCTCCCGCTGCCCCTGCAGCTCGTGGTCTTCACCGTTCTGTCCGTGGTCAGTCTGCTGTTCGTGCGCCCCGTCGCCGTGCGCCATCTGCTCACGCCGCAGGCCGAGAGGTTCGGCGTGGACGCTCTGGTGGGCCGCTCCGCTCACGTCGTGGCGGAGGTGACGGGACTGGGCGGCAGGGTCCGTATCGGTGGCGAGGAGTGGACGGCCCGCGCCTACGACGAGACGCTGGTGATACCTCCGGGGGCGACCGTCGACGTCATGGAGATCGACGGCGCCACCGCCGTCGTCTACCCCCGGGAGTAGGTCATGGACGTGTCGGGACTGCTCATAGCCGGTCTGATCCTCGCGGCGCTCGCGGTGTTCACCGTGGTGCGGGCGGTACGCATCGTGCCGCAGGCCCGCGCCCGCAACGTCGAACGCCTCGGCCGCTACCGCCGCACCCTGAGGCCGGGTCTCAACCTCGTCATCCCTTACGTCGACCGCGTCTATCCGGTGATCGACCTGCGGGAACAGGTGGTCTCCTTCAGGCCGCAACCCGTCATCACCGAGGACAACCTGGTCGTCGAGATCGACACCGTTCTGTACTTCCAGGTCACGGACCCGCGAGCGGCCGCGTACGAGATCGCCGACTTCCTGCAGGGTGTCGAACAGCTCACCGTGACCACCCTGCGCAACGTCGTGGGCTCGATGGACCTGGAGAAGACCCTGACCTCACGTGACACCATCAACAACCAGCTCCGTGGTGTGCTCGACGAGGCGACGGGCAAGTGGGGGCTGAGGGTCAACCGCGTGGAGATCAAGGCCATCGACCCGCCGCAGTCCATCAAGGACGCGATGGAGAAGCAGATGCGCGCCGAGCGCGACAAGCGGGCGGCGATTCTCGGGGCCGAGGGGCAGCGGCAGTCGCAGATCCTGACCGCCGAGGGGGACAAGCAGTCCGCCGTCCTGCGGGCGGAGGGCAACCGCACCGCAGAGATCCTCAAGGCCGAGGGCCAGTCCCGGGCCATCGACGAGGTGTTCCAGGCCGTGCACCGCAACGACCCCGACCCCAAGCTCCTCGCCTACCAGTACATGCAGATGCTGCCCCAGCTCGCCCAGGGGGCGGGCAGCACCTTCTGGGTGATTCCCAGCGAGGTCACGTCCGCGCTTCAAGGGGTGTCCCGCGCGTTCAACGAGGTGCTGCCGCAGTCTCCGGCCACCAGGGAGACGTCCGCGGAGGGCACGGCCGCCGCCCAGGCGGCCGAGGATGCGGCGAAGGCCGCGGAAGCCGCCGCCGAGGCGCTTGCCGACGCGGCCGAGGCCGATGCCGACACGCTTCCCTTCACCGGTGGCCGTCAGATGCCGCGGGGGCCGGAGGACGGGTAGCCCGCCCCGGCTCCCGCAGGGGCCTGCCCTCACCTCACGCCCTGGTGAGAAGCCGGGCCCTACACCCGCTTCGGCAACCGAGAGGCGCCCTGGCAACCCTCTCGGGAGCTCGATAGGGTGTTAAGAACGCGTCAATGGAACGCGCTGGTGTGCCGGGAAGTCTGGTCGGCGTCGAGGGGCCCTGTGCCCAACCGTCAACCCGTCCCGGAGGCCGTCCCTCATGACGCAGTCACGCCCGCGCAAGGTGATCCTCGGCCTGTTGCCCTGGTCCGAACGACAGGCGATCACCGAAGCCCTCCGCACGGAGACCGTGGGCGGCCTCGTCCTCCTCGCGGCGGCCGTCGTCGCGCTCGCCTGGGCGAACAGCCCGTGGAGTGCGGCGTACGAGTCCGTCAGGGACTTCCACTTCGGCATACCGGGCCTCGGCCTCGACCTCTCGGTCGCCCACTGGACCGCCGACGGTCTGCTCGCGGTCTTCTTCCTGGTCGCCGGCATCGAGCTGAAGCGCGAGTTCGTCGTGGGGGAGCTGCGCACCCCCGCCACCGCCGCACTGCCTGTGATCGCCGCCGTCTGCGGCATGGCGGTCCCCGCCGCCCTCTACGCGCTCACCGTCACGATCGGCAACGGGAGCCTTGAGGGCTGGGCCGTGCCGATGGCCACGGACATCGCCTTCGCGCTCGCGGTCCTCGCCGTCCTCAGCACCCACCTGCCTGCGGCGCTGCGCGCGTTCCTGCTGACCCTGGCCGTCGTCGACGACCTCGGCGCCATCCTCATCATCGCCGTCTTCTTCACCTCCGACCTCAACTTCTGGGCCTTGGGCGGAGCCTTCGCGGGCCTCGTCCTCTTCTACGCCCTCCAGCGCTTCCGGGTCCGCGGCTGGTGGTGGTACGTACCGCTCGGCCTCGCGACCTGGGCGCTGATGTACAACTCCGGCGTCCACGCCACCGTCGCCGGCGTCGCCATGGGCCTCATCCTGCGCACCACCCGCGACCGGGGTGAGAAGTCGTCCCCGGCCGCCCGTGTCTCGCACCTGCTGCACCCGTTCTCCGCGGGCGTCGCGGTTCCGCTGTTCGCCCTCTTCGCCGCCGGAGTCAGCATCTCGGGCAGTGCACTGGGCCACGTCTTCACCGACCCCGAACCCCTCGGCGTCGTCATCGGCCTCGTCGTCGGCAAGATCGTCGGCATCTTCCTCGGTACCTACCTCGCCGCACGATTCACCCGCGCCCAGCTCAACCCCGACCTCGCCTGGGCCGATGTCTTCGGCCTCGCGACCCTGGCCGGGATCGGGTTCACCGTCGCCCTCCTCATCGGCGAGCTCGCCTTCCCCGACCCGACCACGACCGAGCACATCAAGGCCGCCGTCCTCGTGGGATCCCTCGTCGCCGCGACCTTCGCCGCCGTTCTCCTGCGTCGCCGCAACCGCGTCTACAAGCAGCTGTGGGAGGACGAGGAACGCGACGACGACGCGGACGGCATCCCCGACATCTACCAGACCACCGCGCGACCCAGCGCCTCCGGCTGAACAAGCCGCCCACCTCCCGGCACCACTCGGCGCCGCCGTCGTGTGGGAACTCCTGACGGCCCCGGACGGGCGTGTCACGGGCTCGGCCCGGTCTGTGGTGCGGGATGTTCGTCTCCGGCGATCGGCGAGTGTGCGGAGGTGGCCTGATGGAGGCGAGCGACGGCGAGCGGGATCGGGCCGAGCCCTCGTCCCGGGGGCCGGCGGAGGCTGAGAAGCGGCCGGCCGCGCTTGCCCGTCTGCGGGCTGTCGTGTCAGAGCCCCCGCCCGGGCCCGCGCGGCCGGAGTTCTGGCGCAGTCCGCTCCGGGGGCCGTGGCTGACGGCTGTGCTCGGGCTGGTCCTGCTGGTCGGTGTCACGGTGCTGTTCGTGACGGGCCTGCTGTCGTACGCCGCGTACAACCCGGATCTCTCGCCGGTCAACGACCAGACGCCGGACAAAGGCTGGCTCGGCTTCTACCTGTTCTCCTGGCCGACCTCGCCGTACTGGCTCTACCGGGTGAACCAGGGCGTACACGTGGTCCTGGGCGTCGTGCTCGTGCCGGTCCTGCTGGCCAAGTTGTGGTCGGTCATCCCCAAGTTGTTCCAGTGGCCACCCGTACGGTCGGTCAGCGACGGGATCGAGCGCCTGTCGTTGCTCCTGTTGGTGGGCGGCGCCGGCTTCGAGTTCGCCACGGGCATCGTCAACGTGCAGTTGCACTACATCTTCCCGGGCTCCTTCTACGTCCTGCACTTCTACGGGGCGTGGGTGTTCATCGGTGCCTTCGTCGTGCACGTGGTCTTCCGGCTGCCGCGTGCCCTCCGCGCGCTGACGTACGGACGCGAGCTCCCGGAAGCCGGTACGGAGGAGGCGGCCGGCCTGGTGTCGCCCCGGCCGGCGCCGCCGACCATCTCACGCCGGGGCGCCCTGGGCATGGTCGGACTGGGGTCCCTGGCGCTGTTCGTGGTGACGGCGGGGCAGAGCATGGGCGGCTGGTGGCGCCGGACGGCGCTGCTCGCCCCGCACGGCCGGGACCCCGGTTCCGGGCCGAACGGATTCCAGATCAACAAGACCGCGGCATCCGTCGGGATCCGGCCCAGCGACATCGGCCCCGCCTGGCGGCTGACCGTGCGCGGCGCGGGCCGCCAGGTCGTGCTGACCCGCGAGGAGCTCCTGGCCATGGAGCAGAACGAAGCGGCTCTGCCCATCGCCTGCGTGGAGGGGTGGTCGACCTCCGACCAGCTGTGGAGCGGTGTACGGCTCACCGACCTGGCCGCACTGGTGGGGCAGGGGACCGACACTCCGCGGGCCCTGGTGGAGTCGGTACAGCGGGGAGGGTCGTTCAGCTCCGTCGTCCTGAGGGACAACCAGGTACGCGACCACCGTTCACTCCTGGCCGTACGGGTCAACGGAGCCGTCCTCTCGCAGGACCACGGCTATCCTGCCCGCGTGATCGTCCCGGGCGCGCCCGGCGTGCACAACACCAAGTGGGTCGGCCGGATCACCTTCGGGGAGCCGACATGAGCCACCTGACCTCGTTCCGCCGCCGCTACGGAGCCTCTCCGCTCCACCTGCTCCTCGTGCTCTCCTCCTTCGCCCTCGCCGCGTACGCCGGCGTCCGGCTGCTCAAGGGGGACACCCTGGGCGTGGCCCTGTGGTTCGTCGGGGCGGCACTCATCCACGACCTCGTGCTGCTCCCCTGCTACTCGGTGACCGACCGGGCCGCCCAGCGCCTGTTCCGGGAGAAAGAAGACGCGGAGGAGCGGCCGCCGAGGCCGAGCGTCAACCACGTGCGTGTACCGCTCTTCGTCTCGGGACTTCTGCTGCTGGTCTGGTGGCCACTGATCCTGGGCCGGGTCGACCACTACACCGCGTACACCGGGCTCCCGGCCGACGGCTTCCTGGAACGCTGGCTGCTGATCACAGCCGTGCTCTTCCTCGCCTCGGCCGTGACCCTCCTCGTCCGGAGGTGGCACGAATCGGCCCCTCGACGACGAGCCGCACGCCGTGAGCGGCGTGCACGCGCAGCCGCGCGGTGACGGCGAGGGCCGACCGGACCCCCACCGGGCGGCGCGCGTCGGCCGGTGGACTCCACCGGCAGGCCGATGCGCGGCCGGGTGACCGTCGGAGGCTCCGCTCCCGTCGCGGCCGGCGCCCCTACGCGGGCCGGTCGGCGGTCCTGGCCGAGGGCGCCGCCGGCCCCGGCGCCTGGAGGGACACGTCTTCGGGCTGACGCGGACCAGTTCCGCGGCGCCACCGCACGGCGGCGCCCGCGAGGACGAGGAGCGCCGCGACACCGTACGCGATCGCCGCCGTCGGCTCCCGGTGGTCGATGACGTACACGGCCGGTCCGGCCAGGGCCACGCCCAGCCATTCCCAGCGTCCGTCCAGTGCGACGAGGGCGACCAGGAGCAGGGCGTACCAGGAGTAGCCGGGGGTGAGGAGGGCGAACGCCCAGCCCGTGACCAGGAGTGCGCCGCTCCAAGGCCGTTGCGGGTCACCGCGCCGCATCACGTACAAGGACACGCCCGCCATGACGGCGATGACCACGGGCAACGCCCAGCTGTCGGGGAGGACCAGGCGGAGCAGCGCGTACCGGGGGCCCGCCGCGGGGTCGTCGTAGCCTTCCTCCTCCACATAGCCGCCGAGATACCCGAAGACGGAGCCGCCCGAGAGGAGGACGTACGGCAGGTAGGCGAGCACGGTGAACGCGGCGGCGGGCAGCAGCACGGCGCCCGCGTCGCGGATGCGGCGGACCCCGGACAGCGCGCCCGGCAGGACGACGGCGGGCATCAGCTTGGTGGCGATGGCGGAGCCGAGGACCAGTCCGCCGGCCCAGCGGCGGTCCGGACGGACGGCGAGGAGCCCGAGGCCGGTCACGGTCAGCAGGGCCCCGAGGGCGTCGACATGCGCGTTGTTGACCGCCTCGATGGGAACGGCGGGGCACCACGCCCAGTACGCGGCCCGACGTGCGTCCGTGCCCCTGCGGCGCAGGATCAGCAGCACCGCACCGGTCACGCCCAGGGAGATCAGGCCTGAGCCGATCTGGAGCGGCTTGTGGCGGGTGCCCTCCGGCGAGAGCCGGTCGACGGCCAGGAAGTACGCCTCGGCGACGGGAGGGTAGATGGTGTGTACGGCGGGCCGGTTGAGACGCGTGCAGTGCGGTACCGGTCCGGTGTGGGGGACGCGGGCACGGTCGGGGGCGGCGCAGGCCGGGCCCGTGGGGAAGAGCCACGAGTCGCGCAGCCGGACCAGCTCCGGGTCCTGCGGTGCGTGGTCGTACGGGGAGATGCCGGCCGACTGGACACGGCCGTCCCAGGCGTAGCGGTACGCGTCGGTGCTGGTCCGGGGCGGCGCCACAAGACCGGTCACCGTGACGGCGATCGCCCCGGCCACGAGCAGGGGCACGACATGGGACGACGGTACCCGGCGCAGCGCGAGCAGAGCTCCGGCGAACAGCGCCCAGCACGCGGCGTACCACCAGAACAGCCCGCCGGGATCGGCGACGTAGCCGTCGTATCGGATGGTGAGGACGAGGCCCATGGTGAGTGCGGCGAGGGCGGTGGCGGTGAGGGCGGTGCGCGGGTTCACGTCCGCAGCGTTCCAGGGTCGGTTCCGGAAGTGAGGTCGGGCGCCCCGCGCGTCCGTGTTTCGTAAGGTGTTCCGACCACCCGCGGGGCCCTTTCCGGGGGTGTCATGGGCCCATGCGCCTCATCCCGTCTCCTCGACCGCCGATCGGTTTCAAGGGCCGTCTGCACGATGCCCGTACCGCGACGGTGATCGGTCGATGGCTCGGGCTCGCCGTCGTCGCCTGTTTCGCGACCGGCGTGCTCAGCCATGTCCTCCAGCACCCGCCCGTCTGGCTCGTCGACCGGCTGCCGAGCCGCCCGCACTGGGGCTACCGGCTCACCCAGGGGCTGCACGTGGCCTCGGGCATCGCCGCGATCCCGCTGCTCCTGGCCAAGTTGTGGGCGGTCTACCCCCGGCTCTTCGCCTGGCCGCCGGTCCGATCGGTCCGGCACGCGCTGGAACGCCTCTCGGTGGCCGTGCTCGTCGCCGCCGGGATCTTCGAGCTGTTCACCGGGCTGCTGAACACCTTCCAGTGGTACCCCTGGCCGTTCTCCTTCGTGCCCGTCCACCACGCCGTCGGATGGCTCCTGGTGGGAGCGCTGCTGCTCCACGTCGCCGTTCAGTGGCCGGTGATCCGCGACCACTTCACCCGCCGCTCACCCGGCACCCTCACCCTGCCCGCCGCCGACGGACCGGACCGTCGTCAGCTGCTGGCGGCCGTCGCGGCAGGAGTCGGGGCCGTCACGCTGACGACGGTCGGCCAGTCCGTCACCGCGCTCGGTCCGCTGGAGCTGTTCGGCCCGCGTAGTCCGGACCACGGGCCGCAGGGACTGCCGGTCAACCGCACGGCAGCCGCAGCACGTGTCACGGAGGCGTCGCTGACGGGCTGGCGGTTGAGCGTCGACGGTCCGCGCCCGTACAGCCTCACCCTGGAAGAACTGCACGCGATGGCGCAGCACGAGGTGACCCTTCCCCTCGCGTGCGTGGAGGGGTGGAGCAAGTCCGCCCGCTGGACGGTGGTACGGGTGCGCGACCTGCTGGACCGGGCGGGAGGCAGCCCGGACGTCGGGTGCCGGGTGGTGTCACTGGAGGCAGCGGGCGCCTACCGGGTGACGGACATGGGCCGCTCGTACGCACGGGACCCTCTCACCCTGCTGGCGTTGGGCCTGAACGGAGAGGTGCTCTCCCTGGACCACGGGTACCCGGCGCGGATCATCGCCCCGAACCGGCCCGGAGTGCTCCAGACCAAGTGGGTCGGCCGACTGGAGGTGCGGTGATGGCGTACCGGTACGTGGTGGGCGGCGGTGGACTCGTCCTCATGGGCTTCGGGGGCGCTCTGCTGCTGGAGCAACCCGAGCCGTGGCGTGTCGCCGTGTGGCTCGCGGGCGGTGTCCTCGTCCACGACGGGCTGATCGCCCCGCTCGTCTTCGCCTGCGCCGCGCTCGCCGTGGCGGTGGGTCCGCGTCCCCGCGGAGTTCCGCGCGCCGCGCTGGTCGTCGCGGGCTCGCTCACCGTGATCGCGCTGCCGCCGCTCCTGCGCCCCGGGGGTGTGGCCAATGCGACGGTGCTGCCGTTCGACTACGCACGGAACTGGCTGCTCGCGATGGCGGCCGTCGCCGTGCTCACGCTCGTGTACGCCGGGGTGCGCGCTCTCCTGAGGCGGGCGGTTCGGCGGCGCTGATCCGAGGGCGACGCGGAAGGGGGCCGACGCGTGTCCGCGTCGGCCCCCTTCCGCGTCGCGTGGTGGTCAGCGGCGCAGTCCCACGAAGCTGCGGCCGGCGGCCCGCCAGGTGAGGGAGCGGGGCCAGCCGGCCTCCCGGGCCTCCGCGCACAGGGCCCGCGTGCCGAGCCGGGCCCACCGGAAGGGCCCCCCACGGCCGCCGCGGCCGTCGTCGACGTGGACCTCGACGCGTTCGTCGACGTCGACGGTGGCCACCTCGACCAGCAGGGAGCCGGACGGTGAGGCGAGTCGGGCGGCCCGGCGCAGCAGGGCGGCCGGGTCGCCTCCGATGCCGATGTTGCCGTCGATGAGCAGCACGGTGCCCCAGCGGCCCTCACGGGGCAGGGGGTCGAAGACCGATCTGCACAGGGCGCTGCCACCCGCACGGACGGTGCGGGCCACCGCCTCCGGAGTGACGTCCACGCCCAGAGCCCGGTGTCCGCGGGCGGCGAGGGCGGTGACGAGCCGGCCGGGTCCGCACCCGACGTCCAGGACGGGGCCCTCGCAGCGGTCGAGGACGGTGGCGTCGGCCTCGTCGGGTTCGGCGCACCACCGCTCGACCTCCAGCGGCAGCAGCCAGCCGTCGTCCCGTCGCAGGTAGAGGGGGCCCCGGCCGGTGCGGAGCGCCTCGGCGTACGGGTCGACCCGCCAGGCGAGGGCGGGCTCGGCCAGTTGGGCGGTCACCGCGCCACCGCGCACAGGCAGTCGTGGAGGGTGGCGAAGCGCGTACCGGGTACGGCGGCCGCGACCAGCGCCGCGTCGGACGGGGTGTCCACGTCGCACAGTTCGGGCAGGTCCCGTACCGTCCGCCCGGACGCGGTCAGCCGCCGGCGTTGTTCCCCTCCTGTGGACGCCATCGACATGGGGACGCCGAGGAGCAGCGCCGGGTCGGGCTCGGCCAGGCCGAGCGCCCAGAACCCGCCGTCGTCGGCCGGGCCGAACCAGGCGTCGGTCTCGCCGAAGTCGAGGCCCTGGGCGAGGAGACCGGGTGTGATCTGGGGCGTGTCCATGCCGATGAGCAGGGCGGGTCCTCCGACGTGGGAGAAGGCGGCGGCCAGTCGGACGTCGAGCCCGCCGGCACCTTGCGGAACGACCTCGATGCCCTCGGGCACCCAGGACCCCGGTCGCCCGTCGAGGACCAGGACACGCCGATCGACGGGGGTGTCGAGCACCGTCGCCAGCGTGTCCTGGAGGGCGGCTCGGGCCAGTTCGGCGGCTTGCTCCGGGGTGAAGTGCGGGGTGAGGCGCGTCTTGACCCGACCTGCGACCGGCTCCTTGGCGATGACGAGGACGGCGGTCATACGGCGACCTCCCCGGCCGCGACGGACGGTGCGCCGGGCGGCTCCGCGAGGACCCGCCGCATGTCGCGCACCGCCTGCCAGGTGCCCCGCCAAGTCCCGGTGACCTTCGACTTCCCCGACCGGGGCAGGTAGGGGACATCCGTCTCGGTGACCCGCCAGCCCGCGTCGGCGGCGCGCACGACCATCTGGAGCGGGTAGCCGCTGCGCCGGTCGGTCAGCTCCAGCCCGAGGAGGGGTTCTCGGAGGGCCACCCGCATCGGCCCGAGGTCGTGCAGCCGCAGCCCGGTGCGGTGACGCAGCATGCGCGCGAGGGCGAGGTTCCCGGCGCGTGCGTGTGCGGGCCACGCCCCTCGCCCCTGCGGGCGTCGACGCCCGAGCACCAGGTCGACCTCGCCCGATGCCACGCGCGCGGCCATGGGGGCGAGCAGGCCGGGGTCCAGCGACGCGTCGCAGTCGCAGAAGCAGACCACGTCGGCCCGGGCCGCGAGCAGCCCCGCGTGGCAGGCCGCACCGAAACCACGCCGGCTCTCGTGCACGACGGTCGCCCCGAGGCTTCGGGCGATCTCCGCGGAGCCGTCGGTCGACCCGTTGTCGACGACGATGGCCCGCCACCCGGCGGGCACGCGCCCCAACACCCAGGGGAGCGCTTCTGCCTCGTCGAGGCACGGCAGGACGAGGTCCGCGCGGGGCGGTGAGCAAGCAGATGAAGTCACCCTCCACACCGTAGGAACCGAGAGGCGGGAAACGGCCCTTCCAGTCCTTACGAAACGCGGACGCCATCCCGGAGCACGGGAACGCGCACTGCGTCCGCGCCCAGACGGGTGACAACCTGGAGCCATGGCAGAGAACGATGGGGAGAGTGCGTACGAGGGGCACCGGGCGACCGGCACTGGCGAGGCCGGTGCCCTGGGCGGTGTTCTCGTCGTGGACGACGACCCGACCGTCTCGGAGGTCGTGGCCGGATACCTGGAGCGGGCCGGTTTCGCGGTGCGTCTGGCGGCAGACGGGACGGCCGCGCTGCGCAGCGCAGAAGAGCTCCCGCCCGACCTCGTGGTGCTCGACCTGATGCTGCCCGGCATGGACGGACTGGAGGTCTGCCGCCGAATCCGTGCACGGGAGACCGGCGCACGGCCGGTCCCGGTCATCATGCTGACCGCGCGCGGCGACGAGGACGACCGGATCCTGGGCCTGGAGGTGGGGGCGGACGACTACGTGACCAAGCCCTTCAGCCCGAGAGAGCTCGTCCTGCGGGTGCGGTCGGTCCTGCGCCGGGCGGCGGCCGCCGCTCCGGCCGGTGAGCCGCGCCTCGCCGCGGCGGGTCTGTCCTTGGACCCGGCGGCGCGTCGGGTCACCAAGAACGGCAGGGAACTCGCCCTCACCCTGCGGGAGTTCGATCTCCTCGCCTACTTCCTGCGGCACCCGGGTCAGGTCTGCGACCGGGAGCGGCTGATGCGGGAGGTCTGGGGCTGGGACTTCGGAGACCTGTCCACCGTGACCGTCCACGTGCGCCGGCTCCGCGGAAAGGTCGAGGACGACCCGGCGGCCCCGCTACTGATCCAGACCGTCTGGGGCGTCGGCTACCGCTTCGAGTCGATGCGGCCCACGGAGGCCGCAACGGCCGTCGGGAGGGCGGCCGTCCATGCGTGACCTGCTGCTGATCGTCCTGTACGCCCTTCTCGGCGCGGGCGCCGCCGGCCTTCTGGGGGGCGTGGCGCTGCGCGTGCTGAGGCACCGGAGCCTCGCGGTGTCCCTCGCCGTCGTCGCTGCCGTCGCCGTGGCCGCGATGCTCGCCGGGACGCTCGCCGTGGCGTGGGCGATGTTCCTGTCCTCCCACGACCTCGCCGTGGTGACCACGGTCGTGGCGATGGCGGCCGCCGTGTCGCTGGCCACCGCGCTGCTCCTCGGCCGTCAGGTCGTACGACGATGCCGGGAACTCGTCCGCGCGGCCCGCGGCTTCGGGGAGCAGGGCACGTTCTCGCCACCGCCCGTACCCGCCCCCGCCGAGTTCCAGGCCCTGAGCCGCGAGCTCGCCCTCACCAGTGAACGCCTGGCCGCCTCCCGTGAACGCGAGCGGGCCCTGGAGACCTCCCGGCGCGAGCTCGTGGCCTGGATCTCGCACGACCTGCGCACCCCACTGGCAGGTTTGCGCGCCATGTCGGAGGCGCTGGAAGACGGCATGGCCGCCGATCCCGCCCGCTACCACCGGCAGATGCGCACGGAGGTCGACCGCCTCAACTCCATGGTCGGCGACCTGTTCGAGCTCTCCCGCATCCACGCCGGCGCGTTGTCCCTCAGCCCCACCCGGATGTCTCTCTACGACCTGGTCGGAGACGCCCTGGCCGGCGCCGACGCGCTCGCCAGGGAACACGGCGTGCGCCTGGTGGGCGAGAACGTCGCACCGCTCCCGGTGGAGGTGGACGGCAAGGAGATGACCAGAGTTCTCGCCAATCTCCTCGTGAACGCCATCCATCACACTCCCGCCGACGGTACGGTCGCGATCGCCGCCGAACGCCGCGCGGCCTCCGTGGTGCTCTCGGTCACCGACGCCTGCGGAGGCATTCCCGAGGAAGACCTCCCGCGTGTCTTCGACACCGGCTGGCGCGGCACTCCGGCACGTACTCCGCCCTCGGGGGCGGGCCTCGGCCTGGCAATCGTCCGGGGCATCGTCGAGGCCCACGCGGGCCGGGCCGACGTCCGCAACGTCTCCGGCGGCTGTCGCTTCGAACTGACCCTGCCGGCACCGGCGGGGTAGGGGCCGGGAACCCCACGGGAGGTCCCTCACCCCACGGGGACGTCCCTCAACCGGATCGCCCCGCGCCGCCCTAAGGCTGCCGGGCGAGCCCGGCCTCCCGCAGCGCCGGGCGTGCCGTGCCGCCGGAGAGTTCGGCCATGCCCTCGGCGAACGCCACCGCGGGGCGCCAGCCCAGCTCGCGGCGCAGCCGCGCTGAGTCGGCGGTGATGTGCCGGACATCGCCCAGCCGGTACTCGCCGGTGACGACCGGGTCCGGGCCTCCGCACGCGGTGGCCAGCGCCTGAGCCATGTCGCCGACGGTCCTCGGATCGCCGCTGCCGACGTTGTACGCGGCGAAGCCCGGCCCCTCCGCCAAGGCGTCCAGTGCCACCGCGTTGGCCGACGCGACGTCCTGTACGTGGACGAAGTCCCGCCGCTGACCGCCGTCCTCGAAGACGCGCGGCGCCGCGCCTCGCGCGAGCGCGGACCGGAACAGGGCGGCCACGCCCGCGTACGGGGTGTCGCGGGGCATCCCGGGGCCGTAGACGTTGTGGTAGCGCAGCGAGATCACGCGTCCGCCGACCGCCCGCGCCCACGCGGCTGCCAGGTGCTCCTGCGCCAGCTTGGTGGTGGCGTAGACGTTCCGGGGGTCCATCGGCGCGTCCTCCGAGACCAGCCCCGGTGCCAGGTCGGCACCGCAGTCCGGGCAGCGCGGCTCGAACCGGCCGGCCTTCAGATCGGCCTCGGCACGCGGACCGGGCCGGACCACGCCGTGCGCGGCACACGCGTACCGTCCCTCGCCGTAGACGACCATCGACCCGGCGAGCAGCAGCCGCCGCACGCCGGCATCCGCCATCTGGGTCAGCAGCACCGCCGTCCCGAGGTCGTTGACCGACACGTACGCGGGTGCGTCGCCGAAGTCCTTGCCCAGGCCCACCTTGGCCGCCTGGTGGCAGACCGCGTCGACCCCGGCCAGGGCTCTCCGCACGGCGGCGGCATCCCGTACGTCCCGCCCTTCCTCCGTCATGTCGAAGACCACCGGGTCGTGCCCGCGTCCGATCAGCTCGGCGACGATGTGCGAGCCGATGAAGCCCGCTCCTCCAGTCACAAGTACGCGCATGCCCCGAAGCTATGCCGCCCCGGTCCCGGCGAGGCGGCCGGCGTGCCGCGCGTCACGGATCCGTAAGGGATGCTCGGCCTTCTCTGCCAGTCCCAGGCGTGCACTCCCCACCGCTGTGCATTCTTCCCGGATTCTCCCCAGCCAGGGGCGCTCAGTGAGAGGCGCCGAGCCCGGATTACGGCTCGTCACGGCAGCTGCGCGCGGTCATGCCGAGGGGCTGCGAAGGTCATGCGACCTGCAAGCCCCACGCCTGGTCCTCCTGGTCGCCCGGCTCTCCGGTGAACTCCACCAGGAGGAGGGCGGAGTCGTCTTCGGACGGGGCGTTCGTGAAGTCGGCGACGTCGGTTCGGATGCGGCTGAGGGCTTCTTGCGGGCTGCCCTGCTTCAGCAGTGGGCCCGCTCGCTCGCTCACGGGGTAGAACTGCCCTTCGCTGTTCCGGGCCTCGCTCAGGCCGTCGGTGTAGAACAGGAGCCGGTCCCCGGCGTGGAGGGTCAGCCTCGTCACGCTGTCCTGGACGGGTGCCGCAAGGGCGCTGAGGCCGAAAGGCGGGACTGTTTCGTCCGCCTCGACCGAGCTGATCCTGCCGTCGCGCGTGAGCAGCAGGGGCGGAGGATGGCCGTGGTTGAGCATGAGGAGGTGTCCGGCCGGGCTGATCTGGGCGAGGATGCCCGTGACGAACCGCTGGCCGTCCGTTCGGCGGTCCAGTGCCGCCTCGATACGGAGGCCGAGCTCCGTCAGGTCTTCGAGTTCGTGGCCGGCTTCGCGGAACGCGGCCAGTACCACCGCCGCACAGCGTACGGTCTGCAGGCCCTTGCCCTGGACGTCGGCGATGACGAGGCGCACGCCATGGGGGGAGGGCATGGCCTCGTACAGGTCTCCTCCGACGCGGGTGGCGCGACTGGCGGAGAGGTAGGAGGCTCCGAGGCGGACCGGGCCGATCTCCGACGGCAGAGGGACGAACAGCACGTCCTCCAGCGTCCTGGCCACTTCTTGCACGTCCACCAGACGGCGTTCGGTCTTCTGCCGGGCCCATGCCGCGTACACCGCCGCAAGGGTGACGTAGACGATGGCGACCAGCGCGACGTACATCCGCAGCGCGCCGAACCGGTCCGCCTTCGCGGCGAACAGGAGGCAGAGGGCGATCGCGATGCCACCCATCGCCACGACGTTCCGGACGGGTCCGCGCGCGGCGGCGATCGCGGGACCTGCCGCGTACACGGGCAGCAGGTTGAATTCCGAGCCGGTGGAGGCGTCCACGACCGCGATTCCGAGCATCATGGCCAGCGGCAGCGCACTGGGTGACCGCCCCACCGTTCTTACCGCTCGGCGCCACTCGGTCACCAGACCTCCCGTACGATCGAAGACTCGAAGTTTAAGGGTTGAAGTGTCGATATGGGGTAAAAGTCCGATCTGGGTGGTTGGGTGCCAGCATAGAAAGCGCGTGTCGCGCCCGCGATACGGAGACGGGACCTCGCCAGGCGTTCAGCGCCGTACCCATCCCCGTTCGTAGGCGTGCCAGCCGAGCTGCATCCGGGTGGAGACCTCGGCGACCTCCATCAGCCGCTGCAGCCGACGCTGGACCGTGCGCAGCCCGAGCCCCAGGCGGGCCGCTACGGCGCGGTCGGTGAGTCCGGTGAGCATCAGGGACAGCAGGAGGAGGTCGGTCTCGTCCGGGCCCTCGGTCTGCGGCTCCACCTCCACTTCGCCCGACGCCGACAACAGCAGGGGACGGGCCGACCTCCAGACCGCCTCGAAGAGGTTGAGCAGCGCCTCGACCGTGCCCGGAGCGCGCACCACCACGGAGGTCGGCTCATCGGCCGGACCGGCATCGCGGCGCAGCAACGGCATCAGCGCGGTGGAACGGTCGGCCACCACCAGCTTGCACGGCACCCGCTCGGCCACCCGCACCATCTGGGTGCGCCCCAGCGCCGCGGAGAGCTCGGCCGTCGTCGACGGTCGGTCGAGAGCGGCCTGTTCGATGATCACCTGGTACCTGACCCCGCGGGCGGTGGCGTGTTCCTCGGCCTCGTGCTCGTCCTCCCGTACGACTGCCGGCTCCACCGTGACGAGGGCGTGCAGCTCATGCCGGGCGCCGTACTGGATCTGCTCGAACCGGTTCCGGATCGCCTCCGCTCCGGTCACCACCTCCAGCAGTCCCGCGCGTTCCTGCCCGGCCACGGACCGGCGGTACTCGTCGGCGAGGGCGGCCACCGTGGACTCCGCCTGCTCCAGGGCATGGCGCCCCGCGGCGAGGGCGGGGCCGAAGGCCAGCCGCGGCGGTGCGACCACATAGGCGCCCACCTGCCCGACATCACGGGACACCATCCCGCCGTTCTCCAGGCTGCCGAGCAGTCTTCCAGCCTCCCGTGCGTCCAGGTTCAGATGCCGGGCCACCTCGGGGGCCGTCGCGCTGCCCAGCCGTACCAGTACCCGGTACACCCGCTCCTCGTCCTCCGGTAGACCGATGGATCCAAGCATGGCCCTCTCATCTCCCTCCGCTTCCGCTTCCGTTCCGCGAACATCGCGGTCTCGAAGGCCATAGTGTGACGCAGCGTGCCGAGGCGGGCACAGGCGCCCCAGGCTCAGCCGGAGTCGTGTGCCCCGGCCAGGCCCTACGGCACATGCGCAACCGGCACTTCGGCGGGCCGTGCGGTTCGAGGACTGCGCGAGGAGGGTGTCGCCCTGGTAGAGCGCCGTCTTGCTGGTGCCGGTGTCCAGCAAGCCGGACCGGTCGACGGCGCCGCCGTCGGAGTACGGGGTGACGGACAGGGTGAGGTTGTTGTTGTCACGGTAGGGGCCGCGTAGGCGCTGCCGACCGCGGGGTGCCGGACCGGTGAGAACCAGCTGGTGGTGTAGCGCTTGCCTGCCGCGTAGTTCACGATCCCACCGGAGACCTGCTGCACTCCGCGTGTGTCCGACATCGTGTGGCTCTCGAGCCAGGTGGCGCCACCCTCCAGGTGGTCCGCCCAGTCGGTGCGGACCACCGGGTAGCGCTCTTCCAGGGTGAGGCCGACGGCCGCGCCGTAGGCGGGGACGTCGTAGCGGGAGCCGAATCCGGCGGTGGCGCGGTCCGAGTGGAAGCTGTTGACGACCTTCGCCACCGCATTCCGGACCGGCCGATGAACTACGCGCCCGACGCGGACCGTGACCCCTGCTGCGGGACCCGGTGTGCCGGGCCCCGCAGCAGGGCGGGAGACGCCTTCGGGAAGGTCGGGTCACGGCGGCACGCGCGCCGTCGCGGGGGCGACGCCGTGGTGATCCGGGCCCGTACCGTCCGTGATCAAGGGCCCGAAGTCAGGTGCTCAGCGCACCTCGTAGGCGCGGACCAGGGTCTGGGTCACCCCGGCCCCGTCACCGTCGCGAAGGGTCACCCGCAGGTGCACGAAGGTGCCCGCGGGCGCGTCCGCCGGGAGCGTCGCCCGCCAGGTGCCGCCCACGCGCGCCGGCCGGGCCGGCTGCCAGGCCGTGACCGACTCGACGGCGCTCTCGTCGCCGTAGGCGTACTCCAGCGTCGCACCTGCCAGGGAGACGGGGCCGTCGGCACCGTCGATCACGGCGCCCAACCCGATCGTGGTCGTCACGCCGGCCGGCCGGCTGTTGCGCAGGTCGCTGGGCACGTCGACGACCGGGACGAGCAGGCGCTGCGCGCCCTGGTCGGCGGCGGCCGACGAGAACGTCCACTCCGTGCTGTAGGCCAGTCCCGTACGGGCGGTGGCCGAGGCGGGGCGCCGCCACGCCTGGCGGAACGTGATCTCCGCCTTCTCCTGCGGCAGCGTGACCAGGCCGGCGGTGGGGACCGCCGCCTCCCCGTTCACGAGGAGCTGCCGGGCGTTGGAGTCCCTCTGCTCCATCGTCGAGTCGTGGCCGCCCGCGTCACCGACCGGTGCGAGGGCGTACGAGAGCCGGTTGCTGTCCCGGGTCATCAGCGGCTTGGCGTAGGTGTTGAGGACCGGACCGTAGGGCGACTTGTACCAGTCGGCCGTCGCCCGGCCCTTGTCGACCGTGTGCGGACCGTCGTAGGCGGTGCCACCGTTCGGTCCGAGGTTCCGGCGCATCAGCGTCGTCCAGGTCAGGCCGTCCCGGCCCGCAGGTGTGAAGAACTCGGTGCGGGTCTGCGGTGCGCGCAGCGCCAGCGTGGTGCCGCCGGCCCAGACCGAAGGCATGCCGGGCAGCCCCAGCTGGACGTCGGACCAGTAGATCGCGTCGGTGGTGCTCTGCACGTGGTACCGGGCGTCGCGCACGGCGAGGCCGGAGTCGCGGACCCGTTGGGTGCCCGGCCGGATCGCGCCGTGCGTGACGGACGCCAGGTTGTAGACGTACGGGCTCTTCGCCCTCTCGGTTCCGGACCAGCTCACGGTGGCCGTGCCCTGCTCGGCCCGCGACTTGAGCGCCAGCGAGTCGGCCCAGGTGATGGTGGCCTGCGGCACGCCCTCAGGACCGGACATCTGGAACCGGCCCTCGGTGTCGGGGACCGCCGCGAGTACGCCGACGGCTCCCGCCTTCTCGGCCGCCTTCGCCCATCCGTAGCCGTTTCCTCCGGCGACGCCGGCGTCGACCAGGGCGATCCTGCCCGTCAGGTCGTGGGCGGCGAAGTTCTCGTCCGTGCCCTTGCCCACGGCGACGACCTCGGCCGATCCCTTCCCGTCGAACTCGGTGGCCGTCTGCAGCGGAAGCGAATCGAGGACCCGGCCCTCGGACGACTTCAGCACCGCGAGCGGGGCGACCTGGCGTGCCGACGCGAGGAAGGTGAGCCGGTCGTCGCCGGAGACCCGCTGCACGTACAGCCCCTGCGTGTAGGACGGCACCGCCGCGACGTAGCCCGCTAGGAGCTTCCTGCTCTCGTCGATGCCGAAGGTAGTGCCGAGCGCGAATCCGGCCGGCCGGCTGGGCCGGTCGGTGTCCCAGCCCACCGGCTGGGCGTCCCGTGCGTCGAGCGTGACGACGGTGTCGCCGGACACCTTCACCTCGGGGTCGTACAGCTGGGACACGGAGGCGACGAGGCCGACGTCGCCCGCCGCGTCGCGCGTCATGATCACGCCGCCGAGCGCGTACGTGCCCAGAGGCACCCGGATCGTGGTGCTGCCCGCGTCCGGGTAGCCGAGGGTGTACCGCTTCGCGGTGTCCCGGTGGTCGTCGTACAGCTGGAACGTCGACGGGGTGGCCGCCGGGTCGCCGTGCCGGTCGAGGCCCTTGACGGTGAGGTCGGCGGACGGCTCCTCCATGTGCACGCCGAACGGGACGGTGACGCGCGTGCCGTGGGCGCCGATGCCGACAAGGCGCCCGGTGACCGTGCCGTAGTCACCGGCGTCGAGGCGGGCGGACGGGGTGATCCGGACCGGGACGTCGGCCGTGCCGTTCGCGGGGACGGTGACGGCGTGCCGGGCCGCCCTCGCGAAGCCGGCCAGCCGGGAGCCGTCGTCACCGCGCACGTCCCGCACGGTCAGGGCCAGGGTGACGGGCCTGTCCGTGATGTTGGTCAGCGTGACCGGTTTCTCGACGGCTTCGAGTGAGGCCTGCGGGTACGCGAAGTCATCCAGCAGCGAAGCGGGTTCGGCGACCACCGGCTGGGTGATCGCCCGCGCGACGTCGAGCGGGCCCGACCCCTGGTCCAGGACTGGCGCACCGGTGCTCGCCGCGGAGGCGGTCAGCAGGCCCTTGAGGCGGGCCGGGGTGAGACCGGGGTGCTGCTGGAGGAGCAGCGCCGCGCCGCCCGCGACGTGCGGGGTGGCCATCGAGGTACCGGACATCGACTGGTAGGCCAGCTCGCCGCGGCCGCCGGACCTCGCGGCGACCACGTCGACACCCTGCGAGGCGATGTCGGGCTTCGCGGTCCTGCCGTCCGCGGAGGGACCGCGGCTGGAGAACGACGCCGTGCCGTCCTTGCGGTCGACGGCGCCGACCGTGAGCGCCTTCGAGGCGCAGCCGGGTGTGGACACGGTGCCGCGCAGCGAGGCGTTCCCCGCGGCGATGACGAACAGGGTCTTGTCGCCGAGCTTCTGCACCGCTTCGACGTCCGGGCCGCCGCAGCTGGTGGCGCCGTCCGCGCCCAGGGACATGGAGACGATGTCGGCGCCCTGGTCGACGGCCCACTCCATCCCGTTCACGATGCCGCTGAGGCTGCCCGATCCGTCGTCGCCGAGCACCTTGCCGATGAGCAGGGAGGCCCCGGGTGCCATGCCGGCGTAGCGGCCGTCGGAGGCGGCGCCGGTGCCGGCGACGGTCGAGGCGGTGTGCGTGCCGTGGCCGGTGCGGTCCTTGCCGTCGGCTCCGTTGACGAAGACCTTGCTCGCGGCGATCCGGCCGGCCAGATCGGGGTGGCCGGCGTCGGCGCCGGTGTCCAGCACGGCGACCTTCACTCCGGAGCCGTCGAGCCCGGCGTCGTGCGCGCGGGTGGCGCCGGTGAGCGGGACGGTCGGGGTGCCGAGGGCCGGGGCGGCCGTGCCGCGCACCTTGGCGTCCAGCCAGATCTTGCGGATGCCGCCCGTGGCCCTGGACCGTCCGTCGCGGGGGGCGAGGTCCTTCCACGCGTCGGCGGCGGAGGACTTGGCGACGGAGAGGCCGGCGCCGCCGATGGATTCGAGGCTCGCGGTGGTCCTCGTGCCGGGGGTGGCGCCGCGGGGCGTGCGCCCGCCCTCGTACGCGACGACGACGGGGAGCGTGTCGGTGTGCGCGTCGTCGTATCCGTCGGCGACGAGCCTGCCGATGTCGAACAGCGCTGCGTCGACCGTGCCCGCGTCGACGAGCTTCTCGGTGCCCTCGGGGAACACGTAGGTACGCGTGCCGTCCTGCCAGACCGCGGCGGGGTGGTCGGTACCGTCGGTGGTTCGGGGGGCCGCCGACAGGACCCGGCCGTCGGCGTCCACGCGGGCGTCGACCATGTCACCGGTGATCAGTGTGACGGTGACGGACCGGCCGACGGACGGCCGGTCAGGCGTGAAGGGGGCTGCGGTGGCATCGGCCCCGTCGTCGGCGGTAGCCGCGGGGATGCCGACGCCCAGCAGGGCGACGACCGCGAGTCCGGCGGCCGCCGGCCGCCATGATCTGCTGCGTCTCACAGGTGTCCTCCGGGTGGAGAGAGGGGTTCCGGCGGGCAACAGCCTCATCAATGTCTCGGCCGTGTAGGGGAATTGGAGGTGGCGCATGATGTCCTGGCGCACATCCGCCAGCCCGGTGGCGCCCCCGGATACGCCACCCGCCAGCCGGACGGGGCGCTGACGGCTTGACACGGGGGGAGCCGTCGGCGCCCACTCCGCCCGGCGGGGCGAGAGGCTCGTCGGTCGCCGCCGGTCCGCGAACGCGGGGGCTGTGTCCCCTGCCGGCCACGGCTCGGATCACCCTACGCACGTGGCGAGTTGATGCCTGTCATGTATCCGCCACGAATACCGGGCGTTAGGCGGCGCTCCACTCGGTAGACCGGTGACCACGACCTCCCGGCAATCCCGCGGAGGTCGTTCGCGTGACCGCCGAAGTCCCGGCTCCCGCCGTGGACCCGCCATCCGAAAGGCCACCCATGCTACGCTCCGTCCCCCGCCGCAGACGGCGGTACACCGCCGCCGCCCTCGCGGTCGGCCTGACAGGCTCACTCCTGAGCCTGTCGGCCCTGCCCGCGCAGGCGGCCGATGTGCCGCATCCGCTGGGCACATCCGTGCCCGACTCCCCCAAGAAGGCGCTGGCGTCCGCGAAGGACAAGCTCGGCTCCCATGACCGGACGCTGCTGCAGAAGGCCGCGAGCGGCAAGAAGCGCACCGTCACCGTCCTGCTCGCCACCGGCGAGGGCGACACGAAGGCGCTGCGCGCGAAGATCGCGGACATCGGGGGCCACGTCGGGAAGGCGGACGACAAGCTCGGCTACGTCCGGGCGACCGTGCCCACCGGGAAGGTCGCCGCGCTCGCCGCACTCGCCTCGGTGCGTGCCGTGGACCTCAACGAGACGTACAGGATCCCCGATCCGTCGCCGGTCACCGCTGCCGACAAGAAGGCAGTGAGCAGGACGGGCTCCCCCGCCGCGCCGGGCAAGGGCACTCCGGCCGACAACCCGTACCTGCCCGTCGCGGAGACCGGTGCCACCGGCTTCACAGCCGACCACCCTTCCTGGGACGGCCGCGGCATCACGGTCGGCATCCTGGACACCGGCGTCGACGCCGCCCACCCGGCCCTGCGGACCACCACGACCGGCGAGCCGAAGATCCAGGACTGGGTGACGGCCACCGATCCGGTCGCCGACGCCGACCCGACCTGGCTGGAGATGCGGCTGAACGTCACCGCCGTGAACGGCACCTTCCGGTACGGGGGCGTCGACTACCGGGCGCCCGACGGCTCGTACGAGTTCCAGATCTTCGACGAGGACGGGACCTGGGGCGGCGAGCTCCGCGGCGACGTGAACCGGGACGGCGACTACAAGGACCGGTTCGGGGTCCTCTACCGGCCGTCCGACCACCGGATCTGGGTCGACGCCGACCTGGACCGCGCCTTCGGTGACGAGGACGTCGTCCGGCCGTACGCGCAAAGTGGCACGTGGGGCACCTTCGGTACCGACGACCCGGAGACGGCGGTCGTGGAAGCGATGCCGTTCACGGTCGAGTACCGGGACGACGTGGACCTGTCGGCGCGCGGTGGAAGCAGTGTCGGCAAGACCGCCGACTTCGTGAACATCGGCATCGTCTCGGGTGCCCACGCCACCCATGTCGCCGGAATCACCGCGGGGCACGGGCTGTTCGGCGGGAAGATGAACGGCGCCGCGCCCGGCGCGCGGATCGTCTCCGAGCGGGTCTGCCTCTTCGCCTCCGGGTGCACCTCCTACGCCCTCACCGAGGGCATGATCGACGCCGTGGTGAACAAGGGGGTCGACGTCGTCAACCTCTCGATCGGCGGGCTGCCGGCCCTCAACGACGGCAGCAACGCGCGCGCGGTCCTGTACAACCGCCTCATCGACGAGTACGGCGTGCAGATCGTCTCGTCCGCGGGCAACGACGGCCCCGGCATGAACACCGTCGCCGACCCTGCCGTCTCCGACAAGGTGCTCGCGGTCGGCGCCTCCGTCAGCAAGGACACCTGGTGGGCCGACTACGGCTCCAGGGTCCGGGCGCGCCAGTCGCTGTTCCCGTTCTCGGCGCGCGGCCCCCGCGAGGACGGCGGGATGAAGCCGCAGGTCGTCGCACCGGGCGCCGCCGTTTCCTCCATACCGACCTGGCTGCCGGGCGAGGGCGTACCGGACACCGGCTACGGACTCCCGCCGGGATACGGCATGTTCAACGGCACCTCGATGGCCTCACCGCAGGCTGCCGGGGCCGTCGCCCTGCTGCTGTCCGCGGCGTCCCACACCGGTCTGAAGGTGTCCCCGGCGGCGCTGCGCACCGCGCTGACCACCTCGGCGAAGTTCCTCGACGACCAGCCTGCCTACGCACAGGGCGCCGGGCTGATCTCGGTGCCGGCGGCGTGGAAGCTGCTGGCGAAGAACTCCGAGCCGACCGCGTACGAGGTGAAGGCACCGGTATGCGGTGTGCTCGCCGGGCTCCTACCCACGCCGAAGTCCGGCACCGGGGTGTACAACCGCTGCGCACCCGGTGATGGCGGGCAGGAGCTCCACCGCCCCCGGACGTACTCGGTGGAGCTGATCCGCACCGGCTCCGGCAGCCGCACGGCCGAGCTGTCGTGGCTGGGCAACGACGGTACGTTCAGCGCACCGCGCTCGGTGGAGCTCGACGAGGGCAGGGCCACCACCATCGGCATCCGCGCCCGGGCGAAGTCCTCGGGTGCGCACTCGGCGCTGCTGCGCGTCGACGACCCGGCCACGCCCGGCGTCGACCGTCTCGTGCCGGTCACCGTCGTGGTGGCTGCCGACCCGGCGAAGCCCTCGTACGCGGTGTCCGCCATGGACGCGGTGGACCGCAACGCCACACAGTCCCTGTTCGTAGCGGTCCCGGACGGCGCGGCAGCGCTCGACGTGGACCTGTCCGGCATCGCCGACGGCAGCCAGACCCGCTTCCTGGCGATCGACCCGCAGGGCATGCCGGTCGAGAACACCGCGGTCAGCCGCTGCTACACGAAGCACTCGGACCCGAAGGACTGCGCGTCCGACGGCCGCACCTACGAGCAGCCGATGCCCGGAGTCTGGGAGTTCGAGGTGGACGCACGGCGTACCTCACCGCTCCTGGAGAACCCGTACCGGCTGACCGCCACCGTGCTGGGGGCGACGTTGGATCCGGCGTCCTCGGTGATCGACGAAGCGGCGCTGCACTCCCCGGTGGAGCGGACCTTCAAGGCCGTCAACCGGTTCGCCCCGGTGACGGCGCACGCATCGGGCGGCTCGCTCGGCGGGCTCTCCGAGGCGCACCCGACCCTGGCCGACCAGCAGATGACGGGCAAACGGATCTCGGTTCCGCGGGACGCGACCCGCCTGGAGGTGAGCATCAGCAACGCCTCCGACGAGAACGCCGACCTGGACCTGTACCTGATCGGCCCGTCCGGCGGGCTGATCGCCTCCTCCACCAACGGAGGCGCCCGCGAGTCACTGGCCCTGAAGGACCCGGCACCCGGCTTCTACGGGATCTACATCGCCGGCACGGACATTCCCTCCGGCAGCACCACGTTCGACATCCAGGACTCCCTGTTCTCGAATTCGCTCGGCTCGGTGACCGTGGACGAGGCGGACCCCGTCCGCCTCGCCCCCGGAAAGTCCATACAGATCCGCGGCCGTCTGGCCGCGGACACCGCGCCGCCGGCCGGACGGCGGCTTGTGGGACGGTTCTCGCTGGCGACGGACGAGGGCACGACGCTGGGCAGCGCGGACGTGCTGCTCGGCAAGGTGACGCAGCCGCAGGCTGACGTCACCGGCTCGTTCGGGCCGGCGATGGGCTACAGCCTGGACGACGAGGGACGGGTCTCGGGTGCCAAGCAGGTGTCCAACGTGACCCGGCCGGTCCGCTGGTCGCCCGACAGCGGTGTCACGCTGCTGGACAACGCCGGCAGCGGCAGCGGATACGTGTTCGCCCAGAGCGCTTCGAGCGGTTACGCCACCGGTCAGTTGACGGTCGGCAAGGAGACGCGTGCGGCCCTCTGGAACGCGGAAGGTGAGCTCACCACACTTCCGCTGCCGGACTGGGAGGCGTACACCTTCGCCCGCGGCTTCGCCGTCAACGACGGGGGCACCGTGACCGGCAACGCCACGGGCTACGTCGAGAACCCGGCGACGGGGCGCGACCAGCAGGTGAACGACCCGTTCGTCTGGGACGCGCAGAAGGGGTACCGCAGGCTCGCGCACCTGACCGACAGCCGCTCCCTGACCGAACCGATCGCCGTCAACGACGCCGGAGTGGTGGTCGGCCACTCCGCCAAGGACGGCAAGCGGCGCGCGGTGCGCTGGGACGCCGACGGCAGGATCACCGACCTGGGCACGCTCCCGGGTATGACCGACAGCTACGCCAAGTCGGTCAACTCCGCCGGCACGGTCGTCGGCACCAGCGGCGACGACGCCTTCGTCCTGGCCCCGGGCGGCACGATGGCCCGGCTCCCCGACTTCGGCTTCGACGCCGAGGCGCTGAAGGTGAACGACGCGGGCTGGATCATCGGTACGGCCGAGACCGAGCCCGACGTGACCACGTCCGTGGTGTGGGACCCGCAGGGCCGCATGTTCGACCTGGGCGCCATGGTCGACTCCTCCCACTGGGCCCCGATCGAGGGCATCGGCATCAACAACCGGGGCGAGGTGGCGTTCTACGCCACCGACCTGAAGGACGGAGGGTCGACGAAGGTCGTCGTCGCCGGACTGCCCGGCTGATCCCCGTACGTCACGGCCGGAAGCCACACCTCGTGTGACCGCCGGCCGTGCCGGTTGCGACGTACCGGCGCACGTGCCTGTGTACCGCGCACCGACAGCTGTTCCTCCCCGTGGCCCGCTCGTCCTGGCTCTCCGCCCGGCGCGAGCGGGCCACTTCGGTGCCGGGCGAGGACGGCTCATGACATCACGGCCGCCGACGGGCCCGGGCGCCGCACGACCCGCAGCAGCAGGCGCAGCAGAGCGCCTGCTACGCCTGGGCGCGCCCAGGCTCCGGAAACGCCGTCGGCCGCCGCCCCGTGTGCACGGGGCGGCGGCCGACGGATATCAGAGGGTCACTTCACACCGAAGGCGCGGATCACCTCCTGCGCGACGGTCAGCCCGTTCGCGGCCTTGGCGGTGGCCTTGAGCGACACGAATCCGCCCGGCTTCCGCGGGAGGTTCAGCCGCGTCGTCCAGACACCTTGCCCGGTCCGGCGCAGTGCGGCTTCCTGCCAGGTGACACCGTCGTCGTACGACACCGACAGGGTCGCCGAGTCCGCGTGGACGACCGAGTCCAGCCATTGCTGCGTCGAGGCGGACAGGGTGAGTTCGACAGGGCGACCCGAGGCGACGTCGCCCGCCAGGTCGGTGTCCACCTCGAAGTGCGGCTGGAGCAGCCGCACCGGTTCCCTGCCCTCGTCGGAGGTGACCGCCCCGGAGACGAAGCCCCATTCGGAACGGCTGCGCACCGAGGTGTGCCAGTCGTCCGCGTTCCGTGCGTTGTCCATCACCAGCCGGTACGGCAGCACGTCGGCGGGCCGGCGCATCGCGCGCACCGAGCGGCCCGAGGACTGCGCGATCAGGGTGTCACCCTGGTAGAGCGCCATCTTGCTGGTGCCGGTGTCCAGCAAGCCGGACCGGTCGACGGCGCCGCCGTCGGAGTACGGGGTGACGGACAGGGAGAGATTGTTGTTGCTGTCACGGTAGGGCCCCGCGTAGGCGCTGCCGGCCACGGGATGCTGGACCGGTGAGAACCAGCTGCTGGTGTAGCGCTTGCCCGCCGCGTAGCTCACCTGCCCACCGGTGATCTGCTGCCGTCCGCGCGTGTCCGACATGGTGTGGTCCTCGAACCAGGTGGCGCCGTTCTCCAGGTGGTCCACCCAGTCGGTGCGGACCATCGGGTAGTGCTCCTCCAGGTTGAGGCCGACGCCCGCGCCGTAGGTGGGGATGTCGTAGCGGTAGCCGTAGCCGGCGGTGACGCGGTCCGAGTGGAAGCTGCTGACGACGCGCGCCAGGTCGCGGTCCGGGTCGGGCGCGTAGTTCATCGTGCGGTCCGGGATCCGGTCGGCGTGGCGGGACACCAGGTCGTACATGTAGCGGGGGGAACCCTGCGCGTCGATGACGAGTTCCTTGCCACGAGCGTCCCGGTCCAGCAGATCGGCCGCCTGGGACCGGCGGACCGAGAGCACCGGGATACCGGCTTGCGTGCTCGAGTAGGTCTCGTACAGCCTGCCCGGACGGTCGCTGAGGACGACGAGCGCCTTGGCTCCGGCGGCCTCGGCGTTGGCCACCCGGGTGCTCGGCGGCACCGCGTCGCTGCGGTCCACGATGACGGCCTTGCCCTTGACGTCGGCGTCCGCGTAGTCGGCTTCGGCGCCCGTACGGACGTACGCGGTGTGCAGGCGCAGCCGTCCGGCGACGGACGCGCTGCCGCCCTGCGAGAAGGCGGGCAGCGAGCCGTCGCCGGCCCGGTAGGTGAACCGGGGTTCCTGGAGGTTCCAGCGGGTGAGGAACGCGAAGTCGCCGTCACTCACCTTGTCGGTGGGGGTGGCCCACAGCTGGTCCGCCGCGATCGGCAGGGTGACCACGCTCCGCATGACGGTGCCGTCCTGCGCGGTGCGCACCATCTCGTACCGGGTCTCGCGCGCTTCGGTCCGCTTCGGTGTCGTGGCGCTGACCCGCCGCGCCTTCGACGCGTCCAGGGAGACCGTGGCGTCCTGCGTCAGCTTGGTCTCCGGGTCGACGAGGAAGGCCTTCGCAGCCGTGTCCGCGCCGTCGCCGGGGACATCGAGCAGGGACCACACGACGTAGTTGCCCGGCGGCATGCGCAGGGTCTTGGTGCCCGCCACCTCATACGTGTCGGTCGTGCCGGATCCGAGCCGGGCCACGTTGACCGTACTGGTCGCGGCCTTTCCGTCCTGTCCGCGCACGTCGATGGTGAGGTCGTAGCGCTCGCTCTCCTTGGCCAGGGCGAACCCGGTGTGGGCCACGACCTTTCCGGAGGCGTGGTCCTCGGCGGTCACCTGTCCGGAGAAGGTGGTCCCTGCGACCACCTTCGCCGGATCCAGCGAGAGGACCACCTCGGCGCTCCCGCCGGCCGGGACGGTGACCCGGTCGGTGGACAGGGTGTACGCGGCGTCCGAGGTGCCGGTGGAGAGGTCCAGGGTGACGGGGGCGTCACCCTGGTTGCGGTAGGTCACGGTGCGCTCGGCGACGGGGTCGTCGGCCGGGTGCGGCCATGTGTACGAGGCCGCGGCGACCGAACCCGTGGCGGTGATCCGCGCGTCGACGGCCGCGGCCACGTCCACGCGGCCGGTGCCCATCTCGTACGGCGTGTAGTCCGGCAGCTTCACGGACGTGCTCATCAGCGCGTCCTTGAGCTGCTGCCCCGTCCAGTCCGGGTGCCGCTGCTTGAGGATCGCGGCCGCCCCGGCGACGTGCGGGGTGGCCATCGAGGTTCCGGACATGGTGCGGTACATGCCGGTGGCGCCGGGGACCGCCTGTGAGGCGGCGGCGGTGATGTTCACACCGGGCGCGGAGATGTCCGGCTTGAGGCCGGACGTCCCTACCAGCGGACCCTGGCTGGAGAAGGACGCCCGCTGGTCGGCACCGTCCACGGCGGCGACGGTCAGGGCCTTCTCCGCGGAGCCGGGCGTGGAGATCGCCCCGGGGTCGTAGGCGTTGCCCGCGGCGATCACGAACAGCGGTCCTCCGTCGGCCGACAGCGCGTTCACGGCCTGGGCCATCGGGTCGGTGCCGTCGTCGGGCGTGGTGTCGCCCAGGCTCATGGAGACGACCTCGGCACCCTGCTCCTTGGCCCACTCCATGGCCTCGATGATCCCGGAGTTCTGTCCGTAGCCCTCGTCGCCGAGGACCTTGCCGACGAGCAGGTCGGCGGCGGGGGCGACGCCCTTGTGGTCGCCGCCCGAGGCGGCACCGGAGCCGGCCACGGTCGAGGCGACATGGGTGCCGTGACCGTTTCTGTCCAGCACCTCCTCACCGGGCACGAAGCTCTTGGAGCCGACGATCCGGTCCTTCACATCGGGGTGAGCGGGGTCGATGCCGGTGTCGAGCACCGCGACCTTGACGCCCTTGCCGTCGTAGCCCTCGGCCCAGGCCGCGGGCGCGCCGATCTGGGGTACCGAGTCCTTCAGCGCACCCTTGACCCGGGCGTCGAGCCACAGCTTCTTCACTCCGGCGGAGAGCGCACGGTTCGCACCCGGTGCGTCGACGGCGTCCCAGAACGTCCCCTGCCCCGAACGCCTCACCGTCAGCGCGGCGCCGTGGATGCTGTCCAGACGACGGGTCAGGGAGCTGCCCCTGGGGACGGCGGGTGCGGAACGGGTCGTGGCACCGTAGGTGGCGATCACGGGGAGGCCATCGGTGCGGGCGTCGTCATAGCCCATGGCGATCAGACCGGTGACGTCGAACAGCCGGCGGTCCAGCGTGCCTGAGGCGATCAGCGGGGCGGCCTCGTCGGGAATGACGTAGTAGTCGTCCCCGAGTTGCCGCACCTCGACGCCGCCCTCGGCGCCGTCCGCACGATCGACGGTGAGGGTGTCACGGGTACCCGGCCCGTCCGTGTAGTGGACGACGTCACCGGTGATCAGTGTGACGTCGTAGGAGCGGGTGTCCTGTGCCTGGGCGGGTGCCGCGGAGGCGGCGGGCTGTGCGGCGGCCTGCAGGGGGATGAGGAGGCCGCCGCTCATGGCTGCGGCGCAGGTGAGCGCCGCCAGCTGGCCTCGCCACCTGCGAGTCGGCCGGGGGTAACCGGATGTTGGGGCTTCGGAGGTCATACGCGGCATCCTCCGTCCTGCCGGGCGGGTAGCCGGCCTCCGCACGGTGGCGGCAAGTCGCCTGGCCACTCACCGCCAGTGGCCCGGATTCGCACCCGCCTGACGTACCTGGGCACCGCCGCGCCGCGTCGGCGAACGGTGCACGGACCCCCTCCCGGTGCGGGTCTCCCACCGGCCGGTCCCGGTCGGGCGGAGCGTCCGTCACGTCGCCTACTGCCTGGTCAGAGTCCTGGACGAGGGGCCGTCGGGCGACGTCCGTGCCGGGGATCGACAGCCGCGGGCGGCAGGGAGGCGAGCCATCGACGGCACGCGGTGGTCCCGCCGCGATCGTGCGGGCGAGGAAGGCCGGCAGGGCGCTCGGTGGCCGTCCGGGAGTCTTGCGTCGTCCGCCCCACGTGCCACAGGATCTGCCCCGCCGGCACCAGTTGCGGCACCTCCCACACATGTCCCGGCGGCCGGCCGCGTCTCTCGGCTGCGCCGAACCCACTTGGGACAGCCCCCCACCACCCACTGCTCAAGGAGAGCTTGTGCTCAGACGTTTCACGCGTCTCAGGCGACGGTCTTCCGCAGCCTTCGTCACCGCCGCGATCACCGCGGTACCCCTGGTGGCCGGAGCCCTTCCGGCCCAGGCTCAGACGGACCCCACCCCGCACTCCGCCTACCAGGCGAAGTCCGAGGGCAAGGTGCTCAAGCAGTTCGCCGACAAGAAGAAGGTGACTTTCTGGGTCACCTTCACGCAGGAAGCGGACGCCACGTCCGCCCGTGCGGCGAAGGGCAAGCCGGCCAAGGCCCGTGCTGTCTACCGGACGAAGACCGCGTTCGCCGAGAAGTCCCAGGCCGGGGTCATCGCCCTGGCCGAAGAAGCTGGGGCGACGTACCAGTCGTTCTGGATCTCGAACACCGTGAAGATCACCGGTGACCGGGCGCTGGCCGAGAAGATCGCGGCCCGCGCGGACGTGACCGCCATCGAGGCCGACGACCCGGTCGTGGTTCCCGACCCGCTGCCGGGCACCGAGGAGGTGCCCCGGGTCAACGCCGTGGAGTGGGGCGTCGACCGGATCAACGCCCCCAAGATCTGGAGCGACCTCGGCATCCGCGGCGAAGGCGTCGTCGTCGGCAGCATCGACACCGGCGTCCAGTTCGACCACCCCGCCCTCGCGTCGAAGTACCGAGGCCTGAAGATCGACGGCTCGTACGACCACGCGTACAACTGGTTCGACCCCGGCGGCACCTGCCCGACCTCCGCGCCCTGCGACAACAACGGCCACGGCACCCACACCGTGGGCACCATGGTCGGCGACGACGGCGGCAGCAACCGGATCGGCGTCGCCCCCGGCGCCCAGTGGATAGCGGCCAAGGGTTGCGGAACCAGCTCCTGTTCCCAGGCGGACCTGCTCGCCTCCGGACAGTGGATGCTCGCGCCCACGGACGCCTCCGGTGCCAACCCCAGGCCCGACCTCGCGCCGGACGTCATCAACAACTCCTGGGGTGCCGACATCATCGACACCTGGTACAAGGACCTCGTCCAGGCCTGGCGAGACGCGGGCATCTTCCCGGCCTTCTCCAACGGCAACAACGGAGCCGAGGGCTGCAACACCGCGGGCTCACCCGGCAACTACTCCAACTCCTACGCCTCGGGCGCGTTCGACAGCAACAACGCCATCGCGAGCTTCTCCTCCCGCGGCACCGGCGAGGACGGCATCATCAAGCCGAACATCGCCGCGCCCGGTGCCAACGTCCGCTCGGCCGCGCCCGGCGGCGGATACACCGTCAAGTCGGGTACGTCGATGGCCTCCCCGCACACCGCCGCCACCGTGGCGCTGATGTGGGCTGCCTCGCCCGCCCTCCGCGGAGACGTCGTCGCGACGGAGCGGATCCTCAACGAGACCGCGATCGACACCGCCGACCTGAGCTGCGGAGGCACTGCGGAGTTCAACAACGTCTGGGGCGAGGGGCGTCTGGACGCGCTCGCCGCGGTCGAGGCCAGCCCGCGTGGCGCGCTCGGCGCGATCGGCGGCAAGGTCGGCTCCGGCGGCTCCGGTGTCGCGGGTGCGACGGTGACGCTGGACGGACCGATGAAGTCCACGCTGACCACCGGCGTGGACGGTTCGTACGGCGTTCCCAAGGTCCTGGTCGGCGACTACAAGGTCACCGTCTCCAAGTTCGGCTACCACTCCACCGAGTCCACCGTCACCATCGTCGAGAACGGGACGGCGACCAAGGACTTCTCCCTGGAGAAGGCACCGGACGCCACGATCAGCGGCACCGTGCGGACCGAGGGCGGCACCGAGGCCGGTGCGACCGTCGTGGTCCAGGGCACCCCGGTGAAGACGGTCACGGCCGCCGACGGCACCTACTCGATGACGCTGCCGACCGGCGCGTACAACATCGCCGTCACCCCGGTCAGCCGCTGCGCCACGGCGACGACCGCGCGGGTGGAACTGACCTCCCCGATGGGCAAGGACTTCTCCCTGGCCAGCCGGGAGGACGGCTTCGGCACGACCTGCACGGTCGGCACGGCCGCCTTCCCTGCCGGTGACACCAAGCTCGCCATCGCCAGCCCGACGGCCGGCGCAGCCACGATGGACCTGCCGTTCCCGGTCGCGCTGTACGGCAAGACGTACCGTTCCGCCAACGCCACCGTGAAGGGCGTTCTCGCGTTCGGCACCCCCAGCATCACCTCGGCGAACGTCAGCCTGCCGTCCACCAGTGTTCCCAACGGCGTCCTCTACCCCTTCTGGGACAACCTGCAGATCGACACCGGCTCGAGCAACTCGGGTGTCTACTGGGCGACCCGCGGCACCGCGCCGCACCGCTCCGTGGTCGTCGAGTGGCGCGACCTGCAGTTCATCTCGGCCTCGGCTCAGCGGATCAGCTTCTCCGCGGTCATCGGCGAGGACGGCACCGTCTCGTACCACTACAAGGACATCGACGGCGGCACCTACGAGAACGGCTCCAGCGCGACGATCGGTGTCGAGGACCACACCGGCATGGACGCCCTGCAGTACTCGTTCAACCAGCCGGCCGTCGCCAACGGCCTGAGCGTCTCCTTCAGCACCGGCAGGAGCGCCGTGCTCGCCGGCAAGGTCACCGACGAGAATGACGGCAAGGCCGTCGAGGGCGCCACCGTCAAGGTCGGCAAGGGCGGCACCGACATCGCCACGGGCACCACGGGTGCCGACGGCAGCTACCTCCTCCAGGTTCCGGCGGGCAGCACGGAGGCGACCTACGACATCGCTGTCTCCGCGGAGCACTACACCGGCGCCACCGCGGCGCGCGAGGTGAAGGCACGCGGCATCGCCGTGGCCGACGCCGTCCTGAAGACCGCTCTGGTCAAGGCCTCCGCGGACCAGTACACCGTGGTCGTTCCCGCGGAGCAGACGCGCACCCGCACGCTGACCCTGACCAACGAGGGCATCGCCACCGCGTACACGGTGAAGGAGAAGGACTCCGCCGCCTGGGTCACCATCGCGGCCACCTCCGGCACCCTCGCCAAGGGCGCCACGCAGAAGGTGGGCCTGCTCTTCGACACCCGCGGCGCCACTCCGGGCACGGTTCTGTCCGGCACGCTCCTCATCACGTCGGAGAGCGGCCGGGTCCCCCTCATCGAGGTTCCGCTGAAGATCGTCGTCCCGGCCTACCAGGCGGCGCTCGACACTGGCGCCACCGGTTCGATCACGGACCTGCGGGGCGACGCCTGGGGTCCCGACCGGGCGTACAAGGCCGGCTCGTACGGCTACATCGGGTCCGGGGGGATGTCCAGCACGAAGAAGACGATCTCCGGCACGAACGAGCAGGAGCTCTACCGCACGGCCCGTACCGGCGCGCAGGAGTACCGCTTCGACAACGTCCCCGACGGCGTCTACCGCATCGAGCTGGGATTCGCCGAGGTCAGCGGTACCAAGCCCGGAGCCAGGGTCGTCGACCTGCTCGCCGAGGGCCGGGAGTTCGTGCCCAACCTCGACATCGCTCTGGAGGCGGGCACGTTCACGGCTCTGGACAAGACCATCACGGTGAAGGTCACCGACGGTCAGCTCAACGTCCGCCTGTCGGCGATCCACGGCAAGTCGCTGGTGAACTCCATCCGGGTCACCCAGCGGCCTGACCTGGCCGGCTGAGTCACAGCGGCCCGACGCACAGATCACAGCGGCCCGCCCGGTCTTCCTCCGGGCGGGCCGTCCCGCGTCGCCGCGTCGGAGGGTGGCGCCTGACGCTCCCGGCCTGGCGAAGGCGGCCACCGGTTTTCCAGGTCCACCGCGACGACCTGCGACAATGCCGGGATCCGGTCGGCGGAGGACGAGGACGAGGAGCGGACATGAGCCTGGAGGAGCTGGGACTCACGGCGGACGAGGACGCCGTCTATCAGGCTCTCGTGCGGCTTCCGGCGGCACGGCGCGCAGAGGTCGCCGACGCGGCCGCCCTGCCGGACCACCGGGTCGAGGACGCACTGAGTCTCCTCGTCGACCGAGGTCTCGCAGCCCTGACGACGGACGGCGAACGATACGCGGCCTCACCGCCGGCCGTGGCGCTCGGCGCCGAGCTCGCGGCCCAGCGCGAACGCCTCCTGCGGGCGGAACTGACCGTCACCCAGCTCGTCGAGGCGTACCGGACCGTCGACGTGGACCGGGCCGAGCGGGACCTGGTGGAGATCGTCCACGGGACCGCGGCGATTCGCCGGCGCCACCTCCAGCTCCAGCTGTCCGCGCGCAGCACCATCGACATCCTGTCCGCGGGGGATCCTCGCGCGGTCGCGCCCGACGACAGCCAGGAGGTGACGGCCATCGGTCGCAGCGTGCGGGTCCGGGCCGTCGTCGACCGCACGTTCCTGACCGAGCCGGGGGCGCAGGACCAGGTGGCGCAGTCAGTGGAGGACGGCGTGGAGGTACGCGTCGTCGACCGCGTCCCGTGCAAGCTCATCCTCGTCGACGGCGAGACGGCGATGCTGCCCCTGCGCTGTCACGGCGAGGACGTCGATCCGACGGTCGTCCTGCGCGACGGTCTCGCCCAGGTGGCGGCCGTGCTCTTCGAGCAGGTCTGGACGCAGGGACGGCCCTACCTGGATCCGCATCCCGCGATCGACGTGTTGGACACGCACATCCTGCGGCTGCTCCTGGCAGGGCTGACGGACTCCGCCGTAGCGGGCCAGCTGGGCATGTCCGTGCGGACCGTCCAGCGACGGTTGCAGGCCCTCATGGCACGAGCGCAGGTGACCACTCGACTGCAACTCGGCTGGCACGCCAAACACCACAGCTGGGTGTGAGAAACCGTGGGGCCGCCCCCCGGGCGGCCCCACGGAGTGTTTATCACTTCAGGAGGACCGCCCGGACGACCTCCTGCTCGACGCTCAGACCGCCCGGCGCCTCACTCGTCGCCCGCAGGGAGATCGAGGACGCGTCGTCCGGGCTCTGGAGGACCGTGGCCCACCGTCCTTCACCCGTCCGCTTCAGTGGAGCCGGTCGCCAGGTCGCCCCGTCGTCGTACGACACCTGGAGCGAGGCGGCGGTGGCCGCGATCTCACCGGTGTACGTCGTCGAGCGCAGCCCCAGGTCGAGACGGCGTCCCGCGCGCGCCTTCCCCTGGATGTCGGTGGCGACGTCGTAGTCCAGGTTCAGCAGCGGTACGTCGGCGCGGACGGCGCCGTTCGCCGGCAGGGGCAGGTAGTCGAAGCCCCACGCGGTGCGCGTGCGGGTCGACGTGGGCCAGGCCACGCTGTCCCGCTGCCCGGTGGCGACGAGCTCGTACCTGCCCTGCGGAGCGTTCCACGCCCGGCCGGACTGGCTGGTGGACGTGGCGACCTGCATGCCGTCGCGGTACAACGTGGTCTTCGTGCCCGTGCCCCCGACGCCCAGGTGGCCGTCGTGACCGCTGGACCACATGGCGACGTTCCACTGGAAGGTTCCGCTGACGTTCTGCTGGGCGACGTAGTTGGAGCCGGCGCTCAGGCGCGGCGCGGTGACCGGGGCGAACCAGGCGGCGCGGTACCGCTTGCCCGCGGTGTAGGAGGCGCTCACGTTCCGCTCGGCGAAGCCGGCTCCCGTACCCGAGCCTGCGTGCTGTTCGTACCAGGTCCCGAGGCCCGCGGGGTGCTGGGCCACGAACTCCGTGACCGTGCGGGAGTACCGCTCGTACTCGTCCGCGCCCACGGCCGGGCCCCAGGTCGGTGCGAAGTGACGCGAGCCCTGCCCCAGGGTGCCGGGGGTGGCGTTGTACGTGGTCTCGACACGTGCCAGGTCGTCGTTCGCGGGACGGTGAACGAGAGGGGTGTCCGGGATGGAGCCCTTGAAGGTCTGCAGCAGGTCGTAGGTGTAGTCCGGGTACTCCTTCTGCCGTACGTGCAGCTTGCCCCGTCCCGACCGGGCTTCGGCGATGAGCAGCTCACCGTCCCGCCGCATGACCGAGGCGACGGGCATGGAACCGCCCGCGGTGGCGGACTCGTAGAGTCGGCCCCGCGTGTCGTTGACGCTGATCAGCAGGGCGGCGCCGGCCTCGGAGGCGGCCCGCACACGCTCGGCGATCGGGACTTCCGTGCTGCGGTCGACGACGACGGCCTTCCCGCGGACGTCGAGCCCCGCGTAGTCGGCTGCCGAACCCTTCCCGGCGTACACCGTCCGCAGGGTGCTGGTGCCCTCGCGGAACGGGCTGTTGCGCTGCGCCGTGAGAGCGATCTCGCGACCGCTGCCGGTCTCGGCGTCCAGCGCCTTCTCGCGCATCCGCCAGTGGATCAGCGTGTCCAGCGAACCCTTGGTCACCGGCTGCGTGGGAGAGAGGTACAGGGAGTCGTACGCGGCCGGCAGGAGCAGGGCGCTGTTCCAGTTGAAGGCCGAGGTCACCGGGCCCGTCTCGTAGGCACGCGAGAAGTCGAGGATCGTCTGGGTGGACGTGCTCTCGCGCTCCGGAACGGCGTACGCGCGGCGCGCCCGGCTCGCGTCGAGACGCACCTCGCCGCTCGGGTGGGCCGCGTCGACCGTGGTCGTGGGATCGAGGAGCAGGGCCATGCCGAGCCCGTCGGAGGTGTCGCCCGGGACCTCCATGAACGACCAGGCGGTGTAGTCGCCCGGGGGCAGGCGCAGCGTGGTCTCACCGTCGACGTTGACGTACATCGGGTCGCTCCGGTGAGGACTGTTGACGACCACGGTGTCCCTGGCCGGCTTCCCGTCCCGGCCGATGACCTTGATCGTGTAGTCGTACAGTTCCCTCTCCTTGTACAGGGCGAAGCCTGTGTGGGCCACGACCTTGCCCGTGGCCGCGTCGGTGGCGGCGATCCTGCCGGAGAAGGTCGTGTCGACGGGCACCCGCGACGGATCCAGGGTCAGCGTGACCTCGGCGCTCCCACGGGCCGGCACGGTCACCGAGGACGCAGAGAGGCTGTAGGCGGAGTCCGCGGTGTCCAGGGCGAGGTCGAGCGTCACCGCGCCGTCACCGCTGTTGCGGTAGGTGACGGTGCGGGTGCTGGACACATCCCCCGTGTGGGGCCACTGGTAGACGGCGGCCGGAACCGATCCCGTCGCGTCGATGACGGTGTCCACGGCGGTCTCCACGTCCAGACGGCCCGTGCCCGTCTCGTACGGCTTTCCGTCCGTGGTGTGCGACGTGGACATCAGCGCGTCCTTGATGCGCTGACCGCTCCAGTCGGGGTGGCGCTGCTTGAGCACGGCCGCCGCACCCGAGACGTGCGGGGTGGCCATGGAGGTGCCGTTCATCGACCGGTACATGCCGCCGGACCACCCGGGCACGGACTGGGAGGCGGCGGCGAGGACGCCCACACCGGGGGCGGAGAGATCCGGCTTCAGCCCGTGCGAGCCGGTGAGCGGGCCCTGGCTGGAGAAGTCGGCGCGCTTGTCCTTCGCGTCGACGGCGGCCACCGTCAGGGCGGACTTCGCCGCTCCGGGCGCACCGATGCTGCCGGGAGAGTAGCTGTTGCCCGCCGCAACGACGTAGAGGGGGCCGCCGTCGGCCGACAGCGCGTCGAGTGCCAGGGACATCGGGTCGTCGCCGCCGGAGGGGTCGTTCGATCCCAGGCTCATCGACACGACGTCCGCGCCCTGTGCCCTGGCCCATTCCATGCCTGCGATGACTCCGGAGTCGGCTCCGGATCCGGAGTCGGCCAGCACCTTGCCGATCAGGAGGCGGGCGCCGGGCGCCACGCCCTTCTCCGCGCCGCCGGCCGCAGCCCCGCTGCCCCCGACGGTCGAGGCGACGTGCGTGCCGTGACCGTTGCCGTCGTCGACGCCCTCACCCGGTACGAAGCTCTTCGCCTCGTCGACCCGCCCCTGCAGGTCCGGGTGATCGAGGTCGGCGCCGGTGTCCAGCACCGCCACCTTCACACCGCTGCCGTCGAATCCCTTCGCCCAGGCTTCAGGAGCCTTGACCTGGGACGTGGACGCCGCGAGGGAGGCCTCGACCCGGCCGTCGAGCCAGAGCTTGCCGACGCCGCTCGCGGGACTCCAGGTCCCGCCGCCCGGGGCAATGCCCTGCCAGAACGCACGGGACCGTTCCTTGTCGACGCTCAGGACCGTGGAACGGATCGACGGCAGAGTCCGTACGGTCCGGGAGCCGACGGGCGCCGGCGGAGGCGTGGCGGAGCGGTTCACCGAGGACGGTGTCGCGATGAGCGGGACCGAGTCCGCCCGCGCGTCGTCGTACCCCATCGCGAGCAGATCCGTGACGTTGAACAGGCGAGGATCCACCCGTCCCGCCGCGAGCAGCGGCATCGCGTCCGAGGGCACGACGTAGGTGTCCTCACCTCGTGTGTACACCTGCACCGGGCCGGACGAATCGGCGGCGGGCTCGACCGTCACCACATCGCGGGAGCCGGGCAGATCGGTGAAGTGCACCACGTCACCGGTGACGAGGGTGATGTCGTGGGACCGGGCGGACTCCGGTGTGCCGTCCTCCGCGGCGCGGAGCGGCGGGGTGTCCGCCGATGCCGCGGAGAGGGGAGGCCAGCCGGCGAGGGCCAGGACGAGAGCGGCGGCCAGGGTGGACCGCCGGCGGGATATGGATCTCATGGCCCTGGTCTATCGGGTGGCGAAACACAGGCACAGTGGTACCGGATGGCAAGGTTCCGCCATGGCGGAAGTCGGACAGTCAAGGAGACCGCGTGTCCGGTGTCGCCCGGTCGAGCCGACGGCTCCGCGCCGTCCGTCAGCGGGCCGGCAAAGGGCTGGAGTCCTGGAGACCGCGCCCTGTAGCGGCCCGTGCCCGGCGCCAAGCCGCGGGGCGTGGCAGCGACGACAGGGCGGCGATCCGGCGTAGCCTGACCGGACCGGTCTCAGGGCCGTCGCGTAACCGGAGGGGACACAACGGAGCGAAATGTCTCTGAGCAGCAACAACTCGGGCGGCGAAACCACCCGCAAGCGCGCCCGCGCGATTCCCGCCCTTCTGGTCACCCTCGGCGTCGTCTTCCAGATCTTACCCCGGAACAGCTGACCGGAATGCCCGCGTTCGTCGTCGCCCCCCTCATGGCCGCTCCCTTCTACACCTGGTGGGGGACACTCTCCTTCGGTGTCGCGGGCATCGCGGCCGAGCTGCTGCTCAGCGTCGTCTCGGACAGCATCGGGGGTACCGCGGCAAACCAGGACCTCGCCACCCATCTCATCTCCATCGGATTCGCCACCGTCATGGCCGGCGTACTGAACCGCGCCGCCGTACGAGTCCACGCCCAGATCACAGCGGCCAGAGGAGTGGCCGAGGCGGCGCAGCGCGCCGTCCTGCCGGCCGCACCCGAGCACATCGGCGAACTGCGCCTGAGCACGCACTACGAGACCGCCCAGCAGGACACGCTCGTCGGCGGGGACCTGTACGCAGCCCGCGCAACCCCGCACGGCACCCGGACCATCGTCGCCGACGTACGCGGCAAGGGACTGGAAGCCATCGAGACCGTCTCGATCATCCTCGGCGCCTTCTGGGAAACAGCCGACCGGGCAGCCACCCTCACCGAGGTCGCCAACGACCTCGAACGCGCCCTGGCCCGCGAAACCGCACGACGCAGCGGCTACGGCGACGCCGAAGGCTTCGCCACCTGCCTCCTCACGGAAATCCCTGACGAACCCGGCACCCTGCGCACCATCAACCTGGGCCACCCACCCCCACTGCTGCTCACATCCGACGGAACGGCCTCGCTCCTCACACCGAACGCCTTCTCGGTCCCCTTGGGACTCGCCCCACTCGCCTGCGGCGAACCCGCGGAAGACCACTGGGACTTCCCACCAGGGGCCATCCTGCTGATGTACACAGACGGCCTCTCGGAGGCCCGGGACCAGATGGGCCGGTTCTACGACCCCGTCCAACGCCTCACCGGACGCACGTTTCCCACACCCCAACGCCTTCTCTCGGCTGTGGTGAAGGACGTCCGCAGCCACACGGGCGGTCACCCCACCGACGACATGGCCCTGCTCGCCGTGCAGAGCCCGTCCAACAGGACGACGTAGACATCCTGGCGAGGCGGTGGCACCCACCACCATGCCGCCGCCCCGGTGCGGCTCAGCCCCGCTACCCGCCTCCGGGGAAATGGCGGTGACGACCCGACACACCCGAGGCCCGCCCTTCAGGTCCGTCCCCGAGCTGGACGGCTTCGGCCCGGTAGCGGAGATCGACGCCCGCTCAAGCAATCTCGAGCGTCGCCGCGGAGCGGGTCAGTGTGAAGCAGGGCGCGGAGTTCCGGCGTTCAGGCAGACGGCGCTGGACGCCGGGTCGCCCCGGAACCGGGTGGCGGGCCGCTGTCTCCGCGCGGTGTCCCGGGCGACGGTCCGGGCACCTGAGACGATTGCGTGGGCGAGGATCAGTGCGCCGGTCAAGTGGTGCCGTCGCCCGCGGCCTGCGTCCTGATCGGGCACGAGTCCGATGCTGGCGCACAGGAGGCTGCACTCGTGTCCGGGCTCCTGCCGCCGCGTCACGCTTCGTGGAGCGCGGACGCCGCGCGGATCCGGGACGTGTGGCCGCCCAGTGGGCCGGCCGGATCGGGAACGGCGGCGCTCCGAGGAAGGGGACCGCTCACGCTTAGGCCACCTGCTTCAGATCGGCGATGGCGGCGAGAGACAGGCCCATCTCCTCGTGCAGGAATCGCACGATGGTCCAGTGGGGCAGCGCACCCTCGTCGAAGGGCCCGAATTCACGGCAGTACAGGGGGATCCAACGCAACGCCTCTTCCAGTGCCCGTTCCCGACCCGGCTCTTGCTGGTAGTCCTCGTAGGCGATGCTCCGGTGATGGATGAAGAATCGCCCGGGGAGGCGCTCCTCGCACAAGGTGCGGTATTCGCGTGTCTGCAGGATGAGGTAATGCCATATCTCGTCGATTTCCTGCTCGACCGGGAGGAAGAGTCCGCTGAGCTGTTCCCGATGACGGGAGACGAGGTAGAGGTAGCGCAGGCACTCGGTTATCTGGCGCTCCACGAACTCCACCGGAGCGTCCGGAGTCCCGTCCGTGAAATGCCGCACGATCTCCGCGTGCAGCGACTCCCCGAGGAGGCTTTTCATGTCGTAGGTGGAGAGGGTTCGACCGCTGGTCATGGTGCTCCGGTTCCTGAGGAAAAGGAAGTCAGAAGAGAAAGGGGAGAGGGAATCCGTCGGTGAGGTCAGGCGCCGCCGGCGGTGAGCCAGGCGTACTTCCCGGACTTCCCGATGGGAATGTGGGTTCGGTGCTCGATTCGGCAGCGACGACCGGTCAGTTCGTCGAGCCCCTGCCGCAGCGCCTCCGCCTCCCCGGTTCCGACGGGCTCGCCGGTGAACGTCGTGTACAGGAGAGTGGCCTCCTTGTCGCCGTGGACGTCGAGCCGGTGGACGAAGACCGCGTCGGACGCGTCGCCCACGAGGCGGTCGAGATCGCCTTGGGCGACCGGTCCCTGCGGTGTGCTCAGCAACTCCTTCACCCGGCCGCAGAACTGGACGATGGTCTCCGGGTCCGGCTTGCCGTCCGACGTGCGCACGCAGTCCCCCGTCCGGTAGCGGACCAGCGGCATGTAGGGGTTGCGCACACTGGTCACGACGAGCTCGTGGATCGTGCTTCCGTGGGCCACCGGGAGGAGTTCGACGCTCATCCCGTCGAGGTGGGGCCGGTACCGGCCGTCACGGTCGCTGAAGTACAGGTAGCCCAGTTCCGTGCTGCCGAAGAGGTCGATGACGGGACAGTCGAAGTGGGCGCGCAGGTAGCGCCGTACGTTCACCGGGGTGTACTCGTAGGCGTGGATGATGCTGGCGGGCGGGGGGAAGGCGTCCCACAGGTTCCAGGCCAGGGCCTTCCGCACCAGATGCGCCAGGTGGTAGCCGGAGCAGTCGAGGTGGTAGAGCCCCTGGGGGTGGTCTCTCCGCGCCCGATCGATCTCGTCGAGCATGCGCAGCACCTCCCCGCGGTCCCATGTCGCCGGATCGAGATGGAGGTTGAGGTAGCAGGTGCGCTCGTCCAGCCAGCGGTCGTCGAGGGTGAGTACGGGGCCGGGCTCGACGCCCCGCCGGGCGGCGTTGATCCTCGCCACGTGCTCCGTCGCGAGCACCGTGGTCAGGGAGACGCGGCGGCAGCCCGACCGCCACGTCTCGGCGATGTCGGGGTGGCTGCTCCACAACTCGTAGTAGGAGCGCAGCAGGAAGTACGGAGGCCGGATGATCCGCATGCGCGCGTGGTTGGTCCCGGTGGACAGGACGAACTCCGCCTCACCCGATGCCAGTGCCGCCGCGAGTCGGGGCGTCATCCAGTTGTCGGGGAAGCCCCGCGCGATCTCCGGCTTCTCCAGGAGGGGGAAGTACCCCTCGGCCAACGCCTTCTGGTAGATCGGTATGTCGCGAACATGCTGGATCACCGTGTCGGTCGGCTGGCCCTTCATTAATTCCTTCTCATGTTGCGCATGGTTGAATCGGAACGGGGCAGGGGATCGGCTGTCGGGGCGCCCGGAGCGTATCGGGGCAAGCAGGGGAACCTCCCGCGAATTCGCCCCGGGCGCCCTTGTCGACGTGTCAGGAGATACAGCCGGCCTTCGGAGCCGCACTGATGCAGCCGCTCTTGGTCGTTTCGCTGATGCAGCCGTTCTTCGCCTGCACCTGGGCCGAGTTGACGGCCAGCCAGTTCTTCCAGACGTCGTCCGCTGCCATCCTTCGGATGAGCTGTTCCATGGTTTCTCCGATGCTCGTGTGGACGGTTCACTTCGCGCGGACCGATCACGGAGGCATTGCCTGACGATTCACTCCTGACGATCCGCTCGGTGAATTTAGAAGCGTGATCGATCGACTGTCAACGATTGGTAAAGAAGAATCATGTGAAGTGGTCGCGCCGAAGCTGTCTTTGGCGTGATTCCGACCTCTCGGCCCTGCTTCGGCGCCGACGTGTCCAGCGCGTTGTGTCACGTCCCCGCATACGCGGCGACGTGGGCTGACGGTCGCGACGGCGGACAGGAGAGGGGGCACCGACCGGGTTCCCGCGACCCGCGCATGAGAATCCTCTCCTCGTGTCCGGCACCTGGATCATGAGCGGGCACAATGATCGGATGCTGTGGCACAGGCTGGGGTTGACATTAGGAGCGGGAGTGGCCCTGCCGGCGCTGCTGATCGTCTGGCACTGGCCGGGGCAGCACTCTCCACCTTCCATGGGCCCCGCGGTCGTCCTGGGGCCTCCACTCGTGCAGGCGCCTCCGACCGCCTCCGCGTCCCGCCCGGGGCGGCCGGCCGAGCCTTCCCCGACCTCCCCGCAGCCCTCCGCGTGCCCCGGCTCCGGAGGCAGGGAGGTGGCGGCCCTGCCTCCCCCGGAGAGCGAGGACGACGACTTCTGGGACGACTTGACGGACTTGGAGGTACGGGACGGGTCGGGCTGCCTTTGGGGAGACGACGATGACGACGAGTGGGACGACTGATGCCGAGTCTGTCGATCAGCGCTCGGTCCCGGATCGTGGGCTGGATGATGATGCTGCTGAGTGCGGCTCTGGCCGTGCCCACCTTCGGGATCACGGTCCTCTGGCGGGCCGAGCTGGACCGCCAGGTCGACGTACAGCTCCGTGCCGAGGCGGACAAACTGCGTGCCTTCGCTGGGACCTCGCGTGACCCGCACTCCGGAGAGCCCTTCGCCACGGGGGCCGCGCTGCTCACGGCGTTCATGACGGTCCACCATCCCGCCCATGACACCGCCTTCTTCAGTGTCGTCGACGGGCGCGCGGACCGGCGCAGCCCCGGCCCGGTGCCGACCCGTCTGGATCGGGATCCCGAGGTCATCGCCATGGTGGCGGAAACGACCGATCCGGGCATCCGGTGGCTGGACACCCCGGCGGGACGTGTCCGCTACGGCGTCGTCCCGGTGCGGGTGAGTGGCGACCGCGCCGACACCCGTCTCGTCCTGGTGGCCTTCCGGGACCGGCAGTTGAGCCGGGAGTCGCAGATGGCACGAACCCTGCTGGCCTCAGGAGGTGTCGCTCTGCTGGTCGCCGGAGCGGCGAGCTGGCTGGTGGCGGGCAGAGTACTGGCTCCGATCCGACTGGTCCGGCAGACGGCGGAACGAATCAGCGAGACCGACCTGACGCAGCGGCTGCCCGTACGGGGCAACGATGACGTGGCACAACTCGCTGAAACGTTCAACCATATGCTCGAACGGCTCTCACAGGCCTTCACTTCACAGCGCCGCTTCCTGGACGAGGTGGCGCACGAACTGCGGACACCCATCACCGTCGTGCGCGGACATCTGGAGCTCATGGACGCCTCCCAGGGTGGCGAGTCCTTTCAGACCCGAGCCCTGCTTCTCAGCGAACTGGACCGGATGCGCCGGATCGTGGACGACCTCCTCCTCCTGGCGCGGGCCGAGCGCCCGGACTTCCTCAACCTCGGCCCGACCTCGCTGACCGATCTGGCGGTCGACGTGGCGGCCAGCGCGCAGGGGCTGGGGCGTCGACACTGGAAGGTCGCCGAAGTCGCCGACGCCACCGTGCGAGCGGATGGTCAGAGGCTGACCCAGGCGCTGATGCAACTCGCCGCCAACGCGGTCGCCCACACGACCGAGGCGGGCGCCATCGAGATCGGTTCGCGTCTGCGGCACGGCCGGGTGTTGCTGTGGGTCGCCGACACCGGGCCGGGCGTGGCCCCGGAGGACCGCGAGCGGATCTTCCACCGCTTCTACCAGGCCGATACGGCGAGCTCCGACACCGGTATCGGCATCGGGCTCGCGCTCGTCAGCGAGATCGCCCAAGCCCATGGCGGCGGCGCCCACGTCGAGGACGCTCCCGGCGGTGGCGCGCGCTTCGTCATCGACATTCCCGCACTGCACCCGACGACGGAGGACACCCACGGTGAGCCGGATCCTGATAGCGGAGGACGATGCAAGAATCGCCTCCTTCGTCGAAAAGGGGCTGAGCCGTAGCGGATACGTCACCCATGTCGTCGCCGATGGCGTCTCCGCCTACGAGCTCGCACGCGGCCGGGACTTCGACCTCCTGATCCTCGATCTCGGTCTGCCCGGCCACGACGGACTGACGGTCCTGCGCAAGTTGAGAAACGCACGCGTCACCCTGCCCGTCATCATCCTCACCGCCCGTGACGCGGTGAGCGACGTCGTGGGCGGACTGGAGAGCGGGGCCGACGACTACATGTCCAAGCCCTTCGCCTTCGACGAGCTACTGGCGCGGGTACGGCTGCGGCTGCGCCGCGAGGAACCGCTGGACGGTTTCCTGCTGCGGGTCGGAGATCTGGTCCTCGACCTCCGTACCCGCCGGGTCCGGGCGGGGGACCGGGTCACCGACCTGTCCGCCCGCGAGTTCGCCCTGGCGGAGATCCTCATGCGTAATCCCGACCGGGTGCTCTCTCGGGAGCAACTACTCAGCCACGTATGGGGGTTCGACTACGATCCCGGCTCGAACATCGTCGACGTCTACGTCCGCTACCTGCGGCGCAAGATCGGGGCCGAACGCGTCCAGACCGTGCGCGGGGTCGGCTACCGGCTCAGAGTCTGACCAGCGGCGCGAGTCCGAGCTGTGGCGGCCCGCGCCGGCCTGTGCACGCGCGGCGCCCGGTCCACGGGAGGCGTCGCCCGTGGACCGTCGGGGCGGATTCGTGTGCGGGCGGCCGCGGGTCGTGCCGGCCGCCAGCGCGTCCTGCCGGCGGGCGGCCTCCGGCCCCGGCGCATGAGAACTGTCTCACCGTCATCTCATTTCCAGCTCATGGTCTGGACCAATAGTGTTCCTGCGGGTCACCGGCGACGCGACGCCCTTGGGACGGCGCGTTCGGTCGCCGTGGCGACATTCCGGGACCCGGGCGCCATCGCACCGACAGCAGGCATGGACGACCTCGACGGTTCCTCCGCGCGACCACTCGCACCTGTTCCTCCGGCACCCGTTCACCCCGCACACCCGAGAGCCCCGTCGCGCCGGTCGTAGCCGCCACCGGCACGACGAGCCGCGCACCACTTCCCCAAGGAGGACACTCCTGTGTTACACATCATCGACCAGACCCGGGCCTTTCCTTCCCGCTACGGCGGAGAGGGACCCGGTCTCCAGGGCTTCGCGGACGGCCAACGGCCCTCCACCATGTTCATCACCTGCTCCGACTCCCGTGTGGTCCCGACGCTGTTGACCGGCGTCGGCCCGGGTGAACTGTTCGAGCTGCGCACCGCCGGGAACGTCGTTCCCCCGTACGACCCGGAGAACGCCACCAGCGAGATGGCGACGATCGAGTACGCGGTCTCCGTGCTGGAGGTGTCCGACATCATCCTCTGCGGGCACTCCCACTGCGGCGCCGTAGGAGCCCTGGCGCGGGGGGACGACCTGCGGACCCTGCCCGCGGTGCGCGGCTGGCTCAGCCGGTCCGTCCCCACGGACGACGGCGGGCCCGACTTCGGCGACCTCGGTCCCGATGTCGCGCTGCCCGTGCAGCACCACGTCGTCGCGCAGATGCAGAGGCTCCGCGACTACCCCTGCGTGAGCGAGGCCGTCCGCGAGGGCCGGCTCGGCCTGCACGCCTGGTACTACGAGGTCCACACCGGCACCGTCCAGGCCCACCAGATCGCCACGGGTACCTTCTCCTCCCTGTAGACGGCGGTGCCGGCGCGCGGTCCCCCGCCGCCCTCGGCTGCCGCTCCCCCCACCCCCAGGAGCTGAAGTCAATGAAGACCTCTCCACGTCTCCGGTTACAGCCGGACGTCCTCTCCCGCGACCTGCTCGCATCGGTCGTGGTGTTCCTCGTCGCCGTCCCCCTGTGCGTCGGCATCGCCGTGGCCTCCGGTGTCCCCGCCGAACTGGGCCTGGTCACGGGAATCGTCGGAGGGCTGCTGGTCGGCGCGCTGCCGGGCAGCGCGCTTCAGGTCAGCGGCCCGGCCGCAGGGCTCACGGTCCTCGTGTACGAGGCCGTGACCAGCCATGGGGTCGGTGCGCTCGGCATCCTCGTCCTGGCCACGGGACTGCTCCAGATCGCGCTCGGTGTCGTCGGCTTCGGAAGGTGGTTTCGTGCCATCTCCACCGCGGTCGTCCACGGCATGCTCGCCGGCATCGGCCTCGTCCTGATCGGCAGCCAGCTCTACGCCCTGGCGGGAGCCGAGGCGCACGGAAACGGTCTCGACAACCTGGCCGGTCTTCCGGAGCTGCTCACGAGGAGTGTGTCCGGAGCCCCGGCCCTGTCCTCCTGTGCGATCGGTGTCGGGGCCATCGCCGTGCTCATCCTGTGGAAGCGGCTTCCCGGGCGCCTGCCCCGGCTGCTTCCCGGACCGCTGGTGGCCGTGGGGCTGGCCACCCTCGCGGTGGCGGTGCTGGACCTGCCCGTCGCCACCATCGAGGTCCGCGGCCTGGTCGACTCCCTGAACCTGACGGGCCTGGACGACATCGGGCTGCTGGCGGATCCCGCGCTGCTGGGCGTCGTTCTCGCCTTCACGCTCATCGCCTCCGCGGAGTCCCTCTTCAGCGCCGCCGCCGTGGACCGGATGCACGACGGCCCGCGCACCCACTACAACAAGGAGCTCGTCGCCCAGGGAGCGGGGAACACACTGTGCGGCCTCGTCGGCGCGCTGCCCATGACCGCCGTCATCGTGCGCAGCGCCGCCAACGTCCAGGCCGGTGCCCGTACCAAGATGTCCAGGATCCTGCACGGAGTGTGGCTGCTGCTGTTCGCGGCCCTGTTCCCCGCCGTCCTCGGCCTGATACCCGTGGCCGCGCTCGCCGGGGTGCTCATCCACGCCGGCGCGAAGCTCGTCCCGGTCAGGATGTTCGCGACGCTCTGGCGCGAACACCGCGGCGAGGCCGTGGTGCTGGCGACGACCGGGCTGGCGATCATCGCCACAGACATGTTCATGGGTGTCCTGCTCGGCATCGGGGTGGCCGTTCTCAAGACGGCGTGGGAGACCTCCGCTGTCCGTCTCGACATCGACGAGCGGGAGGAGCGCACCACGGTCAACCTCAGCGGCAGCGCCACCTTCCTGCGCCTTCCGCTGATCCTCGACACTCTGGAGGCGCTGCCCAAGGACCGGCCGGTGGAGATCGACCTCTCGCGGCTGCGTCACCTCGATCATGCCTGCCGTACCGCCCTTGACGCGTGGACCGCCCAGAACAGCGCCGGCATCCGGGACCCCGGAGGCATGCCGAATCCGGCACCGCGCGAGACCGCCCTCGTGGCTGCCGCACGGGGCGGCGACACCGGGGACGGCCCTCGCGGAACCACCTCTTGACGGACATGCACCCCTTCTCATCGTTCTCAGGAGGCTCCACCGTGCACCAGCACCACCAAGAGCGGTCGCATTTTCCGACCCGCTGACGCCCCACGCTGTCGGCGCGGCCGTCGCCGCGCCGACAGCTCTCGCTCCGCCCGCCGTCGACCCGCCCCGGAGAGCTCTAGTGAAGCGCCTGCCGAGTGCCGATGTCCTGGACAAGGTGCGTGACATTCCGATCTACCGTGCCTCCGTCGAGCGCGGTCACTTCCCGATCCTGAAGAAGCCGGAGACAGCCCAGCACGACGCACTGCACATGTCGCCGGCGGAGACAGCTGGGCCGGCCGGAAAGTCGGCGACGTCCGACGGACCGACGGTCCCCGCTCGGGGTCACGCGTGACCCAGACGATCCCCTCGGCCACGGTGGCGGGTTTCTCCCGGGGACAGCGCCGCGCCTTGACGGTGCTCGGCATCTCGCAGGCGCTCGGCGGCGCGGGCATGGCGGCCGGCATCACCGTCGGCGCGCTGCTCGCCCAGGACCTGCTCGGCTCGACCGGTCTGGCCGGAGTCCCGGCCGCGCTGTACACCGCCGGCGCGGCTTTCGGAGCGGCGGGTCTCGGGCGCGTCAGCCAGCGCTTCGGGCGCCGTCCGGGACTGGCGCTCGGCCATGGCATCGCCGCACTGGGCAGCGTGGGCGTGGTCGCGGGAGCCGCGGCGCGCTGGCCCGTCCTGCTCCTGGCCGCCCTCTTCGTGTACGGGGCAGGCACGGTCACCGGGCTCCTGGCGCGCTACGCGGGCGCCGACCTCGCTCCACCGGAACGACGTGGCCGGGCCGCCGGAACCGTCCTGTTCGCCATGACCCTGGGAGCGGTCGTGGGCCCGAACCTGACCGGACCCACCGGCGACCTCGCCGACACCTGGGGCCTGCCACGACTGACGGGTCCCTTCCTGCTGGCGGCGGTCGCGTACGTGGCCGCGGCGCTCGTCCTGCTGGTGTGGTCGCGCCCGGACACGCTGCCACCGGCCCCGCCCCCGGAGCTCGGGGCCGCCCGTACCGGGCGCCCCGCCCCTGGCGTCGTCACCGGCGCCACCGTGATGATCACCGCGCAGCTCGTGATGATCGCCGTGATGACCATGACACCCGTCCACATGGCAGGTCACGGCCACACGACACAGGCGGTGGGCCTGGTCATCGCCCTGCACGTGGGCGCGATGTTCCTGCCGTCACCACTGAGCGGGCTGCTCGCGGACCGGATCGGCGGGCGGCGGGTCGCCGTCGCGGCCGGAGCCGTCCTGCTGGGCGCGGGTCTGCTCGCCGGCCTCGCCCCACCGCACTCCGTCCCCCTCCTGGCCTGCGCGCTGGTCCTGCTCGGAGTGGGCTGGAATCTGGCCTTGCTCGGTGGCACTGCCATGCTCACGGACGCCGCGCCCGCCGAGAACCGGGCCGCGGTGCAGGGCCTCGCGGACGTGGGGATGTCCGTGGCGGGCGCGACCGGCGGCATGGTCTCGGGGCTGGTGATGGGCGGGGGCGGATACCCGGTCCTGGCCGCGGCAGCCGGGGCCCTTGCCCTCGCGGTCATCCCGGCGGTGGCGATGAGCTGCAGCCGCCCCACCTGACGAGCGGCCGGCCGGTACGTGCGCGGGAGGACGACCCGGAACCCGTCACGACAGCCTCTCTGCGCCCCTTCCCTCTTCGTCCGTGATCCGACAGAACAGGAGCCGACAGATGAGCCGTCCGACGAGTTCTCCGACGAGCGACCCGACGGTTTCCGCCGCCCGGCCGCCCGCCGACGGCGACCGGGTCGACGCCGTGGTGGTGGGGGCCGGTCTCTCCGGTCTCTACCAGCTCCACCGGCTGCGGGAGCTGGGCCTGACGGCGATGGTCGTCGAGGCCGGCGACGACATCGGCGGAACGTGGTACTGGAACCGCTACCCCGGGGCCCGCTGCGACATCGAGAGCATGTCGTACTCCTACTCCTTCTCCCCGGAACTCGACCAGGAGTGGGAGTGGAGCGAACGGTATGCCGCCCAGCCGGAGATCCTGCGCTACATCCACCACGTCGCCGACCGGTTCGACCTGCGCAGAGACGTCGTCCTGCGAACTCGGGTCACACGCGCCGTGTACGACGGGGCGGATCATCGCTGGCGGCTGTCCACGGACACCGGACGGGCCGTCACCGCCCGCTTCGTGATCATGACGACAGGCTGTATGTCGGTGCCCAAGGACCCGGCGATATCCGGTGTCGACAGCTTCACCGGCGCCGTCCACCACACCGCGCGGTGGCCGCGCGAGGACGTCTCCTTCGCCGGGAAGCGGGTCGCCGTGATCGGCACCGGATGCTCAGGCGTCCAGGCCGTTCCCGTCATCGCCGACGAGGCGGCCTCCGTCACCGTCTTCCAGCGCACCCCGGCCTACGTCCTGCCTGCCCGCAACCGTCCGCTGCGGGCCACGGAACGCGAGGCATTCAAAGCCCGATACCCCGAGTTCCGGCAGGCCCAACGACTCTCGCGGGGCGGGACCGTCTTCGCACCCCCGACCCGCTCGGCGCTGGAGGCGGACGAGACGGAGCGCACCGCCGCCTACGAGGCCGCCTGGGACGAGGGCTTCCTCAACGGGCTGCTGCGCACCTACACCGACATCCTCACCGACGAGAAGGCCAACGAGACCGTGGCGGAGTTCGTCCGGTCCAAGATCCGGTCGATCGTGACCGACCCCGCGACGGCGGAACTGCTCTCTCCGCGTACGTTCCCGTTCGCGACCAAGCGCCCCTGCCTGGGGACCGGCTACTACGAGACGTACAACCTGCCGCACGTGTCGCTCGTCGACCTGCGTGCGACCCCGATCGAGCGGATCACCCCCCGGGGCATCCGGACCTCGGACGGGGAGCACGACCTCGACGTGATCGTCTTCGCCACCGGCTTCGACGCCCTCACCGGCTCCCAGCTCGCCATCGACATTGTGGGAAAGGGAGGCATAACGCTCCGGGAGCGGTGGGCCGAAGGTCCCCGGAACCACCTCGGGCTCGTCTCGGCCGGCTTCCCCAACCTCTTCACCGTCCTCGGGCCGCTCAGCCCCTCCGTACTCACCAACATCACGGTGTCCCTGGAACAACAGGTCGAGTGGATCACCGACTGCATCGACCACCTGCTCAGGAACGGTCTCACCGAGGTCGACGTCACCCCGTCCGCCGAGGCCGACTGGGGGGCACGCGTGGCGGAACTCGCCGCCCGTACGCTCTACCCGGCGGTGGACTCCTGGTACACCGGGGCGAACGTCCCGGGGAAACCCCGCGTGTTCCTCGCCTACGCGGGCGGGCTCGACCGGTACCGGGAAGAGTGTGACGCCGTGGCCCGCGCCGGTTACACCGGCTTCGTGCTCTCTTCCTCCGCGGACGGGCGTTCCCTGTCGGACCTGAACCGGCCCGTGCACCGAAAGCGGATCATGGGCTGTGAATGATTCCCAATGATGGTTGTCAAGCAGCGGGCCGTAGGCTGCGGCCCATGGAATCGTTGATCGCTGCTGTCCGTGAGCACGAAGAAGCTGCCCGGTTTCTCGCTTGGCCGGGGGACTTCGACCTTGACCGAGGCGATCATGTCGAGCAAGTGCACCTCGCCTCGGGCACCAGGCTTGAGGGGTTTGCCGGCGACGGTGCTGGCGGCACGTTCTTCTTCTGCGGTGAAGGCGGGGAGGAGCGTCCGATCCTCTATGCCGACTCCGAAGGAGGTGCGGCTCTGGTTGCCATCGGCCTGGCCGAGCTGGTGCGGCTTTTGCTGGTCGTTCCGTGGTGGCGCGACTGCCAGGCGTTCACGGACGAGGAGAGTCGCGAGCTTGAGGCTGAGTATCTGGAGGACATGCCGGACCTCGCGGCCAGGAGGGACCGTGCTGCCGCAGCCCTTGGCCTCGATCTTCCGGGTCAGGCCGAGGTCCTGGCGCGCTTGAGAGAGGTGGCCACTCGGCTGGGGGAAGACTTCGTTTTGATCTTCACGCCGGAGGGACACCCCTACGAGCCGCTCTTCACGGTCTGAGGCTCAGGCCGCGGCGAGGGCCCGTTGGGGAGGCTGAGCCTCGAAGGTTCGCTGATCGCGTATGAGGGCCCATAGGACGTCGAGGCGCCGCCGAGCGAGGGCGAGGATCGCCTGCTTGTGGCTCTCGCCCTCGGCCCGTTTGCGGTCGTAGAAGGTCTTCGAGGTCAGGCAAAAGCGGGCTGCGATCTGGGCGGATAGATAGAAGACGCGCAGGAGTCGGCGGTGGTAGCGGTGCGGCCGGCGCATGTTGCCGCTGATCCGGCCTGAGTCCCGTGGGACAGGTGCCAGACCGGCGACTCCGGCGAGTCGGCCCGCGGTCCCGAAGGCGTCCATGTCTCCGCCGGTGCAAGCGATGAACTCCGCCCCCAGCAACGAGCCCATGCCAGGCATGCTGAGGATCACCTCAGCATGCCGGTGTTCTCGGAAGCGTGCCGCGATCCTTGCATCCACCGCGGCGATCTCTTCGTCCAAAGCCAGGACGGACCGGGCCAGGGTGTTCACCACGGCGGCGGCCGTGCTCTCCCCGGCCACGGCGGTGTGCTGGGCCTGCGCCGCGGCGACGGCCGCATCAGCCAGGGCCTGGGCGCCTCGGACTTTGCGGTTCTTCAGCCACGTCGCGAGCCGACTCGGACCGACCCGGCGCAGGCCGGCCGGTGTCTGGTAGCCGGTCAGCAGCACGAGTGCGGCCTTGGAGGCGGCATAGTCGAAGGCCCGTTCCAGGGCCGGGAAGTACTCCAGCAACTGGGCCCGCAACCGGTTGATGGAGCGGGTGCGGTCGGCTGCGAGGTCGTAGCGGCGGGCGGTGAGAATCTTCAGGTCCACCGCGATCTCGTCCCACTCCTGCAGAGGCTGCAGGTCCCGGCGCATCCGCGCCTGATCGGCGATGACGTAGGCGTCTTTCGCATCAGTCTTGCCGTCCCCGCGGTAGCCACGGGAAGCGTGATGGACGGTACGGCCAGGAATGTAGAGCAGCCGCTGACCATGGCCAGTGAGCAGAGCAATCAGAAGTGCACCCCCGCCGGCGTTCAGGTCGATGGCCCAGGTCACCGGGCTGTCCTCGGCCAGTGCGAGGACGTCGCCTATCAGCTCCAGAAGCTCGGCCTCGTTGTTGGGAACACGGCGCGAGAGCACCTTCGTGCCGTCCGTGTCTATCACCGTGCAGTGATGCGCGGCCTTGCCGGCATCCGTCCCCGCCCAGAGCTCGGGCACCCGAGCCTCCCTCGTCGATGGGTTGACTGGTCCCTGCAGACGACCACGCCGACGTGTCCTTACGAAGCGATCTCTGTTCGCTTATCCCAATGAGTGGCCGTGTCGTCGCGGGGCGCTGGGCGGCCAATCAGTCAAAGCCACATCCACGGCATGAGCGTTTTAGAAGCCGTATCTCAACCGATCTTGGAACGTGCAAGTCGAACAGAGTTCCTAGCCGGGTGATCTTCCAAGCGCACGTGTGCGGCAACGCGGCCGATGATCCGGACCGGGTGCGCCGGTATCCGTCGGACATGACGGACGCGGAGTGGGCGGCTGGTGTACGAGCAGACTGGTTCGGGTGCCCGGGCGGACCGAGCGGGAGCGACGGGGACGGGGACTGTCGGAGGCCTCGCGTAGGTTGAGCACCGTCGCAGTCGAACGGAATGAACGAGGAACACGGTGAAGGCATACGACCTGGGGTTCGGAGAAGCCGTGGACGCGCTGTCGGTCCGGCCCGGCAAGCCCGTCGAGATCGATCTGCCCGGGGCCCGCGTTGCCGGGTGGTGCGGCGGTCGTGCGCCCGGCATCGGAACGGCCTCCTGGCCCCGGAGCCCTGTCACGGGACTGCCGATGACCCATGTCATCACCCTCGAACTGCCGGAGGACTACCGGCGCAAGGGCCAGGACCTGGTAGCCGTCTCCTTCTTCCACGCCGACGACCACGTCGCCGACGACATCAAGGGCGTGGACGAGCTGCTGGCGGGCACCGTGCCCACCCCGGAGCAGGCCGCCGATCCGTTCTTCGCCGCGGTGGCCGCGACGGCCGCAGCCCGCCACCCCCAGCAGCAGGACCTGGAGGACATGATCGGCGGCGCGCACGCGCTCATCTGGCTCACCGCCGAGGAGTTCGCCGCGCCCCGCATGGATCCCCCGGCCGACATCCGGCCGGACGGCCTCGGCAACAAGTACAGCCGCGGCCAGAACGCCTGGGACGACAGCGCCCCCGAAATCACGGTCTGGATCGGGGAGCGTACCGGCGACCCGAACACCGGCATCGCCCCGGCGGAGGACGGCGAGGGCGGCTACGTGGAGGCATGGTCCTCGGACGACAAGGATCTCGACGCGTTCTGGTCGTCCGTCGAGGGCATCTCGCACCTCGGCGGGACGGTGATGCCCTGCCAGACGTTGCCGGAGGGGCTGACGCCGTACGTCTTCGAGCTGGAGGACGGCGTCGGCGGGGTCAACTTCGGCGGCGGCAACGCCCAGATCGACCTGGAGTCGGGCGTCTTCGACTGGGCGCAGTAGCGGACAGCGGGGCCCGCTGCCCACGGCGGCGCCGAGCGCGGCAGCGGGCAGCGCGCCCGCGCGGAGCCGAGCGGGACCGAGCAGGGCTGAGCGGGACCGAGCAGTACGCGACCAGCGGCGGCGCCGAGGGCGTACGGGTGTCGGCGCCCACCCCGTGGCGTCCGTCCGCCCCGGCGCGTACGCCCACGACCAGGGCCGGCTGGTCCTCCTCGTGGAGCTGCCGCACCGCCCGGTCGAACAGAGTTCCTGGTCGGGTGATCTTCCGACCGTGTGTGCATGAAGGCAGGGCCTCCTGGTAGCTCGGGGGTGCGATCCCATCCGAGCGGTTCCGGAGGCCCTGTTGTCGTTGTTGTTCGTGCCCGAGCCCCTTCACTTCAACTCGCCTGCCGTGTCGTGCGATTGCCTCGCGCACGTGTACGGCAACGCGGCCGATCATCCCGATCGGGTGCGGAGGTATCCGTCGGACATGACGGACGCGGAGTGGGCGGCTGTCCGGCCTTTGCTGCCGGTGCCGGCCTGGATGCAGGGGCGGGGCGGGCAGCCCGAGGGCTACTGCCACCGCCAGATGCTGGACGCGGTCCGCTACCTGGTCGCGGGCGGGATCTCCTGGCGGGCGATGCCCGCGGACTTCCCCGCCTGGGGCTGGGTCTACGCCTTCTTCCGCCGCTGGCGCGAGCACGGGCTGATCACCGATTTCCACGACCGGCTGCGCGGCACGGTCCGTGAACACGAAGGCCGGGAGGCCGAACCCACGGCGGGGATCATCGACGCGCAGTCGGTGCGGGCCGCCGCGACGGTGCCGGCCGCCTCACGTGGCTACGACGGCGGGAAGAAGGTGCCCGGCCGCAAACGGCACCTCGTGACCGACACTCTCGGTCTGCTCCTGGTCGTCGCGGTCACCGCCGCGAACATCGGCGACCGGGACGCCGCCGTGGGCCTGCTGACCCGCCTGCACCGCCTGCACCGTGACATCACCCTCGTCTGGGCCGACGGCGGCTACACCGGTGGCCTCGTCGGCTGGTGCCGCCAGAAACTCGCCCTGACCTTGGAGATCGTCAAGCGCACTGACGACATGACCGGGTTCGTGGTGCTGCCCAGACGGTGGGTGGCAGAGCGCACGTTCGCGTGGCTGATGCACTCGCGCCGACTCGCCCGGGACTACGAGACCCTGCCCGCCACCAGCGAGGCGATGATCCGGTGGTCGATGGTCACGCGGATGGGCCAGCGCCTGGCACGGCCACAGGCCGCCGGCCGGCACTGAACATCCCCGACGCCTCCTGCACGAGCCACCCGCGCTCCGCCAGGCGCCTGGCCTTCGAACGCACCCCTTCGACCTTCGCCTGCGTCGCCCCGAGGCCCACCTCCACCGCGATCTCCTTGGCCTTCACCGGACCCTTGCCCGCTGACCGCCGTTCCTCCAGCACGCCCAGGAGCCGCTGGTAGTCCGGTGTCAACGCCGTCACCGGCAGCCCGTCCCGCCAGGGCGGCACGATCGACCCCGGCACCGGCGCGGGCGCCGTTTCCCCCTCCGCCTCGGCCACGGCACTCTCGGCGGCGGACAGGGCCAGAGCCTCGACCAGCTCCTCCCGCGCGATCACCCGCCGGTCCAGCTCGATCTCCGCGGCCTCCAACACCTCAGCCAGCCGCGCGGCTTCCTCCCGCAGACCCTCCACCCGCACCCGGGCCGCCGCCTCCCGCTCCTCCAGCATTCCCAGCACTGACGCCATCTCTCACCCCTCGATCACGGAGCCGACACAAGACGCCGCATGCCTCCCTCACTCTGAGCCACATCATGCCTGACCAGCGGAAATCAAGCGATCGTGTTCGGTTGAGATACGGCTTCTGATGCAAACCCCCGGATACGCACACCTAAGCGAAACGATCCAATCATCACGGCGTCACAAGATCAGCGACAGAGCCCGTTCATCCGTACGTGACTGGGCACGTTCACGAGTACGCCGACACCGAGGAAGGAGCCGGCGGCGACGGAGGTTTCAGGCCCTCCATGGCACCGTCGAACTCGCGGGCGAGGTGAGGCGCCGAGATTGGCGCCTATTCGTATGTACGGTGAAACCTCTCGGACTCGGTAAGCCCGAGCCGCTTCAAAATGGCGCGAAAGGTGGGCCAGGATGGCGCTCGTAATCCTCGAAAGGTACGTCGAGCCCGAGCTCGGTCTGGAATTGGTGCCATGCGCTCCGCGCGGCGGCAGTTACATTCGTGCTCATCGGCAGGGCCCAGGTGGTCGATCCTCCGTTCTCGCCATGGAGGATCGCCGCTCTGGCTGCCCAGGCCAGAACGCTTTGGCTTCGTAGCGACAAGCCGAGCCGGTTCCAGTGAAAGATCACGTGGAAACTGAGCACCTGCCGCAGCCCGCGGTCGAGGGTTCCGTCTTGAACGGCACGCCGCAGTTCTTGTCCTGTTCTGCGGAAGGCGTCGACCCAGTCGCTGACCGGCCCCAACAGCCCTCCGGGGCGCAGCAGTACGTCGCTGTCGGCGAAGAGTAGGGGACGGATCTCCTGGGCGCGGGCGTCAAGCCGGTCTCTTGGGACGTCACTGACGGCCGATCGGTGCTCCTCCGTGATGACGCGGTGCCAGACGTCTCCCTGCTCGTACCACTCCAGGCCGGCGGCGCGCATCATGATCGTGCAGAGGAGAACGGACAGCTCGCGCGGTCCCACGGTCAGGTCGTCGCGCTGCCGCAGCCGTGACGATTCCCGGCTGTCGGTGATGAACAGGGCGTGTGCGGCCGTCATGCTGGCCTCGCCACCGAACGCAGCGGTCTCCGACTCGTAGATTCCAGGCCACCACCGTTGCAGTTGCCCGTCTGAGACCAGGCGATCAAAGCTGTCGTCAAACGTCGGCCTGGCTCCGGGATGAAGGCGGAGGCGTAGGCGCCAGCAGGGGTGCTTGCGGGTGTACCACCAGCCGTCGATGACCCCCGCGGACTCCGCCTCCTGGAGCACGGGGAGCACATGCGTGGTGAAGGTGGAGTCGGCGTTCGCCCAGTCGGTGAAGTGGAGGTATGCCTGTTGCCAGTCTGTGGTGGGGTCGTGGCGTGTCAGGGCCTCACGGCCGGCCTGGTTGTAGACGGCCACGGCATCGGACAGGACCGTGGACTCCACCCCGTGGCGGGCCGCGGCCGCGGGGATCGACAGGCCGGTGAGCACAGCGGAGACCGCGCGCTGGACCCGGCTTGGATCCGTCAGGGTCAGTCGATCAAGAGACATGCGTCCCATCCGGTGTTCGGCGCCGAGGCGCAGGTGGAGAGAGCGAGCGCGGTGCCGGCGTCGCCGTTGATCAGGCCCGGCGCGGGAAGGGGGGAAGGGGCGTTCGCTGCCAGGATGCTGCCGAGCCGCTTCGGGAGGGCCTGGACCCGGAGGTCGACGGCATCGGCGGCGGCGCGGGTGGCGGTCTGGTAGATGCCTGCCCAGCCGTGGCACAGGCCGGAGTCTGTGACCTGGTCGAGCTGTTCGGGGTCGGTCAGGGCGCGGTACAGGGCGTCCTCGTAGAACTCCTGGACGTTGCGCGCGCGCAGGGCGATCCCGGCGAGCTGTCCGGCTCGTGCGATGCCGGTGGTTCCGTAGCACCAGCTCGGCCGGGTGGGTGAGTCGTGGTGCGGGCGCCTGCGGTCGAGGTCACGGCGTGAGATGTGTTCGGGCCACCAGGGGCCAGAGGGGCTGAGCTGGCACCAGGCGTCCAGGTGCTCGCAGATGCGCCACAGGGCTTCGCGGTGGCCTTTGACGGTGATCCCGCGCCGCAGGGCTTGGGCCAGGAGGAGGAGCGGGCCGCTGACGCCATGCGCGGTACCGAAGTTGCCGTGGCCTCCCGGGAAGTGGGCTGATTCGCCGCGTGCCGGGTCGTGGCGGACCCACCAGCCCGGCAGGCCGCGCTCGTCGGAGCCGATGGGGCGGGTCAGCGCGACGAGGTACTTCAGGACTCGTTCCAGCGCGAGCCCTTCGGGGTCGGTCCGCAGGAGGTACGCCCCGATGCCGGTGAGGCCGTAGAACAGGTCGTACTCGGCGAACTCAGGCAGGTCTCCCTTGCGGATCCGGGTGAGAGCGGCGTCCACGCGACGGTGGGCCAGGTCGATGACGTGCTGGTGCACGGTCTGACGGGCCGAGTCGTACAGGTGCTGGAAGTCCGGGGGGACGGTGGCGAGGACGAAGCCGATGGCCGGGGCGCCGAGGAAGAGCCCGGCGGTGTCGGCCGCGCTGATGTGGCCGGCGGTCGCGGCGGTGATCCACCGGTGCGCGGTGCGCCAGGAGTCGCTGTGACGAGCGGCCAGTTCGATGTGCAGCAGGCTGATACCGGCGGCGCCGTCGGCCAGGGACTGTGCGGCCCAGGGCTCGCCCGGTGGCGGCGCAGCGGGTTGGGCGAGGCGGGCGGTGTACTGCTCCAGGAGTGTCGCGGAGGCGACGGTCGGCGGGGTCATCGGGCTGCCCTCCGATGCTGGAGGGCGGCGGTTCGGACGAGCCGCATGGTGGTCTCCTCGGCGCGCGGTTCGACGCTTAGGGCCCTGACGTGGTGCTGATGCAGGAGCGAGCGGGCGACGTCCAGCGGGTCACGTTGGCCGGTCAGGGCGTTCCGGTAGACCTCGACGGCGGTAGCGCGGGCCGCCCACGCGTCGGCCACCAGCTGGCCGCTGGGGAGAGCCGCGAGCGCGGAGGCACCGTTCGGTCCAGCCAGTTCGAGCGTCTGGGCGCGCAGGGTCCGATCGAGTCGGCCCGTGCCCTGGGGAAGTGCGCGCACCAGCCACTCCTCGGCGACAGCGGCGTTCGGAGCCAGCGGGGTGACGAGGTGCAGGGCGCTGGCCGCCGCGAGGGCCTGCGCGGCGACGGCATCGGTGCGCTCGACGAGCCGGATCTGCGCGAGGGCTGCGGCGGAGTCCGTGGCGAACACCTGATGCGCGGCATCCATGGCCGCCTCGTTGCCGAAGCGCCCGGTCTGCGGCTGGTAGGGGGCCAGGACGAGCCCGGCCGCTAGGCCGACCCCGTGCAGGTTGTCCGCCCACGTACGGACGTACTGTGCGGCGGCCGCGTAGGCGTCCGGAGACAGGTGCAGGGCGAGGTCGAGGCGCTGGTCGGCTTCGGGACGCGCCACCTCCCGGTGCCGGATGAACCACCAGAGCGGTGGGGTGTCGCCGAACGCGGCGAGGAGGCCCGGGAGGTGGCGGCCCAGGATCTCGTCGTAACGGCGCGGGTGGGCGTGGAGCTGCGCGAACACCACGTTTCCGGCGCCGGGCAAATGCCGTCCGGCGGCCGTGGCGGGGCGTGGCCGGGGCACGGTGGCGGTGTCGGGCTGCGTCCGGCCCAGGGAGAGCCAGATCTCGTGCGCGCGCCCGATCCAGCCGTGGGCGTCTGGGTCCGGGACCTCGCGCAGCTCCAGGCGGCGGGCCTTGTCGAGGTGGGTGCGCAGTACCCGGCGGTGGACCGGGTGGGACAGGTCGAGGGGAAGGCGCTGGTCGTACTCGATGATGGCGACCTGCATCGGGACCCGCAGCCGTTCCCGCCAGGCGGTGAAGGCGTCCTCCCACTCCTCGGTCGGGTTCTTGGGGCCGGGCAGACTGTCGGCCATCAGCAGCCATCGGGCCTGCGTGAGGATGGTGCGGCGGTAGCGCACCCGGGGGAGGAAGGGGAGCCGGGAGCCGGCGCCGAAGTCGAGCGGTTTGTAGGCGGCGTAGCGGCTGTGGGCCACTTCGGCGAGGAACCGGGCCAGGGGTGGGGTCTGCGTCCCGCCTTCCAAGGCGTGCAGGACCCGTACGTCGACGCGCCGGCCGGTGGAGATCTGCACGAGGTGGAAGCTGCGCGGGTCCGCAGTGACGCCGATGTCGGCAAGCGGGATCGCCGCGTCCTCGCTCTCCTGGCTGCCGGACAACTCCACAACGTGCGGCAGCAGCCGGGGTGTCCGGATGACGTTCTCGTTGCGGTGGCGGCGCGGAGGGAACACGAGCTGCGCGGCGAGGCTGTCCGGCGCTCCGCGGTACGTGGCAGCAAGGGCGTCCCGCTGCTCGGGCGGCAGAAGGTGGGCGAACCGGCCAGCCATGCTGCTGCCCGGCCGGGGGACAGCGGTGAGGAGGAGGTCGAAGGTGCCGCTGGAGAGGGCCTGGGTGCTGGGGGCGTGGACCTCGAAGGCCATCTCCACCCGGGGCACGAACAGCCGCTCGTCCGTTCCGGCAGCCTTCTCCAGGGCGTCGATCATGTCGTCCGTCAGCAGCAGTTCACGACCGCCGTCCAGGAGGACCTGCTGCATGAGCGCGAGCAGCAGTTCGTCTCGTTCGGTGCGTACCTTCAGTGCGGTGCCGCGTTCGGATCCGACGTATCCGGCGGGCAGGCCCAGGCCGCTGTCGGCGACCAGGTCCATCACCGGCACCAGGGCGCCGACACCGTACCGGGCCCGGAAGCGGCGGTGGTAGTCGCGCCAGTGCTGGTAGCCGTAGGGCTGCGGGGTGGTCCGGTAGAGAGCCGAGACAGCTGCCTGCGCTTCCGCGATCACGGTCGGCGGGAGCTGGGTCTCGCAGTCGAGGGCGGTGTCAATGAGCAGCGGTGTCGGAGTGACCGGCGTCAGGGCGCGCATGCGTGCGGCGATGGTGCTCACGCTGGTGTCGGAGAGCGTCGGTTGGTGTGCGGAGAGGTCGTCGCGCAGGGTGTGCAGGGCGTGGACCAGGTCCCGCACCTCGGGGAGGTGGTCCGCCTGGTGCTGGGCCAGCTCGCGGCACAGGTGCTGGAAGGCGTCCACGGTGGTCATGGGCGCCCACAGGCTGGTGAGGAGGAACCGCTGCTCGACCAGGCTGGCGAGAAGGGTGTCGATCTTCTCCGAGGTGGCCTGCGGGAAGCGGTCGCGGAGGTGGCTGTGGAGGTCGCTGTAGGGGATGGGAGTGCGGGCCGCGTCCATGGCGGCGGCCACCGGCCGGGCGTTGCGGACGGATATCTCGACCGGGGCCAGCAGAAGGGCGTGACCCTCGGAGGGCGGGCCCGGCGCCACGAGCCGGTCGCCGCGGACACGGGCGGCGTTGTTGGCGACGAGCGGCAACCGGCGCAGCAGTGCGGGGGCGCGCTGGAACCGGAGCACCATCTCGGTGACCCACTCGGCGTCCGGTCGGACCAGAGCGAGGTGCTTGTTGCGCCACCGCGCGCTCGCCCGGGGTCCGACGGACACCGGGGCGATGCCGGCGAACAGGCCGAGCGGGGTCGGCCGGTGCTGCCAGCGCAGCAGGTAGGAGACCGTCGACAGCGCGGTGCGGCGGACGTGGCGGGGCTCGGTCTGTCGGCCGCGGACGACGGACTCGATGGCTTCGGACAGGACGGGCGTGGTCAGCTCCAGGGCGCTGCGGAAGTCCTCGCGCTTCCAGATGCGGTTCAGCCAGCCGCGGGTGACGGCCACGTCGTCCAGGTTGAGAGTTCGGGGGATGTTTGCCGGCCCCGGGCTGGTGGTGGCGCGCAGCATCGCAACGCCCTGCCACAGGTATCCGGCGGCTGCTCGGGAAGCCATAGGGCTCCTTCCATGAGGCGGCGCGGGGAGGGAGGTGCCTGGAGGCCGGGCGAAATACGTCGCCCGGCCCCCAGGAGAGAAGCGGCCTTGATCAGGCCGGGTCCTCGGTGAAGGAGCCGCAGGCGGAGGCACCGGTCTGGCAGGTGGTGCCGCAGCCGTCGCCCGTGGAGCACATGAGGTGGCCGTAGCCGTGCTCGGCGACGACGATCTTCACGTTCAGGGGCGCGAAGTCGTCGTCCAGGTCGTCCGCCGGCGTGACCGCGGGCGGGGTGAGAGTGGCGCTGGTCATGGTGTGCCTTCCTCTTGTCGGGGTGTTGCGGGACTACCTGGTTCCAGGCGTTATGCCGGGGGCCAGGAGAGCGAGATCCGGCTGTGCACCTTGTCGATGACCCGGTCGGCCAGGATCTGGCTGTCGGGGGTGCTGGCCGGGTAGGCCCGGATGATCGGGCTGGGGCCGCCGCGGCGGTTGGCCTCCCAGTCGCGGAGCACGTCAGCCACCTTGTCGGCGAGCTGCTCCGCGTGCGGGCCGAGGGCGTGCACGCCGTACTCCAGGAGCTTGTTGTCCTCGGTGCGGCGGGTAACGAGGTAGGCGAAGGTGTCGTCGTCGACGGCCGCGAGGGCGAACCGCCTGTTGACGGGGTCGACCAGCTTCGTGTCCGAGGTCTCGTCGACGGCCATCGTGCAGAAGCCCGGCAGGCTGATCGCCATCGCCATCTGGAGGGTGTCGATGAGCTCCTGGATCCGGACGGTCACGCCGGTCCACATCTCGTGGCGCGTGAACGTCACCGCGTTGTCGAGCCGGTGCGGGTCGGCGGGCAGGCCGTCGTCGAACTTGAGCCCGATCTCCGGGGTGCCGTTGACGAGAAGGAGCTCTTCGCGGTGGGCGGTCGACCCCTGCATCGGGACGAAGCCGCAGATGCAGGCCGACTCGCTCTCCAGGTGAGGGCCGTGCTCGCCCTCGACCAGGGTGAAGGCGACCGACCGGGTCAGACCGCGCATCCGGAGCGGGACGATGAGGCGGCCGCCCTGCTTGAGCTGCGCGGTCCAGGCCGGCGAGATGTCCCAGGCCCCGGCGGTCACCATCACGACGTCGACCTCATCGAGGTCCGGGATGGGCTCGGCGGCGTCGGTGGTGACGACGTGGACCCGCCCGTAGCCGTGCTCGTCCAGGAGCCGACGCGCGCGGTCGGTGACGGCGAGGTCGATGTCGACGGTGACGACTTCACCCTGTTCGCCGACGAGTTCGGCGAGGTAGGCCGCGTTCAGTCCGCCCGAGCCGATCTCCAGGACGCGCATCCCTGGCTTCACCTGGGCCTGCTCCAGCATCATCGCCTGAATCTGCGGCGCGGAGACGGAGCTGAGCTGCACGCCGTGCTCGTCCGTATTGGTGATCACGGCGGCGTACGTGTCGTACGCCTTCTCCAGCGGGGTGTCGGGGGTGAACGCGTGCCGAGGCACGCGGCGCATCACCGCCTCGATCTCGGGGGAGGAGATGTTGCCGTCCGCGCACAGCTCGTCCACCACCTTGTTCCGCAGGCGGGTCGCCTCGTCGGGCTCGACGGTCGTGTTCGTCATGGGCTTCCTTCGGTTGTTCATGTTCGGGGAGGGGAGACCGGCATTGCGTGCCGGTGGGCGGGGACGCTATCGGCGAGGGCTCTCCGTTCTGGCCAGACCACCAGGGGTTGGTGATTCTCGGGCTGGATGGCGCGCGATGGCTCGGCGCCGGTGGAGGCCGCCCGGCGCTCCCGTTCGGATCGCTCAGGAGGGCCGGGCGGCTGTCTAGGCGGCGGTCGCGAGATCATCCGGATTGACGACCTCGTAGTCCCGCAGTTCGCGTACGAGCTGGCTCGCCAGGAACCAGCCCAGCTGGGGGTGCCCGTAGGGCACAGGAGCGTCGTCCTCCTCGACGGGAAGTGGCGCCAGGCCGGTGGCCGTGAGGCGGTACCGGGAGCCGATAACACCCCAGACCGACGTCGTCCGCGCGCGGAAGACAACGTGCCCCTTCCGTAGGTGCGGGCACAGCTCCAGGGCCGGCCGCAAGTGCCTCAGGCACACCGGTGGCTGGGACGTCCTCACGGGTCCCCCGGCGCGGTAGGACTCGTCGTCCGTGACCCCGGCGAGGAAGATGTAGCCCTGGCCGGTCTCGGCCGGGCAGAGACCGACCTGACACCGAAGCCGCTCCATCGCCTCCCGCTGCCGAGCCGGGTTGACCAGTCGCCATTGCGGTTTGCCCGTCGGCTTCCCGGCGGCGTTGAGCGACTGGGAGCACCGCGCCCAGAGCTCTCGGCCCGGCCCACGATCCGCTGGGGTCTCGTCCTGGTAGGCGAGGCGCACGGAGCCGAAGGCGTCCATGCTGAGCGTGAGTTCCGACGCCAGCCCGCCGTACTCGCCCTCTCGCTGGGTGATGTATGGGACGAGCTTCGGCGCTGTGCTGGTCCTCTTCACGCGGCGGCCCTCGCCCTGGCGAGGGGCCGGTGCGGGGCGACGATACGGCCGTCGGGGAGGAGTTCCCCGGTGTCCTCGAAGAGAAGCACTCCGTTGCACAGCAGGCTCCAACCCTGCTCAGGCCGGTGCGTAAGGGAGTGTGCGGCCTCCCTGTCGGGGTCCTCAGCCGTGGGGCACGGCGGGTTGTGCGCACACATGGTGCTCGTCCTCTCGGGTGGGAAGTTGGGCCTCTTCGGCGAGCTACGGTGCCGTGGGGGGACACGGTTCGGGCAAGGCCGAAGAGGGAGTCGTGGGGTACCGTCGCCGTATGAAGGCGGCGATGGCCGTTTCGCTGTAGCCGTAGAAGCGGCCAAGGGTGGTGTCGTCGTTGCCCCAGAGCCTCGGGGGTTTCTCTCCCCACTCGACGACGTCGCTGGTTTCCGGATCCTGTGACCAGTGCAGCCGCAGGTCCGGGAAACCGGCGTGCTCGCGGAGGAGGTCACGGACCGCGAGCCCGAAGCAGATACACGGCACGGGGTAGTACCCGCCTCGCCGTGTTCCTCCGACGGGGACCGCGAGGAACGGCATGCGCATGATGCGTACCGCGATGCTCTTCTCCACGAGCCAGGTGTCCGAGAGCCGCCGGACGTAGTAGTCGTAGTCGAAGGCGTCTTGTGGGACGCCTACCGCCGTGGCGGTCACGACCGGGTGTCTGGCGGAGTTGGGGTTGTGCATCACTCCGCTTCCTTGATGTATCGGGCTTCGATCAGTGCTTCGACCAGGTCTGAGGTGACGAAGGCCAGGCGACGAGCGAGGCCGACGGCCTGCTGGTGGTCAGCTGGCGTGCGCTCTTCTCGCAAGGGGCGCCCTCGTTCAACGAGCCGAACCATCTCCGTGGTGGGCGGGTACTTCTCGTCGGCCACAGCGATGTCGCTGAGCTGCTTCACGTGCCCGCAAAGGCGGTCGATCAGGGTGTCGGTCGCCGCGACGGCCGGCGGATGGTTGCCGATGGCGGTGTCGAGATCGTCGAAGACCTCCTCCACGTCGAACGGCTTCCAGCCCTTGATGCGCTCCAGGACCGACCGCAGGCCGTCTGCGTCGAGTGGGGGCATCCACCGCGGTGCGTTGGGCTCGTCGGCGGGCGGAGAGACCACGTCGTTCTCCGGAACCAGAACGCTGAGGGGCATCGGGACTCCTGAAAGGGACCAGGTGCTGGCCGGGGACTAGGGGTGCTCGATCGTTTCCGGGAGCCCTTTGAAGACCCACACGTCCTTGCCTGCGGGGGTCACAGAGACGGACGTGTCGTCAGCCAAGGCCTTCAGCAGCAGCAACCCGCGTCCGTCTTCGGCCATGAGGTCCGGCGTCGCGTACACGGGCAAGCTGGGGTCCTGGTCACGGACGACGGCGGTGACACCATCCGGCACCTTCTGGAGGAGGAGGCTGGCCATCCGGTGTCCGTCCGCGCCCGCGAGCGTGTGCTGCAAGACGTTGGTGAGGAGCTCGTTGACCACGGTCAGCAAGCGGTGCACGGTGCCGGCGTCGATGCGCCACCAGCGAAGGTGGGCTGCAACGATGTCCCGCACGGTTCCCAGGTCCTCCGCGCGGACGTCGAAGATCATGTCGAGTTGGGTGTCCACGCTTCTGGACATGGCTCGAACAGAAGCATCCCGCTCGGTGGTGTTGACGAGCAGCTCCATCGTTGCTTCCTCCGTTCTGCCAGAACCCCTTCAGCGGGGGTGGGTTGCGGTGTGTACTGGGCTGGAACCGATCAGCAACCATTTAGGCAGAGCGCGCCGAGCGCGTGCAGAGCCTGATGCCGAGAGCCGAAGAGTTCGGCATCAACGACTTCGGGGACAGACCATGCCGCAGCCCATGAAGCAGCTCGACCCGGGGGCGTCCCCTCAGGAATGGTTCGGAAACGAGCTGCGCAGACTCCGCCTTGAGCAGGGCCTCTCCGCCAAGGAGTTGGGCCGGTTAGTGCAGGTCAGCGGCGACATGATCTTGTCGATCGAGAAGGGCAAGTACCCCAGCTGCCGTCGTGATGTCGCTCAACGGCTCGACGACATCCTGCGCACCGGAGGGCTGTTCGACCGCGCGTGGCCGATGGTCTTCGGCAACCGTGATGCCGAGAAAAAGCGGCCTGATGCCGATAAGCCTCCCACGCGCGGGAAGGAGAGCCCCGCCCAGGCGTCGGCAGGCCGCATCCTGGGCAGAGACGAACCCACTCCGCGCCCTGGGAGCCATGAGCCCGTGATTCGACGCTCGTTCCTCCACCTCAGCGGCCTCGCCGCCATAGCCCCCCTCGACCTCACCAACGTCTTCGCCTCCTCCGAACCGTCCCTTCCAGCAACCGTCAAGCCGAGTCACCTCGATCAGGTTTTGGCCGCTGCCACCGCCATCAGCGGCATGGACAACGAGCTGGGCGGCGGCGGCATGGTCCGTGACGTGGCCAGTCGGGCAATGCAGTGGTCAGCCGGCCTGCTGCAAGCCCAGTGCCCCGAGCACCTACGCACCGAGTTGTTCGCCGCCGTCTCCCGACTCGGGATCGTGGTGGGCGCCTCCGCCTTCGATGCCTATCACCACGATGAAGCCACCCGGACGTTCCGGTTCGCAGCAGACTGCGCTGAGGAGGCCGGGCAATGGCATCTGCGGGCCAAGACGTACTCGTTCCTCGCACGGCAGGCCGTATGGATCGGAGCACCCGATGACGGCCTGACCTACGCCGAGAAGGGGCTCGTGCGCTCCGACCGCCTGACCGCGACGGAGCAGGCGATGCTCCACACCGCACGGGCCCGAGCCTTCGGGAAGATGGGCAACGTGCGCGACACCATGGCGGCTGTCGGCGCTGCGGATGAGGCGTTCGCCCGGGCGTGTCCTGCCGAAGACGCGCCGTGGATGGCCTACTACGACGAGGCGCAGCACAACGGGGACACAGCTCACGCCCTGTTCGATCTCGCCGTCCTGGCCGGGCAGGACCCCGGCCGGGCAGCGCGCCGCTTCGACACGGCGGTGAAGGGGCACGCGGATGCCTTCAAGCGGTCGCGGGCGATCTCGCGGACCAAGTTGGCCTCTCTGATCATGGCCAAGGGCGACCCGCGCCAGGCGGCGGCACTCGGTCATCACGCCTTGGACGAGGTCGGCCGACTCACTTCCCGGCGAGCCGCCGATGATCTGCGGCAGCTCGGTCACTTCGCGTCGAAGCATCAGACGGTTCCAGAGGCGTCGGGGCTGCGGGAGCGCATCGCCGCTACGGTTTCCACATGACTACTTCGGCAGCGGCACCCGCGCGCCAGGTCCTGGAGCAGGCATGCGCTGCGGCCGGGCTGGACGCCGGCGAGGCGGAGCCGCTTCGTCTGGCCGAGAACCAGATATGGCGGCTCCCTGGTCAGCGAGTGATCGTACGTATCGCGCGCGAGGGCCAAGGCGCTGCGACGGCTCGTGAGGTACGCGTCGCGCGTTGGCTCGCCGAGGAGGCCGTCGCCGCCGTTCGCCTATTCGACGTGGAGCAGCCGATCATCGCAGACGGCAGGCCCGTGACCTTCTGGGTGGAGCTCCCGCCGCAGGAGCACGGTTCTGTCGAAGACGTGGCTCGCCTCCTGTCCCAGCTCCACTCCTTGCCCGCACCGGACATCGACCTGGGGTACCTCGATCCCTTCGTCCGGGTCAGCGAACGACTGCAAGCGGCCACGACGATCAGCAGCGAGGACAAAGAGTGGCTGCAGGGCCTGCGCCGCGACCTCGCGACAGCATGGGCCGAACGGCCGACCGGTCTGCCCGACCGGGCAGTGCACGGCGATGCCTGGCCCGGCAACATCGTCCGCACCGTCGACGGGGTCCTGATGATGGACCTGGAGCGTTTCTCAGTGGGGCCTCCGGAGTGGGACTTGGTGTCCACTGCAGTGCGAGCGATGACCACGGGCGCGGTCAGCAGGCGCGAGTACGACCGGTTCTGTGCGGTCTACGGGTACGACGTGACGGAGTGGGAGGGGTACCCCCTCCTCTCACGCGCCCGAGAACTGCGGATGGTGACATACGCGGCCCAGCACGCTGCCAGCCACGTGGAGTGGAGGGGGCAGGCGCAGCACCGGATCGACTGCCTGCGCGGTCGATCCGGCCCGCGGCCGTGGTCGTGGAAGGGAATTCTCTGACCCCGGACGGCAGAAGAGGCGTGCCCGAAGGCCCCCTTGGACCTATGCGTTTGGTCGGTGCTCGAAGCCACGGCGACACCGCGGGTGGCTTTGTCCGGGTCCTGGTGGGAGGTCCAGCCGCAGTCCAGGCCGTTCAAAGACTGCCACGCCCTCGTCGGCGTGGGCCGCACGGCTCGAGAGGCGGCCCAGGCCATCGCTGAACGGCTGGGTTAGCGCCTTGCGGCAGGGTTCTCGCGACGAGCCTGGCTACAGGAAGCCCTCGTCGTGCTCCTCGTCGAGTCCGAGCTCCGCGTCGGTGACGCTCGCCCAGGTCCGGCAGGGAGAAGAGTCCATCACCTGTACTTTCAACGAACTTGACGAATCGGTCGACGGGCCTGTGCAGCTGCTCCTTCTCGAGCACGGTGCTGCAGGCACGGCAGCGCCACGGTCGTTGGAGCGTGGTCCATTGTGCCCGTGCACAGCCGGGCAGGTCACGAAGTACGTCGACGGACCGAAGGATGATTCCCAGTTGGCGTAGCCCCTTCTGGGGCGATGTCCGGTCTCCGTCCAGGGAGAGGGCCAAGGCCGGCATTCCCAGCAGGACGAACTCACCGCCGGGCCACCGACAGGTGCATGTGCCCTCGCACGTCCGGAGCGAGGCCCAGCACCTGGAGGCGGCTGACCATGCCCTGCTGTTGCTCTTCCGTGAGAGTGCCGAACGCCACGAAGGCCTTCTTGAGGCCCTTGTTCGTGGAGTGCGCGCCGCGGTCAAGCCTTCAGTGCGCCGGCATCATCTCTTTGCCTCACAGTCGGTAGCAACAAGCTGGCCGCCGAGCCGCTGGGCAGTTCCGCCGTGGCCATGAGGACCAGATCCGTCTCCTCCGGGTCCAGCCGATGACCAGCGATGGCATGCGCCCAGATGCGCAGCGTCTTCCACAGATCCGTGCTGGCGTCCGTCAGACTTGCTCCTGGCGCCCTGTGCTTCAGCTGGTGGTAGCCCCTGCCGTCCTTGGAGACCTTTTCGATGTCGTCACCGGCTTCGATCGCCACTGACCATTCGATCCCCCGCCGATCGCGATCGACGCAGAGGTGCAGCGCCTTGCGTATCTGGTACACGTAACGGCTCACATTGATTGGAGTCGGCCGGCCGACCTGCTGGTGAGGGCGCGGACGTTACGGTCATCTCTCGCAGGCCGCCCGGGCATCGAGGGCAGGGCGAGGCCTGTTCCACCAGTTCAATCGTCTTCCGACGGGAACGCCACACCCGGCATTGAAACTTCAATTAACGCGTCGTCACCAAATTTCGATCTTGGGGACCAGGTTGCGACTGCTGCACTTTGGTGAGCTTCCCAACACGCTCGTCGGCATGTATCAAGCTTCCCTCCTTGTACGATTAGGCAGACAGTGTGCATCGGTCGACCGTCGCGCACCTCAAGTACAAGCTCCTGGCTATTAGCGCCGCGGGCCGGCAGTGACACCTCAGTAGCATTTCGATGGAGCGGCGATGCGTTGGCGTAGGGACCCTTCACGGCGGGCCCTCGTGAAAGAATGTCAGATTCTGCTCGCCGATCTCCCTATCCCCGCTCCATTCAGCGTCGAGGCGCTGGTGCGGAATATGGAGGGCGCGCTGGGGCGCCAGATTCGGCTAGTGCCACTGGATGACACCGACGGGGGCCTGGGCACGGCATGTGGTCTGCGGGTCAAAGCGCCGGAGTCCACGATGATTCTCTACCGCCGCCGTACAAGTCGCAATCAAACCGAGCACATCATTCTCCATGAGCTCGCGCACGAGTGGCTGAACCACGGGACCTCCCTGACGGATGCGGAGATCGAGCGATACGTCCCTGAGCGTATTCGTCAGGAAGTTCTTCGGCGTTTCCCGTCAGCTCTGGTCCAAGGACGCGTGGATTTTGGCAGCCCGGAGGAAAAACAAGCCGAGCTTTCGGCTTCATTGATAAAGCGGCTGGCACGCCGTCAGTCGTTCACGGGAGACGACATGGTCAGTCTCCTGGAGCATTCACTTGCTCACCCAGTCGCTGCTCCACCGCGGCGCCGACCTTAGCTGCGATCGACTGGCGGCCACTGAGGCGAGCTCCCGGCCTTACGGCTTCGCCACATCCTGCAGTCCACCTATTGGCAATTAAGGCTGCGCCCGACTGACCTTCCAGGTCGGCGAAACGCGCAGCCGGCGCAGATACCCATTGGTTCCGTGTTCGACTACATCAAGTACCTTACTGCGGCTGTGATGACCCTCATCGCCGTATGGCGATTCCCTGCAGTTCGGTACGCCGACGCCCACCGCCGGGCGCTCTGGGGCGGCTATGCGGGATTCGCCGTCGCTCTCTGGCTTTACACGCCAGCAGTAATGGATGCGGTGGATCGCATTCCAGTAGTAGACCTGAGCGCCCTACTCAGGCACTTTGCCAGTACCGCGGCTATCATCGCGGCCCTGACCTACGTCGCCACCAGCTACGGGAGGAGCTCGGAGACGGTCGTACCCCGCCACGTTACTGTCTCCCGCCGAATCGCACGCGCGTCCTACGGGACGGGGGCGGTAGGCGTCATTCTGCTCACGGTCCTGTTTTTCACCGTGGTGGACCGCGAAAAGCCGAGCCAGAACTTCCTCATCGACCACGCAGGGCAATGGGGGGTCGCGGTCTACATGACCGTGTTCTACTTCTTTCCGCTCGTTACGACCGCAGTTTGCGGCTACCAGTGGACGAGGGCGGCGCGACGGGTCGAGAACACGAGCATGCGCATTGGGCTGGGTTTGATGGGGATTTCAATGTGGATGGGGCTGACCCACACAGTCGCGCGTATCGCCATCCTGTGGGCTGCGGTCGCGTTCCCTCTAAGTCCCTCCACGGTCCGACTTCTTGTAGACGCCACGGCGATATGGATGAACCTGCTCTTCCTGATCGTTGCCGTAGGTGCGAGCATCCCCACCACCCGCGCGGCGGCGGCTCGGTGGAGAACTTGGTGCATCCTGTACAGGACTTACCCACTCTGGTTTGACCTGGTGGATGCATTCCCCGGCACGAGCCTGTATCCACCCGCGCGGCGCCTCGCGGAACTCAGGCACATAAGCGTCCCCATCGATGTTCGCCTGGACCGATGGACACAAGACATTGCTGACGCTTGCGAGAAGCTGCGCTATTACGCTCCACGGAACTTGATGTTCGCCGCCGAGGACATCACCGCATCGCACCCCGACCCTGAGCCGGCTGCGGAAGCGTACTGGATTAAGGCTGCACTCCAGGCCGCTGACACCTCGCGAGCCAACCTGTGCGCCACTGCCCCTCTGAGAGAGAAACCGTTTGTTGACACCGATAGTGAAGCAGCGTGGCTTTCGCGAGTCAGCACGGCCTACTCGCACATCACCATGGATCAAGCTCGGGCTCTTCTCCTGCACTCCATGGAGGTGGAATCCGAACCATGCCGCCAGCCCGTTAACAGCTTCACAGTCTGATTTTTCGATCCAGACCCTCTCGACGGGTGAAACCAGGCCGCATTGGGATCTTGTAGGGAGGGTCGGTGAGTGAGATTTGGCACCGTCCGCCGCGTGAACCAGGCTGGTACCGTGGGTCATGCGGATAGATAGGTCTTGCTCCGCCTCGTAAGTTCACCCCGGCCTGCGACGAACCTCTACTCCCGTCGCCACATGTGGCCGGGCAGTGACGCTATCCAGTCTGGATGGGCGTCCGAAATCTCAGCAATCTGGAGTTCTCGTATGTCCAACCGCCGCACGGGCCTCATCCTCGATTTCGGAGGTGTTCTCACCACTCCGCTGCTGCCTGCAGTGCTCGCGTTCGAACAGCGCGAGGGCCTCCCGCAGGGCGCCTGCCTCACGGCCCTGTACAAGCACGAGGAGGGCGTCCGGATCACCAGCGACCTCGAGCGCGGAGCGGTCTCCCAGACTGATTGGAACGAGTTCGCCGGCAAGATGCTGGGCGTGCCGGCTGACAACTTGATGGGCCGCATCTTCGGCGACCTTCGCCCCGAGCCGCTGATGATCAATGCGGCAGCCGCGGCGAGGCGGGCCGGGATCAAGGTGGGCATCCTGTCCAACAGCGTGGGGCTGGCCCCTTGGGACCTGTACGACGGCTACGAGCTTGAGCGGCTGTACGACGTCGTGGTGATCTCTGAGCAGCACCTGCTGCGCAAGCCTGACCCTGAGCTCTTCGAGATCACGCTCAAGCTCATGGATCTGCCGGCCGAGGAGTGCGTCTTCGTCGACGACACCGCAACCTACGTCCAGGCATCCGAACAGCTGGGCCTCGCGGGAGTGCACAACCAGGACCCCCAGCAGACGGTGGACACTCTCTCCGAGCTGCTCGGTGTGGACCTCACGGCCTAAGCCGGCGCCGACCGCACGCGGCGTTGGAGTGCCGAGAACAGCAACAGTGAAGGGACTAGCGGGGATGCCCTACAAGGGCATCCCCGCTAGGTTCTGTCTTCAAATGTCACGCCCACATCAGGAGTGACGCGAGGGTGACTGCTGCGTCGTAGGACTCGGCGGTCTTGTCGTACCGGGTGGCGA
>NZ_BNBZ01000007.1 GCF_014656215.1 Streptomyces zaomyceticus | reverse complement strand
TCGCGCAAGCGACGCCGTCAGGCGCCCTTGACGCGGTGACGGAGACCGCCACGCTCGGAAAGAGGGCGGCCGCACGTCACCCACCCGAAGCCGGTCAACCCCCAGAACCCCGCCCGAACCCGCACTCACCCACTCACCCACTCACCCACTCACCCAGTCACCCACTCACCCACGCCGCCCCCGCCCCCCACCCCCGACCCGATCCTGTTGATCATTGGCCCCCGGACGTGATTCGGAGGGCCCGGGAGCGGGCCGAGCATGAGGGGGACGGCCTGCGTGCCGCCGGCCGTCGGCAGTTCGCCGGCGGTTCGTGTACCGGGAGGGGAGCCGAGCATGGCCCTGGAGATGCGTGAGCGGTGTGAGCGGTGCGGGACGGCCGAGTTGGTGCCGGACGGGCCCGCGCGGATCTGTTCGTACGAGTGCAGCTTCTGCGTTCCCTGCGCCGATGCCATGAGCGACGTCTGTCCCAACTGCGGCGGCGAGCTCGTGCCCCGGCCTCGGCGCGTCACCGCGCGGTAGCCCCTCGCCGTCGGCGGCCACGTCCCACCGCGCGATCAGCCCGTCGCCCCCGCCGCCAGCATGTGGGTCTCGATGTACGCGAGTGCCTCCGCGTTGCGTGCCTCGGCCGGCCAGGTCGCGACCCAGTCCCGTAGCCGCGTGGCCACGGTGGCTCCCGTCCCGGCGTCCAGCCCGCCCCCGACCAGCATGGCGTGGCAGCGGTTGATGATCTCGCTGTTGGGGTGGAAGACCTCGGGATCCATCGCGAAGGGGAGCGCGAGCCACCTGCGGATGCAGTCGTCCGCCCACGCCGCCCCGATCCCCACCCGGAACTGCTGGGGAAGCCGACAGACGAGGGCGTCCAGCACCCCGCTGGTGTTCGACTGTGCTCCGTGCCGTTCGGCCTGGTCGAGGCAGAGCTCGACGGCGCGCAGCCAGGCGCGGCCCTCCTCCCACGTCTCGATGTACGGCCCCACGAGGAACGACGTCCGCGCCATGCGGTGCACGAGGTCCTCGCTGTCCGGATTGGCGTGGGCCCAGTCGAGCAGGGCGCGGTAGATCAGCGGGTTCATCAGCCGCTGCCGCAGGATCCACTTGCTGAGGAACGTGAAGTCCTCCCGCGGTATGTGGAGGCGCACCCACTCGTCGACCATGTCCATCACCGCCGGCGGTGTCTCCCTGAGCGGCAGTTGCCGGAGCAGGGGGCCGAGGACGAACTGGGCCTCGGGGCCGGTGGCGTGGGTGCCGAGCCAGACGAGTGCCGCGCCGATCGCCTCCTCGGCGGTGGCCGTGCCGAGGTCGGTGCGGGACAGCAGCGGGCCGAGGACGAACTGCGCCTCCTGGCCGGCGGCGTGGGTGCCGAGCCAGGCGAGGGCCGCGGCGACCGCCTTGTCGGCGTCGTCGGTGGCGAGATCGGTCCGGGAGAGCAGCGGGCGGTAGACGTATTCGGCGCCCTGGTGGGCGTGGTGGGCGTCGAGCCACTCCAGGGCCGCGGTGACCGACCTGTCCGCGGTGTCCGTGGTGAGGTCGGTGCGGGAGAGCAGCGGGCGGAGGACGAACTGTGCCTCCTGGACGCCGGCGTGGGCGGCGATCCAGGTGAGGGCTGCCTCGACGGCCGTGCCCGAGACGTCGGTGTCGAGGTCGGCACGGGCCAGCAGCGGGCCGAGGACGAAGGGCGCCTCCGTGGCGACGGGGTGGACGGTGAGCCAGGTGAGGGCCCTGGCGACGGCCCTTCCGGCGGAGACCGGGCCCAGGTCGGGCCGGGAGAGCAGCGGGCCGAGGACGAACTGTGTCTCCTGGGTGGCGCTGTGGGCGTCGAGCCAGTCCAGGGCCGCGACGGCCGCCTTCTCGGATGCGGTCGTGCCGAGGTCCGTGCGGGACAGGAGCGGACGCAGGACGTACTCGGCCTCGCGGTCGGTGGCGTGCGTGGTGAGCCAGGTGAGGGCCGCGGTGGACGCCTTCTCCGCGATGTCCTGGCCGAGGTCGCCGCGGGACAGCAGCGGGCCGAGGACGAAGCTCGCCTGTCCGACGTCTCCGTGCCGGGTCAGCCAGGACCACACCGTGGGCAGCAGCAGGCGTGCGCCGTCCTCGGGGAGGTGGTGCAGGCCCCGGTAGAGGAGGTGCCGGGCGGCGACCCGGCTGCCGAAGTCGGCGAGCCAGGGTCCGACGACCTGCGACCAGCACTGGACGGCGGAGGCGGACCAGGGCGCGCCGGTGCAGACCGCGCCGAGCGCGTAGCTGCCGACATTGACGTCGAGCCGTAGGACGGCGCCGAGGGCGGCGGCGTTCTGGGTGAACCAGGAGTTGAGTACGGCGGAGACGGGTCCCGAGCGGTCGAAGAGGGCAAGGTCGTTGACGAGGCGTCCGATGTTGAGCGCGGCGCGGCCGACCGCGCGGGGGCTCACCAGGCAGCCGGCGAGCAGTGCGTGGGCGCCGGCGGTGTCGGGTGCCTCGTCCCGTTCGGGGAGCAGTACGGACTCGACGAGTTGGTCGGTGACGAGGTCGTGGGCGACGGACAGGGTGCCGTCGTCCCCGGTTTCCAGCCAGCCGAGTGAGAGGAGGGTGCTGACGACGTCCTCGGCGCGCGGGACGACGTCCCCGGCGCGCGGTACGGCGTGCTGAGCCCCGGTTCCACTCTCCGTCCCCGACGTCCCCGACGTCCCCGCCGTCCCTGTCATCCCCGCCAGTGCCGCCCGCGCCGCCGCCGTCACGTCCTCGCGCGCCTGGGGGCAGGCGGCCGTGGCAGCGGCGGCGGCCACGAGGGACGGCGAGGCGTGGACGGGGACGAAGGCGTGTGCGCGGCCCGGTACGGAGAGGTCGTCCTCGCCGAGGCGGCTCTTGAGCCAGCGGGGGATCTCCCCGCCCTCGCGCAGCCCGGTGGGTTCGGGGAGGGAGAGTCCGGAGGTGAAGCGGCGTTCCACCTCGCGTGCGACGAGCAGCGCGACGATGGGGCGGTGTCCGCAGATCTCGCGCATGTGGGCGATGCCGAGCCGCTCGGTGGCGGCGGGGGCGAGCGAGAGCAGGGCGTTGTCGACGACCTGTTTCTGGAAGTCGTCGTCCTGCCGGAGTTCCACCTCGTCGAAGAGTTCGTGGAGTTGGGCCCGGTTGGCCTTCCGCAGCCAGCCGGGGCGGACGGATGCGAGGAGGGCCACGGAGATGTTGTGGCGGCGGGCCTGGGGGATGACCCGGTGGCGCAGGGTCGGCAGGTCGAGTTGTGATTCGTTGAGGTAGTCGACGACGACGAGGACGGGTGCGGGGTCCGCGCAGACCTGTTCGGCGATCTCCTCGGTGACGGAGTTGTCCTCGCCGGGCAGGACGTGCAGGACGCGCCAGCCGGCGTCGAGGGCGAGCCGGCCCACTTCGATGCCGGCGCGGGTCTTTCCGGTGCCGGCGGCGCCGACGAGCAGGACGCCGCGGTCGCCCGCGCTGACGAGCCGTACGAAGAGGTTTCCGGGTTCGGCGGGGTGGTCGGGGCCGGGGGAGACGAAGGAGAGCTGTTCCGAGGTGAGGTTCTTCTTGAAGTCGCCGAATCCGCTGATGAGTTCGTGTTGGGGGACGACGGCGCTCAGGAGTGGTTCCGGCTCGGGCGGTTCGTCGCCGAGGGCGACGGGCCGGGTCTCGTTCCGTACGCCTCCGAGGGCGAGTTGTCGGCAGAAGGCGGGGTCGCCGAGGGCGTCGGCGAGGGGTTCGGCCTCGGCGCTGCTGATTCCGGCGGCGGGCAGCCGGTGGGCCTGCACTCCGACGAGGAGTCCGCTGTCGCGGGTGAAGAGCGCGGTGCCCGAGAGGCCCAGCCAGGGGTCGGGGTCCCTCGGCCCGGGTAACAGGGGTGCGGTGGTGAGGTAGGCGAGGTCCAGCAGCCGGGTCTTCATGCTGGAGCCCAGTCGGACGAAGCCGTCGACCTGTTGGCTGCTGCGCCGTCGCAGGCCCTGGACGCCGGGTTCCTCGGGGCGGGTCCGGAAGGCGGGGAAGCCGACTCCGATGAAGGGGACGCTGCCCATGCCTTGGGGCAGGGCGCCGAAGGACACGGGCAGGACGGTGTCCGGGGGGTGGTCGAGCCGCAGGAGGGCGAGGTCCCGGCCGTCGGTGCCGCGCCACACGGGTGTCGCGGTCAGTGGGGTGTCGCCGCCGCCGAGGCGGACGGTGCAGGTGCCGGGGGTGTCGCCGAGTACGTGGTCGACGGTGAGGACGAGTGCGGTGGCGATGCGGTAGCCGGAGCCGTACGCGGCCTTGTCGTTTCCCGTGACGACGATCTCGGCCACCCGGGCCGTGTCGAGAGCTTCCACGTGCGGTTCAGCCGGCGCCGAGGAGGTCCGTCACGTCGTCGCCGGTGCGGACCTTCTCGCGGGTGGTCGCGTCCTCCGCGGCGAGGGTCATCCGCACGGTGTGGGTCTGGCCGTTCTTCGCGCTCGCCTTGCCGCCGAGGGAGACCACCCAGAACTTCACACCGGCGTCGGCCCCGGCGGACTTCTCGACGGAGACCTGGAGCTCCAGGTCGATGGAGTCGATGCGGAACTTCACGTCCTCGTGCGCGGATTCCAGCCGGGCGCGGCTGATCTCCGAGCGGAGCGAGGCGAGCAGGTCGGCGAGCTCGATGTCCATGCGACCCCCGTGGTGATGCGAATCGATCGGATCAAGTGTGGCAGAAAGCAGGGGAGTTCGGGCAGTGGTCGGCCGGTGGCCGGGCAGGTGCGGCGGCCGCCGGGCAGGTGTTGGGTGGTCGCCGGGCTGCGTGCGGGCCGTCCGGGCGCGCTCGGTCGTGTGGGGGCCCGCCCCGCGACCTCAATCAAAGCAAGCATGCTTGATTGTTTTCGGGTTCGCTGTCATGCTCCGGGGCACGCCGCCGTGTCCCGAGGGGAGCGCACCGTGTCCGAGCCCGCCGTCGTCCTCGATGATCTGCGCGAGGAGAGCGAAGCACTCGATCTGCTCGTCCGCGAGCTGGGGGAGGACCGGTGGGGTACGCCCACCCCCGCGCCCGGCTGGACCATCGCCCATCAGATCGCGCACCTCGCCTGGACCGACCGGGCCGCGCTCCTCGCCGCCACCGACGCCGAGGCCTTCGCCGCCGAGACCGAGAAGGCGCTGGCCGCGCCGGACCGCTTCGTCGACGAGGGCGCCGAGGAGGGGGCGAAGCTGCCGCCCGCCGCACTCCTCGCCCGCTGGCGGGAGGGCCGCGAACGGCTCCAGGAGGCCTTGCGCGCGGTCCCGGCCGGTGCCCGTTTCCCCTGGTACGGGCCGCCGATGAGCGCCCCCGCCATGGCGACCGCGCGGCTGATGGAGACCTGGGCGCACGGCCAGGACGTCGCCGACGCGCTCGGGGTCGTCCGCCCGCCGACGGCCCGGCTCCGGCATGTGGCCTGGATCGGCCACCGGGCCCGTGACTACGCCTTCCTGGTACGGGGTCTCCCGGTGCCCGCCGAACCGTTCCGCGTCGAACTCCTCGCACCGGACGGGGAGGTGTGGGCGTACGGCCCCGAGGACGCCGGCCAGCGGGTCACCGGGTCCGCCCTCGACTTCTGCCTGCTCGTGACCCAGCGCGTCCACCGCGACGACACCGCCCTGGTCGCGGAGGGCCCCGACGCCGAGCACTGGCTGAGCGTCGCCCAGGCCTTCGCGGGCCCGGCGGGTCCCGGCCGGCCCGCCGAAGGGGCCCGGTGATGGTGCTCCGTATCGGCAACGCCTCCGGCTTCTACGGCGACCGCTTCGACGCCGTCCGCGAGATGCTCACCGGCGGCGGGCCCGGGGGCGCGATCGACGTCCTCACCGGTGACTACCTCGCCGAGCTGACCATGCTCATCCTCGGCCGCGACCAGCTCAAGGACCCGGCCGCCGGGTACGCCAGGACCTTTCTGCGGCAGATGGAGGAGGGCCTCGGCCTCGCCCACGACCGGGGGATCCGGATCGTCACCAACGCGGGCGGCCTCAACCCCGCGGGCCTCGCCGACGCCCTGCGCGCCCTCGCCGCGAAGCTCGGTCTGCCCACGCGTGTCGCGCACGTGGAGGGTGACCGGCTCCCGGCCGCCGACGGCGCGCCGGCCGCCAACGCCTATCTCGGCGGGGCCGGGATCGCCGCCTGTCTCGACGCCGGTGCCGATGTCGTCGTCACCGGGCGGGTCACGGACGCCGCCCTCGTCACCGGGCCCGCGCAGTGGCACTTCGGCTGGGGCCCGGAGGAGTACGACAAGCTGGCGGGGGCGGTCGTCGCCGGGCACGTCCTGGAGTGCGGCACCCAGGCCACCGGCGGCAACTACGCCTTCTTCCGCGAGCACGACCCGGAGCTCTTCCGCCGTCCCGGCTTCCCGGTCGCCGAGCTCCACGCGGACGGCAGCGCGGTCGTCACCAAGCACCCCGGTACCGGTGGTCTCGTCGACATCGGCACGGTCACGGCCCAGCTCCTCTACGAGACGGCCGGCGCCCGCTACCCCGGCCCCGACGTGACCGCCCGGCTCGACACCGCCCGGCTCACCCGGGAGGGCCCCGACCGGGTCCGGATCGACGGTGTACGGGGTGAGGCGCCGCCTCCGACGCTCAAGGTGGGCCTCAGCAGGCTGGGCGGCTTCCGCAACGAGGTGGTGTTCGTCCTGACCGGCCTCGACATCGAGGAGAAGGCCGCGCTCCTGCGGGCCCAGGTGACCGACGCGCTCGTGAAGTCCCCTCCCGCGGAGGTCCGTTGGGAGCTGGTCCGGACCGACCGTCCCGATGCCGACACCGAGGAGACGGCGAGCGCCCTGCTGCGGCTCGTCGTCCGGGACCCGGCACCGGAGCCGGTCGGCCGCGCCCTCACCGGCGCAGCCGTCGAACTCGCCCTCGCCAGCTACCCCGGCTTCCACGTCACGGCCCCACCCGGCAGGGGCGCTCCCTACGGTGTCTTCGGGACCGCGTACGTGCCGGCCGCCGACGTCCCGCACACGGCCGTCCTCCCGGACGGGACCCGCGTCCCCGTCCCCGTACCGTCGCGGACCCGGGTGCTGGAGCCGGTCCCGGAGCCGCCGCTTCCCGAGCCGCTTCCGGCGGGGCCCGTGCGGCGGGTCCCGCTCGGCCGGGTCGCCGGGGCCCGCAGCGGCGACAAGGGTGGCGACGCCAACATCGGCGTCTGGGTCCGCACGGAGGAGGAGTGGCGCTGGCTCGCCCACACCCTCACCGTCGCCAGGCTCCGTGAACTCCTGCCGGAGACCGCCGGTCTGGCCGTCACCCGGCATGTCCTTCCGCGGCTGCGCGCGCTGAACTTCACCGTCGCCGGGATCCTCGGCGAGGGCGTGGCCTCCCAGGCCCGGTTCGACCCCCAGGCCAAGGCCCTCGGCGAGTGGCTCCGCTCGCGCCACATCGACGTACCGGAGGAACTGCTGTGACCGTCGCACCGAAGGCCGCCCCGAGCGCGGTCCGGGAGGAGCTCCTGTGACCGTCCTCGACTCCGCCCTCGACACCGGTGGGCCCGACTACGCCGCCGCCCGGGCCGCCATGCTCGACAAGCTTGCCGCCCTCGACACCGAGCACGCCAAGGCCCTCGCGGGCGGCGGCGAGAAGTACGTCGCGCGGCACCGCGAGCGCGGCAAGCTGCTCGCCCGCGAACGCATCGAGCTGCTCGTCGACCCGGACACCCCCTTCCTGGAACTGTCACCGCTCGCCGCCTGGGGCAGCGACTACGCGGTGGGCGCCTCCCTGATCACCGGTATCGGGGTCGTCGAGGGCGTGGAGTGCCTGATCACCGCCAACGACCCGACCGTGCGCGGTGGGGCCTCCAACCCGTGGACGCTGAAGAAGGCCCTGCGCGCCAACGAGATCGCCTTCGCCAACCGGCTGCCCGTCGTCTCCCTCGTCGAGTCCGGTGGCGCAGACCTCCCCTCCCAGAAGGAGATCTTCATCCCGGGCGGGGCGCTCTTCCGTGACCTCACGAGGCTCTCCGCCGCCGGTATCCCCACGATCGCGGTGGTCTTCGGCAACTCGACCGCCGGTGGCGCGTACGTCCCCGGCATGTCCGACCACGCCGTGATGATCAAGGAGCGGTCGAAGGTCTTCCTCGGCGGGCCGCCGCTGGTGAAGATGGCGACGGGGGAGGAGAGCGACGACGAGTCCCTGGGCGGTGCCGAGATGCACGCCCGCACGTCCGGGCTCGCCGACCACTACGCCGTCGACGAGGCCGACGCGCTGCGCCAGGCCCGCCGGATCGTGGCCCGCCTGAACCACCGCAAGGCGCTCCCGGACCCCGTCGCCCTCGCCGAGCCGCCGAAGTACGACGAGGACGAGCTGCTCGGGATCGTGCCGGGGGACCTCAAGACGCCCTTCGATCCGCGCGAGGTGATCGCCCGGGTCGTCGACGGCTCGGACTTCGACGAGTTCAAGCCGCTGTACGGGCCGAGTCTGGTCACGGGATGGGCGACCCTGCACGGCTACCCGGTCGGTGTCCTCGCCAACGCGCAGGGCGTCCTCTTCGGCCCGGAGTCGCAGAAGGCCGCGCAGTTCATCCAGCTCGCGAACCAGCGCGACATCCCGCTCGTCTTCCTCCACAACACCACCGGCTACATGGTGGGCAAGGAGTACGAGCAGGGCGGCATCATCAAGCACGGCGCGATGATGATCAACGCGGTGTCGAACTCGAAGGTCCCGCACCTCTCCGTCCTCATGGGGGCGAGCTACGGCGCCGGGCACTACGGCATGTGCGGCCGGGCCTACGACCCCCGCTTCCTCTTCGCCTGGCCCAGCGCCAAGTCCGCCGTCATGGGACCGCAGCAGCTCGCCGGTGTCCTCTCGATCGTGGCGCGGGCGAGCGCCGTCGCGAAGGGGCAGCCGTACGACGAGGAGGCCGACGCCGGCCTGCGGGCCCTGGTCGAGGCGCAGATCGAGTCCGAGTCCCTGCCGATGTTCCTCTCCGGCCGGCTCTACGACGACGGGGTCATCGACCCCCGCGACACCCGCACGGTCCTCGGACTGTGCCTCTCCGCGATCCATACGGCACCGGTCGAGGGCGCCCGCGGCGGCTTCGGCGTCTTCCGAATGTGAGGCCCCTCGTGATTTCCACCGTCCTCGTGGCGAACCGGGGCGAGATCGCCTGCCGGGTCTTCCGCACCTGCCGTGAGCTGGGCATCTCCACCGTCGCCGTGTACTCCGACGCGGACGCCGACGCGCTGCACGTCCGGGAGGCCGACGCGGCGGTACGGCTGCCGGGCGCCGCGCCCTCGGAGACGTACCTCCGCGGCGACCTGGTGGTGAAGGCGGCGCTCGCGGCGGGCGCGGACGCCGTCCACCCCGGCTACGGCTTCCTCTCCGAGAACGCCGGCTTCGCCCGGGAGGTGATCGACTCCGGTCTGGTCTGGATCGGTCCGCCGCCCGAGGCGATCGAGGCGATGGCCTCGAAGACCCGCGCGAAGGAACTCCTCGGCATCGCGCCGCTGACCGAGGTCACCGAGGCGGACCTGCCCGTCCTGGTGAAGGCGGCGGCGGGCGGCGGCGGCCGCGGCATGCGGATCGTCCGGGAACTCGGCGATCTGGCGGGTGCGCGGGAGTCGGCGGCCGCGGAGGCGGCGAGTGCCTTCGGCGACGGCGAGGTGTTCGTCGAGCCGTACGTCGAGAACGGCCGGCACGTCGAGGTGCAGCTGCTCTGCGACGCCCACGGCACGGCCTGGGCGCTCGGCACCCGCGACTGCTCGCTCCAGCGCCGGCACCAGAAGGTCGTCGAGGAGGCCCCGGCGCCCGGGCTGCCCGCCGCGCTCGAGGCGTCCCTCCTGGACACGGCCGTCCGGGCGGCGAAGGCCGTCGGGTACGTCGGCGCGGGCACGGTCGAGTTCCTGGTGGCCAACGGCCGCGCGCACTTCCTGGAGATGAACACCCGCCTCCAGGTCGAACACCCCGTGACGGAGGAGGTGTTCGGGGTCGACCTCGTCGCCCTCCAGCTCGCCGTCGCCGAGGGCCGCGCCCTGCCGCCGGAGCCCCCGGCCGCGCGCGGCCACGCGATCGAGGCACGGCTGTACGCGGAGGACCCGGCGCGGGAGTGGGCGCCCCAGACGGGCGTCCTGCACCGCTTCGAACCGCCCCGGGACGCCCGGCTCCGCGTCGACACGGGGTATGTCTCCGGGGACACGATCGGCGTCCACTACGACCCGATGCTCGCGAAGGTGATCGTCCACGCCCCCACCCGGGCGGAGGCGGTCCGGGCGCTCGCCCGCGCCCTGGAGCGGGCCCGGATCCACGGCCCGGTCACCAACCGGGAGCTGCTCGTGGCCTCGCTCCGGCACCCGGAGTTCGGTTCGCCGGAGACGCTCGACACCGGCTTCTACGACCGGAACCTGCCCGCCCTGACGGGGGCCGTGCCCGGCGAGGAGTACGCGGCGGTCGCGGCGGCGCTCGCCGGGGCGGCGGCCGGCCGGGGCCGGTTCGGCGGAGGCTGGCGCAACCTCCGCTCCCAGGACGAGACGCGGACGTACGGCGATCACGAGGTCCGCTACCGCCCGACGAGGGCGGGCGGCTACGAGGTCTCCGTCCCGGAGGGGATCAGGGTCGTGTCGGCGGCCCCGGACCGGGTGGGCCTGGAAGTCGCCGGAGTCGTACGGCACCTCGACGTCGCGGTGTACGAGGACGGCGTCGTCCACGCCGGCCGGCACCGGCTCACCGTCCGTCCCCGCTTCACCGACCCCCGCGAGCAGACCGCCCCCGGCTCCCTGCTCGCGCCCATGCCCGGCACCGTCGTACGGGTCGCGGACGGTCTCGCCGTCGGCGACGCGGTCGTCGCCGGGCAGCCGCTCCTCTGGCTGGAGGCCATGAAGATGGAGCACCGCGTCGTCGCTCCCGCCTCCGGCACGCTCACCGCGCTCCACGCCGCCCCCGGCCGCCAGGTCGAGGTAGGCGCTCTGCTCGCCGTCGTCTCGGACGACGCCACGACCGAAGCAGCACAGGAGGACCAGACCGTATGAGCATCATGATCGAAAGCGAAGAGCTCTCCGCGCTCCGCGCCGCCGTCTCCGCGCTCGGCCACCGCCACGGCCCCGGCTTCGACCGGGCGAGCCTGTGGGCGGAGGCGGGCAAGCTCGGCTATCTGGGCGTGAACCTGCCCGAGGAGTACGGCGGCGGGGGCGGCGGCATGGCCGAGCTGTCGGTCGTCCTGGAGGAGGCGGGCGCGGCCGGTGCGCCGCTTCTGATGATGGTGGTGTCGCCCGCGATCTGCGGCACGGTGATCGCCCGGTTCGGTACGGAGGAGCAGAAGCGGGCCTGGCTGCCGGGGCTCGCGGACGGTTCGCGGACGATGGCGTTCGGGATCACCGAGCCGGACGCGGGTTCGAACTCGCACCGCATCACGACCACCGCGACCCGTACGGAGGAGGGCTGGGTCCTCAACGGCCGGAAGGTGTTCGTGTCGGGCGTGGACATCGCCGACGCGACCCTGATCGTCGGCCGCACGTCGGACTCCCGCACGGGGAACCTCAAGCCCTGTCTCTTCGTCGTCCCGCGTGACACCCCCGGCTTCCAGCGGCGGCACATCGAGATGGAACTCGACGCGAACGAGAAGCAGTTCGAGCTGACCCTCGACGATGTGCACCTGCCGGTGGACGCGCTCGTGGGCGACGAGGACGCGGGGCTGCTCCAGCTCTTCGCGGGGCTCAACCCGGAGCGCATCATGACGGCCGCGTTCGCGATCGGCATGGGACGGTACGCCCTCGCGCAGGCGGTGAGGTACGCGAAGGAGCGGCAGGTCTGGAAGACGCCGATCGGTGCCCACCAGGCCGTCGCGCACCCGCTGGCCCAGGCGCACATCGAAATCGAACTGGCCCGGCTGATGATGGCGAAGGCCGCGCACCTCTACGACGCGGGTGACGACATCGGCGCGGGCGAGGCGGCCAACATGGCCAAGTACGCGGCGGCGGAGGCCTGTGTGAAGGCCGTCGACCAGGCGGTCCACACCCTCGGAGGCAACGGCCTGACCAAGGAGTTCGGGCTGGCGCGGCTGGTGACGGCGGCACGGGTGGCCCGGATCGCCCCGGTCAGCCGGGAGATGATCCTCAACTACGTGTCGCACCAGACGCTGGGGCTGCCCAAGTCGTACTGACCGGGGGTGGGGGTCGCGCCGGCCGGTGGCGGCTCGCCACCGGCCGACGGGACCGGCCGCTCAGTCCTCGTAGTCGTCGGCCGGGTGGCTGCCGGCGGAGGCGCCGACCTCGCCGATCCAGCGGAGGACCTCCGCGCCGAAGTCCACCCGGCCGGCCTCGTGGTGGGCGGCCACGAAGCGCCGGGCCGGCGGCTTGTTCCTCCAGTAGCGCTCGTCGAGCTTCGCCTCGCGGAGGAAGATCTCGCTGCCGACGGCGTTGGTGTGGAAGTGCAGTTCCAGTTCTTCGGGGCGGTTCTGCCCGGACCGCTCGTCGACGAGCAGGAGCCCCTGGGTCCGGTAGACGTGGTACTCGGTGCGGGGGATGGACTCGTTGTGGATGCGTGAGCCCCGGAGGGCGTATCCCTCGGAGGCGAAGGCGTCGAGGACGGCCTCGTGGAGCGGCAGGGCGGTGATGTGCACGAGGTCGTCGTCCGTCTGGGCCTTGACGCCCTCGGCCTCGACCTCGGTGTGCATGCCCAGGTGGACCCCGAGCTTCTGCCCCTTCACCTCGGTCAGCGGGGTCTCCCACTTGAGCCGGTGGCGGATGGGAAGGCGCTTCTCCTCGCCCTTCTCCAGGGTGAAGTAGCCGCTCACCGAAGGGTAGTCGAAGGCGTCGCCGCTGGATCCGTCGCCGTCGCCCTTGTGGGCCACCGGAGCGTCGGTCACGAGCCTCAGCCGGGTCGACTTCACCTCGACGCGGCGGTCGGGCGCGCGCAGGACGAGCTCTCCGCGCAGGATGCCACCCGGCAGTGCCGGTTCGGACTGCAGGACGGTGTCGATTTCGAGCGGTATGCCGCCCATGCCGAGAAGACGCTTGAAGACCATAAGCGCAGGCTAACCGGCGAACGGCGGTGCGGGGAGGGGAAGTCGGGGAGTCCGGGCGGCCCCTGGGGCGGTGTCGACGGGGTCGCCCGTTCTCCCCTCGGCTCAGCCGACGGCGGTCCCCTCGAGTTCGACGAGCTGGCCGGGGATCGCCAGTCGGGTCACCCCGAGCATCGTGGTGGCGGGCGCCGCTCCGGCGGCGCCCAGTCGTCCGGCCAGCTCGCCGTAGTGCCGGAAGAGCAGGTCGACGTCGGTGGTGTGGACGTTGAGCCGTACGAGGTTGGCGAGGGTCATGCCGGCCTCACCGAGTACGGCCTCCACGTTGTCGATGCTCAGCGCCAACTGCGCCGCCATGTCTCCTTCGTGCAGGGGCTTGCCGTCGCCGCTCATCGCGGTCTGCCCCGAGAGGTACAGGGTCCGGGTGTGCCCGGAGACGAGCTCGCCCTGGTTGAACCCCAGGTCCACCGACCATGTCACCGGGTTGACCGCCGTTCGCTGCATCGCCGCATCAGCTCCGTTCCGTTGTCTGCGATTCGATCCGACCCGGTCCGACGTGCGGGATCGGGGGAGTCGGACGTCCGTCGGCCCGGCGGATGCCGGCCTCGACGTCGTGGTGACGAGCCTCCCAACGAATCACGACACCCTTCGTCATGTATTCGGTTAGCGTTCCCGCATGCGCGCCGACCGGCTGGTCTCCCTGGTTCTCCTGCTGCGCCAACGCGGCAGGATGACCGCGGACGCGCTCGCCCGTGAGCTGGAGGTGTCCACCCGCACCGTGCTGCGCGACATCGAGGCGCTGTCCTCGGCGGGCGTCCCGGTGTATGCCGAGCGCGGCCGGCACGGCGGGTTCGGGCTGCTGCCCGGTTTCAGGACCGAGCTCACGGGGCTGAACCACGAGGAGGCCCTCGCCCTGCTGGCCGCCGGACCGGGGCGCGGTGAGCAGGTGCTCGGCCTCGGCCCGGCGTTCGCCTCGGCGTTGCGCAAGGTGGTCGACGCGCTGCCCGAGGGGCATCGGGCCACCGCGAGCGACGCGGCCCGGCGCTTCCTCGTCGACCCGGAGGCCGACCTCCTCTCGCGCCGCACGGTCACGGACGAGGTGTCGGGCCCCACCCTGATCGAGGTGCGGCGGGCGGTCCTCGCCGGACACAAGCTGCGCATCCACTACGCGGCCGCGGGCCGGTCGCCGGAGTGGCGCACGGTGGACCCGATCGGCCTGGTCACCGTGCGGGACCGGGGCTATCTGCTGGCCACGCGCTCCGGCGAGGACCGCACCTACCGGCTGTCGCGGATGGTGGCCGCCGAGGCCCTGCCCGAGCCGGCGGAGCGGCCGGGCCGGGTCGATCTGGACCGGATCTGGCGGGAACGCTCCGCGCGGTTTCTCGTCGACGGCCACATCACCGTGCTGGTGAGGGTGGATCCCGCGCGGCGGGAGGACCTGCTGGACACCGCGGTGGCCGTCCGCGCGGAAGCGCCCGACACGGACGGCCGGCTGCGTCTCGAACTGACCTACCAGGACGCGTGGCACGCCGAATGGGCCCTGTGGCAGCTCGGCACGGACGCGGAGGTGCTGGCCCCGCCGACGCTGCGGACCGCCCTGCGCGACCGCGCCGCCGCGATGGCCGCCCGCTACGCGGACCCCTCCTGAGGCGGAGACCGAGGATTCCAAGAATCATGCATGCGTGCTTGATTGTTTCCCCGGAGTGCTGACAAGGTCTCCCCAAGGCGTACCGACACACGCGATCCTGGCGACCACCTTCCACCGCTCCAGGGGGCTTGCATGGTGTTCCACAGCGAGTACGAGGCCGTCTCCACCGTTTCCCTGCCGATCCACGACGTGGTCCTCGGCCGCGCCGCCGAACGCGGCGACACCCCCGCCCTCGTCGACGGGACCGGGGAGTTCACCCTCACCTACGGGCAGGTCGACGCCTTCCACCGGCGGGTGGCCGCCGGCCTCGCCGAGGCCGGAGTACGCAAGGGGGACGTACTCGCCCTGCACAGCCCCAACACGGTCCTCTTCCCCATCGCCTTCTACGCAGCCACCCGGGCCGGGGCCGCCGTCACCACCGTGCACCCGCTGGCCACCCCCGAGGAGTTCGCCAAACAGCTCCGCGACTCCTCCGCGCGCTGGATCGTCACCGTCTCGCCGCTGCTCCCCGCCGCCCGCGCCGCGGCCGAACTCGCGGGCGGGATCACGGAGATATTCGTCTGCGACCAGGCACCCGAAGGCCCCGAGGGGCAGGGCGTCCGGTCGCTGCAGACCTTCCTCGGCTCGACCGGGCCCGTGCCCGAGATCGAGGTCGACCCCGACGAGGACGTCGCCGCCCTCCCGTACTCCTCCGGCACCACGGGCGTGCCCAAGGGCGTGATGCTCACCCACGCCTCCATCGCCACCAACCTCGCCCAGCTGGACCCGGTCATCCCGATGGGACCCGGCGACCGCATCCTGGCGATCCTGCCCTTCTTCCACATCTACGGGCTGACCGCCCTCATGAACGCGCCCCTCCGCCAGGGCGCCACCGTCGTCGTCCTGCCCCGCTTCGAGCTCGACACCTTCCTCGGCGCCATCCAGCGGCATCGCATCAACGGCCTGTACGTGGCCCCGCCGATCGTCCTCGCCCTCGCCAAGCACCCGGCCGTCGCCGACTACGACCTGTCCTCCCTGGAGTACATCGTCAGCGCCGCCGCCCCGCTCGACGCGGCGCTCGCCGAAGCCTGTTCGGCCCGGCTCGGACTCCCGCCGGTCCTCCAGGCGTACGGCATGACGGAGCTCTCCCCGGGCACCCATGTCGTCCCGCTCTCCGCCGAGAACCCGCCGCCCGGCACCGTCGGCAAGCTGCTGCCCTCCACCGAGATGCGGATCCTGTCCCTCGACGACCCGGCGAAGGACGCGGCGCCGGGCGAGGAGGGCGAGGTCGCCATCCGGGGACCGCAGGTCATGAAGGGATACCTGGGCCGCCCCGACGCCACCGCCGCGATGATCGACGCCGACGGCTGGGTCCACACCGGCGACATCGGCCGGGTCGACGCCGACGGCTGGCTGTACGTCGTCGACCGCGTCAAGGAGCTCATCAAGTACAAGGGCTTCCAGGTCGCCCCCGCCGAACTGGAGGCGCTCCTCCTCACCCACGAGGGCGTCGCCGACGCCGCCGTCATCGGTGTCACCGACGCGGAGGGCACCGAGATCCCCAAGGCCTTCGTCGTACGCCAGGCCGCCGCGCCCGGCCTCACCGCCGAGGACGTCATGGCGCACGTCGCCGCCCGGGTCGCCCCGTACAAGAAGGTTCGCAGCGTCGAGTTCGTCGACACCGTGCCCCGGGCGGCCTCCGGGAAGATCCTCCGAAGGGAACTGAGGGACCGCGCATGACACTCGTGACATCGGCCGGGGAACGGGGCATCACCACCCTCACCCTGAACTCCCCGGCCACCCGCAACGCGCTCTCCGCGCAGCTCGTCACCGAGCTCGCCGACGCCCTCACCGCCTGCGGCAAGGACCCGGCCGTCCGCGCGGTGGTCCTCGCCCACGCCGGCGGCACGTTCAGCGCGGGCGCCGACCTGAAGGCCCCGCCCAGCCCGTACGCCTTCGTCGACCTGCTCCGGCAGCTCGTCGAACTGCCGAAGCCGGTCGTCGCCCACGTCACCGGAAAGGTACGGGCCGGTGGTCTCGGACTGCTCGGCGCCTGCGACATCGTCGTGGCCTCGGAGGCGTCGGACTTCGCCCTCACCGAGGTACGGATCGGGGTGGCGCCGGCCGTCATCTCCCTCACCCTGCTGCCGAGGCTGGAACCCCGGGCGGCGGCCCGCCACTACCTGACGGGCGAGCGGTTCGGGGTGCCGGAGGCCGTCGCCATGGGTCTGGTGACGGCCGGCGACGAAGCCCTCCCCGGCATCCTCGACTCCCTCCGCGCGAGCTCCCCGCAGGGCCTGCGGGAGGCGAAGCGGCTGGTCACCGCTAGAGTCCTGGAGACCTTCGAACGTGACGCGGAGGACCTGGTACAGAGGTCGGCCACGCTCTTCGCCTCCACCGAGGCGCGCGAGGGGATGACGGCCTTCCTCGAACGACGGGACCCCGCATGGCGGCTGTGACCGCGCCCAAGCAGGACAGGAGCCGCGCCACCCGGCAGCGGCTCCTGGAGGCGGCCGTGTCCTGCCTGGCCGAACACGGCTGGGCGGGTTCCACGGTCGCCGTCGTCGCGGAACGGGCGGGCGTCTCCCGGGGTGCCGCCCAGCACCACTTCCCCACCCGCGAGGACCTGTTCACGGCCGCCGTCGAGTACGTCGCCGAGGAGCGCTCCCAGGCGCTGCGGACCCTCCCGTCACGCGACCGCCACGAGGCCGTCGCCGCGCTCGTCGACCTCTTCACCGGCCCCCTCTTCCGGGCCGCCCTCCATCTGTGGGTCGCCGCCTCCGGCGAGGACCAGCTCCGTGCGCGCGTGACCGAGCTGGAGGCCCGCGTCGGCCGCGAGTCCCACCGCATCGCCGTCGAGGTCCTCGGCGCCGACGAGTCCCGCCCCGGCGTCCGCGAGACCGTCCAGGGCCTCCTGGACATGGCCCGCGGCCTGGGCCTCGCCACCCTCCTGACGGACGACCGCGCCCGCCGGGACCGCGTGGTCTCCCAGTGGGCGCTGCTGCTGGACGAGGCGCTGACCTAGGTCGTCTCCTCCGGATCTCGCCGGCGGCGCGGGTCGGGCGAGATCCGGAAGGGACGACCCGGCAGGGGCGCACTCCGGAGGACCCCGCCCGGCGCGGGCTGCGCCGGCGAGGGCCCTGCCCGGCGTGGGCTACAGCCCCGGGATCTCCCGGGCCCGGAACGCCGCTCGTACGGCGTTCGCCGCCGACGTGCCGTACATCTTCTGCGCCGTCGCGACCGTCGTCAGGGCAGCGTCCCGGAAGCTCGTGTCGGGCGCGAAGCCGAACTGGGCGTTCACGATGATCCGGTCGGCCGTCCTGGCTCCGAGGGCCTTGCGGATGTCGAGGAGCGCCCGGGACCAGATCTCGCCGTCGGCGTGGACCTCGCCCTCGCGGTCCGCGTACGTCTTGGTGCCGTCGATCCGGCGGAGGCAGTGCGGTGCCTCGCTGTAGCCCGTGGCGTCCCAGTCGGCGACGCAGGCGGCGTCCGCCTTCATCGCCCATTCGTATTTCTCGACGGCGTGGGTGCCGACGGCCACGGCCAGGTAGTCGCCGAAGGCCTCGCCGATGGATCCGGCCTCGGGCGAGGTGCCGAAGCCGGGCACCTGCGCGTGGTGCACGGCGTGACCGTACTCGTGCACGATCACCTCGGCGTCCTCGGCGTCGTCCACTCCGCCCTTGCCGAACCGGATCTCGGCCTTCTTGTCGGTGAAGAAGGAGTTGTCTGCGCCCCACTGGTTGAGCCGGACCGGCTGCACCCGGTCGTTGGCCCCGGGCAGTTCGGTGCCGAAGCCGAGCCCTTGCAGGTACTCCTGTGACTCGTTGACCCAGAAGTACGCCATGACCTGCTCGAACTGGTCGTCGGAGCGGTTGTACGCGGCGGCGCCCGCGAGGGTGGCGGGCTTGCCGGTCTCGGACCGGACGTCGACCCACCTCCCCGACAGGGCGCCGCTCGCGTCGAGGTTCCGCAGGGTGACGGTGGCGTAGGCGGAGGCCGGTACGTCGCCCGCCGCGTCCTTGTGGTCGGCGAGGGACTGGTCGCCGGTGGCCTGGACCGGGTTCACCATGAACACACGGGCCTGGGGAAGCGCGGCGGCGGGCACCGGGGCCGCGGAGGCGCCGGCCGAGGGGAGCAGGGCGGCGGTGGCGACCGCGACGGTGGCGGTGGCCGTGGCGATCAGCCCACGGGGTGTGCGGCGGCGACTCATGGACGTCCTCCTGCGAAGGGGTGCCGTGACGAGATGATTGGCATGCGCTCGACACATGTGGCGGCGATCTTCGCGTACCGCCGCCCCTTTGAACACCCCCGAGCCCCGGACGTCAGGACGTGACCCGGGCCACAGTCCAACCGGCGCCGCCGCAGTACTGTGGTCGCATGCCCCTGCTCGTACGCCGTCGCCACGTGGACTTCGTCCGCGTCACGAGCATGAGCTGTCGCCGCTCCGCCTGACCCTCCCGGGCACCACCACCGCCCCCTCGGGTCCCTCGTTCAGAGCCCAAGCCGACCGGCACCCGTGGCCCCCGCCCCACCCCTGGCGGCCGCCCCGGGCACCCGTAGATCCCGCGGACGCATCCATGAATCGCAGCTCGTACTCCTCGCAGCTCCCCATCGTCGACCTCGCCGCCGCCGACCGGGGCCCCCAGGCCCGTCGTCTGCTCCACGCCCAGCTCCACTCGGCCGCCCACGACGTCGGCTTCTTCCAGCTCGTCGGACACGGTGTGACCGAGGCCGAGACCCGGGCCCTGACGTCCGCGATGCACGCCTTCTTCGCACTGCCCGAGGCCGACCGGCTCGCCCTCGACAACATCAACTCGCCGCACTTCCGCGGCTACACCCGCATCGGCGACGAGCGCACCGCCGGCGCCCGCGACTGGCGCGACCAGCTCGACATCGGCGCCGAGCGCCCCGCGCGGACCCCCGCGCCCTGGGAGGCCCCGTACTGGTGGCTGGAAGGCCCCAACCAGTGGCCGGCCGCACTCCCCGAGCTGCGGACCGCGGCCCTGCACTGGATCGAGCGGCTCAGCGGGGTCGCCGAGCGCCTGCTGCACGAGCTGCTCACCTCGATCGGCGCGCCCGTGGACTTCTACGACGACATCTTCGGCCCGCGCGCCCACCCGCACCTCAAGCTGGTGCGCTACCCGGGGAGCAGCGGTGAGGGCGACGACCAGGGCGTCGGCGCGCACAAGGACTACGGCTTCCTGACGCTGCTGCTCCAGGACCAGGTGGGCGGGCTGCAGGTGCAGCGCGAGGACGGGGACTTCCACGACGTGCCGCCGCTGCCTGGCGCCTTCGTCGTCAACCTCGGCGAGCTCCTCGAGGTGGCGACCAACGGCTATCTGATCGCGACCAACCACCGGGTCGTGTCGCCGCCCGGGGCGACGGAGCGGTACTCCGTGCCGTTCTTCTACAACCCGCGGCTCGACGCCCGGATCAGCCCGCTGGTCTTCCCGTACGCGCAGACCGCGCCCGGCGTCACGGCCGACCCCGCGAACCCGTTGTTCGCCGAGTACGGACGCAATGAGCTGAAGGGCAAGCTGCGGGCGCACCCGCTGACGACGGCCCGCCACCACGCGGACCTGCTGCTGCACCCGGAGGCGCAGCCCGCGATGTCGGCGTAGCCGGTACGGCCGGCCGCCGCGACACGCGTACGGCGACGGCCCTGACTGTGCGGGTCGGGCCGTCGCCGTGACGGGTGGCAGAGCGCGGACGCCGGCTGCCGGGTGGGACGGACGGCAGAGGGCGGGCGCCGGCTGCCGGGTGGGTGGCAGGGGTGGCGTCGGGCGGATCAGCCCGCGATGTCCTCGTAACCCTCGATCTCGCGCGGGTTCCGCTGGCCGGGGCCCGTGTAGCGGGCGGACGGGCGGACCAGTCGGCCGGTGCGCTTCTGCTCCAGGATGTGGGCCGACCAGCCGGCCGTCCGGGCGCAGGTGAACATCGAGGTGAACATGTGCGCCGGGACCTCGGCGAAGTCCAGGACGATGGCCGCCCAGAACTCGACGTTGGTCGCCAGGACACGGTCGGGACGCCGGTTGTGCAGCTCCTCCAGAGCGGCCTTCTCCAGGGCCTCGGCCACCTCGAAGCGCGGCGCGGCCAGCTCGCGGGCGGTGCGGCGCAGCACGCGGGCGCGGGGGTCCTCGGCGCGGTAGACGCGGTGGCCGAAGCCCATGAGGCGCTCGCCCTTGTCGAGGGCCTGCTTCACGTACGCGGTGGCGTCGCCGGTCCGCTCGATCTCCTCGATCATGCCGAGGACGCGGGAGGGCGCGCCGCCGTGCAGCGGGCCGGACATGGCGCCGACCGCGCCGGAGAGCGACGCGGCGACGTCGGCGCCGGTGGAGGCGATGACACGCGCGGTGAACGTGGAGGCGTTCATGCCGTGCTCCGCGGCGGAGGTCCAGTAGGCGTCGACGGCCTTGACGTGCTTCGGGTCGGGCTCGCCGCGCCAGCGGATCATGAAGCGTTCGACGACGGACTCGGCCTTGTCGATCTCGCTCTGCGGGACCATGGGGAGGCCCTGGCCGCGCGCGGACTGGGCGACGTAGGAGAGCGCCATGACGGCGGCGCGCGCGAGGTCGTCGCGGGCCTGCTCGGCGGAGATGTCGAGGAGCGGCTTGAGGCCCCACACGGGCGCGAGCATCGCGAGCGCGGACTGCACGTCGACGCGGATGTCGCCGGAGTGCACCGGGATGGGGAACGGCTCGGCGGCCGGCAGGCCCGGGTTGAAGGCGCCGTCGACCAGCAGCCCCCAGACGTTGCCGAACGAGACGTGACCGACCAGGTCCTCGATGTCGACGCCGCGGTACCGGAGGGCGCCGCCTTCCTTGTCGGGTTCGGCGATCTCCGTCTCGAACGCGACGACTCCCTCGAGCCCGGGTACGAAGTCGGACATCAGGCGGCTCCTCTATCGATGATCGATCAACCGAGTGCTGGTCGATGGTGGGGATTCAACAGTCGTCCAGCCCCAGAGTCTGTACGGTTCCGATGATGCGGGGAAGCGTGACATCCGGCACAGTGCGCCGATTCGGCGAGTAAGGGTTGGCGCCACGCGGTGCCGGGCAAACTGAGCCGCTGCGGCAGAATCGCCCCGTGACCGATCCTGTGAACGACACCCTGGATCCCGCCGACATGCGCGAGCAGTACCGCACCACGGAGCTGTCGGCGGCCGACCTCGCGCCCGAACCGATCGCGCAGTTCACCCGCTGGTTCAAGGAGACCGCCGAGAATCCGGCGATCCACGAGCCGAACGCGATGATCGTCTCCACCGCCGGCGCCGACGGCCGTCCGTCCTCCCGCACGGTGCTCCTGAAGCACTACGACCGGGCCGGCTTCGTCTTCTTCACCAACTACGACTCCCGCAAGGGCGCGGACCTGGCGGCCAACCCGTACGCCTCGCTGCTCTTCCCCTGGCACCCGCTCGCCCGTCAGGTCATCGTCACCGGCCGCGCCGAGCGCGTCGGCCGCGAGGAGACCGTCGCCTACTTCCGCACCCGCCCGCACGGCTCCCAGCTCGGCGCCTGGGCCAGCCCCCAGTCCTCGGTGATCGCCTCCCGCGCGGAGCTGCTCGCCCGCTACGAGGAGCTGGCCGCCCGCTATCCCGAGGACACCCAGGTCCCGGTCCCGCCGGAGTGGGGCGGCATCCGGGTCGTCCCGGAGGCGGTCGAGTTCTGGCAGGGCCACGAGAACCGCCTCCACGACCGTCTCCGCTACGTCCGCGAGGGCGGCCCCGGGGGCGCTGAGGGCACGGACGGCGAGACGTGGCGGGTGGAGCGCCTGGCGCCCTGAGCGCCCGCACCGTTCCCCCACCGCCACCACCGAATTCGTTTCCGCGACGCAACGATTTCGGTGAAGGTGGTGTGCGCTGCGTCACGTTCCAGTTGAATGGCGACAGCATGGGGGGGTGCCGGGATGAGTGCTTTCACGGGGTCCGCGAGCGAGACCGCTTCCGTTCCCGGAGCGGGGGCCGATCTGCTGGCCGCGCTGCTCGACGGGATGGACGCGGCGCTCTGCGCCTTCGACGCCGACGGGACGATCACGCACTGGAACCGCGAGGCCGAGCGGATCCTCGGCTGGTCCGCGGCCGAGGCCGTCGGGAGACGCGGGTTCGAGGGCTGGGCCGCGCGCAGCGCGGACGCCGAGGACACCCTGCAACGCCTGATGGGGGCCATGAAGGGCCCCGGGCGCCAGGTCCACGAACTGGCGCTGCTCCGCAAGGACGGCGGCCGGGTGCTGGTACGGAGCCAGGCCGCCGGGGTGCGCGGGGCGGACGGGGCGCCGGCCGGGGTGTACTGCGCCTTCAGCGAGGTCCACGTCCAGCTCGACCTGGAACGGTCGGTGGCCCTCAGCGAGGCCCTCTTCGAGGACGCCTCCTGGGGTGTCGTCCTCGTCGACGCCGATCTGCGCCCCGCCATGGTCAACGGCCACGCCGCCCGCGCCTTCGGGACCGGTCGTACGGCCCTGCTCGGGCGTCCGCTCGGGGATGTCGTCGTCCACGGCGCGGAGGAGCTGGAGGCCGCGCTCCAGCACGTCCTCGCGGAGGGCACGCCGCCCGCGCCCGCGGAGGTGTGGGTGACGCTGCGGACCTCGGCGGGGGAGCGCCGCCGGTGCTGGCGCAGCGGCTTTCTGAGGCTGTCCTCGCCGATGGCGGAGGAGCCGGTGCCGCTGGGGGTCGCCTGGCTGTTCCAGGACGTCACGGAGGAGCGGCTGGCCGCGCGGGACGCGGACCGGCTGCGGTTCCGGTGGAGTCAGCTGCACCGGGCGGGCATGGCGGCGGCGGAGTGCGAGGACCCGGCGGAGGCCGCCGCGGTGCTGCTCGACTTCGCGCTGGCGGGCTTCGCGGACCACGCCCTGGTCGACCGGGTCGCGGGCGAGCGGCGGCTGACCAGGGAGCTGGCCACCCCGGCGGGCGCCCCGGGCCCCGCCTCGCCGGTCGTGGGCGGCGGGATCCCGCTGCGGTACGGCCCGAGGCATCCGGCGCTGCAGGCCTGGGACCGGGTGGGCACGGTACGGGCGAGCGCGGGCCGGACGGCCGAGGTGTGGGCGGAGGCCCACCAGTGGCCGGGGGACGCGGCGCACGCGGTGTGCGTGGTGCTGCGCTCCCGGGGCCGCACGCTGGGCGTCCTGACGTTTCTGCGGGCCGCCTGCCGCAACCCGTTCGAGCGCGAGGACATGGTCTTCGCGGAGGCGGTGGCGTCGCGGGTGGCGTCGGCGCTGGACCTGGGTCACCGGACGGACGCGGTCTAGGACAGCCGTCCTTCCGGCTCCGACCGCTGCCCTTCCCGCTCCGACCGCCGTCCTTCCGGCTCCGACCGCCGTCCTTCAGGCTCCGGGCACCCCCTACGGCCTAGTGGCGGTAGAAGATCCGGTCGCCGTACTCGGTCATCACGCGGCCGTTCCACTCGTGCCCGCCGTCGACGTTCCCGGAGCGCAGCAGCGGCGGCTCGATGCCGCGGCGGACGAGATCCTCGGCGGCGGCGGCCAGCGTGGCCTGCATGAGGGCGCTGGTCACGACGGTGGAGGCGGGCGCGAAGGGGGCCTCGATGCCCTCGTGGGTGAGTTCGGCGTCGCCGACGGCGATCCGCGAGTCGAGGACGATGTCGCAGTGGTCCTTGAGGTAGGTCCCCGAGACGTGCCGGGACTTCGTCTCGGTGGCGTACGCCACCGAGGTGACGCCGATGACGGTGAGGCCGAGCGCGCGGGCGTTCATGGCCATCTCCACGGGCAGGGCGTTGCGCCCGGAGAGGGAGATGATGATCAGGACGTCCCCGGCCTTGGCGGGGGAGGAGTCCAGGACCGCGCCGGCGAGGCCGTCGACCCGTTCGAGGGCGGAGCCGAGGGTCGCGGGCATGACGTCGACGCCGACGACGCCGGGGACGACCAGCAGGTTCATCAGGGCGAGGCCGCCGGCCCGGTAGACGACGTCCTGGGCGGCGAGGGAGGAGTGGCCCGCGCCGAAGGCGAAGAGCCGGTTGCCGTTGGCGACGGCCTCGGCGATCGCGGCGCCGGCCCGGGCGATCTCGGCCGAGTCGCCGTCGCGGACCTGCTGGAGCAGGCCGATCGCGGCGTCGAAGAACTGTCCGGCCAGCTTGCTCTCGCCCGCGCTGTCGCCCATTCCAGAAGCTCCTTCTCGTCGCCGTCGTGTTCGCCGTCGTGTCATGGTCGTGCCCTGGTCGCCGATCACGGTGCGGTCTGGACCATTGCTCTGTCAATACCGCCTTCGGTCGGTGCGGCCCGGTTGTCGGCCCGATGCGTCAGAATTGGTGCAGGGCCAGCGCACGACTCATCGAGGGGCACGTATGTCCGGACTGATCGACACAACGGAGATGTATCTCCGCACCATCCTCGAGCTTGAGGAGGAAGGTGTGGTCCCCATGCGCGCCCGGATCGCCGAGCGGCTCGACCAGAGCGGGCCGACGGTGAGCCAGACGGTGGCCCGGATGGAGCGCGACGGCCTGGTGGCCGTCGCCAGCGACCGGCACCTGGAGCTCACCGACGAGGGCCGCCGCCTGGCCACCCGCGTCATGCGCAAGCACCGCCTCGCGGAGTGTCTGCTCGTCGACGTGATCGGCCTGGAGTGGGAGCAGGTGCATGCCGAGGCCTGCCGCTGGGAGCACGTGATGAGCGAGGCCGTGGAGCGGCGGGTCCTGGAGCTGCTGCGTCACCCGACGGAGTCGCCGTACGGAAACCCGATCCCGGGGCTGGAGGAGCTGGGCGAGAAGGCGGAGGCCGAGGCCTTCCTCGACGACTCGATGGTGTCGCTCGCCGAGCTGGACGCGAGCGAGGGCAAGACGGTGGTCGTCCGCCGGATCGGCGAGCCGATCCAGACGGACGCCCAGCTGATGTACACGCTGCGGCGCGCGGGCGTGCAGCCCGGTTCCGTGGTGTCGGTGACGGAGTCCGCGGGCGGCATCCTGGTGGGCAGCAGCGGCGAGGCCGCCGAGCTGGACGCGGAGGTCGCGGCGCACGTGTTCGTTGCGAAGCGCTGACGCGCGTTTCTCGTGCGAGGGGCGCCCCGCCGGTCACCGGCCGGCGGGGCGCCCCTCGGCGTTTCCCGGTCGGGGGTGACGGCGGCGGGCGGGGGCGGCCCCGAGGGGCAACGACCGTCGTGCGCCCCGGTTTACGCCGGAATGGCCCCGCCCGCGCCCTCGGCGTGCCACGCTGGGTCGAGTGGTGCGATTCCGGGGAGGGGTGGGGCTGTGCGGCGAGCGCGTGCGGTACGCCTGACAGTGCCCGTCCCGGAGCCGGTGGGGGCGCTGCCGCCGGGCCCGGAGGCATCCGTCCCCGGGGCCGTACGGAGGCTTCCGTCCGTCCCGTCGCCCCGCACGTCCCGGACGACAGAGGACCCCGGCGCCCTGAGGCGCCGGGGCCTGTCCTCCCCTGAGCTGACCTGGAGCCCCGAGCTCTCAAGGTCAATCCCTACGGACCGTCATCCCCGAGCGGTCCGCCTCCCGTTCAAGATCTCCCCTCGGCAGCGGCGGTCAATCCTTGAGTCCCGTCACTCGAACGAGGGGTGTTGCGCGGCAGGAGCGCATTTTCGAATGCGAGTTCGATAGTCTGGCGTGGTTCGACGGCAAGAAGAGGGGGTGCCAGGGATGGCGCGACGACTCGACGTCACCGGGGCCGACGGCGTACGGCTGGCGGCCTGGGACTTCACGCCCGGGTCCGCCCCGCGGACCGGCCCCGGGGTCTTACTCCTTCACGGCCTGATGGGCCACGCGGCCCACTGGGCCCCGGCGATCGACCGGCTCGTGGCCGCGGGCACCCGACCCGGCGCGGAAGCCCCCGGCATCGCGCTCTCCGGCCCGGCAGCCCTCGGCCCCGGAGCCCTCGACACCGGCGTGCCCCGACCCGGTCCCGGCATCCCCGGCCTCACCCTTCCCGCCCCCGAAGCCCCCTCCGCCCGCCGGCCCCACCCCCGCACCGTCGCCCTCGACCAGCGCGGCCACGGACACAGTGAGAAGCCCGCCGCCGGACTCTTCACCCGCGAGGCCTACGTGGCGGACGCGGCGGCCGTCGTCGAGCAGCTCGGCCTCGGCCCGGTCACCCTGATCGGTCATTCGATGGGCGCCCTCACCGCCTGGCAGCTCGCCGCCGAGCGCCCCGACCTCGTCCACGCCCTCGTCATCTGCGACATGCGCGCCTCGGCGCTCGGGGCCGCCTCGCAGCGCGAGTGGCGGGACTGGTTCCGTCGCTGGCCCGTCCCGTTCCCCTCGCTCGACGCCGCCCGCCGCTGGTTCGGCGAGGAGGACCCCTGGGTCGAGCGGCCGAACCCCGCCCGGGGCGCCTTCTTCGCCGAGGTGATGGCCGAGCACCCCGACGGCTGGCGTCCGGTCTTCGACCCGGAGCAGATGCTGACCTCCCGGGAGACCTGGGTGCACGACGCCCACTGGGAGTCGCTCGCCCAGGTCCGCTGCCCCACCCTGGTCCTCCGGGGCCTGGACGGCGAGCTGGGCCGGGCCGAGGCGCAGGAGATGGTCCGGGTGCTGCCCCACGGGGTGTACGCGGAGATCCCCGACGCGGGCCACCTCCTCCACTACGAGTACCCGGACGCCTGGCGCGAGGCGGTCGGCCCCTTCCTGAACGGCGTCCTGACCTCCTAGGAGGCGACCGGGCGGCGACCCGGGCACGCGGGGGCGCCCCTGCCCACGGGCGGGGGTGCCCCCGCGTGTTGGCGCGGAACGTGTGGCGAGATACCGTCCCCCTCGCGGCGCGTCCGAGGTCTACTCCGCGCCGCCTCAGGGAGGAAATGCATGCGCACTTCAATGCTGCGGCGCCTGGTCACGGTGGCCACGGCGCTGGGGCTCGGCTCCGCCGGACTCCTCGGCGTGGGCGCGGTGCCGGCGCAGGCCGTCGTCCAGGACTGCCCACGGGGCTACTTCTGTGCCTGGAAGACGGACAACGCCACCGGCACCATGTTCAAGACGAAGGTGAACACGCCGACGCTGGGCGCCTGGGACAACGCGTTCCGCACGGTGGCCAACCGCACGGACAAGTTCCTCTGCACCTACGACGGAGCGAACTACACGGACCCGGTCGGGGCCAGTGTCCGCGAGCCGGACCCGGAGCTCAGGACCTGGGGCGGCCCGGGCAGCAACTCCGTCAGCTCGCTGAAGCTCGTGCCCACCGCGCGCGAGTGCGACGGGCCGGCCTACCCGGAGTGGCACGCCTACACCGCGCCCAAGGCCGCCGGCTTCGGCGACCTGAACGCCGACCGGAAGTCGGACGTCCTCGTCAGGGACAAGGCGGGCCGTCTCTGGTACCTGCCCGGCGACCTGACGGGCCGGATGATCGGCACCGGCGGCTGGAACGCCATGAACGCCCTCACCCGCCACGGCGACTTCAGCCGCGACGGCCGCGAGGACGTCATCGCCCGCGAGGCGTCCACCGGCAAGCTGTGGCTCTACCCGGGCACCGGCACCGGATCCCTCGGCACCCGCACGCTCATCGGCAGCGGCGGCTGGAACAGCATGGACCGGATCACCGCCTTCGGCGACCTGTCCGGCGACGGCCGCGCGGACCTGATCGCCGTCGAGAAGACCACGGGCAAGCTGTGGCTGTACCCGGGCACGTCGACCGGCACCCTCGGCGCGCGGAAGCTGATCGGCAGCGGCGGCTGGAACACGATGAACGCCCTGGTCGCGCCGGGTGACACCAACGGCGACGGCCGGGCCGACCTGATCGCCCGCGAGGCCTCCACGGGCAAGCTGTGGCTCTACCCGGGCGGCACGGCCGCCGTCGGGTCGCGGGTCCTGATCGGCAGCGGCGGCTGGAACGTCATGGCGTCGTTCCTGGCGGTCGGCGATTTCGGCGCCGACGGCATCAACGACATCGCCGCGGTCACCACCAGCGGTTACGTCGGCGAGGGCTGCCGGGGTGTGGGGTGCCTGGTGCTCTACAGCGGCACCGGCACGGGCACGCTCAAGCCGGGCATGCCGGAGATGTTCAACTGGTCCGGCCTGAACGGCGCCTTCTGACGAACGAGGCCGCCCGGTGAGTGAAGGTCTCCGTCCCGTGTCCCGGGGCGGAGACCTTCGTCATGGTGGTGCGACAGCACTGGTGTGACCCGGGGGCGACCTCCTCCGAGCCTCCTCGGCCGTGGCCTCAGGCCCCCCGGTCCGGCTTCCACTCCCGGGCGAGGAGACCGAGAACGACGTCGTCCAGGAACTCGCCCATCACCCAGGCCGAGGAACGCAGGACGCCCTCGCGGACGAAGCCGTTGCGCTCGGCGGAGCGCAGCATCGCGTGGTTGTCCGCCAGCGTCTCGATCTGCAGCCGGTGCAGGCCGCGCACGACGAAGCCGTAGTGGCACAGCGTCGCGACCACGTCGGTGCCGTAGCCCTTGCCTCGGGAGACCGGCAGCAGTCCGAGGCCGATGTGCGCGCTCCGGTTGTGGGCGTCGATGCCCCAGAGGTTCGCGGTGCCGACCAGAGCGCCGCCCTCCAGCTCGATCACGGAGAACTGGACGTGCCCCTCCGCCTCGTCGTCCACCACGAGACGTGAGTCCTTCGACCCGGGCGTGATGGGCCGCCACGCCCTGCCTTCGGCCCGTGAGGAGCCGGCCACGTCGTCGTAGAGCTCGGTCCGCAGGATCGGGACGTCTTCGTCGTGGCGGGCCCTGAGCCCGACCTTGCTACCCGTCAGCATGCATGGTTCCTATCCGACCGGCCTCGCGGGCGGCAATCCATTTAGACCGGGGCCGTGTCTCCCGACCCCGCCGGGGCGATGCCGCCGCCCGCGTACTCCAGCGGCGGTGCGATCGCCTGGGCGTCCACACCCTCCCCCACCCACAGGCCGATCAGGAGCGCGGCCGTCGCCTCCAGGAGGGCCGCCCGGTCGAGGCCCCCGCCGTCGACCGGTACGCAGCCGAGGTCGCGGACCAGGAGCCGCACCGTGTCGAGCGCCGGCACGTCGTCACCGCAGAGCGGCACCGCGAGCGGGCGCCCGTCGAAGACCGGCGGGGTCAGGCGCCACACGCTCTCGTGACAGAGATTGAACGCCTTGACCACGGAAGCGCCAGGCGCCGCGGCCGCGATGCGTTCGGCCGCCGACGGTCCGCCCCGCGTCTCCAGGACGAAGCCGGGCGCCACCGGGTTGGTGCAGTCGATCAGCGTCCGGCCCCGTACGGCGTCGGCGAGGGCGGACACCACACCGACCGCCGCCCCGTACGGCACGGCCAGCAGGACCGCGTCCCCGCCGTGCCGGGCCGCCTCCCGCGGTGTCCCCGCCCGTGCGCCGATCTCCTCGGCCAGCGCCGCGGCGCGTCCGGCGTCCCGCCCGCCGACCAGCACGTCGTGGCCGGCCCGCGACCACTGCGCACCCAGTGCCCGCGCCATGTTTCCCGTACCCGCGATCCCGATCCTCATCGGCCCAGCCCCCTCGTGGTGATCCCGTCCGTCGGATTCGGCACGACACTAGGAGGCCGCTCGGGCACCATCTGGTAAGTGACCACTGACCAGGGTTTCGTCGCCGACTGCCGTGCCCGGCTCGCTTTCGACCTGCTCGCCCACACCTGGAACGCCGTGGTGCTGTGGACGCTGCGCGGGGGACCCGCGCGCCCCGGCGAACTGCGTGAGCGGATCGGCGGGATCAGCCCCAAGGTCCTCACCGAGACGCTGCGTCGGCTCCGGTTCGACGGACTGGTGGAGCGCCGGGCGTACGCCGGGTCGCCGCCGCGCGTGGAGTACACCCTCACCGAGCTGGGGCGGACCCTGCTGGAGCCGATCGAGGCCTTCGGCGTCTGGGCCTTCGAGCACGGCGACGACGTGATGGCCGCCCGGGAGCAGGCCGAGGAAGCCGGCCACAGCCGCGGCTGACACCGGCGGCGACAGAGTGGCCTAGGAGTCCTGCTGGGTGCGGAAGTCCACCACCGGCGGAATGTTGTACCGGTTCGGGTCGGGCCGGGTGATGTTTCCCCGCATCGCGGCCATCGGCGCGACGACGACCGCGATTCCGGCGACCGCGCCGAGCAGGGCGCTCACGCCGCCCGACACGAGGTCCAGGAGGACCGGGACCAGTGCGGCCAGCGCGATCCCCAGCCACAGCAGCATCCGGCCGTGGACGGCGGCCCGGAAGTACGGGCGGGGACGGACCGGGCGGGCCTTCACACCGGGGGTGGTGACCCGCAGGTTCCCGGGGTCGGTCAGATAGCGGTCGGTGTAGTCGAGCGCCGCGTAGCCCCACACCATCTCGCCGTTGTCGGCGATGATCGCCACCGGGTAGGCCGGATGGCCGCGCCGCCGCGCCACCGCGAGGACGGGCTCCCAGCGCTGGGGCCAGTAGACCCAGACGTGCTCGTCCTTGAACCGGGGACCGAACACGGCGAGCTGCTTGCGGGCGTGGTCGGGCCCGAACATCGTGGGGAGCAGCCCGTGGGTGCCGTACCAGTCGCCCTTGGCGTCCTGGAGCTTGAGGTGCTGGGCGTGCTCCAGCGGGGGATCGATGAGCTTGGTGCTGTCCTCGGGGACGAGCCGGATCCATTCGGCGCCCGTGGACCTGAAGCGCACGGCGACGACGGTGCCGGCCAGGGCGTCCTGGGCGAGGAGCCGCTGCGGCTCGGGCAGGCGGCGGACGAGGAGGTGCTTGACCGTCATGAAGAGGACGATCGCGCTCCAGGGGATCAGCGCCAGATGGCCCAGGACGACCACGGGGAGCATGATCTCGAGGTGGGCGGCGTACCGGAACACGGCCCAGGGCGCGAAAGCGACCAGCAGCATCCCGGTCGTCAGATACCAGTCCACCGGGTTGCGCGGCAGGACGGACGGCAGGTCGTCCATCGGCGCGGGCCGGGGTGACGGTGGGCCGAGCGGCGCTTCCCCCCGGGTGAGCAGGGCCCACGTGCCGATGCATATCGCGCCCACGAGGAGCGCGGCCAGAACGTCCCAACGGGCGCCGTCGGGCCGTTCGTGGACGAAGCAGAGGACGACGGCGACGGCGGCGCATCCGAGCGGGACGGCGCGCAGAACTTCGGTGACGGTGTGTCTCACGGGATTCCTGGGGTTCGGCCCGACGGGAGGGGCGGAGGAGTGGGGAACGACGGCGGCCGCATGGCGGGGCGCCGGGGGCGAGCCCGGGCGGCGGGCCCGGGTGGCGGGCCCGGGTGGTGCGGAGCGGCGGATCCGCAGATCGCGAACCAGCTCAACGTACCCAGGCCGCTCCGAGGGCAGAAGCCCCCGGCCGGACGGGAGTTACCGTTCCCACCGGCTCCGCGGCAGGCCCCACACCCGGTTCTCCCCGGTCTCGGCCGGGGCGAGGGCCTCGGCCGGCCGGTACCCCTCCTCGGTGAAGCCGAGGCGCGCGGGGACGGCTCCACTGGCGGTGTTGGCCCGGGCGTGGAGGATCTCGACACGATCGACGCCGGGCAGCCGGAAGGCCTGGTCGACGAGGGCCGCGGCGGCCCGGGTGGCGACGCCGCGGCCGGTGACGGCCGGGTGCAGCCAGTAGCCGATCTCGCGGGTGCCCTCGGGGGAGTCCTCGAACCGGAGCAGAGTGCAGGAGCCGACGATCGCGCCGTCCAGCACGATCGCGTAGCTGCACTGCTCGCCGCTCGCCCATTGCTCCGCGCGGCCGGCCAGGAAGTCCGTGGTGCGGGCGAGGCTGTGCTCGGCGACCCAGGGCATCCAGGGGCGCAGGTGCTCCAGCGACTCCTCGATGACCCGGAAGAGCTCCGGCAGGTCCTTCCCGGCGTCGAACGCGCGCAGCGTGAGGCCGTCGTCGAGGGTGATCAGGGGCGCGGGCGAGGGAAGTTCCATGCGGGGAGGATCGTACGGAGAGCCCGGCCGCAGCAAGGGAATTGGGCGTGGCCACGACCGGGAGACGCAGGTCACACCGGGTCGTGTCACATACGGCCGGGGCCGTCCCGTCGTAGGGGTGTAGTCGACACCACCACGGAGGGAACCACCATGAACGCTCGCCTCGACATGTTCGCCAACCCGACCGCCCTCAAGGCCTGGAAGCACGTCATCGCGGCCGGCAAGGTGATCGAGGAGGGTTCGTCGGTGCCGGCCGCCACGCTGGAGCTGGTGAAGATCCGAGCCAGCCAGATCAACGGCTGCGGCTACTGCGTCGACATGCACACCAAGGACGCCACCGTCGCCGGGGAGACGCCGATACGGCTCCACCTGGTCGCCGTCTGGCGGGAGGCCACGGTCTTCACCGACGCCGAACGCGCGGCCCTCGAACTCGCCGAGCAGGGCACCCGGCTCGCCGATTCGGCCGGCGGGGTCACCGACGAGGTCTGGGACAACGCCGCCAAGCACTACGACGACGACCAGCTCGCCGACCTGGTGTCCGTGATCGCGCTCATCAACGCCTTCAACCGCGGCAACGCGATCATCCGGCAGCCCGCCGGCTCCTACCGGCCCGGCCAGCACGGGTGAGCGCGGCACGGCACGCGTGACCGCCGCACCCGCCCGCACCGCCTGACCCGCTGGACACAGGCCGATGGCCCGCTCGGACGATCCGAGCGGGCCATCGGCGTACGCGCACCACCGGCGGGAGCTATCCCTTGCTGACCGCCGCCAGGATCTCCGGCAGCCGCCTCGCCGTCCGCGGCGCCGCCACCTTCAGACCCGCCCAGACGAGCAGCGCGCCGTAGAGGCTGCCCGCCGGGAACAGGAGCCAGAGCAGGGACTCCTGGTCGGAGACGTGGAAGTAGATCGTCGCGCCGATCAGCGGGGCGCACAGCAGCGCGGCCGTGAGCATGCCGCCGAAGATCGAGATCCATGCCAGGGCGCCCTGCCCCGGAGCCACGTTCTTGTAGCCGCTGTCCTGCGGGATCGAGTACGGGAAGGCGCCCGAGGCCACCGAGCCCGTCGCCAGCATCGCGCCGAGCAGGCCGAGCGCCAGCCCGACGGCCTCGGGGAGCTGCTGCCACTCGCCGAGGATGCCGACCGTGAGGGCCGTGACGAAGACCGAATACGGGAGGGTGATGACGAGCAGGGCCATGGCCCGCGCCCGGAGTTCGGCGTACGCGTCGGCGGTGGTCGAGATGGTCTGGGCGACGATCCAGAACGCCGAGGTGTCCTGTCCGAACTGGTTGTACATCAGCATGCCGAGCATGCCGGAGGCGAAGCACGCCCAGTAGATCGAGCCCGTGCCCTGGAGCGCGTTGACGAGCGGGACGATCAGGCCGAGGGCGAGCGAGGTCACCGCTCCGGCCTTCGTCTTCGGGTCGCGCCACAGATAGCGCAGGCTGCGCTCCATGACCGCGCCGGTGCGCCCGTCCGGCAGGAACCGGCCGAGCAGCCCCGTGCCGTCGGACCTGTCCCGGACGCCCGCGTCGGAGGCCGCGCCGATCGTGGAGCCGTCGGGCTCGACCATCAGCCGCACCAGGCTCCGCTGCCACCAGTACAGGAGCGCCACGAGCGCGGCCGCCGTGAGCAGCAGCCGGACCGCCGCCACCGCGTAGTCGCCCTGAGCGGCGGAGTCGACCGCGGCGATCGCGGCGGCCGGCGGCAGCCAGCCGACGACGGCCGTCACCGGTTCGAGCGACTCCAGACCGCCCGCCTGCCCCAGGCGCTGGGCGCCGAAGTTCACGAGCTGCATGCCGACGGCGATGATCAGACCGCTGAGCAGCGCCAGGTCCCGGCCCTTGCGGGAGGTGAGCAGCCGGATGTTGGCGGCGGCCACGGCCCGGGACAGGGCCACGCACGTCACGGCCGTCAGCGGCACGGCGAGGACGGCGAGGACCGTACCGGCCGCGCCGTGCGCGACGGACAGCGCCGCACCCAGGGCCAGGACGAAGGTCAGGACGGGGCCGACACCCACGAGGGAGGCCACGAGCAGCGCCCGGACCAGGGGCCGCGGCCGCAGCGGCAGCATGACGAGCCGCGACGGGTCGAGGGTCTCGTCACCGCTCGGGATGAACAGCGGCATCACCGCCCAGGAGAGCGCGAGCGCCCCCACGAGGAGGATCGCGACGCTGTCGGCGTCCGCGCTGCCCCGCATGAGAACGAAGGCCAGCACCAGGGCGGCGGCGAGGACCGCGCCGAAGACGATGGACAGGATGTACGCGGCCGTCCGGCCGCCCGACTGCCGCAGCCCGTTGCGCAGCAGGCTCAGCTTGAGCCGCACGAAGACGGAGGTGAGGGAGGCCGCGGGGGCGGTCGTGCCCGCGGCGTCGCTGCCGGTGCCGGAGCCGGTCGTGGTCGGGAAGGCACTCATCGCTGCGCCCCGCCGCCCAGCCAGTCCAGCGAGTCCCCCGCCGCCTCGCGCCCGTTCGCGCCGACCAGCTCCAGGAACGCGGCCTGGAGCGAGGGCGCGTCGCCCCGTACCTCGGCGAGCGGACCCTGTGCCCGGATCCGGCCCGCGGCCATCACGGCGACCCAGTCGCAGAGCGACTCGACCAGCTCCATGACGTGGCTGGAGAAGACGACGGTGGCGCCGGAGGCGGTGTACCGCTCCAGGACTCCGCGGATGGTCTGCGCGGAGACCGGGTCGACGCCCTCGAAGGGCTCGTCGAGGAAGAGCACCTCGGGGTTGTGCAGCAGCGCCGCCGCGAGCCCGATCTTCTTCCGCATGCCGGTCGAGTAGTCCACGACCAGCTTGTTCTGCGAGCCGGTCAGGTCGAGGACGTCGAGGAGCTGCGCGGCCCGCTTGTCGACCTCGGCGCCCGGCAGCCCCCGCAGCCGTCCGCTGTACGCGAGCAGTTCGCGGCCGGAGAGCCGCTCGAAGAGCCGCAGGCCCTCCGGCAGGATGCCGATCCTGGCCTTGACCTGGGCGACCGACTCGGGGTCGGCCCACACGTCGTGCCCGGCGACCCGGATGCGGCCCTGGTCGGGCCGGAGCAGGCCCGTGATCATCGAGAGGGTGGTGGTCTTGCCGGCGCCGTTGGGCCCCACGAGGCCGATGAACCGGCCCGCGGGCAGGACCAGATCGATCCCGTTCACCGCGATCTGCTGGCCGAATCGTTTCCACAGACCCTCGACATGCACAGCGGGCACCGCACCGTCCTCCGGTGCGGCGCCCGCCTTGTCGAACGCTCCGTCAAATGCCTGGTCAGGCATGCTCCGTCAACCCCTCGTTCGTCCCCGTGTGTACGAGCCCCACCCTAAGGGTGAGGTTCTCGGGGGCCCAGGGTCACGACGTGCGGCTCCTCGCCTCCGCGGCTTCCCGGCCACACGCGTACGCGAGGGCGCTGATGAGCTCCTCCGCGTCGGGCAGCCAGCGGTTCGCCGGGGTGGGACGGCGGGCCCACTGCACCGCCCCGCAGCCGCCGATCCGGGTGGGCGGGGCCGCCACGTAGTGGCCCTCGCCGCGCGTGGTGAGATCGATGGACGCCGGGACCCAGCCCAGCTTGCGGACGAGGTCGGGCACCTTGGCGGCGGCGCCCGGCAGTACGAAGAAGTACATGCGCCGGTCCGGGGTGCAGGTCACCGGGCCGAGCGTCAGCTCCATCCGCTCCATCCGGGCGAGCGCCAGGAAGCCGGCCGACTCGGGCACCTCGATCGCGTCGAACGTGCGGCCCGTCGGCAGCAGGATCGACGACTTCGGCTGCTTCGACCACATCCGCCTGGCCCCGACCCCGCTGCCGGTCGCCAGGGTCGACCAGTCGGGCCTGACCGCGTGGGCGCCGGGCACGGCGCACGCGTCCGCGCCGCAGGAGCAGCGCTCCCTGCCCTCGACGGCCTCCAGCCAGGTCCCGGGAAACACGTCCCAGTGCCGCTCTTCCGCGTACCGCACGGCGCTGTCCAGCAGCTGCTCGCCCCGCTGCTTGGGGATCTGCGCGGCTTCCGTGACTCCCATGGTCTCTTCCACGGTGAACACAACTTCCCCCGCGACCTGGGGTTACGGCCACGGCGTACAGCGGTGTGACGCATCGATCCTGCACGCGGGGCGCATCGGAGCACGGGCGGGGGCGCGCGGGGGGCCGGGGAGCGGGGGTGGGTACGCACAGGTGGGGGCGCCGGCGGCGAAGTCGCAACCGACGTGTCCGGTTTCGCGTGTTCACATCGGCATTGACCGGATATCCACCGGGCAGTGATCACTTCTTCGGTGATCACCGCACGGCCTCAGGGGGTACTCATGGCAGCCAGGCCACTCGTTCCGCGTCAGCTCAACGAACGGCTCCAGGCGCTCATTCAGGAGGCCGGCTGTTCCAACGCCGGCCTCGCCCGCAGGGTCAACATGGTCGGCGCGGAGCGCGGCCTCGACCTGCGGTACGACAAGACGTCGGTGGCGCGCTGGCTGCGCGGGCAGCAGCCGCGCGGACGCGCGCCGGGAATCATCGCCGAGGCACTGGGCCGCAAGCTCGGGCGCACGGTCACGATCGACGAGGTCGGCATGGCCAACGGCCGGAACCTCGCGGCCGGCGTCGGGCTCCAGTTCGCGCCGACCGTCCCCGGGGCGATCGAGCAGGTCTGCGAGCTGTGGCGCAGCGACGTGGGCCGCCGCGACTTCCTCTCCGGCTCCGCGGTGGCGGCCTCCGCCCTCGTCGAGCCCAGCAGGGACTGGCTGATCACGGGTCCCGACCCGCACGTGGCCCGGATGGCCGGGGCCCGCGTCGGGGTCGCGGACGTGGCGGCCGTACGGGAGATGACGAGCGCGCTCGTCGACCTCGACCGGCGGTTCGGCAGCGGACATGTGCGCCCGGTGGTCGTCCACTACCTCAACAGCGTGGTGTCGGGGATGCTGTCCGGCTCCTACCGGGAGGCGGTCGGCCGGCAGCTCTTCGCCGCGGTCGCCCGACTGACCGAACTCGCCGGATACATGGCGGTGGACACCGGCGAACCGGGCCTCGCCCAGCGGTACTACATCCAGGCGCTGCGGCTCGCGCAGGCGGCCGGCGACCGGGGCTACGGCGGGTACGTCCTCGCCGCGTCGATGAGTCACCTCGCCGGACAGCTCGGAAATCCGCGGGAGATCTCCCAGTTGGCGCGGGCCGCGCAGGAGGGGGCGCGGGGGAAGGTGCCGCCGCGGGCGGAGGCCATGTTCCTCGCGGCCGAGGCGCGCGGGCACGCGCTCCTCGGGGACCTCAGCGCCTTCGAGACGGCCGCCGGCCGTGCCGTACGGGCCCTGGAGCGGGCCGACCCCGAGGCGGGCGACGACCCGGCGTGGATCGCCCACTTCGACCACGCCTATCTGGCGGACGAACTGGCCCACTGCTACCGGGACCTGGGGCAGGCGGAGGCGGCGGCGCGGGCGGCCGAGGAGTCGATCGCCGGACATCCGGTGACCCGGGCCCGGCGCCGGGCGATCGGGCTCGCGCTGCTCGCCTCGGCGCAGGTCCAGCAGCGGGAGGTCGAGCAGGCCTGCCGGACGGGGACCCGCGCGCTCGAACTGCTCGGCACGCTGCGGTCGTCGCGGGGCGCGGAGTACCTGGACGACCTGAGGGAGCGCCTGGAGCCGTACGCGGGGGAGGCGGTGGTGCGGGAGTTCGGTGCGCGGATGGAGCTGTACGCCGCGTAGTCCCCGGTGGGCCCGGGCCGTTCGAGAAGGTTGTGTAACCGGGCTCACACGTGTGTGCGGAGCCCCGTACGCACCCGGTAGCGTGAGCCGACGATTCCGTAGGTCCATCAGTAGGAGTCCCGGTGACGCAGAACGGACAGGGTCCGGAGCCGCAGTACCCGGCGGTGCCCCCCGCGCAGGATGCCCAAGGGGGAGCACAGTCGTGGGGTGGCGCCCGGGGTCCCGCCGGTGGTCAGCCGGGCGGGCAGCCGCTGCCGCCCGCGCAGCCGCTGCCTCCGGAGGCGGCGCCGGGCGGCGCCTCCGACATGCAGTCCACCCAGTACCTGGCGCCGATACCGGCCCAGGGCCCGCCGCCGCAGCCCGGCTACGGCTACCCGGGTCCGGGCGCCCCGGGCGCCGCGGACATGCAGGCGACCCAGCACATCGCCCCGGTCCCGGGCGGGATGCCGCCGGTCGCCGGTCCGCAGCCGGGATACGGGTACCCGCCGCCGCCCGCGGGCGGCATGCCGCAGGCGCCCGGTCCGCAGCCCGGCTACGGATACCCGCCGCCGGCCGCCGGCGACATGCAGGCCACCCAGCACATCGCCCCGGTGCCGCCGCAGCAGGGCGGGGGCCCGCAGACCCAGTTCCTGGGCACCGGACCGCTCCAGCAGCAGGGCCCGGGGCCCGCGGGCGCCTCGGACGCGACCCAGTACATCGCCCCCGTGACGGGGCAGGAGCCCGGTGAGCGCCAGCCGCCCGCCGAGTTCGACAACCTCTTCCGTACAGAGGCCCCGCGGGCCCCGCAGGCGCCGCGTGCTCCCCAGCAGCCGCAGGCGTATCAGCAGCCCGCCCCCGCCCCGTACCAGCAGCACCAGCCTCCGCAGCACCAGCAGCCTCCGCAGCAGTACGCCTACCAGGACGCCTACTACGACGACGGAGCCGATCCCGAGCCCGCGCGCCGCAAGTCGCCGGTCGCCCTGATCGCCGCCGTCGTCGTCGGCTGCGCCGTCGTCGGTCTCGGCGCCGGGGCGCTCCTCAGCGGTGGCGACGAGGGCAAGGAGCCCCAGAAGGGCAGCGAGAACGTGGCGGCCGGTTCCGCCACGCCGTCCGGCGAGGCCACGGCGCCCGCGGAGAAGCCGGCCGATCCGGCGGAGCCGCAGGCGCAGGAGCTGAGCAAGCTGCTCGCGACCAGCAGCGACAGCCGCAACACGGTGATCAGCTCGGTCGCGGCGATCTCGCAGTGCAAGAACCTCGACAAGGCGGCGAACGACCTGCGGGGCGCCGCCGAGCAGCGCCGCGGCCTCGTCACCAAGCTCCAGACGCTGTCGGTCGACAAGCTCCCGAAGAGCGCGGCGCTGACGGCCGCCCTCACCAAGGCCTGGCAGGCCTCGGCCTCCGCGGACGACCACTACGCGGCCTGGGCGGACCAGATGAAGGACAAGAAGGCCTGCAAGGGCGGCAAGTCCCGCTCGACCAACCAGAAGGCCGCGGCGGACGCCAAGAGCGGCGAGGCCACCAACGCCAAGCGCGAGGCGGCCGGGCTGTGGAACCCGACCGCCGAGAAGTACGGACTGGAGAAGCGCAGCCCCACGCAGCTGTAGGGGCCCGGGGGCCCGAAAGCCCGGGGCCGGACGCCCGGGGGCCGGACAACCCGGAGGCTCCGGGGTCCGGCCGGATCAGGGGGCGCTGAGGACGGTCTCGCCGACATCGACGAAGCCCGGCTTCTGCGCCACCAGCCGCCCCTTGCGGACCACCTGGAATGTCACCTCGTGGTTGACGATCCGGGGGTAGCCGGGGGCGCCGAGCAGGTCCTCGTACTTCCAGCGCAGGGTCGGGGTCAGACCGCCGGTGTCGATCCGCTCGCCCCGGTCGAGGGCGTGGGCGATCCGGCTCGCCGAGATCGTGTCGTCGTCGAGGGCCTCGATGACGTCCTTGAGGACCGTGTAGGCGATCCAGGTGGTCTGGACGCCCGCGTCCGCCGGGTCGACCCGGTTGTCGGCGAAGGCGTGCTCCTGGATGACCTTGCGCATCGGCGCCCAGCTCTTGTCCCCCGCCTCCGGGTACCAGCCGGTGACGAACGCGCCCTCGAAGGGGCTGTGGGCTCCGCCGGTGCGGTCGATCACGGGCTGTCCGACGCTGCCGAGGACGGAGGAGATCCGCACGGCGCCGTTCTCCTCGCCGGAGTCGCCGCCCTGGACGTCTCCGCCGCCCCGGCCCCCCTCGCCCTCCTCCTGCTCCGGGAGCCGCCGGAACGAGTCGAAGAAGGTCTGGGTGCGCTCGCCGAGGACCGCGGTGACACAGCCCTGCTTCTCACCGGCCTTCTCCCGGGCCCGGCTGGCCTGCGCGGTGTACTCGGCCGCGTCCTCGACGGCGGGGATGTCGACGGCGCCGCGGTGGCTCGCCTTGCGCAGGCCGGAGTTGAGGAGCTCGGGAAGCCGGTCGCCGGCGAGGGTGTCGGGCCGGACGAGGGAGACCGTGCGGCAGGAGCCGGCGAGCTGGATGCCGTGGCCGGCGATGAGGGACGCCTGGCCGCCGTTCACGGGGTAGGAGAGCGGGCTGGTGAACTCGTCCTCCGAGATGCCGTAGCCGCCGATGTACGGGATGCCGGCGGCCTCCAGGGGGGCCATGAAGGCGCGGCCGTTCTGGCTGTACGAGCCGACGACCGCGACCGCGTTCTCGCGAACGGCCCGGCGGGCGCAGGCGGCGGCGCCGGCGGTGCTGTTGTGCTCGTTGCAGGTGAGGACGCGCAGTTCGTGGCCGTCGATGCCGCCCTGGGAGTTGACCCACCGGGCAAAAGCCTGCGCCATGGCGGGCATTCCGGGCATATTGGTCGCCCGCGTCTGGTCGGGGGCCCAGGTCATCACCGTGACGGGTTCCCTGGAGCCCCCCGTGGCCCCAGGGAGCACACCACAACCGGTGAGCAACGAGGCTCCGGCCGCCGAGGTCGTGATGTACGCGAGGAGTGAGGTCAGTCGCCTACCGGTCATGGGCATGCACATTTCCGCCTCATGGGTAACGCGGGAGTGAGCACGGTTCAACGCTGGGTGACGTGAAGGTGAATTACGGGGGCGGCGAGGGGGTGGCTCCGGTTACCGGACAAGGGAACGTACGATCGAAACGTGTCCAGTCCAGTCTCCGGTTCGGTTAACTCTTCCCGTCGCGGCCGTCGCTCCTCCACCATGGGCGGCATGCCGCTCAACGACATGCCCTGGTGGCGCTGGCGCAGCAACGTGCGCTCGGCGCTGCACATGCTTTCCGATCCCGAGTTCCACGAGACGACCTGGCTGGCCGGTCTGGAGGGATACGGCGACATCACCGACGCCGTCTACCGCCTGGTCGAGGACACCTGGCTCGACAACTGGTCCGCCGAGAAGTACGTCGGCTCGATCTTCCGGGACACCGGCGAGGCCGTCCTGGTCGACGCCGCCGTCCTCCGGGTGCTCCGCATCATGCACCAGGTCGGACCCGACGCCCACGTCTCCGCGTACCTCCAGCACCCCGGCTGGCCCGAGGCCGTCCACGCCGCCCGCGAGGCCCACGTCCGCCTCGCCCACGCCGACGGGGAGGACCCCGACCTGCCTCCGCGCTCCCTCGACGTGCTCCAGATCATGACGAGGTCCTGAAGCGCTGTCCTGAAGCGGTGTCCTGACGCGCCGCCCCGAAGCCCCGCCCCGAAGCCCCGCCCCGAAGCCCCGTCCTGAAGCACTGTCCTGAAGCGGTCCCCCGTCGTTCCGCCTGCCGGACAGTGGGTCACCCGGCGAGCCCGGGTGTGGCAGGCTGGCGGGATGACCGACCAGTACGTCCTCACCCTCTCCTGCCCCGACAAGCAGGGCATCGTGCACGCCGTGTCGAGCTACCTCTTCATCACCGGGTGCAACATCGAGGACAGCCAGCAGTTCGGAGACCGTGACAGCGGGCTCTTCTTCATGCGGGTCCACTTCTCGGCAGAGGCCCCCGTGAACGTCGACAAGCTGCGGGCCAGCTTCACCGCGGTCGGTGACTCCTTCGAGATGGACTGGCAGATCAACCGCGCCGACGAGCGCATGCGGATCGTCCTCATGGTGTCCAAATTCGGCCACTGCCTGAACGACCTGCTGTTCCGCTCCAGGATCGGCGCGCTGCCCGTGGAGATCGTGGCCGTCGTCTCCAACCACACGGACTTCCAGGAACTGGTCGGTTCCTACGGGCTGCCCTTCCGGCACATCCCCGTCACCAAGGACACCAAGGCCGAAGCCGAGGCGGAGCTCCTCGACCTCGTCCGCGAGGAGAACGTCGAGCTCGTCGTCCTCGCCCGCTACATGCAGGTCCTCTCCGACGACCTCTGCAAGCAGCTCTCCGGGCGGATCATCAACATCCACCACTCCTTCCTCCCCAGCTTCAAGGGCGCCAAGCCCTACCACCAGGCGCACACCCGCGGCGTCAAGCTCATCGGCGCGACCGCGCACTACGTGACGGCAGACCTCGACGAGGGGCCGATCATCGAGCAGGAGGTCGAGCGGGTGGGCCACGAGGTGACCCCCGACCAGCTGGTGGCGATCGGCCGGGACGTGGAGTGCCAGGCGCTGGCGCGCGCGGTGAAGTGGCACGCGGAGCACCGCATCCTCCTGAACGGCCGCCGCACGGTGGTCTTCGCGTAGTCCCGCGGGCCGTCTCCGCCCCCTGCCCGTTCCCGCACCCCGGGAGCCCGGGCACGGCGGGCGGCGTTCTACAGGCGGCTCAGGGACGCCGCTGCCGACAGGACGTCCCTGATGGCCTCCCGGTCGCCGTCCTGGCCCGCCGCCGCTTCCTCCGGGGAGATGTGGCCCGCCACCAACTGGCAGAACTCGACGCCGTCCATCGCGACCTGCGCCACCGCGCGCTCCGGCGAGCCGATCGCCGCCGGCGAGTCCAGGGCGATGTACCAGTGGCCGCCGCCCGCGCCCTCCACCTCCAGATGGAGCGACCGGCCCGGCGCGCCCGCCGCGACCAGGTCGCGGGCCGGGGCCGCGAGGCCCGCTCGGCGGCGGTGCGCGAGGGCCGCCGGGAGCAGCCGGGCCGCCAGGTCGATCATGCCGTGCAGGTGCGCGCCGCTGGGCGGGGCGTACGGGTACGCCACCGCGTTCGCGATGTCGTCCGCGTGCACCCAGCACTCGAAGGCCCGCTCCAGGAGCGAGTCCCGGAGCGGGAGCGCGAAGTCCTTGTAGGTGACCGTGAGGTCCGCCACGCCCCGGCCCGCGAACGACACCGTGCGGATCAGGGTGTGGCTCTGCTCACGCCAGGGGCCCCGGAGCATCCGGTTCGGCGGCCGGTCCAGGCCCGACCAGAACGCCTCGGTCCGTTCGGACGGCGACAGCTCCGGGGCGTGCGGGCCGAGCGGGTCGTCGAGGCCGAGCGCCGCCGACACCAGGCCGTCGACGGCGAGCAGATGGCCGATGACGCCCGCGACCGTGGACTTGCGGCGGACGATACGGTCGCCGTCGTACCACTTGAGCCGTACCGGCGCGTGCCACTCCGACTCGCCGATGTCCCGCAGCAGCGCGTCGAGCCGCGCGGTCTCCGCGTCGTACGGAGTGACCCAGTCGGGGACCGGGATGCGGGCCGGGCGCCGGCCGAGGCAGTTCTCCAGGACCCGGGACCGCAGCAGCGGGTCGAGGTCCAGATCGCGCTCCTCGTGCAGCAGCGTCACCGCGTCCCGCAGCCGCAGTGCCTCGTCCGCGCACGGCGCGCAGGCCGTGAGGTGGTCCTCGACGGCCTTCGTCTCCCCGACCGAACACGCCGACAGCGCCCACGCCCCGAGGAGGGACTTGAGCACGCCGTGGGTGAGGACCGGTACGTCCGGTTCGGGTTCCACCCCGGATGTCTCCTCCGTCTCGGTCCCGTGCCCCGCCCTGTGCTCGTCCCTGTCCCCGTACGCCTCCGCCGCGCGGTCCACCGCCCGGTCCGCCGTCAGGTCCGCGTGGTCGTCGGCCGCCCGGCGGGGCCCCGGTATCCACGGGGCGCGTGCGACGTCGTCGCCGTCGTCGCCGTTCGCCCCGGTCACAGTGCCCGTCCGTAGCCGGGCGGGCCGCCGCCGTCGGAGGGCCGGTTCGCCGAGGAGAGCAGTTGGAGTCCGAGCCGGAGGCGCCGCCGCGCCTCGTCCTCGGTGACGCCGAGGTCGGCGGCGGTCTGGCGGTAGTCCCGCCGCTGGAAGTACGCCAGTTCGAGCGCGGCCCGGAGCGGGGTCGGCATGGACGTCACGATGTAGTCCGCGCGGGCCGCGACGGACGCCCGGCGCACCTTCTGCTCCAGCTCCTCGGCGGAGCCGCGGCCCGTCTCCGCGTACGCCGTCGCCTCGGCCTGCCGCAGTCGGTGCACGGCCTGCCGCTGGGTCAGTTTGGCGACCCAGGAGCGCATGTTCCCCTGCTTGGGGTCGTACGCGTCGGGGTTCTCCCAGATGTAGCCGAAGACCTCGCGGGTGATCTGGTCGGCCGCGTCGTCGTCGTCGAGGACCCGGTGGGCGAGGCTGTGCACCAGCGAGGCGAACCGGTCGTACAGCTCGCCGAGCGCGGCGGCCTCGCCGCGCGCCAGCCGCTGCTGCATCCTGCGGTCCCAGCGCGGTGGTGTGTCCATCGCCATCCGACCCCTCCGCCTTCCCGGCTCCCCGGTTCTACTCCAAAGTAGTGCGCCGCCCCGACAACGCACGACTGTTTGCCGCAAGTGCGCCCTTGACGCGGACTCGGATGGTAAGGAACGCGTCATCCCTGGAGCCGGGGGTTTCGGTCCGCCCCGGTGGGGCAGGCGGCGAGCGTGACGACGATCGAGGTCGACGAGAACGAGTACGGCTCCTGGACGGTGTTCCGCGTGCGGGGGGAAATGGACTTGGTCACCTCCCCCCGGATACGGCGCCGGGTCCACGACGCCGTGGCGGGCGGCCGCCACGACGTGGTGATCGATCTGTCCTCCGTCCGCTTCTGCGACTCCAGCGGGGTGGGGGTGCTGATCGCGGCCCGGCGACTGCTCCGGTCCTGCGGGGGCCGGCTGCGGCTGATCCTTCCCGAGGACAGGGACGGCCATGTCGGCCGGGTGCTCGACGCGCTCGGCGTCCAGCGCCTCTTCGAGGTGTACCTGGACGTGCCGGCGGCGCTCTCCGAGGCGGCGGCCGCCGTCGCCGTGGACGCCGAAGCCACCGGGGTCACCAGGGCGGATCTCACCGCGACGGACCGAATCGTTCCCTGAGCTTGTACTTCAGCACCTTCCGCAGCGTCTCGTTGCGGGGGAGGGCGTCGACCACCTCCAGCTGCTCCGGCAGCTTGTGGACGGAGAGGCCCGCCTCCCGCAGGAAGGCCGTCACGGCCGGAAGGGTCAGCGGGGCGGCGCCCGGGGGCTGTTCGACGACGGCGCAGACGCGTTCGCCGCGTTCGGCGTCCGGGAGGCCTATGACGGCGGTGTCGCCGACGTCCGGGTGCCGGTGGAGGAGTTCCTCGATCTCCTTGGCGGAGATGTTCTCTCCCTTCCGGATGATGATGTCCTTGACGCGGCCGGTGAGGACGAGGTGCCCGCTCGGGGTGAGGTGACCGACGTCCCCGGTGACGAGGAAGCCGTCCTGGTCGAAGGCGGACGCGGTCTGGGCCGGGTCCAGATAGCCCCGGCAGACGGCCTCGCCGCGCAGGCGGACCTCTCCCGAGGCGGTGATGCGGATCTCCATGCCGGCGGGCGGGCGGCCCTCGGTGGTCGCGAGGTTCTCGGGGGTGTCGCCGGGGTCGCCCATGGTGATCATGGGGACCTCCGTCATGCCGTATCCGTGGGTGAGCTGGCAGCCCAGTTCCTTCCGTACGGCGTGGTAGATCTCCGGTGGTTTCGGTGCCCCGCCGCCCGCGAGCAGCCGCAGGGTGGGGATGATCGGCTCGTCCGGCCGTTTGCGCTGCTCGGCGAGGAACATCGAGTAGAAGGCGGTGGAGCCGCCGGCCACCGTGACCCCGTGCCGCCGGTACTCGTCCAGGGCTTCGGGTAGCGCGAACTGTTCGAACATCACCGCGGGGAATCCGTACAGCAGCAGCATCACCGTGTAGTCGGGTCCGGCGATGTGCGCGTAGGGGAAGGCCATCGAGCCGACGTCCGTGTCGTCGAGCCGGAGCGCGTGGGCGAGGCAGGAGCCGCCCGCGAGGAGCGAACGGTCTGTGTGCAGGACGCCCTTGGGGTCGGAGGTCGTGCCGGAGGTCCAGTAGATCCAGCGGACGTCGGTCCCGGAGGCGGGCGGCGGGGGCAGCAGTTCGGGGTCGCCGTCGGGGAGGGACGCGGGGTCGTATGCCTCGAAGACGCCGTGTGCGCCGAGTCTCCGGGCCATCTCCGTATGGTCGAATCCGCGCCAGACTCCGGGGACGGCGAAGAACTCGGCCTTGGACTCGCGCAGCGCGAAGCCGACCTCCTTGTCCCGGTAGAAGGGGATCACGGGTGTCTGTACGGCTCCGATGCGGGCGAGCGCGAAGGAGAGCACCGCGGTCTCGATGCGGGTGGGCAGCTGCCAGGCGACGACCGTGCCGGGGCGCACGCCCATGGCGTGGAGGCCGGCGGCGCAGCGTTCGGCGCGGGCGCGGAGGCCTTCGAAGGTCAGGACGCGGTCGCCCTGGAGGAGGACGGGCCGGTCGGGGGTGAGGGCGGCGCGGCGTTCGACGAGTTCCCAGAGTGTGCGGGACCCGTCCAGGGCGTGCGCGGTCCGGTCCATGACCGTACTCCTCTCGGCCGTACTCCCCATGACTGACGTTCCGTCAGATAGTGCGGTGAGCGTAGAGGCCGGGCGCTTGTCGGTCCAGGGGTGCGGGGCTAGCCTGATTCCGTCAGATCTGACGGTCCATCAGAAACATGGAGGGGTCATGACGGAACTGCCCCGCATCATCAGCGTCGACGACCACGTGATCGAGCCCGCCCACCTCTTCGAGACCTGGCTCCCGAAGAAGTACCGCGACCGCGGGCCCCAGCCCCTCACGGCCGGCATCGGGGAGCTCGCCTACGTCGCCGGCAAGTACCAGATCACGATGGACCCGGACGGCCCGCCGACCGACTGGTGGATCTACGAGGACCTCAAGTTCCCGTACAAGCGCAACATCGCCGCCGTCGGCTTCGACCGCGACGACATGACCCTCGAAGGCATCACCCGGCAGGAGATGCGGCGCGGCTGCTGGGACCCGGCCGCCCGGCTGAAGGACATGGACCTCAACCACGTCGAGGCCTCCCTCTGCTTCCCCACCTTCCCGCGCTTCTGCGGCCAGACCTTCGCCGAGGCCCACGACAAGGAGGTCGCCCTCGCCTGCGTGCGCGCCTACAACGACTGGATGGTCGAGGAGTGGTGCGGCGACAGCGGCGGCAGGCTGATCCCCCTCTGCATCATCCCGCTCTGGGACATCGGTCTGGCCGTCGCCGAGATCCGGCGCAACGCCGCCCGGGGGGTCAGGGCCGTCACCTTCTCCGAGATCCCCACCCACCTCGGACTCCCCTCCATCCACTCCGGCTACTGGGACCCCTTCTTCGCCGTCTGCCAGGAGACCGGCACGGTGGTCAACATGCACATCGGCTCCAGCAGCCAGATGCCCGCCGCCTCCCCCGACGCCCCGCCCGCCGTCCAGGCCTCCCTCAGCTTCAACAACGCGATGGCCTCGATGATGGACTTCCTCTTCAGCGGGGTCCTCGTGAAGTTCCCCCGCCTCAAGCTCGCCTACAGCGAGGGCCAGATGGGCTGGATCCCGTACGCCCTCGAACGCGCCGACGACGTCTGGGAGGAGCACCGCGCCTGGGGCGGCGTCCGCGACCTGATCCCCGAACCCCCGTCCACCTACTACTACCGGCAGATCTTCTGCTGCTTCTTCCGCGACAAGCACGGCATCGCGTCCCTGGACGTGGTGGGGAGGGACAACGCCACCTTCGAGACCGACTACCCGCACGTCGACTCGACCTTCCCGCACACCAAGGAGGTCGCCCTCGACCACGTCCAGGGCCTCGACGACGAGACGATCTACAAACTGATGCGGGGCAACGCCATCCGCATGCTCGGCCTCGACCTCGACCGGGGCACCGCCTGATGGACCTCGGCTGCACCGACGAGGAGGAGGAGTTCCGGGCCCGGCTCAAGACCTGGCTCACCCGGGAACTGCCGGGACTCCCACCGAGACCCGACCCGCTGGACTGGCCGGCCCGCCGCGCGTACGACTGCGGCTGGCAGCGCAGGCTGTACGACGCCGGGTACGCCGACGTCCACTGGGACGCGTCCCCGACCCAGCGGCTGATCTTCCTGGAGGAGACCGAACTCGCCGGCGCCCCCTACGTCGGCGCCAACTTCGTCGGACTCCTCCACGCGGGCCCCACCATCGCCGCCGAGGGCACGGACGGGCAGCGCGCCCGCTGGCTGCCGCCCGTCCTGCGCGGCGACGAGGTCTGGTGCCAGGGCTTCAGCGAACCCGGCGCCGGCTCCGACCTGGCCTCGCTCCGCACCCGCGCGGAACGGGACGGGGACGCCTACGTCGTCAGCGGCCAGAAGATCTGGACCTCGCACGCCGAGGTGGCCGACTGGTGCGAACTGCTCGTGCGGACGGACCCCGGTGCCCCCAAGCACCGGGGCATCACCTGGCTCGCGATGCCCATGGACACGCCCGGCGTCACCGTACGGCCGCTGCGCACCCTGGCGGGCTCCACCGAGTTCGCCGAGGTCTTCCTCGACGAGGTGCGCGTGCCCGTGGAGAACCGGGTCGGCGAGGAGAACGACGGCTGGCGCGTCACCATGGTCACCCTCTCCTTCGAGCGCGGCACCGCGTTCGTCGGCGAGGTCGTCGCCTGCCGCCGCCTCCTCGGCGAACTCGCCCGCACGGCCCGGAAGAACGGCACCTGGGACGACCCCGTCCTCCGCCGCCGCCTCGGCAGGCTCTCCGCCGAGTTCCGGGCCCTCTGGCGGATCGTCCAGGCCAACGTCAGCGAGGCCCAGGCGACGGGCGGAGTGCCCGGCGCGGGCGGCTCCGTCTTCAAACTGCACTACTCGCACGCCCGTCAGGAGCTGTACGAGGCGGCCGCCGCCGTCCTCGGACCCGACGCGCTCGACCTCGGCCGCGACTGGAACCTCGACCGGCTGTCCTCCCTCTCGTACACGATCGCCGCCGGCACCTCCCAGATCCAGCGCAACATCGTCGCCGAGCGCATCCTCGGCCTGCCGAAGGGCCGGTGACCCCCGCCATGGACTTCCGACTCACCGAGGACCAGCGGGCCCTGCGCCGGGGGGTGCGGGACCTCCTCGACGGCCGCTTCGACCGGGAGGCGCTGCGGGCGGCGGTCGACTCCGGCGGCGCGCTGGACCGGGACCTGTGGCGGGAGCTCGGCGCGGCCGGGTTCTTTGCCCTGCGCGTTCCGGAGGAGGAGGGCGGAGTGGGCCTCGGTCTCCCGGAGGCGGTGCTCGTGTTCGAGGAGGCCGGGAGGGTGCTGCTGCCGGGGCCGTTGGTGGCCACGCATCTGGCGGCCGGGACCGTGCCGGGCGCCGCGGAGGGGGACGTCGTCGTCACCGCCGTGGCCGAGGGTCTCGTGCCGTGGCTGGACGAGGCGGACGTGGTGCTGGGGGATGCCTCGGGCGCCGTCCCCGTGCGGTCGGTCGACCCCTTGACGCCCTTGCACCGGGTGCCGGGCGACGGGGGCGCGACCGGTCGCGACGGGGGCGCGGCCGGGCCCGCGTCCGGGCCCGCGGACGCGCTCGGCGAGGCCGTGCTCCTCACCGCCGCCGAGCAGGTCGGGAGCGCCGGGCGGACCACCGACATGGCCGTCTCCCACGCGCGGGGGCGGGAGCAGTTCGGGCAGGCGATCGGAGGGTTCCAGGCGATCAAGCATCTCTGTGCCGGGATGCTGGTACGGACCGAGCTCGCCCGCGCGGCCGTCCGCGCGGCCTCCCTGACCGTCGACCCCGTCGAGATCGCCGGGGCCAAACTCCTCGCCGACGAGGCCGCGACCGCCAACGCCCGCGACTGTCTCCAGGTGCACGGCGGCATGGGCTTCACCTGGGAGGCGGACGTCCATCTGCATCTGAAGCGGGCCTGGGTGCGGGCCGAGCTGCGGCTGCCGGCCGCGCGGGCGGAGGAGGCGGTGGCCGCCGGCCTGTGACGTGGAGGCGGCCCCGGCCCGCGGGTCTCCGTGGCCGCCTCCGCCGCCGCCTCGCGGGCCGGTCGCGCCGCGCCCCCGTCGCTCTCCGGGGTCGCCGCTCCCGCGCTGTCGCTCTCCGCTCCCGCCGGGTCACGGAATGTCGATATCGGGTTGTGTCCTTCACCGGGGCCGTCACGGCCCGGAGTCGGCCTCCGGCTCCGGTACGCTCCGTGGGGTGCGAGTGCTCGTTGGCCCGGATCGTCCCGGTGTCGCCCCTGAGGTGACTCCGTGCCCGGGAATGCGCGCCGCTCGCGCCCCCGGGAGGCGCCCCGCGCGCTCCTGTTCGACTCCCCGCAGCGCGCGTCGCACAGTATGGACTACGCGTACTCCTTCGCGCTGGAATATGCCCGAAGCGCTTGTTGCGGTGACTGTACGTCAACCATGCTGTCTCGCAAGGAATTCACGTTCCGTAAGGGCGTCGATGGCTGTGAGGCGCGAGGCGATGTGTCCGCCGGTTCGGATGGTGTGAGCGGTGCAGGTGCTTCAGGTTCAGTTGAAGGTCGGGCCGGACCCGGCGGAGGTGGGGCGAGCCCGGAGGTGGGCCCGGTCACGGCTCGCCGGCTCGGGCATAGGGGACGACGAGCCGCTGGCCGAGACGCTGGTGCTGCTCATCTCCGAGCTCGTGACCAACGCCGTGGTGCACACCGGCTGTCCGGCCGTGCTGCGGATGCTGTTCGCGGCGGAGGGCGGGGTGCGGGTCGAGGTCGCCGACGCGAGCGACCGCCCGCCGGCACCCCGGCACGCGGACGGCGACGACACCAACGGGCGCGGCCTGGAGCTGGTGGACGGCCTCGCCGACCGATGGGGCTGGCAGCCCGAGGGCGTCGGCAAGAGCATCTGGTGCGAGGTGGACCCGGCTCCGGTCGCGCCTTCGCAGGCTCGGGGCGGCGCGGTGAATCCGGGGGCGCCGGTGTCGCCCGGTCGGGTGCACTGTTGACGGTTCGTGGCGTTTTGCCCACCCTGGTGTGAGCGATTCGTGGCGAGGGGAGCCGAGGACCGTGCGGACGGGGTGTGCCCGGGCGCGGGTCCTCGGCGTGAGCGGGTCGTGGCCGGGTGGCGGCGGCCGTGCCGTGCTCGGGGCGCGCGCGAGCGCGCCGCCGCCCGTCGAACGTCCGGGGGTCCGGCTCAGAGGACGGCGACCGGTGCCACCGGTGTGCCCGTGGCGCCCACGAAGGGTTCGGGCATCGCCGAGAGCAGGAAGGCGTAGCGCCGTTCTTGTGCACAGGCTGTGGACAGTGATTCCAGATTCCAGTTCTGCCCCTGGAGCATCCCCATCTCGACCAGGTCGAGGGCGTGCACGGGCAGCCACAGGTCCTCGATCTCCGGGGGGAAGATCTCGAAGGTGAGGGTGTCGTTGGCGACGGCCGCGACGTCCCGGGCGTGGAACCACTCCGGCGTACGGACCGAAAGCCCCGGCGACGGGAACGCGTACCCGTGCCGGTCCCCGGCCGCGTACAGCTGCATCTGACCCGTCCGTACGAGCACGATGTCCCCCGGCCGTACGGTCACCCCGCCGAAGTCGGCCGCCTCGTCGAGATCCTCGGGGGTGACGGCGTGGTCGCCCGGCAGCCGGTCGAGGCCCTTGGCCGCCGCGACGTCGAGCAGGACCCCGCGGCTCACGAGGTGCCGGGCGGTGTGGATGCCGCTGAACTCGGAGCGGCCGTGCGGGGTGATGGTGGTGGCGGGGCGGCCGTTGTAGATGCGGCCCGAGTGCGAGACGTGCGTCAGGGCGTCCCAGTGGGTGCCGGCCTGGAGGCCGAAGGTCACGGCGTCGTCGCTGGTGGCGACGGTGCCGGGGCCGAAGAGCTCCTGGTTGATCTGCACCATGACGTGGAGCGGGTTGACCCGGCCGGGGATCATGCCGGTCTGGACGCCGTCCTGCTTGAGGTCGACGGCGAGCGGGACGCGGTGGCCGGTGCGGACGGTGGCGACGGCGTCCCGTACGACCTCGTCGGTGACGAGGTTGAGCGTGCCGATCTCGTCGTCCTGGCCCCAGCGGCCCCAGTTGTTGACGCGCTTGGCGATCTCGTGAAATGCGGCGGGCAGAGACATCGGGGGCCTCCGGGGTCTTGTGAACCGGTATCTGACGGACCGTAGAATCCTGACGACGAACGAATCTAACGGACCGTCAGAAACTGCGGGAAGGGGCTGGGCGTGGGGAACTTCTTGGCTGGCAAGGTCGTCGCCGTCACGGGCGCGGGACGGGGCATCGGCCGCGCCGTCGCCCTCGCGTGCGCGGCGGAGGGCGCGAAGGTCGTCGTCAACGACTACGGAGTCTCGATCGAGGGAGGCGAACCGACCTCCGAGATCGCCCTCTCCGTCGTGAAGGAGATCGAGGCGGGCGGCGGTACGGCGGTCGCCGTCGCCGACGACATCTCGACGATGGCGGGCGGGCAGCGGGTCGTCGACATCGCCCTCGCGGAGTACGGGCGCCTGGACGGGGTCGTGTGCGTGGCGGGCATCCTGCGCGAGCGGATGCTCTTCAACATGTCCGAGGAGGAGTGGGACCCGGTCGTCGCGACCCACCTCAAGGGCACGTTCACCGTCTTCCGGGCGGCGTCGGCCGTCATGCGGCGGCAGGGCACCGGCACGCTGATCGGCTTCACCAGCGGCAACCACCAGGGCTCCGTGGCGCAGGCCAACTACTCGGCGGCCAAGGGCGGCATCATCTCCCTCGTGCGGTCGGCGGCGCTCGGCCTCCACAAGTACGGGGTGACGGCCAACGCGGTGGCGCCGGTGGCGCGGACCCGGATGTCGGCGAACGTCCCGATGGAACTGAAGGAGATCGGCGAACCCGAGGACGTGGCGGCGCTCGTCGTCTACCTGCTCTCCGAGCGGGCCCGGGAGGAGCGGATCACGGGCCAGGTCTACACGATCGCCGGACCCAAGATCGCGGTCTGGGCCCAGCCCCGCGAACTCCGCGCCGGGTACGCGGAGGGCGGCGCGTGGACACCGGAGCGCATCGCCGACTTCCTGCCGGGGACGGTGGGGGTCGACCCGATGCCGATGCTGGCCCGCCTGGAGGAGATGGCCCGGGCCGCGGCGGCGGGAGACCGCCCCAACGCGGGGGCCGCTTCCGACGCGAGCGCCCGTCCCGATCCGGGTGCCGGTTCCGGCGCGGACGCACGTCCCGACGCGGGTGCCGCTTCCGACGCGAGCAGGGGGAACCGCTCATGAGAGGTGTGGTGTTCGACGGGAAGCAGGTCCGGGTCGTCGACGACCTGGAGGTGCGGGCGCCCGGCGCCGGCGAGGTGCTGGTGGGGATCGCTGCCGCCGGGCTGTGCCACAGCGATCTGTCCGTCGTCGACGGGACGATCCCGTTCCCCGTGCCGGTCGTCCTCGGCCACGAGGGCGCCGGCGTCGTCGAGGCCGTCGGGCCCGGCGTCACCCATGTCGCCCCCGGCGACCACGTCGCCCTGTCCACGCTCGCCAACTGCGGGGCCTGCCCCGACTGCGACCGCGGCCGGCCCACCATGTGCCGGAAGGCGATCGGCATGCCCGGGCAGCCGTTCTCCCGGGACGGCCGGCCCCTCTACCAGTTCGCCTCGAACTCCTCGTTCGCCGAGCGGACCGTCGTCAAGGCCGTCCAGGCGGTGAAGATCCCCGAGGACATCCCGCTCACCTCCGCCGCCCTCATGGGCTGCGGCGTCCTCACCGGCGTCGGCGCCGTCCTGAACCGGGCGAAGGTCGGCCGGGGCGAGACCGTCGTCGTCATCGGCACCGGCGGCATCGGGCTCAACGTCCTCCAGGGAGCCCGGATCGCGGGTGCGCTGACGATCGTGGCCGTGGACACGAACCCGGAGAAGGAGACGGTGGCCCGGCAGTTCGGCGCGAGCCACTTCCTGACCTCCACCGACGGGGTGCGGGAGATCCTCCCCACCGGCGCCGACCACGTCTTCGAGTGCGTCGGCCACACCGGGCTCGTCCGGACCGCCATCGACCTCCTCGACCGGCACGGTCAGGCGATCCTCCTCGGCATGACGGCCCCGAAGGCGGAGGCGGGTTTCCTGCCCGCCGCGATGTTCCTGGACAAGTCGATCCTGGGCTGCCGGTACGGCTCCTCCCGGCCGCAGCGGGACATCCCGCTCTACGCCGAGCTGTACCGCTCGGGCCGCCTCCTCCTCGACGAACTCGTCACCACCACCTACCCGGTGGAGGAGTTCGCGCGGGCGGTGGAGGACGCGGAGGCGGGCAAGGTCGCGCGGGGGGTGCTCACCTTCTGACCGCGGGGCGAAACGGGCTGGGCATCAGGGGCGTACGGCCGTTACGGTCCTGCGCATGTCCTACCGCGAGCTCGCCACCCGCCCCGTCCTCGTCTGGTCGGCCGTCACCGTCGCCGGGCGACTGCCCGTCGCCATGGCGCCGCTCGCGCTCGTGTTCCTGGTGCGGGAGCGGCCCGGCGGGTACTCGTTCGGGGCCGTGCTCGCCGCCGCGTACGTGATCGGGGAGATCGTCGCCGCACCCGTCCTCGGCCTGCGGATGAACGCCGAGCGGGCCCGGCCGCAGCTCGTGGCCGGACTCGCGGTGGGGGCGGCCGGGTTCACCGGGCTCGGCCTCCTGCCGGGCGCGCATCCGGTCGTCCTCGCCGTCCTCGCCCTGCTCGCGGGCGCCGGGCCCGCGGCCGTGCCCGGCGGGCTGCGGGCCCTGCTCACCAGCCTCGTCCCGGAGCGTGCGGTCACCCAGGCGATGAGCATGGAGTCCGTGCTGACCTTCGGCATCTGGGCCGCCGCGCCGGCCCTCGCCACCGGTCTCGCGCTCGGCGTCGACCCCGCCGTACCCCTGCTGCTCATGGGGGTGCTGATGGCCGTGTCCGTCCCCGGCCTGTGGGGGCTGCCGTCCGGCTGGCAGCAGACGGCGAAGGAGGACGGCACATCGCTGCGGCGGTCGCTGCTGCGGGCCTGGCCGGTGTACGTCCTGGGTGCGGCGAGCCTGACCCTGCTGGCGCTCGCCGAGCTGATCCTGCCCGCGCTCCTCGAACAGCGCGGGATCGGCATCGGCTGGGCAGGCCCCCTGCTCGCGGGGTTCTCGATCGGCTCGGCCGTCGGCGCGTTCGTGTACGGCCTGCGGGGGAACTGGCCGGGCCCGCTGGCCGTCCAGTCGCTCGTCCTGGTCCTCGCGGTGGCCTCGGGCGTCGCCCTGGTCGCCGTCCTGCCGTGGACGGCGGCGATCGCCGTGGCCCTGGTCGCCGCGGGGCTCCTCCAGGCCCCCGCCATGCTCACCCGGAACCTGGCCCTCAGGGAGCTGCTGCCGCCGTCCGCGCTCGCCGCCGGGTACTCGGTGATGTACGCGGCGGTCGGCGCCGGTTACGCGGCGAGCGGCACCCTGGCGGGCGGCCTGCTCGAGGTCGTGGCGCCGTCGACGGCGATCCTCTGCGGGGTGGGTCTGACCGTACTGCTCACGGCGGTCGGCGCGGTGGGGGAGTGGCGGCTCCTGGGGGAGCGGCCGAAGTCTCAGGAAGCGTCCCCCGAGGTCTCCGGGGCCCCCGACGCGGCCGACACGGCCGACGCCCCCGACGCGGCCGTGCGGAAGGTGCGCCGGTAGGACGTCGGCGTCACCCCGATCGCGCTCATCAGGTGCACCCGCAGCGACTGGGCCGTGCCGAAGCCCGCTTCCTGCGCGATCCGGTCGACGGGCAGGTCGGTGGACTCGAGGAGGTGGCGGGCGCGTTCGACGCGCTGCCGGGTGAGCCACTGGCCGGGGCTGATGCCGACCTCGTCACGGAAGCGGCGGGTGAACGTCCGTACGCTCATCGCCTCCTTCCCGGCCAGGTCCCGCAGCTGGATCGGCTCGTGGAGGCGGGCGAGCGCCCAGGCCCGCGCGGTCGTCGTGGTGTGGGTGCCGGCCTCCGGCAGGGGCCGCTCGATGTACTGGGCCTGGCCGCCGTCCCGGTGCGGCGGTACGACGGTCCTGCGGGCGACGTCGTTCGCGACGGCCGTGCCGTGGTCGCGGCGCACGATGTGCAGGCACAGATCGATCCCCGCGGCCACGCCCGCCGACGTGAGGACGTCGCCGTCGTCGACGAACAGGACGTCCGCGTCGACCCGGATCCGCGGGAAGAGCCGCTGGAAGTGCTCCGCCGAGGACCAGTGGGTGGTGGCCGGGCGCCCGTCGAGGAATCCGGCGGCGGCGAGCACGTACCCGCCGGTGCAGATGGAGACGAGCCGGGTGCCGGGCCGGATGTGGGCGAGGGCGGCGGCCAGCTCCTCGGTGAGCCGGCCCTCGTCGTAGACCGGGCCGAGCTCGTACGAGGCGGGGACGACGACGGTGTCGGCGGTGGCGAGGGCCTCCGGGCCGTGCTCGACGTGCACGGAGAAGTCGGCGTCGGTGGGGACGGGGCCGGCGACCGGGGCGCAGGTGACGATCTCGTACAGCAGTCGGCCCTCGGCGTCGCGGGCGCGGCCGAAGATGCGGTGCGGGATGCCCAGTTCGAAGGGGAGCAGGCCGGGCAGTGCGAGGACGGCGACGCGGTGCGGCGACCGCACGGTCGGCGCGGGGGGCGCGGACGGGGACGGCACGGGCGGGTGGGGTCGCGACGGCACGGGCGGTGCTCCCTCCTGAACTGCGGGGGTGGTCGGAAAATCACTGGTGGTCCAGACCACACGGGTGATAGGTCAGCTGTCCGTGACGGACAACACGTACAAGTCTGAGGCCGCCGAGCGGATTCCCGCCCCGGCCGAGCCGCCCGCACTGTGGAACCGTAACTTCCGGCTCTTCTTCGTCGCCCGGGGCGTCGCCGTCTTCGGCGAGGGCATGATGCCGGTCGCCTTCGCCGCCGGACTCCTCGGCGCCGGCCACTCCGGCGCGACCGTCGGCTACGCGCTCGGCGGCTGGACGGCCGCCTTCGCGCTCTTCGTGCTCTTCGGCGGCGTCCTCGCCGACCGGTTCACCGCCCGCCGCATGATGATCCTCGCCGATCTGCTGCGGCTGCCCGGAGCGGCCGTCCTCGCCGTCTCCTTCACGCTCGGCAGCCCGCCGCTGTGGGCGGTCTACTCCCTCTCCGTCCTCAGCGGTGTCGGCGCGGCCCTCTTCCAGCCGGGCGTCGCCTCCACCATCCCCCGCATCGCCCCCGACGTACAGCGCGCCAACGCCGTCCTGCGCGTCGTCGAAGCCCTCATGATCATGGCGGGCCCGGCCGTGGCGGGTGTGCTCGTCGCCCTCTGGAACGCCGGCGCGGCCTTCGCGGTCAACGGCACGACCTTCGCCGTCAGCGCCCTCTGCCTCGCCCTGATGCGGATCGCCCCGCTTCCCTCCGACTCCCTGCGGCGCGACTCCCTCGGTGCCGAACTGGCGGGCGGATGGCGCGAGTTCAGGTCCCGCACCTGGCTCTGGGGGGTCATCTCCATCTGGACGGTGTACGGGCTGACCGTCGCCGGGCCCATGGTGCCGCTCACCGCGAGCCTGGTCACCGGGGACCACGGCTCGGCCACGTACGGCGTGCTCATGGCCGTCAACGGCGCGGGCAGCGCCGTCGGTGGCCTGCTCGCCCTCCGGCTCCGCCCCCGCATGCCCCTCGCCGCGGGCGCGGTCGCGCTCCTCGGTCTCCCGGTCAACCTCACCCTCCTCGGCCTGGGCGCACCCGTGGCACTGCTCGGCGCGGGCCAGTTCATCGGCGGCGCGGCCTTCGCCTTCTGGCTGGTGATGTGGTCCACGGCCGTCCAGACCCATGTGCCGCAGGAGGCCCTGAACCGGATGCACGCGTACGACGTGGCCGGCTCGCTCCTGATGATGGGCGTCGGCCGCACCCTGTCGGGGCCGGTGGCGGCGGTGGTCGGCACGGAGGAGGTGCTGCTCACGGGGGCGGGCATCGCGGTGCTCGTGGTGGCCGCGCTGCTGACGGTGCGCCCGATCAGGACGCTGCCGAGGATGTAGCGGCTGGGCGGGCGCGGACAGACCCCTCCGTGTCCCGATCCGTTCCGTGTCCCGATCCGTTCGAAAGCTGTCGTTCGGGCCAATGGTCGGGCGGCGGGCGGACCGGGATGCTCGGTGGCATGGCCCAGACAACCGAGACGCCCGCCCGCACACCCGACGGCCCGGCCCCCCGCACCCCTCGCGCATCCCGTACGCCCCGCTTCCACCGCGCCTGGTTCGTCGCGGCGGTCACCTTCGTCACGATCATCGGCGCGGCGGCCTTCGCCTCCCTCCCGGGCCTGCTGATCGAGCCGCTGCACGACGAGTTCGACTGGTCGCGGGGCACGATCGGCTTCGCCGTCTCGGTGAACCTCGCCCTCTACGGCCTCACGGCCCCCTTCGCCGCCGCCCTCATGGACCGCTTCGGCATCCGCCGGGTCGTCGCCGTCGCCCTGACGATCATCTCCGTCGGCTCCCTCCTCACCGTGTGGATGACGGCCGCCTGGCAGCTCGTCCTCTTCTGGGGCGTCCTCGTCGGCCTCGGCAGCGGCTCCATGGCCCTCGCCTTCGCCGCGACCGTCACCAACCGCTGGTTCGTCGCCCGCCGGGGCCTGGTGACCGGCATCCTCACGGCCGCCGGCGCCTCCGGACAGCTCGTCTTCCTGCCGCTGCTCTCCTGGCTGGTCGAGCACCACGGCTGGCGCCCGGCGGCCGTGACCGTGGCGCTGGCCGCGCTCGCGGTCGTCCCCTTCGTGTGGCTGCTGCTCCGCGACCACCCGGCGGACGTCGGGCTCGCCCCGTACGGCGGGGAGTACGCGGAGAAGCCCGCCCCGGTCACGGGCGCGGCCCGCCGCGCGGTCACGGTCCTGTTCAAGGCGGCCCGCACCGGCCCCTTCTGGCTCCTCGCGGGCACCTTCGCGATCTGCGGCGCGTCCACGAACGGCCTGGTGAAGACCCACTTCGTACCGGCGGCCCACGACCACGGGATGCCGGTGACGGCGGCGGCCGGACTGCTCGCGGTCATCGGGGTCTTCGACGTCGTCGGCACGATCGCCTCGGGCTGGTTCACCGACCGTTTCGAGGCCCGCCGTCTCCTCGCGGTCTACTACGCGCTCCGCGGGGTCTCCCTGCTCTTCCTGCCGATGCTGCTCGCGCCGACCGTGCACCCGCCGATGCTGTTCTTCATCGTCTTCTACGGCCTGGACTGGGTGGCCACGGTGCCGCCGACGATCGCCCTGTGCCGCGAGCACTACGGCGAGGACTCGGCGATCGTCTTCGGCTGGGTCCTCGCCTCCCACCAGGTCGGCGCGGCGGTCGTCGCCTTCGCGGGCGGTGTGGCCCGTGACGTCTTCGGCTCGTACGACGTCGTCTGGTACGCCTCGGGCGCGCTGTGCGCGGCGGCGGCGCTGATGGCGCTGGTGATCAGGCGGACCCGGACCGAGCCGCTGCCGTCGGCGGGAGCATGATGATCACCGGGGGGTGATCGTGATGAGCGGTCCTGAGGCAGGTCCCGCGGAGGATCCCGGGAAGGTGCGCGGCGAGGGGCGTACGACCCTCCGGATGCTGTGGGCCTCGATGCTGGCGCTGGCCCTGGAGGCGGCGCTGGCACTGCTCCTGCTCGCGCTGTTCGGGGACGCGGGGCAGCCGGAGCCGGGGGAGGAGCGCGTCAGCGCGCTGACTCTCGTCGCGCTCCCGTTCCTGATGGTGCCGGCGCTGATTCCGGCCGTCGTGGTCTCCGCGTTCCTCGTCCTGCCGGCCGTGCTCCTCGGCGAGCGGCTGACGCGCCGGCTGGGCGGGCGCGCGACGGGCTGGCAGCTGCTGCTCTCGACCGCGGCCGGGGCCCTGGCGTGGCCGCTCTTCCGCGGGCCCGGCTGGCTGGTGGGCACGGTGTGCCTGGCCGTGGCGGTCCTCGTCACGCGCCACGCGCGGCGGGGCTACTTCGTGGGGCTGCTGGTGTGGGGCACGGTCGTCGTCCTGACCGTGTACCTCCTCGGCGTGGCGGGCCTGCTCACGGGCGTCATCGAAGCCTGAGCCAGGCGCCCGTCCGCCGAACCGGGGGCGTCCTCGCCGCCCGAGACCCCCTAGGCCGTCTCTTCCGGATCTTGCCTGGCCCGCGCCGCCCGGCACCGCACCTCGCCGCGTTGTCGGGACACCCGAGTACATCCAGTACACGGGTGCCCCTCCGCCTTGCGATGTACGGCACCGGACGACGTGGGCCTGACCGGCAAGATCCGAAAGAGACGACCTAGTCGCTGAACCGCCCGAATCTCCCCCGGTGGAACAGCAGCGGGTCCCCGTGCTCGGTCGCGTCGAGTGCCTCCACCCGGCCCACCACGATCAGGTGGTCGCCCCCGGTGTGGACGGCGGTGATCGCGCAGTCCAGCCAGGCGGGGGCGGCGGGCAGTCGGGGGGAGCCCGTGGCCGGGGCCGGAACCCAGTCCACGCCCGCGAACTTGTCCGCGCCGCTCACGGCGAAGGACCGGCACAGCGGGCCCTGGTCGTCCCCGAGGATGTTGACGCAGAAGGTGCCCGCGCCCGCGATCCGGGGCCAGGTCGTCGAGGTGCGGGCGACCATGAAGGCGACCAGGGGCGGGTCGAGGGAGAGGGAGGCGAAGGACTGGCAGGCGAACCCGGCCGGTCCTTCCGCGTCGAGGGCGGTCACGATCGTGACCCCGCTCGCGAAGTGGCCGAGGACGCGGCGGAATTCGGCCGGGTCGACCGGCGGTCGCTCGTCCTCCCGTACCGCGCGCAGTACCGGCCTGGGCAGTGGTTCGACGGCCGTCGGCGAACCGGCCGCTCTCAGGTGTCGGACGACGGTGGCCGCCATCCCCGCGTGTCCCATCACATCACCCATTGAAACTGACGATCCGTCAGATAGGAAGCCCCCGGGGCGACGGACCGACCGCCGCCCCGGGGGCACGTGAGCACGAGGGATCAGCCGGCGACGGCCCCCGTCGACCGGGTCCAGGCGACCCCCGCCGTGTGGCCGGTCCGGTAGGCGGTCACCCTGACGGTGATCCGCGTCCCGCGCTGCGCCGCGGCGGGCGTGAACGAGGTCTTCGTGGCCCCGCTGATCGCCCGCCCGTTCGCGTACCACTGGTAGGCGTACGAGGTCGGCGCCGGAGTCCACGTCCCCCGGTTCAGGGTGAGCGTCCGCCCGACCTTGACCGTGCCCGTGAGGTACGGGGCCGTGGTCGCCTTCGGCGCGAGGCCCGCGGCGACCGTGTACCCGATCGTCGTGTGGGTCCCGCTCAGGTGCCCGGTGCGGTGGGCCGTCACGGTCACGGTGAGCTTCTTGCCGACGACGGACGCGGGGACGACATACGTCGAACCGGTCGCGCCCGTGATCGCCACACCGTTCGCCCGCCACTGGTAGGCGTAGGAGGTCGGCGCGGGCGACCAGCTGCCGACCACGGCCGTCATCCTGTTCCCGACCCGGGTGGCGCCGGACATGTACGGCACCTTGGTGGGCTTGGGCGCGAGGCCCTTCACCACCACGGACCCGCTGACCGCCGTGACGACCGGGTGCCCGGCCTTGTGGGCGGTCACGGCCACGGACAGCTGCTTGCCGAGGAGCGTCGACGGCGGCGTGTACGCGGCTGTCGTGGCTCCCGCGACGGCGACGCCGCCGGACCGCCACTGGTACGTGTACGTGTCGGCGGCGGGCGTCCAGGTCCCGGTGTTCGCCGTCACCCTGCCACCGACGACGGCGGTGCCGGTGACGGTGGGGGCGGCGGTGGCGCGGATCGGGGCGACGACGGTGACCCGGCCGCGCCGGTACGTGTCCCCGTCGTGCGTGACCACGCTCAGGTCCAGCGCCGTGCGCGGCGCGTTCGTCAGGTCCAGCGCGACGTCCATGCTCCGGCGGTCGGGCGCCACGGAGACCGTCGTCGACCGGGCGCGGTAGCCGCTGCCGGAGACCTCGACGACGTCCTTCTCGTGCAGGGCCGCACCGGTGACCCTCATCGTGACCTTTCCGGCGCCCACGGTGCCGGGGGTGACGGCGGTGACGGCGGGGGTCACGGTGCCGCAGAGCAGCGGGCAGTAGGCCGTGGCCCGCACCTCGACGGGTGCCTGCGGGGGAACCGACGGCAGTCCGATCACGAGGGTGGTGGGCCGGGCCCCGTACTCACCGTCCTCGGCCGGCACCTTGCACTGGTGGTAACCGCTGCCGCGCAGGGGATAGCAGGCGTTCTGTCGGGTCACCCCGTCGTACAGCCAGGGGGTCGGCGACTTGTGGAGCTCCTGCTCCGGCGCGAACGACAGGTTCAGCCAGTCGTTCGCGGCCGTGGGGAGCACCGCGCAGAGGGTGGGCCGCTGCTCGGACAGCGTGCTCGTGAGCGGTCCGAAGCCGTAGGTGACGTCCGGGACCTTCCCGCACTCCGGCGCGGGGCCGGCGGCGGTGCCGATACGGACGGCGTCCAGGCGGTAGACGGGGGCGGTGGGGTCGCCGTTCCCGACGTGGACGATCGCCCGGTAGGTGGTGGAGCCGGTGACGGCGCAGCCGGCGCCCGCGTTCTCGCAGGCGACCTCGCCGTCGGCGTCGTAGACCGCGAAGCCGTTCGCGAGACCGGCCGAGGTGTAGCGGGCGTACAGGTGCAGGGTGTCCCGGGCGTCGGCCGTGGTCACCCGGTGGCAGACGTAGTCGTCGGACGAGGCCGGTACGCCTTCGGCGGACGGGGTGCCGACCTTGCCGGCCGGGGTGTCGACACAGCCGTGCGCGGTGGCGGTGACGTCCCGGCGGACGAGGGTCTGGTCCCAGGGCACGTCTCCCGGGACGAGGACCGTGTACGCCTCGCCGGGTGTCAGGGAGCAGCCCTCCGGGGAGCCTCCCCAATCGGCGAACTCGCAGACCGTCGTGCCGCTCTCGTCGAGCACGCTGAAGCCGTAGGAGGGGTCGATCAGCGTGGAGGTGAGCAGCTCGCGGGTGGAGTGGCCGTCCGCCGGGATCGTGAGGCAGGTGGCGGGGCCGCCGGCCGGCAGGGTCACCCCGGCCGGGTTCGCGCCGAAGTCGCCGGCGGGGAAGGGCAGACAGTCGTCCTGGGCGGCGGGCGCCGCCGCCAGTGCCGTGCCCGCCGGGAGCATCGGGCCCAGCAGTGCGGTGAGCAGGGCGGGAACCAGAAGAAGGGATCTTCCGGATCTTCGGGATCTTGTGCGCGAAAGCGCGGAGTTGAGCATTCCGTTCCCCCCGGAGCGGCAGTGTGTGGCATATGCGCGACACACCCTAGGGCCCCGGTGCGACAGCCTCCGCTACCGCCCCTCGTACCGCGCCTCCCGCCGTTCCACGAAGCTCGCCACGCCCTCCCGGGCGTCCCGTGTCGTCATGTTGATCTCCTGGGCCGCGGCCTCCGCCGCGAACGCGGTCGCGCGGTCCGTGTCCAGGGACGAGTTCACCAGCTGCTTCGTGAGGGCCAGGGCGCGGGTGGGGCCCTGGGCGAGGCGTTCCGCCCACTCCCGGGCCGTCTTCTCCAGGTCCTCCGGCGGGACGACCCGGTTCACCAGGCCCAGCTCCCGGGCCTCCGCCGCCCGCACCGCGTCCCCGAAGAACATCAGCTCCTTCGCCCGCTGCGGCCCGATCAGCCGGGGGAGGAGGTAGGCCCCGCCGCCGTCCGGGACGAGCCCACGGCGCACGAACACCTCGATGAACCGGGCCGATTCCGACGCCAGGACCAGGTCGCACGCGAAGGCGAGGTGCGCGCCGATGCCCGCCGCCGTTCCGTTCACCGCCGCGATCACCGGCTTCTCACAGTCCAGTACGGCTCCGACGAACCGCTGGGCCCCGCGCCGGATCGTGCGCGCCACGTCCCCGGGGACCTGGTCGCCGAGCGACGGCGCGCCCCGCAGGTCGGCCCCCGCGCAGAAGCCCCGGCCGGTGGCCGTCACCACCACCGCCCGGACGTCCGGGTCGGCGGAGGCCTCGTCGAGCAGCGCGATGATCCGTTCCCGCTGGTCCCAGGTGACCGCGTTCATCGCCTCGGGGCGGTTGAGGGTGATCCACGAGACGCCGTTCTCGACGGTGTGCAGTACATCGGCCATGACGAGTCTCCTCAGCGGCAGACCGCCAGCGCGTCCAGGGCCACCGCGCCCTGACCGCGCGGCAGCACCATCAGCGGGTTGATGTCGAGTTCGGCGAGGTCGCCGTCGAGTTCGAGGGCCATCCGCTGCACCCGCAACACGACCTCGACGAGCGCGTCCACGTCGGCCGGCGGGGCGCCCCGCACCCCGTCGAGGAGGGCCCGGCCGCGCAGTTCGGCGAGCATCGACCGGGCCTCGCGCTCCCCGAAGGGCGGGACGCGTACGGCCGTGTCGTTCAGGACCTCCACCAGGACCCCGCCGAGGCCGACGGTGACCGTCGGGCCGAACAGCTCGTCGCGGGTCACGCCCACCACCATCTCGACCCCCCGGCCGACCATCTGGCAGACCAGGATGCCGTCGAGGTCGATCGACTCGAAGCGGGCGATGTCGGTGAGTTCGCGGTACGCGTCCCGGACCTGGCTCGCCGAGGTCAGCCCGACCTTCACCAGGCCCAGTTCCGTCTTGTGGGCGAGCTGCGCGCCCGAGGCCTTCATCACCACCGGGTAGCCGACGAGTCCGGCGGCCCGGACGGCCGCCGCCGCGCTGGTGACGAGCTGCTCGCGCGGCACCCGTATCCCGTACGCCCGCAGGAGCTGCTTCGCCGCGTGCTCGCTGAGCCGCCGGCCGGGCCGCATGAGGGCCTGGGCCTTGCGGAAGGACGGGGAGGGGGTGCGGGGTGCCTCGTCGAAGGGTGAGCGGTAGCCGGTGGTGAAGCGGTGGTGGTCGAGGTAGGCCTTCACGGCCCCGATGCAGTTGGCGAAGGTGCGGAAGGTGGCGACGCGCGAGGAGCCGAGAAGGGTCGTGCGGTAGGCGTCCTCGGTGCCGACGGGGGAGCCCCACACCACGCAGACCAGTTTGTCCGTCGCCTCGGCCGCCTCCACCAGGTCCTGGGCGAGCTTGTCGCTCATGGGAGGGAAGGGGCCGGTGATGGGACAGATGAGGACGCCGACGGAGGGGTCGGCGAGGATCGCGTCGATGATCTTCCGGCCGCGCCAGTCGCCCACCGGGTGGCCGCCGTTGTCGACGGGGTTGGAGACGCTCAGGTACTCCGGTATCCACTGGTGGAGTTCGTCCTGCTTGGCCGCCGGGAGGGTGGGGAGCGCGAGCCCCGCGGCCGTGGCCAGGTCGGCGAAGTGGGCTCCCGTACCACCGGAGATCGAGTACACGACGACGCCGTCGGCGTGCGGGCGGCGGGCGCGGGCGAGCAGGGTGGCGGTGTCCTGGAGCTGGTCGAGCCCGTCGACGCGGATCACCCCGTACTGGCGCATGGCGGCGTCGACGACCTGGTCGGCGCCGGTGAGCTTGCCGGTGTGGGAGGCGGCGGTACGGGCCCCGGTCTCGGTGCGGCCGACCTTCACGGCGACGACGGGGACTCCGTGACGGGCGGCCCGGTCGGCGGCGAGGAGGAAGGAGCGGCCGTCCTTGAGCCCTTCCACGTAACAGGCGATGGCTCCGACCTCGGGCCGTCCGGCGAAGTACGAGATGAAGTCGGAGGTCTCCAGGTCGGCCTCGTTGCCGGTGGGTGCCCAGTGGGAGAGGCGGACGCCGAGCTCCTGGAGGGTGAAGACGGGCCGTCCCTGGTGGCCGGACTGGGTGATGAGGGCGACGGCGGGGCCTTCGAGGTCCTCGCGGAAGCGCTCGAAGGCGTTGAGGTTGGTGTTGGGGCCGAGGAGGCGGATTCCGGAGCGGCGTACGGCGGCGGCGAGACGTTCCTGCGCGGCGGCTCCGGCCTCGCCGGTCTCGGCGAAGCCGGAGGCGAAGGCGACCGCGAACCTGACCTTGGTCTCGGCGAGCTGCTCGATGACGGGCAGCGGGTCGGCGACGAGGAGGACGGCGAGGTCGACGGGTTCGGTCAGCGCGCCGACGGAGGGTACGCAGTCGATCCCGAACACGCTGGTACGGGTGGGGTGGACGGGCACGAGCCGGGCCCCGACCCGCTCGGCCCAGGCGATCAGCTGCCGGGTGATCCCGGTGTTGGGCCGGCCCTCGGCGTCGGAGGCGCCGACGACGGCGACGGACTCGGGCCGGAAGAACCGGTCGAGGTCGGGGACGGGGGCGTGCAGCGGGCGCCCGCTGACGTCCTGGTCGCCGGGGGCGGCGGTGACGCCGTGCACGGTCGTGCGGGGCGACTCCCCGCAGGCGACCACGCGGGCGCGGAGATCGGTGGTGAAGGTGCCGTGAGTCGATCCAAGCATGTGTTCCGCCCGCCCTTCACCCATCCGTATACAGCTGACGCTCAGTCAGATTACAGAACTGACGGCCAGTCAGGAATGGGTGTGCGCGGGGAAGCGTGATCGGTCCTGTGCGGAGGAGTGCGGGGCGGTGCGATCGAGCCCGGGGATTCCGTACAACCATTCGGGTCACCGGGCTGTCTCACCCCCCGGACGGCACGAGTGGCACGCGCTCCGCGAGCGACATGAGCGACACGAGCGACACGATCGCTACGGGAGATGCGAGCGACCGCGGCCGGCCGCCTCCGACGAATTGCCCTGGGGGGACCTTTGAACCGCACCACCCGCACCACCCGCACCACCCGCACCCCGGGCCGCCGCCGTGCCCTCGGCACGGCGCTGGCCGTCCTCGCCTCCTCCGCCGCGCTCGCGGCGACCGGGGCGACCCCGGCCCAGGCCGCCGAGGGCGCGCCGAAGCCCCGGGTGGTCTTCACCGAGTACAAGGACGTCGACGGCGTCCGCCACAGCAGCATCGTCACGGTCAACACCGACGGCAGCGACCGCCGCGTGCTGGTGCCCACCGGCGGGGGGCTGACGGCCCCGGCCGTGGCCGCGATCTCCGGCGTCGCCTTCTCGCCCGACGGTCTGCGCATGACCTTCCTCACCGGCAGCGCCCTCTGGGTCGCGGACGCCGACGGCGGGAACGCCCGCCTGGTCCGCAAGAGCCTCATGGAACCCGATGTCCGGCCCGACAGCCTCGACTGGACCGCCGACGGCCGCCAGGTCGTCGTGAGCTACGTGCCCGCGGCCGGGTCCGACGACAGCACCCACGAGCGTCTCTCCGTCTATCGCGTCGACATCGCGAGCGGCGAAGTCCAGAGCGCCCTCCCCCTCTCCTTCAGCGGGGCCTCTCAGGCCGACGTGGCCTGGAACGGGAAGATCGCCTTCACGAAGGGCTGGAGGACCGAGTCCAAGGTCTACCTCTGGGACCCGCGCGTCGGAGACGAGCCGAAGCTCGTCGCCGAGGGCGTGAACCCGAGGTTCTCGCCGGACGGCGAGCAGATCTCCTACGCGGGCTTCGGAGCGGGACCCGCCCGCGCCCACGTCCTCGACGGCGGCCGCGATTACGAGCTGCCCACGGGCGAGGGCGGAGGGTTCGGTGCCGAGTGGTCCCCGGACGGCAGCCGGATCGCGTACGTCACCGGCGCGCAGGCGGTCGTCGGCAGCGCCACCGGGCCCCACGACGCGCACACGGTCCTCTCGACGCCCGGCACCCGTGTCGACGACATCTCCTGGATCGCCCCGCGCGGCTGGAGCCCCCGCGGCACCTTCCGTCACGACTTCACCGGCGACGGCCGCCCCGACGTCCTCGCCGTGGACGCCGCCGGTGTCCTCTGGCGCTACGACGGGAACGGCGCGGGCGGCCTGAAGGCCCGGGTCAAGATCGGGTGGGGCTGGACCGGGTACCGCTTCACGGTGGCCGGCGACCTCAGCGCGGACGGCATCCCCGACGTGGTCGCCCAGGACACCGCGGGCAACCTCTGGCGGGTCGACGGGAACGGGGCCGGCGGGCTCCGGGCGAAGGTGAAGATCGGCTGGGGCTGGCAGGGGCTGACGCTGTCCGGCGCGGGTGACCTCGACACCGGCGACCTCCCGGCCGACGGATTCTCGGACCTCCTCGCCCTCGACGGCAAGGGCGACCTGTGGGTGTACGGCGGGGACGGCCGCGGCGGTCTCAAGCCGCGCGTCAACCAGGGCATCCTGTACCAGGGCTACCGGGTGACCGGCGTGGGTGCCCTCTCCGGGACGGGCGACCAGTCCTACCTCGGACAGAAGTACGACGGCGAACTGCGCCGCTACGAAAACGGCACCCTGGAGAAGATCGGCTGGGGTTGGAAGGACCTGACCCTGACCGGCGTCGGCGACCTCGGCAACGACGGCACGCCGGACGTCCTCGCCCGTGACACCGCCGGTGTCCTGTGGCGGTACGACGGTGACGGCGCGGGCGGCCTGAAGACGCGCGTGAAGATCGGCTGGGGCTGGCAGGGCCTCACCACGTTCTGATCCGGACCCCTCGGATCGGCAGGCGTCCCGTCCCCACTCCCCTGGGGGGCGGGACGCCGTCGTCATCTCGCGCCCGCCCTCGCCCCCGACTCAGCCCGGCATCGCCCCCGACTTCGCCGTACGCGCGATCCGCCGCGCGATCCTCTCCGCGTCGATCGCCAGTTCACGGAGCATTCCGCTGATCGGGTTGGTGAACCCGGTGAAATAGAGGCCCTGGGCCTCGCGCGGGCAACGCGCCCCGTGCACCACCGGACGGCCGCGCCCGTCGAGCACGTCCAGGTGTCCGACCAGTGGTTCCAGGGCGCGCCGGTAGCCGGTCGCCGCGATCACCGCGTCCGGGGCGATCCGGGTGCCGTCCGCGAGGATCACCTCGCCGTCCTCGAAGGCCTCCACGGCGCCGACGATCTCGACCTTCCCCGCCCGCACGGCCGCGATCAGTCCCACGTCCTGCACGGGCACGGCGCCCTCCCGCATGCGCGTCGCGAGGCCGGTGTCCGGCCGGGGCAGTCCGTACGCGGTGAGGTCCGGCGTCCCGACCCGGGCCATCACGGCGCCCATCCGGTCCACGAGGGCCCTGGGCAGGCGGCGGACCAGGATGCCGGTGCGCTGTGCGGGCCAGCCGGCCGTCGTGCGCTTCACGATGTGCGGGGCCGTGCGCACCGCGAGCCGGACCCGCTTCGCGCCGCCGTCGGCGAGGTCGGCGGCGATCTCGGCGCCGGTGTTGCCGATGCCGACGACGAGGACGTCCTTCCCGGCGTACGCCTCCGGGTTGCGGTAGGTCCGGGCGTGGCTCAGCTCGCCCTCGTACGTGTCGCGGCCGGGCCATTCGGGCAGCCGCGGGGTGTGGTTGAAGCCGGTGGCCACGACGACCGCGCTGCCGACGAGCCGGCGTCCGCCGGTCGCGTGCAGGACCCAGTCCGCCCCGGACCGCTCGACGCGGAAGACCTCGACGCCGGTCACGATCTCCAGCTCGTGCTTCTCGGCGTACTTCTCCAGGTAGCGGACCACGTCGGCGCGGGCGACCCAGCGCCCGAACGAGCGGGGGATCTTCAGGCCGGGGAGGGCGGAGAGCCGCCGGGTGGTGTGCAGCCGGAGCCGGTCGTAGTGGGCGCGCCAAGAGGCGCCGACGGCGTCGGACTTCTCCAGGACGACGGCGCGGACGCCCCGATCGCGCAGGGCGGCGGCGACCGCGAGCCCGCCGGGGCCTCCCCCGATGACGTACACGGGGTGGTCGGGTTGTGGAGAGTGTGCAAGGGGGGTGGTGGCCATGAATGCTGAGCGTAATGACGTGTACACGTAGTGGGTCTCGACCGGGCGGGATTTCGGTTGCGAATCGGTCACGTGCGCCGACCCCTTGCGCTCGGCGTCCGGGCTGCGCTGAACTGACGTACCGTCAGATCCAGCTTCAGCCCGCCGAAGGGGGCGCGCATGCAGACCGTCTGGCTCACCGGCGCCGAATGGCTCGCCGTCCTCCGCATCGGCCTCGGCCTGTGGTGGCTGGAGAGCTGGCGCCACAAGGACAGGAAGGGCTGGTTCGAGCGCGGCACGGGCATCGCCTGGGCCGCCGACGTCGCCGGCAAGCACAAGTGGCCGCCGGTCAAGAAGGGCTTCGACGCGGTCGTCGCACCGCGCCCCCGACTCATGGCGTACGTCGTGGTCTACGCCGAACTCGCCCTGGGCCTCGGCCTGGTCGTCGGCCTCCTGACCCCCGTCGCCCTGATCGGCGGCCTGCTCCTCAACCTTCTCTACCTCGTCCTCATGATCCACGACTGGGCCGAGCAGGGGCAGAACGCGATGATGGCGCTCATCTCCCTCGTGGCGCTCTTCGCGATGTCCTGGCAGACCTGGTCCCTCGACCACGCGATCGGACTCTTCCTGTGACGGCGACCCCGGCGACCCCGGCCACCCCGGCGACTCCGGCGAGTCCGGTCACCCCGGCCACCGCCGCCACCCCGGCCACCGCCGCCACCCCGGACATCGACGCCTTCACCCGCCCGTACTGGGACGCGGCGGCCGAAGGGCGGCTCCTCGTCCGCCGTTGCGCGGCCTGCGACCGTGTCCACCACTATCCGCGCGAGTTCTGCCCGCACTGCTGGAGCGAGGACGTGGGCTGGGAGCGGGCGAGCGGCCGGGCCACCCTCTACACCTGGTCGGTCGTCCACCGGAACGACCTCCCGCCCTTCGGCGAGCGGGTCCCGTACGTGGCGGCGGTCGTCGATCTCGCCGAGGGGCCGCGCATGATGACCGAGGTCGTGCGCGTGCCGGAGGGCGACCTCCGGATCGGGATGGAGCTGGAGGTCGCCTTCCGGCGGGACGGGGACGTGACGGTGCCGGTGTTCGGGCTGCCGTCGGCGGGCTCAGAGGGCTGAGATGTTCCGCCACACCTGACTGCTCTCGGCGCCGCCGCAGGTGTAGGTCGTCACGAACGACCCGGCCGACAGGCACTTTCCGTCACTCATGTTCTTGATGGTCCGCCCGGCGGACGTCGAGGAGAGGACCTTCCAGGACTGCGGGGAGGAGCCGTTGCACGCGACGACGGTGACGCTCATGTTGCCGCCCGGCTGGAGGCAGCGTCCGCTCGTCCTGTTGATCAGGCGGAAGGTGCCGTTCGCTCCGGGGGAGTAGGTCCAGGCGTACCAGTACGTGCCGTTCCCCTGGGAGCCGCACGCGGCGGAGGTGACGAGGGGGCCGAAGCCTCCGTCGAACTCCGCCATGCAGTTGCCGGTGGACCCGTTCTCCAGGGAGTACGTCCCCGAGGGCGCCGAACCCCCGCCGCCGCTCGTCGGCGGAGGCGCGGGCTTCCCGGTCGTCTGCGTGGGTCGGGGCTGCGCGGGCGGACGGGTCGTCGTGCCGCCGCCGGAGGGGGTGGTGGGGTCGGACCCACCGCCGGACCCGCTGCCGGAATCGCTGCCGGACCCGCCGCCCCCGGGCTGCGTGCCGGTGCCGCCCGCGTCACCGCCGCCACCGCCGTTCGCGGGCGGGAGGGGCGCGCCGGGCGAGGAGCCCGGCGGCTTCGACGAGGGGGGCTTGGAGCCGGGCGGGGTCTTGGCGGAGGGCGACCCGGGCGATGCCGACGACGGCGGTACGGCCGCCGGCTGCGAGGCGACCACGGACGGCGACGAGGAGGTGTCCGGCGCGGCGCCGAGACGGCCGATCTCGTACGGGCCGAGGGCGACGGTCAGGGTGGTGCCCGTCGCCACGACGACGGGCACGGCCAGCATGACGAAACGGTTCCGCCGCTTCTCGCGGCGGGGAGCGGCCGAGCCGGTGACGGCGAGCGGATCGGGCGAGGCGGTCGCGGGCTCCGCCGCCTTCGCCTGCGGAGTCAGGGACGCCGTGGCGACGTCCTCGGCGGGCTCGGCCTTCGCCAGCTCCGCCAGGTGCTCCGCCGAGGGCGCCTCGGCGGCGAAGCCGGCCCGCTCGGCTATCCGTTCGCCGACGGCGGCGGGCCAGAGCACGCCCTCGGCACGGGCTGAGGCCCGCTCCACCAGCTCCGCGGCGGTCGGACGGTCGTCCGGGTCCTTGGCGAGGCAGCTCCGGAGAAGCCCGGCGAGCTCCGGCTCGGTCTCCGTGAGCCGGCCGAAGTCCGGCTCGCCGTGGACGACCCGGTAGAGCAGGTCGGGGCCGGAGCCGTCGCCGAACGGCGGCCGCCCGTTCGCCGCGTACAACAGGAGGCTGCCGAGGGCGAAGACATCGGCGGCGCCGGTCAGCCCGCGGTCGGCGACGGCCTGCTCGGGGGCCATGTAGGCGGGGGTGCCGATGACCATGCCGGTCTTGGTGAGACGGCTCTGGTCGGCGGCGCGGGCCACGCCGAAGTCGATGAGGGAGAGACCCGAGGAGGTGAGCATGACGTTGGACGGCTTGAGGTCGCGGTGCACCATGTCGGCGCCGTGGACGACACCCAGCCCGGCGGCGGCCTCGCGCAGCAGCCGCCAGAGAGCCTCACCGGGCAGCGGGCCGCCGTGCAGGCGGACGGCCTCGTTCAGGGTGATCCCCGGGATGAACTCGGTCGCGAACCACGGGGGCTTCGCCGTCCGGTCGCTGGCGAGGAGCTTGGTGTTGGCGCCGGCGGGCAGCCGGGCGAGGTTGTCCAGCTCGTGGCCGAAGTGGCGGAGGAAGTCCACGTCCTCGGCGAGCATCGGCAGCACCCGCTTCACCGCCGCGAACTTCCCCGGCACGGCGCCGAGATAGACCCTCCCCATGCCGCCCGACCCGAGCACACCGAGAAGCCTGAACGCCCCGATCTGCCGGGGGTCGCCCGACTCCAGCGGCATGGCCCCGCTGCCGCTCAGACTGCCCGGACTGGAGTTGTCTTTCGGTTCCCCCTGCATGGGCGACACAGTATCCGAGCCTCATTTCGAACTGAACGGTGGTCAAGTGCCTGGCTCCGCAGCGGGGTTGAGATCCATGACCGTCCCGGTGCAACCCTCCGGGCCCTTCGGAGGTCAAACGCGTGAACCGCTGGCCGAACGAACCCAAGGGGAGACAAGTGGCACATGCGCGACGCGTGGCCGTGGCGATCGTGGTGGCTCTGGCCGCCGGAGTCGCGCCTGCCGCACCGGCCGGGGCGACGGCGGTCGCCGCCACCCCGCCCCCGACGGCCGGGGCGACGGCCGGGGAGACGACGGAGACCGGGACGGTCGTCCAGGAGGGCGGCCCGCTGGTGGTGCCCTCGGGCGAGGAGGTGGTGACCACCCGTGTCACCGTCACCCTTCCGGAGGGCGCGAGCGGCCCCGTGAAGGCGCGGCTCCTCCTGCCGCTCACCTGGGAGTTCGCGGGTGACGCGTGGGACTTCCACGAGGACGTCAAGGCGACCTGCTCGGTCGACGGCGGCGCCTTCCAGCCCTGCGACTGGCTGCAGCCCGCCGAGGGGGCCAACCACGGCCCCTACGTCGCCACGCTGCCCGCCGTCGAGGCCGCGACCACCCATACCTACGACATCCGCATCGAGTCCGGTATCGGCGCGCGCCGGTACGGGGATGTCCACGGCACTCTCGAAGTCGGCGCGGGCGGTGCCCCCGACCTCGCGAGCGGGCCCGTGGTCTTCCGGTTCGCCCGGAACACCCCGGCCGCCCCCCTGCGGACGACGGTGCTGGCCCGCGACACGGCGGGTGTGCTCTGGCAGTACGAGAGCACCGGCCTCCACGAGAAGCCCCTCACGTCGCGGGCGCGGATCGGCGGCGGCTGGAACGCCTACACGTCGATCACGTCCGTCGGTGAGCGGACCGCGTCGGGCGAGGGCGACCTCGTGGCCCGGGACAAGGCCGGGGTCCTCTGGTTCTACGAGGGCTCCGGGAACCCGGCCGCCCCCTTCAAGCCGCGCGTGCGCGTCGGCGGCGGCTGGAACGTGTACACCGCGATCAGCTCCCGTGGGTGGGAAGGCCTCATGGCCCGGGACAAGGCCGGGGTCCTCTGGTACTACCCGCCGAGCTCCGGGTCGCCCTCGGCCCCCTTCCGGCCGCGTGAGGCGGTCGACGGCAACTGGAACGCCTACAGCACCCTCGTGGGCCGGACTCTCGGCGGCGGGATCGTGGCGCGCGACACGGCCGGAGTGCTCTGGTCGCACCGGGAGGCCTGGCAGAACGTGGGATTCATGTCGAGGACGCGCCTGGGCGGTGGATGGAACGCCTACGACCGCATCACCTACGCCCGGAACCTCGCCGGCTCCAAGAGCGGGGACTACCTCGCCCGCGACAAGGCGGGCCACCTCTGGTTCTACGAGGGCCTCCAGCGCGACGGCAACCTCGTCCCGTCCCCGACCCGCAGGGAGATCGGCTGGGGCTGGGGCATCTACGACATGATCCTCTGACCTCGCGGCGGTCGGACCGACGCCGGCACACAACCCTCGGGGCCGGTCGACGGTCCAAGAGGTGACCCGGACGTCCGGGGAGCGGCTCCCGCTCCCCGTCGCGTCCCAAGACTCCTGGGGGAGATTCGTGGCAGGAAAGCGTGTGACCCTGGCGATCGCGACGGCCCTCGCCGTCGGCGTCGCGCCCGCGGCGCTGGGCGGGACGGCGGCCGTCGCCGCGCCCCTGACGGCCGTCGCGGCGACGGGGACCGCGACGGTCGTCCAGGAGGGCGGCCCGCTGGTGGTGCCCTCCGGTGAGGAAGGTGCGGTGACGACCCGGATCAGGGTCACGCTCCCGGCGGGCCTCACCGGCCCCGTCAAGGCGCGGCTGCTCCTGCCGAACCCGACCTGGGACCTTCCCGACTTCGACACACCCGCCTACGAGCCCGTCACCCCGACCTGTTCCGTCAACGGCGGGGCCTTCTGGCCCTGCCCGTGGGACAGCCCGGGCAACGAGGTCCTGTTCCCCGTCACCGCGGCCGGCTCGACCCTCACCTACGACGTCCGGGTAGACGCCGACACCCGCGCCGCGGTGATGGGAAAGCTGGCGGCCACCCTCGAAGTGACCGACGCGACCGGGGCCGTCATCGGCAGCGGAACCGTCGCCTTCCACTTCACCAGGGGCACCCCCGAGAACCACCGGCGGACCACGGTCCTCGGCCGCGACAGGGCGGGTGTGCTCTGGCAGTACGAGAGCACGGGCCGCGCCGACAAGCCCCTCAAGGCCCGCGAGCGCATCGGTGGCGGCTGGAACGCCTACACCTCGATCACGACCCTCACGCAGCGGACGGCGGCGGGCGAGGGCGACCTCGTGGCCCGGGACAAGGCCGGTGTCCTCTGGCTCTACAAGGGCTCCGGGAACCCGGACGCCCCCTTCGAATCACGCGTGCGCGTCGGCGGCGGCTGGAACGTGTACACGGCGATCACCAGCCGTGGCGGCGGCCTCGTGGCCCGCGACAAGGCGGGCGTGCTCTGGTGGTACAACGCCACCCACCACGACGCCCCCCGGGTGCCCTTCGAGCCGCGCCAGAACATCGGCGGTGGCTGGAACTCCTACACCGCCCTCGTGGGGAGCTGGACCGATCTCACCGCCGTGGCGCGCGACCGGGCCGGCGTGCTCTGGTCGTACGGCTTCAACACCCCGCCGCCGGGCTTCGACCCCAAGTACGCGCCTCGCGTGCGGGTGGGCGGCGGCTGGAACGTCTACGACCGCATCGCGACCGCGGGGCAGCTCAGCGGCTCCCCCGTCAACGACTTCCTCGCCCGCGACACACAGGGCCGCCTCTGGCTCTACGAAGGCTTCGACCGCGACTACGATCTCGGCGCCGTCGTCCCGACGTCGACCCGCAGGCAGATCGGTCACGGCTGGGGCATCTACGACACGATCCTCTGACCCGGCGGCCCCGCCGTCGAGGGCCGCGACGCTACGCCGCGTCCACGAACGCGGCCCAGGCGGCGGGGGTGACGGCGAACTGCGGGCCGTGGGGGTCCTTGGAGTCCCGGACGTGGACGGCGGAGGGGTGGGCGGCGACCTCGACGCAGTTGCCGCCTTCGGGGCCGCTGTAGCTGGACTTGCGCCAGTCGTAGGCGACTTCGATGCACTCGCCGCCTTCCGCGCTGCTATAGCTGCTCTTGAACCAGGCCAGATCCGCAGTGTTCATCGTTCTCCCAGCAGTTTTTCGAGCCATGTGAGCGACTCTTGTTGCGCGAGCGCCTGCGCCCGGATGATGCCATAGCGCTCGGTGTACTGACGGACCTCCTCCGGGTCCGTGATGAGCCGGGGATGCCCGTAGATCTCGGTGTACGCCGCCTCCCGTCGGCCCTTGGGCGTGAGCAGAGTGAAAGCGCCGTCCAGGTAGGGGTGTTCGTAACCGTCCAGAGGCATGATCTGGAAGTCGACCGTCCGCCGCCGGGCCACGTCCAGGATTCGCCGCAACTGCTCGCGGTGGATCTCCGGTCCGCCGAACGGCCGGAGCAGAACGGCTGCCTCCAAGACGAAGCTGATCGTCGGTGCGGGCCACTTGTCGAACAGCACCTGGCGGGAGATCTGGTCGGCCACCCGCTTCTCGATGGTCGCCTCGTCCAGCATCGGACGGCGGTCTCTGAAGAGCGACAGCGCGTAAGAGGGCGTCTGGAGAACGCCCGGTACCGCCTGCACCGCGTAGTAGTGCAGCGCCACCGCCTCCGCCTCGGCCCTCGCGAAACTCCGGAACCAGTCCGGATGCCGTACCCGCGCTCGCGCCAGCGCCTCCCGTACGTCGTCCACCGCCGCGATCAGAACCCCTCCCGCTCGCAGCACCGGGTCCACTCTGATCAGGAAGTCCGGCTGTGGCGTCCGTACGCCCCGCTCGATCGAGGAGATCAAGTCCTCGCTGCAGTGGGTGATCTCCGCCAGTTCCGTCTGGCTCAGACCCGCGTTCTTGCGCAGGACCTTGATGATCTTCCCGAGCGCACGGAAGAGGTGCGCCGTCCCGTCCACCTCGGACGGCCGTTCCGGCCGATCCGCTTCATTCCCCGACATCCGTACCGCCCTCTTGGCGCACCCGTACAGTGACTCAGCGTCGTCGCGTCCCTGCTGGTCAGCGTAGGGCGGGGGCTTCAGGCTCGGGGCATGAAGTCCGAAACCTCCACCCCAACCGGTGAGTTCACGCTCCGGCTCTCGTCCACGCGCCGGGGCGCACGTCTGGCGCGGTTACTCGCCGTGCAGCAGCTCCACGACTGGGGCGTGACCGGCTCCCCGGCCGAGGCCGTCGAACTGGTCGTCGCCGAACTCGCCGCCAACGCGGTCCGTCACGGTCGGGTGCCCGGCCGGGACTTCGAGGTGCGGATGGAGCGGGGCGAGGACCACGTAAGGATCGAGCTGTCCGACGCGCGCGGCGAACGGCGGCCCGTGCCGGTCGGGAGACCGGACGAGGGCGGCTACGGGCTGCTGCTCGTGGCCGCCCTCGCGACGGCGTGGGGCGTGAAGGACCGGTGCGTCGGCAAGACGGTCTGGGCGACCGTCCCGCTGACGCCTCGCTGACCCGTCAGAACGCGGTGCCGCCCAGGTGGGCGTAGCCGTAGGCCTCGCTGCGGGCCGCGAACGGGGCCTTCCAGTCGCCGGTTCCCTCGTAGAAGTACGGGACGCCGTCCCAGGCGGTGAGGGCGATCAGGTCGGGGCGGCCGTCGCGGTCGGCGTCGCCGAAGCCGACGACGTCGGAGTAGGTGTTCCAGCCGCCGCCGATCTTCGTCCGGGCGGCGAAGGTGCCGTCGCCCTTGCCGAGGTAGAGCCAGAGGACGCCGGCGGTGTCGCGGGCGACGAGGTCTCCGGCCGGGCCGCCGCCGATGTTCCCGGTGGCGACGAGCTTGTTGTAGACGCCCCAGCCGTGGCCGGTCTTCACGCGCGGGGCGAAGGGCGCGGTCGCGTTCCCCGTGCCCTTGTAGAGCCAGAGGTCGCCGGCCTTGTCGGTGGCGACGAGGTCGGCGCGGCCGTCGCCGGTCAGGTCGCTGCCGCCCGTCAGTTGCTTGTAGATCTGCCAGCCGCCGCCGACCCTCACCCGGGGCGCGAGGGCGCGGCCGGTGCCCTGGTGGAGCCAGAGGACGCCGTTGGTGTCGCGGGCGAGGACGTCGGAGTGGGCGGCACCGGCCACGTCGCCGGGGGAGAGGAGCGCGTCGTAGATGTTCCAGCCGGTGCCGAGCGGCTCGGAGGGGGTGACGGGCCACGCCCCGAGGGGCGTGCTCGTGTTGTAGAGGGAGAGGTGGCTGCCGGAGGGCTCCCGTATGAGCAGGTCCGGGGTGCCGTTGTCGTTGAAGTCGTGCGGGACGGCCTTGCGGACGACCGTGAAGGTGCCGGTCTCCTCCACGGCGGGACCGATGCCGTCCACGGGCTTCGCCGTCAGGCGCCAGGTGTACGCGCCGTTGGGGGCGGGGACGCCGTCCCTGTAGTTGCGGACCCCGTTCCAGGAGGCGGCGTACATACCGTCCCACTGGAAGCCGACGACGTTCCCCTCGTAGTGGGAGACGCCGGGCTTCCACGTCCTTCCGGTCGCGGTGTGCACCAGCTCGATGCTCGTCCTCGCCGCGTACCTGCTGAGCGTCCAGTTCAGCTGGACCGGATCGGTCTCGCGGTCGAAGTCGATCGTCTCGGGGATGCCGTGGCTCACCAGTGTCAGCGCGGTGGGTTCGCCGGTCGACGCCACGAGCGTGACGACCGGCCGGCCGCCGTCGGCGCCGGGGGCGATCCGGTAGAGACCCTCGTCGTGCTCGAAGGTCCCTCCCCGCGCCAGCTGCGTTCCGTCGGGGCCGGAGGCGGAACTCGTCGTGTGCTCAAGGAGCTTTACCGTCTCGCCGGTCGTCAGGGAGCGCGCGTACAGGGCGTACCTGGCGTTCCAGGTTCCGTACGAGTACTGGCTGAACTGTCGGTACGTCAGCCAGTCGCCGACCAGCTCGACGGCGACGGAGTTCGTGGTGCCCACGTCGTGGCGGACGGTCTCGTCGGTGCCGCGCCGGGTCACGGCCACCTTCGTGGTGGAGGAGTCCTTGCCCACCTCGACCCAGGCGATGTGGGTGGCGGACAGGGCCGTGGTGGTCACCGACGTCGCGGGCGTCTCGTACTCCTCGACGACCGCGTGGGCGGCGATGTCGACGACGGCGGCGCGGTTCCGCTGCACTCCGTCGACGGTGCCCGTGTACCGGATCACGGCGCTGCCGGGCGAGTCCATGTTGAAGGCGGTGAACACGGTGTCCGCGGGCAGTCCCGTCACCGTGTGATCGACCAGGACGCCTTCTCGCAGCCCGATGACATGGAGGTCGGTGCCGCCGGTCGCGTTGGCCTTCTTCGTCACGATGTCGGTGCCGGCGAACCCGGCGACGGTGTGACCGCCGCCGAGGGGGTTGATGTCGATCACCACAGGGTCGGCGCCGGTCCCCATGTCGTACAGGGTGAAGACGCCGTTCTCGGCGCGCGACAGGACGTCCGTCCGGTCGGCCCACCCGGGCTTGCCGTCGAGGACCGTCGAGACGCCGTCCGCGAACCGCGTCCAGCGCCAGACTCCCGTGGGGCTGCTCTGGAAACTCAGGAAGCCCGTCGGGCCGACGTTCACCACCACGGCATCGACCGGGAACGGGACGACGTCCTGGTCGGCGGACTGCGCGGGGGCTGCCACCGCACCCGGCGCCGCCGTGACCGGTCCGGCCGTGACCGGTCCGGCGACGGCTGGTCCCGCCGTGAGCGTGCCCGTCGTGACGGCGAGCGTCACGACGACGGCGGCGGTGAGCCGGCGCGGGGTCCTCTGTCTGTGTACCAAGGAGGTGGTCTCTCTCCGGGAGCGGGGCGCGGCGGTCTCCGCCGCGCCCGATCGGACGTGCGAGGGCGGTGCGTCAGAAGAGGGTGACGGACATGCGGGTGAGGTCGTACGGGGTGTAGATCCCGTCGCGGCCCGAGAACGGCGCGTTCCACGTGCCGGTGCCTCGGTAGAGGGCGAGGCTGTCGTGGGTACCGCCGGTGTGCCCGTTGGCCAGCAGGTCGGGGCGGCCGTCGCGGTCGGCGTCGCCGATGGCGACGATCTCCGCGTACCGGTCCCAGCCGCCGCCGATCCTCGTCCGGGCGGCGAAGGTGCGGTCGCCCTTGCCGAGGTAGAGCCAGAGGACGCCGGCGGTGTCGCGGGCGACGAGGTCTCCGGCGGGGCCGCCGCCGATGTTCCCGGTGGCGACGATCTTGTTGTAGACGCCCCAGCCGTGGCCGGTCTTCACGCGCGCGGCGAAGGGCGCGGAGGCGTTCCCCGTGCCCTTGTAGAACCACAGGTCGCCGGCCTTGTCGGTGGCGACGAGGTCGGGGCGGCCGTCGCCGTCGAGGTCGCTGCCGCCGGTGATCTTGTTGTAGATCTGCCAGCCGCCGCCGATCTTCGTACGGGGCGAGAAGGCCGTCCTGCCGGTGCCCGTGTGCAGCCAGAGCGCACCGCTCCTGTCGCGGGCGACGACGTCGGCGAACGCGGCGCCGGCGACGTTTCCGGGCGTGACGATCTGGTCGTAGGCGTCCCAGCCGGTACCGATGACCGTCATCTCCAGCGGGGTCGAGTAGTGGCCGAAGTACAGGGCGCGGCGGGCGTCGACGGCGAGCAACCGCCCGCCGTGCCGGTAGAGCAGGTCCGGGGAGCCGCTGTCGGAGAAGTCGTGCGGGTGCGGCTTGTTCGCCACGGTGAGCCCGCCGGTGCGCACGAGGTCGGGGCCGATGCCGTTGGCGGGCTTCACGGTCAACCGCCAGGTGTACGCCCCGTTGTAGGCGGCCGTGTAGTCGCCGAACAGGCCCTTCCACGTCGCTCCCACGTAGTTCGACCTGTAGGAGGAGTACGAGGTCCAGCGCTTCCCGGACGCGGTGTGGGTCAGTTCGACGTACGACGTGACGGGACGGGAGTGGTTGAGTCGCCACAGCAGGTCCACGTCACCGCTGTGGGTGCTGAAGTCGACGGTGGAGGGGACGTGCTGCTCCACGACGTCGGGCGCGAGCGGCTCTCCGATGCTCGCCACGAGCGTCGCCGAGGGTGTGCCGTCCGCGCCGGGGGCTATGCGGTAGAGGCCCTGGCCGTGCTCGACCGTGCCGCCCTGGACCAGCAGCGCGCCGTCACCGTCGGCGCGGACGCGGTCCACGACGTCGAGGAGCTCGACCGTGCGGCCGTCCGTCAGCGAACGTGCGGTCAGGGTGTGGAGCGGGTTGGGTGCCGTGGCGGCGGCCCCGCCGGTCACGCCGTACGTGACCCAGTCGCCCATCAGCTCGACGGCGACCGACTCTCCCGACCCGAGGGGGACGCGGCTGGTCGCGGTCTGCCCCCGCCGGGCCACCTGGAGTGCCGCGGAACCGGTGGCGTCCCTCTCGACCCAGGCCAGGTGGGTGGCCGACGCGCTCGCGTCGGAGCCCTGGACGGCCCCGGTGAGGACCCGGTCCTCGACGACGGTGGCGGTGGCGATGTCCACCAGGGCCACGCGGACGGCGGCCGACTCGGCCGACTTGTAGTGGAAGATCATCGTGTCGGGCGCGGACAGGTCGTACCAGCGATACGTGGTGTTCGCGGGCAGCTCGGGGACCTTGCGGTCGACGAGGGCCCCGCCCGCCCTGGCGACGAGGTGGACGTCGGAGCCGCCGCCGGCGCGCGGGACCTCCATGACGAGGGTGGAGCCCGCCAGTCGGACGAACCTGGCGGACGCGCCCAGGAACGCCGTGTCGATCACGACGGGATCGGCCCCCGTGGCCATGTCGTACAGCGTGTGGGTGCCGCCCTCGGACCTCACGACCACGTCCGACCGGACGCTGCCCGTGTAGGTGCCCGCCGGCAGTGTGGTCGTGACCCCGTCCGCGTACCGCGTCCAGCGGTATACCCAGGCGCCGGCCCCGCTCGCACGGGTGAGGAACCCCGACGGGCCGTTGCCGAACACCCGGGCGTCCGCTGGCAGGGTGACGGCGTCCTGCCGCGCCGCCTGCGTGGCGGTGGCGACGGCGGGCGCCGTCGCCACCGCCGGGACGGCCGTCAGCGTGCCCAGGGTGACGGTGAGCGCGACCGTGACGGCCGTGGCGATTCGCCGCCGGTGCGTTCGTACATGAATCAAGGTCGCGCTCTTTCTCGGAAGGACCGTCGGGCGGGGATCAGGAGGGGGCAGGGACGGGGATCAGAACAGGGTGCTGGTCCAGTTCGACACCGGAGCCGGGGCGTGGAGCATGGAGCGGGGCGCGAAGGGCGCGCTCCAGTTGCCGGTGCCCGAGTACAGGGCCAGTTCGTCGCTCCCCGGTCCGGTGGCCAGCAGGTCGGGGCGGCCGTCGCGGTCGGCGTCGCCGATGGCGACGATCTCGTCGTAGGCGTACCAGCCGCCGCCGATCCTGGTGCGTGCGGCGAAGGTGCCGTCGCCGTTGCCGAGGTAGAGCCAGAGGTCGCCGGCGGTGTCGCGGGCGACGAGGTCTCCGGCGGCGCCGCCGCCGATCTGGCCGGTGGCGACGATCTTGTTGTAGATGCCCCAGCCGTGGCCGGTCTTGACGCGCGGTGCGAACGGCGCGGTGGCGGAGCCGGTGCCCTTGTAGAACCAGAGGTCGCCGGCCGTGTCGGTGGCGACCAGGTCGGGGCGGCCGTCGCCGTCGAGGTCGCTGCCGCCGGTGATCTTGTTGTAGATCTGCCAGCCGCCGCCGATCTTCGTACGGGCCGAGAAGGCGTTCTTGCCCGTGCCCGTGTGCAGCCAGAGCGCCCCGGTCGTGTCGCGGGCCACCAGGTCGGCGAACCGGGCGCCGGCGACGTTGCCGGGCGTCAGGATCTGGTCGTACGCGCCCCAGCCCGACCCGATGTCCGTCTCCCGCAGCTCGCTCTGGGCGTTGTGGTAGAGGGCCTGACGGCCGTCGTAGAGGAACAGCGCGCCGCCGTCGCGGACGACCAGGTCCGGGGAGCCGGTGTCCGAGAAGCCGTGCGGGGCCTGCCCGTTGTCGACCGTGAGGGTGCCGGTCCGCTCCACCGGGGCGCCGATGCCGTTGGTGGGCGTCGCCGTCATCTTCCAGGTGTAGGCCCCGTTGGCCGCCGTGGTGAAGTCGTCGAACAGGCCCGTCCAGTAGGCGAGGCCGCGGGCGGCGACGTCCACCGGGGCCGTGCTGGTCCACCGCTGCCCGGTCGCGGTGTGCGTCAGTACGACGTCCACCTTCGCGCCGGTGTACGCGGCGAACTGCCACGTCAGATAGCCGTCGCCGCGGCTCGTCCGGAAGTCGAAGGTGCCGGGGACCGTCTGGCCCGTCAGCTGGGGCACGATGGGCAGGCCGGTGCTCGCCACGAGGGTGGCGGCCGGGGTGCCGTCGGCGCCGGGGGCGATCCGGTAGAGGCCTTCGCCGTGCTCGATCGTGCCGCCCTGGACGAGGAGGCCGCCGTCCGCCTCGGGGCGGATGATGGTCACGGTGTCCAGGAGCTTGACCGTCTGCCCGGTCGTCAGCGAGCGTGCAGCCAGGGCGTACAGCGGGTTGGGTACGGACGCGGTCACCCCACCGGGCACACCGTAGGTGACCCAGTCGCCCGTCAGCTCGGTGAGGAGCGTGCCCGTTCCGAGGGGGACGCGCTCGACGTCGGGCTGACCCCGGCGGGCCACCGCGAGGGTCGTCGCGTCGCCGGACGGGGACTTCTCGGCCCATGCCAGGTGCGTGGCGGAGACGCTGACGTCACCGCTCAGGCCGGCGCCGGACGCGGGGCGGTCCTCGACGATCGCGGCCGTGGCGACGTCCACCAGCGCCACGCGGCTTCCCGTGACCCCGTCGACCGTGCCGGTGTACAGGAGGGCGAGGGTTTCGGGCGTGCTCATGTCGTACCGGCGGATCGCCGCGTCGGCGGGGAGCCCGGTCACCTTGTGGTCGACGACCGTGTCCCCGGGCTTGGAGACGAGATGCACGTCGCCGCCGGGGCCGTCCGGGCGGTTGACGCGCATGACGAGGGTGGAACCGGCGAGCCTGATCAACTGGGCGGACGTGCCGAGGAACGCGGTGTCGATCACCACGGGTTCGGCGCCGGAGGACATGTCCAGGATGGTGCGGACATTGCCCTCGGACCGCACGACGAGGTCGGTGCCGAGGGTTCCCGCGTACCCGCTGCCGGGCAGCGTGGTCGTGACCCCGTCGGCGTACCGAGTCCAGCGGTAGACGTAGCCCGTCCTCTCCTGGGTGCGGGTCAGGAAGCCGGACGGGCCGTTGCCGATGACGATGGAGCCGGGCAGCATCGCGACGGCGTTCTGCGCGGCCTGCGCCGGCGCTGCCACGGCACCGGCCGCCACGCCGCCGGTGGTCGCGGCGGCGGGACCGGCCGTGAGGGCTCCGGTCGTGACGGCGAGCGCGGCGGTGACGGCCAGCGCGAGTCGGCGACGGGAGGTGCGTACTCGGGACAAAGCGGTGTTCCCCCTCATGAAGCGCGAGCGTGGCGCGACACGCCACGCCCGCATGACTCACGGGGAGTTCGAAAGGTTGTACGTCGATTTTCGAGTGCGCCGACAAGATCGATCAGACCCTGACGAACCGGTCGACGGAGCCGGGAGCCCGGCCCGCGATCACCCGGAGCAGGTGGTCCGACGCCGTGTCAGACGAAATGGTCGTACGTGACGTCCGTGGCCCAGAAGTGGTACGGGGACGTCTCCTCGCGCGGCCGCAGCGGGCTCCGGTAGTCGCCCGTTCCCCGGTAGAGGGACCCCTCGGTGTACAGGTCCGGACGGCCGTCCCGGTCCGCGTCCCCGATCCCGACCAGTCGGCCGTAACCGCCCCAGCCGCCGCCGATCCGGGTCCGGGGCGCGAAGGTCCCGTTCCCGTTGCCGAGGTAGAGCCAGAGGACGCCTGCCCGGTCCCGCGCGACGAGGTCTCCGGCAGCGCCTCCCGCGAGGTTTCCGACGGCGGTGAGCTGGTCGTAGACGCCCCAGCCGCCGCCGATCCGGACGCGGGCGGCGAAGGGTGCGGTGTCCCTGCCGGTGCCCCGGTACAGCCACAGGACACCTGCCTTGTCGGCGGCGACGAGGTCGGCGCGGCCGTCCCCGGTCAGGTCGCTGCCGCCGGTGAGCCGGGTGTACGTGCCCCAGCCGCCGCCGATCCGGATGCGGGCACTGAAGGAGTGTCCGCCGCGCCCCTTGTACAGCCACAGGACCCCGGCCCTGTCGCGGGCGACGAAGTCACCGACGCCCGAGCCGCCCAGGTCGCCGGTGGCCTCGATCTTGTCGTAGATGCCGTAGCCCTGCCCGACGACCTTGAAGTGGTGTTCCTGGAACCACTCGTAGCCGCTGCCCCAGTCGGTGGCGCGGAAGGTGTCCGCGAGCAGCAGCCGGCCCGCGGTGTCCCTCATGAGCAGGTCGGGCGACCCGTCGCCGTCGAAGTCGTGCGGCTGCGCCTTGCTGCGGACCACCGTGAAGGAACCGGTCTTCGTCATCGTCGGGCCGATGCCGTTGAGCGGCCTGGCGTCGATCCGCCAGGTGTACGGGCCCGCCGGAGCGCCCGTCGACCGGCCCGGTTCGCCCGGCCAGCCGACATCGCCCTGCCAGACGTAGTGGGCGTACGTGAAGTCCGTGGCCTGCTCGGCGAGCGGGTACACGTGCTCGACCATGGTGTCGCCGGTGCGGGTGTTGCGCAGGGTGACGGTCATCTCGACATTGATGCGCGAGAGCCGCCACTTCAGGTCGAAGCTGCGGTTGCGGCTCAGGTCGATCGTCGCCGGAACGCTGTGACCGAGCAGGTCGACCTTGGTCGGTTCGCCGCTGGGCGCGAGGAGCGTGGCGACCGGTATCCCGCCGGTTCCCGGGGAGATCCGGTAGAGGCCCTGGCCCTGGGCGGACGTGCCGCCGTGGACGGCGTTCGTGCCGTCGGGCCCGTCGACGTCCGAGACGACGTGGTCGAGCAGCTTGCGGGTCGTGCCGGTGCTCAGGTCGCGGGCGGTGAGCGCGAGGAGCGCGCCGGGCTCGTAGGCGCGCAGTCCGTCGGTCTCGCCGTAGGTGACCCAGTTCCCCACCAGCCCCAGGGACACGCGGTTCTGCGCGGCGAGAGGGATGCGCTGGACCGTGCCGGTGGAGCGGTTCAGGGCCACCACGGTGGCGGCCCCGCCGTCGGTCTGCTCGGTCCAGGCGACGTATGTCGCGGACACGGACGCGTCCTGGAGGTTCGGGGCCGCGCGGTGGGCGGTCACGGCGCCGGTCCTGAGGTCGACGAGCGCCCAGTGGCTGCCCGAGCCGGTCCGGTACCTGATCAGGGCGCTGTCGCCGGCGACACCCATGACCCAGGGGTCGGTGGCGTCCGTGGGCAGCCCGGTCACGGACCGGGACGAGGGCAGGCCGTCGACCGGGGTGTACACGCGGAGGCTCTTGCCACCGAGTCCGTTGGAGGCGGAGACGAAGAGGGCCGAGCGCACGGCGCCCGCGACCTGGCTGTCCGAACCCGACTGCGCGAGGTCGAGATCGAACAGTTTCGTGCCCGCCGCCATGTCCCTGAGGGTGACGGTCCGGCCCACTTGGTCGATGACGACGTCGGAGTCGCGCGAGCCGAAGACCGTGTGACCGGCCGGGAAGGCGGTGACGGCGCCGTCCGAGAGCCGGGTCCAGCGGGCGTCGAAGCCTTCTGACGACCAGGTGAGGAAGCCGGTACGGCCCAGGCTCCAGAGGCCCGCCTGACGCGGGTACACGGCGGCGGCGGTGGCGGAACTTCCGGCGGTGGCCGCGGTGTCGGTGGTGCCGGTGGTGCCGGTGGTGACGCCCGTGGGCGGCGCGGCGACGGCGGGAGTGCCCAGTGCACCGGCCGTGACGGCGAGTGCGACGAGAACGGCCGCGCCGAGACGGCGGCGTGGACGGAAAACGGATGTGCGCGTGCGGTGGTCCATCGAAGGCCTCCCCCTGGAGCTGAGGCGGCCGGTGGTGCCCCCCGACCGGAACATCGCCTCACGTCAAGATCGGCCGGAGGCTATCAGCCTCCGCCTCCCGAGGTCACCGCCGTTCCACCGCACCCCGTACGTACGCCGCCTGACCCGCGTGCTGGAGGTCGTCCGCGATCACCGAGACCAGCCGGACGCCCAGGGTCACCGGGGGATCCCAGGCGGTGTCGACGACCCGGTCCAGCTCCGAGTCGGTCAGCGGTCCCACCAGATCGAGGGTCCGCTCGTACACCGCGTCGTGATAGCCGAGCAGCAGCTCCGCGGGGGCACGCACCGAGGCCACCTGGGCGCTCGTCTGGCCGTAGCCGGTGGCCCGTTCGGGGAAGGGCAGGCCGAAGCGGTCGCGCCAGCCTGCCGTCTCCCACAGCTGCTCCCCGCCGAAGGCGCCCGCGAGGTGATCGTCCTGGATCCGGGTGAGATGCCAGACGAGCCAGGCGATCGAGTTGGCGTCCGGATCGATCCGTGCGGCGAGCTCGTCCTCGGTGAGGCCCTCCACCGCCTCGTGGACGACCTCACGCACCCGGCCGAACGAGTCGACCAGCAGACCGGCGCTGTTCATGGGGGCTCCTTCCGGTCGCCGGGCGGCCCGGCGAGCCAGGGGTCAGGAACGCTCCGCCCGCCACCGCTCGACCGTCGCCTCGACGTCGAAGGGCTTCAGATTCAGCGGGGGACCGGCCGGCGGACGGAGCAGGGCCTCGGCGATCCTGGTGTTGATCTCCCCGAGGATCCGGCGGACCTGGCTCTCCGAGACCGCCGCGGCCACCGCCGCCTCAGCGTCCTCGGCCGCCTTGCGCAGGGCCAGCGAGGGGGGCAGTACGGCCGCGCCCTCGCGGTGCATCTTGCCCTTGATCCACCACAGCTCGTCGTACGGGGCGGAGTCGTCGGCGAGCGGCTTGCCGAAGCCCGGCAGGCTGCTGAACTCACCCCGTTCCGACGCCTCGCGGATCTGCTTGTCCACGAACGACTCGAAGCCGACTCCGGGCGGTTTGCGTTCGGTCATGTGTCCAGACTACGTAAGCCCGGCGGTACGCGTGTGGTCCTCGCGGTCTACTGCGACACGCGATCTTCCGGCACGCTGTGGTCCGTTCCACGCGCGTCGACCCATGTTCCCTGGCCCCCACCCCACGTACCGGAGGACGCATGCGTGCCCGGATCACCCCTCTCGGCACCCTGCTCGCGCTCGTCGCGGGCCTGCTCACCGCGCTCGTCACCACCACCCCCGCCCAGGCCGCGCCCCTCTTCAAGGCGCCCTTCCCCTGCGGCCAGACCTGGACCTACAGCCACCACTCGGCCGAGGTCCGCCAGGCCCTCGACTTCATCCGCTCCGACGGCGGCGCGACGGCCGGCACCCCGGTCCTCGCCTCCGCGTCCGGCACCGCCTACCGCTACTCCCAGCCGTCCGGCGCGGGCAACTACATCGTGGTCGACCACGGTGGCGGCTGGAAGACCTACTACTTCCACCTGAACGCCTACTCCGTGGCCAACGGCGCCGCGGTCGCCCAGGGCCAGCAGATCGGCACCACCGGCAGCACGGGCAACAGCTCCGGCGCCCACATCCACTACGAGCAGCTCCTCAACGGCGTCGGCCAGTCGATCGTGATCAACGGAGCGTCTCTCGCCCCTTATCCGGGCTCCTACGGCTCCAAGTCCCTGACCAGCGACAACGGCTGCTCGGGCGGCGGAGGCGGAAAGTACTGGGTGGACACCTTCGCCAACGCCACCGGCTACGCCCAGGCGAACACCGCCGACGCGCAGGGCGTCCTGAACAAGGGCACCAACTACGTCTACTGCAAGGTCTGGGGCCAGGAGATCAGGGACGCCTCCGGCAACTACAACCACTGGTGGCTGAAGACCGACCTCGACACCGTGTACGCCGGGAAGAACGGCTACGGAGCGTACGTCTCGGCCTACTACCTGTCCCGCTGGGGCAACGACGAGGCCCGCGACAACAACGGGACCGTCATCCCGAACTGCTGAGGACTCCCGGGGTCCGGAAGGGCCCCGGGGTCCGAAAAGGCAGGAGCCCCGCTCGTGCCCGAGGGCACGGAGCGGGGCTCCTTGGGTACTGCTCTAGTCGTGCTTCGCCGACCCAGGCACCTTAGGCCGGGGAGACGTTCTCCGCCTGCGGGCCCTTCGGGCCCTGCGTGACGTCGAAGGTCACGAGCTGGTTCTCCTCGAGCGAACGGAAGCCGTTCGCGTTGATCGCGGAGTAGTGGACGAAGACATCCGGGCCGCCGCCGTCCTGGGCGATGAAGCCGAAGCCCTTTTCAGCGTTGAACCACTTCACGGTTCCGGTAGCCATGAGCCCTCCTATGGGCCAAAGGGTCGCCCTGCTCCAGAACCTGCAAACAAGTCTGAAAACTACAAAAGCCTGCGGGTCACATGCTCCGCAGGCTCTGTACTGCAAGGGAAACCAAACTGCAACTTGCGTTGAGCGTAGCACGCAGGGTGCGCCCGGCGGTAGAGGGAAAGATCACTTCACTCACATGTTTGATCTCGCTCCGTGTGCTGACGCGCGTGCCCCGGCGATGCCCACGGTACGAGACGGGTCTAGCCTCACGATGTGGACAATGCAACCGACGACCAGCAGCGCAGCCGGCCCCGCGTCGGGCACATCCAGTTCCTGAACTGCCTCCCCCTGTACTGGGGCCTGGCCAGGACCGGAACGCTCCTCGACCTCGAGCTCACCAAGGACACCCCGGAGAAGCTCAGTGAGCGGCTCGTCCGCGGTGACCTGGACATCGGCCCCATCACCCTCGTCGAGTACCTCCGCAACGCGTCGGACCTGGTCGCGCTCCCCGACATCGCCGTCGGCTGCGACGGGCCCGTCATGTCCTGCGTGATCGTCTCCCAGCGGCCCCTGGAGGATCTGGACGGCGCCCGTGTCGCCCTCGGCTCCACCTCCCGCACCTCCGTACGCCTCGCCCAGCTGCTGCTCGCCGAGCGGTACGGGGTGGCGCCGGACTACTACACCTGCCCCCCTGACCTGGGGCTGATGATGCAGGAGGCGGAGGCGGCCGTCCTCATCGGCGACGCCGCACTCCGCGCCTCGCTGCACGACGCTCCCCGGCTGGGCCTCCAGGTCCACGACCTCGGGCTCATGTGGAAGGAGTGGACGGGCCTCCCGTTCGTCTTCGCCGTGTGGGCCGCGCGCAAGGACTTCCTGGCGCGCGAGCCGGAGACCGTCCACGAGGTGCACCAGGCGTTCCTGGCCTCCCGGGACCTCTCCCTCGAGGAGGTCGCCAAGGTCGCCGAGCAGGCCGCCCGCTGGGAGACCTTCGACGCCGAGCTCCTGGAGCGGTACTTCCGCACGCTCGACTTCCGCTTCGGGCCCGAGCAGCTCGCCGGGGTCCGTGAGTTCGCCCGCCGCACCGGGCCCACGACCGGATTCCCGGCGGACGTCGCCGTCGAACTGCTGCCGCCCGCGCGGGATTAGCGGGGGCGCGCGTTCCGGGTTCCCCATTGGCCTTCCCGACGCCTTCGCGCCGAGTTCCCGTCGACTTCCCGAAGGCTTCGCACCGCCTTCCCGAAGGCTTCCCCAAGGCTTCCCGGAATTCGCCTTCGTGTCCCCGTTCGGTAATTCACCCCTTTATCCGCGTCCGGACCACCCGTATTGCCGCCGCTTACCGCCGCGCCTCCCGCACGCCACCCGAGGGAAGCCCTGAGGAGCGCTGGCGTAGGCTGGTTCGGACAGTCAGTACCCCTCCGAAAGGGACACACCCGGTGACCGAGAAGGCCGAACTCCAGTCTGTTCTCGACCGCGCTGCCGCGGGTGGCCGGATCACCCCCGAGGAGGCGCTCGACCTCTACCGCTCGGCGCCGCTGCACGCGCTCGGCTCCGCCGCCGACGCCGTGCGCCGCCGCCGTTACGCGGGGACCGAGCACATCGCGACGTACATCATCGAACGCAACATCAACTACACGAACGTCTGCGTCACGGCCTGCAAGTTCTGCGCCTTCTACGCCGCCCCCAAGGACACGAAGAAGGGCTGGACCCGAGACCTCGACGACATCCTGCGCCGTTGCGCGGAGACCGTGGAGCTCGGCGGCACCCAGATCATGTTCCAGGGCGGCCACCACCCGGACTACGGCGTCGAGTACTACGAGAAGCACTTCGCCGCGATCAAGGCGGAGTTCCCCCAGCTGGTCATCCACTCCCTCGGCGCGTCCGAGGTCGAGCACATGGCCCGGATCAGCGGGGTCTCCGTCGAGGAGGCCATCACCCGCATCCACACCGCCGGCCTCGACTCCTTCGCGGGCGCCGGCGCCGAGCTGCTCCCGGAGCGGCCGCGCAAGGCCATCGCCCCGCTCAAGGAGAGCGGCGAGCGCTGGCTGGAGATCATGGAGATCGCCCACGGGCTGGGCGTCGAGTCCACCTCCACCATGCTCATGGGCACCGGCGAGACCAACGCCGAGCGGATCGAGCACCTCCGCATGATCCGTGACGTGCAGGACCGGACGGGTGGCTTCCGGGCCTTCATCCCGTACACGTACCAGCCCGAGAACAACCACCTCAAGGGCCGCACGCAGGCCACGCTCCTCGAGTACCTGCGGATGATCGCCATCGGCCGGCTGTTCCTCGACAACGTCGCCCACATCCAGGGCTCGTGGCTCACCACGGGCAAGGAGATCGGCCAGCTGACCCTGCACTACGGCGCGGACGACCTCGGCTCGATCATGCTGGAGGAGAACGTCGTCTCCTCGGCCGGCGCCAAGCACCGCTCCAACCTGCGCGAGATGATCGAGATGATCCGCACGGCGGACCGCGTCCCGGCCCAGCGCACCACCACCTACGAGCACATCGTCGTCCACGACGACCCGGCGAACGACCCGGTCGACGAGCGCGTCGCCTCGCACATCTCGTCCACGGCGATCGAGGGCGGCACGGCTCACCCCGAGCTGAAGCTCCTCGACGCCAACTGACGCGGCCGTGCTCACGATCCACGTCGCCGAGGCGACCCCCGAGACCGCCGTCCTGATCGACGGCGACCGCGTCGCCGCCGTCGGCCCGTACGAGGACCTGGTCGCCGTCAGGCCCGAGGCACGGGTGCGGCGGTGGTCCGGCATCCTCACCCCCGGACTCCTCAACCCGTACGGCCCCGAGCTCCTCGAAGGCATGTACCACCCGGACCCCCGGGAGGCCGAGGGGTTCGGCACCGAGCCGATCCCCGGCGAGCGGGCCCAGCGGATCTTCCGGGCCGACCCCGCCCGCCGCGCCGCCTCCGCGCGCCGCGGCGTGCAGCGGCTCCTCGCCCACGGCACGGTCGCCGTCGGGGGCGAACTGCGCAGCCGGGCCGCCGTGGACGCCGTACGCCGGGTCGGTCTCGCCGTCGGCCGCCGCCCGGACAAGCTCTCCGGCGTCCCGTCCCTCGCTCCGGCGCCGCTGGTGCTCCTGCCCGGACTGATGCCGGGAGGCCCCGCCCGTTTCGCCGTGTTCGACGTTCCCGACCGGGCCGCCCTGGTCCGCCTCGGTCCCTCGACCTGCGTCGCCACCGTCATCGGCGGCAAGCTGGTCTACCGGGCCGGCTGAGCGCGCCCTGCCGGTCGGGGCGGGAGCGGCCCTGAGACAATGGACGCGCCCGCCCGTACCCGAGTCTGCGAGGCCGAAGCCAGTGACCCGCGCCACCCTGGACAAGCAGCCGCACGAAGTCGCCTCGATGTTCGACGACGTGGCGGCGAACTACGACCTCACCAACGACGTCCTCTCCCTCGGCCAGGACCGGCGCTGGCGCAAGGAGGTCGCCAAGGCGGTCGACGCGCGCCCCGCGCAGAAGATCCTGGACCTGGCGGCCGGTACGGCCACCTCCTCGCAGCCCTTCGCCCGCGCGGGCGCGTACGTCGTGCCCTGCGACTTCTCGCTGGGGATGCTCCGGGTCGGCAAGAAGAACCACCCGTGGATGCCGTTCACGGCGGGCGACGGCACGAAGCTGCCCTTCCGCGACGACGTCTTCGACGCCGTCACCATCTCCTTCGGGCTCCGGAACATCCAGGACACCGACCAGGCGCTGCGCGAGCTGTACCGGGTGACGAAGCCCGGCGGCCGGGTCGTCATCAGCGAGTTCTCCCACGCCACCTGGGCGCCGTTCCGCACGGTGTACGAGGAGTACCTGATGCGCGCGCTGCCCCCGGTGGCCCGCGCGGTGTCCTCGAACCCGGACGCCTATGTGTACCTGGCCGAGTCCATCCGCTCCTGGCCGGACCAGCCGACCCTGGCGGGGATGCTCCAGAAGGCCGGCTGGTCGAAGGTGGCCTGGCGGAACCTGTCCGGCGGCATCGTCGCCCTCCACCGGGGCTTCAAGCCCGCCTGACCCGTTCCGCTCGTCGGCCGGGGCGCCCTACTTCACGTAGAGGCCGTAGCCGCCCACGCCCGTGTACACCGCGTCCGCCACGTCCCGGTGCACGGGCGTTCCGTCCACCAGGTCCGTCGGCGGGGTGTGCACCTGCGCGCCCGTCTGCAGGGTCGTGGAACCGCCGCCGTCCAGATTGAGGGCGTCGATGATGCCGAGCTCGGGGGAGTCCAGCAGCGCGGCGAAGCTCCGGAGGTAGTCGCCGTCCTCGTTGTCCTGCCCGGTGAGGGTGACGAGCACCGGGCGGCCGCGGGAGTTGGTGCCGAGGGCCGTGCGCGAGTCGGTGCAGATCAGGGTCGTGCCGTCGGCTCCCTTCTCCTTGCCGCTGCACGAGTCGGGCAGTTCGGCGGGGATGTCGCCGGAGCGCAGCAGGTGGTGGAAGGAACTGACGACGTCGACCGAGTCGTCCAGCGGGATGTCCCGGTCCGCGGTCATGTCGTGGAGCTTCTGGTCGACGGTCGGCGTGTCGTCGCGGACGAGTCGCGCGCGGAGCCACTGGGCGCCGGTGCCGATGCCCTGGATGATCCGGCCTCCCGCGGGGACGACGGTGCCGCCGCGCCCCTCGCGGGCCTCGGTGACGACCCCGTGCGCGTCGACGACGACCTCGAAGCCGGGGTCGGCGGTGGCGGGGACGGCCGGGTCGGTGCCGGGCCCGGGGACGGGAGCCCCGTAGTCGTCGGTGAAGACGACGATCTCGTCCGGGTCGGTGTAGACCGGCGGGCTGGTGCTGACCTGGACGTCCTCGGCGTCGCGCGCGCAGTGCGGGGCGCGGCCGGGGGCCCGGTTGACGTCGTCGATCCGTACGGTCTCGCCGGTGGGTGCGATGAGCGTCATGTCCGTGCGGAGCTTGGTGATGTGCGGAATGCCGTACTGGATCACCGCGCCGGTGCTGCCCTTGCCCGCGCTCCAGCAGCTGGAGCTGTGCAGGGTGCCGTCGGTGGCGGAGACGCCGGTGTGCACGATGGTCTTCTCGGCGCCCGCGCCCGCGGGCTCCCGCTGGAACAGGCCGCCGTTGACGCCCGCGTACGGGTGGCGGGTCGGGACCGTGGTGACCCGGGCGAGCTGCTCGGGGAGCGTCTCGGCGGTGGAGTCGTCGGTGCCGAGGGCGCTTTCCAGGGTGAGTGCCCCTGCGGTGGGGTCGATCTCGACGATCTGGAGGACGCGGGCCTTCGTGCGGTTGTCGAGGGTCGTCTCGGTCCAGGTGGTGCGGGTGACGCCGGTCGTGACCGTGACGGGGGTACCGGCGGTCCAGCGGGCGGCGAGCGGGCTCGGGGCGGGTTCGCCGGCGCCGGAGGCGGGCGAGGTGAGGGCGAGGGCGGCGCCGAGGGCGGCGGCCGCGGCCAGCCAGGGGCGTCGGTTGCGGGTCACTGGCAGTCCGCCGTTCCGTTGACGAGCTCGTGCGAGCGGAAGGTGCCGGCGAAGGGCGCCGGAACGGTCGTGCTGTCGCCGCGCAGGACGACGTACGCGCCGAACCTCTTGCGGCCCGAGGCGTCGGCGGGGTCGGCCCAGCTTCCGGTGAAGGCCGGCTCGGGGTAGAAGCAGACGTGCTTCTTCGTCCGGTTCCAGGTGGACCGGGGCGCGGCCTCGGCGCCGTAACTGTTGCCGTAGTTCTTGGTGGTGGCGTCGGTCGCCGGGAGGTGGACGGTCATCGCGCCCCGGCCGTTCGGCTCCGTGAAGGTGCAGACCCGGTTGTCGGGGCAGCGCTCGTAGCCGGTGAAGCAGAGGGCGCGGGTCGGGACCAGCTTGTGGGCGCGGACGGCGCCGGGTGTGTACGCGTCCTTGTTGCCCGGCTTGACGGTCTCCAGGAGCCCGCCGTAGCCGGGGGCGCCGTAGACGCAGGCCCACAGGGCGGTGTTGTTCTTCGCCGAGAGGCTCGTGCCGTCCCAGGCCGCGTCGTAGCCCTGCAGGGCCTGCCGGTCGGTGAAGTCCCGCCGCGCGCCGGTCCCGTCGGCCCCGGAGTAGAGGCAGAACGTGGCGGGCGGGCAGTCGTCGTACGGGGCGGGGTCGGCGTTCGCGGGCAGGACGAGGAACGCCGAGCAGATGAGGGCGAGGACGGCTGTGATCAGCGAGCCCCGCCGTAGGTCGGTCGTACGGATGATGGTCACGACCGGTGATCATGACATCGTCGCACGGATGTGCGAATTCCGGTTGGGTTCCCTCTCGCTGGGTGGACCTCCGCACGCTCCTTCGGGTGGCCCTCCGGACGGTCCGCGACCCGCCCCCATAGACTGCCCCGGTACGTCCGTACCGCCCCCCTACCGTCGAGTCTTCGGGAGAATCCGCCGTGACCGAGCAGCCCCTCTCCGAGCACAGCGCAGATGTGATCGTCGTCGGGGCGGGCCCGGCCGGCTCGACCACCGCCTACTACCTCGCCAAGGCCGGACTCGACGTCCTCCTCCTGGAGAAGACCGCGTTCCCCCGCGAGAAGGTCTGCGGCGACGGCCTCACCCCCCGCGCCACCAAGCAGCTCGTCTCCATGGGCATCGACATCTCCGAAGAGGCCGGCTGGCTGCGGAACAAGGGCCTGCGGATCATCGGCGGTGGCGTCCGCCTGGAGCTGGACTGGCCGGAGCTCGCCTCCTACCCGGACTACGGACTCGTCCGCAAGCGCGACGACTTCGACGAGCAGCTCGCCCGCCAGGCGCAGAAGGCCGGAGCCCGCCTGTACGAGCGCTGCAACGTCGGCGCCCCGATCATCGACGACCGTACCGGCCGGATCACCGGCGTCCACGCCAAGCTCGGCGAGGAGAAGCGCGAGGTCACCTTCCACGCGCCGCTCGTCGTCGCCGCCGACGGCAACTCCACCCGGATCTCCCTCGCCATGGGCCTGCACCGGCGCGAGGACCGGCCGATGGGCGTCGCCGTCCGGACCTACTTCACCTCGCCCCGCCACGACGACGACTACCTGGAGTCCTGGCTGGAGCTGTGGGACCGCCGCGGCCCGCAGGACCGCCTCCTGCCCGGCTACGGCTGGGTCTTCGGCATGGGCGACGGCACCTCCAACGTCGGCCTCGGCATCCTCAACTCCTCGAAGGCCTTCCGCGAGCTGGACTGGCGCGAGGTCCTCAAGGCCTGGTGCGCCTCGATGCCCGAGGACTGGGGCTTCACCCCGGACAACATGACCACCCCGATCCGCGGCGCAGCCCTCCCGATGGCCTTCAACCGCCAGCCGCACTACACCAAGGGCCTGCTGCTCGTCGGTGACGCGGGCGGCCTGGTCAACCCGTTCAACGGCGAGGGCATCGCCTACGCCATGGAGTCCGGCCAGATCGCGGCCGACGTCATCGTCCAGGCGCACGCCCGCACCACCCCCGCCCAGCGCGAACTGGCCCTGCGGAACTACCCGCAGATCCTCAAGGACACCTACGGCGGCTACTACACGCTCGGCCGCGCCTTCGTGAAGCTCATCGGCAACCCGAAGGTCATGAAGATCGCGACCCAGCGCGGTCTGACCCACCCGATGCTCATGAAGTTCACGCTGAAGATGCTGGCCAACCTCACCGACCCCACGGGCGGCGACGCGATGGACCGCATCATCAACGGCCTCTCGAAGGTGGCCCCGAAGGCCTGAACGCCTGCCGGTACCCGGACGGGGACACCCCCACGGCCCGGGTGAAGTGGCGGCGCAGATTGGCCGCCGAGCCCAGCCCGCTGTGGTCGCCGACATGCTCCACGGGCAGGTCGGTCGACTCCAGCAGGGTCTGGGCGCGCGCCACCCGCTGCTGGAGCAGCCACTGCAGCGGGGTGGTCCCGTACTCCTCCCGTATCCGCCGGTGGAAGGTGCGCGGGCTCATCCGGGCCCGCCGCGCCAGCTCCTCCACGGTCAGCGGCTCCGACAGGTGCTCGGTCGCCCACTGCAGCACCGGTCCCAGGCTGTCGTCGTCGCTCGGCGGCAGCGGCGCCTCGATGAACTGGGCCTGCCCGCCGGGGCGGTGGGCCGGGACGACCAGACGCCGGGCGAGCTGCCCCGCGACCGTCGCGCCGAGGTCGGTGCGCACCAGATGCAGACAGAGGTCGAGCGCGGCGGTGGCCCCGGCGCTGGTCAGGACGGACCCCTCGTCCGTGTAGAGCACCGAGTCGTCCACGATCACCTCGGGATGACGGGCGGCCAGCTGCGCGGTGTGCTGCCAGTGCGCGGTGGCCCGGCGGCCGTCGAGGAGCCCGGCGGCGGCGAGCGCGAAGGCGCCGGTGCACAGCGACACCATCCGGGCGCCCGAGGCGGCGGCCGCGCGCAGCGCCTCGACGAGTTCGGCGGGCACCTCCTCGCCGTCCTCCACGACCGCGTCGGGCACGGACGGCACGATGACGGTGTCCGCGTCCACGAGCCCCTCGAGACCGTGGTCGGTCCGCAGCGAGAAGACCCCGGTGTCGCCGGCGTCCCCGCACAGCCGCAGCTGGTACCAGGGGTCGGCGAGGTCGGGATGCGGTATGCCGAAGACCCCGCACGCGAGGGAGAGTTCGTACAGCTCCCACAGCGACGTTCCGATCCGCCGGTCCGGTACGACGGCGATGGCGACGACCCCAGCGTTCATGCCGTCGACCGTACGGCAGGAATCGTGCGACAGCCGTCGGTCCTGCCACTGTCGGCCGGATTCCGCCGCTGCGAGCGTGGATTCCATGAACGCACAGAACATCACGGTCATCGGTCTCGGCCAGATGGGCACCGCCCTCGCCGACGCCTTCCTCACCGCCGGCCACCGCACCACCGTCTGGAACCGCACCCCGGGGAAGGCCGACGCCCTCGTCGAGCGGGGCGCCGTCCGTGCCGCCGACGTCGCCGGGGCGGTCACGGCGAGCGAGCTCGTCGTGGTCTGCGTGCTCGACTACGCCGCCGTCCGCGAGGTCCTCGCGCCCGTGGCCGACTCGCTGCGGGGCCGCGTCCTGGTCAACCTGACCACCGGATCGCCGGAGCAGGCCCGCGCGGAGGCGGAGTGGGCGGCGGAGCACGGCATCGGCTATCTCGACGGCGCCGTCATGACGACCCCGCCGGGGGTCGGGGACAGCGCCAACATGATCCTGTACGCGGGCGGGCCCGGGCTTCTCGCCGAGCACCGCGCGGCGCTCGCCGTCCTCGGCGACCCGGTGGACCTGGGGGCGGACGCGGGGAGCGCCTCGCTCTACGACGCGGGGCTGCTCGGCCTCATGTGGTCCGTCTTCGGCGGCTGGCTGCACGCCACCGCCCTCACGGGCGCGGACGGGGTGCCCGCCCGGGACTTCACGGCGGTGGCCACCCGCTGGCTGAAGACGGTCTCCTGGTTCATGACCGGGTACGCCGAGCAGATCGACGCGGGGGAGTACCCGGGAGAGGACGCCACGATCGACGTCCAGACGGTTGCCATCGGCCATCTCCTGCACGCGGCGGAGGCGCGCGGCATCGACAACCGGTTGCCCGAGCTGCATCTGGAGCTGATGCGCGCCGCGGTCCGGGCGGGCCACGGCGGGGACAGCTACGCCCGGATCATCGAGTCCTTCCGAAAGTAGGACTTTACGTACGCATTCCTGACAGAAACGAGAAAAGCCGTCACTCCCCCGAGGAGTGACGGCTTTTCGACTGCCGAGAGGTGCGGGCCGATCAGAGGATGCGGACCGCGCCCGAGGGGGTGTCCCAGTCCAGCGAGCGCTCGACGACACCGGTCGCGGAGTTCTGCGCGCCGACGTACTTGCCGCCGCCCACGTAGATGGCGACGTGGTACGAGCCGCTGCGGCTGCCCCAGTACAGGATGTCGCCCGGCTGGAGGTTGCTCAGGGAGACCGACGTGCCCATGCTCGACTGCTGGTACGAGATGCGGGGCAGGTCGATGCCGGCCTGGCGGTAGGCGGCCTGGACGAGGCCGGAGCAGTCCCAGGAGTTGGGGCCGGTGCCGCCGGTGACGTAGGAGTCGCCGATCTGGGCACGGGCGAAGGCCACGATCGCGGCGGCGGAGCCGGAGGGGGCCTGCGTCGTGGTCTCGCTGCTGCCGGTCGAGGAGCCGCTGTCCGAGGAGCCGGAGCCCGAGCCGTCGTTGCTCGAGGACGTGGTGGAGAGCTGGGTGCGCGCACGGTCGCGGGAGGCGCGCTCCTCGGCTTCCTTGCGCTCCTGCTCGGCCTTGAGGCGGGCCTTCTCGGCGCGTTCGGCCGCGGCCTTGCGGTCCGCCTCGGCCTTGGCCGTCTTGGCTTCCTTGGCGGCCTTCTGCAGCGCCGTGTTCTCCAGCGTCTGGAGGCTCTGGTCGAGCGCCTCCTGCTGGGAGGCCTCGGCGGAGGCCGCGACGGCGCTGGCGAGACCGGCGCCGGTCTCGAGCGAGCCCAGGGTGGGCATTTCGATGGTCTCGGTCACCGGCTCGGCATTGGCCGGCCCGGCAGCACCGGCCACCGCGATGGTGCCGAGGACGCCACCGGCAACTCCGGCTCGCAGCGCGAGCTTCGAGGCGCTGCGGCGGGGCTTCCGGTGGCTGGGTATGTGAGCGGTGTGGGACATGAGGACAACCGCTATCAGGGCTTCACGGTTCCCTTCAAGAAACGTGGGTTGCGCCACAGTTACGTTCGGAACCGTCTAATCCGGTTATGTGGAGCCCTTATTGACGCCGTAACGGGCAAAACGGGCACGGTCCATCTGGCCCTTGATCACGGGTTTTCAATGAAAGGTCCGAATTGCCCGACGCTTACCACCTCTTGACGCCGGTGGCCAAGCCCCGTTTTTTCGGAACCTTCACAACGTGACACAGGTCACATTGTCGTCTCATGAACGCTCGTGAAAGCGCGCACGCGTCCACCGCCGTACGCCGGACCCCCCGACCGGGCGACGGCCGGGTTCTTTATCACCCGGACGCGTCCATCTCCAATTTGCCTGTAGGGGCCATCGCTTGATAGAGCGACACCCCCTCCGATCAGCGATTTCCGGTCCGGATGTCACATCTGGTGATCACCTGGGCGCTTCGCGCAACAAGATCACCGCTCATCCGACTTCATGATCCTTCGTCAGGTGGTGGAGATCACAAAGTCGTTGCTGTACCCCGTGTCGCAGATCACAGAGGGGCGGGCATAGGATGCGGGGCAGCCGGGCTTGTGAACTGCCTCACATGGGGGCGATCTTTCACGGTCCGGCCGTGCGATCCAACGGTCAAGGACGACTGGAAGGAGCGAGGAGCGTGAATGCGTACGCGCCCGTCCTCGTGCTCGGTGCCCTGGGTGCGGGGTTTGCGATCTTCTCCGTGGTCATGGCCACGCTTATCGGGCCAAAGCGGTACAACAGGGCAAAGCTTGAGGCGTACGAGTGCGGCATCGAGCCGACACCCACTCCCGCCGGAGGCGGCCGCTTCCCGATCAAGTACTACCTGACGGCGATGCTCTTCATCGTCTTCGACATCGAGATCGTCTTCCTCTACCCCTGGGCGGTCACCTTCGACGCCCTGGGGCTTTTCGGGCTCGTGGAGATGCTGCTCTTCGTGCTCACCGTCTTCGTCGCCTACGCCTACGTGTGGCGTCGCGGCGGCCTGGAATGGGACTGAGGGGCTGAGGGGCACCTATGGGACTCGAAGAGAAACTCCCGAGCGGCTTTCTGCTGACGACGGTCGAACAGGCCGCGGGCTGGGTGCGCAAGGCGTCCGTGTTCCCCGCGACCTTCGGCCTCGCCTGCTGCGCCATCGAGATGATGACCACCGGAGCCGGCCGGTACGACCTGGCCCGCTTCGGCATGGAGGTCTTCCGCGGCTCACCGCGCCAGGCCGACCTGATGATCGTCGCCGGCCGGGTCAGCCAGAAGATGGCGCCGGTCCTGAGGCAGGTCTACGACCAGATGCCCAACCCCAAGTGGGTCATCTCCATGGGCGTCTGCGCCTCCTCGGGCGGCATGTTCAACAACTACGCGATCGTCCAGGGCGTCGACCACATCGTGCCGGTCGACATCTACCTGCCCGGCTGTCCGCCGCGCCCGGAGATGCTGCTCGACGCGATCCTCAAGCTCCACCAGAAGATCCAGACCTCCAAGCTCGGCGTGAACGCCGAGGAGGCGGCCCGGGAGGCGGAGGAGGCGGCATTGAAGGCGCTGCCGACGATTGAACTGAAGGGTCTGCTCCGTTGAGTGACGAGACACCCAACCCAGAGAAGGACCTCAGCGCGCAGAACCTGCCGGGGCAGCGCGGGGAGCACGGCGAGGAGGTCCGCGTCCAGCGCGGCATGTTCGGCGCCAACAACGGCGGCGACACCTCCGGCTACGGCGGACTCGTCCGCTCGATCCGGCTCCCCGGACCGGCCTCCCGCCCCTACGGCGGCTGGTTCGACGAGGTCGCCGACGAACTCGAGGGCGCACTGGAGGAGCAGGGTCTCCTCCCGGAGAACGCCATCGAGAGGACGGTCGTCGACCGCGACGAGCTCACCTTCCACATCGAGCGCGAGCACCTCGTCCGCGTCGCCCGCACGCTCCGCGACGACCCGGCGCTCCGCTTCGAGCTCTGCACCGGCGTCTCCGGCGTCCACTACCCGGGCGACAAGGGCCGCGAGCTCCACGCCGTCTACCACCTGCGCTCGCTCACCCACGGCCGGCTGCTCCGGCTGGAGGTCTCGGCGCCCGACGCCGACCCGCGGATCCCGTCGCTCGTCGCGGTCTATCCGACGAACGACTGGCACGAGCGCGAGACGTACGACTTCTTCGGCATCGTCTTCGACGGCCACCCCGCCCTCACCCGGATCATGATGCCGGACGACTGGCAGGGCCACCCGCAGCGCAAGGACTACCCCCTCGGCGGCATCGCCGTCGAGTACAAGGGCGCCCAGATCCCGGCTCCGGACCAGCGGAGGTCGTACTCGTGAGCACTTCCCATGCGTCTCCCCGTGAGACGACAGAAGGCGCCGTCTACACGGTGACCGGTGGCGACTGGGAAGAGGTCGTCCAGTCAGCCGCCAAGGCCGACGACGAGCGCATCATCGTCAACATGGGCCCCCAGCACCCGTCCACCCACGGCGTGCTCCGGCTCATCCTGGAGATCGACGGCGAGACCGTCACCGAGGCCCGCTGCGGCATCGGCTACCTCCACACCGGCATCGAGAAGAACCTCGAGTACCGGACCTGGACGCAGGGCACCACCTTCGTCACGCGCATGGACTACCTCACCTCGTTCTACAACGAGACGGCGTACTGCCTCGGTGTGGAGAAGCTGCTCGGCATCACCGACCAGATCCCGGACCGGGCCAGCGTCATCCGCGTCCTGCTGATGGAGCTCAACCGGCTCTCCTCCCACCTGGTGTGCATCGCCACCGGCGGCATGGAGCTCGGCGCCACCACGATCATGATCTACGGCTTCCGGGACCGCGAGATGATCCTGGACCTGTACGAGCTGATCACCGGCCTGCGCATGAACCACGCGTTCATCCGCCCCGGCGGCCTCGCCCAGGACCTGCCGCCCGGCGCCGTCGACGCCGTCCGCGAGTTCGTGAAGACCATGAAGAAGAACCTGCCGGAGTACGACAAGCTCGCCACCGGCAACCCCATCTTCAAGGCCCGCATGCAGGACGTCGGCTACCTCGACCTCACCGGCTGCATGGCCCTCGGCGCCACCGGACCGATCCTGCGCTCGGCGGGCCTCCCGCACGACCTGCGCAAGACCGACCCGTACTGCGGCTACGAGGACTACGACTTCGAGATCCCGACCGCCGACACCTGCGACTCCTACGGACGCTTCCTCGTCCGCCTGGAGGAGATGCGGCAGTCCCTCCGGATCGTCGAGCAGTGCCTCGACCGTCTCGAGCCGGGCGACGTCATGGTCGGCGACAAGAAGATCGCCTGGCCGGCGCAGCTCGCCCTGGGCGTCGACGGCCTCGGCAACTCCATGGACCACATCAAGAAGATCATGGGCACCTCCATGGAGGCCCTGATCCACCACTTCAAGCTGGTCACCGAAGGCTTCCGGGTCCCGGCCGGGCAGGCCTACGCGGCCGTCGAGTCCCCCAAGGGCGAACTCGGCGTGCACGTCGTCTCCGACGGCGGCACCCGCCCCTTCCGGGTCCACTTCCGCGACCCGTCCTTCACCAACCTCCAGGCCATGGCCGCGATGTGCGAGGGCGGCCAGGTCGCCGACGTCATCGTCGCCGTCGCCTCCATCGACCCCGTGATGGGAGGCGTCGACCGATGACGGAGAACGTCAGCCTGGGGATGCCCCAGCTGCCCGCCCCCGCGTACCCGGCCGAGGTCCGCGCACGCCTGGCGGAGGACGCGCGGGCGATCGTCGACCGCTACCCGGACTCCCGCTCCGCGCTCCTGCCGATGCTGCACCTCGTGCAGGCGGAGGAGGGCCATGTGACCCGTACCGGCATGGCGTTCTGCGCCGAGACCCTCGGCCTGACCACCGCCGAGGTGACCGCCGTCGCCACCTTCTACACGATGTACCGGCGCAAGCCCTCCGGCGACTACCAGGTCGGCGTCTGTACGAACACGCTCTGCGCCGTCATGGGCGGTGACGCCATCTTCGAGGAGCTCAAGGAGCACCTCGCCGTCGGCAACAACGAGACGACCGAAGACGGCAAGATCACCCTCGAGCACATCGAGTGCAACGCGGCCTGCGACTTCGCCCCCGTGGTGATGGTCAACTGGGAGTTCTTCGACAACCAGACCCCCGAGTCCGCCAAGGCGATGGTGGACGACCTGAGGGCGGGCCGGACCGTCGAGCCCACTCGCGGAGCCCCGCTCTGCACCTTCAAGGAGACCGCCCGCATCCTCGCCGGGTTCCCCGACGAGCGCCCGGGCGCCGTCGAGGCCACCGGCGGCGCCGGCCCGGCCTCCCTCGTCGGACTCCGTCTCGCCAAGGGCGAGCAGCCGAACCACCGAATCGTCCACCCGCGTGGTGAGACCTCCGGTCAGGAGGGGGAGTGATGACCTTGGCCGCCGAGATCAACAACAGCAGCCCCGAGAAGCTCCTTTCCCCCGTCCTCTCGGCCTTCTGGGACCAGCCCAACTCCTGGACCCTGGAGACCTACGAGCGGCACGAGGGATACCAGGGACTCAAGCGGGCCCTCGCGATGAGCCCCGACGCCCTCATCGCGTACGTCAAGGAATCCGGCCTCCGCGGACGCGGCGGCGCCGGCTTCCCCACCGGCATGAAGTGGCAGTTCATCCCGCAGGGCGACGGCAAGCCCCACTACCTCGTCGTCAACGCGGACGAGTCCGAGCCCGGCACCTGCAAGGACATCCCGCTCCTCTTCGCCAACCCGCACTCCCTCATCGAGGGAATGATCATCGCCTGCTACGCGATCCGCTCCGAGCACGCGTTCATCTACCTGCGCGGCGAGGTCGTGCCCGTCCTGCGCCGCCTCCACGAGGCCGTGCGCGAGGCGTACGCCGCCGGCTACCTCGGCCGGAACATCCTCGGCAGCGGCCTGAACCTCGACATCACCGTGCACGCCGGCGCCGGCGCGTACATCTGCGGCGAGGAGACCGCGCTCCTCGACTCCCTCGAAGGGCGCCGCGGCCAGCCCCGACTGCGCCCGCCCTTCCCCGCGGTCGCCGGTCTGTACGCCTGCCCCACCGTGGTGAACAACGTCGAGTCCATCGCGTCCGTTCCCGCGATCCTCAACCGGGGCAAGGAGTGGTTCACCTCGATGGGCAGCGAGAAGTCCCCGGGCTTCACGCTGTACTCCCTCTCCGGGCACGTCGTCTCGCCCGGCCAGTACGAGGCCCCCCTCGGCATCACCCTGCGCCAGCTCCTCGACATGAGCGGCGGCATGCGCCCCGGCCACCGGCTCAAGTTCTGGACCCCCGGCGGCTCCTCCACCCCGATGTTCACCGACGAGCACCTCGACGTGCCCCTCGACTACGAGGGCGTCGGCGCCGCCGGATCGATGCTCGGCACCAAGGCGCTCCAGTGCTTCGACGAGACCACCTGCGTCGTCCGCGCCGTCACCCGCTGGACCGAGTTCTACGCCCACGAGTCCTGCGGCAAGTGCACCCCCTGCCGGGAAGGCACCTACTGGCTCGTGCAGCTGCTCCGCGACATCGAGGCCGGCAAGGGCAAGCTCTCCGACCTCGACAAGCTCAACGACATCGCCGACAACATCAACGGCAAGTCGTTCTGCGCCCTCGGCGACGGCGCCGCCTCGCCGATCTTCTCCTCGCTCAAGTACTTCCGCGAGGAGTACGAGCAGCACATCACCGGCCGGGGCTGCCCCTTCGACCCGGCCAAGTCGACCGCCTGGGCGGACAACCACAAGGAGGTGACCGCATGACCGTCACCACGCCCCAGCCCGCCGGCGGCGGCAGCCCGGCCGTACCACCGGCAGATCTCGTCTCACTGACGATCGACGGCATCGAGATCTCCGTCCCCAAGGGGACCCTGGTCATCCGCGCCGCCGAACAGCTCGGCATCGAGATCCCGCGCTTCTGCGACCACCCGCTCCTCGACCCCGCCGGCGCCTGCCGCCAGTGCATCGTCGAGGTCGAGGGCCAGCGCAAGCCGATGGCCTCCTGCACCATCACCTGCACCGACGGCATGGTGGTGAAGTCGCAGCTCACCAGCCCCGTCGCCGAGAAGGCCCAGCACGGTGTGATGGAGCTGCTCCTCGTCAACCACCCGCTGGACTGCCCGGTCTGCGACAAGGGCGGCGAGTGCCCCCTGCAGAACCAGGCCATGTCCCACGGACAGTCCGAGTCCCGCTTCGAAGGCGTCAAGCGCACCTACGAGAAGCCGGTCCCGATCTCCACCCAGGTGCTCCTCGACCGCGAGCGCTGCGTGCTCTGCGCCCGCTGCACCCGCTTCTCCAACCAGGTCGCCGGCGACCCGATGATCGAGCTCATCGAGCGCGGCGCCCTCCAGCAGGTCGGCACCGGCGAGGGCGACCCCTTCGAGTCGTACTTCTCCGGCAACACCATCCAGATCTGCCCGGTCGGCGCCCTCACCTCGGCCGCCTACCGCTTCCGCTCCCGCCCCTTCGACCTGGTCTCCTCGCCGTCCGTCTGCGAGCAGTGCTCCGGTGGCTGCGCCACCCGCACCGACCACCGGCGCGGCAAGGTCATGCGGCGGCTTGCCGCCGACGACCCGGAGGTCAACGAGGAGTGGATCTGCGACAAGGGCCGCTTCGGCTTCCGGTACGCGCAGCAGCGCGACCGGCTCACCACCCCGCTCGTCCGGAACACCGTCACCGGTGAGCTGGAGCCCGCCTCCTGGCCCGAGGCTCTCGAGGCGGCCGCCCGCGGACTCGTCCGCGGCCGCACCGGTGTCCTCGCCGGCGGCAGGCTGACCGTCGAGGACTCCTACGCGTACGCCAAGTTCGCCCGGGTCGCCCTCGACACCAACGACATCGACTTCCGGGCCCGGGTCCACTCCGGCGAGGAGGCCGACTTCCTCGCCTCCGCCGTCGCCGGACGCGGCCGCGACCTCGACGGCACGGGTGTCACGTACACCTCCCTCGAAGCCGCCCCGGCCGTCGTCCTCGTCGGCATCGAGTCCGAGGAGGAGGCCCCCGGCGTCTTCCTGAGGCTCCGCAAGGCCTGGCGCAAGCACGGGCAGAAGACCTACGCGGTCGCCGCCTTCGCCACCCGCGGCCTGGAGAAGTCGGGCGGCACCCTGCTGCCCGCCGCCCCCGGCACCGAGACCGAGTGGCTCGACGCCCTCACCTCCCGGGTCGGCCTCGAAGGCGAAGGCCCCGCCGCCGCAGAGGCCCTCCGCCGGGAAGGCGCCGTCCTCGTCGTCGGCGAACGCCTCGCGGGCGTCCCCGGCGCCCTGACCGCCGCACTGCGCGCCTCCGCCGCCACCGGCGCCCGGCTCGTGTGGATCCCGCGCCGCTCCGGCGAACGCGGAGCCGTCGAGGCCGGAGCGCTCCCCGCGCTGCTGCCCGGCGGCCGGCCCGCGACCCACCCCCGCGCGCGTGAGGAGGTCGCCGGAGTCTGGGGCGTCCGCGAACTCCCGCACGGCTACGGCCGCGACACCGGCCAGATCGTCGAGGCCGCCGCCACCGGCGAACTCGGCGCCCTGCTCGTCGGCGGCGTCGAGGTCTCCGACCTCCCGGACCCGGCACGCGCGCGGGAAGCCCTCGACGCGGCCTTCGTGGTCTCCCTGGAGCTGCGGCCCAGCGAGGTCACCGCCCGCGCCGACGTCGTCCTCCCGGTCGCCGCGGTCGCCGAGAAGCCCGGCACCTTCCTCAACTGGGAGGGCAGGGCCCGGATGTTCGAGGCCGCGCTCAAGCCGGAGCAGATGACCCGGCCCCTGGCGCCGGCGGACGCGCGCGTGCTCCACATGCTCGCCGACGCCCTCGACGTCCACCTGGCGCTGCCCGACCTCAGGTCCGTGCGCCGGGAGCTCGACCGGCTCGGCGGCTGGACCGGCGAGCGGGCCACCGAGCCCGTCGAGCCGGGCAGGTCCGCGCCCCGGCCCGGCGACGGCGAGGCCGTCCTCGCCGGACACCGTCTCCTGCTCGACCTCGGCCGCCTCCAGGAGGGCGACACCGCCCTGGCCGGCACCCGGCACGCGGCGGTCGCCCGGCTCTCCGCCGCCACCGCCGCCGACACCGGCGTCAAGGACGGCGACACCCTCGAAGTCGCCGGCCCCACGGGCGCCGTCGCCTTCCCGCTCCAGATCACCGAGATGCCCGACCGTGTCGTCTGGCTCCCGCTGAACTCGGCCGGCCGCGGTGTCCTCTCCGACACCGGTGCCCACCCCGGCGACCTGGTCCGCATCGGCCCGGCGGGGCCGGCGGCCGGTAACGACGCGGAGGCGGGCTCATGACCTGGACCCCCCTCCGGCCGGGCGAAGCCCCGGCCGTCGCGGACCGCGGCCCCACCGGGCCGCGCACCCGCATCCCCCTCGTCCGGTCGGGCGCAGCCCGGACCGCAGCTGCTCCGGAGGTGCGCGCATGACCGCCCTCGCTCCACTCGCGGATGCTCAGCGCAGCGTCCTCGCCGCCGAAGACCTGTCCATGTTCGGTACGGACCCCTGGTGGCTCGTCCTGATCAAGGCCGTCTTCTGCTTCGCCTTCCTGATGATCACCGTGCTCTTCTCCATCGTGTGGGAGCGCAAGGTCGTCGCCTGGATGCAGCTGCGCGTCGGCCCCAACCGGCACGGCCCCTGGGGTCTCCTCCAGTCCCTCGCGGACGGCATCAAGCTGATGCTCAAGGAGGACGTGATCGTCAAGAAGGCCGACAAGGTCGTCTACGTCCTCGCTCCGATCATCGCCGCCATCCCGGCGTTCATGGCGATCGCCGTGATCCCCTTCGGACCGGCCGGCAACGAGGTCTCGATCTTCGGTCACCGCACCGCGATGCAGCTCACCGACCTGCCGATCGCGATGCTGTACGTGCTCGCGATCGCCTCCGTCGGCATCTACGGCATCGTCCTCGCGGGCTGGTCGTCCGGCTCCACGTACCCGCTCCTCGGCGGCCTGCGCTCCTGCGCGCAGATGATCTCGTACGAGATCGCCATGGGCGCGGCCTTCGCCTCCGTCTTCCTCTACTCCGGGTCGATGTCGACCTCGGCGATCGTCGAGGCGCAGGCGGACCGGTGGTTCGTGATCCTGCTGCCGGTCTCCTTCATCATCTACATCATCACGATGGTCGGCGAGACCAACCGCGCCCCCTTCGACATGCCGGAGTCCGAGGGTGACCTCGTCGGCGGCTTCAACACCGAGTACTCGTCCATCAAGTTCGCGATGTTCATGCTCGCCGAGTACGTGAACATGGTGACGGTCTCGGCCGTGTCGGTGACGCTCTTCCTGGGCGGCTGGCGGGCCCCGTACCCGATCTCCACCTTCTGGGAGGGCGCGAACCACGGCTGGTGGCCGATGCTCTGGTTCGTCGTCAAGGTGCAGCTGCTGCTCTTCTTCTTCATCTGGCTCCGCGGCACCCTGCCCCGCGTCCGCTACGACCAGCTGATGAAGCTCGGCTGGAAGGTCCTCATCCCGGTCTCCGTGGTCTGGCTGATGCTGGTCGCCACCGTCCGGGCGCTGCGGAACGAGAACATCGCCTTCACCAACATCGTGCTGTACGTCGCCGGAGCCGTCCTCGGTCTGCTGCTGCTCTCCTTCGTGGTCGACCTGTTCCGCGACCGCAGGGCGAAGGCGGGCGCGGCCGGGCCGGCCGACGAGCGCTCCTTCGACCCGATGGCCGGAGGCTTCCCCGTACCGCCCAAGCCCGGACAGGCCCTGCCGCCCGTGCCCCGGCGCAGGCCGCGGCACGACCGGGACCTCGTTGTCAGTGGCGCATCCGATACTGCTACTGCGAGTGATGGAAAGGAGACGGACGGTGTCTGATTTCCAGAATCCGGTGGCCGGCTTCGGCGTGACCTTCAAGGCCATGTTCAAGAAGCGGCTGACCGAGCAGTACCCGGAGCAGCAGAAGACGACGGCGCCCCGCTTCCACGGCCGGCACCAGCTCAACCGTCACCCCGACGGTCTGGAGAAGTGCGTCGGCTGCGAGCTGTGCGCCTGGGCCTGTCCCGCCGACGCCATCTACGTGGAGGGCGCGGACAACACGGACGAGGAGCGCTACTCGCCCGGCGAGCGGTACGGCCGCGTCTACCAGATCAACTACGCCCGCTGCATCCTCTGCGGACTCTGCATCGAGGCCTGCCCGACGCGCGCGCTGACGATGACCAACGAGTTCGAACTGGCCGACTCCTCCCGCGAGAACCTGATCTACACCAAGGAGCAGCTCCTCGCGGGGCTCGAGGAGACCATGGTCGACAGTCCGCACGCGATCTTCCCCGGCATGACCGAGCAGGACTACTACCTGGGGCTCGTCGAAGGAGCCGCACCCGGGACCGTCCGTCAGGTCGCCGTGTCCAAGGGGGAGAAGGGCGAAGAGGAAGAGGTGGACGCATGAGCGCGAACCTCGCGGCGGAGACGCTCGCCGCGTACACGACCTCCTCGGGCGAGGCCTTCCAGTTCTGGGTCCTCGGTACCGTCGCCGTCGCCGGCGCCCTGTGCACGATCCTGATGAGGAAGGCCGTCTACTCGGCGCTCTGCCTCGCCGGAACCATGATCATCCTGGCGGTCTTCTACCTGGCCAACGGGGCGTACTTCCTCGGCGCCGTCCAGATCGTCGTCTACACCGGCGCGATCATGATGCTCTTCCTCTTCGTCGTCATGCTGGTCGGTGTCACGGCGGCGGACTCCCTGAAGGAGACCATCAGGGGCCAGCGCTGGTGGGCCGTCGTCTGCGGCCTCGGCTTCGGCATCCTGCTCACCGCCGGCATCGGCAACGCCTCGCTGACCGAGTTCGCCGGACTGGGCGCCGCCAACAGCGCCCACGGCGGAAACGTCGAGGGCCTCGCCGCCCTCATCTTCACCAAGTACGTCTTCGCCTTCGAGATCACCGGCGCGCTCCTGATCACCGCCGCCGTCGGCGCGATGGTGCTCACCCACCGCGAGCGCACCGAGCGGGCCGCCACCCAGCGCGAGCTGTCCGAGCAGCGCGTACGGGAAGGCAAGCACCTTCCGCCGCTCCCGGCGCCCGGTGTCTACGCCCGGCACAACGCCGTGGACATCGCCGGTCTGCTGCCCGACGGAAGCCCCTCCGAGCTCACCGTCATGCAGACCCTGCGCAAGCGGGGCCAGATCCGGGACGTGTCCGACGAGGCACTCGCCGACCTCAAGGCCCTGGAGCAGCGCTCCGAGGAGCGGCTCGGCCGCGACCGGGACGAAGAGGAGGCCAACCGGTGAATCCCGTCAACTACCTGTATCTCTCCGCCCTGCTGTTCACCATCGGCGCGGCCGGGGTGCTGATCCGGCGCAACGCGATCGTGGTCTTCATGTGCGTCGAGCTGATGCTCAACGCCTGCAACCTCGCGTTCGTCACCTTCTCCCGCATGCACGGAAACCTCGACGGCCAGATCATCGCCTTCTTCACGATGGTCGTCGCCGCCGCGGAGGTCGTCGTCGGGCTCGCGATCATCGTGTCCGTCTTCCGTGCCCGCCACTCGGCCTCGGTCGACGACGCCAGCCTGATGAAGCTGTGAGGGGCTGACCGTGGAAAATCTCATTGCGCTGCTCATCGGGGCACCCCTGCTCGGCGCCGCCGTCCTGCTCCTGGGCGGACGGCGGCTCGACAAGGCAGGGCACTGGATCGGCACGCTCCTCGCGGCCGTCTCCTTCGTCATCGGTCTGGCGCTCTTCGCCGACATGCTCGGCAGGAGCGCCGACGACCGGGCCCTGTACCAGCGGCTCTACACCTGGATCCCCGTCGAGGGCTTCCAGGCGGACATCGCCTTCCAGCTCGACCAGCTGTCGATGACCTTCGTCCTGCTGATCAGCGGGGTCGGCACGCTCATCCACGTCTACTCCATCGGATACATGGAGCACGACGAGCGCCGCCGCCGCTTCTTCGGCTACCTCAACCTGTTCGTCGCGGCGATGCTCCTCCTCGTCCTCGCCGACAACTACCTGCTCCTGTACTTCGGCTGGGAGGGCGTCGGCCTCGCCTCGTACCTCCTGATCGGCTTCTGGCAGCACAAGCCCAGCGCGGCCACCGCCGCCAAGAAGGCCTTCCTGGTCAACCGGGTCGGCGACATGGGCCTGTCGATCGCCATCATGATCATGTTCACCACCTTCGGCACCTTCGCCTTCGGGCCGGTGCTCGGGGCGACCGGGGAGACCAGCGAGGGCAAGCTGACCGCGATCGGTCTGATGCTCCTCCTCGCCGCCTGCGGCAAGTCGGCCCAGGTGCCGCTGCAGTCCTGGCTCGGGGACGCGATGGAGGGCCCGACCCCGGTCTCGGCCCTCATCCACGCGGCCACGATGGTGACCGCCGGTGTCTATCTGATCGTGCGCTCCGCCGACATCTTCAACGCCGCCCCGGACGCCCAGCTCGTGGTCGTCGTGGTCGGCGCGGTCACGCTCCTCTTCGGTGCGATCGTCGGTTGCGCGAAGGACGACATCAAGAAGGCCCTCGCCGGTTCGACGATGTCGCAGATCGGCTACATGATCCTGGCGGCCGGCCTCGGTCCCATCGGCTACGTGTTCGCGATCATGCACCTCGTGACCCACGGCTTCTTCAAGGCCGGGCTCTTCCTCGGCGCCGGTTCGGTCATGCACGGCATGAACGACGAGGTCGACATGCGGAAGTACGGCGGCCTGCGGAAGTACATGCCGGTCACCTTCGTCACCTTCGGTCTCGGCTACCTCGCGATCATCGGCTTCCCCGGCCTGTCCGGCTTCTTCTCCAAGGACAAGATCATCGAGGCGGCCTTCGCCAAGGGCGGCACCGAGGGCTGGATCCTCGGCTCGGTCACCCTGCTCGGCGCGGCCATCACGGCGTACTACATGACCCGCGTGATGCTCATGACCTTCTTCGGCGAGAAGCGCTGGCAGCCCGACGCCGAGGGCCACGAGCCGCACCCGCACGAGTCGCCCAGGTCCATGACCCTCCCGATGATCCTGCTGGCCTTCGGGTCGGTCTTCGCGGGCGGCCTCTTCAGCATCGGCGACCGGTTCGTGAAGTGGCTGGAGCCCGTCACCTCCTTCGAGCACGGTCACCCGCCGATCAGCGCCGGGGCGATCACCTCCGCCACCGTCGCCGTCATGGTCGTCGGCGTCGGCATCGCCTACCTCCAGTACGGGCGCAGGCCCGTCCCGGTCGTCGCCCCGCGCGGCTCGCTGCTCACCCGGGCCGCCCGCCGCGATCTCCTCCAGGACGACTTCAACCACGCCGTCTTCGTCCGCGGCGGCACCCATCTGACCCGCTCGCTCGTCTACGTCGACCACACCCTGGTCGACGGCGTGGTCAACGGCACCGCGGCCTCCGTCGGCGGACTCTCCGGCCGGCTGCGCAAGCTCCAGAACGGCTACGCCCGCTCGTACGCGGTCTCCATGTTCGGAGGTACGGCGGTGCTGATCGCCGCGACCCTGCTGATGAGGGCGGTGTAACTCCCATGTCCTTCCCGCTCCTTACGGTGACGGCAGCGGTTCCGGCGGTCGGTGCGATCCTCACCGCCGCCGTCCCCGCCGCCCGCCGCACCGCCGCCAAATGGCTGGCGCTGCTCGTCTCGCTCGCCACCCTGGTGCTCGCCGCCGTCGTCTTCGTACGGTTCGAGCCCGGCGGCGAGCGGTACCAGCTGACCGAGTCGCACTCCTGGATCAAGGACTTCGGCGTCCGCTACGAGCTCGGGGTCGACGGCATCGGGGTGGCGCTCATCGCGCTGACCGCGCTGCTGATCCCGTTCATCGTGCTCGCCGGCTGGCACGACGCCGACCCGCTGGAGACCTCCTCCAAGCGGTGGCGCCCGACCCAGGGCTTCTTCGCCCTGATCCTCATGGTCGAGGCGATGGTCATCCTCTCCTTCGAGGCCACCGACGTCTTCCTCTTCTACATCCTGTTCGAAGCCATGCTCATCCCGATGTACTTCCTCATCGGCGGCTTCGGCGACCGGGCCCACTCGGGCTCCGACGAGAACGCGGCGGCCCAGCGCTCCTACGCGGCCGTCAAGTTCCTCCTCTACAACCTGGTCGGCGGCCTGATCATGCTGGCCGCCGTCATCGGGCTCTACGTGGTCGCGGGGAACTTCTCGCTCACCGAGATCGCCGAGGCCCGCGCCAACGGCTCACTGGAGATGGCGACCAGCACCGAACGGTGGCTGTTCCTCGGCTTCTTCTTCGCCTTCGCGGTGAAGGCGCCGCTCTGGCCGCTGCACACCTGGCTGCCGAACGCGATGGGGGAGGCGACCGCCCCGGTCGCCGTCCTCATCACCGCCGTCGTCGACAAGGTCGGCACCTTCGCGATGCTCCGCTTCTGCCTCGGGCTCTTCCCGGAGGCGAGCAAGTGGGCCACCCCCGCGATCGTCGTCCTCGCCCTGATCAGCATCGTCTACGGGGCACTGCTCGCCGTCGGCCAGCGGGACATCAAGCGCCTGGTCGCCTACGCGTCGATCTCGCACTTCGGCTTCATCGTCCTGGGCATCTTCGCGATGACCACCCAGGGCCAGTCCGGTGCCACGCTCTACATGGTCAACCACGGCATCTCGACGGCCGCGCTGATGCTCGTCGCCGGATTCCTGATCTCCCGGCGCGGCTCGCGGCTCATCGCCGACTACGGCGGTGTGCAGAAGGTCGCCCCGGTGCTCGCCGGCACGTTCCTGATCGGTGGCCTCGCGACCCTGTCGCTGCCCGGACTCGCCCCGTTCGTCAGCGAGTTCCTGGTGCTGGTCGGCACGTACGCCCGCTATCCGGTGGCCGGTGTCATCGCCACCACCGGCATCGTCCTCGCCGCGCTCTACACCCTCGTCCTGTACCAGCGGACGATGACCGGGCCGGTGAAGGAGGAGGTGCGGGAGCTCCCCGACCTGCGGGTGCGTGAACTTGCCGTGGTCGTCCCGCTGATCGCGCTCCTGATCTTCCTCGGAGTCTTCCCGAAGCCGCTGACGGACGTCGTCAACCCGGCGGTGCAGCACACCATGTCCGACGTACAGCAGAAGGACCCCCAGCCAGAAGTGGAGGCGGCCAAGTGACTGCATCCGCCGTCGCATCCTCTGTCCACAGCCTGTGGACGACCGCTGCCGAACCGCTGGACAAGATCCCGGCACCCCATATCGAGTACGTCCAGCTCTCGCCCGTACTCATCGTGGTCGGCGCCGCGATCGTCAGCGTCCTCGTCGAGGCCTTCGTGCCCCGCAAGGCCCGCTACCACAGCCAGGTCTTCCTCAGCGTCGTGGCGCTCGTCGCCTCCTTCGCCGCCGTCGTCGGCCTGGCGGCGGGCGGTTACGGCTCCACCAAGGCCCACATCGCGGCCATGGGCGCCATCGCCGTCGACGGACCCGCCCTCTTCCTCCAGGGCACCATTCTCCTCGCCTCCGTCGTGGCGATCTTCACCTTCGCCGAGCGCAGGCTGGACCCGGCCGACCACGGCCACAGGGTCGACTCCTTCGCCGCCGAGGCCGCCGCCGTCCCCGGCAGCGACCACGAGAAGGCCGCGATCAAGGCCGGGTTCACCACCACCGAGGTCTTCCCGCTGGCGCTGTTCGCCATCGCCGGCATGCTGGTCTTCCCGGCCGCCAACGACCTCCTGACGCTCTTCGTCGCCCTGGAGGTCTTCTCCCTCCCGCTGTACCTGCTCTGCGCCGTCGCCCGCCGCAAGCGGCTGATGTCGCAGGAGGCGGCCGTCAAGTACTTCCTGCTCGGCGCCTTCTCCTCGGCCTTCCTGCTCTTCGGGATCGCCCTGCTCTACGGCTACGCGGGCTCCGTCTCGTACGACACCGTCGCCAAGGTCGTCGACGGCTCGATCTCCACCGTGAACCCGGCGCTCGCCGACACCATGGGCAACGACGCACTGCTGCTCATCGGCTTCGCCATGGTCCTGACGGGACTCCTCTTCAAGGTCGGCGCCGTGCCGTTCCACATGTGGACCCCGGACGTCTACCAGGGCGCCCCGACCCCGGTCACCGGCTTCATGGCCGCCGCGACCAAGGTCGCCGCGTTCGGTGCGCTGCTCCGACTGCTCTACGTGGTGCTGCCGGGACTCACCTGGGACTGGCGTCCGGTCATGTGGGGCGTCGCCATCGTCACCATGCTGGGCGGTGCGATCGTCGCCATCACCCAGACCGACATCAAGCGGCTGCTCGCGTACTCGTCGATCGCGCACGCGGGCTTCCTGCTCGCGGGTGTCATCGCGGCCACCCCGAGCGGGATCTCGTCCGTCCTCTTCTACCTGGGTGCCTACTCCTTCGTGACCATCGGCGCCTTCGCCGTCGTCACGCTGGTCAGGGACGCGGGCGGCGAGGCGACCCACCTCTCCAAGTGGGCCGGGCTCGGGCGTCGTTCGCCGCTCGTCGCGGCGGTCTTCGCGGTCTTCCTGCTCGCCTTCGCCGGCATCCCGCTGACCTCCGGGTTCTCCGGGAAGTTCGCGGTCTTCAAGGCGGCGGCGGAGGGCGGCGCGGGCGCCCTCGTCGTGGTCGGTGTGATCTCCTCCGCGATCGCCGCGTTCTTCTACATCCGGGTGATCGTGCTCATGTTCTTCAGCGAGCCGAAGGCGGACGGCCCCACGGTCGCCGTGCCCTCCGCGCTGACGACCGTCACCATCACCGCGGGTGTGGCGGTCACCCTGGTGCTCGGCCTCGCGCCGCAGTACTTCCTGAACCTGGCGAACCAGGCGAGCGTCTTCGTCCGGTAGTCACGGCGCAGGCGCGAAGGGCCCGGCTCGGGGGCGAGCCGGGCCCTTCGGCGTGCCCCGACTCCCGCGCGCCCCCGGGCCCTTCGGGGCGACCGGGGCCGGGCGCTTCCCCTTCCGTACGCGGGGGTGACCCGTGGGAGGTCCCCGTGCCATCGTGGGCACACCCCAATGGTCTGTACCACTCAGGAGGGAGAAGCGGCACGATGAACGACACCACCGCCTTACCGGGGACCCCCCGCACCACCCCGAGACCCGGCGACCCGCCCATGCACCGCCTGGAGGTCCGGCTCCCCGACCAGGTGCCCTTCGCCGCCGGCACCTTCGACACCATCGGCCCGATGTCCCGCGCCGCCTTCCCGCACCGGCACACCTTCTACGAGATCGTCCATGTCACCGCGGGCACCGGCACCCATGTCGTGGACCTCGCCCGATGGCAGCTCCACCCGCCCCACCTGGGCCTGATCCTGCCCGGGCAGCTGCACCACTGGGAGGACACCCGCGGCCTCGACGGCAACGTCGTCCTCTTCACCGAGGCCTTCCTCCTCGACCACCCCGGCGACCGGGACCTCCTGCGCCGCCTCGGCGAACACCCCTGGCTCACCCTCGACGGGCCCACACACGCCCGCACCGGCCGCCTGATGGCCGAACTCGTCGAGGAGTACGGGCACGGCGCCGACGGCTTCGCCACCGTCCTGCGCTCCCTGCTGCACGTCCTCCTGGTCCGTACGGCGAGGCTGCGCGGCCACGGCACCCCCACGCCCCCGCCGGGCCGGCCCGCGGCCGTCGCCGAGGAGTTCGACCGGCTGCTCGCCCGTACCGGGCCGGACGGCCGGTCCGTACGCGCGTACGCCGAGCTGATCGGCGTCACCCCCGGCTATCTCACCGAGGCCGTCCGCGCCGCGACGGGCCGGACGCCCGGCAGCCTGCTCCGTGAGGCCCGCACGCGGGAGGCCCAACGGCTGCTGGCCCGTACGGAACTGTCCGTACGGCAGATCGCGGCCCGCACCGGGTTCAGCGACCCGGCCTACTTCTGCCGCTTCTTCCGCAGGGAGACGGGCACCAGCCCCGGCGACTTCCGGAAGCACCACGACCGCCGCGCTCCGTCCATCGAAGCCGGAGGCCCGCCCGCCTAGGTTCGTTGCCGATCCCCCAGGCCCCCCACACGAGGAGCAGGCATGGACAACGAGACCACCACCGGGCACGTCACCCGCAAGGCGGTGCTGCGGGCCGCGATCGCGGCCGGAATCGCGGCACCCGCGGTCCTCATGGGCGTACCGGCACTCGCCCGTACCCTCACCGCGGGCGACACGGCGCCCGCGCTCACCCCGGAGTGCGACGACGGCGACGACCCCACCCCGCCGCAGACCGAGGGCCCCTACTTCAAGCCCAACTCGCCGCTGCGCACGAGCCTGTTGGAGGCCGGCACGGCCGGTGTCCGGCTGACGGTCAGCGGCTATGTCTTCGGGCTCGCCTGCCGGCCGATATCGGGCGTCCTGCTCGACTTCTGGCAGGCCGACACCAACGGCGCCTACGACAACACCGGCTTCCGGTTCCGCGGACACCAGTTCACCGACGCGCAGGGCGCCTTCAGGCTCACCACGATCGTGCCCGGCCTCTACCCCGGCCGCACCCGGCACATCCACGTCAAGCTGCAGGCCCCCGGGCGCCCGGTGCTCACCACCCAGCTGTACTTCCCGAACGAGCCCCGCAACAACACCGACAGCATCTTCGACCCCCGGCTCCTGATGACCGTGCGGGACGCGGGCGGCGCCAGGGAGGCGGCCTTCGACTTCGTCCTCAACGTGCCGCAGAACCCCGGCCCGACCCCGACGGCCACCGCGACCACCCAGCCGCCCGGCGGCAGCTGGGCCGCCGGGACCGCCTACCGGGCGGGGGACAGGGTCACCTACGGCGGCCTGGCCTATGTGTGCCTCCAGGCACACACGGGCCAGACCGGCTGGGAGCCGCCCCACGTCCCCGCCCTCTGGCGCGTCGGCTGAGCGACCCCGTCAGGCACCTCAGGCCGAGGGAACGATCCGGCCCCGGACCTCGCCGAGACCCACCCGCGTGCCGTCCGGGCCCGGAGCCCAGGCCGTCAGGACGACCTCGTCGCCGTCCTCCAGGAACGTCCGCTTGCCACCGGCGAGTTCGATCGCGTCCCGGCCGTTCCAGGTGAGCTCCAGGAGCGAACCGCGCTGGTTCACCTCCGGCCCGGACACCGTCCCGGAGCCGTACAGGTCGCCCGTGCGCAGCGAGGCGCCGTTCACCGTCATATGGGCGAGCTGCTGGGCCGCCGTCCAGTACATGGTGGAGAACGGCGGCTCGGCCACGACCTCGCCGTTGATCTCCACCGTGATCCGCACGTCGAAGCCGCCCGGCTCCTCCTCACCCGCGTCGTCCAGGTACGGAAGGAGCGGGAAGTCCCGCGCGGGCGGGGCGGTCCGGGCGGCGTCCAGCGCCTCCAGGGGCGTCACCCACGCCGACACCGAGGTCTGGAACGACTTGCCCAGGAACGGGCCGAGCGGCACGTACTCCCAGGCCTGCACGTCCCGCGCCGACCAGTCGTTGAGCAGGGTGAGGCCGAAGACGTGCTCCCGGAAGTCGGCGAGCGCGACCGGCGTGCCCAGCTCCGAGGGGGTGCCGACCAGGAAGCCGACCTCCGCCTCGATGTCCAGCTTCACCGAGGGGCCGAAGACGGGGGCCGCGTCGGCGGGCGCCTTGCGCTGCCCGGAGGGGCGCACGACGTCGGTGCCGGAGACCACGACCGTGCCCGCGCGACCGTGGTAACCGATCGGCAGGTGCTTCCAGTTGGGGGTCAGCGCGTCGCCGTCGGGGCGGAAGATCCGGCCCACGTTCGTCGCGTGGTGCTCGCTCGCGTAGAAGTCGACGTAGTCGGCGACCTCGTACGGCAGGTGCAGGGTCACGGTGTCGAGCGGGTGCAGCAGCGGCTCGATGTCCGCGCGGTGCGCGGGCACCGACACCCAGGCGGTGAGCGCCCGGCGGACGTCACGCCAGGCGGTCCGCCCGGCCGCGAGCAGCGGGTTGAGGCTCGGCCGGTCGAGCAGTGTCGCGTACGGGGAGCCGAGCGCGTGCGCCGCGGCACCCGCGTCCAGCACGTACCCGCCGATCCGGACGCCGACCCGGCGCCGCTCGGGCTCGTCGGCGGTCGAGAAGACGCCGTACGGGAGGTTGTGCGGGCCGAAGGGATCGCCCTCGGCCAGGTCGAGCGGGCTGTGCTCGGACATCGGTGCTTGCCTCGCTTTCCACGTGTGTGGGGGACACGTTACGGGGCGGACCGCCGGGCGCTGATGACATGGATCACACAGAAAGTGCGGCCTCCGTGGGCAACTGTCCGCCTTCGCGTGATTTGTAGGGCGGGCGGGTGTCGGGCGCCGTTCCGAGCCGCGAACACGGGACTCCCGCGGGGCTGTTCCTGGCCATACGATCACGGTGGTATCGCGCCGCGTGAAGGTGCCGCAGGCGCGCGCCCCGCACTCTCTCTCACCCTTCCCTGACCAGGAAAAGGTCCCGCACTGTGAAGATCCGTCGCATTCTCGCGACCGCTGTGGCCGCCGCCGTGACCACCCCGGTCGTGTTCCTCTCGGCAGCGCCCGCGTTCGCCGACACGAAGCCTTCGCCCGCGTCGACGCAGAAGCCCGCACAGGGCGAGGACGACAAGGGCGACAAGGACGACATGCCGACGCTCGAAGAGCTGAAGGCCGCCGTCGCCCTGGCGCAGAAGGAGTACGACGAGGCCGTCGTCGGGCTCGCCGAGGCGAAGGCGGCCGTGGACGCCCTCTCGAAGCCGGACCACGTTCTCGTCGTCGCCGCCGCCGATGCCACGAAGGCCGCCGCTGCGGCCGCCACCGCGAAGACCGCCGCCGACGAGGCGCTCGCCAAGGCAGAGAAGGCCCTCGCGGAGCTGCCCGCCGACGCCACCGAGGAGCAGAAGGCGGCCGCCACCACGGCCGTCGCGGAGGCGAAGAAGACCGCCGGCGAGGCCGACGCGGCCAAGACCGCCGCCGACGCGCTGCTGGGGAAGGCGAGCAAGGAGCTTCTCGACGCCAACCAGGCCGCCTCCAAGGTCGTAGGGCTCGCCGAGAAGGTGAAGAAGGCCGCCGCCGAGACGCTCACCGAGGCCAAGGAGGAGCTGGAGTTCTTCGAGGAGATCGGCGGGGAGTGCACGGAGGACGAGGCGCTCGGGATCGAGCTCAGCGGCCCGAAGACGGTCGCCGCCGGCGACAGCGCCGTCTTCACCCTGCGCGTCACCAACACCTCCGACCGGAGCCTGGACGCGGTCGAGGCGTACACCGACGCCGGTGTCCTCCCGGACGGCAAGGAGCCGCTCGACGAGGACGGCTTCTTCAAGCGGTACATCACCGTCGAGTGGTCCTCCGCCGACGTCCTGGAGTGGACGAAGATCACCGAGGAGTTCGACTCGATCGAGGTCGGCACGCTCGTCAAGGGCGGCCACTACGACGTGAAGCTGCGCCTCACGGTCGACCCCGAGGCCCCGGTCGGCCCCGGTGTCGCCTGGGCCTACGGCGAGTTCGAGAACAACGACGGGACCTGCGGCATCGGCGAGGACTTCGGCCACGCCAACTTCGACATCACCGCGGCCAAGGGCGACAAGCCCGAGCCGAAGCCGACCCCGTCGGGGACCACCGCCACGCCGACCCCGGCGCCCACCCACGGCGGCAACAACAACACCACCCAGCAGGGCGGTTCGTCGAACACCCCGGTGCGGGGCACCCTCGCCGCCACGGGCGCGAACGAGAACCTGACCGGGCTCGGCCTCGCCGCCGCCGCGACCGTCGCCCTCGGCGCCGGCGCGATGGTCGTCGCCCGCCGCCGCAAGGCCGGCGCGAGCGTCTGATCCGACGCGAAGGCGCCCGTACCGATCGCCGGTACGGGCGCTTTCCGTGTCCTCAGCCCGCGGTCCGGGGGATCCGCTTCTCCCACGTCCGGTGGAAGACCACCTCCCCGCCCTCCTTGCACACCACCTCGTTCGTGGTGAAGAAGTCATCGGCGTCGCAGGTGATCTCCGAGCGGGTGTCCACGGTGACGTCCCAGGCCGCCTCGGGGCGGTGCAGGCGGATCGCCCACTCCGAGCGGGTCCGGGCGGAGAGCGGGCCGCTCTCGTCGATCGTGTACGTCTCCACGGCGTCCTCGGAGTACTCCAGGCCGTCGGGGTACACGCGCGTGCCGCCGTACTTCGGGTCGACCTCCAGCGTCCATTCGCCCTTCGCCACGTCCCTGACCACCACCCGCTCCGGGCGGGGCTCCTCCAGGGTGCGGGGGAAGACCACGCCGAGCGGTTCGGACTGCTCCGGCTCCTCCCAGGTGACCGCGTCCACGGAGGGCCCGCGGACCGGCAGGGTGAGGGAGGAGCCCGCCGGGTCGAGGGTGAAACCGGCCGCGTCCGGCTGCGGCCAGATCCACGGCCAGTACGTGGAGGAGACCGCCAGGCGCACCCGGTGGCCGGGGGCGAAGGCGTGGCCGATGCCGTTCAGCTCGAAGACGAAGCTCTCCGTCTCGCCGATCTGGGCCTCCACGGCCCGGTCGCGGCCGTAGCGGGCGGAGAAGTTGAGCGCGCCGCGGGTGACCAGGGTGGAGGAGCCGTCGGGGGCGATGTCGCAGAGCCGGGCGACGACCTGCCCGGTGGGGGCGGCCGTGCGCAGGGCGAGGCTCACCGACGGCCGGCCGAGGATCTCGACGGGGCCGCCGTCCTCGGGGACGGGGAAGTCGAAGCAGGCCGAGTGGGCGTCCTCGTCGCGCTGGTCGGGCGGCAGGTCGGCGTCGTTGCCGAAGGGGAAGAAGCGGCCCGCGCCGAGCCCCGTCTGCTGCGGGGAGTCGACCACGACCGGGGCGCCCTGGAAGGCGTAGGTGACGGGGGTGACGTTCGGGGAGGGCCAGGCGGGGTCGGTGACCCAGCGGCCCGGCAGCTCCTCGTACACGGTGGCCGGGAGGTGGGAGTCGCTGATCCAGGAGCGGAGCAGGGGTTCGGCCATCACGTCGTTGTCGACGTCCTTGAGGTGGTGGTCCCACCAGCGCAGGGTCTCCTGGAGGAAGCCGATGGCGGGTCCCGGCGGCAGGCCGCGGTCCGGGTACTGGTGCGACCAGGGGCCGATGATGCCGCGCACCCGGTCCTGGGGGAGGTGCTGGGCGAGCCGCAGGACGGTGTCCCGGTACGGGTCGTGCCAGCCGCCGACAGCGAGGACGGCGGCCCGGATCGCGCCGTAGTCCTCGCAGACGCTGCCGTGCCGCCAGTAGTCGTCGCGGGTCTGGTGGGAGAGCCAGGTGTGGAGGAAGGGCTCCACGGCCTCCAGGCGCTTCAGCCACATCGCCCGCCACTCCTCGCCCACGTACTCGGGGTCGGGAGGGCGGCAGACGAAGGCGAGCATGGTGGCGGCCCAGGCGTGCATGTCGACGCCGAGGACCGAGCCGCCCATGTAGTGGACGTCGTTGTCGTAGCGGTCGTCGGTGGAGCAGACGGTGACGATCGCCTTGAGCGGCTCGGGGGCGAGGGCGGCGATCTGGAGCGAGTTGAAGCCGCCCCAGGAGATGCCGAACATGCCGACCCTGCCGGTGCACCACGGCTGCTCGGCGAGCCAGTTCACGACGGCGACGCCGTCGGCGAGCTCGACCGGGTCGTACTCGTCGCCGGGCAGGCCGTCGCTGTTGCCGTGGCCGCGGACGTCCACCCGTACGGAGGCGTAGCCGTGGCCCGCGTACCAGGGGTGGCGCTGCCAGTCGCGGGGCGCGGTCCAGTCGGTGAGGCGGTACGGCAGGTACTCCAGGAGCGCCGGTACGGGTTCGTCGGTGACCGGCCGCCACACGCGCGCGTACAGCCTCGTTCCGTCCGGCAGCGGGATCCGGACGTCCTCGTGCCGGGTCTCGTGGGGGAAGTCGGTACGGATCTTCATCTCGGCTCCCTAGTGGACGGGGTGCATGGTGCGGCGCAGCCAGGGCGCCAGGGCGATGACGGCGAGGCCGACGGCGACGGCCACGGCGCCGTTCACGCCGAAGTAGACGGGCTTGGAGACGTTGTCGTAGAGCTTCACGGTCTGCGCCTGGATGCCGTTGGCGAGCGCCAGGGAGAGGAACCAGAGCGACATGGTCTGGCTGGCGAAGGCCTTCGGGGCGAGCTTGCTGGTGGCGGACATCCCGGAGGTCTCCAGGAGGACGTCGCCGAGGCCGAGCAGCAGATAGGAGCCGACGATCCACCAGGCGGCCATCCGGTAGGTGTCGTCGGCGTGCCCGGAGGTCGGCAGGACCATCAGCAGGAACGAGAGACCGCCGAGGATCACTCCGAAGGCGATCTTGTTGGAGGCGTGCGGCTGCCGGTGCCCCATCCGGGCCCAGACGGCGGCCACGACGGGCGCGAGGGCCACCTCGAAGGCACCGAGGGCGGAGGCGTACCAGCTCGCCGGGAAGTCGAAGCCGAGGATGGTCGTGCGGGCGTTGGTGGAGGCCAGCAGGATCATCGTCGAGTACGCCTGGAAGAGGATGAAGTTGAAGACGACCGAGGCCAGGAAGAGCACGATGTACGGCTTCAGGCGGCCGCGCTCCTCGGTCGTGACCCGGGGGCTGGTGAACATCACCCAGAAGTAGACGACCGGGGCGATCACCGAGATCACCGTCAGCACGTCCACGAAGCGGTCCATGGTCAGCCAGCCCGCGAGCGCGAGGGCGGTGGCCACCACGGCCACGACGACCGCGCCGACGGCCATCAGCCGGACCGCCCGGCGCATCGCCTCCGGGGCCAGGGCGAACTCGGCGGAGTGCTTGCGTCCGGCCAGGTGACGCCGGCCCGCGACGTACTGGATCAGGCCGAGGGTCATGCCGAGCGCGGCGGCCGAGAAGCCCCAGTGGTAGCCCTTGTGGTCGGCGAGCCAGCCGGTGATCAGCGGTCCGGCGAAGGCGCCGATGTTGATCGCCATGTAGTAGAGCGCGAAACCGGCGTCCCGGCGGTCGTCGTCCGTGCGGTACAGCTTGCCGACCATGGTCGCCACGTTCGGCTTCAGCAGTCCGGTGCCGGCGCTGATCAGGCCGAGGCCCGCCCAGGTCATGGCGGCCGTCGGCACGGCCATCGCGTAGTGGCCGCAGGCGATCAGGATGCCGCCCCAGAGGACCGCGCGGTACGAGCCGAGGATGCGGTCGGCGAGCCAGCCGCCGGCCACCGAGACCAGGTAGACGAGCGTGCCGTAGGCGGCGGAGACCGAGGCGGCGGTGCCGGGCGCCATGCCGAGGCCGCCGTCGGAGACGGCCGCCGCGAAGTAGAGGACGAGGATCGCCTGCATGCCGAGGAAGGAGAACCGCTCCCAGACCTCGAGACCGGAGAGGGTCAGCAGTCCCCGGGGGTGCCCGAAGAAGGCGTGGTCGTCCTCGGGGGGAGGTTGCTCGCCGTTCGTGTCGGTGTCGATCTCTGTTCGGGACAAAACGCCTACTCCTGGTCGTATGAGCTGATCCCGAACATACCGGGGGTGACGGGAAGGCGCCCACGGTGATCGAAAGGTGACCGGATACGCTGGCGTGAGTGAATCGAGCGACACATCGACAATCCCTGCGATCGTCGGCAGTGCGTGTGGACGATTCGTGGGAACGTCAGCAGGCGTCAGCAGACAGGAGACCCCCTCGTGACCGTCGTCGGGCCGTTCGGTCTTAGCGTGCGGGACCAGGCTCTTGAGGCCGATGTCCAGACCGGTTTGGCGGCAGTGGAGGCGGGCCTCCTCGACGCCACCAAGAGCGATGTCCCCTTCATCACGGAGGCCGCGCAGCACCTCGTCCTGGCCGGCGGCAAGCGGTTCCGCCCCCTGCTCGTGATGCTCGCCGCGCAGTTCGGCGACCCCTACGCGCCGGGCGTCGTGCCCTCCGCCGTCGTCGTCGAGCTCACCCACCTGGCCACGCTGTACCACGACGACGTCATGGACGAGGCCGACGTCCGGCGCGGGGTCGACAGCGCCAACACCCGCTGGGGCAACTCGATCGCCGTCCTCACGGGTGACTTCCTCTTCGCCCGCGCCTCGCACACACTCGCGGACCTCGGCCCCGAGGCCGTACGCATCCAGTCCGAGGCGTTCGAACGTCTCGTCACCGGCCAGATCCTGGAGACCGCGGGTCCCAGCGACGGCCGTGACCCCGTCGACCACTACCTCGACGTCCTCGGCGGCAAGACCGGCTCCCTCGTCGCCGTCTCCTGTCGCTTCGGCGCCATGATGGCCGGCGCCGACCAGAGCGTCGTCGACACCCTCACCCAGTACGGCGAGCGGCTCGGCGTCGCCTTCCAGCTCGCCGACGACGTCCTCGACATCGCCTCCGACTCCCACGAGTCCGGCAAGACCCCCGGCACCGACCTGCGCGAGGGCATCCCGACCCTGCCCGTCCTGCACCTGCGGGCCGCCGCGGCGGCCCACGGACGCCCCGAGGACCTCGAACTCGTCGCGCTCGTCGACGGCGACCTCACCGACGACACCCGGCACGCCGAGGCCCTGCGCCGGCTGCGCGCCCACCCCGCCCTGGAGCAGGCCCGCCGGGACACCGTGCGGTACGCGGAGGAGGCGCGCGCGATGCTGGCGCCGCTGCCCGACGGCTACGCGAAGGCCGCCCTCGCGGAGATGTGCGACGCGGTGGTCCACCGGGCGCGCTAGGCCCCGCACCGGGTTCTTCCCCGCCGCCGTCCGTCCACCGTGCGGCCGAGTCGGTCTCAGGGTCGGGTCATCCCGAAGCAGTACGTGAGGTTGATCCCCGGGACTGACGTTTCGGCCCCTCCCCTTTGGTGAGATGGAGTCATCGACCAACGAGGGCCCGTCAAGGGCACGGAGGCAGGGAAGACCATGGCAGAGACCCGTAAGGCGAGCCGGTTCATCGTCCCGGTCGCGGTGGCAGGAGTGGCCGCGGCGACCATCGGACTGGTCCCGGCGCTGGCGGCGTCCGGCGACCCCGACCTGCCGGAGATCACCGCCCAGCAGCTCATCGAGAAGATCGCCGCCTCGGACACCCAGACCCTTTCCGGCACGTTCCGGATCTCCACCGACCTGGGCCTGCCCCTGGAGGGCCTGACGTCCGGCCTCGGCGGCCTCGCCGGCGGCATGGGCGGCGGCGCCGGCGGCAGCTCGTCGGCCGACCCCTCGGAGAAGCTCACGGAGCTCGTCTCCGGCAGCCACACCCTGCGGATCGCGGCGGACGGCCCCGAGCGCCAGCGGCTGACCCTGCTCGACGGCTCCGACGAGTACAGCCTGATCCACAACGGCGACGACGTCTGGGCGTACGACAGCAAGTCCGAGGAGGTCTTCCACGAGAAGGCTCCGGCGGACGCGGACGCCCCCGGCGCCCACGAGGGGCCGAAGGACAAGGAGCTCCCCGGCACGCCCAAGCAGCTCGCGGACGAGGTCCTGAAGGCGGCCGGCGACACCACGTCGATCACCGTCGACGGCACGGCCAAGGTGGCCGGCCGGGACGCGTACCAGCTGGTGATCAAGCCGAAGCAGGCCGGTTCGACGGTCGCGTCGGTGAAGATCGCGGTGGACGCGGCGAACGGCACCCCGCTGAAGTTCACCCTCAACTCCGTCGAGGGCGGCAAGCCCGTCGTCGACGCGGGCTTCACGAAGATCGACTTCTCGAAGCCGGCGGCCTCCGACTTCACCTTCAAGGTGCCGGAGGGCGCGAAGGTGACCGAGGGCGCGGCGGAGAAGGCGGCCGAGGAGGCCGAGGGCGCGAAGGGGCACCCGTTCGGCGACGAGCTGCCCGGGGGCCTCGGGGAGGCCTTCGGCCTCGGCGCGGGCACCGGCAAGGACGGCGTGAACGTCATCGGCGAGGGCTGGACGACGATCGCGAGGCTCGACACCGGCGCGCCGGCGCCCAAGACCGACGAGGCGCCGAAGGAGGTCCAGGGGCTCCTGGACTCCCTCGGCGACAAGGTCGGCGGAGAGTTCGGCTCGGGCACGGTCTTCAAGACGAAGATCGTGAACGCCCTCCTCACCGACGACGGCAAGGTCTACGTCGGCGCGGTGACGAAGGACGCGCTGGTGAACGCGGCGAACGCCGACAAGTAGCCGTCGGAGCGACGACAGGTTGGGACCCCGGGCGGGTCGGGGGCGATGGTCACCGACCCGCCCGGGCGTTCTTCGGGTGGGACGAGGAGCTACGGGAACGTCAGCTTGAAGTTGTTGATGTAGCCCGTGTCGGCCGAGGCCTTGTCCTGGACGCGGAGCTTCCAGGCGCCGTTCGCGACCTCGGAGGAGGCGTTCACGGTGAAGGTCTGGACGATGTTGTCGGCGCTGCCGCCGGACCGGTTGCTCAGGCTGTAGACCGAGCCGTCGGGGGCGACGAGGTCGACGACGAGGTCACCGCGGTAGGTGTGGACGATGTCCACGCCGACGGCGAGGTTGCTCGGGGCGTTGCCGGTGACACCGGTGACGTTGACCGTGGAGGTCACCGCGGCGCCGTTGTCCGGGACGGACACGTCGGCCGTGTTCTCGAAGACCGTGCCGGGAGGCGTGGTCGTGCCGGCGGACAGCGTCCAGATCGCGTGCGCGATCGCGTCGCTGTTGCGGTCCAGGGCCGTGTCGTTGATGTTCGACGTCGTGTCGCAGGACGAGTGGTAGCAGCGGTCGAAGGCCGTGGCCGTACCGCCCCACTTCTGCACCTGTGCGCTGGACTTGACCCGGCTCGCGCCCGTGAACAGACCGCCGACGGGGATGCCGACGTTCTTGAACGAGGCGTGGTCGGAGCGGCCGTCGCCCTCCGTCTCGATCTCCGTCGGGACGCCGATCCCGGCGAAGTAGTTCTTGAACGTCGTCTCGATCGTCGGGTCGTCGTCGTAGACGAAGTAGCCCGGGTTGGGCGAGCCGATCATGTCGAAGTTGAGGTAGCCGGAGAGCTTGGCGCGCTCGGTGGAGGGCAGCTGGGCCACGTAGTACTTCGAGCCGACGAGACCGAGCTCCTCCGCGCCCCACCAGCCGAACCGCAGGTGCTTGGAGGGCTGGTAGCCGGCGCGGGCCACGGCGAGAGCGGTCTCCAGGACCGCCGCGGAGCCGGAACCGTTGTCGTTGATGCCGGGGCCCGAGGTCACCGAGTCGAGGTGCGAGCCGGCCATCAGGACCTGGTTGGGGTCGCCGCCGGGCCAGTCGGCTATCAGGTTGTAGCCGGTGGATCCGCCGGAGGTGAACGTCTGGACGGTGGTGGTGTAGCCGGCGGCGTCCAGCTTGGCCTTCACGAAGTCGATCGACGCCTTGTAGCCGGTACGGCCGTGGGCGCGGTTGCCGCCGTTGGCGGTGGCTATCGACTGGAGGTCCGTCAAGTGCTGCTTGACGTTGGCGAGCGGGATGTCGGGCGCGGCGGCGGCAGCCGGGTTGGCGGAGGCGGTGGTGCCGGTGAGTCCGCCGAGGGCGAGCGCCGCGAGAGCGGCGACCGCGGTGACGCGTCTGGGCACGGAGATGTTCATCTGTGGGGGCTCCGGATTCCGAACGGGGATGGGACGGAACGTGCGAGACGCCTCGGGCTTGGGTGCCACGAGGCGCTGGAGCTGTACGAGTGCGTGTGCGGTGTTCAGTTGTTCAGGTGTTCTGGTGTGCGTGCTGAATGTTCAGCGAGATTTTGACTCCGCGTCAAGAGCGGAAACCGGTCAGGCGCGTTCGCTCACCGGACAAGCGCCTCGGTCGCCGCCTCCCGCACTCCCGGATCGGCGTCCCGCTCCAACTCCCGCAGAAGCGAGGCGACTCCGGGCGTCGACCAGTACGCCACGGCTTCGACCAGCGCGGTCCGTACGGCGGGGTCGGCATGCCCGGCGAGCCCGGAGAGCCGCGGCAGCGGCCCGCGGCGCCGCATCCCGAACCAGCGGAGGGCATCGCGCAGCGCCGCCGTGTCACCCGCCGCTTCCGCGGCCTCCACCCGGGCGAGCAGCACCCGCGGCGCGGGCGCCGGCCCGTCCAGCGGATGCGGCCGCCGCTCCGCGAGACGGCGCGCGCCGTAGCCGCCGCGGTCCCGGCATCCGAAGCAGAGGCAGGGCGGGGTGCCGTGGGCGTCCGGCCGGTATCGCCAGCCGTTGACCTGCCGTACGGGACGGATGTGCCGTATCTCGGCGCGGGTGACGGAACGCGGCAGGAACACCTCCCAGCCCCGGGCGTCCGCCGCGTCGGCCACCCGCCGCACGGCCACCGCCGCCGTCACGCGGGCCGGTTCCCGGTCGCTGTACCGCCCTACGGTCACCGCTTCGTCGTCCGGCAGGCGTACGTGGACGGCGACGAGCCCGCGCGGGCCGGGGCGCCGGGCCAGCTCGCGCAGCCACTGATGGGTCAGGGTGTACGAGGGGAGCACGGGGAACAGGAACACCCCGCGCCACTCGCCGCACCCGGCGGCCCGCAGCCCGGCGCGACGGACACGGGCGGCGTTGGCGGCGGGGGTCAGGTGCACGAAGGTCGCCATGGGCATGATCGTAGGGCCGGAGCGGGGCGCGGGGCCGGGTGTTTTCGGCGCCCCTCGCGAACCTGCCCGCGCCCGGCACCCGCACGGGGGCCGACCTGCGACTTCCGTTGTCGGGCGGGCATGTTAGCGTCCGCCGGTCGGTTCATAGCAGGGGGTAATTTTGCGCAAGTTTCTGGGGGCCGGTGTCGCAGCCGTGCTGCTCGCCACCGGTGGCATCGTGGGGGCGGGGACGGCCGTGGCGGCCGGGGACCCCACGTTCTTCTTCGACCCGGTCGACGACCTCGTCCTCATGCCGGGGGAGGGCTGGGGCGAACTGAGGCCGCTGGGCACCGGCGGACAGAACGACGGCCGGCCGGACGGCACGTACGTCTACGCCCTGAGCAAGAAGCCGCTCACGGACGCCGGCTGGTCCGGCGGCGGACTGCCGGCCGGGCTCAAGGTGGACCGTGCGGACGGCTGCAAGCCGAAGGCCGGGATCAGCGGCGTCTATCTGTGCGACGTCAAGGACTGGAACAACCCGGGGCCCGTCGTCTCGGCCACGAGCACCGCGGCCAACGGCACGACGGCCTACTACGGCCTCGTCTACGTGCCGCGCGGCGCCAGCGTCGACGCGGGCGTCAAGGAGGCGCAGACCGCCGCCTCCAAGGCCATCGGCCCGCGTCGGGCGCACGCGGCGATCACGGCCAGGACCAGGGCCCAGGTCGCCAAGAACACCATCACGCTGTCGACGCCGACGCTGCCGGCCGGTGGCACGGTCAAGCACACGGTGAAGCTGCACGCGGCCGACAAGGGCCGCCTCATGATGAGCCTCGGCGCGGCGCCCGGCTTCCGGCGCTGGGACGAGGGCGAGCTGAAGGTCAGTGCCGACGGTGTCGACGCGGGCGGTGCCGCCGGCGCCGAGTGCGACCACTCGCTCGGTGAGATCGGCTGGGGCGGCGAGGTCCGCTGCGACATCACGAAGCCCGGCGACTACACGGTCACGTACGGCCTCAAGGCAGGGGCCACCGCGCCCGCGTGGCGCCTGCGGAACAGCGCGGTCTACGAGGTGTACAGCTTCGGCACGGGCAACCCGGAGAAGGTCTCCGACTTCGCGGTCGGCAGCTCGATCCCGGTGATCGAGCGCTACCAGCTCGTGGGCCGGCGTGCGGGCGACCTGTACGCGTACAGCGGTACGGGCAAGGCCGCCCGGCCCTTCTCCGAGGCCGGACTCGTCGGGTACAGCCTGGACTGGAACCTGTACTCGGCGATCACCCGGCTCGGTCCGGTGACCGTGCAGAGCACCGGCCCCGGCGGTGTCGCCCGGGACAGGAGCGGCGTGCTGTGGTTCTACCGGATGTCCGGTGACGGCGGCATCTTCAAGGACCGGCTCCGGGTCGGCGGCGGCTGGAACAGCTACAACCTGCTGACCGGCGCCTCGGACCTGACCGGCGACAAGAAGTCCGACCTCCTCGCGCGGGACACCGCGGGCACGCTGTGGCTGTACCCGGGCACGGGTGACACCACGACCCCGTTCGGCGCGCGGGTGCGCGTCGGCGGCGGCTGGAGCGTCTACAACTCGCTGGTCGGCGGCACCGACGTCACCGGTGACGGCAAGGCGGACCTGGTCGCGCGGGACGCGGCGGGCAGGCAGTGGCTCTACCAGGGCACGGGCGTGTCGACCCGGCCGTTCGGCGCCCGGACGCAGATCGGCACCGGCTGGCAGGTCTACAACTCCATGGTGGCGCCCGGCGACCTGAACTCGGACGGCAAGGCGGACCTGGTGGCCCGCGACGGCTCCGGCGTGCTCTGGTACTACCAGGGCACGGGCGTGGCGACGAAGCCGTACGCCACGCGCGCGAAGATCGGCGGCGGCTGGCAGACGTACGACCTGCTGTTCTAGGAGTACGGCCCGCTCTCCGGGCAGAGCGGGCAGCGAGCGGCCTCCGTCCCTCCGCGGGCGGGGGCCGCTTCCCGTCGCCGGGGTCCGGGACCCGGTGCTCCGTGAGGCGGAGGAACCCCGCCCGTCGATCAAGATCATCGCGGGTGCAGAATGACCTCTATGCCTCAGTCGAACACCCCGAAAACGGCAATAATCGACGACGCGCCGATGATCGGCGGCGTCCTGGCCCGCGCCTTCGGCGACGACCCGATGATGCGCTGGTTCTTCCCCGAAGACGCCTCGCGCGAGGCGGGCCTCGGCCGCTACTTCACCACCCTCTTCACCCGGCAGTACGGCCTGCACGGCGTGTGCGAGCGCACCGACGCGGCCGCCGCCTTCTGGGTGGCGCCGGAGGGTCAGGAGAAGGCCGTCCCGGACGCGGAGACCGTCCAGGAGCTCGTGGAGATACTCGGCGACCGGGCCGGGCTGTTCCGGCAGGCCGTCGAGGCGGCGGCCGAGCACACCCCGCCGGAGCCCCACTGGTACCTGGCGGTGATCGGCGCCGACCCGGCCGCCCGGGGCCTGGGCCACGGGTCCGCGCTGCTGCGCTCCGGCCTGGCCAAGGCCGACGCGGCGGGCATGCCCGTCTACCTGGAGTCCTCCAAGCCGGACAACCTCCCCGTGTACGAGCACTTCGGCTTCGTCGTGCTCGGCGAGGCGAGCCTGCCGGGCGGCGGCCCGACGCTGTGGGCGATGCGGCGCGCACCCCGGGACCCGTCCGCCGTCTGAGCGGCCGGGCCTCCTTCCTGAGGGTCTCGCATGGGGGCGGTGGGGCGGGGCGGGGCGGGACGGGCGCGGGAAACCGCGGGACGCCCCGGAGCGGCGGGTCCGCGCGGGGCCGCGCGGGTCGGCGTAGGGTCGGCCTCCCGGAACGCCGTCTCCCCCGAAGGAGCGCACGCAGCCATGAAGATCGCCGTACTGGGGACGGGTGAGGTCGGCCGCCGGCTCGCCACCGCACTCGTCTCCCTGGGTCACCGGGTCACGATGGGCTCCCGTACCGCCGACAACGCCGCGGCCGTGAAATGGGCCGAGGAGCACGGCGGCGGGCACGGCACCTTCGCGGACGCCGCCGCCCCCGCCGAACTCGTGGTCAACGCGACCGGCGGTCTCGTCTCGCTCGCCGTCCTGGAGTCCGTCGGCGCGGACGCCCTGCGCGGCAAGGTGCTCGTCGACGTGTCCAACGCCCTCGACTTCTCGGAGGGTTTCCCGCCCAGGGTCGTCACCCCGGACGGCGGAAGCGTCGCCGAGCAGCTCCAGCGGGCGTTCCCCGAGGCGCGGGTCGTCAAGACGCTCAACACCATGACCAACACGGTCATGGTCGAGCCCGGCCGCGTCCCGGGGCACCACAACGTGTTCCTCGGCGGGGACGACGAGGACGCCAAGGCCGTGGTCGCGGAGCTGCTCGGTTCCTTCGGCTGGGCGGCCGACCGGATCGTCGACCTCGGCGACCTGACGAGCGCCCGGGCCACCGAGCAGCTGATCCAGCTGTGGCTGCGGCTCTACGGGGTGCTCGGCACCGGCGACTTCAACTTCTCGGTCGTCACGGCCCCCGCCGCGCCTCCCTCCCCGGCCTCCGCCGCTCCCTGAGCCCGCAGGTGGTCCAGCAGCCCCGCGGGCTCGGCGTACGGCTCCTCGCGGGGGAGCAGCCGGCGGGCGGCCTCCAGGTCACCGGCCCGGACGAGGTCACGGACCCGGTGGGCGAGCGGTGTCACGTCGCGGACGGAGACGATCCACTCGTCGGCGTACCGCCGGACCGCCTCGCCGGACAGCCCGAGCTGGAGCGAGCGGTACGGGAGCCGCCGCAGGTGCGGGTCGCGCTCCGGGTCCCACTGGACCCGTGCCGGCGACTCCCCCGACTGCCGCTGCCAGGTGGGCCGGTCGGCGTGGACACCCTGCTCGTAGTGGGAGAGGCAGGCGTGCCGGAGGGCCCATTCGAAGCCCTCGCGGGTGATCTCCACGGCGAGGACGGTCTCCTGGCCCTCCTTGGTCCCCCAGCCGGAGCGGTACATCATCCACAGGAACGACGGCTTGATCCAGGTCATCCGCTCCCGCTTCCAGGAGGCCGGAAAGCGGCCGTCCCGGGCCGTGGGGAGGCCGATCGCGGGTGGGTACGCCTGGTAGACGGTGACCGTACGGTCGGTGTGGAACGCGCGGATCCGGTACGCGGGCTCTTCCGTGAACAGCTCTTCCGCGGACGGTTCTTCCACGGGCGGTTCGTTCACGGTCGGTTCTGCGCCGGACGGCTCTTCCACGGACGGTTCTTCCATGGGCCTCAGGGTGGCCGAAGCGCCGGGGAAGGGCCACCGGATTGTGCGACCAAGCTCACGGTCCGAACGCCCCCGTACGCCCCTAACGTGGAGGGATGAACGATTCGCCCGGCTGCCCGCTGATCGATGTCGCCGCCACGTACATGCCCCGGCTCTCGGAGATCCCCTCCGAGCCCGGGCTCGCGGCCGCCGTCGACCAGCACGCCGCCGCCGTGCGCGAGGCGCTGATCCCCGCCCAGCGGGGCCCCGGGGGCCGGACCGTCCGGCGCGAGGAGCTCGCCGACTACGTCCTCGGGTTCACCGACTGGCTGAGCCGGGTCGACTGGACCGAGCCCAGCGGCCACGACTTCGCGACCCTGCGTCTGACGGCGGTCTGCTGGCTGATCCGGGAGCACGACCTGCTGGACGCGTGAGACGCCCGCGGATTCCTCCGGCGGGCGTCTCGGGCGGCGGTTCTCGGGGGAGTGGCGTCAGCGCCCCGTAGGGGCGGACGGCGCGGAGACCGGGGTCTCCTCGACCGGTGCCGGTGCCGACGCCGACACCGCTGCCGTCGTGGGCACCACCGACGGCGCGGCCACCCCGGCTGCCATCGCCACCGCCACGGACTCGTCCGCCGCGGCCGTCGCCTTGGCCGCCTCGACCGCGGCCCGGCTGCGGCGGGCCGTCCGCAGGGCGTCCCAGGTCAGGATCGTCAGGGCCAGCCAGACGAGGGCGAAGCCCGCCCAGCGCTCCGGAGGCATCGCCTCGTGGAAGTAGAGGATCCCGAGCAGGAACTGGAAGGTCGGCGCCAGGTACTGGAGGAGTCCGAGCGTCGACAGGGGGACGCGGATCGCCGCAGCCCCGAAGCAGACGAGCGGGACCGCCGTGACGATGCCGGTGGCGGCGAGCAGGGCCGTGTGGCCGGCGCCGTGGGAGCCGAAGGCGAGGGAGTCCTGGGTGCCGAGCCAGACGAGGTAGCCGAGGGCGGGCAGGAACTGGACGGCCGTCTCGGCGGCGAGCGACTCCAGGCCGCCGATGTTCACCTTCTTCTTCACCAGGCCGTAGAGGGCGAAGGAGAAGGCGAGGGTGAGCGAGATCCAGGGCGGCTGCCCGTATCCGATCGCGAGGACGAGGACCGCGGCGAAGCCGATGCCGACCGCGGCCCACTGCGCGGGGCGCAGCCGTTCCTGGAGGACGAGGACGCCGAGGGCGATGGTGACGAGCGGGTTGATGAAGTAGCCGAGGGAGGCCTCGACGACATGGCCCGTGTTCACGGACCAGATGTACAGGCCCCAGTTCACCGTGATCACGGCGGCGGCGACGGTGATGAGGCCGAGCTTGCGCGGGCTGCGGAGGAGCTCGCGTATCCAGCCCCAGCGGCGCAGGGCGAGCAGGGCGAGGCCGACGAAGGCCAGGGACCACACCATCCGGTGGGCGAGGATCTCGATCGCCCCGGCGGGCTTGAGCAGCGGCCAGAAGAGCGGGACCAGACCCCACATGCCGTAGGCGCCGATCCCGTAGAGCAATCCTGCTCTGTCCTCGTTCTCCGTCTTCACCGGACCTCCCGCCCTGTGCCGCGCTGTCCTGTCGAAGGTAGCGCCGCACGGGGCAGGTTGTCATGCCCGTACCGCAATACGGTCATGACGGCCGGGAGGGCGGGTCAGGAGCCGTTCAGCGCTTCCTTGATCGTCACGGCGATCGGGGTGGTCGGACGGCCGATCAGGCGGGCCAGGTCGCCGGTCCGCACGGCGAGCGCGCCCTGCTCGACGGCCCGGTCGACGTCGACCAGGATCTCGGCGAAGGCCTCCGGCACCCCGGCCCCGGTGAGGATCGCGAGGTGCGCCTCGGCGGGCACGTTGCTGTACGTGATCTCCCGGCCGGTCTGCGCGGCGACCTCGGCCGCGTACTCGGCGAGCGACCAGGCGGTGTCGCCGCTCAGCTCGTACGCCTTGTTCAGGTGCTCCTCGGCGGGGCCGGTCAGGACGGCGGCCGCCGCGGCGGCGTAGTCGGCGCGGGACGCGGAGGCGATCCGGCCCTCGCCGGCGTTGGCGACGACGGCGCCGTGGGCCAGGACGGGGGCGAGGTTGGCGGTGTAGTTCTCCGTGTACCAGCCGTTGCGGAGGAGGGTGTACGGCAGGCCCGAGCCGAGGATCAGCCGCTCGGTCTCCTTGTGCTCCGCCGCCAGGTCGAAGTCGGCCTCGTCGCCGCCGAGGACGCCGGTGTACGCGAGCTGGGCGACGCCCGCGGCCTTGGCGGCGTCGATCACGGCGGCGTGCTGGGCGACGCGCCGGCCGACCTCGCTGCCCGAGATGAGCAGCACCCGGTCACCGGCCTCGAAGGCCTCGGCCAGGGTCTCCGGGCGGCTGTAGTCGGCGATGCGCAGCTCGACACCGCGCTCCGCGAGGTCGGCCGCCTTCTCCTTGTCGCGGACGACGGCGACGACGGACTCGGCGGGAACGGCGGACCCGCCGGCGAGGAGGGCGTCGACGACGAGACGGCCGAGCTGTCCGGTGGCTCCGGTGACGACGATGCTCATGGTGCTTCCTTCTTCCGGTGGGAGGCGCGGGGTGCGCCGGGCGATGCACTTACCGTACGGCTGGCGCTAACCTTTCGTAAGTACCCACTTTGAAGTAAGGTACTGGTATGGGAGTAAGTGACAAAGTGCCGCACGACCTGCCGGGGACCGTCGTGGCGGACGCCATGTGCCCGGAGCGCCGCGTCCTGGAGCACGTCACCAGCCGCTGGGGCGTCCTCATCCTCATCGCCCTGCGGGAGCGCTCGTACCGCTTCAGCGAGCTGCGCCGCGCGGTCGGCGGCGTCAGCGAGAAGATGCTCACCCAGACCCTCCAGACCCTGGAGCGCGACGGCTTCGTCCACCGCGACGCCAAGCCCGTCATCCCGCCCCGCGTCGACTACAGCCTCACCGGACTCGGCGAGGAGGCCGCCCGCCAGGTCTGGGAGCTCGCCCGGTGGACCGCGAGCAGTCTCGACGAGGTGGAGAAGGCGCGTGTGCGTTACGACACCGTGCGAGAAGCGTCCCAATGACGTTGTAGCCCCGCCCGGTTGATCCACGGAGCCGTACGATCTCCTTCACCGACCGGGGGATCGTGTGAGCGACCGTGGGGGAATCGTGAGGGACACGTACGGAAGAGCGCTGCGCACCGGTGCCGTGGTGGCGGCGGGCATGGCACTCCTGGCGGCCTGTTCGCCGGGAGACGGCGGGGGCGACGGGAAACCGCCCCGAAGCACACCGAGCACCAGCGCGTCCGGGACCCCGACCCCGTCCCCGACAGCGAGCGGACGGGTCGTCACCCTGGACCCGAAGAAGGCCCCGCGCACCGCGGCCGAGGCGAAACGGCTGGCACTCGCCGTCGTGGCGGGGCCGGACGCCTGGGGGCCCGAGTACGTCGAGCGCAGCCCGTTCCTCAGCGCCCCCGGCTCCTGGCCGGTCCTCGACGAGCAATGCACCTGGGAAGCGGGCAGCCTGCCGGGCTCCGTCCTCTACAGCGTCACCTCCTACAGCGAGATCCCGGCCGCGGGAGGCAAGGGAGTCGTGCGCGTCGCCGCCACCGTCACCATCCACCGCACCGGGTCCGACGCCGGCTGGGAGATGGCCGAGACCCTGGAGGAGGCGCTGCGCTGCACCGACCAGCGGCTGAGCGAGGGCGAACGCATCAGCGGCCTCACGTCGGTCAGCCCCCCTTACGACGAACACTCCACCACGGACGACCTCATCGTCGAGCGCGGCTCGTACCTCAACGACGCCTTCGAGAAACCGCAGTTCTACACCTGGTTCCAGACCCGCATCGGGCAGGTCAGCTTCGCCACCGTCATCAAGGGAGCCCCCGGCTACACCGAGGCGAACATCACCGACGCCCAGGTCCGGGCCAACGTCATCATGCAGGACCGCGTCAAGAAGCAGTGGGGAGCCCAGTCATGAGCCCGATGGCCCAGCCCGGCCCCCAGCCCGGCGCCCTCCAGGCGCTCCTGCCCTCCGACCCCTCGTCGATCGCCGGCTACCGCCTCCTGGGCCGCCTCGGCGCCGGCGGCATGGGCGTCGTCTACCTCGGCCGCACCGACAGCGGCGAGCTCGCCGCCGTCAAGGTCACCCACGCCGACCAGGCCGACCAGGCCGACTTCCGGGCCCGCTTCCGCCGCGAGGTCGAGGCCGCCCGCCGGGTCGTCAGCCCCTGGGCCGTCCCCGTGACCGGCGCCGATCCCGACGCCCCCGAGCCGTGGATGGCCACCGCCTTCGTGCCGGGCCCGTCCCTCGGCGAGGCCGTTCTCGCCCACGGTCCGCTGCCCGAGCGGAGCGTACGGATCCTCGGCGGCGCCGTCGCCCGCGCGCTCGCCGCCGTCCACGCGGCCGGGATCGTCCACCGCGACGTGAAGCCCGGCAACATCCTGCTCGCCGTCGACGGCCCCCGGCTGATCGACTTCGGCATCGCCCGTGCCACCGGGGAGACCGGGCTGACCTCGGCCGACATGATCGTCGGCACGCCCGGCTTCCTCGCCCCCGAACAGGCCGAGGCCCGCGCCGCCGAGATCGGCCCCGCCTCAGACGTCTTCGCCCTCGGCTGTCTGCTCGCCTTCGCGACCACCGGCCGCCCGCCGTTCGGGAGGGGCGCCGTGGACGCCCTCCTCTACCGGACCGTGCACGACGAGCCCGACCTCGCCGGCGTACCGGAGCCGCTGCTCGACCTCGTACGGCAGTGCCTCGCCAAGGAACCGGCCGCACGCCCCACCGCCGAGGAGATCGCCGCCCGGCTCACCGAGGACACCCCCGGCGCCCCCTCCGACTGGCTGCCCGCACCCGTCGTCACCACCATCGCCACCCGCTCGACGGCCATGCTGGCCCTACCCGACATCGACCCGACCGCGCACGGCACGGACGCCGCCGCCCCGGCCCGGCCCAGCAGGCGCGGCTTCCTGCTGCTCGGCGCCGGTGCCGCGGTGCTCGCGGCGGGCGGCGGCGGGTACGCCCTGTGGGACTCCGGGCGGGACGACACCGACGCGAAGCACCCCGCGCCGAAGCCCCGGAACACCTGGGCCATCGGCGTCCTCGCCGACCTCTCCGGGCCCGCCCGGGAGATCGGCCGGGCCCAGGAGCGCGGTGCCCGGCTCGCCGTCGAGCTGTTCAACGCCGCGCACAAGGGCAAGCCCTTCACCCTCGAACTCAAGGTCTCCGACGACCGCGGGGAGGTCGCCGGCGCCCTCGCCGCCGCCCGTCGGCTCACCTCCGACCCCACCGTGATCGCCACCCTCGGCCCCACCTCCGACGCCACCGGCGTCACCGCGCTGCCCGCCTTCGAGGAGGCCGGCATGCCGCTCCTCACCACCTCGGCGGGCTACAACCTCTTCACCCTGCGCGAAGACGCCGGCTCCTCGCGGAACACGACCGTCCTCCGCGCCGTCCCGAACCACATCCTGGCGGGCACCTACCTCGCCTGGTCCGCCACGCTGCTGCCGCAGATCCGGCGCCCGGGAGTCCTCCAGGAACGCTCCGACGACCAGTACGGCTGGCAGTGCACCGCCGGCGCCCGCTTCGGGTTCCGGTACGCCGGCATCGAGCCGCACTTCCGAGTGGTCCCGGCCGGGGTCACCGACTACCGCCGGGTCATCGGCGAGATGGTCGACGCCGGCATCGACGCGTACGTCCACTGCGGTCTCCGCTCCACGGCCGTGCTCGCCGCCCGCGCCCTGACGCAACTCGGCTTCACCGGGCCCCGGTTCGCCGGCCAGCACGTCTTCGGGTCGGAATTCCTGAAGGAGGCCGGGACCGCCGCCGAGGGCTGGTACGTCTGCGCGCCCGTCGTCGACCCCGTCCAGCGGGCCGCCGACACCAAGCAGAAGGCGGCCGACCGCAAGGCCGCCCAGGACTTCCTCGACGCCCACCGCAAGCGCTACGGCACCACCCCCGCCTTCTACACCGGCGAGTCCTTCGACGTGGTCAACCTGGTCACGTCCTGGCTCTCCTCGAACGCCGCCAAGGGCCCGCTCACCCGCAAGGGCCTGTGGGAGGCGCTGCGCAAGCAGGAGTACACCGGGGCCATGGGCGGTTACTCGTTCGCCGACAACGGCGAGCTCAGAGGTATGGGCACCTTCCTCTACGGCGTGCAGAACGGGGCCTACAAGTTCCTGGGTCCCGCGCCCGCGGAACCCAACAAGCCCAAGAAGCCCAAGAAGGCCTGAGCGTGCAGCCACTCAAGAAGGCCGATCCCTCCTCGATCGCCGGCTACCGGCTGCTCGGGCGGCTCGGCGCCGGCGGCATGGGCGTGGTCTACCTCGCCCGTTCCGCCGGCGGTGCGCTCGCCGCGCTCAAGCTCATCCGGGCCGAGCACGCCACCGACCCCGGCTTCCGGGAGCGGTTCCGCCGCGAGGCGCGGGCCGCCGAGAGGATCACCGGCCGCTGGGTCGTCCGCGTCCTCGGCGCCGATCCGGAGGCCCGCGAGCCGTGGCTCGCGACCGAGTACGTGCCCGGGCCCTCGCTCGCCGAGGCCGTCGCCCTGCACGGCGCCCTGCCCGAGCCGACCGTGCGGGCGCTCGGCGCGCGACTCGCCGACGCCCTCGCCGACATGCACACGGCCGGGCTCGTCCACCGGGACGTCAAGCCCGGGAACGTGCTGCTCGCCCTCGACGGGCCCCGGCTGATCGACTTCGGCATCGCCAGGACCGCCGGGGCGACCGCGCTCACGGCCACCGACGCCATGATCGGCACCCCCGGCTTCCTCGCCCCCGAACAGGCCCGGGTCGCGGGCGCCGGGGAGGTCGGACCGGCCAGCGACGTCTTCTCGCTCGGCTGCGTCCTCGCGTACGCGCTGACCGGACGCCGCCCCTTCGGCACGGGCGGGGTGGCCTCGGTCGTCTACCGCACCGTCCACGAGGAGCCCGACCTCGACGGCCTGCCCGGGCCGCTGCTGCCCCTGGTCGAGGCCTGTCTCGCCAAGGACGCCGCCGACCGGCCGGGCACCGTCGAGGTACGGGACGCCCTCGGCCCGCACGAGGGCCCGGCGGCGGGCGACTGGCTGCCGACCGGTCTGCCCGCCCTGATCGCCCAGCGCTCCTCGCGGGTCCTGGACCTGCCTGTCGCCGATCCGACCGTCCTCAACCCCGGCGAGACGCAGGGGACTTCGCGGCGCCGTCTTCTGGTGCTCGGAGCGGCCGGGGCCGTCGCGGGCACGGGCGGCCTCACCGCCTGGCTGCTCGGCCGCGACCAAGGCACCGGACCGGGCGGCGGCACCGGCGGCGGTACGGGGGCGCCCAAAGCGGCGTACACGCTCGGTGTCCTCACCGATCTCAGCGGCCCCGGCAAGGCGGACGGGCGCGCCCAGGAACGCGGACTGCGCCTCGCCGCGGAGACCTTCAACGCCCGCGCGGACCGGCCCTTCGACCTGATCCTCAAGGTGACGGACGACGGGGGAGCCCCCGAGCGGGCCGCCGCCGGGGCCCGCACCCTCCTCCGGGACCCGGCCCTGGTCGCCGTCCTCGGCCCGACGACCACCGAGACGGCCGTCGGGGCGGCGAACGCGCTCGTCGATGCCAGGGTGCCGGTGCTCGGCGTGGTGCCGTCGGTCGCGGACGGGGTGATCCGGGGCCAGACGCCGGCCCGCACCTACTTCGAGGTGCGGCCCTACCCCGATGTGATGTCGGCGCCCTTCGGCCGCTACCTGACCGAGCACGGTCTGGGCCGCACCGCCGTCATCGAGGACCGGGCGGCCGGCACCTACAGCTGGCTCGCCGCCCGCAATCTGAAGGACTCGCCGCCTGCCGGCGGCACGGTCACCGTGCACCGGGTCGCGGCGGACAGCGAGGACTTCGGCCCGGCGGTCCGGGCCGCGCTCGCCACCTCCCCGACGGGCGTGATGTACCTGGGGAAGTCGCCGCGCCGGGCCGCCCTGTGCGCCAAGGCGCTGCTGCGGCAGGGATACGAGGGCCCGCGCGGAAGCGTCGAGCCCGCGCTCCAGCCGGAGTTCCTCACCGTGGCGGGTGCGGCGGCCGAGGGCTGGTACTTCGGGGCGGGCTACACCGACCCCGATACGGTCCCGGCCGCGAAGGAGTTCGCGGCCGCGTACCGCAGGCGCTGGCGGCTCGCGGTCACGGACCCGGTCGACCGGTTCGCGGTGGAGTCGTACGACGCCGTGTACTGGACGGTGCAGGCGCTGCGTACCGCCGTCGAGAGGAACGCGAAGTACCCGGGCGCGGCGATGTCGTACGCGTTCATGGAGGAGCACAAGACGTACCAGGGGGTGGCGAGGTCCTACCACTCCAGGGCCAGCCAGAACTCGACGACCGTCCTGCAAGGGCTGACCCTCTGGCGGATCACGTCCGGAAAGCCCCGCTGCCTCGGTCCGTACACCGAGGCAGCGAAACGCGACTGACCGCGCGGACGGGCGTCAGCCGACGACCGTCCATGTGTCGTTCCCCGCCAGCAGCTGGCCCAGGTCGCCCTTGCCGTGCTGCTCCACCGCCGTCTCCAGCTGATCCGCCATCAACGTGTCGTACACCGGGCGGTCCACCGACCGGAACACCCCGATGGGGGTCTGGTGGAGGGTGTCCGGGTCCGCGAGGCGGGAGAGGGCGAACGCCGTGGTGGGGGTGGCGGCGTGGGCGTCGTGGACCAGGATCCGCGACTCGTTCTCCGCCGTGACCGTGACGACCCGGAGGTCGCCGGTGGCCGGGTCGCGGACGACGCCCTTCTCGTTCTCGGCGCCGAAGCGGATCGGCTGCCCGTGTTCGAGGCGGATGACCGCCTCCTTGGCCTGGTCCTTGTCCTTGAGGACCTCGAAGGCGCCGTCGTTGAAGATGTTGCAGTTCTGGTAGATCTCGACGAGCGCCGTGCCGTTGTGGTCGGCGGCCTGCCGCAGCACCTCGGTGAGGTGCTTGCGGTCGGAGTCGACCGTGCGGGCCACGAAGGAGGCCTCCGCGCCGAGCGCGAGGGACACCGGGTTGAAGGGCGCGTCGAGCGAGCCCATCGGTGTCGACTTGGTGATCTTGCCGACCTCGGAGGTGGGCGAGTACTGGCCCTTGGTGAGGCCGTAGATCCGGTTGTTGAACAGCAGGATCTTGAGGTTGACGTTGCGGCGCAGGGCGTGGATCAGGTGGTTGCCGCCGATGGACAGCGCGTCGCCGTCGCCCGTGACGACCCAGACGGACAGGTCGCGGCGGGAGGTGGCGAGGCCGGTGGCGATGGCCGGGGCGCGGCCGTGGATCGAGTGCATCCCGTAGGTGTTCATGTAGTACGGGAAGCGGGAGGAGCAGCCGATGCCGGAGACGAAGACGATGTTCTCCTTCGCCAGCCCGAGCTCGGGCATGAAGCCCTGGACGGCGGCCAGGACCGCGTAATCACCGCAGCCGGGGCACCACCGCACCTCCTGGTCGGACTTGAAGTCCTTCATCGTCTGCTGGGCCTCGGCCTTGGGCACCAGGTGGAGGAGGGGCTCAGGCATCGATGGCCTCCTTGAGAGCGGCGGCGAGCTGCTCGGCCTTGAACGGCATCCCGTTGACCTGTGTGTGGCTGCGGGCGTCGACGAGGTACTTCGCCCGGACGAGGGTGGCGAGCTGGCCGAGGTTCATCTCCGGGACGACGACCTTCTCGTACCTCTTCAGGACCTCGCCGAGGTTCTTCGGGAAGGGGTTGAGGTGGCGCAGATGGGCCTGGGCGATGTGTCCGTTCTCGCGGCGGATGCGGCGCACGGCGGCCGTGATCGGCCCGTAGGTGGAGCCCCAGCCGAGGACCAGGGTCCGTGCGCCGTCCGGGTCGTCGACCTCGATGTCGGGGACGTCGATGCCGTCGATCTTGGCCTGCCGGGTGCGGACCATGAACTCGTGGTTGGCGGGGTCGTACGAGATGTTGCCGGTGCCGTCCTGCTTCTCGATGCCGCCGATGCGGTGTTCGAGACCGGGGGTGCCGGGTACGGCCCACGGGCGGGCGAGGGTCTCCGGGTCGCGCTTGTACGGCCAGAAGACCTCGGTGCCGTCGGCCAGTTCGTGGTTGGGACCGGTGGCGAACAGGGTCCGCAGGTCGGGCAGCTCCTCGACGTCCGGGATGCGCCAGGGCTCGGAGCCGTTGGCGAGGTAGCCGTCGGAGAGCAGGAAGACGGGCGTGCGGTACGTGAGGGCGATCCGGGCCGCCTCGATCGCCGCGTCGAAGCAGTCGGCGGGCGTCTGCGGGGCGACGATCGGTACCGGGGCCTCGCCGTTGCGGCCGTACATGGCCTGGAGGAGATCGGCCTGCTCGGTCTTGGTGGGCAGTCCCGTGGACGGGCCGCCGCGCTGGATGTCGACGATGAGCAGCGGCAGTTCCAGGGAGACCGCGAGGCCGATCGTCTCGGACTTCAGCGCCACACCGGGGCCGCTGGTCGTCGTCACGGCGAGCGAGCCGCCGAAGGCCGCGCCGAGCGCCGCGCCGATGCCGGCGATCTCGTCCTCGGCCTGGAAGGTGCGGACACCGAAGTTCTTGTGCCTGCTGAGCTCGTGGAGGATGTCGGAGGCCGGCGTGATCGGGTACGAGCCCAGGTAGAGGGGCAGGTCCGCCTGGCGGGAGGCGGCGACCAGACCGTACGAGAGGGCCAGGTTCCCCGAGATGTTCCGGTAGGTGCCGGTGGGGAAGGCCCGGGTCGCGGGGGCGATCTCGTAGGAGACGGCGAAGTCCTCGGTGGTCTCGCCGAAGTTCCAGCCCGCCCGGAAGGCGACGATGTTCGCCTCGGCGATCTGCGGCTTCTTCGCGAACTTCTGCCGCAGGAAGGTCTCGGTGCCCTCGGTCGGCCGGTGGTACATCCAGGACAGCAGCCCGAGCGCGAACATGTTCTTGGAGCGCTCGGCCTCCTTCCGGGAGAGACCGAAGTCCTTGAGGCCCTCGACGGTCAGCGTGGTCAGCGGCACCGGGTGGACCCGGTAGCCGTCCAGCGAACCGTCCTCCAGGGGCGAGGTCGCGTAGCCGACCTTGGCCATGGCGCGCTTGGTGAATTCATCGGTGTTGACGATGATCTCGCCGCCGCGCGGTACGTCCCCGATGTTGGCCTTCAGGGCGGCGGGGTTCATCGCGACCAGCACGTTCGGGGCGTCGCCGGGGGTCAGGATGTCGTGGTCGGCGAAGTGCAGCTGGAAGGACGAGACGCCCGGCAGGGTTCCGGCGGGTGCCCGGATCTCGGCCGGGAAGTTCGGCAGCGTGGAGAGGTCGTTCCCGAAGGACGCCGTCTCCGAGGTGAAGCGGTCACCTGTCAGCTGCATACCGTCACCGGAGTCACCCGCGAAGCGGATGATCACCCGGTCGAGCCGGCGCACTTCCTTCTCGGTGCCGTGGTGGGGCTTCGCCGGGGCGCTGCGCTGCTCCCCGAGCAGGGCCTCACCGGCCTCGCTACTGACCTGGCTGGTCACTGAACTGGACCTCCCTCGCGGCAAGGGGACTCTCCGCCGGAGGCGGGAGAAGGCTCGGGATGCGGTCGGCCGATCACCGTCCGTCCCGAGGCCCACCCTACGACGGTAAGGGGGGCCCTCCCGGGACTTCTCACATCATGGACCTCTTTTTGAGACGCCCTCTTGCCCTGAATCGTCACGTTCTGTCGCCACCCGGAGTGTTCCGGAAAGTCGGATTCCGCCTCATCCCTCGGTCCTGGGCCCTTCGGGGCGCCGACGGTCGCCCTCCCGGCCTCCGTGCTATCTGACAGAGTGTCAGATCGTCAGGATTTCAGATACGTCAACACCGCCAGTACCCGCCGGTGATCGCCGTCACTCGGCGAGAGGCCCAGCTTCAGGAAGATGTTGCTGATGTGCTTCTCCACCGCGCCGTCGCTCACCACCAGCGCTTTCGCGATCGCCGAGTTCGTCCGGCCCTCCGCCATCAGACCCAGGACCTCCCGCTCGCGCGGCGTCAGATTCGCGAGCACGTCCTGCTGACGGCTCCGGCCGAGCAGCTGCTGCACGACCTCCGGGTCCAGCGCCGTACCGCCGCCGGCGACCCGCACGACCGCGTCCACGAACTCACGGACCTCCGCGACCCGGTCCTTCAGCAGATACCCCACACCACGGCTGGAACCGGCCAGGAGTTCGGTGGCGTACTGCTCCTCCACGTACTGCGACAGCACGAGGACGCCGAGACCCGGATGCTCCTTCCGCAGCCGCACCGCCGCACGGACACCCTCGTCCGTGTGCGTCGGCGGCATCCGCACGTCCGCGACCACGACGTCCGGCAGCGCACCCTCCGCCGCGAGCTTCGCGACGGTCTCGACGAGCGCCTCCCCGTCCCCGACACCCGCGACGACCTCGTGCCCCAGATCGGTCAGAAGCCTGGTCAGGCCCTCCCGCAACAGCACCGAATCCTCGGCGATGACCACCCGCACGCGCCCGACCCCTTGATCCGCACCCACGCCGTACAGCCCCCATGATTGTTGCCCGTTGAGGCCTCCAGCATGGCATCCCCGCCACCGCGGCCACCCTGTTCCGGGCAACGCGCCGAACGGGGCCGCGCCCGGCCCGAGGGTCCGCGCGCCCGAGGGTCCGCGTGCCCCAGGGCCCGTGCGCCAAGGGTCCGCGCGCACGAGGAGAGGCCCCGAGGCCCGAAGGCCCCGGGGCGACCACCCCCGGCGCGGCTACGCCCGCCAGGGCAGCTCCACCGTCACGGTCGTGGGCCCACCCGTGGGCGAGTCCACCGCGAGCACCCCGTCCACCGCCCCCACCCGGTCGGAGAGGGAGGACAGCCCGTGTCCCGCCACGGCCTCCGCCCCACCGACGCCGTCGTCCCGCACCTGGAGCATCAGCCGGTTCCCGGTCCGCCACACATCCACCCAGGCCCGCCGCGCCCGCGCGTGCCTGGACACGTTCTGGAGCAGCTCCGAGACCGTGAAGTACGCGATCCCCTCGATGGCCTGCACCGGCCGCGCCGGCAGGTCCACCGACACCGACACCGGCACCGCGCACCGCGAGGCGATCGCGGACAGCGCCGCGTCCAGGCCACGGTCGGTGAGGACCGCAGGATGGATGCCCCGGGCGAGGTCCCGCAGCTCCTGAAGCGCGAGCTTCACCTCGCCGTGCGCCTCGTCGACCAGCACCGCCGCCGCCCGCGGGTCCTCCGCGAGCTTCTCCTTCGCCAGCCCCAGATCCATGGCGAGCGCGGCCAGCCGGGCCTGCGCCCCGTCGTGCAGGTCCCGCTCGATGCGCCGCAGGTCGGCCGCGGCGGTGTCGACGACCACACCCCGGTCCGACTCCAGCTCGGTGACACGGGAGGCGAGCCGGGACGGGCCGAGCAGCCCCGAGACCAGGAGCCGGTCGACGGCGACGAACCCGCGCAGCAGCCAGGGCCCGGCCATCACGAACAGCAGCCCGATCCCACTGGTGACGGCGATCTCGAAGGAAGAGTCCAGGTAGAGGTCGTGCGTCCCGTCGCCGTACAGCTGGAGTCCGGCCTGCCCCGCGTACATCGGGAAGACCCACTGCCACAGCGGATACGTGAAGAGGCTCCAGCCCCAGGCGAAGAACGCCACCGTCACCGAGAACGAGAACACCGCCCACGGCATGTGCACGACCGCGTACAGCAGGTGCCGCCAGGACGCCCCGCTCTTCAGCATGGCGCCCATCCAGGAGAAGGCCCCGCCGGTCCTGCCCCGCACCTGCTCGGGAGCCCGCACGTCGAGCCCGAGGAGCGCACGCGCCCTGGTCCGCTCGACCGCGCCGAAGCCCCGGCACATGGCGAGGGCGCCGGCCAGGATCGGCACACCGAGGAAGGTGATGAGCAGCCCCGCGCCGGCCGAGACGAAGGAGATGGAGAGCGCGAACCAGACGACGCTCAGCGGCAGCCCGATCAGCACGTGGAGGAAGGCCCGCCAGGTGCGTGCCTCGAACGGCGCGCGGATCGCGGCGGGGAGTCGGTGGGAGGCCATCGCGGGGGTCCTTCTCTGCTCAGGAGGTGCGGTCGTCGGGGGAGGTCGGTACGTGTTCCAGGGTTCCGTCCCGCGCCCCGCCGGACCATGAGGCAGGTGGGCGTCTGGGGGCGGGGGTTTTCCCTACCCAGGGGGTACGGAGTCCAGGGGGTACGGGACCCACGGAGTACGGGGCCCACGGAGTACGGGACCCAGCGGGTACGGGCAGCTCACGCGCCCGGTCACCGGCAAGCTCACGCGCCCGGCTGCCGACAGGCTCACGTGCCGTTTCCGCCGCCGGGGCTCACATGCCCGGGCGGGAGCGCCACGGCAGTTCCGCCGTCACCGTCGTCGGGCCGCCGTCCGGCGAGTCCAGGACCAGCAGCCCGTCCACCGCCCCGAGCCGCTCCGCGAGCCCCGCGAGCCCCGTGCCGCCGTCGAAGCGCGCCCCGCCCGCCCCGTCGTCGCGGACCTGGAGCAGCAGCCGGTCCTCCGCCCGCCACACGTCCACGGACGCGGACCGGGCGCGGGAGTGCTTGGACACGTTCTGGAGCAGTTCGGACACCGTGAAGTACGCGATGCCCTCGATCGCCTCGGCCGGCCGCTCCGCGAGCTCCACGGTCACCTTCACCGGCACCGTGCAGCGCGCCGAGACCGACGAGAGGGCGGCGCTCAGCCCACGGTCGGTGAGGACCGCCGGGTGGATGCCCCGGGCGAGGTCCCGCAGCTCCTGAAGCGCGAGCTTCACCTCGCCGTGCGCCTCGTCGACCATCGCCGCGGCGGTCTCGGGGTCGTCGAGGAGCTTCTCCTTCGCCAGGCCGAGGCCCATCGCGAGGGCGACGAGCCGGGCCTGCGCCCCGTCGTGGAGGTCGCGTTCGATGCGCCGCAGGTCGGCGGCGGCGGTGTCGACGACCACACCCCGGTCCGACTCCAGCTCGGCGATCCGCCGCTCCAGCTCGTCCGAGGGCGAGAGCAGGCCCCGGACCATGCCGCGGTCGGCGCTCGCCAGACCACGGGCGATGAAGGGCAGTACGGGCCAGAGCACGATGAGCGAGACCAGGGCCACCGTGAACGTCACGATCCCCCAGGGCAGCCGGATCAACCCGTACAGCTGGGTCCGCCAGGCCACCGGGTCCTTCAGCGTGGTCCACAGCCAGCCGAAGAAACCGCCGCGTACGGGCAGCGGGGACGGTTCGGCGATCTCGAGCCCGAGCAGCGCCCGGGCCCGCGCCCGCTCCGACCGGCCGACGAGGCGCGCGCCGCCCAGCCCGAGGGCGAGCAGGGGAAGGCCGATCACGGTGACCGACAGGCCGACGCCGAGGAGCACGCTCACGACCGCGTAGACGAAGCCGATCAGCGCGGTGAAGAGATTGGAGAGGAGGAAGGCGATCTCCTTCCAGGTCTCCTTCCCGTAGGCGGTGCGCTTCGGCGGAGGCGGGGCGAGGGCGGATCCGGCGGATCCGCCGGACACGGCAGCCGCGGAGGCCGCGGAGGCCCCGGGGTTCCCGGAGAAGGCGACGGAGTCATGATCAGCGGTCATGTTCCCCAGACTGCCGGTCGGGGACGGCGCGACGCCATGGGGGAGGTGGGTGAGCGGCAGGGGGGATATCCCCACCGGCACCGCGGGCGCACCGGCGGCGCACCGCGCGCGGACCGCGTCCGTTCCCGGGGCGTACCGCGCGTACGCACCCCGTGCGCGACTGCTTACGGTCTCTTTAGCAGGGCCTAGACTCGCGTTCGTACAGAAGTGACTCATGAGACACGAGACCGAGGGGCGGACGTGCGGGAACCGACCGTTGTCGCGGCCGACGCGGCGGACTACTTCCAGACGTACTCCGTCGTCGGCCTGCTCGCCGTCGTCGGCGTGCTCTTCGTCGCCGTGGCGTTCGGCGCGGGCCGGCTGCTGAGGCCCGTCGTGCCGACGCCCGAGAAACTCCTCACCTACGAGTGCGGTGTCGACCCCGTGGGGGAGGGCTGGGCGCACACCCAGGTCCGCTACTACGTGTACGCCTTCCTCTACGTCATCTTCGCCGTCGACTCGATCTTCCTCTTCCCCTGGGCGACGGTCTTCGCCGCGCCCGGCTACGGCGCCACGACCCTGGTCGAGATGTTCGTCTTCCTCGGCTTCCTGGCCGTGGGGCTGCTCTACGCGTACAAGAAGGGCGTCCTGGCATGGACGTAACACCCCTGCCCGCAGACCGGCCGACCGCCCAGCCGACCGCTCTGCCGGATCCTGTGCCCGCTCCGAAGCTGGGGCTGCTGGCCCGTCTGGCGCCCGAGCCGATGAAGGTGGTCCTGAACTGGGGCCGCCGCTACAGCCTGTGGGTCTTCAACTTCGGGCTCGCGTGCTGCGCGATCGAGTTCATCGCCGCGTCGATGGCCCGGCACGACTTCATCCGCCTCGGTGTCATCCCCTTCGCGCCCGGCCCGCGACAGGCCGACCTGATGATCGTCTCCGGCACCGTCACCGACAAGATGGCGCCGGCGGTGAAGCGGCTCTACGAGCAGATGCCGGAGCCGAAGTACGTCATCTCCTTCGGCGCCTGCTCCAACTGCGGCGGCCCCTACTGGGACTCGTACTCGGTCACCAAGGGCGTCGACCAGATCATCCCCGTCGACGTGTACGTGCCGGGCTGCCCGCCGCGCCCCGAAGCGCTGCTCCAGGGCATCCTCAAGCTCCAGGAGAAGATCGCGCGCGAGAGCCTGGCGGAGCGGTACGCGACCGCCGCGTCGGTCTCGCAGCTCACGAGCCCCCTGGTGGCCCCGCCGGGAGGCACGGCATGACCACGTACGACTCCCTTCCCGGGGCCGTGACGGAGATCTTCGGCGAAGGGGCGACGGCGGAGCACGCGTACGACCTGCTGACGGTCGACGTGCCGCCGGGCTCCTGGATCACGGCCCTCGAAACGGCCCGGGACACCCTCGGGTGCACCTACTTCGACTGGCTGAGCGCGGTCGACGAGCCCGGCACGGGCTTCCGTGTCTGCGCCCACGTGGTGGCCCTGGCGGAAGGCCGCCCGCGTCGCCTCCTCGTCCGTACGACGGTCCCGCACTCCGAGCCCGTCCTCCCGACGGCGCTCGGGGTGTACGCGGGCGCGGGCTGGCACGAGCGGGAGACCCACGAGATGTTCGGCGTGGTCTTCACGGGCCACCCGAACCTGGTGCCGCTGCTCCTCCCCGAGAACTTCGAGGGCCACCCGCTGCGCAAGGACTTCGTCCTCGCCGCGCGGGTCGCCAAGGCGTGGCCGGGAGCGAAGGAACCGGGCGAGTCCCACGATGGCGGCGGCCCGAAGCGCCGGCAGATGCTGCCCCCCGGCGTCCCGGACCCCAACGAATGGGGCCCCCTCAAGGGCCAGCTTCCCCCGGCGCCCACCCGCCCCGCCCGCGCGGCGGCCGGCGACCGCCCGGTCCGCCGGGCCCGCTCGGTGACGGAGGGCTCGGCTACCGGACCGGAGTCCCCGACGCCGGCCCCGACCACGCCGCGCCGCACCCGCACGGCCTCCGAGGGCTCGGCGAGCCAGACACCCCCGGAGCCCGGCGCGGAGACCACGAAGCCCACCGGGACCACGGCCCCCGCACCACGCCGCAGCCGCTCGGCGGCGGACGGCTCGACGAGCCAGGTGTCCCCGGAGCCCGGCGCGGAGACGGCTGAGACCTCGGGGTCTGCGGCTCGTCCGCCGCGCCGTAGTCGCTCGGCGGCGGACGGTTCGGCGAGCCAGGCGACCCCCGAGCCGGTCGTCGAGTCGGAGGGTGAGGCTGCCGCACCTGCGGCTCGTCCGCCGCGCCGCAGCCGTTCGGCGGCGGACGGCTCGGCGAGTCAGGTGTCCCCAGAGCCCGGCGCGGCTCCCGAGCCGGATGCCGCAGCCCAGGAGCCGGGCGGGTCGACGACCACCCCGCCCACCGCGGGCCGCCCTCCGCGCCGCACCCGCTCGGCCGCCGAAGGCTCGGCGAGCCAGGCGGCCCCGGACGGCCCCGCGCCGCGCGCGGAGGCCACGCCCCCGCGCACGCGCAGCTCGGACGCCCCCTGGCACCACGCCCGCCCGGCCTTCGACGAGGAGCCCTCCACCCCGCGGACCCCGGCGAAGCCGGGCACTCCGGCGGAGCCGGGCAGCTCCGGCACCGCGCCGGCGGAGCCGTCGGCGGCCGAGCCCGGCGCTACGACTCCCGCCACGAAGGCCGAGCCCGGCGCTTCGACTCCCGCCACGGGGGCGAAGCCCGGCGCCTCGACCGAGGCGAAGCCGGTGGGTCCGCAGCCGGCGCAGCCCGGCACCGGGCCGAAGGCCCCGGAAGCGTCGCCGGAGGCCGCGCGGCCCGATGGCGGGGACGACGGTCCCGCGACGGCCGCCCGGCCCGCAGGGCAGGAGCCCGGACCCGCCGCCCCGCAGGGCGACGCCGACACCGACGACACCGACCCCACCACCCCCGCCGGAGGCGATCCCGCGTGAACGACGTACTCGACGTCGCCCTCCGGCTGCTCGTCGTCTTCGCCGTCTTTCTCGTTCTGCCGCTTGTCGTCGGGCAGACCGAGCACAAGGTCATGGCTCATATGCAGGGCCGTCTCGGTCCGATGTACGCCGGTGGCTTCCACGGCTGGGCGCAGCTCGTCGCCGACGGGGTGAAATTCGCGCAGAAGGAGGACGTGGTCCCCAAGGACGCCGACCGGCGGGTCTTCCAGCTCGCGCCGGCCGTCGCCCTTCTGCCGTATCTCCTCGTGCTCGTCGCGATCCCCATCGGGCCGAGCGAGGGCGCGGTCGGTCAGGTCGTCGACGCGGGCATCTTCTTCGTCCTCGCCGTCATGGGCGTCGGCGTGCTCGGCAGTCTCATGGCCGGCTGGGCGTCCGCGAACAAGTTCTCGCTGCTCGGTGGTCTCCGTACCGCCGCCCAGCTCCTCGCGTACGAGCTCCCGATGCTGCTGGCCGCCGCCTCGGTCGCGATGGCCGCCGGCACGGTGTCCCTGCCGGGCATCCTGAACGCCTTCGAGTGGTGGTGGGTGCCCTGGCAGATCGTCGGCGCGCTCGTCTTCTTCGTGGCGGGTCTGGCGGAGCTCCAGCGGCCGCCGTTCGACATGCCGGTCGCCGACTCGGAGATCATCTTCGGCGCGTACACCGAGTACACGGGTCTCCGTTTCGCGCTGTTCCTGCTGGCCGAGTACGCCGGCATCGTCGTCCTGTGCGGTCTCACCACCGTCCTGTTCCTCGGCGGCTGGCACGGCCCCTTCGGCGGGGACGGGCTCGGCTGGGTCTGGACCCTCCTGAAGACCGCGGTCCTCGCGTTCGTCGTGATCTGGCTGCGGGTGAGCTACCCGCGCCTGCGTGAGGACCAGCTCCAGAAGCTCGCCTGGACGACTCTCGTCCCGCTCGCGCTCGCGCAGATCGCGCTCACCGGCATCGTGAAGGTGGCGATCCAGTAATGGCCCCCCTCCTCCCTCCCTCCCGGCCCGGCATCCCCGGCTCCGGCCTCGCCAAGGGCCTCGCCGTCACGCTCCGCACGATGACGAAGAAGACCGTCACCGCGCAGTACCCGGACGTCCAGCCCGAGCTGCCGCCCCGTACGCGCGGGGTGATCGGGCTGTTCGAGGAGAACTGCACGGTCTGCATGCTGTGCGCCCGTGAGTGCCCCGACTGGTGCATCTACATCGACTCCCACAAGGAGACGGTGCCGGCGGCGGTGCCGGGCGGCCGCGAGCGCAGCCGGAACGTTCTCGACCGGTTCGCCATCGACTTCTCGCTCTGCATGTACTGCGGTATCTGCATCGAGGTGTGCCCGTTCGACGCGCTGTTCTGGTCGCCCGAGTTCGAGTACGCGGAGACCGACATCCACGAGCTCACCCACGAGCGCGACAAGCTCCGCGAGTGGATGTGGACGGTTCCCGAGCCGCCCGCCCTCGATCCGCGCGCGGAGGAACCGAAGGAGATCGCGGCGGCCCGCAAGGCGGCGGAGAAGGCCGCCACCGCCGCGGCCGCGGAAGCGGCGGCGGCCGCCGAGGCCGAGGCCCGGCCCGCCGAGGGGGAGCAGCAGTGATCCTGGCAGCACACACAACTCAAGCGGCGGCACAGGCGGTGCGGGCGGCCGGGGCGGCGGAGGAGCACGGCTTCCTCTCGCCGACCGGCGTCGAGATCGCCTTCGTCCTCGTCGGTCTCGTGACCCTCGGCGCCGCCCTCGTCACGGTCACCACCCGCCAGCTGGTCCACGCCGCGCTCTGGCTGGTCGTGGCGCTGGGCGGGCTCGCCGTCGAGTACCTGCTCCTGACGGCCGAGTTCATCGCCTGGGTCCAGGTCCTGATCTACGTCGGTTCCGTCGTCGTCCTCCTGCTCTTCGGGCTCATGCTCACCAAGGCGCCCATCGGCCGCTCCCCGGACGCCGACTCCCGCAACAAGCCGGTCGCCGCCGCGGTCGCCCTGGCCGCCGCGGCCGCGCTCGTCTGGGTCGTCGTCGACGCGTTCCGTACGACGTGGATCGACCTGGACGGAGCGGTGCAGGGGTCCACCGAGGTCTCGGGCGAGAGCCTCTTCCGCCACTGGGTGCTGCCCTTCGAGGCGCTGTCCGTCCTCCTCCTGGCGGCCCTGGTCGGCGCGATCGTGCTCTCCCGCAAGAAGCCCTCGGACCAGAACGAGGAGCGGCGCTGATGCACCTCGCCTACCCGGCCGTCCTCGCCGCCCTCCTCTTCGCCGTCGGCGTGTACGGCGTCCTCGCCCGCCGCAACGCGATCCTGGTCCTGATGTCCGTCGAGCTGATGCTCAACGCCGTCAACCTCAACCTGGTCGCCTTCGACGTCTGGCTCCGCGACACCCTTCACGCCGGCCAGGCCCTCACCCTCTTCACCATCGCCATCGCCGCGGCCGAGATCGGCATCGGTCTGGCGATCGTCCTGATGGTGCACCGCAACAGGGGCACCGCGGACATCGACCGCCTCCGCGACACGGCGGAGCGCCCGGATTCCCAGGACTCCCCGGACGACGCGTCCGCGGACGAGACGCCCACCGGCGAGAAGGCCGAGGCCACCGCGTGACCACCACGACCCTCGCCGTCCTCGTCCCCCTCCTTCCCTTCCTCGGCGCCGTCGCCGGACTGCTGCTCGGCCGCACCGCGCCCGGCTTCGTCCGCCCGCTGGCCGTACTCCCGACGCTCGCCGCCGCCGCCCTCGCCGTGGTCGTGGCCGTCCGCCAGGGCGGCGGGAAGGCGATCGAGGCCGCCACCGAGCTCACCCCCACCGGCTCGGTCCCCATCGACCTGGCCCTGTACATCGACGGCTTCGCCGCGCTCGTCGCCGTCCTGGTCGGCGTCGTCGCCACCTGTGTGCAGATCTACTCGACCGGCTACCTCCGCGAGGACCCGCGCTACCCCTCGTACGCCGCGCTCGTCTCCCTCTTCACCTCCGCGATGCTGCTCGTCGTCTACTCGGGCGACCTGATGGTGCTCCTGGTCGGCTGGGAGATCATGGGCATCTGCTCGTACTTCCTCGTCGGCCACTACTGGGAGACCCCGGAGGCGCGGGCCGCCTCCCTGAAGGCCTTCCTCGTCACCAAGCTCGGTGACGTCCCCTTCCTGATCGGTCTCTTCGCGCTCGCCACCGACGCGGGCACCTTCCGGATCACGGGGGTCCTCGGCGCCGTCGCGAGCGGCGGCATCGACCACCCCACCCTGATCGCGCTGCTGCTGCTCGCCGGTGTGGCGGGCAAGTCGGCGCAGTTCCCGCTGCACACCTGGCTCCCCGACGCCATGGCCGGTCCCACCCCCGTCTCCGCGCTCATCCACGCGGCGACGATGGTCGCCGCCGGCATCTACTTCACGGCCCGGCTGCTGCCCGTCTTCGCCGAGTCCGCCGCCGCGATGACGGTGCTCGCCGTGATGGCCGCGATCACGATGGTCGGCTCGGCGCTGGCCGCACTCGCCCAGGACGACATCAAGCGGGTCCTGGCCTATTCGACGATCGGCCAGCTCGGCTACATGGCCGGTGCCCTCGCCGTCGGCGACCGCGGGTCCGCCGTCTTCCACCTCCTCTCGCACGCCGCGTTCAAGGCGCTGCTCTTCCTCGCCGCCGGTACGGTCATCCACGCCGCGGGTACGAACTCGCTGACCGCCATGTCCCGCATGAGCGGCCTCGCGAAGCGCATCCCGGACGCGTACTGGACGATGACCGTCGCCCTGCTCGCGCTCGCCGCGATCCCGCCGTTCGCCGGCTTCTTCTCCAAGGAGGCCGTGCTGGTGGCCGCCGAGCACACCGCGCTCGGGGACCGGACGGTCGCCCCCGCCGGGGCGGGCTGGACCGTCCTCGTCGCCGGTCTGCTGACCGCGCTGCTGACCGCCGCATACGCGCTCCGCCTGTGGCTGCGGACCTTCCACGGCCGGGGCGCGGAGGCCCCCGACCACGGCCGTCAGCCCCTCGCGATGACGTCCGTCCTGTGGGTGCTCGCGATCCCCTCCCTGGGCTTCGGTCTGACCGTCACGTACCTCGACGACTGGTTCGACGGGAACGCCCTCACCCCGACCCTGACCACGGCCGTCCTCGGTACGGGCCTCGCCGCCGCCGGAGCCGTGATCACCTACGCGGTCTGGCGCACCCTGGCCGCCAGGACCCCGGTGGGCGCCGCCGCCCCGCACGTCGCCCACCCGGACGCCGAAGCGGGTCTCGTCGAGGCCGAGGCGCTGCGTCTGCCGCACCCCGCGGAGGACCCGGCCGACCCCGGCCGCGCCCTCCTCGGCCCGCTGCACGGCCCCGCCGCCGACGGCTTCCACCTGGACGCCGTCTACCGGGCGGCGTTCGTCCGGCCCGTCCTCGCCGCCGCCTCCCTGGTCCGCTTCCTGGACCGCGAGGTCGTCGACACCTATGTGCAGGCCGCGGGCAACTCGGCCAAGGGACTCGGCTGGCTCGTCCGCCGCGCCCAGACCGGCAATGTGCAGACCTACCTCAGCGCCCTGCTCGCCGGCTCCGTCGTCCTGGCGATCGTCGCCGTCGCCCTCGCCAACGCCGCCGCCGGAGCGTGAGCCGTGATCGATATCAGCGAATCCGTGATGCAGTTCCTTCTGGTGGCGATCGTCGCCGGACCGCTCCTCGGCGCGGCCGCCGCCCTCCTGCCGGCTCCGCCGGGGCTGAAGGGGAAGTCCCCGGACCAGGCCGTGCTCCGCCACGGTGTCGTCGTCACCGGTGTGATCCTGCTGGCCGCGATCGTCCTCGCGCTCGGCTTCGACCACGACCGGCCGTCGAGGATGCAGGCCACGACGGACGTCAGCTGGATCCGGGCACTCGACGTGCGGATCCACCTCGGTGTCGACGGCATCTCCCTGCCCCTCCTGGTCCTGACCGCGCTCCTGAGCTTCCTCTGCGCGCTGTACAGCTACTTCAAGATGCCGGCGGGCCCGTCCCCCAAGGCCTTCGTCGCACTGCTCCTCGTCCTGGAGTCCGGCACCCTCGCCACCTTCGCCGTCCTCGACCTGATCCTGTTCTTCCTGGCCTTCGAGACGGTCCTCATCCCGATGTACTTCCTCATCGCCCGCTGGGGCGGCGAGGGGAGGCAGGCCGCGGCCTGGAAGTTCATCCTCTACACGCTGCTCGGCTCCGTCGTCATGCTGCTCGGCCTGCTCCTCGTCGGAGTGAAGGCGGGCACGTTCGACATGGTGGCGCTGGCCGCCGACAACGGCCGTGGACTGACCACGTCCGTGCAGGTCATCGCCGTTCTCGCGATCGGTCTCGGGCTCGCCGTGAAGACCCCGATGTGGCCGCTGCACAGCTGGCTGCCGGACGCCCACACCGCCGCCCCGACGGTCGGCTCGGTCCTCCTCGCCGGTGTCCTCCTGAAGATGGGCACGTACGGCTTCGTCCGCATCCTGCTGCCGGTCGCCCCCGACGGGATGCGGACCTTCGCCCCGTACCTCGCGGCCTTCGCCGTCGCCGGGATCATCTACGGATCGCTCGCCTGCCTCGCCCTCGTGAGGCCCGGCAGCAAGGGCGACCTCAAGCGCCTCATCGCGTACTCCTCCGTCGGCCACATGGGCTTCGTCCTCCTGGGCATCGCCACCATGACGCCCACCGGGGTCAACGGCGCCCTCTTCGCCAACGTCGCCCACGGCCTCGTCACCGGCCTGCTCTTCTTCCTGGTCGGCGCGGTCAAGGACCGGTACGGCACCGCCGACCTCGACACCCTCGCGGGCGCCACCGGCGCCGCCCTCTACGGCCGTGCCCCCCGCCTCGGCGCCCTGCTGGCCTTCGCCGCCGTCGCCTCCCTCGGACTGCCGGGGCTGGCCGGCTTCTGGGGCGAGATGCTCGCCCTGTTCGGCGCCTTCGAGCCCGCCGAGGGCCTCAGCCGGCCCGCGTTCCTCACCTTCATGGCGATCGGCGCCTTCGGCACCCTCCTCACCGCCGCGTACCTCCTCCTCGTCGTCCGCCGCGTCTGCATGGGCGGCCCACGGCCCGCCGGGGAGACACCGATCGCCGACGTCCAGGGCTACGAGTTCGCCGCCTGGACCCCGCTCGTCGCCCTCACCGTCCTGGCCGGACTCTGGCCCGCGGTTCTCCTCGGCCTCACCGACCCGGCCGTCCAGAAGCTCCTCGCCGGAGGCACCCGATGACCCCAGTGACGGCGCTCGCCGGCGACTCGCTCGTCCAGTCCGTCGACTGGCTCACGATCGCGCCCCCGACCCTGACGGCCGTGGTCGCCCTCGTCGTGCTCGTCGCCGACCTCTTCGTCCCCGAGGAGCACAAGCGGTTCCTCGGCCTGACCGCGATCGGCGGCCTCGTCGCGGCCCTCGCCCTCCTCGTACCGCTGCGGGCCGGTGACCGCTCCACCTTCTGCCTCACCGCGGACACCGGGGTGGGGGCGTGCAGCTACACGGCCGACCACTTCACCCTCGTCATCCAGCTGCTCGTCCTCGGCGGCGCGCTCCTCACGGCGCTGCTGTCGCTGACGGAGACCCGGGAGAGGCTCCCGGCCGGCGAGTTCTGGTTCCTGCTGCTCGCCTCGGCGGCGGGCGCCGCCCTGCTGCCGGCCTCCCGTGACCTCGCGACCCTCGTCGTCGCCCTCGAAGTGGCCTCGCTGCCGGCCTTCGCGCTCGTCGGCCTCAAGCGCGGCGACCGCAGGTCGGGCGAGGCGGCGCTCAAGTTCTTCCTCTCCTCGGTGACCGCGACCGCCGTCACCCTGCTCGGCGTCAGCTTCGTGTACGCGGCGACCGGCACCCTCCACCTCACGGAGCTCGCCCAGCGCCTCGACGACGTGCCGGGGCAGCTCCAGACGCTCGCCGAGGCGGGCGTGGCCCTCACCCTCGTCGGCTTCGCCTTCAAGACCGCGGCCGTTCCCTTCCACTTCTGGGTGCCCGACACGTACGTCGGCGCCCCGCTGCCGGTCGCCGCCTACCTCTCGGTGGTCGGCAAGGCCGTCGGCTTCACCGGGCTGATCCTGGTGACGGTCGTCGCCTTCCCCTCGTACGCGGACGTGTGGGGTCCGGCGCTCGCGGTGCTCGCCGCCCTGACCATGACCGCCGGCAACGTGGCCGCCCTCCGCCAGGTCTCCACGCGCGCGTGGAGCGCGGTCCGGCTGCTCGCCTGGTCCTCGGTCGCCCAGGCGGGCTATCTGCTGGTGCCGATCGCGGCCGCCGCGTACTCCAGCGACGACCAGATCGGCGCGACCGTCGCGTACGCCCTGATGTACGCGGTGGTGAACCTCGGCGCCTTCGCGGTCGTCGCGCTGGTCGCCCGCAGACACCCCGGGAACCGGGTCGCGGACTATCGCGGCCTGTACGCGACGAGCCCCGCCACGGCTCTGGCGTTCGGGTTCTTCCTCCTGAATTTGGCCGGTCTGCCCCCGGGTATCATCGGCCTCTTCGCCAAGGTGACCGTCTTCTCGGCGGCCGTCGACGCGGGCCTCGGCTGGCTGGCCGTGGTCATGGCCGTGAACGTCGTGATCGCGCTGTACTACTACCTCCGCTGGACGGCACTGCTGTTCCGCGCGCCGGAAGGCGCGGTGGAGGAGGCACCGGCCGGGGCCCCCGTCCCCCACACGGCCCCCGTGTCGATCACTCTGGCGATCGCGCTGACCGCCGCCGCCGGAGTCGTGCTGTCGGGTTACCCGCAGTTCGCCCTTCGCTTCGCGGCGAACAGCCTGTTCTGACCCCCCCACGAGCGACACCGAGGAGCAACACCCCGTGCTGAACGGATTCAAGGACTTCATACTGCGCGGGAACGTCATCTCGATGGCCATCGGTCTGGCCGTCGGAACGGCGTTCACCGCTGTCGTCACCGGCTTCAGCAAGGCCTTCATCACCCCCCTCATCGGACTCGCCACCGGCTCCGTCGGCAACTTCAACGACGCGCAGTTCCACGTCGGCAAGACCGTCTTCCCCTACGGCCTCGCGATCTCCGCGACCATCGCCTTCGTCATCACCGCCGCGGTGCTCTACTTCCTGATCGTCGCCCCGCTGGCGAAGGTCCAGGCGAAGTTCGCCAAGGAGGAGGCCGCCGACCCCAAGACCGAGAAGCGCGACTGCCCCCGCTGCTTCACCGAGATCCCGGCCATCGCCTCCCGCTGCGCCCACTGCACCAGCGAGGTCGAGCCCGTGGCCGTCACCCTGGAGAAGTTCGGCGTCCCGACGCCCCGCTGATCACCCGAACGGCCCACACCCGCCCGCGGCGGCCCCCGGTACGGCCGGGGGAACCCGAACCTCCCGCCTGGCGTTGACCAGTACGGAAGGGTCCACTGGACCTGGAGGTCCCTCCCGGAAGAAGTCCGGGGGAGGACGACCACGACGTAAAGGGTTCCCCTGCCGCACCACTTGGAGGGCGTACCGTGCACCGCCGGCACAACGGGCTGAGGACCGCCGTACTCCTCGGAGGGCTCTCCGCCCTCATCATTCTCATCGGCAGCTTCTTCGGTCGTACGGGGCTGATCGTCGCGCTGTTCGTGGCGATCGGCACCAACGCGTACGCGTACTGGAACAGCGACAAGCTGGCACTGCGGGCCATGCGCGCCCGTCCGGTCAGCGAGTTCGAGGCGCCCGCGCTCTACAGGATGGTGCGGGAGCTCTCCACCCAGGCGCGTCAGCCCATGCCCCGGCTCTACATCTCGCCGACCCAGGCGCCGAACGCCTTCGCGACCGGCCGCAACCCGCGCAACGCCGCCGTCTGCTGCACCGAGGGCATCCTCGCGATCCTCGACGAGAGGGAGCTGCGCGGAGTCATCGGCCACGAGTTGAGCCATGTCTACAACCGGGACATCCTGATCTCGTCGGTGGCCGGAGCGCTCGCCTCCGTGATCATGTTCCTGGTGAACTTCGCCTGGCTGATCCCGGTCGGCCGCTCCAGCGACGACGACGGCCCGGGCATCCTCGGCTACCTCCTGGTGCTCATCCTCGGCCCGATCGCCGCCTCCGTCATCCAGCTGGCCATCTCCCGCTCCCGCGAGTACGAGGCGGACGCCTCCGGAGCCCAGCTCACCGGCGACCCGCTCGCCCTGGCCAGCGCCCTGCGGAAGCTGGAGGCGGGCACCAAGCAGCTTCCGCTGCCCCCCGAGCCGAGGATCGAGACCGCGAGCCACATGATGATCGCGAACCCGTTCCGGCCGGGAAAGGGCCTCTCCAAGATGTTCTCCACCCACCCGCCGATGGCCGAGCGGATCGCCCGGCTCGAACAGATGGCAGGTCGACGCCCGTGAAAACGATCCTCAACGTCATATGGCTGGTGCTCTGCGGATTCTGGATGTTCCTGGGCTACATGCTCGCGGGCGTCCTGCTCTGCATCACGATCATCGGCATCCCCTTCGGTCTCGCCGCCTTCCGTATCGGCATCTACGCGCTGTGGCCCTTCGGGCACACGGTCGTGGACCGGGCGGACGCGGGCGCGCCCTCCTGCGTGGGCAACGTCCTGTGGCTGATCCTCGCCGGCTGGTGGCTCGCCCTCGGCCACATCACCACCGGCATCGCCCTCTGCATCACGATCATCGGCATCCCGCTGGGCATCGCGAACTTCAAGATGATCCCGATCTCGCTGCTGCCCCTCGGCAAGGAGATCGTCCCCACGGACCAGGCGTACGCCGGGTACACCTACCAGGGCCGCTGAGGGCCCGGTGCACCACCCGAAGTACGCCCTGGTCTCCGGCACGTACGCGGTCGCGCTCTGCAAGGACGTCGACGGCCTGTACGGGAACCCCGTCCCGCCGCCCCGCTCGGTCCACGAGCTGCGCGGCTGCGAACCGCGCGGCGAGCTGGCCCGCGCCGTCACCCAGGCCGTCGTCGAGGGCTCGGCCCCCCTCGGCACGCTCCACGTCCGGACGCCCGACGGCCACACGTGGCTCTTCGAGGAGGCCCGCGTGCTCGGCGCCCGCGGCGACGTCGTCACCGTCGAGTCCTCGGGCCCCCGCCGGTCGTACACGGGCGCCGCCGCCCACCCCTGCGGGAACCTGGTCCCCGTCCCGCCCCCGGAACCGCCGGAGCCGACCCGCACCGAGGTCACCTTCGTCGGCTGCTCCCCGCGCGGGGAGCTCCGCGACGCCCTGGCGGCCGGCGAGGAGGAGTTCGCCGCCGTCCGCTACCAGGTCCTCGATCACGTGGGGAACACCCACCACGAGGCCGAGGCGGGCCACGTCACCGGCTGGGACACCTCCGCCCATCACCACGGACTGCTCGACCTGACGGTGTCCTTCCCCCTGGCCGGTCTGATCCCGCACCAGTCCCGCGAGGTCTGGGACCTGTGGCACCGCGACCGGCCCGCCGAACCCGGCACCTGGCGGCGGTTCACCGGAGCGGCGCGCGGCGAGTGGCTGAACCAGGCCGCCCGCCGGTCGTACGGTGCCCCGGAGATCACCCCGGACGCCACGTACCACCTCGACGGCGGCGACGTCGTCGACGAGGACTCCTTCCTGTGCGCCCTGGGAGAGGCCGTCCTCGGCCCCGGCCGCGGCCTCGCCGTCGGGGCGCCCCGGGCGGTGGGCGAGCTGCTGGCGGGCACCACCCTCGTCTGGCGGCACGCGGACGTGGCCCGGAGATGCCTGGGAGTCCAGCCGTGGAGCGATCGCCGCCCCGCGACGTTCCAGGAGTTCGTCGACGGACTCAGGGACGCGGGGGTACGGCTCGTCCTCGACTGACCGCCCACGCCACCACGCCGGCCGCGACGACCCCCGACCCCGCGAGGACGGACCCGAGCGGCAGCGCGAACGCCAGCGCCGCGCACCCGGCGAGGCCCACCGCCGCGAGCGGCCGGTGGGCGGGGCCCAGGGTCCAGACGGCGGCGTTCGCGATCCCGTAGTAGACGAGCACCCCGAAGGACGAGAAGCCGATCGCACCCCGCACGTCCACGGTCGCGGCCACCACGGCCACCACCGCGCCCACCGCGAGCTCGGCCCGGTGCGGCACCTGGAACCGGGGGTGCACCACGGCGAGCGCGGTCGGCAGATAGGCGTCCCGGGCCATCGCCAGGGTCGTACGGGACACCCCGAGGATCAGCGAGAGCAGCGAGCCGAGCGCCGCCACGGCCGCGCCCACCGCGACCACCGGCACCAGCCCGTCGGCGCCCGCCGCGCGGACCGCGTCCGTCAGCGGGGCGGAGGAGTCGGCGAGGGCGTCGGCACCGAGGACACCGAGCACGCCCACCGCGACGAGCACATAGACCACGAGCGTGATCCCGAGCGCCACCGGCACGGCCCGGGGGATCGTCCGGGCCGGATCTCGGACCTCCTCGCCGAGCGTCGCGATCCGCGCGTACCCCGCGAATGCGAAGAAGAGCAAACCCGACGCCTGGAGGACGCCGCCGGCGGTGAGCTCCCCGCCGGGCGCGAGCGGTGCCGCCCCGCCGGCCTCCAGGGTCACCACGACGACCGCGGCGAGCACCGCGAGAACGAGCCCCACGATCACCCGCACGAGCAGCGCGGACTTCTGAACTCCCCTGTAATTGACGGCCGTCAGGGCCACCACGGCGGCCACCGCGACGGCGTGCGCCTGCTCCGGCCACACATACGCCCCGACGGTCAGCGCCATGGCCGCGCACGAGGCCGTCTTGCCGACCACGAACGCCCAGCCGGCCAGATACCCCCAGAACGACCCCAGGCATTCGCGACCGTACACATAGGTGCCGCCGGAACGGGGGTACCGGGCCGCGAGCCGGGCCGAGGCCATCGCGTTGCAGTACGCCACCACGGCGGCGACCCCGAGCGCCACGAGCAGCCCGCCCCCGGACCCGGCCGCCCCCGCGGCCGGCCCGAGCGCGACGAAGATCCCGGCGCCGACCATGGCGCCGAGCCCGATCACGACAGCGTCGAGAAGACCGAGGGACCGCCGCAGCTCAGCACTCATGCGCCGCAGCCTAGGGGGAGTCCCGGAGCCCGGTCTCGCGGAGGGTGATGTTGAGCCGGCCGGTGAGCCCGAGCGCCGGATCGGCCGTCCCCGGCCAGACCTTGGGCACGCCGTGGTGCACCCACCTCGACGGCCCGCCGAACACGAAGAGGTCCCCGGAGGCCAGCTCGACGTCCCGGTACGGCCGCCCCCGGCCCTCCTCGTTGCCGAACCGGAAGACACACCGGTCCCCGAGGCTCAGCGACACCACCGGCGCGCCCGAACGCTCCTCGCGGTCCTGGTGCATCCCCATCCGCGCCCCCGGCGCGTAGAAGTTCACGAGCGCGGTGTCGGGCGCGAAGGCGCCGCCGTCACCGCCGCCGTACGCCTCGTCCCCGTACGCCTCGACGAGCGCCTCCCGCCCGAGGGCGACCAGCCACTCGGGCAGGGGAACACCGACGGAGTCGAGATAGCGGTACGGCACCCACTGCCGGCCCAGGCACAGCGACCGGACCGACATGACACCGCCGCCGGGCAGCACGGTCTGCCGGTAGGGAACCGGCCCGCGCCCCCACTCCCGGCAGGCGTCCACCAGCTCCCGCTGCCGCCCGGGCGGCAGCCACCCGGGCACGTGCACGGCGCCGGGCGCGACCATGGCCCGCTCGCGGGGAAAGAGCCCCTCGGTCACACCGGGGCTCCCTCCAGGCCGAGGAGCCGCTCCTTGCGCTCCAGCCCGGCGGCGTACCCGCGCAGGGACCCGTCGGCCCCGACCACCCGGTGACAGGGCCGGACCACGAGCAGCGGATTGCGTCCGATGGCGGTCCCCACGGCCCGCACCCCGGCGCCGGAGGAGCCGACCCGCCGGGCGATCTCCCCGTACGAGACGGTCGTGCCGTACGGGATCTCCTCCAGGGCCCGCCAGACGCGCCGCTGGAAGTCGGTCCCGGCGTCGGTGGCGAGCGGCAGCTCGAACCGGTCCCGCCGCCCGTCGAAGTACTCCCCGAGCTGCTCGACGACCTCGCCGAACGCCTCGGGCGCCCGGGTCCACCCGTCCTCGACCTCGACGGCGCCCTTCTGCCCCGGCAGGGACAGCGAGCGCAGCACGGCACGGCCCCCTTCGGCGAGCTGCCCGACCAGCAGCATCTCGCCCAGGGGGCCGTCGGCGTACGCGTACACGGTCATGGCTGGTTCCTCTCCCGCACGGGTCTTCCACGTCCAGTGTGCGGGGCCCGCCGAGCCTCGGGCTGGCGGAATTCGGACACGAGCCTCAGGACCTGCCGAGAGCTCAGCGGTAGTTCACGAACTGGATCGCGAAGTCGAAGTCCTTGCCCTTGAGCAGCGCCTGCACGGCCTGCAGGTCGTCCCGGCTCTTCGAGCTGACCCGCAGCTCGTCACCCTGGACCTGCGCCTTGACGCCCTTGGGGCCCTCGTCCCGGATGGTCTTCGCGACCTTCTTGGCGTTCTCCTGGGAGATGCCCTCGGTGACCGAGGCGAAGAGCTTGTACTCCTTGCCGGACAGCTGCGGGTCACCCTCGACGTCCAGCGTCTTCAGCGAGATGCCGCGCTTGATCAGCTTGGTCTGGAAGATGTCGAGGATCGCCAGGACGCGCTCCTCGCCGTTCGCCTGCATGAGGATCTTCTCGCCCGACCACGCGATCGAGGCGTTGGTTCCCTTGAAGTCGTAACGCTGCGAGATCTCCTTCACGGCCTGGTTGAGGGCGTTGTCGACCTCCTGCCGCTCGACCTTGGACACGATGTCGAAACTGGAGTCGGCCATGACTCGTGGCTCCTTGCTCGGATGCTGGGGTACCCCCAAAGCCTAGGGGGTGCACCACGGCCCGAACGGCTGATCAATCCGGTGGCGTAGCACCCCCCGGGATCAGGTATTGTTTACGTCGTTGCCACGGAACACCGCAGCAAAGCGGCTCCACGGCAGCAATCTCATGGCGATGTGCCCGAGTGGCCAATGGGAGCGGACTGTAAATCCGTCGGCTTAGCCTACCCAGGTTCGAATCCTGGCGTCGCCACGCGATATGAACGGCCCCTGATCTGCGGAAACGCGATCAGGGGCCGTTTGCGTGTAAAGGTGTGACCGGGGCCGACTGTCTCGCCCTGTTCCGCTGAATCACCCTGTCCACCAGCGTGTCCGGACGGGCCGTGGACGGGAATTCCGGCCCGCCGCGCCGCGGCCGGGGAGACGGTCACGGCCATGGCGGGCGGTATCTCCTTTGACTGCGGTCCGAGTACACACCGGCTGCGACCTGCGGCAACGCTCACCGCCGGCGGTTCGGGTTGTCGGGGTTGTCGGGGTTATCCGGGTTGTGCGACGGCAGGGGCTCGTCGGGCGGTCTCGGCAGGATGGGCAGCGGTGTCATGCCCTCCGTGCGGGTCCAGGTCCGGTAGCCGGCCGGCTCGGCGGGGAGATAGGTCTCCGGCTCCGCGGGGCGGAACTCCTCCTCGGGGACACCGGCGACTTCGAGCAGGTCCACCAGCATCTGACTGGTCAGCGGGCCGTTCATGTGGTCCGCGACGTCCTCGGCGCCCCAGCGGATGACGGTCTCCGCCGCCCGGGTCAGACCCTCCGCGGTGGCCGTCGGAAAGGCCAGGGCGAGCGAGGCGCGCACGATTTCGACCGCGTCTTCGGAACGCACGGCTCACCGCCTTCTTTCGCACACGATGCAGAGCCCGGTGTGGGCCGTGTAGCCAAGGGCCAGCTTGCCCGTGTTCTGAGCCTGCCTGAGGCACTCGTGCCGGTCGAGATGAGCGTACTGCTGCGTCGACATCATGTCCCTGATGTAGACCTCCCAGTGGTCCTGGGCCTTGGCCCAGTCGTTGCGGTGCGCGACGCGAACCCAGCCGTCCACGAACTCCTGCCGCGCGTACGAGCCGTGGAAGTACGAGCTCAGGTCGTCGATGAGGCCCGGCGGCCGGAGACGCTGGCTCAACTTCCGCTGCTGGAAGAGCGTGTTGGTCGAGATGGACTTCACCCGGCTGATGCGCTCGGCGATCACATGGCCGGCGAATCCACCGATGATGGCCGGGACGACGAGCCAGCCGATCAGCGACGACGTCCACAGAAGGCCGTGCTTCGGCGGGTCGATCAGGGTGAACGAGCGATAGACGTGGCTGGGACTGGTCGCCCGCGCCGCCAGGACGTACACCAGCGCCAGGACGGCGGCGATGGGCACGCCCCAGTCCAGGATCCACTGGGTCACGCCCTTCAGTGCCTTGCGTGACCGCCAGGCGCGACGCAGACGCTTGAGGAGGCGCCGGCGCCCGGGTGGCAGATTGAGCTGGGGTGGGATCGGAATAGGCCCATTGATCACGTCGTACCCCCCGGACTGTCGTGAATCCCGCACGCGTGCCGCGAGCAACTCGCGTGACGCGTGGGCAGATTGTGCCGCAGAGGGGTGGGCGGAGGGAAACGACGGCGGAAGGTCCCCGGCGCGGTGCGCCGGGGACCTTCCGTGTCTCGCGGGTTCCTGCGGCGGCCGACGGGGCCGCCTGGGCCTCCCAGGAGCCTCTGCCCCGCCCCCGTGGGCCTCGGCCGCCGTTCCGTCGGTCAGTTGCCGGCCACGTCCTTCACCGCGACCGACAGCGGGGTCGGGCCCGTGGTGAGCTCCAGGGTCAGGCCGGCCGTCGCCGGGGTGTCCAGGAGTTCGGCGAGGGTCGCGGCCACGTCGTCGCGGGGGACCGGGCCACGGCCCGTGCGGGCCTCCAGGCGGACCAGGCCGGTGCCCGCGTCGTCCGTCAGCTGGCCGGGGCGCAGGATCGTCCAGTCCAGGGTCGTGCGGGAGCGGACCGCGTCGTCCGCCGCCCCCTTGGCGCGGAGGTACGCGTCGAAGATCCCGTCGCCCGTGTGCGTCGCGTCCGCGCCCATCGACGAGACGACGATGTAGCGCCGCACGCCCGCCCGTTCGGCCGCGTCCGCGAAGAGGATCGCCGCCGCGCGGTCCACCGTGTCCTTGCGGTCCACGCCGCTGCCCGGCCCCGCGCCCGCGGCGAAGACGGCCGCGTCGGCGCCCTGGAGGACGGCGGCGACCATCTCGACCGACGCCGACTCCAGGTCCAGGATCACCGGCTCGGCCCCCGCGTCCCGCAGGTCTCCGGCCTGTTCCGGTCTGCGGATGATTCCCGCGACCTCGTGCCCGTGCGCCGAGAGCAGCCTCTCCAGGCGCAGGGCGATCTGTCCGTGTCCTCCAGCGATGACGATGCGCATACTCACGACCGTACGACGGGACCGGCCGGAGGGCTTCCCGGCTCGGGGGGCCGCTCCGGGCGGGCCTGGCGCGGCAGATCGAGCGCCGCCGCCGAGTCGCAGTACTCCCGCACCGCGCTGGTCCTGGCCACCACCCGCCCCCGGTGCACCACGATCCGGCTGTACGCGAGGGACAGCACGCCCGAGAGGCGCTCGCCGCGCACCGCGAGCAGCTCGGCCGGGAAGCCGGCCTCCACCCGTACCTCCGGCAGGCCCGTCGCGGACCGCGCCTCGGCGCTCACCGCCGCGTACGCCTCCTCCGGCGACAACCCGCCGAGCGAGGCCAGCAGGTACGCCGCCTCCAGCGGGTCCCCGCGGCCCACCGGGTTGGCCACGTCCCGCATCGCCCCGCTGCCCGCCGCGACCCGCACCCCGGCCGCCCGCAGCAGCCGTACCGGGGCCGCGCCCCGCCGTTCCGTGCTTCCGCAGCCGCCCTGCGGCAGACAGACCACGGTCACCCCGGCCGCGGCGAGTCCGTCCGCCGTCCGCCGTGCCGCGTCGGCGGGGAGCCGGCCGAGCCCGGCGCACGGGCCGATCGTCACACCGGGCCGCAGCCCGCCGGCCATGGCGGCGAGCCGGGCGAGCCTGGCCGGGTCGTCGCCGTCGGTGTGCAGGTCGACCGGGACGCCGTGCTCGGCCGCGACCTCCAGGACCGCCTCCACGTATCCGGCCGGATCGGGGTCGAGGTCCGGGCAGCCGCCGACCACCCCGGCGCCCATCTTCACCGCGTCCCTGAGCATCGCGAGACCGTCGGCGCCCGCCACCCCGGTGAGCAGCCGGGGCACCGCGACCGCGGTCAGGTCCACCAGGCCGCGCAGGGAGCGCCGGGCCTGGAGGACGGCTTCGAGCGGGCCGAGCGCGTGCACGTCGCCGATCCGCACGTGCGCGCGCTGCGCGGTGGCGCCGTGGCCGAGCTGGAGGAGCGCCGCCTCGGTGGCGCGGCGCTGGACGTCCTCGGGGGCGTAGGAGACCGGCCCGGGGGAGTCGGCGGAGAGCGCGGTGTCGGCGTGCGCGTGGGGTTCGGCGGCGGCGGGCAGCAGCAGATAGCCGGCCAGGTCCACGCGCGCGCCCACGGCGGCGAGGCTGCCGGCCGTCCCGACCGCCTCGATCCGGCCGCCGGCGAGCCGTACGTCGACGTTCCGTCCGTCGGTGAGCCGGGCGTGGGAGAGCAGGAGCGAGGTCGAGTCGGCCGTGGCGGCCCCGTCCTCGGGCGGCTGGGGCTGCTTGCTTTCGGCTGACATCGGGGGCTCCTTCAAGGCTCCTCAGATCAAGATCACGAAGCGTGGGGCCGAGCCTAGGGGCGCTCGGACCGACCTTCGAGGAGGAGCGCAATAGTCGTACCGATGAGGCCACGAGTGGCGTACGGGACGCCTGGTGAGGGCCGTCGGACGGGCGCCGGGAAACGGATTTGGGTGATGGGCGGGAGACCGTGTAATGTCTTCCTCGCTCGCCCCAATAGCTCAGTCGGTAGAGCGTCTCCATGGTAAGGAGAAGGTCTACGGTTCGATTCCGTATTGGGGCTCTGGTGAGAAGGACCCGTCCTCGGGCGGGATCCGGATCATCAAAGCGGTGTAGCTCAGTCGGTAGAGCAAGCGGCTCATAATCGCTGTGTCACCGGTTCAAGTCCGGTCACCGCTACACACAGTAGCCGATTGTGGGGTCGGTCCTTCGATCGGCTACTCTTTCATGCGTTCATCCGTCCCATCCGTCCAAGGAGCACTCACGTGGCTGCCACCGACGTCCGCCCGAAGATCACGCTGGCCTGCGTGGAGTGCAAGGAGCGGAACTACATCACCAAGAAGAACCGGCGTAACAACCCGGACCGTCTTGAGATGAAGAAGCACTGCCCCCGCTGCAACTCGCACACTGCGCACCGCGAGACGCGCTAATCAGGCTCGTACACGAGGCCGTCCCCACTCGGGGGCGGCCTCGTGTCGTTTGTCGGCAACAAATCCAGGAGGTATCGAGTCCATGGCGCTCGACCAGTCCTTCGTGGGCCGGACCTATCCGCCCACCCCGCCCTACGAGGTCGGCCGCGAGAAGATCCGCGAGTTCGCCGAGGCGATCGGGGACGCCAATCCCGCGTACACCGACATCGAGGCGGCCAAGGGTCTCGGGCATTCCGATGTGATCGCCCCGCCCACGTTTGTGTTCGCCATCACATTCAAGGCGGCCGGCGCCGTCATCGAGGATCCGCAGCTGGGTCTCGACTACAGCCGGGTCGTCCACGGCGACCAGAAGTTCGCCTACACCCGGCCCGTACGCGCCGGGGACCGTCTCTCGGTCACCTCCACCATCGAGGCGATCAAGTCGATGGCGGGCAACGACATCCTGGACATCCGCGGCGAGGTCCACGACGCCTCCGGCGAGCACGTCGTCACCGCCTGGACGAAGCTCGTCTCCCGCGCACCCGAGGGGGCCTGACCATGACCGCCAAGATCGCCTACGACGAGGTCGAGGTCGGCACCGAGCTGCCCGCGCAGTCCTTCCCCGTGACGCGCGCCACACTCGTCCGGTACGCCGGCGCCTCGGGGGACTTCAACCCCATCCACTGGAACGAGAAGTTCGCGGTGGAGGTCGGCCTCCCCGACGTCATCGCCCACGGCATGTTCACCATGGCCGAGGCCGTCCGCGTCGTCACCGACTGGGCCGGCGACCCCGCCGCGGTCGTCGAGTACGGCGTCCGCTTCACCAAGCCCGTCGTCGTCCCCAACGACGACGAGGGCGCGCTGATCGAGGTCAGCGCCAAGGTCGCCGCCAAGCTGGACGACCAGCGGGTGCGGGTCGACCTGACCGCGATGTGCGCGGGGCAGAAGGTGCTGGGCATGTCCCGGGCCGTCGTCCGCCTCGCCTGATCCCACGAGCCGGGCACCACGAGCCCTGTCTCACGAGCCGGGCACTCCGAGCTCTGCCTCACGATCCGGGCTCCCCGAGTCCGGCGCCACGAGCCCGCCTCACGGGCGTCACGGGCCCGTCGCCGCGGCGACGGGCCCGTACCCTTGAGCCCGTGCAGCCTCTCCTCGACGCCCCCCTCGCGCCCCTGACCACCTTCCGGCTCGGCGGTCCCGCCACCCGGCTGGTCACCGCCACCACCGACGACGAAGTGGTCGCGGCCGTCCGCGAGGCCGACGCCACGGGGACGCCGCTGCTGGTCGTCGGCGGCGGCTCCAACCTCGTCATCGGGGACAAGGGCTTCGACGGCACGGCGCTGCGGATCGCGACCGAGGGCTTCGCCCTCGACGGGACGAAGCTGGAGCTCGCCGCCGGCGAGGTCTGGACCGACGCCGTCGCCCGGACCGTCGAGGCCGGACTCGCCGGGATCGAGTGCCTGGCCGGCATCCCCGGCTCGGCCGGTGCGACCCCGATCCAGAACGTCGGTGCCTACGGGCAGGACGTCTCCGCCACCGTGACCGAGGTCGTCGCCTACGACCGGCGCACGGAGGAGACCGTCACCCTCACCAACGCCGAGTGCGCCTTCTCGTACCGCCACAGCCTCTTCAAGGAGCACCCCGAGCGGTATGTGGTGCTGCGGGTCCGCTTCGAGCTGGAGGACGCGGACGGGATGTCCGCGCCGATCAAGTACGCCGAGACCGCCCGCGCCCTCGGCGTCGGGGCGGGGGACCGGGTGCCGCTCGCCGAGGCCCGCGAGACCGTGCTGCGGCTGCGCGCCGGCAAGGGCATGGTCCTGGACCCGGAGGACCACGACACCTGGTCGGCGGGCTCCTTCTTCACCAACCCGATCCTCACGGCCGGGGAGTACGAGACCTTCCTCGCGCGCGTGGCCGGGCGGCTCGGCGCGGACGTCACCCCGCCGGCCTTCCCCGCGGGCGAGGACGGCGCGGTGAAGACCTCCGCCGCCTGGCTGATCGACCGGGCCGGGTTCACCAAGGGGTACGGCTCCGGGCCCGCGCGGATCTCCACCAAGCACACGCTCGCCCTGACCAACCGGGGCGAGGCGACCACCGAGGACCTGCTGGCGCTGGCCCGCGAGGTCGTCGCCGGGGTCCACGAGGCCTTCGGGATCACCCTCGTCAACGAACCCGTCACGGTGGGCGTCGAGCTGTAGGCCGCTTCTCCGGATCGTGACCGGCCCGCGTGGCCCGGCTAGTACGCGACGCCCACGCCCTGCCTGACCGTGGCCGGGTCGTCGATCATCGCCAGCATCGCGTGCGCCACGTCCGCGCGGGCGAGGGACCGGCCCCGCGGCGGGGTGCCGCCGACGACCGTCCGGTAGCGGCCGGTGCCCTGCTTGTCCGTCAGCTTGGGCGGGCGTACGGACGTCCAGTCCGCGGTGCTCGCGGCGAGGTCCGACTCCATGGCCCGCAGATCGGCGTAGACGTCCTTCAGGACCGCGTTGACGATCGCGAGGACGGCCTTGTCCGCGAGGCCCTGGCCGTCCGGTACCGGGCCGACGGGGGCCGCGCTGACCACCAGGAGCCGGCGCACCTTCTCCGCCTCCATGGCCGTGAGCACCGAGCGGGTCAGCCGGGCGGCCACGCCCGCGTCCGCGCGGCTCCGGGCGCCGAGGCCCGAGAGCACCGCGTCCCGGCCGGTGAGCGCCCCGCGCAGGCTCTCCGGGTCGGAGAGGTCGGCGCGGAGGACCGTCAGCCGTCCGCCGGTCGCCGTGAGCCGCGCCGGGTCCCGTACGACCGCCGTCACCTCGTGGCCCGAGGCCAGTGCCTGGCCGACGATCTCCCGGCCGATGCCGCCGGTCGCGCCGAAGACTGTGAGCTTCATGTCGCACCCTCCAGGGGTGGGTAAGTGTTCACTCACCCCCAGGGTGGGTGGATACTCACTCACGCGTCAAGCGTGGCTGGAGGATGCATGGAACAGAAGCCGACCCGGGTGCGGATCGTGGACGCCGCCCGCGACCTCATGCGGACCGTGGGCCTCGCCCGCACCACGACCAAGGAGATCGCCAAGGCCGCCGGCTGCTCGGAAGCCGCGCTCTACAAGTACTTCTCCAGCAAGGAGGAGCTCTTCCTCGCGGTCCTCGACGAGCGGCTTCCCCGGCTCGGCGGGCTCCTCGACACACTCGCCGCCGACCCCGGCGGCCGTACCGTCGAGCAGAACCTCACGGAGATCGCCAGGCAGGCCGCCCTCTTCTACGAGCAGACCTTCCCGGTCGTCGCCTCCCTCTACGCGGAACCGCAGCTCAAGCAGCGCCACGAGGAGGCCATGCGGGCCTACGGCAAGGGCCCCCACAAGCCCGTCGAGGGCCTCACCGCCTATCTGCGGGCCGAGCAGCGGCACGGCCGCATCGCCGCCGACGCCGATCCGGCGGCCGCCGCCGCCCTGCTCCTGGGGGCGTGCGTCCAGCGCGCCTTCGTCTGGGAGATGAGCCCGGACCGCCGACCGCCGGACTCCCTCGACGACTTCGCGCGCGGCATCGCGCGCACCCTGACGGCGGGGATCTGCCGGAGGACCGACTGAGCCGGGTCGGCCGGACGAACCGCTGAGCGGAGCCGGCCGGAGGGACCGCTGGGCGGGATCAGCCCGCGATCCAGTCGTCGATCCCCGCGAGCAGCTTCGCCTGTACGTCCTCCGGCGCCGCCGAGCCCCGCACCGACTGCCGGGCCAGCTCCGCCAGCTCCCCGTCCGTGAACCCGTGGTGCCGGCGGGCGATCTCGTACTGCGCCGCGAGCCGTGAGCCGAAGAGCAGCGGGTCGTCCGCGCCCAGAGCCATCGGCACCCCCGCGTCGAAGAGGGTGCGCAGCGGTACGTCCTCGTGCTTCTCGTACACCCCGAGCGCCACATTGGAAGACGGGCAGACCTCGCAGGTCACCCCGCGCTCCGCGAGCTTCCGCAGCAGCCGCGGGTCCTCCGCCGACCGCACCCCGTGGCCGACCCGCGAGGCCCGCAGATCGTCCAGGCAGTCCCGTACCGACGCGGGACCCGTCAGCTCGCCGCCGTGCGGGGCCGCGAGGAGACCGCCCTCGCGCGCGATGGCGAAGGCCCGGTCGAAGTCCCGCGCCAGACCCCGCCGCTCGTCGTTGGAGAGCCCGAAGCCGACCACACCCCGGTCCGCGAACCGCACCGCGAGCCGGGCGAGCGTCCGCGCCTCCAGGGGGTGCTTCATCCGGTTCGCGGCGACGAGGACCCGCATGCCGAGACCGGTCTCCCGCGAGGCCGCGTCGACCGCGTCGAGGATGATCTCCAGGGCCGGGATGAGCCCGCCGAGGTGCGGGGCGTACGAGGTGGGGTCGACCTGGATCTCCAGCCAGCCGGAGCCGTCCCGGACGTCCTCCTGGGCCGCCTCGCGGACGAGCCGCTGGATGTCCTCGGGGGAGCGCAGGCAGGAGCGGGCGATGTCGTACAGCCGCTGGAAGCGGAACCAGCCGCGCTCGTCGGTCGCCCGCAGCTTCGGAGGCGTACCGCTGCTCAACGCCTCGGGGAGGTGCACGCCGTACTTGTCGGCCAGCTCGATGAGCGTCGTGGGCCGCATCGAACCGGTGAAGTGCAGGTGCAGATGGGCCTTGGGCAACAGGGTGAGATCGCGAACGTGCTCCATCGCCCGATCCTGCCGCACCCGAATGGACGAACGCAGCCCCTTTCCCCGATCGGGACCTTGCTAGAACGCAAGAACGGGCCCCCGGTTCCGGAGAACCGGGGGCCCGTCACCAGCTCGCGATGTCGCTGGGGTGGTCCCGATCAGGCCTTCGCCTCGGCGAGCAGCTTCTGGATCCGGGACACGCCCTCCACCAGGTCCTCGTCACCCAGCGCGTACGACAGCCGCAGGTAGCCCGGCGTGCCGAAGGCCTCGCCGGGGACGACCGCGACCTCGGCCTCGTCCAGGATCAGGGCGGCCAGCTCGACCGAGTCCTGCGGGCGCTTGCCGCGGATCTCCTTGCCGAGCAGCCCCTTCACCGAGGGGTACACGTAGAACGCGCCCTCCGGCGTCGGGCAGTACACGCCCTCGATCTCGTTGAGCATCCGGACGATCGTCTGACGGCGACGGTCGAAGGCGGTGCGCATCTCCGCGACGGCGTCCAGGTTGCCCGAGACGGCGGCCAGGGCGGCGATCTGCGCGACGTTGCTCACGTTGGACGTGGCGTGCGACTGCAGGTTCGTCGCGGCCTTCACGACGTCCTTCGGGCCCACGATCCACCCGACGCGCCAGCCCGTCATCGCGTAGGTCTTGGCCACACCGTTGACCACGATGCACTTGTCGCGCAGCTCGGGGACGAGGGTGGGCAGCGAGGTGAACTTCGCGTCGCCGTAGACGAGGTGCTCGTAGATCTCGTCGGTGAGGACCCACAGGCCGTGCTCGACGGCCCAGCGGCCGATCGCCTCGACGTCGGCCTCGGGGTACACCGCACCGGTCGGGTTGGACGGGGAGACGAAGAGGACGACCTTGGTCCGCTCCGTCCGGGCCGCCTCGAGCTGCTCCACCGAGACCCGGTAGCCGGTGGTCTCGTCGGCCACGACCTCCACCGGGACACCGCCCGCGAGGCGGATCGACTCGGGGTACGTCGTCCAGTACGGCGCCGGGACGATGACCTCGTCGCCCGGGTCGAGGATGGCGGCGAACGCCTCGTAGATCGCCTGCTTGCCGCCGTTGGTCACCAGGACCTGGGAGGCGTCGACCTCGTAACCGGAGTCGCGCAGCGTCTTGGCGGCGATCGCGTTCTTCAGCTCCGGCAGGCCGCCGGCCGGCGTGTAGCGGTGGAACTTCGGGTTCTTGCAGGCCTCGATGGCCGCTTCGACGATGTAGTCCGGGGTCGGGAAGTCGGGCTCACCCGCGCCGAAACCGATCACCGGGCGCCCGGCGGCCTTGAGGGCCTTGGCCTTGGCGTCGACGGCGAGGGTGGCGGACTCGGAGATCGCACCGATGCGGGCGGAGACCCGACGCTCGGTGGGAGGGGTAGCAGCGCTCATGCGGCCCATCGTCCCAGACCGCTTCAAGGCCCGGCACACAGGTTTCACGGACCGGACAGGAACGGTCATTCCCGGTCGTACGCGCGTCCGGGGGCGGGTCCGTCGTGGTTTCTGTTCGACGCGGGGCCCTCTGACCACGTATGCTCACTCCTCGTTGGCCCGCACCGACCACATCTCACGATGCGGTACGTTGAGGGACACCAACAAAGGGTCGTAGCTCAATTGGTAGAGCACCGGTCTCCAAAACCGGCGGTTGGGGGTTCAAGTCCCTCCGGCCCTGCTACACACACCGCCAGGTGTTGTGCGCATGTACGTACTTCATTGCACCGCCGTGCGGCTCCACCCGGGCGCGGCACGGCCGACCCGGAATCAGGTGAGAGATCGTGACGGACGCCGTAGGCTCCATCGACATGCCTGATGCCGATGACGAGGCCTCCGACTCGAAGAAGAAGTCCCGCAAGGGCGGCAAGCGCGGAAAGAAGGGCCCCCTGGGCCGTCTCGCGCTCTTCTACCGACAGATCGTCGCCGAGCTCCGCAAGGTCGTCTGGCCCACGCGCAGCCAGCTTTCGACGTACACCACCGTGGTGATTGTCTTCGTCGTCATCATGATCGGCCTTGTCACCGTGATTGACTATGGCTTCCAGGAAGCAGTCAAGTACGTCTTCGGCTGACTTTTTGTTCCACCCCATCTGTATCGCAGGAAGAAGCAGCCACCGTGTCTGACGCGAACCTGAACGACGCCTTCGAGTCCGAGTCCGTCGAGGACGAGCTGGACATCGTCGAGGCCGCCGACGAGGACCAGGCCGACGCTGCTGACGACGCTGCCGGCGAGGCCGCCGAGGAAGCCGCTCTCGAGGTCGAGGACGAGGACCAGGGCGAGCCGGAGACCGACGAGGACGAGGACGTCGCCGAGGGCGACGAGGACGAGTCCGTCGAGGACGAGGTCGAGGACGCCGAGGAAGAGACCGAGGAGGAGGCCGAGCCGGCCGCCCCGGTCGACCCGGTCGCCGCGCTCCGTGAGGAGCTGCGCACCCTGCCCGGCGAGTGGTACGTCATCCACACCTACGCGGGCTACGAGAAGCGCGTCAAGGCGAACCTCGAGCAGCGTGCCGTCTCGCTCAACGTCGAGGACTTCATCTACCAGGCCGAGGTCCCCGAGGAAGAGATCGTCCAGATCAAGGGCGGCGAGCGGAAGAACGTCAAGCAGAACAAGCTTCCCGGCTACGTTCTCGTCCGCATGGACCTGACGAACGAGTCCTGGGGCGTCGTCCGCAACACCCCCGGCGTCACCGGCTTCGTGGGCAACGCCTACGACCCGTACCCGCTGACCCTGGACGAGATCGTCAAGATGCTCGCCCCGGAGGCCGAGGAGAAGGCCGCCCGCGAGGCCGCCGAGGCCGAGGGCAAGCCGGCTCCGGCCCGCAAGCTGGAGGTCCAGGTCCTGGACTTCGAGGTCGGCGACTCGGTCACCGTCACCGACGGCCCCTTCGCCACCCTCCAGGCGACGATCAACGAGATCAACCCCGACTCGAAGAAGGTCAAGGGCCTCGTCGAGATCTTCGGTCGCGAGACCCCGGTCGAGCTCAGCTTCGACCAGATCCAGAAGAACTGATCCCATAGTTTTCCGACCAGGTCAGAGTGGCTCTCGCAGCCGCTCTGACCTGGTCGGTTTTTGGCCGCAGCGCTATACCCGTTATCGTGGTGCGGTATGCCTGCATCCGGATGACCGGATGGCGGGCTGAACACTCTCACTAGGACCCGGAGAGAGCAATGCCTCCCAAGAAGAAGAAGGTCACGGGGCTTATCAAGCTCCAGATCAACGCCGGTGCGGCCAACCCGGCCCCGCCGGTCGGCCCCGCGCTGGGTCAGCACGGCGTCAACATCATGGAGTTCTGCAAGGCCTACAACGCCGCGACCGAGTCGCAGCGTGGCATGGTCGTGCCGGTGGAGATCACGGTCTACGAAGACCGTTCCTTCACCTTCATCACCAAGACTCCGCCGGCCGCCAAGCTGATCCTCAAGGCCGCTGGTGTGGACAAGGGCTCCGGCGAGCCGCACAAGACCAAGGTCGCCAAGCTCACGGCTGCCCAGGTCCGCGAGATCGCCACGGTCAAGCTCCCCGACCTGAACGCCAACGACCTGGACGCCGCGTCCAAGATCATCGCTGGCACCGCCCGTTCCATGGGCATCACGGTCGAGGGCTGATCACCCCCCTCGTGACCTAGTGGTAGGGCCAGCGCCGGCCCGCACCACGACTCCACACCTGAACCAACAGGAGAAGCAGTGAAGCGCAGCAAGACCCTCCGCGCAGCGGACGCCAAGATCGACAGCGAGAAGCTCTACGCTCCTCTCGAGGCCGTCCGTCTCGCCAAGGACACCTCCAGCACGAAGTTCGACGGCACCGTCGAGGTCGCCTTCCGCCTGGGCGTCGACCCGCGCAAGGCCGACCAGATGGTCCGCGGCACCGTGAACCTCCCGCACGGCACCGGCAAGACCGCCCGGGTCCTGGTCTTCGCGACCGGTGACCGTGCCGAGGCCGCGATCGCCGCTGGCGCCGACATCGTCGGCTCCGACGAGCTCATCGACGAGATCTCCAAGGGCAACCGCCTGAACGAGTTCGACGCCGTTGTGGCCACCCCGGACCTCATGGGCAAGGTCGGCCGCCTCGGCCGCGTCCTCGGCCCGCGTGGTCTCATGCCGAACCCCAAGGTCGGCACCGTCACCCCCGATGTCGCCAAGGCTGTCAACGACATCAAGGGCGGCAAGATCGAGTTCCGCGTCGACAAGCACTCGAACCTGCACTTCATCATCGGCAAGGTCTCTTTCGATGACACGAAGCTGGTCGAGAACTACGCCGCGGCGCTCGAGGAGATCCTCCGTCTGAAGCCGTCCGCCGCCAAGGGTCGCTACATCAAGAAGGCGACCATCACGACGACGATGGGCCCCGGCATCCCGCTGGACTCCAACCGCACCCGCAACCTCCTCGTCGAGGAGGACCCGGCCGCGGTCTGAGCCCCACAGGCTCGCTGAGTGGTCAACCGGCCCCGCACCTCTTCCGAGGTGCGGGGCCGGTTTCTTGTTACGGTCCGGGGGACGGAGATCGTCGATCAAGAGTGGGGACGACATGAGCAGGTCCGCGTGGAAGCGCGCCGTGGTGGCCCTGGCGGCCGCGGCCCTCGTGACGGGGGTCGCGGGATGCCAGGACGCCGGCACGGGGACGAAGTCCTCCGGCGCCTCCGCCACGGCGAAGCCGGGGACGCAGAGTCCGGAGCAGGCCGCGGAGGCCGTCCGGGCCGCCTACGCCAAGGCTTCGGGGGCGAAGAGCGCCAGGGTCGAGATGCGGCTCGAGGTGGCGGGCGGCACGGCGCCCGGCAGCAGCACGTTCACCGGCGTCCAGGCGTGGGGCCCGCAGGCCGCCGAACTGAAGGTCTCCGACTCCTCGTACCTGGCCGACATCCCCGGCGCACCCGTCGAGACGCGCATGGTCACGACCGGCGGCGCCACCTACGTGGACCTGGGCGCGGACCTGACCGCGCAGACGGGCGGCAAGCGCTGGCTGAAGGCGCAGGCCGAGGGCGTCGCCGCGGGGGACGAGCTGATGCTCCAGCTGACCGGCGGCCTGGCCGCCGTGAACATGGACCTGCCCAAGGAGCTCGGCCTGCTCGCCGGGTCGTCGGGCGTCGAGCACCTCGGACCCGCGAAGGGCGGCGACGCCGAGGCGGAGGTGTACCGGGGGAAGCTCCCCGACGGCCGGGGCATGGAGGTCTGGATCGGCCCGGACGGGTATCCGGTGAAGAGCGTCGTCCGTACGGAGGCCGGCGAGTCCGTCACGTCGCTCACCACGAAGTACGCGGACTACGGCGCCGAGGCCGGCTTCCGGGCGCCGCCCGCCGAGGACACCGTCGACTTCGTGGAACTGCTGAAGAAGTTCCTGGCCGGGGGCGGTCAGGCCTGATTTGCCCCCGGGCGCGTCGGTCGCGTACTCTTCCGAGGAAGCCAAAGACCGCTGGTCGTCACTGTGCCGTCAAGGTGCGGTGGCCGAAGGATTCGCTGAGACGCGAACGACCCGCGCAGGTGATTGTGGATGAGTTCCCGGATCCTTGTGATGCGGTTGAGCTGAGCCCCGAGCGCCTGCGCCGGGGCGTTTTGTTTTGTCAGTCCCTTCTGAGCGGTCCTCATCACCCGGAAGGAGGCCGACGCTCTATGGCAAGGCCCGACAAGGCTGCCGCGGTAGCCGAGCTTGAGGACCAGTTCCGCAGCTCGAACGCCGCCGTGCTGACCGAGTACCGGGGTCTCACCGTCGCGCAGCTCAAGACGCTGCGTCGTTCGCTCGGTGAGAACGCCCAGTACGCCGTGGTGAAGAACACGCTGACCAAGATTGCGGCCAACCAGGCCGGGATCACCGCGCTGGACGAGCACTTCGCTGGTCCGACCGCGGTCGCCTTCATCACCGGTGACCCGGTGGAGTCGGCGAAGAGCCTGCGTGACTTCGCCAAGGACAACCCGAACCTCATCATCAAGGGCGGTGTCCTTGATGGTAAGGCGCTCTCCGCCGATGAGATCAAGAAGCTCGCGGACCTCGAGTCCCGCGAGGTTCTGCTCAGCAAGCTGGCCGGCGCGTTCAAGGGCAAGCAGTCTCAGGCTGCCTCGCTCTTCCAGGCGCTGCCGTCGAAGTTCGTCCGCACCGCGGAGGCGCTTCGCGTCAAGCTCGCCGAGGGCGGTGCCGAGTAATTCGGCTCGCGTCATGATCTGCGCCGCCTAGGCGCAGGTCGTAGCGGGCCGTAACGCCCGCCTCTCTATACATCCGGCACTTGCCGAATTAGTGGAAGGATCGCCCATCATGGCGAAGCTCTCTCAGGACGACCTCCTCGCCCAGTTCGAGGAGATGACCCTCATCGAGCTCTCCGAGTTCGTGAAGGCCTTCGAGGAGAAGTTCGACGTCACCGCCGCCGCGGCCGTCGCCGTTGCCGGCCCCGCCGCCGGTGGCCCGGCCGCCGAGGCCGAGGCCGAGCAGGACGAGTTCGACGTCATCCTCGAGGGTGCCGGCGACAAGAAGATCCAGGTCATCAAGGTCGTGCGCGAGCTCACCTCCCTGGGCCTCAAGGAGGCCAAGGACCTCGTCGACGGCACCCCGAAGCCGGTCCTCGAGAAGGTCGCGAAGGAGGCCGCCGAGAAGGCTGCCGAGTCCCTCAAGGCCGCCGGCGCCTCCGTCACGGTCAAGTAAGACCGTTTCGAGTCGCTGAAGCTGACTCCCGCCCCCGTGTAACGCGAGGGCACCGAAAGGCGATCACCCATGTGGGTGGTCGCCTTTCGGCGTTCCCCGGGAAGGGCGTGGCGGGGGGCCCGAGGGCCGCCGGAAGCGGAGTATGGTGATCTTCGCCGTGCGCCCCGCAGACCGGGGGGCCTTGACGAACCGCACGCAGCGCGCAATTCTCAGGACGCGTCGTCACAACGATCCGTTTCCGAGGCATGGATCGACGACTGAACGGGCAGTATCGAGGTGCGCCGCACGGCGCGAGGTACCGCGGAGTTGAGAGCAACGAGGGTCGCGAATTATTCGCCCTGGACATCAGTGAGCCAAGTGGCTACACTGACCCTTTGCGCTGCCTGTTAGCTGCCCCCTGCCCGTCACCAGGGGCATACCTTCGCATCCGCTTCGTGGACCGACCCCGTCTGATCTGGCCTTTTGGTCATCTCAGGAAAAGTCTGCCGTGAAGCGCTGCAGGGGACCGGTACGCGCGTAGTGAGTCCGAGCCCTCGGAAGGACCCCCTCTTGGCCGCCTCGCGCAACGCCTCGACCAATACGAACAACGGCGCAAGCACCGCCCCGCTGCGCATCTCCTTTGCAAAGATCCGGGAGCCCCTCGAGGTTCCGAACCTCCTCGCGCTGCAGACCGAGAGCTTCGACTGGCTGCTCGGCAACGCCGCCTGGAAGGCTCGCGTCGAGGCTGCTCTCGAGTCGGGACAGGACGTCCCCAGGAAGTCCGGTCTGGAGGAGATCTTCGAGGAGATCTCCCCGATCGAGGACTTCTCCGGGTCGATGTCGCTGACCTTCCGCGACCACCGCTTCGAGCCGCCGAAGAACTCGATCGACGAGTGCAAGGACCGTGACTTCACGTACGGCGCCCCGCTCTTCGTCACCGCCGAGTTCACCAACAACGAGACCGGCGAGATCAAGTCCCAGACGGTCTTCATGGGCGACTTCCCGCTCATGACGAACAAGGGCACCTTCGTCATCAACGGCACCGAGCGTGTCGTGGTGTCGCAGCTGGTCCGTTCGCCGGGTGTCTACTTCGACTCCTCCATCGACAAGACGTCCGACAAGGACATCTTCTCCGCCAAGATCATCCCGTCCCGGGGTGCCTGGCTGGAGATGGAGATCGACAAGCGCGACCTGGTCGGTGTCCGCATCGACCGCAAGCGCAAGCAGTCCGTCACCGTCCTCCTCAAGGCTCTCGGCTGGACCACCGAGCAGATCCTCCAGGAGTTCGGCGAGTACGAGTCCATGCGCGCCACCCTGGAGAAGGACCACACCCAGGGCCAGGACGACGCGCTGCTCGACATCTACCGCAAGCTGCGTCCGGGCGAGCCGCCGACCCGCGAGGCCGCTCAGACGCTGCTCGAGAACCTCTACTTCAACCCGAAGCGCTACGACCTCGCGAAGGTCGGCCGCTACAAGGTGAACAAGAAGCTCGGCGCCGACGAGCCGCTGGACGCCGGCGTGCTCACCACCGACGACGTCATCGCCACGATCAAGTACCTGGTGAAGCTCCACGCGGGCGAGACCGAGACGATCGGCGAGAACGGCAACGAGATCGTCGTCGAGACCGACGACATCGACCACTTCGGCAACCGTCGTCTGCGCAACGTCGGCGAGCTCATCCAGAACCAGGTCCGCACGGGTCTGGCTCGTATGGAGCGCGTCGTGCGTGAGCGCATGACCACCCAGGACGTCGAGGCGATCACGCCGCAGACCCTGATCAACATCCGGCCGGTCGTCGCCTCCATCAAGGAGTTCTTCGGCACCAGCCAGCTGTCGCAGTTCATGGACCAGAACAACCCGCTGTCGGGTCTGACGCACAAGCGTCGTCTCTCGGCGCTGGGTCCCGGTGGTCTGTCCCGTGAGCGGGCCGGCTTCGAGGTCCGAGACGTGCACCCGTCCCACTACGGACGCATGTGCCCGATCGAGACCCCCGAAGGCCCGAACATCGGTCTGATCGGTTCGCTCGCCTCGTACGGCCGCGTCAACGCGTTCGGCTTCATCGAGACGCCGTACCGCAAGGTCGTCGACGGCCAGGTCACCGACGAGGTCGACTACGTCACCGCCGACGAGGAAGACCGCTTCGTCATCGCGCAGGCCAACGCCGCGCTCAACGACGACATGCAGCTCACCGAGAACCGCGTTCTGGTGCGTAAGCGTGGCGGCGAGGTCGACTACGTCCTGCCGGCCGAGGTCGACTACATGGACGTCTCGCCGCGCCAGATGGTGTCGGTCGCGACCGCCATGATCCCGTTCCTCGAGCACGACGACGCCAACCGTGCCCTCATGGGCGCGAACATGATGCGTCAGGCGGTGCCGCTGATTAAGTCGGAGGCCCCGCTCGTCGGCACCGGCATGGAGTACCGCTGCGCCACCGACGCCGGCGACGTGCTCAAGGCCGAGAAGGACGGTGTCGTCCAGGAGCTCTCCGCGGACTACGTCACCGTCGCCAACGACGACGGCACGTACATCACGTACCGCCTGCACAAGTTCTCGCGCTCCAACCAGGGCACCTCTGTGAACCAGAAGGTCGTCGTGGACGAGGGCGACCGCGTCATCGAGGGCCAGGTCCTCGCCGACGGTCCCGCCACCGAAGACGGCGAGATGGCGCTCGGCAAGAACCTGCTCGTGGCGTTCATGCCGTGGGAGGGTCACAACTACGAGGACGCGATCATCCTGTCGCAGCGCCTCGTGCAGGACGACGTCCTCTCCTCGATCCACATCGAGGAGCACGAGGTCGACGCCCGTGACACCAAGCTCGGCCCGGAGGAGATCACCCGGGACATCCCGAACGTCTCCGAGGAGGTCCTCGCGGACCTCGACGAGCGCGGCATCATCCGTATCGGTGCCGAGGTCGTCGCCGGCGACATCCTCGTCGGCAAGGTCACGCCCAAGGGTGAGACCGAGCTGACCCCGGAGGAGCGTCTGCTCCGCGCGATCTTCGGTGAGAAGGCGCGTGAGGTCCGTGACACCTCGCTGAAGGTGCCGCACGGCGAGATCGGCAAGATCATCGGCGTGCGCGTCTTCGACCGCGAGGAGGGCGACGAGCTTCCCCCGGGCGTGAACCAGCTGGTCCGCGTCTACGTCGCCCAGAAGCGCAAGATCACCGATGGTGACAAGCTCGCCGGCCGTCACGGCAACAAGGGCGTCATCTCGAAGATCCTGCCGATCGAGGACATGCCGTTCCTGGAGGACGGCACCCCGGTCGACATCATCCTCAACCCGCTGGGTGTCCCGTCCCGAATGAACCCGGGACAGGTCCTGGAGATCCACCTCGGCTGGCTCGCCAGCCGCGGCTGGGACGTCTCCGGTCTCGCGGACGAGTGGGCGCAGCGCCTCCAGGCCATCGGCGCCGACCAGGTCGCCCCGGGCACCAACGTCGCCACCCCCGTCTTCGACGGTGCGCGTGAGGACGAGCTCGCGGGTCTGCTGAACCACACCATCCCGAACCGCGACGGCGAGCGCATGGTGCTCCCGACCGGTAAGGCGAGGCTGTTCGACGGCCGCTCCGGCGAGCCGTTCCCGGACCCGATCTCCGTCGGGTACATGTACATCCTCAAGCTGCACCACCTGGTCGACGACAAGCTCCACGCGCGTTCGACCGGCCCGTACTCGATGATCACCCAGCAGCCGCTGGGTGGTAAGGCCCAGTTCGGTGGCCAGCGCTTCGGTGAGATGGAGGTGTGGGCGCTGGAGGCATACGGCGCCGCGTACGCCCTCCAGGAGCTGCTGACGATCAAGTCCGACGACGTGACCGGCCGCGTGAAGGTCTACGAGGCCATCGTCAAGGGCGAGAACATCCCTGAGCCCGGCATCCCCGAGTCCTTCAAGGTGCTCATCAAGGAGATGCAGTCCCTGTGCCTCAACGTGGAGGTGCTGTCCTCGGACGGCATGTCCATCGAGATGCGCGACACCGACGAGGACGTCTTCCGCGCAGCGGAGGAGCTCGGCATCGACCTGTCCCGGCGCGAGCCGAGCAGCGTCGAAGAGGTCTGACGGGAGTTCGGTCGGGGGCTCGGCGATTTCACCGCTGAGTCCCCGGCCGGCCCCAGGACCCCCGTATCAGACCCCTAAGCCTTACAACCCTGAGAGGGATTGACGCATAGTGCTCGACGTCAACTTCTTCGACGAGCTCCGGATCGGTCTGGCCACCGCTGACGACATCCGTCAGTGGAGCCACGGCGAGGTCAAGAAGCCGGAGACCATCAACTACCGCACGCTCAAGCCCGAGAAGGACGGACTCTTCTGCGAGAAGATCTTCGGTCCGACCCGGGACTGGGAGTGCTACTGCGGCAAGTACAAGCGTGTCCGCTTCAAGGGCATCATCTGTGAGCGGTGTGGCGTCGAGGTCACCCGCGCGAAGGTGCGCCGTGAGCGGATGGGCCACATCGAGCTCGCCGCTCCCGTCACCCACATCTGGTACTTCAAGGGCGTCCCGTCGCGCCTCGGATACCTGCTCGACCTCGCCCCGAAGGACCTCGAGAAGGTCATCTACTTCGCGGCGTACATGATCACGTACGTCGACGACGAGCGTCGTACGCGTGACCTGCCCTCGCTGGAGGCGCACGTCTCCGTCGAGCGTCAGCAGATCGAGAACCGTCGCGACTCCGACCTGGAGGCCCGCGCCAAGAAGCTCGAGAACGACCTCGGCGAGCTCGAGGCCGAGGGCGCCAAGGCCGACGTGCGCCGCAAGGTGCGCGAGGGTGCCGAGCGCGAGATGAAGCAGCTGCGCGACCGTGCGCAGCGCGAGATCGACCGTCTGGACGAGGTCTGGTCGCGCTTCAAGAACCTCAAGGTCCAGGACCTGGAGGGCGACGAGCTCCTCTACCGCGAGCTGCGTGACCGCTTCGGCACGTACTTCGACGGTTCGATGGGTGCCGCGGCGCTGCAGAAGCGTCTCGAGTCCTTCGACCTGGAGGAGGAGGCCGAGCGCCTCCGCGAGATCATCCGTACCGGCAAGGGCCAGAAGAAGACCCGTGCGCTCAAGCGCCTCAAGGTCGTCTCCGCGTTCCTGCAGACCGCGAACAGCCCCAAGGGCATGGTTCTCGACTGCGTGCCGGTCATCCCGCCGGACCTGCGTCCGATGGTGCAGCTGGACGGTGGCCGCTTCGCGACCTCCGACCTGAACGACCTGTACCGCCGCGTGATCAACCGCAACAACCGTCTGAAGCGTCTGCTCGACCTCGGTGCCCCCGAGATCATCGTGAACAACGAGAAGCGGATGCTCCAGGAGGCGGTCGACGCCCTCTTCGACAACGGCCGTCGTGGTCGCCCGGTCACGGGCCCCGGCAACCGTCCGCTGAAGTCCCTCAGCGACATGCTGAAGGGTAAGCAGGGTCGTTTCCGTCAGAACCTGCTCGGCAAGCGTGTGGACTACTCCGCGCGTTCCGTCATCGTCGTCGGTCCGCAGCTGAAGCTGCACCAGTGCGGTCTGCCCAAGGCCATGGCGCTGGAGCTCTTCAAGCCGTTCGTGATGAAGCGCCTGGTCGACCTGAACCACGCGCAGAACATCAAGAGCGCCAAGCGGATGGTCGAGCGCGGCCGCACGGTCGTGTACGACGTCCTCGAAGAGGTCATCGCCGAGCACCCGGTTCTGCTGAACCGTGCGCCCACGCTGCACCGCCTCGGCATCCAGGCCTTCGAGCCCCAGCTGGTCGAGGGCAAGGCCATCCAGATCCACCCGCTCGTCTGCACCGCGTTCAACGCGGACTTCGACGGTGACCAGATGGCCGTGCACCTGCCGCTCTCCGCGGAGGCGCAGGCCGAGGCCCGCATCCTGATGCTGTCCTCGAACAACATCCTGAAGCCCGCCGACGGCCGTCCGGTCACGATGCCGACCCAGGACATGGTCCTCGGTCTGTTCTTCCTGACCACCGACGGTGAGCTCCGTGACACCAAGGGCGAGGGCCGCGCGTTCGGCTCCACGGCCGAGGCGATCATGGCGTTCGACGCCGGCGAGCTCGCTCTGCAGTCGCAGATCGACATCCGCTTCCCGGTCGGCACCGTCGCTCCCCGTGGCTGGGTTCCCCCGGTCGCCGAGGAGGGCGAGCCGGAGTGGCAGCAGGGTGACTCGTTCCGTCTGCGGACGTCGCTGGGCCGCGCGCTCTTCAACGAGCTGCTGCCCGAGGACTACCCCTTCGTCGACTACTCCGTCGGCAAGAAGCAGCTCTCCGAGATCGTCAACGACCTCGCCGAGCGGTACCCCAAGGTCATCGTGGCGGCGACGCTCGACAACCTGAAGGCGTCCGGCTTCTACTGGGCGACCCGTTCCGGCGTCACCGTGGCCATCTCCGACGTCGTCGTGCCCGAGGCCAAGAAGGCCATCGTCAAGGGCTACGAGGAGCAGGACGAGAAGGTCCAGAAGCAGTACGAGCGCGGTCTCATCACCAAGGAAGAGCGCACTCAGGAGCTCATCGCGATCTGGACCAAGGCGACCAACGAGGTTGCCGAGGCGATGAACGCGAACTTCCCGAAGACGAACCCCATCTTCATGATGGTTGACTCGGGTGCCCGAGGAAACATGATGCAGATGCGTCAGATCGCCGGTATGCGTGGTCTGGTGTCGAACGCCAAGAACGAGACGATCCCGCGTCCCATCAAGGCGTCCTTCCGTGAGGGCCTCACCGTTCTGGAGTACTTCATCTCCACGCACGGTGCCCGTAAGGGTCTGGCGGACACCGCCCTGCGTACCGCCGACTCGGGTTACCTGACCCGTCGTCTGGTGGACGTCTCGCAGGACGTGATCATCCGCGAGGAGGACTGTGGCACCGAGCGCGGTCTGAAGCTGCGGATCGCCGAGCGCGGCGCCGACAACGTGCTGCGCAAGACGGACGACGTCGAGACCTCCGTGTACGCGCGGATGCTCGCCGAGGACGTCGTCGTCGACGGCAAGGTCATCGCGCCTGCCAACGTCGACCTGGGTGACGTGCTCATCGACGCCCTCGTGGGCGCCGGCGTGGAGGAGGTCAAGACCCGCTCGGTCCTGACCTGTGAGTCCGCCGTCGGTACCTGTGCGTTCTGCTACGGCCGTTCGCTGGCCACCGGCAAGCTGGTCGACATCGGTGAGGCGGTCGGCATCATCGCCGCCCAGTCCATCGGTGAGCCCGGTACCCAGCTGACGATGCGTACCTTCCACACCGGTGGTGTGGCCGGTGACGACATCACCCAGGGTCTGCCCCGTGTCGTCGAGCTCTTCGAGGCTCGTCAGCCCAAGGGTGTCGCCCCGATCTCGGAGGCGGCCGGCCGCGTCCGTATCGAGGAGACCGAGAAGACCAAGAAGATCGTCGTCACCCCGGACGACGGCACCGACGAGACGGCGTTCCCGATCTCGAAGCGTGCCCGTCTGCTCGTGGGCGAGGGCGACCACGTCGAGGTGGGCCAGAAGCTCACCGTGGGTGCCACCAACCCGCACGACGTGCTGCGGATCCTCGGTCAGCGCGCGGTCCAGGTCCACCTGGTCGCCGAGGTCCAGAAGGTCTACAACTCGCAGGGTGTGTCGATCCACGACAAGCACATCGAGATCATCATCCGGCAGATGCTGCGCCGTGTGACGATCATCGAGTCCGGCGACGCGGAGCTGCTGCCGGGCGAGCTCGTCGAGCGCTCGAAGTTCGAGACCGAGAACCGTCGTGTGGTCACCGAGGGCGGTCACCCCGCCTCCGGCCGTCCGCAGCTGATGGGTATCACCAAGGCCTCGCTGGCGACGGAATCCTGGCTGTCGGCCGCCTCCTTCCAGGAGACGACCCGAGTCCTGACGGATGCGGCGATCAACGCCAAGTCCGACAGCCTCATCGGCCTCAAGGAGAACGTCATCATCGGTAAGCTCATCCCGGCCGGTACGGGTCTGTCCCGCTACCGCAACATCCGGGTCGAGCCGACCGAGGAGGCCAAGGCCGCGATGTACTCGGCCGTCGGCTACGACGACATCGACTACTCGCCGTTCGGCTCGGGCTCCGGCCAGGCCGTTCCGCTGGAGGACTACGACTACGGTCCGTACAACCAGTAAGCGAGTCGCTTGACCGAAGGGCGGTCACCCCGATGGGGTGGCCGCCCTTCGGCGTGTCCGGCCGTCGTCAGCGGGCGGCCAGTTCCCAGACCGCGACGAGCACGCCGGCGCTCGCGGCCAGTGCGGCGATGCTGGTCAGCGGCCAGCGGGCGCGTTCCAGCGCGTCGAGGCGGGCCTCGTGGTCGGCGAGCTGCTTGTCGGTCTGGTCGCTGCGCTGCACGAGCAGCGCGAGCGAGCCGTCGACCCGGGCGAAGCCCGCCTCCAGGGTGCCGCGCAGCCGTTCCAGTTCGAGGGCGACGGCCACGGGGTCGTTCGGATCAGGATCGGTCATCGGCGCCGCCTTCGGCCGGGGTGCTGCGGAGCCAGGACGGCAGCAGGTTCTGCACCGCGTCGAGGGCCATCACCCGGGTGAGACCGCCGGCGACGGCCAGGGCTCCGGCGACCCAGGGGAGGGTCTCGGGGAGGCCGGAGGCGTCGACGATCGCGGGGAGCACGACGGCGATGCCGACGGCGGACTGGAGGACGGTGCGGGCCGTGCGCTTGGCGGCATCGGACATCGGAACTTCTCCCTTCCTGCGGGGGGTGTGGGGTACGGGCCCGGGCCCGAGGCGGGTTACGGGCCCGGGCCCCTTCGGTCACTTCGTGTGCGGGACCTTGAGCGCGCTCCACGACGCGGCACCGGGGACGCCGTCGGCGTCGGAGCCGCGGAAGCCGAGCTTGCGCTGCCACTTCGCGTAGCTGAGCCGGTCGGCCTCCCCCCAGCGGGGGCCCGGGCCGACGGTGTACGCGGAGCAGCCCTCGGCGACGAGACGGCGGCCCATGGCCGTGATGACCGGGGAGCTCGTCTCCTTGCGGAAGAACGAGGTGCCCGGGAACGGCTGGAGACGGGGCGGGGCCGGCTTGCCACTGCCGGCGGTGTTCTTGGCGGGGGCCTTGCCCAGCCGGGTCTGGATCCTTCCGCGGAGGGTCGGCATGCCGAAACCCTTGGGGTCGCTCTTCCAGTCGGACCACTCCAGGTGGCCGATGACGGACTTGGCGCCCCAGCCGTGGGCCCGGCACAGGGCGGCGGAGACCCGCTCGATCGCGTCGAGCTGTTCGGCCGGCCACGGGTCGGTGCCGTTGCCGAGGTTGACGCACTCGAAGCCGTAGAAGCGGGAGTTCCCGTCGACGGCGCCGGGGCTGCCCTGGTGGACGCGCGGGGCCGGCGGCCGGTCCCCGTACGTCTCGGTGATCACGGCCTGGAGGACGGACGGGTCGCCGCCGCCGGCGTGGTTGGCGCGGCCGTTGCCGACGAGGTGGACGGAGCCGTCCTTGGCGATGACGCCGTGGCAGAGCGGGCCCGGCAGGCCCTCGTAGCCGTTGAAGCAGAGCTCGACGGAGGAGGCGGTGCCGGTACTGACGGTGTGGTGGATCATCACGCCGGTGACCGGGCCCCAGGCGCCGGTGTGGTTGCGGTTGCGGGAGCGCCAGCCGGGGTGTTCGACGACGGTGACGCCTTCGGCGCGGAGCGCGGCGACGAGCCGGTCCGCGGAGAGGGGAGTGGCCATCTGGTGTCCTCCGGACATGAAAAAGGCCCGCACGGAGGGCGGGCGGCGTACGGGGTGGGCGGGGGAGCGGTCTCCCCGGTGCCGGGGCTACGGGGCGGGCGTGGGCTCCGGTGCCGGCTCGGGCTCCGGGGGCGGGGCCCAGGTGGCGCAGAGCGAGGCGTAGGACGCCCGGCGGTTCTCGAAGTCGGCGAGCGCGGCGGCGACGGCCCGCTGGACGGCGGTCGGGTCGGGCACGGCGGGGACGCCGTCCTTCGCCTCGACGACCGCCAGGCCGAAGCCGCGCAGGGTGGCGTCACCCGCGCCGGCCCTGGCGAACTCCGCGCTGACGTGCACCGACGGGTACTCGCCGGTGATCGGGTCCCGCTCCAGGTAGTGGCCGAGGCCGTTGTCGTAGACGCGTACGGAGAGGGTGTGGCCGTTCTCGTCGACGGAGGCGCGCCCGGCGTAGTCGATGACCACGCCCCAGGGCTGGGTGGGGTCGATGTTCATGGTGTGCTCCTCGTGGGCCGCGCGGGGCGGGTCGTCAGGACTGGGTGCCGTACATGCTGACGGGCTGGGCGTACACCGTGCCGCTCGCGCTGGTGACCACGGCGTGGATCTCGACGGTCATGACCTTGCCGAACTTGGTCGCCACACCGCCCGGCAGCAGACCGGTGTGGTCGAAGGTCTGGCCCGCGGTGACGGTGGGGCCGAACTGCTGGCCGTCGACCATGACCTTCACCTGACCGGTCGCCCCGCTGGACACCTTCGTGTACATCGCCAGTCGCATCTTGGGCTGCCAGACCGGATTGAAGGACTGGGCGATGGGGGTGAAGGACGTGCTCGTGGTGGACGGCCACTTCGCCTCCTTCAGGTGGTCCACCGGAGGCATCAGCTGCAGCCACGGCCTGGCGAGGCCACCGGTCGTGATGTCGTCGGCGAACACCTCGTGGCTGTAGCCGTCGAAGATCCGCAGGACCGGCTTGGCCGGGGTGGGGGTGGAGGCGGTCGGGACGGGCCGGATCTCGTTGAGGGGCGGACGGGTGTTGACCGCGGTGGACAGGGCCTGGATGCGGCGCTCCATCTGGATCAGGCGGTCGATGATGTCCTCGGGCAGCAGGGCCATCAGGCCTCCTCAAGGGCGAGTTCGGCGGTGTCGGGTCGGCCTCGCTCGGCCGGCCGGACCTTGACGCCGACGATGCGGTAGCGGGCGTCGAGGCCCGTCGGGTGCCATTCGTCGGTGATGCGGACGCGGGCGGTGCGGCCGAGGAGCGCCGGGGGGACGATCCCGCCGAGCCGGATGCTGATCTCGGGGATCTGCACATGGCCCGAGGCCTCGTCGACGGCGGCCTGGGCGAGCGAGTTCAGCGTGGCCCTGTCGCTGACGTCGTTGTGGTCCGAGGACAGGTCGAGCTGCGGCCAGAGGTCCGGGAGCGGCTTCGTCGGTGTCTTGGGGTCGGACACGGTCGGCCGGGACTCGGTGCCGGCGTTGCTGTTGGTCGAGGCGCCGCGGGCCAGGGCCACGGTGCCGCCGCGGGTGGCGTCGTCCGGAAGGGAGTACGACAGGATCGTGCCGGGCCGGTCGAAGATCATGTCGGTGGCGCCGGTACGGATCTTGGGCGAGCCGAGCCGGAGCTGGCGGATCCGCCCGCCGTCGCCCGGGTCGCGGTAGACGAGGATCTGGTACTCGAAGCCGTTCTCCTGGGCGCCGAGCTGGTCGAGCGCCTCCTGGTAGACGGTCTCGTCGCCGGACCGCCAGGAGGCCGTCCGCGGCACGCCGGACTCCTCCGTCTCGTCGCCGACGTCGATCCTGCTCATGCCCAGGCCGTCCGACAGGTCCGACCAGAGGGCGCGGGCGATGGTGAACTGGTCGGCCGGCGGGTCGACGAACCGGGTCTCGAACCGGTCCGTGCGGATGCGCCGCCGGCCCGCGTAGGAGTCGAAGGTGGAGGCCTGAATGCCCAGGGTCACCACGCCTCGGTCGCTGGACTGCAGGTTGGTGGTCCAGACGATGCCGCCCCACCACAGGTCCCCGCCGCGTTCCAGGTAGACCGTGGTGCGGCCCGGCTTGATCTTGTGGGCCCGCTCGGCGATGGCCCGGTCGGGGACGGGGACCGTGCCGGACAGGGAGCCGGCCCGGCCGATGTAGTCCTCGAACGAGACGTCCCGCAGCGGCAGGATGTCGAGGGTCGTGTCGCTCACGAGGTCGCAGAAGATGGCCCGGTAGGGCGTGTCGAGTGCCATGGGACAACCTCCCTCAGAGGACGTAGGTCGCGGAGATGCGGATGTTCCGGCCGGCGACGAGGGCGCCGTTGGACGACCAGGTGCGCAGGTTGATCTGCCCGCCGGCCGAGATGTAGGCGCCGCCGCTGCCGAAGCCGTCGCAGGCGGAGGCCTCGTAGTCGAAGGCCGGGCGCCATCCGGCGGGCAGGGTGCACAGCGGCTCGTCGGCGATGTTGCCGGCGCTCTCGGCGTTGACCTGGGCTCCGTTGCGGGTGACGGTGACGAGGACGGTCGCGAGGCCGCGGGAGCGTCGGGCGGAGAAGGACACCACCGTCCAGTTGGCCAGCGGGGTCACACCGCTCGACGTGGTCTCCACCTCCACCGGCGGCTGGTAGTTGGCCCAGGAGTTGCCGTTCCAGCGCTGGAGGACGCCGTTGTTCTCGCGGAACTGGCCGGTGTAGCCGCCGGTGGAGATCGTGCCGCCGGGGGCGATGCCGCCGATCTCCTTCGGGTAGGCCACCCAGCCGTTGCCGTCCCAGCGCTGGAGGTAGTGGGCGTTGTCGTTGTCCTGGTACTGACCGGGGTAGGAACCGGGCACACCCGCGTTGTTGTAGACGGGCAGGATGCCGCCCGCGCCGACGAGGGTGGTCCGCAGATCGGTGACGGCCCCGCCCGCCCAGGCGATGCCGCCGGTGCCGGCCGAGGCCGACTTCTCCACCCTGACCGAGAAGAGGGGCAGGGAGAGCGCCGGTGCGTCCGGGGCGGAGGGCTGTGCCTTCGGCGCGCCCTTGACGATCTCCAGGGCGGCTTCGCTCCTGGTCGAGTTGTCGGACTCGTCGTCGTACACGCGCAGGACGACGAGGTCGACGCGCGGGTTGAGCGGATCGCCGTCGCCGAAGGTGAGGACGGTGTCCGCGTCGAGGGTGACGGGGTAGGCGCCCTGGGCGTTCGTGCCCTGGACGACGGCGCGGCCGGCGTAGACGGTCGCGCTCATGGGGCCGCTGCCACTCATCCAGAGGCCGCCGACCCGGTACTTGCCGTCGATCGTGCCGGGCAGGATGCCGGACCGCGAGGCGAGCGGGTTGGCCGGCGTGGTGGCGCCGAGGGCGGTGAGGCGGGTGGCGACTCGGGTCTGCCCGGTCGGCTGGAGCCAGCCGCTGCGCAGTGCCATGGTGTTTCTCCTGTCGAATGGGTGGATCCGGGCTACGGCAGCGGGTCGACCCTGATGAAGGTGTTGTCGTAGCCGGCCTTGAGGGCGGGGGTGGCGGGGACGACCCGGAAGAAGGCCGTGAGGGTGTACGTCGCGCCCGCGGTCAGGCCGGACTGGCGGGTCGAGGTGGCCACCGAGACCATGTTCTGGCTGGCGGCGAGCGCCGCGTAGTCGTCCTCGAGGTCGGCGATGACCGTGGAGCCCTGGGTGAGCCTGAGCGCCATGAACGCGTAGTGGTCGGGGCTCGTCGACCTCAGCTTCGCGCCGAAGCTGATGACGACCGCCTTCGACGGCGGGGCGACGAAGGAGAGCGTGAGCGGGTTGGTGATGCGGCCCGCGAGCGTGGAGGTGTAGGTGGTCGACGTGGTGTCGCCGTAGTCGCGGTTGTCGACGAAGTACGGGCCCGCCACGACCGGGACCCAGGTGGAACCGTCCCAGCGCTGGAGCTTGCCGGTCGTCGAGTCGCGGTACTGGCCCGTGTAGCTCGCCGGCGTGGTGGACGCGGAGGACGGGACGATGCCGCCGAGCGCCGACGGGTACGAGACCCAGGCGCCGCCGTCCCAGCGCTGGAGCGCGCCGCTCGCGTCCTGGTACTGGCCGGGGTAGGCGCCCGGCAGGGACGCGCCCTCGACCGGGAGGATGCCGCCGAGGGCGACGACCGGGGTGCGCAGGTCCTTGAGCGCGCTGTCCCAGGGGATGCCGCCGTTGCCCGCGCTGGCACCGGCGGGGACGGTCACCTCGTACAGCGGGAGGCAGCGCGGCGGGACGACCGGGGTCTTCGGGTTCTGCTCGGCCGCGCCCTGGATGATCTCGATCGTGGCCTCGGTGCGCGTCCCGCCGTCGTACAGCTTGTCGTAGATCTTCAGGACGAGCAGGTCGACGCGGTTGTACAGGGCGTTGCCCGGGGCGAAGGTCACGACCTCGGAGGCCGGCAGGGTCACCGGGAAGACGCCCTGGGAGATCTCGCCCTGGATGACGGCCCGGCCCTCGGAGACGGTCGCCGACATGGCGGCGGAGCCGAAGGTCCAGAAGCCGGAGAGCCGGTACTGGCCGCCGTACGAGCCGGGCAGGACGCCGGAACGGACCTGGACGGGGTTGGTCATGGTGGTGACACCGGTCTGGGTGAGCCGGGTGTCCTCGCGGGTCTGGCCGGTCTCGGCGACCCAACTGCTGCGCAGGTTCATGGGGTTTCTCCGTTCGGGGAGTCGAGGGACGGTTCGGCGGTCGGGGGCGTCAGGACTTGACCCATTCGGCGGTGAGGCTGCAGGCGTAGCCCGAGCCGCCGAGGGTCTTGATCGCCGCGCTGTGGTTGTGGAAGCCGGCGAGCTGGAGGGTCTCGCCCGCGACGAGCCGGACCAGGCCGCCACCGCCGACGGAGATGGCGCCGTTGCCGGCGGGGGTGAGCCAGGTCAGCCGGGCCTGTCCGACGCCGCCGACCACGACACGGGCGCCGCGCATGCCGGTCTGGGCGTCGTTGGCCCAGGTGGCGTGCGCGGAGATCCGCCACCAGCCGGTACGCGGGACGATGTAGGTGGTGTTCGAGGTCCAGCCGGCGGCGTCGTCGACCTCGACGGTGGGCAGGTTGAGCACGGTCCAGGTGTTGGGTGCGACGCTCTGCGCCTGGGCCGTCTGCCACTGCGTGGCGCTGAACAGCAGGGTCGAGGCGCCCTGGACGTACTGCCAGGCGGTACCGTTCCAGCGCTGCAGTCCGCCGTTGTTGTCCCGGTACTGGCCGGTGTAGCCGCCGGCGGCCGTGCCGCTCGGGGCGATGCCGCCGATGGGCTTGGGGTACGAGACCCAGGTCGTGCCGTCCCAGCGCTGGAGGAGCCCAGCGGTGTCCCGGTACTGGCCGACGTAGGCGCCCTTGAAGCCGCTGGCGGGCAGGATGCCGCCGAGTGCGACGACCGGCCAGTGCATGGTGGTGACGGCGGTGGTCCACGCGATTCCGCCGGTGCCCGCCGAGGCGCCCTTCGGCACCCGGATCGTGTAGAGCGGGATCGTGCTGCCCGGCCCGGTCTGCGGGACGGTGGGCGTGGCCTGGGGGGTGCCCTTGACGAGCCGTACGACCGCCTCGGTGGCGCCCGACCGGTCGTAGGTGTCGTCCATCACGGACAGTTCGATCAGGTCGATCCGGTCGTACTGCGGGTCGCCGTCCTCGATCGTGAAGCTCTCCGGCGCGGTGGCGGCGACGAGGTAGGCGCCCTGGGCGGTGTCGTTGCCCTGGACGATCGCGCGACCGGTGCCGATGGTGGCCTGCATGGGCGAGCCGCCGGTCAGCGCGAATCCGCCCGGCACGATGCCCGCGCGGGAGCGCAGGGGGGTCTCGTCGGCACTCTGGCCGCTGGGCGTGAGCAGGGCGGCGAGGGTGAGGCGGGTGTCCTCGCGGGTCTGGCCGGTGGACGGGAGCCAAGCGGCGCGTACGGTCATGGGTTCACCTCTCCGGAAGGGGTCTGGGCGGGGTGGTCGGTGGGGAGGGACCGCCGCCCGCCGGTGCCCGGGGGCGACCGGCGGACGGCGGCGGACGCTCGGCGCGTCCTGGTCACCACTCGGCGCTGCGCCAGCGCACGGTCATCAGCGAATCCGCGGTGCCCTCTTCGGGCCGGAAGGACAGGTCGGTCCGACCGGGGTCGAGCACGAACAGCTCTTCCGGGGTGGAGTCGGCCATCGCGGTGTGCAGGCGGGAGGCGGAGTTGTTGAGCATGACCGTGCCCGCGCGCGTGTCGATGGTCAGTTCGTCGCCGGCGGTCAGGTCGATGGCGTACCGCAGCCGGCGCCTGCTGACCCGTTCGGTGACGGTCGGCATGGAGCACGGGCCGCGGAAGACGATGACCGGGTGGACCGGGGCCGAACCGGTGTTCTCGACGACGGCGTCACCGGTGCTCTTGGCCTGGCCCCACTTCAGCGGCCAGGTCAGCGGCCACGTGAGTCCCGACTCCGGCTGCGGGGGGCTGGTCGTGGCGATCTGCTCGTTGACGACGTACCGGCGGGGGTCGGCGGCCAGCCACTGGACCGACATGCGGGAGCTGCCCTGGGTGGCGAAGCCCTGGTCCGCGGGGACCACCCGCTGGGCGATCCGGGCGCGGACGGTGAGCAGCTCGCCGTGCAGCCGGACGGTGAGCCACCGCTCCTCGTCGAGGAGGGCGAGCGACTGTCGCAGGGCGCGGACGGCCCCGGCGGTGCCGCCGTACTCCGGCATCAGCACGATCGTGCCGCCGACCTTGCGCGGCTTGGCGTACCGGGAGCCCGGCCAGGCGCCGTGGGAGGTGGGACGGTCGGCGTCGGAGGAGTCGTACTCGGGCAGGTCCTCCCAGCCCGACAGACCGGACTTGTCGACGGCGAAGGGGGTGCCGGGGCCCATGAGGAGTCCGGCCCACTGCATCTGCCCGTCCTGGGTGATGAGCGAGCCGGGCGCGAGGTCGGCGATGTAGGAGTTTCCGGCGAACGGGGTCGTGGTCTCGGCCATGGGGCCGTCACCTCACTTGGGATGGGGTCAGCGGTGGGCGGACGGGCGCGGGTTGAGGCGCGGGCCGGCCCGTGGACGGGGCGGCGGCGGGGCCGGGCCCGCGCGTCAGCGGGCGGCGGTCGCGAGGAAGAGCAGGTCCTCGGCGGTCGACCGCGGACCGGCCCCGGGCTCCTCGTGGAAGTCCCGGACGCGGTGCGGCTTCGGGAGCGGCTCGGTGAGGGCGGGGACGCGACGGTTCTCCAGCTGGGAGAGCGAGTCGATGCGGTAGTCGTCCGCGTTGCCGGGGGAGACGATGCCGCCCTCGGCGAGCATCGGCAGCTTGTCGAGCTCGACGCCGAACTTCTTGCCGGTGAAGGGGATTTCGAAGCTGAGCTTGTTGAGCCCGTCGATGATCCAGTTGGCGAAGGCGATGAGACCGTTGATCGGTCCCTTGACGACGCCGATCACGGCGCTCAGGGCGCCCTTGACCAGGTCGCCGATGCCGCGCAGCGCCTTGCTCACCGCGTCCTTTGCGGTCCGGAAGAAGCCGGGGATCTTGTCGGTGATCCAGTCGACGACCGGCCGTACGGCGCTCTTGATGCCGCCGATGGTGCGGGAGGCGATGCCGCTCAGCGCGTTCGAGGCGGAACGGACGGCGGAACCGATCCTGGAGATGCCGTCGATGGCCGCTCCGACGACCTTGAGGCCGGTCTTGAAGACGGTCAGGTACGCCTTGAAGTACCTGCCCACGGCCTCGCCCAGGAGCTTCATGAACGGCTGGATGAACTTCCAGACCGCCTGGAAGCCCTTCAGCGCCTGCTGGAAGACCTGCTTCATGATCCGCCGGCCGGTCTCGGAGTTGAGGGCCAGCTCGATGAGGTACGCCGCGATGGGCACGATCAGGCCGACGACGAAGCCGAGCGGGTTGGCCCGCATGGCGACGTTGATGCCTGTCATGGCGATGGAGGCGACGGTCATGACGGTGCCGAAGGTGCCCATCAGGCCGGAGATGACGTCCGTGACGGGCAGCAGCGGCAGGAGGATGCCGAGGACGATTCCCGCCCCGGTGCCGATCCTGCGGGCGGCGGTGCGGGCCTTGCCGGCGGCGGTGCCGATCCGCTTGACCCCGGCGGGGGCGGTGGACCGCTTGATCCTGGTGACGGCGCCGGCGGCGCCGGAGGCGTGCTGACCGAGGGCGCGCAGGGGGGTGCCGGCGGTGCGGGCGGCGGTGGCGAGGGCGTCGATGCCGCCGGCCGCCCCTTGGACGCGCTGCCGCAGGTTCTTCAGCGAGCCGGCCGTTCCGCCGAGTCCCTGCCGCAGGTTGCTCATCGGCGCGACGACCACGCGGAACCTCGGCATGGCGACGAGCGCGGCACTCATGCGCGTGCTCCACGCGCCTTCACGAGGTACATGAGCGCACTGGCGGTCGCGTGCGGGTCACTGTTCCGGGCGGCGTGGTAGTGCTCGATGTGCAGCCCGGGGCCGGCGGCCGCGCCCTGGCCGCCCTGGGACATGCGGGCGCGCCGCGCGGTCTGGGCGAGCAGCCGGTCCAGCTTGGAGAGCGGGAGGACGGCCTCGGCCTCGCCGGCCTCGGCGAGGATCGCCGGGACACCGCCCGTGCGGGGCATGACGACACCACCGGTGGCGAGCATGGGGATGGTCGGGATGTTCACGCCGAAGGTCTTGCCGCCGACGACCGGAACCCAGCCGGGGACGCTGACCTTGACGCGGTTGAGGCTGCCGATCATCGAGTTGATGAGGCCGATGACTGCGTTGATGGGGCCCTTCACGCCGCTCTTGATGCCGTCGAACGCCCGGGACGCGATGTCCTTGAGGCCGTTCCACACCGACGACATCTTGTCCTTGACGGCGGTGAACGCCTTCGGGATCGCCGACTTGATCCAGTCGACGACCGGCACGATGACGGCCTTGATGCCCTTCCAGACCGCTCCGATGACCGTCTTGATCGCGTTCATCACCGTGGTGATGACCGTCTTCCAGATCTTCACGTAGGTCTTGATGACGGTGGCGACGGCCTTGACGACGGTGGAGACGGCCTTCTTGATGCCGTTCCAGACCGTCTTGATCAGGTCGCCGGCCTTCTTCATGATCGGCCCGATGGCCTTCATGACGGAGCTGATGACGCTCTTGACGGCGCTGAAGGCCTTCTTCAGGACCGTCTGCATGGTCTTCGAGCGAAGCGCCATGTCGACGATCGCCTCGATGAGCGGCATGAAGAGTTCGAGCAGGCGGACCAGGAAGTTGCCCTTCATGGACCGGTTGAGCTTGTCCTGGCCCTTGGCGGCCTTGCCGGCGCCGGACTCGTACTTGCCGAGCTTGCCGCCGGCCGACTGGGCGGTGTCGCCGGCCTTCTTCATGGCGCGCTCGGCCTGCTCGGAGGCGGTCTTGAGGTTCTTGAGCTGGGTGGTGGAGCCCTGGGCGTTGGTGCGGAGTGTCTTGAGCTGGCCCGAGGCCGACTTGCCGGCGTCGCCGATCTTCTTGACCGAGGTGCCGGCGCCGGATGCCTGGGTCTTGAGGGCGCGCAGGGAGTCGGACGACTTCTTGAGGGAACTGGCGAGAGACATGGGTTACCTCCTTTCGGGGTGGGTGGGGGTCAGGCGAGGGCCCTGGTGACGAGGACGGTCTCGTCCTTGAGCCTCTGGAACGAGGCCTTCAGCTCGTCGACGGTCCTGCCGAGGTTTCGGGTCTCGGTTCGGGTCGTCTGGAGGTCCTGGGGGATCTTGCCGGGCTTGAAGTCCTCCATGGCCCTCTTGAGCTCGTCGGCCTGCGTGGCCATCGCCCCGACGTCGGAGATGGTGATCCTGTCGAGAGCGTCGGCGATGGCCTCGATCCCCTGGGCCGACTTCTTGATCGCGCGAGCCGACGGCATCTTGTTGAACTTGGTGCGGAACCCCCCGGCCTTGCGATTGAAGATCGTGATCTTCTCGGTCAGCTTCTCGAGTTCCTCGCGGACGCCGCGGAGGCTGTCCTCGGACGGGATGGCGCTGATTCCGCCGCCGTTGAAGACCCTGGTCTCACGGTCGTTGATGGCCTGGAGGTCCTGTCGGCTCCAGGTGCCGGCCTCGTTGCGGGCGTATGCCTGTCCGCCGAAGACCTTCGACTGGAGAAAACGGGACCAGTCGGTGAACTTGGAGACCAGGAGGAGGCCGATGGCCGGGATGGCGAGGCCTATGAAGGCGGCGATGAAGTAGGTCCACCAGTTGTCCTTCCCCTCGTAGATCTTCTCGACGCCGGCCGCCACGCCGTCGAGGCCCGCGGCCTCGAGCCATTCCGTCAGAGGGGCCTTCACGACCTCCTCGTGGATGTCGGTGATCTCCTTGATGAACGGCGCCGCGTTCTCCTCCGTGAGGATCTTGGGCGGGTCGCCGACGAGGGATTTCTTGAGCTTGGAGACCATGGATGAGCCGTCGACGAAGGGGGTCTTCTCCTTCGCCTCCTCGTCATCGGTCGGGTTGGGGACCTTGTGGGAGACCTTCGAGTCGGCCGTGAGGAGGACGCCCGTGAGGTCGGAGATCTCTTTGGAGAGGTCGTCGATGGTCTTTGCCATGAGTTGCTCCGCTTCCGGCCGGTGACGGCCAAGCGCCGAAAAGCCCCTGCCGGTTTCGGCAAGGGCTTGTTCGTCTGGGGCAGCGGGTGGGGCTAGGCGTCCTCGTCCCGGCGGGGGCCGCGGCGCACGGTCGCGAGCGCGTCGTTCCAGCCCGCCGCGTACGCGACGGTCTCGCAGCGGGAGACCTCGGCGTACAGGCTGCCGAGCAACGCTCTCTTGTCGAGGGCGACGGGTCCGTCGAGGAGCTGGCGGAGGCGGTCCTGGAGCGGGATGTGCGGTCGCGATGCCTCGGCCTGCTGAGTCATGGACGCCTGCCTTCCGGTTGCTTGCCCGTGCGTGTGTGGCGGCGCCGCGGAGTGAGGAGCGGGGGCACCACGTGTTCGAACTGTTGTGCGAACAGAGTGTGGAACACTTGTTCGGTGTTTGTCGAGCGGGAAACGTCTGACGGTGTGTCTTTTGGCTTGTTCCCCGAACGGGTTGGCGGCTGAACGGGGTTCTGTTCGACCGGGTAACCTGGAAGACGCTCTCCGGATCGGACCACCTCGGGGCGCGGGGGGCGCGAGGGGCGCGCGGGGACCCCAGGGGGCTGGAAGGCAGTACTGACGCATGGAAACGGAGTCGGGAACCAACCGTCGGGAGAGGGTCGTCGACTGGCTTGCCTCCCACCCCGATCTGCCTCACCTTTTCGCACGTCTCTCCGAACTCGTCCTGGTCCACGGGTACGCCACCGAGGACCTCGTCGTGCTGCCCAGGGCCGAGGTCGACCGCCGGGAGACCGCCGCGTTCACCGCCGGCTGGGCCGAGGCCGTGTCGGAGGAACTCCCGCGTATACGACGGGAGTACGAGAAGCGTGTCGCCGACGCCTACACCCAGGGGCAGGGTGACGCGCGGGGAGTCCGCCGCCCCGAGCGGCGCGTCGACAACGGACGGGACGGTGCCCGGGTCATCGCACTGCCCTTCGCCCGGCTCCTCGAACCGCCGGCCGCCGTCGTCGAGGCCGAGGAGAGGGTGCGGCGGGAACGCGAGCTGTTCGAACAGCGGACCGGAGTCGAACGGGACCGGGAGGCCGAGCCCGAGCACCACAGGGAGCCCGAGCCCGCGCAGCAGACCGGGACGGCTCCGGACGCGGAGCCGGACGTCCTCGTCAGCGCCCAGGAGAGCCGTACCCGCAGGAACGCCCAGCCGGTACGCAAGGTCGTCCGCGGCAAGGGGGGCCGCCCGATCGTGCCACCCCTCGGTGTGCCCGCCCAGTCCGCGTCCGGCGGCGAACGCCGGGGAGCCGAGTCCGCCGGCCCGGAATCGCGCGCGGGCAAGGGGCGCCGGCTCTCCGACCGGGCCAGGGCGCTGGAGGAGGACCTGACCTCCGAGCGAGCACAGGAAGCGCCCCCGGAGTCCGCTCCCTGACGGGAGAGGAGTCCGGGGGCCGGGGGCGGGACGGCTTCAGCCGAAGAACCGGGCGAGTTGTCCCGGGGAGACCTCGGGGGTCTCCGCCCCGGGGGAGCGCTCGCCCGGGACCTCGGTCTCCTCGTCCTCGTCCTGGGAGCCGGGACGGGGAACGGGCTGGGGCGGATCGGGCTGGTCGCCGTCCTCGGACGCGTTGACGCACTGGAACATCCAGTTCGCGACAGCCAGATGGTCCACCGTGGCCGCGAGCAGATGGTCGGTGATCGACCACTCCGCGGTCTCGCCGTGGAGCTCGCGCTGAAGGGCGCTGTCCCGCGGCAGATGCTTGATCAGTGCCAGCACCCGCCGGCTGGACAGTTCTCCGCGGTGCCAGTCGAGGAGATCGAGTCCGTAGTGACGGATGAAGTCGGCCTCAAGGGCCTCGGCGTGTTCTTCGATGAACGCGACGAGGCTCAGTCTTCCCCCAGGCCGAGCCCGGTCTCCTTGCCGTAGGCCTCCAGGATGGCGGCGATGTCCTGCATGGTGACGTCGTGCTGTTCGAACCGGCTGAACTGCTCCTCACCCATCAGGAGCGCGAGCAGGCCGTCCACGTCGTTGTCGTCGAGCTTGCGCAGGCCCTTGGCGGTGGCGCGGCTCAGCTCCGTCGGAAGGGTGTAGGACTCGCCGTCCAGCTCGAAGGACCACTTGCGGCCGTGGGCCTCCTGTCGCTGGGCGCGGGCGGCGTTGACGTCGAAACGGGCCATGGTGATGCGTACTCCTTGTTCGGGTGAAGAGAGGAGGAGAGGGCGGGGCGGGACGGCGGTCGGCCGTCCCGCCCCGGGTGGAGCGGGATCAGACGGTGGCGCCGTACTGGCCGTCCTTCATGAGGAAGGTCGCCAGCGGCTTGCCGTCGCCCTGCGACATGGCCGTGAAGGTCACGCCCAGCTGGGACGCGGCCTTGCGGGCCAGCTTGATGTCGTCGGACGCGGTGACCTGGCCGCGCGGGATGATGAAGCGGTAGGTGACCGCGGTGGTGCCACCGGCCTTGACGTCGGTGAACTCCAGGCCGAGGGCGCGGACGTCCGCGAACGGACGCTCGGCGATCTCGTACTTGTAGGTCTCCGTGGACGTGGCCGGATCGGCCTCGACCTTGCCGCCGCCCATGAAGAAGGGCAGCGTCAGCTCGTTGAACTGGAGCATGGAGAACTTCAGCGAGAGGTCACGGCTGGAGTAGATGAAGTGCACCGGGGAGACCGACTGCCACGAGTCGATCGGCTCCAGCTTGTCCTTCTTGGCGAAGGTCACGCCGTCGCCGGTCGTGAAGCCGAGGTCCTTCCAGCCCGCACCGGTCCAGTCGGCGGCGGCGTCGGCGCCGAAGGTGGTCGGGGCGGCGGAGCCGGCGGCGGCCACGTAGAGCTTGCCGGTGCCGGCGACGCGGATCTCGGCCGAGTTGTTTCCTGCCATGGTGGATCTCTCCTTGTGATGGGGTGAGGGCGCCGCCCCGGCGTGGGATCCGGGTACGGCAAAGGCCCCGCCGGACGGCGGGGCCTGGTCTGTGGGTGAGCGGTGCTTCGAGCGGCGGTGCGCGGGAGCGCAGGGCTCAGAAGACGCTCAGGGAGAGGCGGATGACGCAGAGGTAGCGGTTGGCGCCCCGGTAGAGGTAGTCGGGCAGCCAGCGCGGTCCGTCCTGCTCCTCGACGTCGTGGACGACGTTGTTGGCGCCGATCTGCTTGCCGATGGTGGCGAGCAGGGCGCGGCGGGCGCCGTTGGCGAGGACGTGGGCGGCGTTCTTCGTCGGCCCGTACACCTCGAACTCGATCAGCGGCATGTCGACGTGCAGGTCGCCGATCCAGGCGCCGCCGCGGCGGTTGACCAGGACGGCCGCCTGGGTGCCGTCGAAGCCGGCCGGCGCGTTCACCGCGATGGTCGCGCCGGCCAGGGCGGGATCGGCCTTGAGGACGTCGACGACCAGCTTCTCGACGTCCGGGAACGCACTCGGGGGAGTGGTCATGACGGGTTCTCCTCGGAGAGGGGTACGGGACGGGGCGCCGCCCGGGGGCTCCCGCGGGAGGGGGCGGGGCGCGGAGCCACGCCCGGACGGCGAACGGCGAAGCCGCCGCCCTTCGTTCGGGCGCAGCTCCGCCGCTGCACCAACTGTGACAGAGAGCGTGCGCGCACGCAACTAGTTCTGGACGCTCCTCCGCGCTCCTTCCGTACGGGCCTCCCGGACGGCTGCCCGCCCGTCCTCCCGCATCGGCCCACGGGCCCCGGACGGGCACCCGATAAATTGGCCGCCACCGACCGAGGAGCCGCCCCGTGACCGCCCGCCCCAGCCTTCTCTACGTCACCGACCTCGCCTACCCGGCCCGCGGACGGCGCTACTGCGACGAGGACATCCACCTCACCGCCCGGCTGCGCGAGAACTTCGACCTGGCGCTCTGCCACCCGCTCGACGCCGCCGCCCTCATGGACGGCTTCGACGCCGTCGTCGTACGGAACAGCGGTCCGGTCCTCGGCTACCAGAAGGAGTACGACGCCTTCCGCGAGCGCGCCCTGGCCCGCGGCACCCGCGTCTACAACCCGCTCCACGGACGCGGCGACATGGCCGGCAAGCAGTACCTCCTGGACCTGACGGCCGCCGCGTACCCCGTCATCCCCACCGTCGACCGGCCCGAGGACCTCCACCTGCTCCCCGACGCGGCCGGCTACGCGGTCAAGCCCAAGGCCGGGGCCGACTCCATAGGCCTGGTCTTCCTGCCCCGCGAGGAACTCACCGGCCTCGGCCTCGAACACGGCGAACTCCTCGTCCAGCCGCGCGTCGACTTCCGCTACGAGGTCTCCTTCTACTACGTCGACGACCTCTTCCAGTACGCCCTGTACGCCCCCGACCCCGAGCGGCGCTGGGTCCTTGAGCCGTACGAACCCACCGAGGACGACCTCGCCTTCGCCCGCCGCTTCGTCGACTGGAACACCCTCGACCACGGCATCCAGCGCGTGGACGCCTGCCGTGCCCCAGGCGGCGAGCTGCTCCTCGTCGAACTGGAGGACCTCAACCCCTATCTCTCCCTGGACCGTGTGCCCGAGGAGGCCCGCGACCGCTTCGTCGCCGCCTTCACGGACTCGCTCCACCGCTTCCTGGCGGCATGAGAAAGCGCCCCGCGTCCGGAAGGACGCGGGGCGCTGGGCGTACGGGTGCGTACGGGTGCGAACGGGGGTCAGGCGGTACGGGCACGGCGGCGCGCGGTGCGCTCGGCGGCGAAGACGTCCTCCAGGCGGAAGAGCTGCGCCCGGCCCGCCTTGCCCGCGGCCCGCAGATGACCGAGCTGGACCCACTTGCGGATGGTGGCGGGGGCGACGCCCGCCTCCTCGGCGGCCAGCGGTCCCGGAATCAGGGCCGGCAGGGCGATCGAGCTCAGCACGGGGTCTCCTCGGTGTCGTTCGTCGTCGTGTCCGTGGACGGGGCCGCCGGTGTGTTCGCCGGCGTGTCCGTCGCGTCCATCGCCGCCTCGATCTCCTCGGTGCGGGCTCCCGAGGCGGCCGCGAGCTCCGCCCACTCCCGCTCCGGCCACAGATGCCGGTAGGCGGGATCGTCCTGGCAGCCGCACATTCCGTCCGCGCACACACAGGCCGGGTTCACACAGAGCACCGCGCGCCGGTCGGGGAACGCCCGCAGCGACACCGAGTCGCACCAGGGGCAGCGGCCCGCCACCCGGACGACCGTCTCCGAGTCGCCGAGGGTCCGGGCGCACCGCCGTGCCATCCGGCGGATCTCGTCCCGTACGTGCCGGGCCAGGTCGGGTTCGGAGGCGATGGCGTCGAGCAGCCCCACGATCCGGCGGAGCCGGTCGATCACTCCGGCGCGGGGCGGCCGGGGCAGCGCGAGCCGGGCGCACACCGCCTCCTCCAGCTCCACCACCCCGTCGGTGATGTCACGGATGGCGTCGGAGACGTGCAGCCGGATCGGGGCGGCGCCGTGGCCGGGGACGGCGAGACCGTGCCGCTGCTGGAGGAGCAGGGCCTCGCGGCGCTCCTCGCGGATCTGCTCGTCGCGGGCCGCGGGGGAAAGGGTCGGGGCGCTCCCGGCGGGGCCGCGGCGGCCGGGCGCGAGCTCCTCGGCGAGCTCGGGGAACTGGCGTACGAGCGACGTGGTCCAGAGCGCGATGTCACGCAGCACCGGCTCGACGCCGGCGGCGGGGCGGTCGGCGACGGTGCGGTCGGTCCGGGCGACGCAGGCGGCGGGGCGGTCGGGCCGGTCGGTGGTCCGGGCGGTGCGGTCAGCCACGGCGGCCGCTCCGGGCGAGCGTCGGGGCGAGGGCGACCGCCTTGGCCACGCGCGCGGCGTCCGCCGGGCGTCCGTTGCGCCACAGTCGGCCGGCGCAGACGCCGTCGAAGTAGCTCTCGGCCGGGGCCACCGCGCTCTCGCACTGACGGCGGACGGGGCAGTCGGCGCAGGCGCGCAGCGCCGGGGCCGCCTCCTTGGCGCGGCGGGCGAAGACGACGGACGGGGAGAGGCCGGCGCACGCGGCGGCGGCCTGCCAGGGGGTGGGGTCGATCGGGAACAAGAGGTTCTCCACGGTCCGGGGCCTCCGGGGCTCCGTGGGGCCGGTGGGGCCATTGGGGCTCAGGGGGCCGACGAGTGCGGCGGCGAGCCAGACTTACATGTTGCGTGCGGGCGCGCAACATATTTCGGAGGTACCTCCCGGGCGCCTTCACTGATTCGACACGTTGCGTACCCGAAACCAAGTAATTCTGTGCGCGCAAGCACGCTAGAGTTGAAGCCTGGAGGAGTGGAGTGAGGAGCTGTACATGACCACTCGTGGGCTGGACGAGTTCGCAGGCTGGGTCGAAGGCCTGATGCGACAGCGCGGCTACGACATCGACAGCCCGCGCGGCGGCGGCAAGTCCCGGATCGCGGACGAGGCCGGGGTGCATCGCGCGGCCGTGACGCGCCTGCTGCAGCGGCAGAGCATGCCCGACCTGGAGACCATGCGCAGGATCGCCCCGCTGCTGGGCGTCTCGGTCCGCGACATGCTGATCCGGTCCGGCCGGGTGACTCCCGAGGAGCTCCCGATGGCGGCGGATCTGCTGCCGCCGAGCGACTGGCAGCCCTCGATGGAGGACTTCGCCCGCTGGCTCGGGGTGCCCGACGAGCGCATGGGCGTCTTCGTGAAGGTCGTGAACCAGTTCCTGGAGCCGGACACGGAGGCGGAGCAGCCCGCCGGGGCGCCGGAACCCCGCCGTACCGCCCGGGACTGACCGCCGGGAGGCGGCCCCCCGGGGCCGGCCGCGGCACGGTCCGACGTCGCTCGCCGCGCGGCCGGAACGGGCGTCGGCCCGGACCGGCATCGGCCGCCGCGCGGAACGGAATTGACCGGTCCGCGGCCCGTGCCGGACACCGGGCGATCCCTCGCCGCTCGGCCGCGCGCCCCGGGACCGCGCGGCGCCCCGGCCCGGGGCCGGGTGGATCTTGAACCCGGCCCCCGCCCCGATCCCGCCCGGTCCCGGCCTCCCGAGGTCGGGGCCACGTGCGCGTGGGCATTTGTTTTGACCGGAGTCCATGCGATAGGTACGCTCAAGCCTTGTGCCTGGGGTGTGCCTGGGCTCGCGTGCGTGTCCTCAACCGCAAGGCGAGTCATATATCGGCCACCGTGATCCGAGCTCTCTCCGCTCTGCGGAGAGGTGCACGAGATTCGACACACCCGACCGCGTGGGTCGGCGAATGTTCCAGGTTAGTTTCACCGACGGCACACAGAAACCGGAGAAGTAGTGCCTACGATCCAGCAGCTGGTCCGGAAGGGCCGGCAGGACAAGGTCGAGAAGAACAAGACGCCCGCACTCGAGGGTTCCCCTCAGCGTCGCGGCGTCTGCACGCGTGTGTTCACGACCACCCCGAAGAAGCCGAACTCGGCCCTCCGTAAGGTCGCGCGTGTGCGTCTGACCTCGGGCATCGAGGTCACGGCCTACATCCCGGGTGAGGGTCACAACCTGCAGGAGCACTCGATCGTGCTCGTGCGCGGTGGCCGTGTGAAGGACCTGCCGGGTGTTCGCTACAAGATCATCCGCGGTTCCCTCGACACGCAGGGCGTCAAGAACCGTAAGCAGGCTCGCAGCCGCTACGGCGCCAAGAAGGAGAAGTAAGAATGCCTCGTAAGGGCCCCGCCCCGAAGCGCCCGGTCATCATCGACCCGGTCTACAGCTCTCCTCTTGTCACCTCGCTGATCAACAAGATCCTGCTGGACGGCAAGCGTTCCACCGCCGAGCGCATCGTGTACGGCGCCATGGAGGGTCTTCGTGAGAAGACCGGCCAGGACCCGGTCATCACGCTGAAGCGCGCTCTCGAGAACGTCAAGCCGGCCCTCGAGGTCAAGTCCCGCCGTGTCGGTGGCGCCACCTACCAGGTGCCGATCGAGGTCAAGCCGGGCCGCGCGTCCACGCTGGCCCTCCGCTGGCTCGTCGGTTACTCCCGCGCCCGTCGCGAGAAGACCATGACCGAGCGCCTCATGAACGAGCTCCTCGACGCCTCGAACGGCCTCGGAGCTGCGGTCAAGAAGCGCGAGGACACGCACAAGATGGCCGAGTCCAACAAGGCCTTCGCGCACTACCGCTGGTAGTCGCAACCCACATCGAGACCGAGAGAAGACTGAGCCGATATGGCTACCACTTCGCTTGACCTTGCCAAGGTGCGCAACATCGGCATCATGGCTCACATCGACGCGGGCAAGACGACCACCACCGAGCGGATCCTGTTCTACACCGGTGTCTCGTACAAGATCGGTGAAGTCCACGACGGCGCTGCCACGATGGACTGGATGGAGCAGGAGCAGGAGCGCGGCATCACGATCACGTCTGCCGCGACGACCTGCCACTGGCCGCTCGAGAATGTCGATCACACGATCAACATCATCGACACGCCGGGTCACGTCGACTTCACCGTCGAGGTGGAGCGTTCGCTGCGCGTGCTCGACGGTGCTGTCACCGTGTTCGACGGTGTGGCCGGCGTCGAGCCCCAGTCCGAGACTGTCTGGCGTCAGGCGGACCGCTACGGCGTTCCGCGTATCTGCTTCGTCAACAAGCTCGACCGTACGGGCGCCGAGTTCCTTCGTTGCGTCGACATGATCGTGGACCGCCTCGGCGCCGTCCCGATCGTCATGCAGCTCCCCATCGGGTCCGAGATGGACTTCCAGGGTGTTGTCGACCTCGTCCGCATGAAGGCTCTCGTCTGGTCCGCCGAGGCCAGCAAGGGCGAGATGTACGACGTCGTCGACATCCCGGCCTCGCACACCGAGCTCGCCGAGGAATGGCGCGCCAAGCTGGTCGAGACCGTCGCGGAGAACGACGAGGAGCTCATGGAGCTCTTCCTCGAGGGCGTCGAGCCCACCGAGGAGCAGCTGTACGCGGCTGTCCGTCGTATCACCATCGCTTCCGGCAAGGGCAACGGCGAGAAGACGGTCACCCCCGTCTTCTGTGGCACCGCGTTCAAGAACAAGGGCGTTCAGCCCCTGCTCGACGCTGTCGTCCGTTACCTGCCGTCGCCCCTGGACGTCGAGGCCATCGAGGGTCACGACGTGCGGGACGCCGAGGTCGTCGTCAAGCGCAAGCCGTCCGACGACGAGCCGCTGTCGGCGCTCGCGTTCAAGATCGCGAGCGACCCGCACCTCGGCAAGCTCACCTTCGTCCGGATCTACTCCGGTCGCCTGGAGGCCGGCACCGCGGTGCTGAACTCCGTCAAGGGCAAGAAGGAGCGCATCGGCAAGATCTACCGCATGCACGCGAACAAGCGTGAGGAGATCGACTCGGTGGGCGCCGGCGACATCGTCGCCGTCATGGGCCTCAAGCAGACCACCACCGGTGAGACGCTGTGCGACGACAAGAACCCGGTTGTCCTGGAGTCCATGGACTTCCCGGCGCCGGTCATTCAGGTCGCCATCGAGCCCAAGTCCAAGGGTGACCAGGAGAAGCTGGGTGTCGCCATCCAGCGTCTCGCGGAGGAGGACCCCTCCTTCCAGGTGCACTCGGACGAGGAGACCGGCCAGACCATCATCGGTGGTATGGGCGAGCTCCACCTCGACATCCTCGTCGACCGTATGCGTCGCGAGTTCAAGGTCGAGGCGAACGTCGGCAAGCCGCAGGTCGCGTACCGCGAGACGATCCGCAAGGCCGTCGAGCGCGTGGACTACACCCACAAGAAGCAGACCGGTGGTACCGGTCAGTTCGCCAAGGTGCAGATCGCGATCGAGCCCATCGAGGGCGGCGACGCCTCGTACGAGTTCGTGAACAAGGTCACCGGTGGCCGCATCCCGAAGGAGTACATCCCTTCGGTCGACGCGGGTGCGCAGGAGGCCATGCAGTTCGGCATCCTGGCCGGCTACGAGATGACTGGCGTCCGCGTCATCCTTCTCGACGGTGGCTACCACGAGGTCGACTCCTCCGAGCTCGCGTTCAAGATCGCCGGTTCGCAGGCCTTCAAGGAGGCCGCGCGGAAGGCTTCGCCGGTCATCCTCGAGCCCATGATGTCCGTCGAGGTCACCACGCCCGAGGACTACATGGGTGAGGTCATCGGCGACATCAACTCCCGCCGTGGTCAGATTCAGGCCATGGAGGAGCGCAGCGGCGCTCGCGTCGTGAAGGGCCTCGTGCCCCTTTCGGAGATGTTCGGCTACGTCGGCGACCTCCGCAGCAAGACCTCGGGTCGCGCAAGCTACTCGATGCAGTTCGACTCCTACGCCGAGGTTCCGCGGAACGTCGCCGAGGAGATCATCGCGAAGGCCAAGGGCGAGTAACTCTTCCGAGTTCACGCTTTAGGCTTGACACCAGTCGCCGGGGCTCAGCCCCCGAAACCCGAGGGATCGGGTCCCGGCGGATGGCATCCCAGCAAAGATCACCTGGCGCCGATGAGCAAGGCGTACAGAACCACTCCGCAGGAGGATTCAGTGGCGAAGGCAAAGTTCGAGCGGACTAAGCCGCACGTCAACATCGGCACCATCGGTCACATTGACCACGGTAAGACGACCCTCACGGCCGCCATTACCAAGGTGCTGCACGACGCGTACCCGGACCTGAACGAGGCCTCGGCCTTCGACCAGATCGACAAGGCTCCCGAGGAGCGCCAGCGCGGTATCACGATCTCGATCGCGCACGTCGAGTACCAGACGGAGTCGCGTCACTACGCGCACGTCGACTGCCCGGGTCACGCCGACTACATCAAGAACATGATCACGGGTGCCGCGCAGATGGACGGCGCCATCCTCGTGGTCGCCGCCACCGACGGCCCGATGCCGCAGACCAAGGAGCACGTGCTCCTGGCCCGCCAGGTCGGCGTTCCGTACATCGTCGTCGCCCTGAACAAGGCCGACATGGTGGACGACGAGGAGATCCTGGAGCTCGTCGAGCTCGAGGTTCGTGAGCTCCTCTCCGAGTACGAGTTCCCGGGCGACGACCTTCCGGTCGTCCGTGTCTCGGCGCTCAAGGCGCTCGAGGGCGACAAGGAGTGGGGCGAGAAGCTCCTCGGCCTCATGCACGCGGTGGACGAGTCCATCCCGCAGCCCGAGCGTGACGTCGACAAGCCGTTCCTGATGCCGATCGAGGACGTCTTCACGATCACCGGTCGTGGCACCGTCGTCACCGGTCGTATCGAGCGCGGTATCCTCAAGGTCAACGAGACCGTCGACATCATCGGCATCAAGACCGAGAAGACCACCACCACGGTCACCGGTATCGAGATGTTCCGCAAGCTGCTCGACGAGGGCCAGGCCGGTGAGAACGTCGGTCTGCTCCTCCGTGGCATCAAGCGTGAGGACGTCGAGCGCGGCCAGGTCATCATCAAGCCGGGTTCGGTCACGCCGCACACGAACTTCGAGGCCCAGGCCTACATCCTGTCGAAGGACGAGGGTGGCCGTCACACCCCGTTCTTCAACAACTACCGCCCGCAGTTCTACTTCCGTACCACGGACGTGACCGGCGTCGTGACCCTCCCCGAGGGCACCGAGATGGTCATGCCGGGCGACAACACCGCCATGAGCGTTGAGCTGATCCAGCCCATCGCCATGGAGGAGGGCCTCAAGTTCGCCATCCGTGAGGGTGGCCGGACCGTCGGCGCCGGCCAGGTCGTCAAGATCACCGCCTGATCTGTGATCTGACCTGGTAGCTCCAGCGAGCTGCTGAGCAGTGAGGGAAGGCCCCGCACCGAAAGGTGCGGGGCCTTCTCGCGTTCCCGGCCCGGCCGGCGGGATCCGGAGGAGACGGCCTACGGCCGCCAGCTCCAGGGGTGGCCGTCCGCGCCGAGGCCCACCACGGTCGCCCGGCGCGAGCCGAGGTGCAGGGCCGCGTACACCGCCGAGGGTCCCGTCGTACGGGTGTGCGGCCGGCCGCCGACCCGTACGAGGACCCGGCCGTGGGTGTCCGTGCCGAGCAGCACGGTCCCGAGCGCGGGGGAGCGCGCGGCCACCACACCGCCGTAGCCGTCCAGACCGGCGTCGCCCTCCGGGCCGAGGAGCTCCCCGGACGCCGGCGGCCGGTAGTACAGGGCGCCGCCGGCCGCCGCCACCGTGGACCCGGAGAGCGGCAGCGGCTCCGCCCGCTCCGCGCCGTCCACCCAGTGCCGTACGGACTCCCGCCCCGCCGCGTGGACGTGCACCGCGCCCGCGGCGTCGAGCGACACCGCGAGCCCGTCCTGGACCTCCGCCGCACCGGGCAGCGTCCGCCAGGGACCCCAGGCCCCGTCCGCCGCCCGCACCCGGGTCGAGACGCCCTTGTCCGCGTTCCGTACGAAGAGATGGACCCGGCCGTCGGGGGCCGCGACGGCCACCGGGGCGCCGACCCGGCGCCCCCGGTCGTCCGTGCGCTCCGGGTTCCCGAGCCCCCGCCAGGCGAGGAACGGGCCGCCGGGGGAGCGCTGCTCCAGGAGCACCAGCTCGCGCCGGTTGGGCCCGCCGTGCCCGTCGAGTGCGGCGAAGCGCACCCCGAAGAGCAGCACCCGGCCGTCGCCGAGCACGGCCGAGCCGAGCGCGGGCGCGAGCGGGCCGCCGCCGAGGTCGGCCGGTTCGCTCCAGACGCCGGGTGCCGTCTCGCGCCAGCGGACCGCTCGCAGCCCGAGCACCCCGTACGCGGTGAGGGAGCCGTCCGGCTCCTGGGCGAGCGCGGGGCCCGCGCTCGGCCAGCGGTGGTGGGTGGAGCGCACCCAGCCCTTGCGGTTGGTGAGCGGCCGGTCGCCGCCGACGCCGTAGTCGCCGCAGCCCGAGGGATTGCCGCACTGCCAGGTCGGGTCCCCGCCGTACGGGACGAGGCGGGCGGCCTTCTCCCGGAGCACCCGCGGCGGGAGGTTCTTGGGCCAGTGCCGGTTGTAGTAGCCGCGGAAGGCGGTGGTGGTGAACGCCGGTATGGGTTCGCCGTCCCGGACCGCGTCCGACACCCAGCGGCTCAGCGCCGCCCAGGTGAAGCAGGCGATCGCGGTGTGGTCCCCGTGGTCCGAGTAGCCCGGCTGTTCGGAGTCCCGCCTCCGGGTGGCCTCGTCGCCGGTCTGGATGTCGGGATCGGGGTCCAGGGTGTGCACGACCGTGGGCCGGTGGCGGCGGAGCAGGTCGACGAGGACGCCGACCAGCTGGTCGTAGTCGTAGGTGTCCGAGCGGGTCAGCGGCGAACCGGCCGGGAGATGGGTCCGCAGCTCCAGGGCGCGGTCGTGCCAGAGCGCGGGCACGGCCATGTAGCGCCGGGTGGTGTGCATGGGCAGGTTCAGGAAGACCAGCTCGGTCCGGCGGCCGCCGTGGGTGAGCGTGTCGACCTCTGCCCGCCGGCCGCCGGGGAGGGTGAGCACCTCCCGCCGCCAGGGCGTGAACCTCGGCAGGCCGAGCGCCTCCGCGTACGACTGGCGCAGGCCCTGGTGGCGGGCGGAGGAGTAGGCCGCCCGGTCCGGGGGAGTCTCGGGCATCCCGTCGATCCGGTTGCGGCCGGTGTGCTCGCCGGCCGTCACGTACACGGAGACCAGCGGGATCCCGGAGTCCAGCAGCCGCTGGGTGTCGGGGTTCATGAAGTACAGGTCGTCGTCCGGGTGCGCGGACACCTGGAGGAGCAGGGACCGGCGGGTGCGCGCGGAGGCGATCGGCTTCCCGGGGGCCGGGTCGACGGTCGGCGCGGTCCTGCGGGGTTCCGGTACGGAGCACCCGGCGACGGCCGAGGTGACGGCGAGGGCGGTGGCGAGCACCGTCCGGCGACGGGGTGCAGTGGTCACGTACGCGGTCCGTCCCTCGGGTTCTCGGTCTCCTCTGCTAGACGGATATCCGGTTGTCGAGGTTGTGTTCGAATCGGCGCCGGGCTGCGCGGAGTTGGCCGCCGGACGAGAATTCTTCGGAGATCGCCGTCGAAGATGTCGAGGACAGGTCCTCGGTACCGACCGAAGGGTGACAGCGCGCCGCAGGGGCGCGCGGGACGGGGAGGACACCCGGATGAAGTACGTCGCGATGATCTACGGCAACCAGGCCAAGTGGGACTCCTTCCCGGCCGAGGACTGGCCCGAGGCGATCGCCCGCCAGGAGGCCTTCAACCGGAAGTACCGCGAGAGCGGCGAGCTGATCGGCGCGTACGGGCTCGCCGACGCGGCGGCCGCCCGGCTCGTACGCCGTGAGGGCGGCGCCCCCGCGGTCACCGACGGGCCGTACCTGGAGACCAAGGAGTATCTGGCCAGCTTCTATCTGCTCGACTGCGAGAGCCAGGAGCGGGCCCAGGAGATCGCCGCGGACATGCCCTTCGCGGACGTCGACCCCGTCGAGCTGTGGCCGGTCCCGCACGAGTCCGCGGCGGACGTGTGAGCGGCCCCGCCGAGGTCGAGGACCTGCTGCGCGCGTACGCGCCGCAGGTCCTCGGCACGCTCGTCCGGCGGTACGGCACCTTCGACACCTGCGAGGACGCCGTCCAGGAGGCCCTGATCGCCGCCGCCCGGCAGTGGCCCGCGCAGGGGATCCCCGACAACCCGCGGGGCTGGCTGGTCACCGTCGCCGCCCGCAGGCTCGTCGACCAGGTGCGCAGCGAGGCCGCGCGCCGCCGCCGCGAGGACTCCCTCGCCCTCGCCACCCCCGCCTCGGAACTCCTCGCGCACGCCGCGGACGAGGAGCCCGGCACCGACCGGGACGACTCCCTGGCCCTGCTCTTCCTCTGCTGTCACCGGGACCTGTCGCCGCCCAGCCGGATCGCGCTGACCCTCCGTGCCGTCGGCGGCCTCACCACCGCGCAGATCGCCGCCGCCTTCCTCGTCCCGGAGTCGACGATGGCGCAGCGCATCAGCAGGGCCAAGCAGACGATCAAGGCGGCCGGCGGGTCCCTCGCGCTGCCGGCGGGGGAGGACCGCACCGCCCGCCTCGCGGAGGTGCGGCACGTGCTCTATCTGGTCTTCAACGAGGGCTACACGGCCAGCGGCGGCGACGAGCTCACCGTTCCCGCGCTGTCCACGGAGGCGATCCGGCTCGCACGGCTGCTCCACCGGCTGCTGCCCGAGGACACCGAGACGGCGGGTCTGCTGGCCCTGATGCTGCTCACCGACGCCCGCAGGCCGGCCCGCACGGGCCCGCACGGAGAGCTGGTGCCGCTCGCGGAGCAGGACCGGGGGAGGTGGGACGCCCGGCTGGTCGAGGAGGGTGTGGAGCTGATCAGCCGTACCCTGCCGCGCGGACAGGTGGGTCCGTACCAGCTCCAGGCGGCCATCGCCGCCGTCCACGACGAGGCGGCGAGCGCGGGGGCCACCGACTGGCCGCAGATCCTCGCGCTCTACGAGCTCCTGGAGCGGGTCGGGCCGAATCCGATGGTCACTCTCAACCGTGCGGTGGCCGTCGCGATGGTCCACGGTCCGGCGGCCGGTCTCGCCCTCCTGGACGAGCTGGCGCGGGACAGGCGCACGGCCGGGCACCACCGTCTGCTGGCGACCCGGGCGCATCTGCTCGAACTCCTCGGCGACGGGGAGACCGCCGCCACCGTCTACCGGGAGGCGGCGCGCCGGACGACCAGTGCCCCCGAGCGCCGCCATCTCACCGAGCGCGCACGGCGCTTGAGTTGAATCGCGAGGGAGCGGCCGAGCCCGGCGTATGCGCCCCGGCGCATGACCGTACGTGACGTGGGGTACAGTCTTCGCTCCCGATTGGCGGCGGGAAGGCCGCGTATGGCAGACTGTCGGGGTTGCTCGGTTGAGTGCCGATGCTGCGCGCCTCCCGTCGGGAGGACCGGAAGCGAGTCCCACAGTACTCGTCGCCCCCAGTCAGGGGCGGACGTACGGGAATCTTCTGGGAAGCGTCAGCGGGGTGCAGACCAGGCTCCCGGTGGGTGTCGTGCCCCCGGCTCGCGGTTCATGGCGACCGTGCCCCCTTGGTTGGGAAATCCTTCGGGATTTCTGCGTAGAGGGAGTGCGACACGCCCGACCGCGTGGGTCGGAGACACGACAACGCTTTTCAGTAAGCGAAGCCGACCGGGTTCCAGAGCGTTACGAGACAAAGGACTACTAGTAGCCATGGCGGGACAGAAGATCCGCATCCGGCTCAAGGCCTACGACCACGAGGTCATCGACTCCTCGGCGAAGAAGATCGTCGAGACGGTGACCCGCACTGGTGCGTCGGTCGCGGGCCCGGTGCCGCTGCCCACTGAGAAGAACGTGTACTGCGTCATCAAGTCGCCGCACAAGTACAAGGACTCGCGCGAGCACTTCGAGATGCGCACGCACAAGCGCCTCATCGACATCCTCGACCCCACGCCGAAGACGGTTGACTCGCTCATGCGTCTCGACCTCCCGGCGGGCGTTGACATCGAGATCAAGCTCTGAGGGCGCGCGAGATGGCTAAGAACATCAAGGGCATCCTGGGCGAGAAGCTCGGCATGACGCAGGTCTGGGACGAGAACAACCGGGTCGTCCCGGTGACCGTCGTCAAGGCCGGCCCCAATGTCGTGACCCAGGTGCGTACGAACGACGTCGACGGCTACGAGTCGGTCCAGATCGCCTTCGGCGAGATCGACCCTCGCAAGGTGAACAAGCCCCTCAAGGGTCACTTCGCCAAGGCCGACGTCACCCCGCGCCGCCACCTGGTGGAGCTCCGTACCGCTGACGCCTCCGAGTACACGCTCGGCCAGGAGATCACCGCCGAGCTCTTCGAGGCCGGCGTGAAGGTCGACGTCACCGGTAAGAGCAAGGGCAAGGGCTTCGCCGGTGTCATGAAGCGCCACAACTTCCGTGGTGGCAAGGCGTCGCACGGTGCCCACCGCGTGCACCGCAAGCCCGGTTCGATCGGTGGCTGCGCCACCCCGGGCCGTGTCTTCAAGGGTATGAAGATGGCCGGTCGCATGGGCAACGAGCGTGTGACCACCCAGAACCTGACCGTCCACGCCGTTGACGCCGAGAAGGGTCTGCTGCTCATCAAGGGCGCCGTCCCCGGCCCTAACGGTGGCCTCGTCCTGGTCCGCACTGCGGCCAAGGGGGTTTGAGGAACCGATGAGCACCATTGACATCCTTTCGCCGGCAGGCGACAAGACCGGGACCGTCGAGCTCCCCGAGGAGATCTTCGGCGCCAAGGTCAGCGTTCCGCTGATCCACCAGGTCGTCGTCGCGCAGCTGGCCGCGGCCCGTCAGGGCACGCACAAGACCAAGCGTCGTGGCGAGGTCCGTGGTGGTGGCAAGAAGCCTTACCGCCAGAAGGGCACCGGCCGCGCCCGTCAGGGTTCGACCCGCGCCCCGCAGTTCGTCGGCGGTGGCGTCGTCCACGGCCCGCAGCCGCGTGACTACTCCCAGCGGACCCCGAAGAAGATGAAGGTCGCCGCCCTCCGCGGTGCCCTCTCGGACCGGGCCACGCACTCCCGCATCCACGTCGTGACCGGCGTGGTCGAGGGTGACATCTCCACCAAGGCCGCGAAGACGCTGTTCGGCAAGATCTCGGAGCGCAAGAACCTGCTCCTGGTCGTCGAGCGCTCCGACGAGGCCGCGTGGCTGTCCGCTCGTAACCTGCCCCAGGTGCACATCCTGGAGCCGGGCCAGCTCAACACGTACGACGTGATCGTCTCCGACGACGTGGTCTTCACCAAGGCCGCCCTCGAGTCCTTCGTGTCTGGCCCCCAGACCGCTGAGACCGAAGGGAGCGACGCCTGATGACTGAGGCCGTCGTCACCAGCAAGACCTTCTCGGACCCGCGCGACATTCTGATCAAGCCGGTCGTTTCGGAGAAGAGCTACGCTCTGCTGGACGAGAACAAGTACACGTTCATCGTCGCGCCTGGCTCCAACAAGACCCAGATCAAGCAGGCCGTCGAGGCGGTCTTCTCGGTCAAGGTCACCGGGGTCAACACGATCAACCGCCAGGGTAAGCGCAAGCGCACCAAGGCCGGTTTCGGCAAGCGCAAGGACACCAAGCGCGCCATCGTGACCCTTGCTGAGGGCAACCGTATCGACATCTTCGGCGGTCCGACCGCCTAAGGGCGGTCTGGATCGTCCGGAATCGGACGAGGACTGAGAAATGGGAATCCGCAAGTACAAGCCGACTACGCCGGGCCGTCGTGGCTCCTCCGTAGCCGACTTCGTCGAGATCACGCGGTCCACGCCGGAGAAGTCGCTGGTTCGCCCCCTGCACAGCAAGGGCGGCCGTAACAACACCGGTCGGATCACCGTTCGCCACCAGGGTGGTGGACACAAGCGCGCCTACCGTGTGATCGACTTCCGTCGTCACGACAAGGACGGCGTGCCGGCCAAGGTCGCGCACATCGAGTACGACCCGAACCGCACGGCGCGCATCGCGCTGCTCCACTACGTGGACGGCGAGAAGCGCTACATCATCGCCCCCAAGGGTCTGACGCAGGGTGACCGCGTCGAGAACGGCCCCGGCGCTGACATCAAGCCCGGCAACAACCTGGCGCTCCGCAACATCCCGGTCGGTACCACGATCCACGCGATCGAGCTCCGTCCCGGTGGCGGCGCCAAGTTCGCGCGCTCCGCTGGTGCCTCCGTGCAGCTGCTCGCGAAGGAGGGCACGATGGCCCACCTTCGTATGCCGTCCGGTGAGATCCGTCTCGTCGACGCCCGCTGCCGCGCCACGATCGGCGAGGTCGGCAACGCCGAGCAGTCGAACATCAACTGGGGCAAGGCCGGCCGTAAGCGCTGGCTGGGCGTTCGCCCGACCGTTCGCGGTGTGGCGATGAACCCGGTGGACCACCCGCACGGTGGTGGTGAGGGTAAGACCTCCGGTGGTCGCCACCCGGTCTCCCCGTGGGGTCAGAAGGAGGGTCGTACTCGCTCGCCGAAGAAGGCTTCGAGCAAGTACATCGTCCGCCGCCGCAAGACGAACAAGAAGCGCTAGGAGCGGGTTTAGATGCCGCGCAGTCTCAAGAAGGGACCCTTCGTCGACGGACACCTCGTAAAGAAGGTGGACGTACAGAACGAAGCCGGTACCAAGAACGTCATCAAGACCTGGTCCCGTCGCTCGATGATCATCCCGGCCATGCTCGGCCACACGATCGCGGTGCACAACGGCAAGACCCACATTCCGGTGTTTGTCACCGAGTCGATGGTCGGCCACAAGCTCGGCGAGTTCTCGCCGACGCGCACCTTCCGGGGTCACGTGAAGGACGACCGGAAGTCGAAGCGCCGCTAGTAGCGGGGTGGAATGACCATGACAGACACTGGAAGGACAACCATGGAAGCCAGGGCCCAGGCGCGGTACATCCGCGTCACGCCCATGAAGGCCCGCCGCGTGGTGGACCTTATCCGTGGCATGGATGCCACGGAGGCTCAGGCGGTCCTGCGTTTCGCCCCGCAGGCCGCGAGCGTGCCGGTTGGCAAGGTGCTGGACAGCGCCATCGCCAACGCTGCACACAACTACGACCACACCGACGCCTCTTCGCTGGTCATCAGCGAGGCGTTCGTGGATGAGGGCCCGACCCTGAAGCGGTTCCGTCCGCGTGCCCAGGGCCGTGCCTACCGGATCCGTAAGCGGACCAGCCACATCACCGTGGTCGTCAGCAGCAAGGAAGGAACCCGGTAATGGGCCAGAAGGTTAACCCGCATGGGTTCCGGCTCGGCATCACCACGGACTTCAAGTCCCGTTGGTACGCCGACAAGCTGTACAAGGACTACGTCAAGGAAGACGTCGCCATCCGTCGGATGATGACGTCCGGCATGGAGCGCGCCGGCATCTCGAAGGTTGAGATCGAGCGCACCCGTGACCGCGTGCGGGTGGACATCCACACCGCGCGTCCCGGCATCGTCATCGGCCGCCGTGGCGCCGAGGCCGACCGCATCCGCGGTGACCTCGAGAAGCTCACGGGCAAGCAGGTCCAGCTGAACATCCTCGAGGTCAAGAACCCCGAGATGGACGCTCAGCTGGTTGCTCAGGCCGTCGCCGAGCAGCTCTCCTCCCGCGTCTCCTTCCGTCGCGCCATGCGTAAGAGCATGCAGGGCACGATGAAGGCCGGCGCCAAGGGCATCAAGATCCAGTGCGGTGGCCGTCTCGGCGGCGCCGAGATGTCCCGCTCGGAGTTCTACCGCGAGGGCCGTGTGCCCCTGCACACGCTCCGCGCGAACGTCGACTACGGCTTCTTCGAGGCCAAGACGACCTTCGGCCGTATCGGCGTGAAGGTCTGGATCTACAAGGGCGACGTCAAGAACATCGCCGAGGTCCGCGCCGAGAACGCTGCGGCCCGTGCGGGTAACCGCCCGGCCCGTGGCGCCGGCGCTGGCGACCGCCCGGCCGGCCGTGGTGGCCGCGGTGGCGAGCGTGGCGGCCGCGGCCGCAAGCCGCAGCAGCAGTCCGCGCCGGCTGCCGAGGCCCCCAAGGCCGACGCTCCCGCCGCCGCTGCCGCTCCGGCTGAGAGCACCGGAACGGAGGCCTGACCGAAATGCTGATCCCCCGTAGGGTCAAGCACCGCAAGCAGCACCACCCCAAGCGCTCGGGTATGAGCAAGGGTGGTACGCAGGTTGCGTTCGGCGAGTACGGCATTCAGGCCCTCACGCCGGCGTACGTGACCAACCGCCAGATCGAGGCGGCTCGTATCGCGATGACCCGCCACATCAAGCGTGGCGGCAAGGTCTGGATCAACATCTACCCGGACCGCCCGCTGACGAAGAAGCCCGCCGAGACCCGCATGGGTTCCGGTAAGGGTTCTCCGGAGTGGTGGATCGCGAACGTCAAGCCGGGTCGGGTGATGTTCGAACTGTCCTACCCGAACGAGAAGATCGCGCGCGAGGCCCTGACCCGTGCGGCCCACAAGCTGCCGATGAAGTGCAAGATCGTTAAGCGCGAAGCAGGTGAGCTGTGATGTCGGCCGGTACCAAGGCGTCCGAGCTGCGCGAGCTGGGCAACGAGGAGCTTCTCAACAAGCTCCGCGAGGCCAAGGAAGAGCTGTTCAACCTCCGCTTCCAGGCGGCGACGGGCCAGCTCGAGAACCACGGTCGGCTCAAGTCCGTCCGTAAGGACATCGCCCGGATCTACACCCTGATGCGTGAGCGTGAGCTGGGCATCGAGACGGTGGAGAACGCCTGATGAGCGAGAGCAACGTGACTGAGAAGACCGAGCGCAACGCTCGCAAGGTCCGCGAGGGCCTGGTCGTCAGCGACAAGATGGACAAGACCGTCGTCGTCGCTGTCGAGGACCGCGTCAAGCACGCGCTGTACGGCAAGGTCATCCGCCGTACGAACAAGCTCAAGGCTCACGACGAGCAGAACGCTGCCGGCATCGGTGACCGCGTCCTCCTGATGGAGACCCGGAAGCTGTCGTCGACGAAGCACTGGCGCGTCATCGAGATCCTCGAGAAGGCCAAGTAAGGAATTTCCCGCAAGGGAAATCCACAAGTTCAGCCTGAGGCCCTCATAAGAAATATGGGGGGCCCCTCAGGTCAGTTCCGCCAGGCTCGGTGGGGTTGCGCTGATCACTTGGCGCAACCCCGCCGGGAACCGGCAGACAAATCAGGAGATAGACGTGATCCAGCAGGAGTCGCGACTGCGTGTCGCCGACAACACTGGTGCCAAGGAGATCCTTTGCATCCGTGTTCTCGGTGGCTCGGGTCGCCGCTACGCGGGCATCGGTGACGTCATCGTCGCCACCGTCAAGGACGCGATCCCCGGTGGCAACGTGAAGAAGGGTGACGTCGTCAAGGCGGTCATCGTTCGCACCGTCAAGGAGCGCCGCCGCCAGGACGGCTCGTACATCCGCTTCGACGAGAACGCCGCTGTCATTCTCAAGAACGACGGCGACCCTCGTGGCACCCGTATCTTCGGCCCGGTCGGCCGTGAGCTGCGCGAGAAGAAGTTCATGAAGATCATCTCGCTCGCGCCGGAGGTGCTGTAAGCATGAAGATCAAGAAGGGCGACCTGGTCCAGGTCATCACCGGTAAGGACAAGGGCAAGCAGGGCAAGGTCATCACGGCCTTCCCCCGCGAGAACCGCGTCCTCGTCGAGGGTGTCAACCGGGTCAAGAAGCACACCAAGGCCGGCCCGTCGCAGGCCGGTGGCATCGTCACGACCGAGGCTCCGGTCCACGTCTCCAACGTCCAGCTGGTCGTGGAGAAGGACGGCAAGAAGGTCGTCACGCGTGTCGGTTTCCGCTTCGACGACGAGGGCAACAAGATCCGCGTTGCCAAGCGGACGGGTGAGGACATCTGATGGCTACCACCACTCCGCGTCTCAAGACGAAGTACCGCGAGGAGATCGCGGGCAAGCTGCGTGAGGAGTTCTCCTACGAGAACGTCATGCAGGTTCCCGGCCTCGTGAAGATCGTGGTCAACATGGGTGTCGGCGACGCCGCCCGTGACTCGAAGCTCATGGACGGTGCCGTCCGTGACCTGACCACCATCACCGGTCAGAAGCCGGCCGTCACCAAGGCCCGCAAGTCCATCGCGCAGTTCAAGCTTCGCGAGGGCCAGCCGATCGGTGCGCACGTCACCCTCCGTGGCGACCGCATGTGGGAGTTCCTGGACCGCACCCTGTCGCTCGCGCTTCCGCGCATCCGCGACTTCCGTGGTCTGTCCCCCAAGCAGTTCGACGGGCGTGGCAACTACACCTTCGGTCTCACGGAGCAGGTCATGTTCCACGAGATCGACCAGGACAAGATCGACCGTGTCCGGGGTATGGACATCACCGTGGTGACCACGGCGACCAACGACGACGAGGGCCGTGCCCTTCTGCGTCACCTCGGCTTCCCCTTCAAGGAGGCGTAAGCGAGATGGCGAAGAAGGCTCTCATCGCGAAGGCTGCACGCAAGCCCAAGTTCGGCGTGCGTGGCTACACGCGCTGCCAGCGCTGTGGTCGTCCCCACTCCGTGTACCGCAAGTTCGGCCTGTGCCGCGTGTGCCTTCGTGAGATGGCTCACCGTGGCGAGCTGCCGGGCGTGACCAAGAGCTCCTGGTAATCCCTTACTTGGGATGACCGGAGTCTCTCGGTAAGCACTGGGTTGTCGGATGCCCATCCCTCCATGGCTTAGGCTAGGAGGGTTGGGCGTCCGTCGCCCGTACGACTTACTACGCCGTAGGTCCCCGCGCCGCACCCGTCCCGCCCCTGTGTGGGGAGAGGGATGGCGCACTGGAAACCCCGGCGAGAGAGGCCGAAGGCCAATTCATGACCATGACTGATCCGATCGCGGACATGCTGACTCGTCTGCGTAACGCGAACTCGGCATACCACGACTCCGTGACGATGCCGCACAGCAAGATCAAGTCTCACATCGCGGAAATCCTCCAGCAGGAGGGCTTCATCACGGGCTGGAAGGTCGAGGACGCCGAGGTCGGCAAGAACCTCGTCCTCGAGCTCAAGTTCGGTCCGAACCGTGAGCGCTCCATCGCGGGCATCAAGCGGATCTCGAAGCCCGGTCTCCGGGTTTACGCGAAGTCCACCAACCTGCCGAAGGTTCTCGGCGGCCTGGGCGTGGCGATCATCTCCACGTCCCACGGTCTCCTGACCGGCCAGCAGGCAGGCAAGAAGGGCGTAGGTGGGGAAGTCCTCGCCTACGTCTGGTAGTCGGGAACGGAGGAATAGCTAATGTCGCGTATTGGCAAGCTGCCTATCCAGGTTCCCGCCGGCGTGGACGTCACCATCGATGGCCGCACGGTCACGGTCAAGGGTTCCAAGGGCACCCTGACCCACACCGTCGCCGCTCCGATCGAGATCGTTAAGGGCGAGGATGGCGTGCTCAACGTCAACCGTCCGAACGACGAGCGTCAGAACAAGGCCCTTCACGGCCTGTCCCGCACGCTGGTGGCCAACATGATCACCGGTGTGACCCAGGGTTACGTGAAGGCGCTCGAGATCAGCGGTGTCGGTTACCGCGTGGCCGCGAAGGGCTCCAACCTGGAGTTCCAGCTCGGCTACAGCCACCCGATCCTGGTCGAGGCGCCCGAGGGCATCTCGTTCAAGGTCGAGTCGCCGACCAAGTTCTCGGTCGAGGGCATCGACAAGCAGAAGGTCGGCGAGGTCGCGGCGAACATCCGCAAGCTGCGGAAGCCCGACCCGTACAAGGCCAAGGGCGTCAAGTACGCCGGCGAGGTCATCCGCCGCAAGGTCGGAAAGGCTGGTAAGTAAGCCATGGCATACGGTGTGAAGATCGCCAAGGGCGACGCTTACAAGCGTGCCGCCAAGGCGCGCCGCCACATCCGCATCCGCAAGAACGTGTCGGGTACGGCGGAGCGTCCGCGCCTCGTCGTGACGCGTTCGAACCGCGGTATCACCGCTCAGGTCATCGACGACCTCAAGGGTCACACCCTTGCGTCCGCGTCGAACCTGGACGCTTCGATCCGCGGTGGCGAGGGTGACAAGTCCGCGCAGGCCAAGCAGGTCGGCGCTCTTGTCGCCGAGCGCGCCAAGGCCGCTGGCGTCGAGGCTGTCGTGTTCGACCGTGGTGGCAACAGGTACGCCGGGCGCATTGCCGCTCTGGCTGACGCCGCCCGCGAAGCCGGGCTGAAGTTCTAAGCCCCGGTTCCGGGACTAACGGACGTAACAGAGAGAGGTAAATCCAATGGCTGGACCCCAGCGCCGCGGAAGCGGTGCCGGTGGCGGCGAGCGGCGGGACCGGAAGGGCCGCGACGGTGGCGCTGCCGCCGAGAAGACCGCGTACGTTGAGCGCGTTGTCGCGATCAACCGCGTCGCCAAGGTTGTCAAGGGTGGTCGCCGCTTCAGCTTCACCGCGCTGGTCGTGGTGGGCGACGGTGACGGCACCGTAGGTGTCGGTTACGGCAAGGCCAAGGAAGTTCCCGCGGCCATCGCCAAGGGTGTCGAGGAAGCGAAGAAGAACTTCTTCAAGGTTCCCCGCATCCAGGGCACCATCCCTCACCCGATCCAGGGCGAGAAGGCCGCGGGCGTCGTCCTGCTCAAGCCGGCTTCCCCCGGTACCGGTGTTATCGCCGGTGGCCCGGTGCGCGCCGTGCTCGAGTGCGCCGGCGTTCACGACATCCTGTCGAAGTCGCTCGGCTCCGACAACGCGATCAACATCGTGCACGCGACCGTGGCGGCCCTCAAGGGCCTGCAGCGTCCCGAGGAGATCGCGGCTCGCCGTGGTCTGCCCCTCGAGGACGTCGCTCCCGCGGCTCTCCTCCGTGCGCGTGCCGGGGCGGGTGCGTAATGGCTCGCCTCAAGGTCACGCAGACGAAGTCGTACATCGGCAGCAAGCAGAACCACCGCGACACCCTGCGTTCGCTCGGCCTCAAGAAGGTCAACGACGTGGTTGTCAAGGAGGACCGCCCCGAGTTCCGCGGAATGGTTCACACCGTCCGCCACCTCGTGACGGTCGAGGAGGTTGACTGACATGGCGGAGACCAACCCGCTGAAGGCCCACAACCTCCGTCCCGCCCCCGGTGCCAAGACCGCGAAGACCCGTGTCGGTCGTGGTGAGGCGTCGAAGGGTAAGACGGCCGGTCGTGGTACCAAGGGCACCAAGGCCCGTTACCAGGTTCCGCAGCGCTTCGAGGGTGGGCAGATGCCCCTCCACATGCGTCTGCCGAAGCTCAAGGGCTTCAAGAACCCGTTCCGCACCGAGTACCAGGTCGTGAACCTGGACAAGCTCACCGCGCTCTACCCGCAGGGTGGCGAGGTCACGGTGGCCGATCTGGTCGCCAAGGGTGCGGTTCGCAAGAACCAGCTTGTCAAGGTGCTCGGCACCGGCGAGATCACCGTGGCGCTGCAGGTGACGGTTGACGCCGTCTCCGGCTCCGCCAAGGAGAAGATCGCCGCCGCCGGTGGCACCGTCACCGAGCTCGTCTGAGACGACTCGATGGCTTGAACATCCGATCGGGGATGCCTCCCAAAAGGGGCATCCCCGATTGGTCGTTCCTAGGGGGGCATGGTCGCCGGTAAGGTGGCGTGCACTGTCTAGACTCCGTGCGGTATGCCCGCACGGAATTGAAGACCGATACCTATTCGTCGAACCTCAAGACCGTCACCCTTGACGCCTAGCGCGGGGGTCGCAGGAGGCACCGTGCTCACCGCGTTCGCCCGGGCGTTCAAGACGCCCGACCTGCGCAAGAAGCTGCTCTTCACGCTCGCCATCATCGTGCTGTACCGCCTCGGGGCCCACATCCCGGTTCCCGGCGTCAGCTACGAGGCCGTCCAGCAGTGTGTGAAGCAGGCCAGTGAGGGCAACAACAGCCTCTTCGGCCTGGTCAACATGTTCAGTGGCGGAGCGCTGCTGCAGATCACCATCTTCGCGCTCGGCATCATGCCGTACATCACGGCCAGCATCATCCTGCAGCTGCTGACCGTCGTGATCCCGCGTCTCGAAGCCCTCAAGAAGGAGGGTCAGTCGGGTACGGCCAAGATCACGCAGTACACCCGGTACCTGACGGTCGCCCTCGCCGTGCTTCAGGGCACCGGTCTCGTGGCCACCGCCAAGAGCGGTGCGCTGTTCAGTGGCTGCCGGGTCGCGGACCAGGTCGTTCCCGACCCCTCGATCTTCACCATCGCCACCATGGTCATCACGATGACCGCCGGTACCTGCATCGTCATGTGGCTCGGTGAGCTCATCACCGACCGCGGCATCGGCAACGGCATGTCGATCCTGATGTTCATCTCGATCGCCGCCGGCTTCCCGGGCGCCCTGTGGGCCATCAAGGAGAGCGGCAAGCTCGCCAAGGGCTGGATCGAGTTCGGCACCGTCATCCTCATCGGCTTCGTGATGGTGGCCCTCGTGGTCTTCGTCGAGCAGGCCCAGCGCCGGATCCCGGTGCAGTACGCGAAGCGCATGATCGGCCGGCGTTCCTACGGCGGTACGTCCACGTACATCCCGCTGAAGGTGAACCAGGCGGGTGTGATTCCTGTCATCTTCGCTTCGTCGCTGCTCTACATCCCGGCCTTGATCGCGCAGTTCTCGAACTCCACCGCAGGGTGGAAGACCTGGATCGAAGCCCACTTCGTCAAGGGTGACCACCCCTACTACATCGCCACGTACTTCCTCCTGATCGTGTTCTTCGCCTTCTTCTATGTGGCGATCTCGTTCAACCCCGAGGAAGTCGCCGACAACATGAAGAAGTATGGTGGCTTCATCCCGGGTATCCGGGCTGGTCGACCTACTGCCGAGTATCTGAGCTACGTGCTCAACCGGATCACTTGGCCGGGCTCGCTGTACTTGGGTCTGATCGCTCTTGTGCCGACGATGGCGTTGGCAGGCTTCGGTGGCGCCAATGCCAACTTCCCCTTCGGTGGGACGAGCATCCTCATCATCGTGGGTGTGGGGCTGGAGACCGTGAAGCAGATCGAGAGCCAGCTCCAGCAGCGCAATTACGAAGGGTTCCTCCGCTGATGCGAATCGTCCTCGTCGGACCGCCCGGTGCCGGCAAGGGAACGCAGGCTGCGTTCCTTGCCAAGAACCTGGACATCCCGCACATCTCCACGGGCGACCTGTTCCGCGCCAACATCTCTCAGGGCACGGAGCTTGGTCTCAAGGCCAAGGCGTTCATGGACGCCGGCGACCTGGTGCCCGACGAGGTGACCATCGGGATGGCCAAGGACCGGATGGAGCAGTCGGACGCCGTCAACGGCTTCCTGCTGGACGGGTTCCCCCGCAACGTGGCTCAGGCCGAGGCCCTGGACGTGGTCCTGAAGGCCGAGGACATGCAGCTCGACGCGGTCCTGGACCTGGAGGTCCCCGAGGACGAGGTTGTGAAGCGGATCGCGGGTCGCCGCATCTGCCGCAACGACAGCGCGCACGTCTTCCACGTGGAGTACAACGCGCCGAAGACCGAGGGCGTCTGCGACGCCTGCGGCGGCGAGCTCTACCAGCGTGCGGACGACTCCGAGGAGACGGTCCGCAAGCGGCTGGAGGTCTACCACACGCAGACCGAGCCGATCATCGACTACTACCGGGCGCAGAACCTGGTCGTGACGATCTCGGCGCTCGGCAAGGTGGACGAGGTCACCGCGAAGGCGATGGCCGCGCTCAAGAAGTAACCCCGGTTCGTTCGATACGGCCGCGGTGCCCCTCGGGGGCGCCGCGGCCGTATCGTTGTTCTGTTCCCCGTACTCGATGGAAAGGCCGCGGCCACGATGGTGCAGATCAAGACCCCCGAGCAGATCGCGAAGATGCGCGAGGCGGGGCTGGTCGTCGCCGCCATTCACTCGGCGACCAGTGAGGCGGCCGTGCCGGGCGCCACGACCCGCGACCTCGACGAGGTGGCGCGGAAGGTCATCGCCGACCACGGCGCGAAGTCGAACTTCCTCGGGTACGGCGGTTTCCCCGCGACGATCTGCACCTCGGTGAACGAGGTCGTCGTCCACGGCATCCCCGACGAGAAGACCGTCCTCAAGGACGGCGACATCATCTCCATCGACGCGGGCGCGATCGTGGACGGCTGGCACGGTGACGCCGCCTTCACGGCCTTCGTGGGCACCGGGCACGCGCCCGAGCTCGTCGAGCTCTCCCGTGTCACGGAGGAGTCGATGTGGGCCGGCATCGCCGCCATGAAGGTCGGCAACCGTCTGGTGGACGTCTCCAAGGCGATCGAGACCTACATCAAGCGCCAGCCGCGGCCGCCGGTCGGCGACCACAGCCTGGGCCGGTACGGGATCATCGAGGACTACGGCGGCCACGGCATCGGCACCGAGATGCACATGGACCCGCACCTGCTGAACTACGTCTCCCGAAAGCGCGGCAAGGGCCCGAAGCTGGTTCCCGGCTTCTGCCTGGCGATCGAGCCGATGGTCTCCCTGGGCACCCCGCACACGGAGGTCCTGAAGGACGACTGGACGGTCATCACCACGGACGGCACCTGGTCCTCCCACTGGGAGCACAGCATCGCGCTGACCGAGGAGGGGCCGCTCGTCCTGACCGCGGTCGACGGAGGCCGGGCGAAGCTGGCGGAGCTGGGTGTCGTGGCGGCGCCCGATCCGCTCGCGTAGTGGCGGAGCGGTGTGGAATTTCTACGGCGTGGTGCCTTGCGTAAGGATCAGTCGGGGTGGGCAGACTTCCCGATTCGTCTTTTCCTGGGGCCTGACGTAGACTGATGCGTCGGCTCTCGTGTACCCGTGTGTCCGCATACGGCGGCGAGAGTCGATCAAGGTAGCCGATTCGAAAGGCGAAGCGTGGCCAAGAAGCAAGGTGCCATCGAAATCGAGGGCACCGTGATCGAGTCCCTCCCGAACGCCATGTTCAAGGTGGAGCTCCAGAACGGTCACAAGGTCCTCGCGCACATCTCCGGCAAGATGCGGATGCACTACATCCGAATCCTTCCGGACGACCGGGTCGTGGTGGAGCTCTCTCCCTATGACCTGACGCGTGGCCGGATCGTCTACCGGTACAAGTAGATCTTGCCCGCACCCCGCCTCCGTGCGCGGGTGGTGGCACTGACCCGGAGAACCTCACATCCCATGAAGGTCAAGCCGAGCGTCAAGAAGATCTGCGACAAGTGCAAGGTGATCCGCCGTCACGGCCGGGTCATGGTCATCTGCGACAACCTGCGCCACAAGCAGCGCCAGGGCTGACGCACGCCGACCGACCTGCATTTCGCAGTTCTTCGCGCGACGCATAGCAATACGTACATACGCAGAGCCCGTCGGGCCGTGTTCCACGGTTGACGGCACCTCCGGCGGGGGCCGGGGACCCGGACGTACCACTCCTCGAATCTTCGGGGAGTCGGCGGTCGGGAGCGGTTCTGCAGAGACCCCCGAGAACACAGGAGCCATTGAATGGCACGCGTTTCCGGTGTTGACATCCCGCGCGAAAAGCGTGTGGTGGTCGCACTCACCTACGTCTTCGGCATCGGGCGTACCCGGTCCGAGGAGATTCTCGCCGCGACCGGCGTGAACCCGTCCACCCGTGTCCGCGACCTTGCCGAGGAAGACCTCGTCAAGATCCGCGAGTACGTGGACGCCAACCTCCAGACCGAGGGTGACCTCCGTCGCGAGGTCGCCGCCGACATCCGCCGCAAGGTCGAGATCGGCTGCTACCAGGGTCTGCGCCACCGTCGTGGCCTGCCCGTCCGCGGCCAGCGCACCAGCACGAACGCTCGTACCCGCAAGGGCCCGCGTCGCGCCATCGCCGGCAAGAAGAAGCCGGGCAAGAAGTAGTCCTCAGCGGACGCTTGACCAAGCGGTCTTCGCTGTAGGACCGACCACCTCCCGTAGGAGATATAGATGCCCCCCAAGGGTCGTCAGGGCGCTGCCAAGAAGGTGCGCCGCAAGGAAAAGAAGAACGTCGCTCACGGCCACGCGCACATCAAGAGCACGTTCAACAACACGATCGTCTCGATCACGGACCCCTCGGGCAACGTGATCTCCTGGGCCTCCGCCGGCCACGTCGGCTTCAAGGGCTCGCGCAAGTCGACCCCGTTCGCCGCGCAGATGGCCGCCGAGTCGGCCGCCCGCCGCGCGCAGGAGCACGGCATGCGCAAGGTTGACGTCTTCGTCAAGGGTCCGGGCTCCGGCCGCGAGACCGCGATCCGCTCCCTCCAGGCCACGGGCCTCGAGGTCGGTTCGATCCAGGACGTCACCCCCACGCCGCACAACGGCTGCCGTCCCCCCAAGCGCCGCCGCGTCTGACGCACGGCTGCTTGACACAGAATTCGGGCGGTACGGCTCTTCGGACCGTGCCGCCCGTACTCTTGCAGTAGCAACAACTCCGTAGGGCGTCAAATAGTGGGCGTCCACGACTGAAGGAATACAGACATGCTGATCGCTCAGCGTCCTTCGCTGACCGAAGAGGTCGTCGACGAGTTCCGCTCCCGGTTCGTGATCGAGCCGCTGGAGCCGGGCTTCGGCTACACCCTCGGCAACTCCCTCCGCCGTACCCTCCTCTCCTCGATCCCGGGTGCCGCTGTCACCAGCATCCGCATCGACGGTGTCCTGCACGAGTTCACCACCGTGCCGGGCGTCAAGGAGGACGTGACCGACCTCATCCTCAACATCAAGCAGCTGGTCGTCTCCTCGGAGCACGACGAGCCGGTCGTGATGTACCTGCGCAAGCAGGGCCCGGGTCTGGTCACCGCCGCCGACATCGCGCCCCCGGCCGGTGTCGAGGTGCACAACCCCGACCTCGTCCTCGCCACGCTCAACGGCAAGGGCAAGCTGGAGATGGAGCTGACCGTCGAGCGCGGTCGCGGCTACGTCTCCGCCGTGCAGAACAAGCAGGCGGGCCAGGAGATCGGCCGTATCCCGGTCGACTCCATCTACTCCCCGGTGCTCAAGGTCACGTACAAGGTCGAGGCGACCCGTGTCGAGCAGCGCACCGACTTCGACAAGCTGATCGTCGACGTCGAGACCAAGCAGGCCATGCGCCCGCGTGACGCCATGGCGTCCGCCGGTAAGACCCTGGTCGAGCTGTTCGGTCTGGCGCGCGAGCTCAACATCGACGCCGAGGGCATCGACATGGGCCCGTCCCCCACGGACGCCGCCCTCGCCGCCGACCTCGCGCTGCCGATCGAGGAGCTCGAGCTCACCGTTCGTTCGTACAACTGCCTCAAGCGTGAGGGCATCCACTCCGTGGGCGAGCTCGTGGCGCGCTCCGAGGCGGACCTGCTCGACATCCGCAACTTCGGTGCGAAGTCGATCGACGAGGTCAAGGCGAAGCTGGCCGGTATGGGCCTCGCGCTGAAGGACTCGCCCCCCGGCTTCGACCCGACCGCCGCCGCCGACGCCTTCGGCGCGGACGACGACGCGGACGCCGGCTTCGTCGAGACCGAGCAGTACTGATCGCTCGGGCCCGACGGTCCAGATTTGGCTGCGGGCCGGCTCCGGCCGGTCACGCAGTTCCCCGCGCCCCTCTGGGGCGCGGGGTCTCCGACGGGTGACCGCCCGCTCGGACACTGACATCGGTACCTCATACGGCCGGTGCAGATCACAAGGAGAAACACCATGCCGCGTCCCGCGAAGGGTGCCCGCCTCGGCGGTTCCGCCGCGCACGAGAAGCTGCTCCTCGCCAACCTGGCGAAGTCGCTCTTCGAGCACGGCCGCATCACCACGACCGAGGCCAAGGCCCGTCGCCTGCGTCCGGTCGCCGAGCGCCTGATCACCAAGGCGAAGAAGGGCGACATCCACAACCGTCGCCTGGTGCTGCAGACGATCACCGACAAGGGCATCGTCCACACCCTCTTCACCGAGATCGCCCCGCGTTACTCGGAGCGTCCGGGTGGTTACACCCGTATCACCAAGATCGGCAACCGTCGTGGCGACAACGCCCCGATGGCCGTGATCGAGCTGGTCGAGGGCGAGATCGCCAAGAAGGCGACCGTCGCCGAGGCCGAGGCCGCCACCGTGCGCGCCGTCAAGGAGGCCGACGAGGCCGCCAAGACCGAGGCCGCCGAGGAGTCGAAGGACGCGTAAGCGTTCCCGACGTTTCTCGTGTGCGGGCCCGTACCCCCTGGGGTGCGGGCCCGTTCCCGTGTGTTTGAGAGGATCTCCGCGTGAGCGATGACGTGCAGGACGGGTTCGTACGGGTTCGGCTTGACCTGTCGTACGACGGCAAGGACTTCTCCGGCTGGGCCAAGCAGGCCGGGGGCCGGCGGACCGTGCAGGGGGACATCGAGGACGCCCTGCGGACCGTGACCCGGTCCAAGGAGACGTACGAGCTGACGGTGGCCGGCCGGACCGACTCCGGGGTGCACGCCCGCGGCCAGGTCGCCCATGTCGACCTGCCCGTCGAGCTGTGGGCCGAGCACCACGACAAGCTGCTCAGGCGGCTCGCGGGGCGCCTCTCCCACGATGTGCGCGTCTGGTCCGTCGCCGAGGCCCCCAGCGGCTTCAACGCCCGGTTCTCGGCGATCTGGCGCCGCTACGCGTACCGCGTCACCGACAACCCCGGCGGGGTCGACCCGCTGCTGCGCGGGCATGTGCTCTGGCACGACTGGGCCCTCGACATGGACGCCATGAACGAGGCCGCCGCCGCGCTCGTCGGCGAGCACGACTTCGCCGCGTACTGCAAGAAGCGCGAGGGTGCCACCACCATCCGCACGCTCCAGGAGCTGCGCTGGGAGCGGCGCGCGGACGGTGTGATGGAAGCCACCGTGAAGGCCGACGCCTTCTGCCACAACATGGTCCGCTCGCTGGTCGGCGCCCTGCTCTTCGTCGGCGACGGGCACCGGCCGGTGGACTGGCCGGGCAAGGTCCTCGCGGCCGGCGTCCGTGACTCCGCCGTGCACGTCGTGCGGCCGCACGGCCTCACCCTCGAAGAGGTGGGCTACCCGGCCGACGAGCTCCTGGCCGCCCGCAATCTGGAGGCCAGGAACAAGCGGTCACTCCCCGGGAGCGCCGGCTGCTGCTGAGGCCTGGGCGCGGCCGCGGGCGTAGATCTGGTTGAAGGCGAAGGTCCCCAGGTCGTCGCTGGCCTGGAAGACCGGCTTGTCGGCCTTGGTGACCTTCTTGCCGTTGGCGAAGCCGGCCTGGGTGAAGTACGCGTAGCGGCCGACCGAGTTCGAGCGGCGCAGACAGACCGTCGCGCGGCAGAAATCGCCCACGCCCGCGCCGGCCAGCGGGGCGATGCCGCCGGTGGCCTGGTTCTTCGCCTTCAGGGCCGCGGCCTCCGACGGGAAGACGGCGACGCCGACGGTGATCGCCACGCCGTCCTTCACATAGGTGGCGCGGAGCACCTTCTGGCAGCCGTTCTTCTTCAGGACGGCGCCGAGGCCGCCCTGGGTGACGGCCGCGCAGTCGCTGGTCGCCGAGGTGGCGCCCTTCTTGTACGGGCGCTTGTTCATGGTCAGCTTCTTGCCCGGGAAGAGGCCCTCCGCGGAGATCGGAGCCTTGTCCTTCTTCGGGTCCGAGATGTAGTCCTTCGGGTTCGGCGGAGGCGGCGGCGCCACCGAGGAGAAGGTCGGCTCGGGGGTCGCCGAGGCGGTGGGGGAGGCCGTGCCGGTCGGGCCCCCGCCGTTCTTGGCCTCGTCGTTCTTCTTGCCGGTGGCCACCACGGCGGTGGCGACGATCGCGCCGACGACCAGGGCGGCCAGCGCGCCGCCGCCGATCATCAGCCAGCGCTTGCGCCGGTTGCGGGAGGCCGAGGCATCGGCCAGGGCGCCCCAGTCAGGTGTCCCGCCGCCGCCCTGGGCGCCCGGGAAGGGATCCTGGGACCCCTGCGCCCCCTGCGCCCCCGGGAAGGCCGGCGGCTGCTGTCCGTAGCCCTGCTGCTGCCCGAAGCCGGGCTGTTGCTGCCCGTACCCCTGCTGTCCCTGCGGCGGCTGTCCGTACCCCTGTTGCCCGCCCTGCTGCGGCTCCTGCGGCCACTGCGGTCCCCCAAAGCTCATGCCGCGCATCCTAAACCGGTTGGGCCGAGCCGACGCGGGCGGCGACAATGCACCTCATGGGACATGTCGAGGCCGCGCATCTTGAGTACTACCTTCCCGACGGGAGGGTCCTGCTCGGGGACGCCTCCTTCCGGGTGGGGGAGGGCGCCGTCGTCGCCCTCGTCGGGGCCAACGGCGCCGGCAAGACCACACTGCTCCGGTTGATCTCCGGGGAGCTCCAGCCGCACGGCGGCTCCGTCACCGTCAGCGGCGGACTCGGTGTGATGCCGCAGTTCGTCGGTTCCGTGCGGGACGAGTCCACCGTCCGTGACCTGCTGGTATCGGTGGCCCAGCCCCGGATCCGGGAGGCCGCGAAGGCCGTCGACGAGGCCGAGCACCTGATCATGACCGTCGACGACGAGGCCGCGCAGATGGGGTACGCGCAGGCCCTCAGCGACTGGGCCGAGGTGCAGGGGTACGAGGCGGAGACGCTCTGGGACATCTGCACCATGGCCGCGCTCGGCATGCCGTACGAGAAGGCGCAGTTCCGGGAGGTGCGGACGCTCTCCGGCGGTGAGCAGAAGCGGCTCGTCCTGGAGTCCCTGCTGCGCGGCTCCGACGAGGTGCTGCTCCTCGACGAGCCGGACAACTATCTCGACGTCCCCGGCAAGCGCTGGCTGGAGGAGCGGCTGCGGGAGACCCGTAAGACCGTGCTGTTCATCTCGCACGACCGGGAGCTGCTCTCCCGGGGCGCGCAGAAGATCGTCGCGGTCGAGCCCGGCCCGGCCGGCTCGGACGTCTGGGTGCACGGCGGCGGTTTCGACACCTTCCACGAGGCCCGGCGCGAGCGGTTCGCCCGCTTCGAGGAGCTGAAGCGGCGCTGGGAGGAGAAGCACGCCCAACTGAAGAAGCTGGTGGTCAACCTGCGGCAGGCCGCCGCGGTCAGCCACGAGATGGCCTCGCGGTACGCCGCCGCCCAGACGCGGCTGCGGAAGTTCGAGGAGGCGGGTCCGCCGCCCGAGCCGCCGCGCGAGCAGGACATCAAGATGCGGCTGCGCGGCGGCCGGACCGGTGTCCGCGCCGTGACCTGCGAGAACCTTGAGCTGACCGGTCTCATGAAGCCGTTCTCGCTGGAGATCTTCTACGGGGAGCGGGTCGGCGTCCTCGGCTCGAACGGGTCGGGCAAGTCACACTTCCTGCGGCTGCTCGCGGGGGATCCGACGGTCGCCCACACGGGTGCCTGGAAGCTGGGCGCCCGGGTGGTGCCGGGGCACTTCGCGCAGACCCACGCGCACCCGGAGCTCACCGGACGGCCGCTCGTCGACATCCTGTGGACGGAGCACGCCAAGGACCGGGGCGGTGCGATGTCGATGCTCCGCCGGTACGAGCTGGAGCGGCAGGGCGACCAGCCATTCGACAAGCTCTCGGGCGGGCAGCAGGCGCGGTTCCAGATCCTGCTCATGGAGCTGGCGGGCACCACGGCGCTGCTGCTCGACGAGCCGACGGACAACCTGGACCTGGAGTCGGCGGAGGCCCTGCAGGACGGTCTCGAGGCGTACGACGGGACGGTGCTCGCCGTGACCCACGACCGCTGGTTCGCGAAGAGTTTCGACCGCTTCCTGGTCTTCGGCTCGGACGGGGTCGTCCGGGAGACGACGGAGCCGGTGTGGGACGAGCGGCGGGTCGAGCGCGCGCGGTGACCTCGGGCGGTCGGCGGTCGGCGGTGGGTGGTCGGCCGTCGGCGGTCGACCGTTGGCGGGCCGTCGGCCGTCGGCGGTCGGCGGTGGGTGGTCGGACGTCGGTGTTCCCCGGTCGACCGGGGACCGGCGGTGGTCGGGGGCGGTGACCTCGGCGGTCGGGTCCGGTGGCCCGCGGCGTTTTGACCCGTCCGGGGTGGCGCGGGTAGTGTTGCCGTTTGTTATGCGTAGTGGCTTCGTCGTTTCACGCGAAAGGCCCTTACGCAGGTTCCCTGGAGCAGTTACCAGTGGCTCGCATACGGGCGGTGTCCCGGCAGTGCAGGCCCCAGCTGCATGATCGCTTCAGGTGTGTCTGGACTCCATCCACTGAAGAAGCGAAGGCTACGAAGTGCGTACGTACAGCCCCAAGCCCGGCGATGTCACTCGCCAGTGGCACATCATCGACGCGCAGGACATCGTCCTGGGCCGTCTGGCGACCACGGCTGCGAACCTCCTGCGAGGCAAGCACAAGCCGGTTTACGCGCCCCACATGGACATGGGCGACTTCGTCATCATCATCAACGCTGACAAGGTCCACCTGTCCGGCAACAAGAAGACCCAGAAGCTGGCTTACCGCCACTCCGGCTTCCCGGGTGGTCTGCGCTCCGTCCGTTACGACGAGCTGCTTTCCAAGAACCCCGAGAAGGCCGTCGAGAAGGCCATCAAGGGCATGATCCCCAAGAACACCCTGGGCCGTCAGATGATCTCGAAGCTGAAGGTCTACGCGGGCGAGAACCACCCGCACGCTGCGCAGCAGCCGGTTCCGTTCGAGATCACCCAGGTCGCGCAGTAGTTCCGGCCACACCCCCTAAGAACGAAAGAAATCTGAGGAGCATCGTGGCCGAGACCACCCCCGAGACCCCCGTCGACGAGTTCGAGGGCGTTGAGGAGTACACCACCGAGACCGAGCTCGTCGAGGGTGAGTACACCTCCGAGTCGCTCGCGTCCCGCTTCGGCGACCCGCAGCCGGCCGCCGGCCTGGGCCGTCGCAAGAACGCCATCGCCCGCGTCCGGATCGTTCCGGGCACCGGCAAGTGGAAGATCAACGGTCGCACCCTTGAGGACTACTTCCCCAACAAGGTGCACCAGCAGGAAGTCAACGAGCCCTTCAAGGTGCTCGAGCTCGACAACCGCTACGACGTCATCGCCCGCATCGCGGGTGGCGGTGTCTCCGGTCAGGCCGGCGCCCTGCGCCTCGGCGTGGCCCGTGCGCTGAACGAGGCGGACGTCGAGAACAACCGCCCGGCGCTGAAGAAGGCCGGCTTCCTCTCCCGCGACGACCGTGCGGTCGAGCGCAAGAAGGCCGGTCTCAAGAAGGCCCGTAAGGCTCCGCAGTACAGCAAGCGTTAATCGCCTGCTCGCCTGCTTTCGTACGCCCCGGCGGCACTGCCCGTGCCGTCGGGGCGTACGTTTTTTCATAACCCCTTTTTCTTTCATCAGCTTGGGCACGTATTTCTCGGAGGACAGCTGTGGGACGACTCTTCGGCACGGACGGCGTACGCGGTGTCGCCAACGCGGACCTCACGGCGGAGCTCGCGCTCGGCCTGTCGGTCGCGGCGGCGCACGTGCTCGCCGAGGCGGGCACCTTCGAGGGCCATCGGCCGACCGCCGTGGTCGGCCGTGACCCCCGCGCGTCCGGAGAGTTCCTCGAGGCCGCCGTCGTGGCGGGGCTCGCCAGCGCCGGCGTCGACGTCCTGCGCGTCGGCGTCCTGCCGACCCCGGCCGTGGCCCACCTCACCGGCGTCCTCGGCGCCGACCTCGGTGTGATGCTCTCCGCCAGCCACAACGCCATGCCCGACAACGGCATCAAGTTCTTCGCGCGCGGTGGCCACAAGCTCGCCGACGACCTCGAGGACAAGATCGAGGCCGTCTACGAGGAGCACCGCACCGGCGCCCCCTGGGAGCGCCCGACCGGTGCCGGTGTCGGCCGGGTCCGTGACTACGACGAGGGCTTCGAGACGTACGTCGCGCACCTGATGTCCGTCCTCCCCAACCGGCTCGACGGTCTCAAGGTCGTCCTCGACGAGGCCCACGGCGCCGCCGCCCGCGTCTCGCCCGAGGCCTTCGCCCGGGCCGGCGCCCAGGTCGTCACCATCGGCGCCGAGCCGGACGGCCTCAACATCAACGACGGCTGCGGCTCCACCCACCTCGGGCTGCTGAAGGCCGCCGTCGTCGAGCACGGCGCCGACCTGGGCATCGCCCACGACGGCGACGCCGACCGCTGCCTCGCGGTGGACGCCGCGGGCAACGAGGTCGACGGCGACCAGATCCTCGCCGTGCTCGCCCTCGCCATGCGCGAGGCCGGTGCGCTGCGCGGGGACACCGTCGTCGCCACCGTCATGTCCAACCTGGGCTTCAAGCTCGCCATGGAGCGCGAGGGCCTGAACCTCGTCCAGACGGCGGTCGGCGACCGTTACGTCCTGGAGTCCATGAAGGAGCACGGCTACGCGCTCGGTGGCGAGCAGTCCGGGCACGTCATCGTGCTCGACCACGCCACCACCGGCGACGGCACCCTCACCGGTCTGATGCTGGCCGCCCGCGTCGCCGCCACCGGCAAGTCCCTCGCGGACCTCGCCGGGGTGATGGAGCGGCTGCCGCAGATCCTCATCAACGTCCCGGACGTCGACAAGGCCCGGGTGAAGACCTCCGGAGACCTCGCCGCCGCCGTCACCGCCGCCGAGCAGGAGCTCGGCTCCACCGGCCGTGTCCTGCTGCGCCCGTCCGGCACCGAGCCGCTGGTCCGCGTCATGGTCGAGGCCGCCGACATCGAGCAGGCGCGCGCGGTCGCGCAGCGCCTCGCGGATGTCGTGAAGTCGGCGCTGGGCTAACCTTTCTGAAGCACCGTCATGCGCATGGAGGCCCCGTCGTACCGCAGTCCGGTACGGCGGGGCCTGCTCGTGTACGGGGTCAGCCCCGCCGCAGACGGCGCTTCAGACGCCCGCGGTGCTTGCGCCACAGTCTCTGCTGGAGCGCCAGGGTCGCCGTGCCCGCCAGCATGATGCCCAGCAGATTGAGCAGCAGCTGTTCGATCGACCCCCACATCTGTCCGACCTCGCCGTAGCTGAGCGCCACCGCCGCGTTCGCCGCCGCCGGAACGGTCGTCACCGAGATCGCCACCCCCACCAGGGCGCCCGACTTGGACGAGGTGAGGGAGAGGGTCCCGGCCGCGCCCGCCAGGAGCGCCACCACGAAGGAGAACAGGTCCGGCTGCCAGATGAAGCTGGTCTGCGGACGCTCCGCGTCCAGCATCTCCTCGCTGAACTGGTTCAGCCAGTCCATGAGCAGGCTGAACAGGGTCGTCGCCAGGATCGCCGTCGCGAAGCCGACGAGCAGCGCGGTCAGGGACCGTACCGCCAGTCTCGGTGCCCGCTGCACGATCGCCGTGCACACCCCGGCGAGCGGGCCGAACTCCGGGCCGACCGCCATGGCGCCCACGATCAGGATCGCGTTGTCCAGGACGACACCGCAGGCCGCGATCATCGTCGCGAGGCCCATGAAGGAGAGATAGGTGAAGGAGAGCGTCGACTCCTCGTGGGTCGCCTCCGCCAGCTGCTCCCAGATCACGGCGTCCGCGCCCTCGCCCGGGGCGTCCTCCTCGGCCCGGTCCGCCCGGGTGGACATCGACAGGTCGATGCTCTCCACCGCGATCGACCCGTCCTGATCGATCTTCATGCCGCGCAGGCCGTGCAGGAGTTCGTCGGTCGACTCGCGCGCCACGTCGCACATGACCAGGTCGCCGACGGGATCCCGGGCGGCACCGGGCAGCACCACGAGATGCGTGGTGCCGACCGTCGACTCGATCAGCTCGACCGCGGGGGCGGTGCGGTCCTGCGGGACGATCATCCGGAGGTGCAGCATCCCCCGAGCTTACGGAGACAGGGGGTCAGAGCTTGCGGAGGCTGAGCCGCTGCACCTTGTGGTCGGGTCCCTTGCGGACGACGAGCGTCGCCCGGCCCCGGGTCGGGGCCACGTTCTCCAGCAGATTCACCTTGTTGATGGTCCGCCACATGGTGCGGGCGTAGTCGAGCGCCTCCTCCTCGGAGACCTGGGTGTAGCGCTGGAAGTACGAGGAGGGGTTCTGGAACGCGGTGTCGCGCAGCTTGCGGAACCGGTTGAGGTACCAGCGCTCGATGTCCTCCGCGCGCGCGTCCACGTACACCGAGAAGTCGAAGTAGTCCGCGAGTCCGACCCTGGTCCGGCCGTCCTTGCCGGGGAGCGCCGGCTGGAGGACGTTCAGCCCCTCCACGATGAGGATGTCCGGGCGGCGGACGACGAGCCGCTCGCCGGGCACGCGGTCGTAGATGAGGTGGGAGTAGACCGGGGCCGTGACCTCCTCCTTGCCCGCCTTGATGTCCGCGACGAACCGGGTCAGGGCCCGGCGGTCGTACGACTCGGGGAAGCCCTTGCGGGACATCAGCCCGCGGGCCTTCAGCTCCTCCATCGGGTAGAGGAAGGCGTCCGTGGTGACCAGCTCCACCCGCGGGTGCTCCGGCCAGCGGGCGAGCAGGGCCTGGAGGAGACGGGAGACCGTCGACTTGCCGACGGCGACCGAACCGGCGACCCCTATGACGAACGGGGTGCCGCGCTGCTCGGCGCTCTCGCCGAGGAAGGTGTTGAGGGCGCCGCGCAGTCCGCTGGTGGCCTGTACGTACAGGTTGAGCAGCCGCGACAGGGGCAGGTAGACGTCCCGTACCTCGTCGAGGTCGATGACGTCCCCGAGGCCGCGGAGCCGCTCGACCTCGTCGGCGGTCAGGGGGAGCGGCGTCTTGTCGCGGAGATCGCTCCACTCGGCGCGGGTGAAGTCGACGTACGGGGTCGCCTCGGAGGGCCGGCGGTGGCCGTTGCCGTGGCGGGGGCCCCCGTGGGCGGGTGCGCCCCCGGACCCGGCTGCGGCGCGGGGCCCGCTTCCGTCGGCGGGGCCGTCCCCGTTGGCGCCTCGTGGCGGCGAAGTGATCACCCCGCCATTGTCGGGGGTCGGCGGCCTTCGTGGGCCGTGGGGTCGGTCACGCCGCAAAAGCCGTTGTCCGACCCTCCCTCTAGGGTGATCATTCTGATGCCGCGTGGGTTCCGGACTTCACGCGGGGGGGGAGCCGCCGCAGGCGGCACGAAGTCAGCACGAACTCACGAAGAGAACAGAGAGCCAGCTCAGATGCGTACGTCCATGAGAAGCGCCGCCGTCGCGGCCACCGCCGTCTCCTTCGCCCTGCTCGTCACCGCCTGTGGCGGCGGGGAGAAGAGCGACGACAAGGGCAAGGGCGGCGCGCCCAGCGCCTCCACCACCACCGCCGCGCCGGCGGCCGAGGCCCTGTCCGCGGCCGAGCTCGACAAGCTGATCGTCGAGAAGGCCGACCTCAAGGGCTACCAGGTGCAGAAGGCCGGGGCCGAGGACGTCGTCACGGCGGACAAGGTCACCACCGACAAGGCCTCCTGCGCGCCGATCGCCCACGCCATGTCCTTCATCTCGCCCGGTTCGCCGGCGGCGTCGGCCGAGCGCAAGGTGCTCGCGGAGCCGAAGAAGGACGCGTCGGCGAAGCCCGAGGACGCGCTGGCCGGGGCGCTCGGCGTCGAGGTGACGGCGGTGACGCTCGGTTCGTACGAGGGGCAGGGTGCCCAGGACGCCTTCGCCTCGGTGAAGAAGGCCGGCACCGAGTGCGCCGGCGGCTTCTCCGTCGTCCACCTGAAGGAGAGCACCAAGGTCAGCAAGGTCGTGGCGGAGAGCGTCACCGCCGGTGAGGAGGCGGTCGCCTTCACCGTCACCAGTGACCTGGAGGGCGAGGCGTTCACCAGCAAGCTCGTCGTCTTCCGGAAGGGCAACACGCTCGCGTCGTTCTCGACCATCAGCTTCGCCCCCGGCGGCGTCGCGGCGCTGCCGCAGGCCCTCGTCGACGCGCAGGCCGCCAAGCTGTCCTGACTCCGGCCCTTCGGCCGTGTTCGGTCGTAGGCTGCCGCCATGTGCGGAATCGTGGGATACGTCGGCGGGCAGTCGGCGCTTGATGTGGTCGTCGCGGGCCTGAAGAGGCTCGAATACCGGGGCTACGACTCGGCCGGTGTCGCGGTGCTCTCCGACGGAGGGCTGGCCGCGGCCAAGAAGGCGGGCAAGCTCGTCAATCTGGAGAAGGAGCTCGTGGACCGGCCGCTGGCCGGCGGGTCCGTGGGCATCGGACACACCCGCTGGGCCACGCACGGCGGGCCGACCGACGTCAACGCGCACCCGCACCTGGACAACGCGGGGCGCGTCGCCGTCGTCCACAACGGGATCATCGAGAACTTCGCCGCCCTGCGCGAGGAGCTCGCGGAACGCGGCCACGACCTGGCGTCCGAGACGGACACCGAGGTCGTGGCCCATCTCGTCGCGGAGGAGTTCTCCTCCGCGGGAGACCTCGCGGAGGCCATGCGGCTGGTGTGCCGGCGGCTCGACGGGGCGTTCACCCTGGTCGCCGTGCACGCCGACCAGCCGGACGTGGTCGTCGGCGCCCGCCGGAACTCGCCCCTCGTCGTCGGTGTCGGCGAGGGCGAGAACTTCCTCGCCTCCGACGTGTCCGCGTTCATCGCCCACACCCGCTCGGCGATCGAACTCGGCCAGGACCAGGTCGTGGAGCTGACCAGGGACGGCGTCACCGTCACCCACTTCGACGGCACCCCCGCCGACGTGCGGGCCTTCCACGTCGACTGGGACGCCTCCGCCGCCGAGAAGGGCGGCTACGACTACTTCATGCTCAAGGAGATCGCCGAGCAGCCCAAGGCCGTGGCCGACACCCTCCTGGGCCGTATCGACGGTTCCGGGCGGCTCAGCCTCGACGAGGTGCGCATCCCCGACGCGGTGCTCCGCGAGGCCGACAAGGTCGTCATCATCGCCTGCGGCACCGCCTTCCACGCCGGTCTCATCGCCAAGTACGCCATCGAGCACTGGACCCGGATCCCCTGCGAGGTCGAGCTCGCCAGCGAGTTCCGCTACCGCGACCCGATCCTCGACCGGCGCACGCTGGTCGTCGCGATCTCCCAGTCCGGCGAGACGATGGACACCCTGATGGCGCTCCGGCACGCCCGTGAGCAGGGTGCGAAGGTCCTCGCCGTGTGCAACACGAACGGGTCGACGATCCCCAGGGAGTCGGACGCCGTCCTCTACACGCACGCCGGGCCCGAGGTCGCCGTCGCGTCCACCAAGGCCTTCCTCACCCAGCTCGTCGCCTGCTACCTGCTGGCGCTCTACCTCGCGCAGGTGCGCGGCACGAAGTGGGGCGACGAGGTCCGGGCCGTCGTCCGTGAGCTCGCGAGGATCGGCGACGAGGTCGAGCGCGTCCTGGAGACCATGGAGCCGGTCCGGGCCCTCGCCCGCTCCCTCGCCCACAAGAACACCGTGCTCTTCCTCGGCCGGCACGTCGGCTACCCGGTCGCCCTCGAAGGCGCGCTGAAGCTCAAGGAGCTGGCGTACATGCACGCCGAGGGCTTCGCGGCCGGAGAGCTCAAGCACGGGCCGATCGCGCTCATCGAGGAGGATCTGCCGGTCGTCGTCGTGGTCCCCTCGCCCAAGGGCCGTTCCGTCCTCCACGACAAGATCGTCTCCAACATCCAGGAGATCCGGGCGCGCGGTGCCCGGACGATCGTCATCGCCGAGGAGGGCGACGAGGCGGTCGTCCCGTACGCCGACCATCTCGTCCGTATCCCGGCCACGCCTACGCTGCTCCAGCCGCTGGTCTCCACGGTGCCGCTCCAGGTCTTCGCCTGCGAGCTCGCCACCGCGCGGGGCAACGAGGTGGACCAGCCGCGCAACCTGGCCAAGTCCGTGACCGTGGAGTGAGTGTGCGAGCGTGAACAGATGATCATCGGGGTGGGGATCGACGTGGCGGAGATCGATCGCTTCGCGGCGTCGATCGAACGGACACCGGGGCTGCTCCAGCGCCTCTTTGTCGAGCGGGAGCTGCTGCTCCCCAGCGGTGAGCGGCGCGGGGCCGCCTCGCTCGCGGTGCGGTTCGCCGCGAAGGAGGCCGTCGCCAAGGCGCTCGGCGCGCCGGGCGGGCTGCACTGGACGGATGCCGAGGTGTACGTCGAGGGCACCGGGCAGCCGCGGCTGCGGGTGAGCGGGACGGTGGCGGCGCGGGCGGCGGAGCTGGGCGTGAAGCACTGGCACGTCTCGTTGAGTCATGACGCGGGGGTGGCGTCCGCGGTGGTGATCGCGGAGGCCTGAGGTCGGGAAGCGCGAGGGGCCGGGGGCCCGGCCGTCGGAGGACGGCCGGGCCCCCGGTCGTGTGCGCGCGGCTGCCAGGGCCGGCGGCGGGTTGCGTGTGCCGCGCGCGTTCGGGGACCCCCAGGGGGTGGTGCCTTCGCCGGCCGCCGGGCGGCGGCGGGTCGGGCGAGGGTCGTGCCGCCCGGGAGACGGACGTCGACGACCACTTAGGTAAGGCAAACCTAAGTCGATCGGAGGTGGGCGTCAACCCTCGCCTCCCGGCAGGGCCCCGAGGGCTGGGGCAGACTGCGACCATGCGAACCGCTTACCGCGTGGAGACCGTACGGGCCGCAGAAGCCGCCCTCATGGCCCGTCTGCCCGAAGGCGCCCTCATGGGACGGGCCGCCGCCGGACTCGCCGCCGCCTGCTGCTCACTCCTCGGGAAGGGGCGGGTGTACGGGGCCAGGGTCGTCCTCCTCGTCGGCAGCGGTGACAACGGCGGCGACGCCCTCCTCGCCGGCGCCCGGCTCGCCCGGCGCGGCGCCGGGGTCACCGCCGTCCTGCTCGGCGACCGCGCCCACGACGGCGGACTCGCGGCGCTCCGGGCGGCCGGAGGCCGCGTCGTGGACAGCGCCGCCGACGACCCCTTCGAACCGCTCGCCGCCGCCGACCTCGTCCTCGACGGCATCACCGGCATTGGTGGGCGGGGCGGCCTCAGGCCCGCCGCCGTACCCGTCGCCCGGGCCGCCCGCGGCTCCGACGCCGTCGTCGTCGCCGTCGACCTCCCGAGCGGCGTCGACGCGGACACGGGAGAGATCGCCGGGGAGGCGCTGCGGGCCGATGTGACGGTGACCTTCGGGACGTACAAGCCCGCTCTCCTCGTCGACCCGGCGCGGTCCTACGCGGGCGCCCTCAGGCTCGTCGACATCGGACTCGGCGGCGAACTGCCGGGCGTACCCGACCTGGAGGCGCTCCAGCACCAGGACGTGGCGCGGCTGCTGCCCGTACCGGACATCGGGAGCGACAAGTACCGGCGCGGGGTCCTCGGCGTCGTCGCCGGTTCCGCCCGCTATCCGGGAGCGGCCGTCCTCACCGTCGAGGGGGCCCTGCGGGGCGGAGCGGGGGCCGTGCGGTACGTCGGAGCCGCCGCCGACGCGGTGATCGCCCGGCACCCGGAGACCCTCGTCCACGCGGGGCCGCCCGGCAAGGCCGGGCGGGTGCAGGCCTGGGTCGTCGGGCCCGGGCTCGGCGACGAGCCCGGCGTCGCGGAGGTCCTCGCCTCGGAGGTGCCCGTCCTCGTCGATGCCGACGGGCTCCGCGGTCTCGACCCGGCGCTGGTACGGGCCCGCAGCGCGCCGACCCTGCTCACCCCGCACGCGGGCGAGGCGGCGGCCCTGCTCGGCGTGGCCCGGGACGAGGTCGAGGCGGGACGACTCGCGGCGGTACGGGAACTGTCCGAGCGGTACGGGGCGACGGTGCTGCTCAAGGGCTCGACGACGCTCGTGCACGGTTCGGGAGGTCCCGTACGGGTGAACCCCACGGGGACGGCCTGGCTGGCGACGGCCGGCAGCGGCGACGTCCTCTCCGGCCTCGCGGGCTCACTCCTCGCGGCGGGCCTGCGCCCCCTGGACGCGGGGTCCTGCGCGGCGTACCTCCACGGCCTTGCGGCGCGGCGGGTGTCGGAGGAACGGGGGCCGGTGACGGCGGGGGAGGTGGCGGGGGCGCTGGGGGGCGCGTGGCGGGATGTGACGTCGGGGTCCTAGGACGGCACGCCCCTCGGTCCGCGCCCCGCGCCCCACGCCCCGCGCCCCGCGCCCCACGCCCCGCGCCCCCACGCCCCTCGGTCCGCGCCCCGCGCCCCGCGCCCGGGACCTCCCCGCCCTCACCCCCACTCGGCCGAACCCGTTGCCCCGCCCGCGTCTCCCGGCGCGCCCGCCCGACCGCCCGGGGATTGGGTGGGTGGGTGATCAGATCGAGAAGTCGTGCCGTGTCGTTGTCCGTTCTCCTCGGCGTCCTGCTCGTGCCCGCGTCCGGGGGCGGGGCCTTCGCCGACGGTCCCGGTCCGGGGGAGGCACGCGGGCCGGGGGTCCTCGCCGGCGCCCCCGATCCGGGCGAGGGCGACGCGCTCGTGCCCGGGGTGGCCGGGGACGGGCCCGAGTATCCGATGGACACGCCCGACCAGGTGCTGCCCCCGCTGCAGCCCGAGGGCGAGGTGCCCGTGCCCCGGCCCGGGGAGGAGGTGGACGAGTGGGTCGAGCACATGCCGCGGAGCGCGGTGGGGGCCGCCTGTACCGCCGCCACCGGGACCCGTCAGCGGCAGGTCGAGAGGCTGCTCGGGCTGAAGGTCGACGGGAAGCAGTCCGCCGCCGACTGTCTGGCCGTCCGGGCCTTCCAGGTGAAGCAGAAGATCAAGCCCGCCAACGGGTACGCCGGGCCGGTCACCTGGGCCCGGGCCGAGTTGCTGGCCGCCCGCAAGAGCCTCGACCCGAAGCGGCGCTGCCCCGTGCGGAAGTACGCGGTGGCCTGCGTCGATCTCGACCGGCAGCTCATGTGGGTGCGGAAGGACAAGAAGGTCACCTTCGCGGTGGTGAACATCCGGAGCGGGCGCGCCGGGTACGCGACGCGGACCGGGTGGCACTCCGTCTACTGGCGTCACAAGGACCACTGGTCCTCCATCTACAACACCCCCATGCCCTACTCCCAGTTCTTCAGCGGCGGGCAGGCCTTCCACTCCGTCTACGGACAGCTCGCCACGCCCACCGGCAGCCGCGGCTGCGTCAATCTCAGCCATGCCCACGCCCGGAAACTCTGGGACGTGCTGCGCAAGGGTGACCGGGTCTACATCTGGGGGAAGCGGCCCGGTAGCTGACACCTGAGAGACTGGGCGCGATGACTGAGACACCGCCGCCCCGCAGAGCCCGCGCCGAGATCGACCTCGGTGCGCTGCGTGCGAACGTCCGCACGCTGCGCGCCCGCGTCGCCCCCCACGTCCGGATCATGGCCGTGGTCAAGGCCGACGCGTACGGACACGGCGCGGTGCGCTGTGCCCGCGCCGCCCTGGAAGCGGGCGCGGACTGGCTCGGTACGGCCACTCCGCACGAGGCGCTCGCGCTGCGGGCCGCCGGGATCACGGACGTGCCCGTCATGTGCTGGCTCTGGACACCGGGCGACCCCTGGGACCGGGGCATCGAGGCCGGCCTCGACATGGCCGTGAGCGGGATGTGGGCGCTGGAGGAGGTCGTCGAGGCGGCGCGTGCCACCGGGAGGACCGCCCGTGTGCAGCTCAAGGCCGACACCGGGCTCGGGCGCAACGGCTGTCAGCCCGCCGACTGGCCCGAGCTGGTGGGGGCGGCGCTCAAGGCCGAGGCCGACGGTCTCGTCAAGGTCACCGGGCTCTGGTCGCACTTCGCGTGCGCCGACGAGCCCCACCACCCCTCCATCGCCGCCCAGCTCGATGTCTTCCGTTCGATGCTCGACCACGCCGAGAAGGCAGGTATCGAGCCCGAGGTCCGGCACATCGCCAACTCGCCGGCCACGCTCACCCTTCCCGAGTCCCACTTCGACCTGGTCCGTCCGGGTATCGCCATGTACGGGGTCTCGCCGAGTCCGGAGCTGGGCACCTCCGCCGAGCTGGGGCTGCGGCCGGTGATGTCGCTCAAGGCGAGCGTCGCCCTGGTCAAGCAGGTGCCGGCCGGGCACGGTGTCAGTTACGGCCACCACTACGTCACCGACACGGAGACGACCCTCGGGCTCGTCCCGCTCGGCTATGCCGACGGCGTTCCCCGGCACGCCTCGGGCCGCGGCCCGGTCCTCGTCGACGGCGTCGTCCGCACGGTCGCGGGGCGGGTCGCCATGGACCAGTTCGTCGTCGACCTGGGCGGGGACGTCCCCGAGCCGGGATGCGAGGCCGTGCTCTTCGGGCCCGGCGACCGGGGCGAACCGACCGCCGAGGACTGGGCGGTGGCCGCCGACACCATCGCGTACGAGATCGTCACCCGGATCGGCGCGCGCGTCCCGCGCGTGTACCTGGGCGAATAGAGGGGGCCCCGTGGGCGAGTCCAGCAGCACCGGAACATGGCGGCGCGCCGGATTCGCCGGCGCTGCGATAGGTGTCCTCGCGGCCGGAGCCGCCGCCGGGGTCGCCGTCGAGCGGCTGACCGTCGGCCGTTCCGTGCGGCAGAAGGCGCGGCTCGCCCTCGATGCCACCGGGCCGTACGGCGGTCTGCGGGGGACCTCCGGCCGGGCCCTCGCCGACGACGGGACCGTCCTGTACTACGAGGTGGACGAGGTCGAGGCCGACGCCGCGCCCGCCCGTCGGCGGCGGCTCTTCGGGCGCAAGGAGCCCGCCCCCGTCACCGTGGTCTTCAGTCACGGCTACTGCCTCACCCAGGACTCCTGGCACTTCCAGCGGGCCGCGCTGCGCGGGCTGGTCCGTACCGTCCACTGGGACCAGCGCAGCCACGGCCGCTCGGGGCAGGGGGTCTCCCAGTCCGGCCCCGACGCCGTGCCCGTCACCATCGACCGGCTGGGCCGCGACCTCAGGTCCGTCCTCGACGTCGCCGCGCCCGAGGGTCCGCTGGTCCTGGTCGGGCACTCGATGGGCGGCATGACGATCATGGCGCTGGCCGAGCGGTATCCGGAGTTCGTCCGTGACCGGGTCGTGGGTGTCGCCTTCGTCGGCACGTCCGCCGGGAAGCTCGGCGAGGTCTCGTACGGGCTGCCGATCGCCGGTGTCAACGCCGTCCGGCGGGTTCTGCCGGGTGTGCTGCGGGCCCTCGGTTCCCAGGCGGAGCTGGTCGAGCGGGGCCGCCGGGCCACCGCCGACCTGTTCGCCGGGCTGATCAAGAAGTACTCGTTCGCGTCGAAGGACGTGGACCCGGCGGTCGCCCGTTTCGCGGAGCGGATGATCGAGTCCACCCCCATCGACGTGGTCGCCGCCTTCTATCCGGCCTTCGCCGAGCACGACAAGGCCGCCGCCCTGCCCGTCTTCCGCGAGCTGCCGGTGCTGGCGCTCGCCGGGGACCACGATCTGGTGACCCCCAGCTCCCACACCGAGGCCATCGCCGATCTGCTCCCGGACGCGGAGCTGGTCATCGTCCCCGACGGTGGCCATCTGGTGATGCTGGAGCACCCGGAGGCGGTCACCGACCGCCTCGCCGACCTGCTGGTCCGGGCGGGGGCCGTGCCCGGGACGGTCCCGGTGAGGCCGGAGAGCCGCAACGGCTAAGTTGGCGGGTATGGAAGCAGCGCACCCGCCCGTCTCCGGCGCCACCCTCTCCGTCGACTCCCCCCAGCAGATGCAGGAGTTCGGCCGCCGGCTCGCGAAGATCCTCCGACCCGGCGATCTGGTCATGCTGACCGGCGAGCTCGGCGCCGGGAAGACCACCCTGACCCGGGGCCTCGGCGAGGGCCTCGGGGTCCGCGGTGCCGTCACCTCCCCGACCTTCGTCATCGCCCGCGTCCATCCGTCCCTGGTCGGCGGTCCGGCGCTGGTGCACGTCGACGCGTACCGCCTCGGCGGCGGTCTCGACGAGATGGAGGACCTCGACCTCGACGTCTCGCTGCCCGAGTCGGTCGTGGTCGTCGAGTGGGGCGACGGCAAGGTCGAGGAACTGACCGACGACCGGCTGCACCTTCTGATCCACCGGGTGACCGGCGACACCGACGACGACCGGCGCACGGTCGTGCTGCGCGGGATCGGCTCGCGCTGGGCGGACGAGGACCTGGGAGCGCTCTGACCGGCCCTGCTCCGGCCCCCTGTGCGCCGACCGGCCGTACGCCGGGTCGCGCGGGGTACGTACTTTCCGACAACGTGTCGGGAAGGTGTTGCGTCGTTCGTACGTGGCGTGGTGACATGGATGCACGAGCTGGTTAGGTGAACCTAACCTACGGGAGGCATGCATGGCCACGCCGAAGCGCGCGGAACCCGTCCGGGACCACGTCTCGATGAGTGAGCTGCTGGCGTCCTGCGCGGCCGCCCGCGCCGTGTCGACCCCGCCGGGCGGGCGCCCCGACCGGGCGGACGAGGAACACGGGGCGAGGGCCGGGCAGGTCGAGCGGATCGTGCGGGTCGTACGCGGAAGAGCCGCCTAGGCCGTCTTGCCCGGCATCCGGGGGCGGCGCCGCGCGGGCCCCTGCGCGGCGACGGCCTTCGGGCCGCTCTCGCGCGACGACGGCCTTCGGGCCGCTCTCGCGCGGCGACGCCCTACGCGACGACGACGACCTTCGCGCCGATCACCGCGAACGCCCACAGCGCGTCCCCGTCGGCCCGCTTCATGCGGATGCCACCGGTCTTCTTCGACGGATCGGGGCTCGGCGTCGAGCCGTCGACCGCCGCGCTGAAGCCGATCGCCACGTCCTCGGCCGTCGCGAACCGCACCACGTGCTCGATCTGCACGCCGTCCGAGCCGCGGACCGAGCCCGAGCGGGACGTCACGCTGTACGCCCCCGGCGCCGGGTGCACCGTGCTCGGCATCACCACGAACGTGCGGGTGACCTTGTTCTTCCCGTCGACCAGCCACACCCGGCGGTCGGCGAGCGAGTAGACGACCCGCTCACCCTTGCCGGAGGCGTCCGGCAGGGCGAGGGGGTTCCTGGGCGGCTGCTCGGTGCCGCCGCTCGGCGAGGTCGAGGGGGCGGCGCTGCCGGACGTCCGGGGCTTCGCCGACACGTCGGCGGGGGCGTTGGCGGAGGCCTGGTACGCCAGGAAACAGACCGCGGCGACGGCCGCCGCCGTGAGCCCGGCCACGAATCCCGAGCTGCTCCGTGCCACCGTGCCCACCTTTCGTACGAACGTATCGAAGGGTGACGGTAGCAGCAGGGGGAGCGAGCGGCGGGGCACCGTGCCCGGGAGCCGTAGGCTGTTCGCGTGCTGTTGCTCGCCATGGATACCGCCACCCCCGCCGTCACCGTCGCCCTCCACGACGGCGAGGCCGTCGTCGCCTCGTCGAGCCAGGTCGACGCCCGCCGCCACGGGGAACTGCTGCTCCCCGCCGTCGACCGGGTCCTCAAGGAGGCCGGTCTGAAGCTCGACGCGGTCACCGGGATCGTCGTCGGCGTCGGCCCCGGGCCCTACACCGGCCTCCGGGTCGGTCTCGTCACCGCCGCGGCCTTCTCCTCCGCGCTCGGGGCGCCGGTGCACGGACTGTGCACCCTCGACGGCCTCGCGTACGCCTCCGGGATCGACGAGCCCTTCGCCGTCGCCACGGACGCGCGCCGCAAGGAGGTCTACTGGGCGCGGTACGAGGACTCCCGCACGCGGGTGACCGACGCGGCCGTCGACCGGCCCGCCGAGATCGCCGAGCGGCTCGCGGGCCTCCCGGTCGTCGGCGCGGGCGCCCGTCTCTACCCCGAGGCCTTCCCCGACGCCCGCGACCCCGAGCACCAGTCCGCGGCGGCGCTCGCGGCGCTCGCGGCGGAGAGGCTGGCGGCCGGCGGCGACGGTTTCCTCGACCCCCTGCCGATGTACCTGCGCCGCCCCGACGCGCAGGTGCCCAAGAACTACAAGGTGGTCACACCCCAGTGACCGGCGCCGTGGAACTGCGCGAGATGCGCTGGTGGGACATCGCCCCGGTGCTGGCCCTCGAGGAGGAGCTGTTCCCCGAGGACGCCTGGTCGGCGGGGATGTTCTGGTCGGAGCTCGCGCACGCGCGCGGGCCGAGGGCCACCCGCCGCTACCTCGTGGCGGAGACCACGGAGGGAGAGCTCGTCGGATACGCCGGGCTCGCCGCGGCCGGCGGACTCGGCGACGTGCAGACGATCGCCGTGGCCCGCGACCAGTGGGGGACCGGCCTCGGCGCCCGGCTCCTCGCCGACCTGCTCCACCACGCCACCGCCTTCGAGTGCGACGAGGTCCTCCTCGAAGTGCGCGTGGACAACACCCGGGCCCAGAAGCTCTACGAGCGCTTCGGCTTCGAGCCCATCGGTTTCCGGCGCGGCTACTACCAGCCCGGAAACGTGGACGCGCTCGTGATGCGACTGACCGTTCAAGGAACAGAGACTGATTCTGATGGCTGCTGACGAACCGCTCGTACTCGGCATCGAGACCTCCTGCGACGAGACCGGTGTCGGCATCGTCCACGGCACCACCCTCCTCGCCGACGCCGTCGCCTCCAGCGTCGACACCCACGCGCGCTTCGGCGGCGTCGTGCCCGAGATCGCCTCCCGCGCCCATCTGGAGGCGATGGTCCCGACGATCGAGCGCGCCCTGAAGACGGCCGGGATCTCCGCCAGGGACCTCGACGGCATCGCGGTCACGGCGGGACCGGGTCTCGCGGGCGCGCTGCTCGTCGGCGTCTCGGCCGCCAAGGCGTACGCGTACGCCCTCGGCAAGCCGCTGTACGGGGTCAACCACCTCGCCTCGCACATCTGCGTCGACCAGCTGGAGCACGGCAAGCTGCCCGAGCCGACGATGGCGCTGCTGGTCTCCGGCGGCCACTCCTCGCTGCTGCTCTCCGCCGACATCACCTCCGACGTGCGCCCGCTGGGCGCCACCATCGACGACGCGGCCGGCGAGGCCTTCGACAAGATCGCCCGCGTCCTCGACCTGGGCTTCCCCGGCGGACCGGTCATCGACCGGCTCGCCAGGGAGGGCGACCCGGCCGCCATCGCGTTCCCGCGCGGTCTCAGCGGCTCCCGGGACCCCGCGTACGACTTCTCCTTCTCCGGCCTCAAGACCGCGGTGGCCCGCTGGATCGAGGCCAAGCGGGCGGCGGGCGAGGACGTGCCGGTCCGGGACGTGGCCGCGTCCTTCCAGGAGGCCGTCGTGGACGTGCTCACCCGCAAGGCCGTCCGGGCCTGCAAGGACGAGGGCGTCGACCACCTGATGATCGGCGGCGGCGTCGCCGCCAACTCGCGGCTGCGGGCCCTCGCCCAGGAGCGCTGCGAGCGGGCCGGGATCCGGCTGCGGGTGCCCCGTCCGGGCCTGTGCACGGACAACGGCGCGATGGTCGCGGCCCTCGGCTCCGAGATGGTCGCCCGCAACCGGCCGGCCTCCGACCTGGAGCTGTCGGCGGACTCCTCGCTGCCGGTGACGGACCCGCACGTGCCGGGGGCACAGGGCCACGCCCACGAGCACGACCACTCCCACGACCACGATCATGTGCACGAGGTCAGCAAGGAGAACCTGTACTCGTGAGGCTCACCCTCATGTGGGAGGCGCGGGCCGCGCAGGGCCGGGGTGCCGAGCTCCTGGAGTGGGCGCGGGCGCGGGTCCTCGCCCGCGAGCCGGTCCGCCGGGAGATCTTCCGGGCCCCGCAGGACCGTGTTCTCGTCCTCACCTGGTGGGAGGCGGAGACCTTCGACGCCGAGCTGCCCGAGCTGCCCGAGCCGGACGCGGAGCTGATCACCCGTCCCGTCCACCGCTGGCGCTTCGAATCGCTCGAATAGCCGAATGACCGACATGCGATCGAACGGGGAGCAACCTTTCGTTCGCATCGGACATCCCACAGCGCGTGAAGAAGACGATCGCGCTGTGGGCGGCGCTGACCGCCGTCGCCCTCCTGGTGACCGGCTGCTCGGCGCAGCAGCCCGGAGCGGAGGGGCCGGGAGCCGCTCCCGCCCCGGCGAGGACGACCGCGCCGGCGGTCGAACCGCCCGCCGGGGACGAGGCGCCCGGTGCTCCCGGGGGCACCGCCGCCGCGTACCGGAAATGGGGCCTGAAGCCCTTCGCGGCCCCGCCCGCCCCGCCCGCGGTCAAGCCGGTGCTCCGCGGGGCCGGTGGGCAGGTCCCCGTCATCAGCGAGATACCGACCACCGAGAAGATCGTCTTCATCACGATCGACGACGGGGCCGAGAAGGACCCCGAGTTCGTCACGATGATGAAGGACCTCCGGGTCCCGGTCACGATGTTCCTCACCGACTCCGCCATCCGCGGCGACTACGCGTACTTCGCCCCGCTCGTCGCCCAGGGCCACGGGCTCGCCAACCACACCCTCACCCACCCCGACCTGCGCACCCTCTCCCAGGACGCCCAGCGCCGGGAGATATGCGGCCAGCGGACGAAGCTGAAGGACCGGTACGGCACGGCGCCCCGCCTCTTCCGCCCGCCCTACGGCAACTGGAACGAGGCCACGCGCGCGGCGGCGGCGGAGTGCGGGGTGGACGCGATCGTGCTGTGGCGCGAGTCCATGCAGATCAAGAACATGCAGTACCAGCGCGGCGACCGGAAGCTGCACCCCGGCGACATCGTCCTGGCCCACTTCCGCGGCCCGTCCGAGCTCAAGGGCCGGACGATGACCGAGATGACGGCGACGATGCTGCGCCGCATACAGGAGCAGGGCTTCACGGTGGCGCGCCTGGAGGACTACGTCTAGAAGAAAGTTCTCGCGGGTCGTCGATGCGGGCTCCGCCCGTTCGACGTATGTGTGGAAGGCGGGGAACGGCCCCGCCACCCCACCACCGAGGAGTCGTCATGCCCCGCTTCCTGTCCCTCGTCCGCATCGAGGAGAACACCATCGACATGGAGAGCGCCGACCCCGGCTTCGAGGAGCGCATGGGCGCGCTCTTCGAGGAGATCACCAAGGCCGGCGCCATGGTGGACACCGCCGGACTCAGGCCGACCGCCGAGTCCACCCGGATCACCTGGTCGGACGGGAAGCTGTCGTACACCGACGGACCGTTCACCGAGACCAAGGAGGTCGTCGGCGGCTACGCCATGCTGCAGTGCAAGGACATGGCCGAGGCCGTCGAGTGGGGCAAGCGGTTCCTGGCCGTGCACCCGCCGCAGTGGAAGGTCGGCCTCGAGGTCCGCGAGGTCGAGGAGATGCCGGAGGGCTGACCGGTTCCGCGGCCGTCCTGTGCTGTCATGTGAGACGTGACGGCACAGACGGTCGAGGAGACGCTGGAAACGGTCTTCCGGATGGAGTCGGCGCGGATCATCGCCACGGTGGCGCGCATCGTCCGCGATGTCGGCATCGCCGAGGAGATCGCCCAGGACGCGCTCGTCGCCGCCCTCGAACAGTGGCCGCGGACAGGGGTCCCGGAGCGGCCGGGAGCCTGGCTGACGGCCACCGCCAAGCACCGTGCCGTCGACCTCGTGCGACGCCACGAGACGTACGCGCGAAAGCTCGCGGAGGTGGGCAGGACGCTCACGGAGGAGTCGTACGACCCGGAGCCCTCGGGCCCCGGCGACATCGACGACGACGTGCTGCGGCTGATCTTCACCGCCTGCCACCCGGTGCTCTCCGCCGACGCCCGGGCCGCGCTGACCCTGCGGCTCGTCGGCGGGCTCCGCACGGACGAGATCGCCCGCGCCTTCCTCGTGCCGGAGGCGACCGTCGCGGCGCGGATCACCCGCGCCAAGCGGACGCTCGCGAAGGAGGGCGTGGAGTTCGAGGTGCCGTACGGCGAGGACCGGGCGGCCCGGCTCGGATCCGTCCTGGAGGTCGTCTACCTGATCTTCAACGAGGGGTACGCGGCGACCGCCGGCGACGACCTGCTGCGGCCGGGACTGTGCGAGGACGCCCTGCGGCTCGCCCGGGTCCTCGCCGCGCTCGTGCCGCGGGAGGGCGAAGCGCAGGGCCTGACCGCCCTGCTGGAGCTCCAGGCCTCCCGGACGGCGGCCAGGACCGGACCCGGAGGGCGGCCGGTGCTGCTGGCCGCGCAGGACCGGCGGCGCTGGAACCGGCTGCTCATCCGGCGCGGGTTCGCCGCGCTGGAGCGGGCCGGGGACGGGCGCTCGTACGGGCCCTACGCCCTCCAGGCCGCCATCGCCGCCTGTCACGCCCGGGCCGCCTCGTACGAGGAGACCGACTGGGCGACCATCGCCGCGCTGTACGGGAAGCTGGGTGTCCTCGCCCCCTCCCCGGTCGTCGAGCTGAACCGCGCGGTCGCCGTGTCGATGGCCGAGGGCCCGGCCGCCGCCCTCCCGATCGTCGACGCGCTCGCCGGCGAACCGGGCCTGGCGCGCTACCACTTGCTGCCGAGCGTGCGGGGCGACCTGCTGGCCCGGTTGGGGCGGGCGGAGGAGGCCAGGGCGGAGTTCGAGCGGGCGGCGGAGCTCACCCACAACGAGAGCGAGCGGGAGCTGCTGCGGGGCAGGGCCCGCGAGACGGGAACGGGCGCGCCGTAGCGGGCTGTCGGCGGCGGCACGGGCGCGCCGTAGCGGACTGTCGGCGGGAGGGGCGGGCGCCGCGCGGGTGCGGGGCTCGGGGTTCTCCGGCCGGGCGGGTGCGGGTTTCGGGGGGCGTCGGGGGTGCCGCGTGGGTGCGGGGCCCGGGGTTCTCCGGCCGGGTGGTTGCGGGTCCGGGGGTTCTCCGGGAGTGCCGCACGGGTGCGGGCCCCGGGGGCTCCGGTCGTGGCCGGCCGGCGCACGTCTAGGGTGCTTGGCATGTCCCCGCGCAACCCGCTGCCTCCGCCGCCCCCGCCCGCCGAGCTCCAGAGCTGGCCCGACCGCGAGTCGAGGCTCGCCGACCGGGCGCTGGCGCTGGACGTGCTCGGCAGGCGACTGCTCGGCGGCGGGCGGCTCGCGATGTTCCTGCTCTGGTTCTTCCTGCTCGAACTGGGCTGGTCGCTGGTCGGCGTCCTGCTCACCTCGATCGGACAGTCCCTCCCGGACCCGCTCATGCTGCTGACGGGGCTCTTCACCGCGGTCCTCGGCATCGGTGTCCTCGTGCCGGCCGTCTGGCTGACGATCCGCAGCCTGCGGCAGGACCGGACGGTCCGCGAGCGCCTCGCCCAGTGGGCGGCCCTGGACCACCACGGTGCGACGGACGCCCGGCTGCGCGCCCCCGCTCTCAGCCTCTGCTGGCTGCTGCTGTCCTTCGCGATGTGCGGACTCGGCCTGTGGATGGGTTTCGCGGTCCCTGCGGGCGTCAGCCGCCAGGACGGCTACGGTCTGGTCGCCTACGGCATGGGCGTCGCCCTGATCCTCTGGATCACCGGCCTGACGGGTCTGGCGAAGGCCGTCGGCCACTACCGCCTCGCGGTACGCCTCACCGGCCGCCGGCCGGCCGGCCGATCAGCATCGTCGGAGCCCCCGCGACCCGGGTGAGCAGGACCGTCGCCGAGTGGGGGCCCTTCGGCTTCACCTTGCGGCGGATCTCCTCGGGCTCGACCGCCGAGCCGCGCTTCTTCACCGTCAGGACGCCGACCTCGCGCTCCCGGAGCAGGGCCTTCAACTTCTTCAGGTTGAAGGGGAGTTCGTCGGTGATCTCGTACGCGGCGGCATACGGGGTCGGGGTCAGCGTGTCCGCCGTGACGTAGGCGATCGTCTCGTCGATCAGGCCGCCGGCCAGCTCCTCCGCCACCTCGGCGACCAGGTGCGCGCGGATGACCGCGCCGTCCGGCTCGTAGAGGTAGTGGCCGACGGGGCGGACCGCCGGGTCGGGGAGGCCGCGTCCGGTGACGCCCGCGCCCGAGGGCAGCAGGGTGGCGCGGCGCGCGCCCGGCTCCGTACCGAACCAGAGGACGGCCTCCTTGACGTCACCGCCGTCCGAGATCCATTCGGCCTCGGCCTCCGCGGGGACCGCCTCGTGGGGGATGCCGGGGGCCACCTTCAGGGCCGCGTGCGGGGCCCTGCGGGCCGCCTCGACCGCCCAGGAGAGGGGCGGGGAGTACGCCTCGGGGTCGAAGATCCGGCCCCGGCCGCCGCGCCGCGCGGGGTCGACGAAGACCGCGTCGTAGGGGGCGGTGTCGATGTCGGTCACGTCCGCGCACCGCACCTCGATCAGCTCCGCGAGGCCGAGGGCCTCGGCGTTGGCGCGGGCCACCTCGGCGGTCAGCGGATCGCGGTCGACGGCGAGGACGGAGATCCCGGCGCGCGCCAGCGCGATCGCGTCGCCGCCGATCCCGGAGCAGAGGTCCGCGACGGAGCGGACCCCGAGCGCCTTCATCCGGCCGGCCCGGTAGGTGCCGACCGAGGCGCGCGTCGACTGCTCGACGCCGTTCGGGGTGAAGTACATCCGGTACGCGTCCTCCGCGCCGAACTTCGCCACCGCCCGCTGCCGCAGCCGCGCCTGTCCGACGGCCGCCGTGACCAGCTCGGCGGGGTGGTCGCGGCGCAGCCGGGAGACGACCGCCAGTTCCTGGGCGGGGTCGTGGTCGCGCAGGAGGGCGAGGAGCGTCTGCCCCTCGGGGGTGAGCAGCGGGGCGAAGGAGGCGAGGTCGGTCACCCGTCCCATTGTGGGCCCTGTGATGCTGTGGGCCGGCCGGGGGACCGAGGGCATGTACGGCGGTGTCGTACCCCGGGACGGGGCTTCCGCGCTGACAGGATGCGGCGCCATACGACTCGTACGACAAAAGGAAAAAAGATGGCAAAAGGTGTGCACCGTTCGCATCGGGCGCTCGGGGCCGCGCTCGTCGTCGCCGCCCTCGCCTCCACCGCCACCGCCTGCTCCGGCGCGTCCGAGCCGGACCGCGGCGCCGCCGGCCCCGCCGCGGGGCAGCAGGCGCCCGGACAGGCCCCGGGCCAGGCCGCGGCCGGCGCGCTCCACGCGTACGTCGAGAGAGTCCGCGAGCGGCGCACCGCGCGCGTGGTCGCCGCCAAGAAGTGGGGCCTCGCCAAGCCCCCGCTCGAAGCCCCCGCCCCGCCGGCCGCCAAGCCGAGGATCACCACCCGCAAGGGCTTCGAGACGGACGGCGAAGGACTGCCGCCGGTGTTCACCACCGTGCCGACCAAGCAGAAGGTCGTCTTCCTGACGATCGACGACGGCGCGGAGAAGGACCCCGAGCTGCTCCGGATGATGAAGGAGCTGCGGATCCCCTACAGCGCCTTCCTCAGCGACTACGTCGTCAAGGACGACTACGGCTACTTCGCCCGGATGCAGAAGTCGCAGGAGACGGGGGTGTCCCTGCACAACCACACCCTCAACCACCGCTACCTGCCCGGACTCTCGTACAAGCAGCAGAAGCGCGAGATCTGCGGCATGCAGGACGTCATCGAGAAACGATTCGGCAAGCGGCCCCCGCTCTTCCGCCCGCCGTACGGCAACTACAACGAGGACACCCTGCGCGCCGCCAAGTCCTGCGGCGTCGAGGCCGTCCCGCTGTGGGCCGCCGAGGCCTTCCCCGACCACATGGAGTGGCGCGAGTGGGACCGCGACCTGCACCCCGGCGACATCGTGCTCACCCACTTCCGGGGCAAGGGGGACTGGAAGGGCACCATGCCCGACATGATCCGCCGGGTGATGAACGTGATCACGTCGAAGGGGTACGCGGTCGCGAAGCTCGAGGACTACGTGTGAGCGGACGGCGTGCACTGCCCCTCGTGGCCGCGGCACTCGTGCTGGGACTGACCGGCTGCGCCTCGACCGTGGACTCGATCGAGCGGCTCGGCCGGAAGGCGGTCGAACGGGTCGGCCCCCGCGACGGGAGGCCGGCACCGCCGGCCGACCGTGCTGCGGTCGGGCAGCCGCCGGCCTCGGAACCGGCTTTTCCCCACCGGTACGCAACCGCCACGGGTGAGTAATTGGCACTCCGCTTGACCGAGTGCTAATCGCGGTCATAGTCTCGGCTCTGGCACTCACCAAGGGAGAGTGCCAACAGAGCGACGGGCAGGTCCGGCACCCGCGACGACGGATCCACCTGGTCGCCACCTCAGACAGTTGACCCCGAGATCTCCGAAGGGGGAGGTCGGATCGTGACGACCACCAGCTCCAAGGTTGCCATCAAGCCGCTCGAGGACCGCATTGTGGTCCAGCCGCTCGACGCCGAGCAGACCACCGCCTCTGGCCTGGTCATCCCGGACACTGCCAAGGAGAAGCCCCAGGAGGGCGTCGTCCTGGCCGTGGGCCCGGGCCGCTTCGAGAACGGCGAGCGTCTGCCGCTCGACGTCAAGACCGGCGACATCGTGCTGTACAGCAAGTACGGCGGCACCGAGGTGAAGTACAACGGCGAGGAGTACCTCGTCCTCTCGGCTCGCGACGTGCTCGCGATCGTCGAGAAGTAATTCACCGACGTACTGAAGTACCGAAGTACCGAGCACTGAAGCAGATGCTCAGAGCTGCGCCCCGAGGCCCCTTCCAGGCGCCCCGGGGCGCGGTTCGTTCCACCCCGATTCCGAGAGGGCTGAACCGCTCCCATGGCGAAGATCCTGAAGTTCGACGAGGACGCCCGTCGCGCCCTTGAGCGCGGCGTCAACAAGCTTGCCGACACGGTGAAGGTGACGATCGGCCCCAAGGGCCGCAACGTCGTCATCGACAAGAAGTTCGGCGCCCCCACCATCACCAACGACGGTGTCACGATCGCCCGCGAGGTCGAGATCGAGGACCCGTACGAGAACCTCGGCGCCCAGCTGGTGAAGGAGGTGGCGACCAAGACCAACGACATCGCGGGTGACGGCACCACCACCGCCACCGTGCTCGCCCAGGCCCTGGTCCGCGAGGGTCTGCGCAACGTCGCCGCGGGTGCCTCCCCGGCCGCCCTGAAGAAGGGCATCGACGCCGCCGTCAAGGCCGTCTCCGACGAGCTGCTCGCCACCGCGCGCCCGATCGAGGACAAGTCCGACATCGCCGCCGTCGCCGCGCTCTCCGCTCAGGACCAGCAGGTCGGCGAGCTCATCGCCGAGGCGATGGACAAGGTCGGCAAGGACGGTGTCATCACCGTCGAGGAGTCCAACACCTTCGGCCTGGAGCTCGACTTCACCGAGGGCATGGCCTTCGACAAGGGCTACCTGTCCCCGTACATGGTCACCGACCAGGAGCGTATGGAGGCCGTCCTCGACGACCCGTACATCCTGATCAACCAGGGCAAGATCTCCTCGATCCAGGACCTGCTGCCCATCCTGGAGAAGGTCATCCAGGCCGGCGCCGGCAAGCCGCTGCTGATCATCGCCGAGGACGTCGAGGGCGAGGCCCTGTCGACCCTGGTCGTCAACAAGATCCGTGGCACCTTCAACGCCGTGGCCGTCAAGGCCCCCGGCTTCGGTGACCGCCGCAAGGCCATGCTCGGCGACATCGCCACCCTCACCGGTGCGACCGTCATCGCCGAAGAGGTCGGCCTCAAGCTCGACCAGGCCGGTCTCGACGTGCTCGGCACCGCCCGCCGCGTCACCATCACCAAGGACGACACCACGATCGTCGACGGTGGCGGCGACTCGTCCGAGGTGGCCGGCCGCGTCAACCAGATCAAGGCCGAGATCGAGTCCACGGACTCCGACTGGGACCGCGAGAAGCTCCAGGAGCGCCTCGCGAAGCTGGCCGGCGGCGTGTGCGTGATCAAGGTCGGCGCCGCCACCGAGGTGGAGCTGAAGGAGAAGAAGCACCGTCTGGAGGACGCCATCTCCGCGACCCGCGCCGCGGTCGAGGAGGGCATCGTCTCCGGTGGTGGCTCCGCTCTGGTCCACGCCGTCAAGGTCCTCGAGGGCAACCTCGGCAAGACCGGCGACGAGGCCACGGGTGTCGCGGTCGTCCGCCGCGCCGCCGTCGAGCCGCTGCGCTGGATCGCCGAGAACGCCGGCCTCGAGGGCTACGTCATCACCTCGAAGGTGGCGGAGCTCGACAAGGGCCAGGGCTTCAACGCCGCGACCGGCGAGTACGGCGACCTGGTCAAGGCCGGCGTCATCGACCCGGTGAAGGTGACGCGCTCCGCCCTGGAGAACGCCGCCTCGATCGCCTCCCTCCTCCTCACCACCGAGACCCTCGTGGTGGAGAAGAAGGAAGAGGAGCCGGCGGACCACGGCCACGGCCACGGTCACGGCCACTCCCACTGAGTGTCGAAACCGATCACCGAGGCGGCCCGCCGCCTCTGATCGCCGAGGCCCGGTGCCCCCGTCGCGGGGGCACCGGGCCTCGGTCCGTCTCACCCCTCGACCGCGCCCAGCTGCCCCATCAGCCCGAGCAGGTCGTACTGCCACCAGCCCTCGACGATCTTCCCGTCGTCCCGGCAGCGGTGGATGACCGTCCCGGTCATGGTCACCTCCATGCCGGTGGGCTGGAGCCCCATGAAGTCCCCGGTGTGGCTGCCCTTCCAGGTCCAGCGGGTGCAGACCCGGTCACCCTCGGCGATCTGGTCGTCGACGGTGAAGGCGAAGTCGAAGCCGCCCCGCCACATCTCCACCTCGCGCCGGACCGCGTCCATGCCCATGACGTCCTGATCGTTGGTCGGATCGTGGTCGTGGTACCCCTCGGCGAGCACCTCGTCGAGCAGGGCGAGTTCCGGCTCCTTCGCGAACATCTCCAGGAGCCGCCGGGCGTTCCCCTTGTACAGCCCCTCGTCCCGGACCACGTCCAGGTCGGTGAAGGTCGGCATCTCGTCACAGAGCGCCACCATCTCCCGGAAGATCCGGTCGGTCTCCGGCAGCTGCGAGTTCCGCATCGCCACGTCGTAGGACGGGAACTCGACGATCTCCACCAGATGCGTGGCATCGGACCGGTCCTTGCCGAGGATGCTGTGCGTGGCGGTCCGCTTGCCCTTGGTCTGCTCGATCCACCGGTCCATGAGCCGACTCATGTCGTCGATCCGGCTGGTCTTGAAGTCGATGATCTGCGTGAACGTCATGACGCCTCCCGACCCAGGTGGGATCTTTCCAGTCTAGGTTGGGTGCATGGCGGGGGCAGGGGGAGAGCGGCCGGTCACGGTCGACAACGAGTCGGGCGTCGTCGTGATCGGCGACGGCAATCAGGTCGTGTTCGGTACCGGGGCCCCGGTCCGCTCGGCGTACCGGAAGCAGGTCCGGCGCATCGCCCCACCCGAACTCGTCGGCCGTGAGGAAGAGCTGGCCGAGCTGGCCGCCTTCTGCCGTACGGGGGACGGGTACCGGTGGTGGCGGGCGGACGCCTGGGCGGGGAAGACGGCGCTCATGGCCTGGTTCGCGCTCCACCCGCCCGCCGGGGTGCGGGTCGTGCCGTTCTTCGTCACCGCCCGCCTCGGCTCCCAGAACGACGTCTCCGCGTACGTCGACGTCGTCCTGGAGCAGCTGGCGGAGCTCGCGGGCGAGGGCCTGCCGACGCTGCTGACCGCCGCGACCAGGGAGGCGCACCTCCTGCGCCTGTACACCGCGGCCGCGGCGTCCTGCGCGGCGCGCGGTGAGCGACTGGTCCTCCTCGTCGACGGCCTCGACGAGGACCGGGGTGTCACGACGGGCCCGGACGCCCACTCGATCGCCGCCCTCCTCCCTTACGACCTGCCGGTCGTCGTGGCCGGCCGGCTCAACCCCCCGGTCCCGGCCGACGTCCGCGAGGACCATCCGCTGCGCGATCCGGCGGTCGTCCGGCTCCTGGCACCGTCGCCGAAGGCGCGGGCGATCCGGACGGAGGCGGAACGCGAACTGAAGCACCTCATGGCCGGCGGCGGACTCCCGTACGAGCTTCTCGCCCTTCTCACGGCGGCGGGCGGCGGCCTGACGGCGGACGACCTGGTGGAGCTGACGGACGAGGTGCCGTACCGGGTCAGGGATGTCCTCCGCACGGGACCGGGGAGGACCTTCGCGGTCCGGGGCGGGGCGTACCTGCTCGCGCACGAGGAACTCGCGGAGAGCGCCCGGGACATGCTGGGCCTCCGCGAGCAGGAGCGGTGGCGGGCGGTGCTCCACGCCTGGGCGGAGGAATGGCAGGCCCGCGGCTGGCCCGGCGGCACTCCGGGCTACCTCCTGCACGGGTACTTCCCGATGCTGCGGACGGCCGGGGACCTGGACCGGATGCTCGCCTGCGCCCTCGACGCGGCGCGGCACGACCGGCTCCAGGAGGAGACCGGTGGTGTCGGCGAGGCACTGGCGGAGGTCCGTGCGACGGGCGAGGCGGTCCTCGAACGCGGCGACCGGGCGGAGCTCGTGACGACGATGCTGCTGCTCGCGTTCCGGCGCGACGAGCTGACGCGTCGCGCCGGTGACACCCCGGTCGAGCTGGCGGCGGCATGGGCGGCGGCGGGCCGCATCGACCGGGCGACGGCTCTGGTCCGGAGCGAGGGCCGGCTGGAGACGGTGCACGGGCTGTGCGCCGTCGCGCGCAGACTGCTGGAGGTGGGGGACCGGCCGGCCGCCGACGAGCTGGTGACGGAGGCCGAGGGACTCGTCCTGGCCGAGGGAATCCGCTCCGAACGCGACCTGCTGACGGAGTACTTGGTGCCGGTGCTGCTCGCGGCCGGTGAGCTGGACCGTGCCGAGCGGCACGTGTGGCACGTGCGGGGCGTCGAGAGCGCGATGGTGCGCAAGCACCTGCTGCCGCCCGTCCTCGACGCGCTCTGCGCGGCGGGGTGGTACGAGAGGGCCGCCGCGCTCGCCGAGGACGGGAACTCCCTGCTCCGGGTCGCGGCCGTCGCGCGGGTGGCGGGAGCGCTGGCCGCGGCCGACCGCGCCGCGGAGGCCGAGCATCTCGTGCGCGAGGCGGCCGCCCGGGACGCGTTCAACGCCGTCGAGCTGCTTCTCGACGGCGCGCGGGCCCTGCGGGCCGGCGGCCACGAGGAACGGGCGGACGCGCTCCGCTCCGAGGCGCTCGCGAGCGTCCGCGCGAAGCCGAGGGCCCGCCAGAGGTCCGGGACGGCGCGTGCGCTGGCCGCAGCGGGAGAGCTCGACTTCCTCGACCGCTGGACCCGGGAACTGTTCCACGAGCCGGGGCCCGGCCGGTGGGGCGACGAGTTCGCCGAGGCCGGTCTCTGGGAAAGGGCCCGGAAGGCCGCCGCCGAGGTGCCCGGAGCGGTGGGCGACAGGATTCTCCACCGGGTCGCCGAGGGGCTCGTCGCCGCCTGGCGTCTCGACGAGGCGGAGGCGGTACTGGAGGAGTCGGAGCGCGCGGCCCCGGTGCGACTGTGGGTCACGCTCGGGAAGGCCCGGCTCCGCGCGGGCGATCTCGACGGGGCGGGTGCGGTCCTCGACCGTCTCGCCGGGGAGTGGCACGCGGATCTGCTCGCCGGGTACGCGCGGGAGCTCTGCCGCGCGGGCCGGCGCGACCGGGCGCGGGCCCTCATGGACGACGCCCGGAAGGGCGCCGTGGTGAGCGTGGGGATCGCGGACGGCCTGCTGGACATGGGCGACCGGGCGGCGGCGCGGGAGCTGCTCGTCGCGGCCGAACGGACGCTGCGGGCCCCCGGTCCCGAGACGATCGCCGAGACGCTCATCGGGGTGGCGCGCGCTCTGGCGGGTGCGGACCTCCCGGCGGCGCGGTCCCTGCTGGCCGTGGCCGCACCCCACCGGGCGGACGACCGGGCCCCGCGGTTCGCCGCCGCGCTGGTGGCGGTGGGCGAGGTGGACCGTGCGGAGGAGCTGGCCACCCGCCGGGACTGCACGACCTGGACCCTGTGGACGGGGACCCTGATCGAGGCCCGTCTCGCGGAGGGGGACCACGACGCGGTGGTCCGCCTGGCCCGCAGCGGCGGACTGCCCTCCGGGCGGACCCTGGACGCGGCCGTTCGAGGCCTGGCCGAGGCGGGGGACTGGGACCGGGCCGCGCTCCTGCTGCGGGAGGGCAGCTCGTTCGACCAGGCACGGATGTCCGTGACCCTGGCCGTGGCGCTGGCGCGGGCCGGACGGCGGCACGAGGCGGCCCACCGGCTCGCGGAGGCGGGCGCCGTCCGGCCCGGCAGGTTCGGTGACGACCTCCTCCCGAACCGTGTCCGCGTGCTGCTCGCCCTGGGCCGGCGCGAGGAGGCGGAACGCCTGGTGGCCCGGGCCCTGGCGGAGGACGCGCCGCCGCATCCGAGTAACTGGGCGCGACACGTTGCCGAGGCCCTCGTCCTCCTCGGCTCGTACGAGGAGGCCTGCCGCCACGCCCGGGAGGCGGTGCCCGGCCATGCCGAAGAGCTGCTGCTGTCCGTCGCCGGGAACCTCGTCCGGGAGGGTGCCCATGAGTGGGCGGAGCGGCTCCTCGGCGGACTGCACTCCTCCGGGCCCCGGTGCGCCGTCGTCTACGCCGCTCTGGCGCGCGTCCACCCCGACCCGGTCCGGGCCCGGGAGTGCGTGGCGCTCGCCCTGCACCTCGGGTCCTGGTCCGACGGCCTGCCCGCGGTTCTCCACCATGCGCCCGGGGCGATCCCCCTCGTCCTCGACGAGGCCGACCGCCTACGCCGAACGCTGGAGGTCTGACGCCCTGACCTCCTCCGCGAACGGTTCGCCCCGGACGTACCGCCCCACCTCCTCCAGCGCCTGATCCGTCATCCGGTGCAGTTCGTTGCCGAGGGAGCCCGCCACATGCGGGGTGAGCAGGACGTTCGGGAGGGCGTAGAGCGGGGAGTCGGGGGCGGGGAGTTCCGGGTCGGTGACGTCGAGGACGGCGTGGAGGCGGCCCGTGAGGAGGTGGGGGAGGAGGGCGGTCTCGTCGACGAGGGAGCCGCGGGCGGTGTTGACCAGGGTGCTGCCGTCGGGCATCGCGGCGAGCTGCGCGGCGCCGATCATGCGGTACGTGGACGGGAGTTGGGGCGCGTGGACCGAGACGACCGTGCTGCGGGCGCAGAGGTCGTCGAGGTCCGTCACCAGCTCCACGCCGGGCGGCGGGACGTCGACGTACGGGTCGTACAGGAGGATCTCGAAGTCGAAGGGGCGCAGCAGGTCGATCACCCTGCGGCCGATGCGGGAGGCGCCGACGACGCCGACCGTGCGGCGGTAGTTGCCCCAGGCGGCGGACTCGGTGAGCCAGGCGTGGTCGGTGCGGAGTTCGGCGTAGCGCTGGGCCGAGCCGAGGACCCGCTTTCCGGCGAGGAGGATCGCGGCGAGGGTGTATTCGGCGACCGGCAGCGCGTTGGCCGCGGCGGCCGAGGTGACGCGGAGGCCGCGGTCCCAGCAGGCGTCGGTGATGTGGTGCTTGACCGAGCCGGCCGCGTGGATCACGGCCCGGAGCCGCGGCGCGCGGTCCAGGATCTCGGGGGTGAGCGGTGTCGCTCCCCAGCAGGTGAGGAGGATTTCGGCCTCGGCGAGGGCGGCGGCGACGCGCGGGTCGGGGGTGGTGAGGTCGTGGGCCACGAGGTGGGGGTCGGTGCGGGTGAGGGTCGCGAGGCGGGTGCGGTGGGCGGCCGTGAGGAGGCGGTCGGCCACCCCTTCCCCCATGGCGAGCAGCAGCGCGGGGCGGTTGTCAGTGGTCGGGTGCATCGTGGTACCTGTGCTCCTCACTTGACGCTGCCGGCCGTCAGACCGGCCTTCCAGTGGCGCTGGAGGGAGACGAAGGCGACGACGAGGGGGACGACGGCGAGCAGGGATCCGGTGACGACGAGGGGGTAGAAGTCGGGTTCGGCGTGGGCGTTGCTGTTCCACGCGTACAGGCCGAGGCTCAGGGGGTAGAGCTTCTGGTCCGACAGCATCACCAGGGGGAGGAAGAAGTTGTTCCATACGGCGGTGAACTGGAAGAGGAAGACGGTCACGAAGCCGGGCATCACCATGCGCAGACCGATGGACCAGAAGACCCGCAGTTCGCCGGCCCCGTCGATCCGGGCCGCCTCCAGGGCCTCGTCGGGGATGTAGCCGGCGCAGAAGACCCGGGACAGGTAGACGCCGAAGGGGTTGACGAGGACGGGGATCAGGACGGCCCAGTAGGTGTTGACGACGCCGACCTCGCTGGCCAGGAGGTACATCGGCAGGGCGAGCGCGGTGGTGGGGACGAGCACGCCGAGGAGGACGAGGCCGAAGAGCTGTTCCTTGCCCCGGAAGTCGTAGACGTGGAAGGCGTATCCGGCGGCGACGCTGACGAGCGAGCAGGCCAGGGCGCCGAGTCCGGCGTAGAGAAGGCTGTTCAGGTACCAGTGGAAGTAGATGCCGTCGTTGTACTCGGCGAGCCGGGAGAGGTTGCCGCCGAGGTCGAAGCCCTCGAAGGAGAAGGCGTTTCCGGCGAGGAGCCCTCCGGCGTCCTTGGTGGCGGCGGTGAGCAGCCAGACCAGTGGGAAGAGCATGTAGACGACGGCGAGGACGAGGGCGCCGTTGACGGCCGTCTTCGAGAGCCAGCGGTTGGGGGAGCGGGTGCCGCTCATGCCGTGCGCTCCTTCCGCGCGGTCACGGGCTTCCGGGCCGGCGCGGGTTTCCGGGCCGTTCCCGCCTTGCGGCGGCCGGTCAGCCGTGTCACGGCGAAGGAGAGCAGCGCCGCCGTCAGGGCGAGGAGTACGGACGCCGCGGCGGCGAGCCCGTAGTCGTTGCGGTCGAAGGCCGCGGTGTAGGCGTACATGTTCGGCGTCCAGGTGGAGGTGACGGCGGAGCCGGTGCCCTTGTTGAGGATCAGCGGCTCGGTGAAGAGCTGCAGGGAGCCGATGATCGTGAAGAGGCCGACCATCGCGAGCGAGGCCTTGACGAGCGGGATCTTGACGGAGAAGGCGATGCGCCAGGCGCCGGCCCCGTCGACGGTGGCCGCTTCGAGGACGGAGCGGTCGATGGCCTGGAGGGCCGCGTAGAAGATGACCATGTTGTAGCCGAGCCACTCCCACAGGGCGATGTTGACGACGGAGGGCAGGGCGCCTTCGGGGGAGAAGAAGTCGAAGCCGATGCCGCCGGCCTCCATGGCCTGGACGACCGGGCTGAGCTGGGGCGTGTAGAGGTAGACCCAGATCAGTGCGGCGATGATGCCGGGCACCGCGTGCGGCAGGAACAGCGCGAGCTGGAAGAAGCGGCGGGCGCGGGCGAGCGCCGAGTCGAGCAGGAGGGCGAGGCCGAGGGCCCCGGCGAGCAGCAGCGGGATGTAGAGCAGGCAGTATCCGAGCAGGACGCCGAAGCCCTCGCGGAAGGCCCGGTCACCCAGCGCCGCGGTGTAGTTGTCGAGGCCGGTGAAGACGGTCTCGGTGCCGCCGAAGCCCAGTCCGGACTGCTTCTCGGTGAAGAGGCTGAGCCAGACCGCGTATCCGATCGGCACCACCATCACCGCGGTGAACAGCAGGAAGAAGGGGGTCAGCAGGATCGTGGCGGCGCGGGTGCGGGCCTTCATCCGGTCAGCCCTCGACCTTCAGGCCGCGCTTGGTGAGTTCGGCGACGGTGGCGTCGTGACCGGCCTTGACGGCGTCGGCGATGCCGGGGCCGCCCTGGGTGATCTTGCCGAAGTTGTCCTTGATGGTGGTGTTGGTGGTGCCGGTGGTCGGCCCCCAGGCCCAGTTGGGGCTGATGGACGCGCCCGCGGCCTCGAAGAGGGCGTAGATGTCCTGGCCGCCGTAGTAGCGCGCGTCGAAGGCCTTCTTGGCGACGGGGCGCAGTGCGGCGGCGGCCGGGAAGGCGGAGGAGGTGCCGGAGGCGATCCGGGCCTTGACCCCGTCCTCGGTGGTGGACATCCATTCGGCGAAGGTGACGGCGGCGGCCTTCTGCTTGCTGTCCTTGGTCACGGCGAAGGAGGTGCCGCCGAGCATGCCGCTGGCGGGCTTGCCGTCCCAGCTGGGCATGGGGGCGACGGCCCACTTGCCGTTCTGCTCGGGCAGGGTGCCCTTGAGGACGCCCGCGCCCCAGGAGGCGCCGAGGTAGCCGATGGTGGTGCCGTTCTTGAGGGAGCCGGTCCACTCGGGGCTGAAGGAGGCGTTCTTGTGGACGAGCCCGGCGTCGAGGAGGCCCTGCCAGTAGTCGGTGACCTTGGTGGTGGCCGCGTCGGTGGTGTCGATCTTCCAGGTGTCGTTCTCGGCCTTGAACCACTGGGCGCCGGCCTGCCAGGCCATCGCCTCGAAGGTGGTGGGGTCGTCCGGGAAGAAGGTGCCGATACGGGCCTTGGCGTCGGCCTTCTTGACCTGTTCGGCGGCCTTCCTGAACTCGTCCCAGGTGGTGGGGACCTGGACCTTGTACTTCGCGAAGAGGTCCTTGCGGTAGAAGAAGGCCTGCGGGGCGGCGTCGAACGGGACGGCCCAGGACTTGCCGCCGAGGGTGGTGAGTTCGACGGTCTGCGGGAGGAGCTTGGCGCGGTCGGCCTCGGTGAACTCGCCGCCGATGTCCTGGAGGGCGCCGGAGCTCACGAACTCGGGGAGCGAGGAGTACTCGATGGAGACGAGGTCGGGGGCGTTGCCGGCCTTCACGGCGTTGGAGATCTTGGCGTAGCCGCCGGCGGTGCCGGAGGGGATCTCCTCGAACTTCACCTGGATGTCGGTGTGGGAGGCGTTGAAGGCGTCCACGACGTCCTTGGAGCCCTTGGCCCAGCCCCAGAAGGTGATGGTCACGGGCCCGGAGGGCTTGTTCGCGGTGTCGTCACCGCTGCCGCCGCACGCCGTGAGTACGGCGAGGGCGGTGGCGGTGCCGGCTATGACACGGGACGTTCTGCTCCAACTACGGGTCACGGCACGACTCCTGGGGGCGGGCGGCTGGGAGGTTGTGGCCGTGATCCTGTGACCGTTCATGACCGAAGTCAAGAGCGAAAGATTGATTGATCGAAAAAAGATCAGAAACGAGCCGACGGGGGCTCAGGCGGACGGCGTCGTGCGCGCCCCGCACGAGTCCCGCACCCGCAGCCGGGGCAGCAGGCCCAGATGGCGACGCGCCGCGTCCTCGTCGGGACCCTCGGTCAGCCGCTCCACCAGGAGTTCGGTGGCATGCCGCCCCACCTGCCGCTTGGGCGGCGCCACCGCCGTCAGCGGGGTGTCGGCGAGCGCCGCGACCTCGTCGTCGTAGGCGATCAGGGCCAGGTCCTGCGGCACCCGTACGCCCAGCTCGGCGAGGCGCTGCACGATCTCGATCGCGTCCACGTCGTTGTGCACCAGGGCCGCGCTCGCCAGCCCCGAACCGACCGCCTCGTGCAGCGCGCGCACCGCCCGCTCGAAGCCCTCCGGGTCCGCCTCGGCGGGCACGGAGTCGATCACCGGCCGCGGCTCCTCCAGGCCGAGCGTCCCCAGCGCCTCGGCGTAGCCGGTGCGCACCGCGAGCGCGGTCGGGGAGTCCCTGCGGGCCACGAGCAGCGGCGTCGCGTGGCCGAGGGAGAGCAGATGGCGCAGGGCGAGCAGGACGCCGTGGCCGTGGTCGGAGGCGACCCGGTCGAGGCCGTCGAGCGGGCTGCCCGGCTCGGCCCGGCGCTCCAGGAGCACCGCCGGTACGGGGAGTTCCGCCAGCCAGTCCCCGTACGCGAGCAGGTCCTCGGGCCCCCGCCAGCCGGGCGCGACGAGCACGCCCTCGGCGCCGGCCGCGAGCAGCCCCTCGGTGCGGGCCCGGTCCTCCTCCGGGCGGTAGTCCGAGACGCGCAGGACCAGGCGGGCCCCGGCGCGGGCGGCCGCCTCGTGGGCGCCCCGGATGACCTCGGCGAAGTAGTACGTGGCGGAGGGGGCGAGCAGGCCGAGCACCAGGCCCTCGCCGCTCCGTCCGCCGCCCGGCGCGCCCTGTGACCGGGGCCAGGACACCTGACCGTGCACCCGGTCGAGCAGGCCCCGGCCGGCCAGCAGCTCGACGTCCCGGCGGGCGGTGACGGGGGAGACCCCGAGCCGCTCGGCCAGCTCGGCGACGCGGGCGGTGCCGCGCTCGCGCACCAGGGCCAGCAGTCGGTCGTGTCGTTCGGCAGCACTCTCGCGCACGGCGCAGTTCCCCCTCGCGGTGGTGGTGGTTCCCCGACCCTAGTTCACATCCGGCCCCGAATGATCGAACGGTAGGAGTTTCGATCATTCGCTCCGATTCTCTTGACGTTCGATCGGAGCCTGTTCAGGATTCCCGGCGACGCAGACGTCACCGCAGGGAGCCTCAGGGAGCATCATGCCCACGCCGCCCGAGAACCGTGAGCTCAGCCCGTACACCGGCTGGACCCGTGCCCACTGGGAGACCACGGCCGACCGACTCCTTCTGGCGGTACGGCCGTTCGCCTCGCCGCGGCACGGACTGATCGACCTGCCGGGACCCCGCCCCAGCTGGTCCGGAGCGCGCTCCGACGGCCTGGAGGGCTGGGCCCGCACCTTCCTCCTCGCCGCCCTCCGCGTCGCCGGCGCCAAGGGGGAGGACCCGTACGGGCACCTCGACCGCTACGCCGAGGGCCTCGCGGCGGGCACGGCGAAGCCCGGCACCGAAGGCCCCGACTCCTGGCCCCTCACCACCGACACCCGCCAGGCGATCGTCGAGGCGGCCTCCGTCGCCCTCGGCCTCCGCCTCACCCGCCCCTGGCTCTGGGACCGGCTCGACGACCGCACCCGCCGACAGGTCGCCGACTGGCTCCGCCCCGCCCTCGGCCCGTCCCCCGTCGACAACAACTGGTGGCTCTTCGGCCTCACCGTCGCCGGCTTCCTCCAGGACGCCGGCATCGACACCGACCGGGCCGCCGCCACGATCGCCCGCTCCCTCGCCCGCGTGGACGACTGGTACCTCGGCGACGGCTGGTACAGCGACGGCGACAACCGCGCCTTCGACCACTACAACGCCTGGGCCCTGCACTTCTACCCCGTCCTCCACGCCCACCTCGCCGGCGACCGGGAACTCCTCGACCGCTACGGGTCCCGGCTGCGCGCCCATCTCGACGACTACGTCCATCTCTTCGACGCCGACGGAGCCCCCCTCCCGTACGGGCGGTCCCTGATCTACCGCTTCGCCGCGGCCGCCGCACCCTGGCTCGGCACCCTCACCGGGCACACCCCGCTCACCCCCGGCGCCACCCGCCGCCTCGCCTCCGGGACCCTGCGGCACTTCCTCGACCGCGGTGCCACCGACGCGAACGGACTCCTCACCCTCGGCTGGCACGGCCCGTACCCGCCGCTCGTCCAGGAGTACTCGGGGCCCGGCTCCCCCTACTGGGCGTCCAAGGGGTTCCTCGGTCTCCTCCTGCCCGCGGACCACCCCGCCTGGAACGACCCCGAGGAACCCCTGCCCGCCGAACGCGCCGACACCGTCCGCCCCTTCGCCCCGGCCGGGCTGCTCGTCCAGACCACCGCCGCCGACGGACTCGTACGGCTCCACAACCACGGCAGCAACCATGTGCACAGCGCCGAGGCGGGCGAGGACGACCCCGGCTACGCCCGGCAGGCCTACTCCACCCGCACCGGACCCACCACCGGCGAGACCCCCGCCGACAACCACTTCGCGCTGGTCGTCGAAGGGAGGCCCACCCACCGGGGACCCGCCGTCCCCGCCGGCACCGGGCCCGGCTGGGCCGCCTCCCGGCACACTCCCCACCCCGGCGTCCGGGTCCTCTCCGCGACCCTCGCCCACGGCCGCGCCGAGGTCCGCGCCCATCTCGTCCTCGGCGCCCCGGAGGGGACCCCCGTACGGCAGACCGGCTGGGCCACCACCCCCGAAGGGCCGTCGGCCCAGCTCCACCCGGTCCACGGCTATCCCGCGGACGGCGGGGCCGTCGAACTCCCCACCGGGGAAACCCTTCAGGGCCCCGGCAGTCGCACCCTCGCCCTGCACGGCGTCACCGGCGGCCCGGCCGCCCTCTTCGTGGCCCTCGCCTCACTGACCGCCGAGCCCGACCCGGCCCCCGTGGCCGAGCTCGCGAACGTCCGGGTCACCGGCCGCACCCTGCGGGTGACCTGGGGGAACGGAACCACCGCCCGACTGGACCTGGACGCGCTCGACGCCCCCGACCCCCACGAGGATCCCGACCCCCACCACGATCCCGACCCCCGCGACGCCCCCGAACCGGAGGATCTGTGACCCAGCGCCGTACGTACACCGCGCTCGCCGCCCTGACCCTGTCCCTCCTCGCGGCCGCCCCCGCCCAGGCCGCGCCCCCGCCCGGTCACCGCCACCACGTCGACTGTTCGGCCACCAACCCCGGCGACGGCAGTGCCCGGCGCCCCTGGACCAGCCTCGCCGAGGCCAACGCCCACGCCTACGGCCCCGGTGACCGGCTCCTCCTCAAGCGCGGCACCACCTGCGTCGGCACCCTTCAGCCCCGGGGCTCAGGCTCGGCCGCCCGGCCCTTCACCATCGCCGACTACGGGACCGCCCCGACCCGTGCCGTGATCGACGGAAATGGCGCCCACGACGCCGTCCTCCTCGCCAACACCCAGTACCTGCGCCTCACCGCTCTGGAGATCACCAACGCGGCCGCCCCCGGCAGCGAGCGCAACGGCGTCCGCCTCCGGCTCGCCGACTTCGGCGCCGCGAAGGGCATCACCCTCGACCACCTGTCGATCCACGACGTGCGCGGCGGCGACTTCAAGACCCTCACCGGCTCCAGCGCGATCCACATCGCCGTCGAGGGCACCACCGTCCCCAGCTGGTACGACGGCCTGACCGTCCACCACAACGACATCCGGGACGTCGACCGCGAGGGCATCTACTTCAAGTCCCGCTTCTCCAAGCGCGACCTGGTCGGCAACCAGCAGGACCCGAACGCCTACCCCGGCGCCTGGACCCCGAGCCGCAACGTGCGGATCCACCACAACACCCTGACCTCGCTCGCCGGTGACGGCATCAAGATCGACACCACCAGCGGCGCCCGGATCGACCACAACCGCCTCGACGGCTTCCAGCTCCGCTCCAAGGCCGCCAACGCCGGTATCTGGACCTTCAACACCGACGACACCGTCGTCGAGTACAACGAGGTCTCGGGCGGCGGCGGCACCAAGGACGGCATGTCCTTCGACGCCGACGGAGCCTCGAAGGGCACGGTCTTCCAGTACAACCACAGCCACGACAACCAGGGCGGCTTCCTGCTGATCTGCCCCTACAGCGGCGCCAAGACCCTAGACACGGTGGTCCGTTACAACCTCAGCGTCGACGACGGGGCCCGGCTCATCCAGAACTGCTGGGGACCCATCCTCAACACCCGGATCCACAACAACACGTTCGTCAACCGGACCACCGTGCCCGCCCATCTCGTCCAGGACGACGCCGGCAGCCCCGCCACCACCCAGCACGAGCTGTCGATCAGCAACAACATCTTCGTCAACGAGGGCGAGAGCGGCGGCTACGCCTTCAAGAACCCCACCGCCGGGCTCTCCTTCTCCCACAACCTCTTCCACGGCATCACCATGACCCGTCCCAACCCCGGCGGCGTCGAAGCCGATCCGCTGCTCCGCCCCGACCTCCGGCTCTCCGCGGGCTCCCCGGCCCTGTCCGCCGGGACGCTCGTCGCGGACAACGGCGGCAGGGACTGGTTCGGAAACGCCGTGTCGGCGACGTCGGTTCCGAACATCGGGGCGTACGAGGGGCCGGGCGTGAACTAACACGCCGCGGCCGTCACTTCGGACCGTACTTGCGGCCCGCCCGGGAGGAGACCCCGCCGAGCAACCCGCGCGGCGCGAGCTTCACCACACCCATGAGGGCCTTGTAGCGGGGGTCGGGGATCGACAGCGTCTTCCCCCGCTCCAGGTCCCCGAGGGCCGCCGTCACCAGCTTGTCCGCGTCGAGCCACATCCAGCCCGGGATGTTGTCGGTCCCCATCCCGGCCCGCTCGTGGAACTCGGTGCGTACGAAGCCGGGGCAGAGCGCCATCAGCCGTACGCCGCTGCCCGCCAGATCCCGGGCGGCGCCCTGGGTGAACTGCACGACCCAGGCCTTCGAGGCGCCGTACGTGCCGCGGGGCACGAAGGCCGCCACCGAGGCGACGTTCACCACGGAGCCCCGGTGGCGGTCCTTCATGGAGGCGGCGGCGGCCGAGGTCAGCCGCAGCACCGCCTCGCAGTGCACCGTGAGCATCTTCAACTCGTCGGCCATGGACACTTCGAGGAAGCGGCCCTTGTTGCCGAAGCCGGCGTTGTTCACCAGCATGTCCACCGGCTGCTTCGGGTCCGAGAGCCGGGCCTCGACGGCGGCGATGCCCTTCTCCTCGGCGAGGTCCGCCGCGAGCACCTCGGCCTCGACGCCGTGCCGGTCGTGCAGCTCGGTCGCCTGCTCCCGGAGTCGCTTCATGTCCCGTGCCACGAGCACGACATCGTGGCCGTCCGCCGCGAGTCTCCGTGCGAAGGCGGCCCCGATGCCCGCGGTGGCGCCCGTAATCAGTGCAGTCGTCATACGGGCACGGTAGTGCCCCGTCCACCGGCCCCGCCCGGGCGGCCACCCCGCCCGCCGACGAGGGCGGGCGGGCGTCATTCTCCGCGTACGGGCGACTACGCGAGGGCGTCGTGCGCGGCGCGCCGGACGCACTTCTCCGCGTACCGGTGCCTACGCGCGGGCGTACTTCTCCGTGTACTGGCGTGCGAGCGCGAGGAGTCCCGACTCCATCCACTCGGCGGCGACCAGGGTGCCGGGCAGCAGAGTGCGTTCGACGGTCGCGGCGCGGTGCAGCAGCGCGACGGTGATGTCGTGGTCGGGCCGGTGGACGACCGTGATCGGGTCCCCGGCGCGGATCTCGCCCGGCACGATCACCCGCAGCAGCGCGCCGGGACCGGCCTCGGACTGCGTGAACCGCTTGACCCAGCCCTTCTCCTCGAGGAAGCCCGCGAACGTACGGCAGGGGATACGGCCGCCGGTCACCTCCAGGACCACCTCCTCGCCGATGCGCCACCGCTCGCCGATCAGGGCGCCGTTCACGTCGAGACCGCGGGTGGTGAGGTTCTCGCCGAAGGAGCCGTTGGCGAGCTCCCGGCCGAGCTCCCGCTCCCAGCGGTCCAGGTCCTCGCGGGCGAAGGCGTACGCGGCGCGGTCGTTGCCGCCGTGGAACCGCAGGTCGCAGACCGTGTCCCCGGCGAGCCCGCTCGTCCCGACACCGGGCACCCCGGGGGCCTCGATCCGCACGGGCCCGTCGACGGGGCGCTTGTCGATGGCGGTGAGGCCGGAGGCGGCTTCGGTGTAGTCCACGGCCCTGGCGCGGCCCACGTTCACACTGAGCAAGGTCATGGAGGCACTTTACGGGCAGGCATCTCAAAGCCGTAGGCGAATATTCGGCGCTGAATCCAAGATTCGCTTATGCTGGAGCGCATGATCGAGGCACGTCACCTCCGCGTCCTGCGGGCCGTCGCCGCCACCGGCTCCTTCTCGGCCGCCGCGCGCGAACTCGGCTGCACCCAGCCCGCCGTCAGCCAGCAGATGAAGGCCCTCGAAGCCTCCGCGGGCACCCCGCTGCTCATCCGCACCGGACGCGAGATGCGCCTCACCCAGGCCGGTGAGGTCCTGGTCCGCCACGCCTCCGGCATCCTCGCCGGGCTCACCGCCGCCGAGGAGGAGGTCGCCGCGATCGCCGGGCTCCGGGCCGGCCGGGTCCGGCTCGTCTCCTTCCCCAGCGGCAGTTCCACGCTCGTCCCCACCGCGCTCGCCGCGCTGCGGGCCGCGCATCCCGGCACCCGTGTCTCCCTCGTCGAGGCCGAGCCGCCGCGCTCGATCGAGATGCTCCGCGAGGGTGACTGCGACGTGGCCCTCGCCTTCCGGTACGGGGCGGGGCAGGCCGAGTGGGACGACCTGGTCGTCCGGCCGATCCTCGCCGACCGGCTGGTGGGCCTGGTCCCCGAGGGGCACCGGCTCGCCGGCGCCGGGTCCGTGGGCATCGCCGAACTCGCCGAGGAGTCCTGGATCGCGGGCTGCCCGCGCTGCCGCCGGCAGCTGGTGGACGTCTGCGAGGAGGCGGGCTTCACCCCCCGTATCGACTTCGCCACCGACGACTACCCGGCCGTGGTGGGCCTGGTCGGCGCGGGGCTCGGCGTGGCCGTCCTGCCGGAGCTGGCCATCGAGTCCGTACGGCCCAGGGGGGCGCGGACCGTGGCCGTGGAGCCGGCCGTGGAGCGGGAGATCGTGGCCCTGACGCTGCCCGACCTCGCACAGGTCCCGGCGGTCGCCGCCACGCTCGACGAGCTGACCCGCACGGCCACCCGCACGGCCACGCGCGCGGGCGCCTGAGCCGTTCGGCGCGCGCACGTAGGCGTCCGAGCCGTACGGCCGGGCGCGCAAGGTCCGAGCCCGCGCGCAAGGGTCTGAGTCGTTCGGCCGCGCGCGCAAGGTCTGAGCCGTTCGGCCGGGCGCGCCGCCGCCTTCACCGGTACGGCCGCGCGCGCGGCCGTCCTCACGCGCACGGCCACGCGCGTGGGCGGCGGTTTCCTCCGCGCCGCCACGCGCGCGTGGTCGCCGTGCGGCGCGCGCGGTGCGCGGCCGATGCTGTCCTGCTCGCCCGAGGGGCGGCGTCCTGCGCGCCCCGCGGGTGATCGCTGGTCGTCGCTTAGCTGAAGAAACGTTCCTTCACATGCGCTCCACAATCGGCCGGCCGGCTGCCGACGCCGATGTCGTCATCGATGTCACGGACGCGACCGACGCCGTCGGTGGCGCCGCTGTGATCAGGCGATTGCGCGCGCGTCCCATGAGCTCTTCGCGTTCGTCCTCGGTGAGGCCGCCCCATACGCCGTAGGGCTCCCGCACGGCGAGTGCGTGTGCCGCGCACTCCGCGCGCACCGGGCACCGCATGCAGACCTCTTTCGCCGAGTTCTCACGCGCACTCCGTGCCGCGCCGCGCTCTCCCTCGGGGTGGAAGAACAGGGAGCTGTCGACTCCGCGGCAGGCCGCGAGCAGTTGCCAGTCCCACAGATCGGCGTTGGGTCCGGGAAGGCGGGAGAAATCTGCCATTGCGCTTGTCCCCTTGAAACCGTGTCGAACGGATAGGTGGGCGGGTGGATGGCTGATGGCCGGGGCTCCTCGGGCCCCGACGGGTCCGGGTCGGTACACCTACTGTCTAAGTAGATGTAAATATGACTCATTGCGAATCTAGCCACAGACACCGCGAAAAGGGAAGAAAACCGGCTAAATGGTGCATAGCTTTCGCTTCTGGGCAGAAGGGCCGCGTCGCTCTCCTCCGTGCGCGGCCCCTCACGTAGAGTGCCGAACGCTGCCGTCCGACCCGTAACTCTTTCGAGTGACCGTCGTTGAGTGTGCGGAGGCGGTTGAAGGAACAAGCGATCGGGCAGGTGTCCGAGAGCGTCAATCGCACAGGTGACGATTACGTACAGCCCTGGAGGCTCAAGGTGACGCGCTACAGCTGCGAGAGCCGCGGAGGTCAGGCATGACATCCGTCCTCGTCTGCGACGACTCCCCGCTTGCCCGAGAGGCGCTCCGCCGGGCGGTCGCGACCGTGCCCGGTGTCGAGCGCGTGACCACCGCGGCCAACGGCGAGGAAGTCCTCCGCCGCTGGGGCGCGGACCGCTCGGACCTGATTCTGATGGACGTACGCATGCCCGGTCTGGGCGGCGTGGAGACCGTCCGCCGGCTGCTCTCCGCGGACCCCGGCGCCCGCATCATCATGCTCACGGTCGCCGAGGACCTCGACGGCGTCGCGCTCGCGGTCGCCGCGGGTGCCCGTGGCTATCTGCACAAGGACGCCTCGCGCGCCGAACTGCGGGCCACCGTCACCCAGGCGCTGGCCGACCCGACCTGGCGGCTCGCCCCGCGCCGGCTCCGTTCGGCCGAGATGGGCGCCGCGCCCACCCTCACCGCGCGCGAGATCCAGGTTCTCGAAGGCATGAGCCACGGCCGGTCCAACGCGGAGATCGGCCGCGAACTCTTCCTCTCCGAGGACACGGTCAAGACACACGCCCGGCGTCTCTTCAAGAAGCTGGGCGCCTCCGACCGGGCGCACGCCGTCGCCCTCGGATTCCGCTGGGGCCTGGTCCGCTGAGTCGCAGGTCACCGGCCATATCCCCGTCCTCGTCCGCGCCCGTCGTGGGGTGGACGGGGTGGGCTTGTGTCACTTCCCCGCGGAATGCCGCATCCTTGAGATGTGGAGTTCCTCGGGGACGAGTCGATCGAGCGGGAGGGGAGGGCGCGGGAGATGAGTTCCGGCGCACCTGCTCATAACGCTTCGGTGCACAACTACGGACGCGGTGCCACGAACGCCGAGGCGTCGGGGCACCATGGAGCGATGCGCGACGACGAGACCGTGGGTTCCCCCATGCCTGCCGGGCAGGGGGAGATCGGCGCGCTCGTCCGACTCGCGGTCGAAGGCGACGCGCAGGCCACGCACGACCTGCTCGCGCGGGTTCACCCGCTCGCCCTGCGGTACTGCCGCACCCGGCTCAACCGGCTGCCGGGCGACGCCCGGCACTTCGTCGAGGACCTGGCCCAGGAGGTCTGCGTCGCCGTCCTGATGGCGCTGCCGCGCTACAAGGACACGGGCAGGCCCTTCGAGGCCTTCGTCTTCGCCATCGCCGGGCACAAGGTCGCCGACCTCCAGCGGGCCGCCATGCGGCACCCGGGGTCCACGGCCGTGCCCTCCGACGAGATGCCCGAGCGGCCCGACGACTCCCTCGGCCCCGAGGAGCGCGCGCTCCTCAGCGACGACGCCGAGTGGGCCAAGAAGCTGCTCGCCAATCTCCCGGAGAACCAGCGCGAACTGCTCGTGCTCCGTGTCGCGGTCGGACTGACCGCCGAGGAGACCGGGCAGATGCTCGGCATGTCGCCGGGGGCCGTCCGGGTCGCGCAGCACCGCGCGCTCAGCCGGCTCAGGGCGCTGGCGGAGCAGTAGCGACGGGTGGGCCGCGCGCACCGACCAGGGTGGGCGATGGCCGACCAGTAAGTGTTGCCGGGGTCTTTGAGCCCTTTCGTACACGTGGGAACGTCCAAAGCTTGCGGCTGATCTTGATCGTGGAATGAGACACCGCTTCGGCCCGTTAGCATGGACATCCGCACCGATCAAGGCCATTTGGGGAAGGTGTCATGACTGCAAACGTCGACGGAGTGCCCGAGAAATTCGCGACACTCGGGCTGACCTACGACGACGTGCTGCTTCTGCCGGGCGCGTCCGACATGGCGCCCGACCAGATCGACACCGCCTCGTACATCTCGAAGAACGTGCGGGTGAACATCCCGCTGCTCTCCGCCGCCATGGACAAGGTCACCGAGTCCCGCATGGCGATCGCCATGGCGCGACAGGGCGGTGTCGGTGTTCTGCACCGCAACCTCTCCATCGCCGACCAGGCCAACCAGGTCGATCTGGTGAAGCGCTCCGAGTCCGGCATGGTCTCCGACCCGATCACGGTCCACCCGGACGCGACGCTCGGCGAGGCCGACGCGATCTGCGCCAAGTTCCGCATCAGCGGCGTCCCGGTGACCGACCCGGCGGGCAAGCTGCTCGGCATCGTCACCAACCGCGACATGGCCTTCGAGACCGACCGCAGCCGCCAGGTGCGCGAGGTCATGACCCCGATGCCGCTGGTCACCGGCAAGGTCGGCATCTCCGGCGTGGACGCCATGGAGCTGCTCCGCCGCCACAAGATCGAGAAGCTGCCGCTGGTCGACGAGGCGGGCATCCTCAAGGGCCTCATCACGGTCAAGGACTTCGTCAAGGCCGAGAAGTACCCGAACGCCGCCAAGGACAAGGAGGGCCGCCTGCTCGTCGGCGCGGCCGTCGGTGTCGCCGGCGACGCGTACGAGCGTGCCCAGGCCCTGATCGAGGCGGGCGTCGACTTCATCGTCGTCGACACCGCCCACGGCCACTCCCGGCTGGTCGGCGACATGGTCGCCAAGATCAAGTCGAACTCCTCCGTCGACGTCATCGGCGGCAACATCGCCACCCGCGACGGCGCCCAGGCGCTCATCGACGCCGGTGTCGACGGCATCAAGGTGGGCGTCGGACCCGGCTCCATCTGCACCACCCGCGTCGTCGCCGGCATCGGCGTCCCGCAGGTCACCGCGATCTACGAGGCCTCGCTCGCCGCCAAGGCGGCCGGTGTCCCGGTCATCGGCGACGGCGGACTGCAGTACTCCGGTGACATCGCCAAGGCCCTCGTGGCCGGCGCCGACACGGTGATGCTCGGCTCGCTCCTCGCGGGCTGCGAGGAGTCCCCGGGCGAGCTGCTCTTCATCAACGGCAAGCAGTTCAAGTCGTACCGCGGCATGGGCTCGCTCGGCGCCATGCAGACCCGTGGCGAGCAGCGCTCCTTCTCCAAGGACCGCTACTTCCAGGAGGGCGTCGCCTCCGACGAGAAGCTCGTGCCCGAGGGCATCGAGGGCCAGGTGCCCTACCGCGGCCCGCTCTCGGCCGTCGTCCACCAGCTGGTGGGCGGTCTGCGTCAGTCGATGTTCTACGTCGGCGGCCGCACGGTTCCGGAGCTCCAGGCGCACGGCCGGTTCGTCCGGATCACCTCGGCGGGCCTCAAGGAGAGCCACCCGCACGACATCCAGATGACGGTCGAGGCGCCGAACTACAGCAGGAAGTAACACAGCGCGACGCGTGGGGGCGGTTCCGGCATGTGGCCGGAACCGCCCCTCACGCTTGTGTCGGGGATACTGGTAGGCGCAGACGTAGAGGGAAAGGCCACACATCGTGACTGAGATCGAGATCGGGCGCGGCAAGCGCGGCCGCAGGGCGTACGCGTTCGACGACATCGCCGTCGTTCCGAGCCGGCGCACCCGGGACCCGAAGGAGGTCTCGATCGCCTGGCAGATCGACGCCTACCGGTTCGAGCTGCCGTTCCTGGCCGCCCCGATGGACTCGGTCGTCTCGCCGCAGACCGCCATCCGTATCGGCGAGCTGGGCGGCCTGGGCGTCCTGAACCTTGAGGGCCTCTGGACCCGGTACGAGGACCCGCAGCCGCTCCTCGACGAGATCGCCGAGCTGGACGAGGCGACCGCGACCCGCCGTCTGCAGGAGATCTACTCCGCCCCGATCAAGGAAGAGCTGATCGGGCAGCGCATCAAGGAGGTGCGCGACTCCGGTGTCGTCACCGCCGCCGCGCTCTCCCCGCAGCGCACCGCGCAGTTCTCCAAGGCCGTCGTCGACGCCGGCGTGGACATCTTCGTCATCCGCGGCACGACGGTCTCGGCCGAGCACGTCTCGGGCGCGTCCGAGCCGCTGAACCTGAAGCAGTTCATCTACGAGCTCGACGTCCCGGTCATCGTCGGCGGCTGCGCCACGTACACCGCGGCCCTGCACCTGATGCGCACCGGCGCGGCGGGTGTCCTCGTCGGCTTCGGCGGCGGCGCCGCGCACACCACGCGCAACGTCCTCGGCATCCAGGTCCCGATGGCGACCGCGGTCGCCGACGTGGCCGCGGCCCGCCGCGACTACATGGACGAGTCCGGCGGCCGGTACGTGCACGTCATCGCCGACGGCGGCGTGGGCTGGTCCGGCGACCTGCCGAAGGCGATCGCCTGCGGCGCCGACTCGGTCATGATCGGCTCCCCGCTGGCCCGTGCCACGGACGCGCCCGGCAAGGGCCACCACTGGGGCATGGAGGCCGTCCACGAGGACGTGCCGCGCGGCAAGCTGGTCGACCTGGGCATCGTCGGCACCACCGAGGAGATCCTCGCGGGCCCGTCGCACACCCCGGACGGCTCGATGAACTTCTTCGGCGCCCTGCGCCGCGCGATGGCCACCACGGGCTACAGCGAGCTCAAGGAGTTCCAGCGCGTCGAGGTCACGGTCGCGGACGCCCAGCACAAGCGCTGATCCTCCGTACGTACGCGAAGGGGCCCCGCCCGGTCG
>NZ_BNBZ01000006.1 GCF_014656215.1 Streptomyces zaomyceticus | reverse complement strand
GTGCCCCGCTCCTCGAGGAGCGGGGCACGGGGCCGTGGCTATTTCGCCGTCACCGCGTCCGACAGCGCGTGCAGACGCAGTGCCAGCTGGATCTCCAGGGCGCGGGAGGGCGACTGCCAGTCCGGGCCGAGGAGCCGTCCGACCCGTTCCAGGCGCTGGGCCACCGTGTTGACGTGGACGTGGAGTTCGTCCTTCGTCCGGGCCGGGCTCATCCCGCTCGCGAAATAGGCGTCCAGGGTGCGCACCAGGTCGGTTCCCCGGCGCCGGTCGTAGGCGACGACCTGGCCGACGGTCCGGTCGACGAAGCCGTCGATGTCCCTGCTGTCGGCGAGCAGCAGGCCCAAGAAGCCGAGGTCCTCGGCGGCGGCGCCCTGGCCCGAGCGGTGCAGCAGCCGGAGCGCGTCGAGGCAGCGGCGCGCCTCCTCGTACGCGACGGCCACCTGGTCCGGGTGGTCGAGGGGCGCCCGTACGGGGGCGGAGGCGCCCACGGTGACCGGTTCCCGCAGCGTGCCGCCGAGGGTCCTCGCGGTCCCCCGGGCGAGGTCCGCGGCGCTCTCTCCGGGGCCCAGGGGCAGCAGCAGGACCGTTCCGCCGTCGCGGGCGGAGGCGAGTCCGTGGCGGGTGGCCGCCAGGTGGGTGGCCGCCGACCAGAGACGCTGCCGGTCGGCGCTCTCGCGTCCGCCGGCGTCGGCGCCGGTGTCGGCGGCGCCGACGCGGTCGATCCGGGCGGCGAGCACCACGTGCGGGGCTTCGCTGTCGGTACGGAGCCGGGCGGCGCGCTCCCGGAGCAGTCGCCGGTCCCGGTCGGGGGCGTCGAGGAGGTCGTCGAGGAGTTCGCCCCGTACCCGCTGTTCGGCCTCGCCGGCGGAGCGGCGGGCGAGCAGCAGGAGGGAGGTGACGAGTGCGGCGCGTTCCAGGGTGCGCTGGTCGACCGGGTCGAGGTCCGGCTGGCCGTGCAGCACGAGGGCGCCCAGGGTCTCGCCGCCGGCGGAGACGGCGGCGACCCAGTCGTCGCCCTCGCGGACGGCGTGGCCTCCGGCGCGGCGGGCGACACCGGCGCCCTCGTCGGTGAACTCGACTGTTCCGCCGAGGACTTCGGAGACGGCGTGGGCGACGTCGTGGACGCCGCCGCCGTGCAGGACGAGCTCGGAGAGCCGGTCGTGGACCTCCGAGGCCCGCTCGATGACGCCGCTGTGCTCACGGATGATGTCGTTGGCGCGCTCCAGCTCGGCGAGGGCCGAGCGGGTCTCCGCGAGGAGGTTCGCGGTGTCGATGGCGACGGCGGCGTGCGCGGCGAAGGAGCAGAGCAGCGCGACCTGCTCGCGCTCGAAGACCCTGGCCCTGCGGTCGGCGGCGAAGAGGACGCCGATGACCTGGCTGCCGAGGCTGAGCGGGACGCCGAGGATGGCGACGAGGCCCTCGTCCCGTACCGCCGTGTCGATGGTCCGGGTGTGCTGGAAGCGCGCGTCGCCGAAGTAGTCGTCCGTGACGTACGGGCGGGCGGTCTGGGCCACGAGCCCGCCGAGCCCCTCGCCCATGCCCAGGCGCACCTGCTGGAAGCGCGCGGAGACGGAACCCTCGGTGACCCGCATGTACGTGTCGCCCGCGACCGGGTCGTTGAGGCTCAGATAGGCGCACTCGGTGCCGAGGAGCGAGCGGGCGCGCTGGACGATGGCGCGCAGCACCGCGTCGAGGTCGCGGAGTCCCGCGAGGTCGTGGGCGGTGGCGAAGAGCGCGGACAGCTCCGCCTCGCGGCGCCGCCGCCCTTCGAGCTCGGCCCGGACCCGCAGCGCGAGCTGCTTGGCCTCTTCGAGCTCGGCCAGCGCCTCGGGGCCCGCGCCGCTCGCACGGGCGAGCAGCACGGGCCTGTCGTAGGCCTCCGTCGCGGCTCCTCGGGCGAGGAGTTCGAGATAGGAGACGTGTTCGTGGGACATGGACACAGGGATACCTGCCGAACGTGTGGTCGCACCACCCCTGTGGACAACCTTCACAGGGACATCAGGGGTATCCCTCAGTGGGCGGTCCAGCCGCCGTCGAGGGTGAGGGAGGTCCCGGTGATGAACGAGGCCTGCGGGGTGCAGAGATAGAGGACGGCCTCGGCGACCTCGTCCGGTTCGATCAGTCGCTTGAGCGCCGAGTCCTTCAGCAGGACCTCGGAGAGGACACGCTCCGGGGGGATGCCGTGGGCGGCGGACTGGTCGGCGATCTGCCGTTCGACGAGCGGGGTGCGCACATATCCGGGGTTGACGCAGTTGGAGGTGACTCCGTGCGGGGCTCCTTCGAGGGCCGCGGTCTTGGAGAGGCCCTCCAGGCCGTGTTTCGCGGCCACGTACGCGGACTTGAAGGCGGAGGCGCGCAGCCCGTGGACGGAGGAGATGTTGACGATCCGGCCCCAGCCCTGGGCGTACATGTGGGGCAGCGCGCCCCGGATGAGCCGGAAGGGTGCTTCCAGCATCACCGTGAGCACGGTGTGGAAGACGTCCGGGGGGAACTCCTGGAGGGGGCGGACGAGCTGGAGTCCGGCGTTGTTGACGAGGATGTCCGCGCCGTCGGCGGCCGCCTCGGCGGCGTCCAGGTCGGTCAGGTCGAGGAGCCGGGGTTCGAGGCTCCCGGGAAGCTCGGCGGCCTCCTCGACCAGGGTCTCCAGGCCTTCGGCCGCCCGGTCGACCGCTCTGACCCGGGCCCCCGCCGCGGCGAGCCGCAGCGCGCAGGCGCGCCCGATCCCGCCGGCGGCGCCGGTGACGAGCACGGTGCGGCCGGTGAGGTCGAGGACGACGGGGCGGGGCCGGGGTGCGGCGGCGGGGGAATCGGGACCGGACACGGAATCGGGACCCGGTACGGCGTCGAGGGCGGTGATGGGGGCGCTCATGCTCCGCACCCTATGAAGGGCCCTCTCCCCCACCGATGTGCGTCGAGCCCATAGTTCAGCTGGTTGCTGTGGTGCGGAACCATGTGGGTTCGTCGGCCAGCGCCTTCTCGATCCTCAGATGGGAGAAACGCTTCATCTCCGGCAGGGCGTCCAGCTCGAACCAGCCCACCTCGGTGGACTCCTCGTCGTTCACCCGCGCCTCACCGCCGATCGCGCGGCAGCGGAACGACACGTCCATGAACTGGCACTGGTCGCCGTTGGGATAGACCACGGGCTTGCGGAGGGTCTCGACGAGCACGATCCGCTCGACCTCGACGCGTACGGCGGTCTCCTCGTACACCTCGCGCACCGCGCAGTCGGCGGGCTGCTCGCCGGGTTCGACGATGCCTCCGATGACCGCCCACCGGCCGTTGTCGGCGCGCCGGCCGAGCAGCACCCGGCCCCGGTCGTCGAAGACGACGGCGCTCACCCCGGGCAGGAAGAGGAGCTGGTGGCCGGCTGTCTCGCGCAGGGCTTGGATGAAGTCAGGGGTAGGCATGCACCCGACCCTAGATCACGTAGCGACCGGACCCCGGGCCGCCCCGTTTCACTCCGAGCCGGTCCGCCGGGCGCGTACCGAACGGATCGCCGACCAGCCGAGGCCGGCCGCCGCGAGCGCCACGAGCAGGACCTCCGGCAGGGTGCCCATCCGGGTCGCCGGGGTCAGCGAGGAGCGCAGCGGCACCTTCTCGACCAGGACGTCCGGGGTGAACATCTTCGTCTCCGCGACGATCTCGCCGTCGGGGCGGATCACCGCGCTGACCCCGCTGGTGACGGGTACGACCACCGACCGGCTGTGCTCGACGGCACGCACGCGGGACATCGCGAGCTGCTGGTAGGTCATCTCGCTGCGGCCGAAGGTGGCGTTGTTGCTGGGGACGGAGATGAGCTGGGCGCCGTGGGTGACCGTGTCGCGCACGGCCCAGTCGAAGGCCGCCTCGTAGCAGGTGGCGAGGCCGACCTCGGTGCCGGCGAGGTCGAAGACACCGATCTTCGTACCGGCGCCGAAGTCGCGGCTCACCCGGTCGACGTTGCTGTTGAAGACGCGGACGATCGACCGCATCGGGATGTACTCGCCGAAGGGCTGGACGTGCCGCTTGTCGTAGGTGGCGACGGGGCCCCGGCCCGGTTCCCACTGGATGAGGGTGTTGCGGAGCTTGCCGGTCGGGGGTGCGACGACCGCGCCGATCACGGTCGGCACGCCGATCGCCTCGACGGCACCGTCGATGACCTCGGCCGCGTCGGGGTTCGCGTACGGGTCGATGTCGGAGGAGTTCTCGGGCCAGAGCACGAAGTCGGGCTGCGGCGCACGGCCCGCCTTCACGTCCTCGGCGAGTTCGCGGGTGCGCGCGACGTGGTTGTCCAGGACGGCCCGGCGCTGGGCGTTGAAGTCGAGGCCGAGGCGGGGCACGTTGCCCTGGACGGCGGCGACGGTGGCGGTGCCGTCCTCGGCGGAGTCGTCGACCAGCGGCAGCGCCGCCAGGGCGCCGGTGACCGGGACGAGGACGGAGAGGGCCGCGACGGCGAGCGGCCCGCGCGGGACGGTGCCGGTGGCGCGGTAGACCTGGATCTGCCGGTAGGTCTCGTACAGACCGAAGCCGCAGAGGGCGACGGCGAAGCCGAGTACGGGCGTACCGCCGACCGCCGCGAGGGGCAGGAAGACCCCGTCCGCCTGGCCGAAGGCGATCTTGCCCCAGGGGAAGCCGCCGAAGGGCACGCGCGCGCGTGCCGCTTCACCGAGGATCCACACCCCCGCGGCGAAGACCGGCCACCACGGGAGCCGGGAGACGGCCGCGATGCCGAGGCCCGCGGCGGCCACGAACAGTGCTTCCAGGGCGGCGAGGGCCAGCCAGGGTCCCGGACCCACCTCCTCGCCGGTCCAGACGAGGAGCGGCAGCAGGAAGCCGAGCCCGGCGAGATAGCCGAGGCCGAAGCCGGCGCGGAGGCGCCGACCCCGGAGGCTCCAGCCGAGCAGCGCGAAGGCGGGCAGCGCGAGCCACCACAGGGGGCGCGGCGGGAAGCTCAGATAGAGCAGGAACCCGGACAGCAGAGCCGCCCCGGGCCGCACGAACCGCCGCAGCCGGGAACCCGGCGTGGGTGCGGTGTCGGGACCGGGCGCGTCGACGGGGGTGATGGTGGCGCTCACCTTGCGGAGTCTACGGGTCGTACCTGTCGACCGGGCGGGGCGGTGGGGCCGGGCGCGGGGCCCGGACGACCTGCCCGGACTCCCGGCTCCGGCACGTGGCTTCGTGTACGTGCGACGGCGGGGTCCGGCTCGCGTACGTCCGGCTCGGGCACGTCCGGCTCCGGTGGGCCCGGCTTGGGCACGTCCGGCTCCGGTTGGCCCGGCTCGGGTACGTCCGGCTCCGGGCTCCGTCACACGCCGGTCGGCGTGGGCGGGGCCGGCGGAGCCATGTGGCGGAGGTGGCCGCGGATGAAGAGGACCGCGGACTCGGCGTCGTCGACGGTGACGGTGAACGTCCGTCCGTCGCCGAGGCGCAGGATCAGACCCTCGCCCCGCCGGACCACCACCGCCGTGCCCTGCTCGGGGCGCCAGCGGTATCCCCAGCCGCCCCATTGGCGCGGGGTGACGCTCGGCTCGAAGTCGGCGCCGACGACGAGGGACAGGGGGATACGGCGGCGCGGCACGCCGATGTGGCCGCAGCGGACCTCCATGGCGTCGTCGTCGACCTTCACGGCCACATGGACGAAGGCGAGCGTGCCGAACAGGACGAGCAGTCCGGCGGCGACACAGCCGATCACGGCCATCAGGAGGGGTGCGATCCCCGAGGTCCAGGCCGACTCGACGGCCAGGGCGACGCCGAGGGCCATACAGGCGGCACCGGCGGCCGCCGCGACCCACTGGAAGCGGTTCGTGGCGCGCCCGGTCCAGACGGCGGGCGTCCGCTCCTCGGGCTGCTTATTCCGGGCATGCTCCCTCATATCGGGAAGAGTACCCACGTTCCGCCGGGACAGCCCGCCGGAGCGGGGCCGTCCGCGCACACTCCGTGTTCGAGGGCCGGACGCTCACGCATACCGATCACGCGCAGGCCTCACGCATGCCGTTCACGCGGCGCCGGAGGCCTCCCGGCCCGGCTCAGTGAGCGGGCGCGGCCGCGCCGAGGAGCCGGCCTTCGGCGTAGCCGAGGGCGGTGGCGGGGATCGGGCCGGGGCGCCCGCTGAGCAGCACGGAGAGGGTGCCGGTGGGGTCCGCGTCGGGGGCGGGCTCGGCGCCGACGCGGCGGAGCGCCTGGGCGGCGACGGCGTCGGCGGATCCGAAGAAGACGAGCGGGGGCAGGCCGGCCCGGCCGCGCGCCTCGAGGGCGGCGAGGATGCGCTCCTCGACGAGCTCGTAGTGGGTGCAGCCGAGGACGACGGTGCGGACGTCACCGGGGGTGAACGCGGCGGCCGCGGCGACGGCCCGGTCCACCGCCTCCGGATCGGCGTGCTCCACGGCGTCGGCGAGTCCCGGGCAGGGCACCTCGGTGACCTCGGCGCCGTCGGCGAAGTCGCGGATGAGCCCGCGCTGGTAGGCGCTGCCGGTGGTGGCCGGGGTGGCCCAGATGGCGACCTTGCCGCCCGCCGCGGCGGCGGGCTTGATCGCGGGCACGGTGCCGATGACGGGGATGTCCGGTTCGAGGGCGGCGCGGATGGCGGGCAGGGCGTGCACGGTGGCGGTGTTGCAGGCCACGATCAGCGCCGCGGGACGGTGCTCGGCGGCGGCGAGCGCGACGGCCAGGGCGCGCGCCGTGAGGTCCTCGGGGGTACGCGGCCCCCAGGGCATGCCGTCGGGGTCGTTGGAGAGGAGCAGATCGGCGTCCGGCCGGAGGCGCCGCACCGCGGCCGCTGCCGGGAGGAGGCCGATTCCGGAGTCCATGAGCGCGATCTTCACCCGGTCACCCTAGCCGATGAGCCTTGCGCCCCCCGCGATCTGGGGCAGACTGCCGCGAATGGACACCCTCGCCTGGTTCGCGCTCGGTTCCTTGGCCGTCTGGGTCTGGCTGCTGCTGGGCCAGGGGTTCTTCTGGCGTACGGACCAACGGCTGCCGGCGGCGGCCGGGGACGCCGGCGGCCGCCGGTCCGTGCGGGGGGAACGCCGCGGGACGGGCCGGAACCGACCGGCGCGCACGGAGCCGGACCGGTGGCCGCGGGTGGCCGTCGTGGTGCCCGCGCGGGACGAGGCCGGGGTGCTGCCGTCGAGTCTGCCGTCGCTGCTGGCGCAGGACTATCCGGGCGTCGCCGAGGTGATCCTCGTCGACGACGGCAGTACGGACGGCACGGGGCGGCTCGCCGCGAAGCTGGCCGCCGAGCACGGGGGGCTGCCGCTGACCGTGGTGTCGCCGGGCGAGCCGGAGCCCGGCTGGACGGGGAAGCTGTGGGCCCTGCGGAACGGCATGGCGCTGGCACGCGCGCGTGGACCGGAGTTCCTGCTCCTGACCGACGCGGACATCGCCCATGAGCCTGACAGTCTCCGCCTCCTGGTGTCGGCGGCGGTGGAGAACGAACTGGACCTGGTCTCGCAGATGGCCCGGCTCCGGGTGGTGACCCCCTGGGAGCGCCTGGTGGTGCCGGCGTTCGTCTACTTCTTCGCCCAGCTCTATCCCTTCCGCTGGATCAACCGGACGCGGCCGCTGGCGACGGCCGCCGCGGGTGGTTGTGTGCTGCTGCGGACGGAGACGGCGGTGGCGGCGGACGTTCCGGAGGCGATCCGGCAGGCGGTGATCGACGACGTGTCGCTGGCCCGGGCGGTGCGGCGGGCCGGCGGGCGGATCTGGCTGGGGCTGGCGGAGCGGGTCGACAGCGTGCGTCCGTATCCGGGTCTCGGCGAGCTCTGGCGCATGGTCGCGCGCAGTGCGTACGCGCAGCTGCGGCACAACCCGGCGCTTCTCGTGGGGACGGCGGCGGGGCTCGTCCTCGTCTACCTGGTGCCGCCGGTGGCCCTGGTGGCGGGTGTGGTGGGAGGGGACGGGGTGGCGGCCTGGGCGGGTGGTGCGGCCTGGGCGGTGATGGCGGGGACGTACATGCCGATGCTCCGCTACTACCGGCAGCCGCTGTGGCTCGCTCCGCTGCTGCCCTTCACCGCGTTCCTCTATCTCCTGATGACGGTGGACTCGGCGGTGCGGCACTACCGGGGCGTCGGTGCGGCGTGGAAGGGCAGGACGTACGCGCGTCCCGAGACGGCACCGGACAGGTGACCGGGCAGTCGGTGCGACGCGGCACCGGACCGGTGGCCCGGCCGTGGTGTCGGGCGAGCGGCCCTCGTCTTAACGGAAATAGTTTTCCCGACACGGGGAGTAGCGCCGTCAATTCGGCGCGTACACAACACCCCGGACATCCGCGGATTGACGCTTAATCATGCCCATGATCACTTCCCCCACCCCTTCTCGGCACTTTTTCTTTATGCGTTCTTCATGCCCGGGTCCCCGGGCCCGCCCGACGGCGTCCGACCCGCCGGTAACCCCTTCCGATCTCGGCTTTTACACGATCTTGAGACTCATCGGCGCCCGTTTTTGTCACGTTCGCTCGGATTGGGGATCCACTTCTTCACGAAGCCCGTCAAACAACCCTCTAATCAGGCTCCCCAACCAGCACATCGTGGGCTTAACTTATGTGCCATGACCTCCCCCCGCTCCACCTATGGAGGCGGTTACCACACCGCGCCGTCCTTCCCGGACACCCCGATCTACGACTCCCTGGTCGCCGAGCGGGGCACGCCTCAGATCGCCCCGATCCGAGTGCCCGCCGCCTACGACACCGGCAGCAGCTTCCCCGCAAGCGGCTCCTACCTGCCGGCGCTCCCCGCGGCACTGCCCGCCCTCCCGGCGGCGCCCAGCCCGCAGCCCTCCTACGGCAACGGCTACGGATACCCGCAGCCCACGCCGCAGATGGCACCCGTGCCCCTGCAGCACGCCCCCGCCCCGTACATCCCGCAGCAGCAGGTGGCCCCGCGCGGCTACCAGGGCGGCCAGTACCCCCAGCAGGCTCGTCCCGCCCCCGCGGGATACGAGGCGATGCGTCCGGCGGCCCCCCGGCCCGCCCCCGCGCCCATGCAGTACGAGGACCCGTACAACCGTCCCTACCAGGGCGGGGGTTACTGACCGGCTTTCGCGCTCCGGACGACGTCGGGTCCGGAGCGGCTGGCAGGATGACCGTATGCCGACTCCTGTGCTCCGTTCCGTCCACGTCCACCCGGTGAAGGCCATGCGGGCGCTGGCCCGTACGGAGGCCGAGGTGCAGCCCTGGGGGCTGGCCGGGGACCGCCGCTGGGCGGTCGTCGACGCCGCGGGCAAAGTCGTGACCCAACGCCGTCACCCCCGGATGGCGTTGGCCACGGCGGAGCCGCTGCCGGGCGGCGGGATCACCCTGTCCGCGCCCGGACAGCCGCCGCTGACCGTCGAGGTACCGCACCCCTCGGCCACGGTCACGGTGGACATCTTCGACAAGCCGGTGGAGGCGGTCCCGGCCGGCCCCGCCGCGGCCGGCTGGCTCTCCGGATATCTGGAGGGCGAGTTCGGGCTCGTCCACATGGACGCGCCCGAACACCGGCGTCCGGTCGACCCCGACTACGCGCTGCCGGGCGAGACCGTGAGCTTCGCGGACGGCTATCCGCTGCTCGTCACCACGGCGTCCTCGCTCGACGCCCTCAATTCCCTGATCGCCCAGGGAGACCACGCCCACGAGGGTCCCCTGCCGATGAACCGGTTCCGGCCGAATCTGGTGATCGAGGGAGCCGCGCCCTGGGCGGAGGACGGCTGGACGCGGCTCGCCGTCGGAGAGGTCACCTTCCGGGTCGCCCGGCCCTGCGGTCGCTGTGTCGTCACCACGACCGACCAGGTCACCGCCGAGCGCGGCAAGGAACCGCTGCGCACGCTCGCCCGGCACCGCAAGAGCGACGGCCGGGTCATCTTCGGCCAGAACCTCGTTCCCGAGCACATCGGCACGATCCGGGTCGGCGACGAGGTGAAGATCCTGGACTGAGTGCCCTCAGCCCCCCCCTCAGCCCCCAGCCCCCGGCCCGCGGGGGACCCCCGTCACACTTCACCGGCCCGGCGGGCGGGGAACCCCGCCCCGGGGCACACTCGTTGGAGGATCGGTGGACAACGAGGGGGTTCCGGCGTGCGCGCAGCCATCGGACTCTGGCGCTGGCGGCACAATCCCCTGCGCCGGACCACTGATCTCGTGGAGGCATGGGTCGCCTTCGCGGCCCTCGCCCTGCTCTGTCTCGTGGCGCCGCTGACCGGCTGGGCCGCCGGTGCCTCCGCCCACGGCTCGCTCCAGCGCGCGGTCCGTACCCAGCAGGAACAGCGGGTGCCGACGACGGCCCGGGTCGTGCGGCCCGCCGACCGTCCCGCGGGCGGCCCGTCGAGCGCCGAGGCGGCCGGCGAGGAACGTCTTCGCCGCTCCGTGGTGGCCCGGTGGACCGCGCCCGACGGCTCGGCCCGTACCGGGACGGTGACCACGGCCCGGCGGCAGTCCGCCCCCGGCTCCACCTTCCCGCTCTGGACCGACCGGCACGGACGCCCGGTGGCGCCGCCCATGAACGCCGACACGGCGCTGGCGCACGCGATCGTCGCCGGCCTGACCGCCGCGCTGCTCGCCGGCCTCTTGGTGGAGACCGTCCGCCGCCTCGCCGTGCGTCGGCTCGTGCTGACGCGGTACGCGCGCCTCGACCGCGCCTGGGCCGCGGCGGGACCCGACTGGGGCCGCACCGGAACCGGCAGCTGAACCGGCGAGCCGGAAGGATCCGGAACCCGACCGAGCCCGACCGACATCGACCACCCGTGACCGCCCCCGACCGTGCGTGATGTGCTCCCGGAGCCCTCTCCACCGTCGTACCGGCACGGGTCCACGACCCGTCAACCCCGTGCCGCCGCGCGCGCTACGGTGGGGCATCGGATCAGCGACGAGGCATGAGGCGGGGGCAGGACACACCCATGGCACAGGGCACGGTCCAGGTGACGCACACCGGCACATCGCGGTGGCGGCGCCGCACGGGTGAGTACCCCTCGCTTGCGGCCGCCCTCGAGGCCGCCGGGGACGGGGACGTGCTCACCGTCGCTCCCGGCACCTACCGGGAGAATCTCGTCGTGCGGCGGGCGATCACCCTGCGGGGCCCCGAGGGAGCCATCGGCTCGGTGCGGATCGCACCGCCGGACGGGGTGCCGCTGACGCTGCGCGCCTCCGTCACCGTGCAGGACATCCACATCGAGGGGCAGGACGTCGCCGCGCCGGCGCTGCTCGTCGAGGACTGCACCCCCGAACTGCTCGACCTGCGGATCATGACCCGCTCCGCCGCCGGGATAGAGGTGCGGGGCGCGGCCCGGCCGACGGTCCGCCGCTGCACCGTCGACAATCCCGCCGGGGTCGGCATCGCCGTACTCGACGGCGCGGGCGGAGTGTTCGAGGAGTGCGAGGTGGTCTCCGCCGGACAGGCGGGCGTCTCCGTGCGGGGCGGGGCCCATCCGCGTCTGGAGCGCTGCCGGGTGCACCACACCTCCGGCGCCGGGATCGCCGTGACCGGCGAGGGCAGCGCACTGGAGGGCGTCGGCTGCGAGGTGTACGAGATCAAGGGCGCCGGCCTCCAGATCGCGGCCCGCGCCACCGCCCACCTCACGGACTCCTCCGTGCACCGCACGTCGGGGGACGGCATCACGCTCGACACCGACGCGGTGCTCACGCTCTCGGACTGCGACATCCACGACGTCCCGGAGAACGCCGTCGACCTGCGCTCGCGCTCGGTGCTCACACTGACCCGGTCGACCGTCCGCCGTTTCGGCCGCAACGGTCTCTCGGTGTGGGACCCGGGGACCCGGGTGGACGCCAACCAGTGCGAGATCCACGACAGTACGGGCGACTACCCGGCGGTGTGGGTGAGCGACGGGGCGACCGCCGTCCTCGACGCCTGCCGGGTGCACGACGTACCGGACGCGCTGTTCGTCCTCGACCGCGGGTCGCGGGTGGACGTCGTCGACAGCGATCTGTCGCAGGTGCGGAACACCGCGGTGTCGGTCAGCGACGGGGCGACCGCCCAGCTCGACGACTGCCGGATCCGGGAGGCCTCCACGGGCGCCTGGTTCCGGGACCACGGCAGCGGCGGCACCCTCGGCGGCTGCACGATCGACTCCGTGCAGACCGGGGTCATCGTCACCAAGGGCGCCGACCCCACGATCGACCGGTGCACGGTCACCTCGCCCGCCGAGGCCGGTTTCTACGTGTCGGCGGAGGGCCGGGGCTCCTTCACCGGCTGCCGGGTCACGGGCAGCGGCGGATACGGCTTCCATGTCACCGACGGCTGCCGGACCACGCTGCGCAAATGCCGTACGGAGCGGTGCGCGCGCGGCGGTTACGAGTTCCCGGAGGAGGGCGCGAGCGCCGAGGACTGCACCAGTGACGAGAGCGCGGTCCGCTCCTCCGTGCCCGACGGCGGTACGGTCCTGACGGCCACCCAGTCGGCGGGGCTGCTCGGTACGGTGCCCGGCCCCCGTACCCCCGCGGCGGCGGTCCCGGCCGCGCCGGAGCCCGCCCCCACCGCCCGTACCTCGCAGGACGTGCTCGGGGAGCTGGACGCGCTGGTGGGTCTGGAGAGCGTCAAGCTGGAGGTGCGGACCCTCACCAACATGATCGAGGTGGGGCGCAGACGTCAGGAGGCGGGGCTGAAGGCCGCGTCGGTCCGGCGTCATCTGGTCTTCACCGGCAACCCGGGTACCGGAAAGACGACGGTGGCCCGGCTGTACGGCGAGATCCTGGCCTCGCTCGGGGTCCTGGAGCGCGGGCATCTCGTGGAGGTCTCCCGGGTGGACCTGGTCGGCGAGCACATCGGCTCGACGGCGATCCGCACCCAGGAGGCCTTCGACCGGGCGCGCGGCGGGGTGCTGTTCGTCGACGAGGCGTACGCGCTGTCGCCGGAGGACTCGGGGCGGGACTTCGGCCGTGAGGCGATCGACACGCTGGTGAAGCTGATGGAGGACCACCGGGATGCGGTGGTGGTGATCGTCGCCGGCTACACGGCGGAGATGGAGCGCTTCCTCACCGTCAACCCCGGTGTGGCGTCCCGTTTCTCACGGACCATCACCTTCGGCGACTACGACCCGGACGAGCTGCTCCGGATCGTGGGACAGCAGGCGGACGAGCACGAGTACCGGCTCGCCCCGGGGACGGACGAGGCGCTGCTCGTGTACTTCGCGAAGCTGCCCAAGGGCCCGGCCTTCGGCAACGGGCGTACGGCACGGCAGACGTTCGAGTCGATGGTGGAACGGCACGCGGGCCGGGTCGCCGCGTTCACCGAGATGAGCACGGACGACCTGACGCTTCTCTATCCGGACGATCTTCCCGAACTCCCCTGACCTTCGCGGTCGTTCGGCTCCCCTTGACCGGTACCGCCGTCCGGCTCCCGCTGATGGGGCAGGGCGGGTGGCAGCCGGTCCAGGAGGGCGCCTCGTCGGCGGGCGAACGCCGGGTCGGCCTGGTAGTCGGAGTGGCCGAGGATCGGCTCGGGCAGCGGGTGCTCACGGGTCCGGCCGTAGGCGACGGGGTCGAGCAGGACCGCTCCGTCGACGCCCGGCCTGCCGTCCTCGGCGGGGACCCTGACGGGTCCCCCGATGGGGTCGGTGGCGCGGTACAGATTGCTCCAGCAGTGGACCGTGCGGTTCAGGGCGCGCAGCGCCTCGGGGCCGAAGTAGGCGGGGAACCAGCGCCCGTAGAGCCGCTCCAGGGGTGAGCCGTAGGTGAGGAGCGCGACCCGGCCCCGGGTGGTCGGCGGCAGCTGCCAGACGGCGGCGGCGGCGAGGACGCTGCCCTGGGAGTGGCCGGAGATGACGAGCCGGCCCCCGGTGCTCCGGGTCCAGGAGCTCATCCGCCAGGTCAGGTCGGGGACCGCCCGTTCGGCGTAACAGGGCGGTGCGAAGGGGTGGGCGGCGCGGGGCCAGAAGGTGCCGACGTCCCAGAGGATGCCGATGGTGCGGCGCGCGGAGGCGTCCCGGTAGGCCCGTCGGCCCCAGGTGACGAAGAGGAGAAAGCCGAAGCCGATCATCCAGGAGCCGATGGCCTGGGTGGCCGAGGCCAGCGACGCGATCGCCGGGTGGGCGCCGTCGAAGGCCCGCCCCGGGACGTTTCCGCTCGCCCAGGCCCCGGCGACGGAGCCCGCGCCGAGGAGCAGGGTGGCTCCGGAGACGACGCCGACGAGGACCGGCGCGGAATCGGTGAGCGAGGCCCGCGCCCGGCCCGCCGCGATCTGACCGGTACGGACGGGGTCGCGTTCGTCGGCGGCGTCGTAGTCGCCCTCGACCGCGGCGCGCAGCCGACGGGCGGTGAGGACGGTCCGTACGGCGAGGAGGGCGGCGGGCACGAGCAGCAGCAGGAGCAGGACGGGGATGACGGAGGCCTGCCAGCTGAGCAGCACGGGCGGCCCGATCCGGGGACCGGCGTCGCCCATGCCGGGGGTGGCCGGTCCGTCGAGCCAGTCGGCGACGCGCTGCGCGACTCCGCCGGACATCACCCCGGCGAGGGCGCAGGCGAGCATGGCGACGGCGGGCCCGCCGAGTCCGCGCAGGGCGGTGCGCGGGTCCCGGTGGGGCCGCTGGAGGAGCAGGGCGACCACGCCGAGGGCGACGACGAGGCCGCCCTGAGCGATCGTGAGGGCGCCGAAGGCGACATCGCCGGGGAGGGATCCGCCCGAGGTCCAGCCGGGGCGGGACCAGCCGGTGTGCAGGGCGGTGAGGACGAGCACGGCGAAGGAGACGCCGGGCAGCCAGGAGACGAGGGTGCGTTCGAGGCGCAGATCGAGTCGGCGTTCGCTGCGGCCGCGTCGGCAGACGACCCAGACGACGAGCAGGGCGAGGGTGGCGACGGCGCCCTGGAGGATCGAGCCGAGGAGGGCGCGGGGCCCCGGAGTGGTGACGTCGTGGCGCCCGGCGGCGGTGGCGAGGGCGGCGGCGACGGTGAGGAAGCCGGCGGCGGTGTGGGCGGCCCGGAGGCGGGCGACGAGCCGGCGCCCGTACCAGAAGCCGGGCCGGCCGAGGGCGGGACGCGGTTCGGCCGGCACGGGGGTGGCCTCCCCGGCGTCGGCCGCTTCCGTGTCGACGTGCGGCTCCGCGACCGGGTCGTCGTAGCCGGTGGGCGGACGCTGGGCCTCGTAGGCGCTCCAGGTCCGGTTGGACAGGTACCAGAGGAGGCCGACGAGGAGGGACGGCACCAGGGCCGCGAGGACGAGGCGGCGGCCGGGGGCGGACCACCAGCCGCCGCGCCCCTCGGAGAGGAATCCGAGCCAGGAGTACGCGTCGGTGCAGGCGGTGCTCGCGGCGCACTGCCAGGCCGTCAGGTCGAGCGCTACCTCGCAGGCGGCGGCGGTGAGCAGCACGGTGAGGGTGAGCGCGACGAGCCGGACGAGGACTCCGTAGAGCCGGACGAGCCCGGGACGGCCCTGGGCGGGCGGGCGCATCCAGTGCGCCAGATTGGCGACCATGAACGGCAGGAGCAGCAGCCAGAGGGCGCGGGCGCCGTCGCCCGAGGTGAGGTTGGACCAGCAGTACGCCTCCGGGACCGGGCGGGCCGCGTACCGCTCGGGGTGGTCCTCGGCGTCGAGGTCCTCGGCCCGCCGGTGCATGGCGGCGGTGCGGTCGCCGGTGATCCGTACGGTCCTGGGGTCGTCGAGCATGTCCTGGGGGGTGGCTCCGCCGACTCCGTGGACGAGGAGTTCGAGCGCCGCGCCCCCGCTCTCCGGGGCGGGTGTGGCAGGGGACACTGAGGGGACTTCCTCTCAGGGTGGGAGGATGCGACGTCGGCACCAGGATCCCGGACGGTCGTGCACCAGCGCACCGTTCCTCACCGAATCCGACACCCATCCCCTTGTCTCCTGCGGAAGGACCGGCCCCGGCGGTGACTGACAACCAGAATCTCCTCGCGGAGCAGCGGCGCGCCCTGATCCTCGACGAGGTACGGCGGCGCGGCGGTGTCCGGGTCAACGAGTTGACCCGGCGCCTCAGCGTCTCGGACATGACGATCCGTCGCGACCTGGACGCGCTGGCCCGGCAGGGCATGCTGGCGAAGGTGCACGGCGGGGCCGTACCGGTGGTCGAGGCGAGTACGCACGAGCCGGGCTTCGAGGCCAAGTCGGTCCTCGAACCGAGCGCCAAGGACGAGATCGCCCGGGCGGCGGCGGCCCTGGTCGCGCCGGGCAGCGCGATCGCCCTGTCCGGCGGGACGACGACGTACGCCCTGGCACGGCATCTGCTCGACGTGCCGGACCTGACGGTGGTGACCAACTCGGTCCGGGTCGCGGACGTCTTCCACGAGGCCCAGCCGGCGGGCGGCGAGTCGCGGCGCGGGGCGGCGACGGTCGTCCTGACGGGCGGGATGCGCACGCCGTCCGACGCGCTGGTGGGTCCGGTGGCCGACCGGGCGGTCCGTTCGCTCCACTTCGACCTGCTGTTCCTCGGGGTGCACGGCATCTCGGTGGAGGCGGGCCTCTCGACGCCGAACCTGGCGGAGGCGGAGACGAACGGGTGCCTGATGCGTTCGGCACGCCGGGTCGTGGTGGTCGCCGACCACACCAAGTGGGGGACCGTGGGACTGAGTTCCTTCGCCGCCCTGGACGAGGTGGACACCTGGGTGACGGACCCCGGTCTGCCGGAGACCGTCCGGGCCGAGGTCGTGGAGCACCTGCCGGGGCTCGTGGTGGCGGGCGAGGAGCAGGCGTGACCCTCTTCCGGGTCGAGCGGACGGTGCCGGCGGCGCCGGAGGAGGTGTGGCGGCGGCTCACGGACTGGCCGGCGCACGGCCGCCAGGTGCCGCTGACCCGGACGAGGGTGCTGACCCCCGGACCGAACCGGGCCGGGACCCGGTTCACGGCCCGTACCGGCATCGGCCGGCTGTCCTTCGACGATCCGATGGAGGTCGTGCGCTGGGAACCCCCGGCGGCGGGCCGCGCCGGGACGTGCCGGCTGGAGAAGTCCGGCCGGGTCGTACGGGGGTGGGCGCTCGTCGAGGTGACCGAACTGCCGGGGGGCGGCAGCCGGGTGCTGTGGACGGAGGAGCTGTCCGTGCGCGGGCTGCCGAAGGCCTTCGATCCGCTGCTCCGGCGGGCGGGTCGGGTGCTGTTCGGTCGGGCGGTGGACGGGCTGCTGCGGGAGGGGTGAGAGCCGGCCGCGCCGGGAGTGAGCGGGACCACCGTCCCCTCCCCCTGTGCTGTTGACATCTCGTCAGCTACGGTGCTCTTTCGCGTCCGTCCAGGGGAGGTTCGGTCCATGGCACGCCGACTGAGGCCGGTGGAGCTCGACTTCACCGCATCCGCGCCCGTCCGTCTGGTCTTCAGCGCCACGCTCGCCGCCCCGCCCTCGGCCGTCTACCGGTCGCTGGCCCTGGAGGTGGGGAGCCTGCCCGCCTGGTTCACCGCGGTCACCTCCGCCGTCCCGTCGGGCGACGGGGCGGGCCGGACCGTCCGGCTGCGGGGCGGGATCGCCTTCGAGGAGACGATCCTCGCCTCCGAGCCCGACGTCCGGTACGCCTATCGCGTCGATTCGACGAACGCCCCCGGCATCACGGCCCTCGCGGAGGAGTGGGCCCTCTCCCCCGTCGGGAAGGGAACCCGGCTGCGGTGGACGATGGCCGCGGACGGCGCGGCCCCGCTCCGGCTGGGGCTGCGCCTCGCGGGGCCCGGCGTGGGGTTGTCCTTCCGGGACGCGGTGCGCCGGCTGGACCGGAGGCTCACTCCGGCCAGGCGCCCGTCGCCAGGAACCGTTCGATAGCCGCGCTGTACGGGGCGATGTCGAGGCCCTGGGCGGCCAGCCATGCGTCGGAGTAGTACTTGTCGAGGTAGCGCTCGCCCGGGTCGCACATCAGGGTGACGACACTCCCGGTCCGTTCGTGGGCGACCATCTCGGCGATGATCTTGAAGGCGCTCCACAGGCCGGTGCCGGTCGAGCCGCCCGCCTTGCGGCCGATCGCGGTCTCCAGGGCGCGGACGGCGGCGACGCTGGCCGCGTCGGGCACCTTCATCATGCGGTCGACGGCCCCGGGCACGAAGCTCGGCTCCATCCGGGGGCGGCCGATGCCCTCGATCCGTGAACCGCAGTCCGCGGTGGCGTCCGGGTCGTGGTGCGTCCAGCCGTCGAAGAAACAGGAGTTCTCGGGGTCGGCGACACAGATACGGGTGTCGTGCTGCATGTAGTGGACGTAGCGGGCGATGGTCGCCGAGGTGCCGCCGGTGCCCGCGGTGGCCACGATCCACGCGGGCTCCGGGTAGCGCTCCAACTTCAGCTGCTGGTACATCGATTCGGCGATGTTGTTGTTGCCGCGCCAGTCCGTGGCCCGTTCCGCGTACGTGAACTGGTCCATGTAGTGACCGCCGGTGCGCTCGGCGAGCGCGGCGGCCTCCTCGTACATCGTGCGCGAGTCGTCGACGAAGTGGCACTGACCGCCGTGGAACTCGATCAGCCGGCACTTCTCCGGGCTCGTCGTGCGGGGCATGACCGAGATGAAGGGCACGCCGATGAGCTTCGCGAAGTACGCCTCGGAGACGGCGGTCGAGCCGCTGGAGGCCTCGATGACGGGCGCTCCCGGCCGCACCCAGCCGTTGCAGAGGCCGTACAGGAAGAGGGAGCGGGCCAGCCGGTGCTTGAGGCTGCCGGTGGGGTGGGTGGACTCGTCCTTGAGGTAGAGGTCGATGCCCCACTTCTCGGGGAGCGGGAAGCGCAGCAGGTGCGTGTCGGCCGAGCGGTTGGCGTCGGCCTGGACCTTGCGGACGGCCTCCTTGAGCCAGGACCGGTACGCGGGATCGCTGCGGTCGACGTCGACGGTCACCGCCGCGGTGGCCACGCCGCTCACGGCGCCGCCCGTCGCACCGCCCGTCACTCCGCTGTCCGCACCGCCGGCCGCGCCGCCCGTCGCACTGTTCACCGCACTGTTCTCCGTGGTGCTCATCCGCGCCTCTCCTCGGTCACTTCCCTGGGGTGCCCCGGCGCCGACAATACCCCTCTCACCTGGGCAAACGATTCCTTTGACTGTCCATAGGGATGACTTGCGGAAGGGCCACTGGTGCGGACCGCGACGGCCCGGCACACTGGTAACGGCAACCGGGTGAAAGGGGCGGATCGGCATGTCGGAACCCGAGTTCAGCGCCAGGGGTGTGAAGATCGCCCGCTGGCCGCGTTCACTGACACGCGCCGGCGAGGTGCGGATCGAGGACGGGCGGCTCGCCCTCCTCACCAGTTACGGCAGCGAGATCGACAGCGCACCCGTGGCGGCGGTCCGGGCGGGGCGGCCGTGGTTCGCGAAGCCCGACGAGGCGGTGGCGACCGTGAACGGCACCCGCTACCGCCTGAGGCTCCACCAGGACGGCGACGCCGATCGCGAGCGCGACGGCACGTCGGAGGAGTCGGGGCGGTTCCTCGCGGCGCTCAAGCGGGCGGCGGGGCGGCGCTGAAGCCGTTGACGGGCGGGCCGGCCGCTTCACCGAGGCCGACGAACCCACATGGCGGCGTGACGGCAGGGCGGCCGGGCAACAGGGTCACGCGACCGACACGCGGTTCGCCGTGAGTTGCGGGACGGTCACCACTGGTCCAGGCTGGAACCACCTCACCGAGGGTTGACCGGTGGTGACACTGAGCTCAGTTCGCCACCCCGCTGTACCGCATGAGAGATCCGAATCTTCGTCTTCTTCCGGACTACTTCGGGGAGTCGCAGCCGTGATCAGCGAGCCGAGCAGATATTACGCGGTGGAGCTCCAGGCCCTGCCGTCGCGGATCGGACAGGTCCGCAGAATTGTCTCCGCGCATCTTCGCCATTGGCATCTCGACGGTCTGATCGACCATGCCGTGCTCGGTGTCACCGAGCTTCTGACGAACGTCCACCGGCACGCGCAGCCGGACAAGCGGTGCACCGTGGAGATCGAGCTGCTGCTCGACCGCCTCACGGTCTCCGTCCGGGACCACGACCCCCGCATACCGAAGGCCGGCTGTCCGGACCCGCTCGACGCGTTCGACGAGCTGGCCACATCGGGTCGCGGCCTCGCCATCGTCGGCGCGGTCAGCGAGAGTTGGGGGGTCCGTCCCTGTGGGGCCGACGGGAAGGTGGTGTGGTTCACGCTTTCGGCGCCACCGTCACCGGCTCCGGTCGCGACCCGTTCCCACGCCGTGTACGACTCCGTCGCCGAGGGACCCTTCCTGGGGTACGCGCCGTTCCCCGGCGTCCCGCTCAGCGCCCCGGCCACGCCGGCGCCCGCGCTGTCCCCCGAGCCCGTCCTCGCCCCGGTCCCCGAGCCCGTTCTCGCGCCGGTTCCCGAGCCCGTCCTCGCGCCGACCCCCACGCCGGTCCTCGCGCCGAGCAGCGGCGTGGCCACGGCCCGCCGGGTGCCGGCGGGCCGCGCGGGCTGACCGGAGCCCCGGGGCCCGTGGCGCCCGCCACGGACCCGTCTCCGCGCCCTCACTCCGTGGCGATCGCCCTGAGGATCTCCAGGCGGGCCGCCCGGCGCGCCGGGCGCCAGGACGCCACGGCCCCCGCGACGAGACCGACCAGGGCCACCGTCGCCAGCTGCACCGCCGGTACGGCGAAGGCGAGCGCGCTGTCGCCCGAACCCTCCGAGGCCCGGACCAGCACCCAGCCGAGGAAGCCTCCGAGGAGGAGCCCGCCGGCCGTGCCGAACGCCGCCACCAGGACCGACTCCCAGCGGACCACGGCCCGCAGCTGGGCCCGGGTCTGCCCGACGGCCCGCAACAGGCCCAGTTCCCTGGTCCGTTCATGGACCGAGAGGGTCAGCGTGTTCGCGATGCCGAGCAGCGCGATCAGGACGGCGAGCGCGAGGAGCGCGTACACGAGGGTGAGCATCATGTCGATGCCGCCCGCCGAGGACGCCGCGTACTCCTCCCGGGTCTGCACCTCCGGCCGGCCGTAGCGTTCCGCGACCTCGGTCACCGCGGCCTTGCCCTGTCCGGCCTCGACCCCGTCCGCGAAGGAGACGGCGACGAGGCTGTCGGCGTCCTGGGTGCGGTGCGGGGCCCAGGCCTCCCGGGTGACGAGGTAGTCGCCGGCGAGATCGGCCCGCGCGTAGACCGCGCGGACGGTGAAGGTGTGCCGGGTACCGTCCGTGAACGTCAGCTCGGCCGTCCGGCCGGGCGCGAGGCCCGCGGACGCCGCCTCGTCGGCGGCGACGGCGAGTCCGTCCGCGCCGAGTCCGGTGAGGGAACCCCGCACCTCCCCCAGATCGAGGGTGCGGGCGAGTGCGGCCGGATCGGTGACCGTCAGGGCGCGGCCCCGGCCGTTCACCTCCGCCACCCCGCGCCCCAGCCCCACGGCGGTCTCGACTTCGGGCAGCGCGGCCACGGCGGGAGCGAGCCGGGGGCTGAGGCCCGCGCCGCCCGCGCCGAACGAGGCCCCGGCGATGGCCACGTCGCCGGCGAAGGACCGGTCGACGGTGCGGTCCATGGTCGCCTTGAGGGAAGCGCCGAAGACCGTGAAGAGGGTGACCACGGCGACGCCGACCATCAGGGCGGTGGCGGTCGCCGCCGTACGCCCCGGGCTGCGCAGGGCGTTGCGGCGGGCGAGACCTCGGTTGGCGCCACGCAGCGGGCGGGCCAGTACCCGTACGGCGACGGAGGCGGCGACCGGTCCGAGGACCACGAAGGCGGCGACGGCGAGCGCGGCGCCGGTCGCGGCGAGCCACAGCGAGGGGGTGCCGAGCACCCCGGCGAACACCGTGCCGACCGCGACGGCGAGCATCGCTCCCCCGGCCGTCGCCCGGGTGCGGGAGGTTCCGGAGACGTCCACCTGCGTCTCGCGGAGCGCGGCGAGCGGGGCCGTGCGCCCGGCCCGTACGGCGGGCAGGAGCGCCGAACCGGCGCAGACCGCGAGCCCGACGCCGAGCGGCAGCGCGAGGGAGGTGCCGGTCACCACCAGGTCGCCCTCGGGGAAGGGGAAGCCGATGGCCGGGAAGAGGGCCTGGAGTCCGGCCGCCACACCGATGCCGACGAGCAGTCCGGAGAGGGAGGCGAGCAGACCGACGGTCAGCGCCTCGGCCAGGGTGCCGGTGACGACCTGGCGGCGGGCGGCGCCGATCGCGCGCAGCAGGGCGTTCTCGCGGGTCCGCTGGGCGACGAGGACGGCGAAGGTGTTGTGGATGGTGAAGACCGAGACGAGCACCGCGACCCCGCTGAACACCAGCAGGAAGGTGGTGAAGAGGCCGAGGAAGCGGCCGGAGACCATCTCGGTGTTCTCCTCGGCGGCGCGCTGTCCGGTGATCGCCTCGACGCCGTCGGGGAGGGCGGGGCCGAGCGCGGCGACCAGCTCCTCCTGGGAGACGCCGGGCCCGGCGCGTACGGAGATGGCGGTCGCCTCGCCCGGGCTCGCCGTCAGATACCGCTCGGCGTCGGCCCGGGTGAGACCCGCCCAGGTGACCTGGCCCATGCCGTCCGCGCCGCCGAAGGTGGCCAGACCGACGACGGTGACGCGCACCGGGTCGGGGGTGCGCAGCACCGTCGCGTCGCCGAGGGCGAGACCGGCGGCCTTCGCGGCACCCCGGTTGACGACGACCTCGCCGGAGGCGTTCGGGGCGCGGCCTTCCGCGAGCCGGTACGGGTTGAGCGCCGGGTCCTCGATCCAGTTCCCGGCGAGGGTGGGCGGGCCCTTGCCGCCGACGGGCGTGCCGTCGGCGGCGAGGAGCTGGCCCGCGCCCTCGATGCGCGGCGCGGCGGCGGCGACCCCGGGGAGGTGCGCGAGGCGCTCGGCGAGGGCCGCGTCGACGGGGCCGCGGGTGCCCTGGGCCTCGCCCGCGGCGGTCACGGTGACGGCGCTGCGGACCACGGCGTCCGTGCCCCGGGTGGCGCCGGTGAACATCGAGTCGAAGCTCGCGCGGAGGGTGTCGCCCATGACGAGGGTGCCGGTGAGGAAGGCGACCCCGAGGAGGACGGCGGCGAAGGTGCCGAGGAAGCGACGCCGGTGCGCGCGGAGGGAGGAACGGGCGAGGCGGAGGGAGGCGGGGGTTCTCACGGTTCCGGTGCGGTGGTGGGTCTGGGCTGGGGTGCGGGTGTCGGCTTCGGTGTGGTGGTGGGTCTCGGCTGGGGTGCGGGTGTCGGCTTCGGTGTGGGTGCGGGTCTTGGCTTTGGCGCGGGCGTTGGTCTTTGATCCGGCGCGGGCGTTGGGCTTGGCTCCGAAGTGGGTCATGGCGTCGCTCCCCCGGTCGTGACGGGCGCCCGGCTGTCGAAGGCCTTCATCCGGTCGAGGACGCGGTCGGCGGTCGGATCGGGCATCCGGTCCACGAGCCTGCCGTCCGCGAGGAAGATCACCTCGTCGGCGTGGGCGGCGGCGACCGGGTCGTGGGTGACCATGACGACCGTGCGGCCGGTCTCGCGCACCGTACGGCCGAGCAGGCTCAGGACCTCCTCCCCGGAACGCGAGTCGAGGTTGCCGGTGGGCTCGTCGGCGAAGACGACGTCCGGCTCCCCGGCGAACGCGCGGGCGACGGCCACGCGCTGCTGCTGTCCGCCGGACAGCTCGCTCGGGCGGTGGTGGAGGCGGTCGCGGAGTCCGACGGTGTCGACGAGCCGGTCGAACCGTGCGCGGTCGACGGTGCGCCCCGCGAGGTCCAGCGGGAGGGTGATGTTCTCGGCGACGGTGAGGGTCGGCAGCAGGTTGAAGGCCTGGAAGACGAAGCCGATCCGGTCGCGGCGCAGCAACGTGAGACGGCGGTCGTCGAGCGTGGACAGGTCGGTGTCGCCGAGGAGGGCGGCGCCGGAGCTGAGGGTGTCGAGCCCGGCGGCGCAGTGCATCAGGGTGGACTTGCCGGAGCCGGAGGGGCCCATGACGGCGGTGAAGCGGCCGACGGGGAAGTCGACGCTCACCCCGTCCAGGGCCCGGACCTCGGTGTCGTCGCGTCCGTAGACCTTGACGGCGTCGACGACGCGGACGGCGGCGGGCAGCGCGGCCCGGGGGCGCGTTCCGGTGGTGGTCATGCCCGGCGCCCCTTGGAGTCGGTGCGGCGGCCGAACTGCTCCTCGAGCACGGTCAGCCGGCGCCAGTACTCGTCCTCGTCGATCTCTCCGGCGGCGAACCGGTGGCCGAGCAGGGCGATGGGCGACTTGTCGTCGGGACCGGCGCCACGCCCCGGGCCGGCGAAGCGGCCGAAGCCGCGGGCGCGGCGGGCGACGGTGACGAGCCCGAAGATCACGGCCGCCCAGACGAGGGGGAAGAGAAGGATCCACGGGCCGGGGCCCGCGTGGGCGAGTGTGTTCATGAGGGTTCAGCTCCTCGGTGCGCTGTGTCGGTCGTTGTCCGTGGTTCGAGACTCCCTCCGGAGGGGCTTCGGGCGCGTCGTACGGACAGCGGCATCGCGCGTACGACAGCGGGAGTACGTGGCGGTTCCGGGCGTGGTGGTTCCGGACGCCTCTTACTTCTGTGCCTACTGGTATGCACAGTCCGCTCATGAGCACCTCGGAGCGACTGATCGAGGCGACCCGCGAGCCGCTGTGGGAGCGCGGGTACGTCGGGACCAGCCCCAAGGCCGTCCAGCGGGCGGCGTGCGCGGGCCAGGGCAGCATGTACCACCACTTCGCGGGCAAGCCCGATCTGACGCTGCCGGCTCCACCCCGGCCCCGCGCGACGGTGTCACGACTGCGCCTCCGAACACTGGTCGCTTGTCGTGTAGTTGACGATGCTGTACATTTCTTGGCGCGTGTACTGGATGGAAACCTGCGCACGCGTCTGCCCCTTCCCGAATCCGAAAAGGACGAACTGATCGCATGTGGCCTCGCCGTGACGGCGTGGGCCCAGGAGCTGCCTTGTCGGCTCCCAGCTGGAGACCGCACCGATAGGTGAGGCGTGTCTCCATGCAATACGCGTCAGTAACACTCGGGAGGAAACAGCGTGACGTCCAGCGGCACCACCACCATCTGCGCGCACCCGGTTCGCGACATCATCATCGTGATGCTCGTCGGTGTGGTGGCGGGCCTTCTGTCTTTCATCGTCGTCACCAAACTTGGTGGCACTGCTCTTGATGGCCTCACCAAGGCCGGAACCGCGTGCCTCGCGGTTGCTGGTGCGGGTCTCATCGTGCTCCAGTACCTCAAGCGCACCTGATGCCTTCGCGAGGGGCGACCCAGCCGGGTTGCCCCTCCGATGTATCAGCCCAATCACCGCTCCATGTGTAGCGGTTCTCGACCAGCGGGTTGCGGTTGCCGGTCGGCACAGGCTTCTTCGCGGGCCGGTTGCCGGCCTCGTCGACGCGGTGTCGCTCGCGATACAGGGCGGCGCCCGCGCTCAGGCTTCCGCGACCTCCAGAGCTCGCCACGTCGACTCCGCGCGGACCGCCAGAGCGAGGAGCGGGCGGGGGCGGCTCGGGAGTACCGAAGGCTGCGAGGAACGCCACAGCATCCACCCTCACCCTGTGGGCGGACCCGGAAGCGCCCGCCGACGAGGGCGGGCGCTTCCGGGTGCTGCATCTGTCCGCGCCGGGGCAGGGTGACTTGGGCCCGGGACGCCGGTGGTGAGCCGGGCCCGGGACGACCGCGCCGCACGGGGCTCGGGGCCACCCCGCTGAACCGGGGCTCGGGACGACCGCGCCGAACCGGGGCTCGGGACGTACGTGACCCGAGCCCGGCGGCCCGGCGGGCCGTCCGGGGTGGGCCGTCGGCCCCGGGAACGGTGGATCAGGCCACGGCGACGAGCGTCAGGTAGGCGATGCCGAGAACGCCCCGGTAGCCGTTCAGCCAGGTCGAGCGCTGCCGGTCGACGCGCTCCCGGGTCTCCGCGGCGAGCGGGTGGTCCGGGTGGGCGGCGAGCCAGACCTCGGTGTCGTACCGGTAGCCCGACTCGAACTCCTCCCACTCCTCCACGCCCGCCGTCTCGATCCACGCCGGCCGGAATCCCGCCTCGATCGCGAGGTCGACGAGGGCGCCGAGGGACAGGTGGTCGTCCGCGCTCGCGCCGGGCCACATCGCGGCGAGCTCCTTGTCCGTGGGACTGCGCTCCCAGAAGCCCTCCCCCAGCACGACCCGGCCCCCGGGACGGACCAGGCGGCGCAGTTCGCGCAGGGCGACGGCGGGCTCGTGCGGCTGCTCCGGGTCGCAGAGGGCCTGGCTCGCCCCGAGACAGAGGATCGCGTCGACGGGTCCCCGGTCGGTACCGAGCGCCGACTCCTCCACGAACTCGACCCGGTCGCCGAGGCCACGGGACTCGGCGAGGGCACGGCCACGGGCCAGGTCCTCGGCGTTGATGTCGATCCCCACGCCCTTGGCCGCCGGGGCGGCCTCCAGCACGCGGAGCAGCAACTCGCCCCATCCGCAGCCGATGTCGAGCACGTCGGCCGGCCCGGCGGCGGCGAGCCTCTCGAAGATGCGGGTGGCCCGGGCCTCGGAGAGCGGGCTGTGGAAGGTGAGGCTGCCGAGACGCGGGGGAAGCTCGGATTCGGAAGTGATCATGAGGGGGAACGCTACGGGGTTCACCGCTCCACCGGCCAGAGATTTTCGCCGCCGGAGGGACTCCCTGCCCGTGTCCCGCACGGTCGGGAAGGCGATGCCGCCGGACACCGCCTAGCCTGGGAGGGATGTACACCACGCGCGTGTCCCGTCATGTCGACGCCCCGCCCTCGGCCGTCTACCGGGCGCTTCTCGACCCGGAGGCCGTCGCGCGCTGGCGGGTTCCGCACGGAATGACCTGCGAGGTGCACGAGTTCGACGCGCGCGAAGGGGGCACCTTCCGCGTCTCGCTGACCTACGACACGGCCGACGGCACCGGCAAGTCGGGGGCGCACACGGACACGTACCACGGGCGCTTCGTGGAACTGCTGCCCGACGAACGCGTGGTCGAGATCTCCGAGTTCGAGACGGAGGACCCCGGGCTGCGGGGCCCCATGACCCTCACCACCACGCTGATCGCCCTGGAGGGCGGGACGGACGTGCTCCTCGTCCACGAAGGGGTGCCCGACGCCGTGCCTCCCGCCGACAACGAGGCGGGCACCCGGACGGCCCTGGACCGGCTCGCCGCACTGGTCGAGGGCCGCGCCGATCCGCAGGGGTGAGCGAGGGGCACGCCGATCCGCAGGGTGAGCGGGAGGTCCGGGCTCAGACCCGCTCGCGGCTCAGCGCCGCCAGCGGGTCGTCGAGGACCGGCTGCCACGCCAGCTCCGCGGCACCGACGAGACTGTTGTGGTCCAGGGTGCAGGGGAGGATCGGCACGCCGCCGCTGCGGCCCCAGAGGCTGCGGTCGGCGACGACCGCGCGGAGACGCTCGGGGTCCGCGTCGAGGAGCTCGCGGTGGAGGCCGCCGAGGATGATCCGGTCCGGGTTGAGAATGTTCACCAGCCCGGCCAGGCCCAGCCCCAGACGGTCGATCAGCTCCCCCACGGCGACCCGGACACCCGGGTCATCGGGGCTGGTGCGCAGCAGGTCACGGGACTGCTGGAGCAGCGAGACCTCGGGTCCGGGGGCGCGGCCCGCGACCGTGAGGAAGGCGAGCGGGTCGGTCTCGACGTCCAGGCAGCCGCGGCTGCCGCAGTGGCAGGGGCGGCCCTCCGGGTTCACCGTGAGATGGCCGACCTCCAGGGCGAGGCCCGCGCTGCCGGTGTGAAGGCGGCCGTCGAGGACGAGCGCGCCGCCGACGCCGCGGTGGCCGGTGGCCACGCAGAGCAGGTCCCGGGCGCCGCGCCCCGCGCCGTGCCGGTGCTCGGCGAGGGCGGCGAGGTTCACGTCGTTGCCGGTGAAGGCGGGGCCCTCGATGCCCGCGGCCCGTACCCGCTCGGCGAAGATCTCCCGCACCTGCGCTCCGGCGGGCCAGGCGAGGTGCAGCGGGTTGAGCGCGGTGCCCTCCGGTTCGGCCACGGCCGAGGGGGCGGCGAGTCCCGCGCCGACGCAGCGGCGGCCGCTCTCCCGGAGCAGTGCCGCTCCGGCGTCGACGACGGCGCCGAGGACCTGGGCGGGGTCAGCGGAGACGGTGACACAGCCGGGGGCGGTGGCCACGATGGTGCCGCCGAGACCGACGAGGGCGGCACGGAAGCCGTCGGCGTGGACCTGGGCGGCGAGGGCGACGGGGCCCTTCTCGTCGACGGCGAGGCGGTGCGAGGGGCGTCCCTGGGAGCCGGCGGCGGCGCCGGGGTTGGAGTCGACGCGGATGAGGCCGAGGGCCTCCAGTTCGGCGGCGACCGCGCCGGCGGTGGCCCGGGTGACGCCGAGTTCGGCGGTGAGGACCGCTCGGGTCGGCGCCCTGCCCGTGTGCACCAGTTCCAGTGCGGGGCCGAGCGCGTTGCGCCCCCTGTCCAGCCGTGTCCGGGTCGTCGTCGCCTTGCCGTTCATGGGGTGGAGTCTCCCATGATCGAGGGGTCGGGTGATGCCGGGGCGGGGTCGGGCGACGGCCCGGCGGCTCTCGGCCGGTCGTGGCGGATCGAGGTCGCGAGAGGGCGGGGGCGGTCGGGTCGAGCGGGACCGGGCGGGTCCAGCAGGACCGGAGCCAGTGGAGCAGGACCGGGGCGCGTCGAGCACGGTGGCGGCGGGGCCGGGGCGCGTCGAGCGGGACCGGGCTCGCGTCGAACGGTGCCGGGGCGAGTCGAGCGGTGCCGGGGCAGGCCGTCGTTCCCGCCCGATGCGCCTCGCCCGCTTGATTGCATCCGCCGGTGACCCCTATCCTGAGTTTGTGCCGCTACTAAACAAAGTACGGACGGTCGTACCGGGGGGCTCCGGCGGAGACACCGCCACCCACTCCCTGTCCCGCCTCCGCTTCGCCCTGACCCTCTTCTTCGCCCTCGACGGCTTCCTGTTCGCCGGCTGGGTCGTCCGGATTCCCGCCGTCAAGCAGCAGACCGGCGCCTCGGCCGGTGACCTCGGCCTCGCCCTTCTCGGGGTGTCCGCCGGCGCCGTCATCACCATGACGCTGACCGGCCGGCTCTGCCGGCGCCACGGCTCCCACGCCGTCACCGTCGCCACCGCCGTACTGCTGTCCCTGTCCGTCGCCCTGCCGGCGCTCACCCGGTCCCCGCTCGCCCTCGGCCTCGTCCTGCTCGTCTTCGGCGCCGCGTACGGCGGGATCAACGTCGCCATGAACAGCGCCGCCGTCGATCTCGTGACCGCGCTCCGGCGTCCGGTGATGCCCAGCTTCCACGCCGCCTTCAGCCTCGGCGGCATGATCGGCGCGGGCCTCGGCGGACTGCTCGCCGGCGGCCTGTCCCCGACCGCCCACCTGCTGGGCCTGACCGTCGTCGGCCTGGCCCTGACGGCCGTCGCCGGGCCCGTACTCCTGCGCCACCCCTCGCCCGCGCCTCCCGAGTCCCTCGCACCGGTACGGGACACGGAGCGCGTGACCCCGGGCGGAGCCCGCCGTACGGTGCTGGTCTTCGGGGTGATCGCGCTCTGCACGGCCTACGGCGAGGGGGCTCTCGCCGACTGGGGCGCGCTGCACCTGGAACAGGATCTCGACGCACATCCCGGCGTGGCCGCCGCCGGGTACTCCGTCTTCGCACTGACCATGACCGCCGGACGCCTCTCCGGCACCGCCCTGCTCGAACGCCTCGGCCAGACCCGGACCCTCGTCCTGGGCGGTGCGACGGCCTCCGTCGGCATGCTGCTCGGCGCGCTCGCGCCCACCGTCTGGGCCACGCTGCTGGGCTTCGCGATCACCGGCCTGGGTCTCGCCAACATCTTCCCCGTCGCCGTGGCCCGCGCGGGCGCCGTCGCCGGTCCCGGCGGTGTGGCGACGGCCTCCACGCTCGGCTACGGAGGGATGCTGCTCGGCCCGCCGTCCATCGGATTCCTGGCCGACTGGTTCTCCCTGCCGGTGGCACTCACGACGGTCGCGGCGCTCGCCGCCGGTGCCGCCGCGATGGGCTACTGGGCACGGAACGCCGGAGCGCCACAGGCGAATTGAGCGCCGGACCCGCTCGACGACTGCGAGAATCCGCCCCATGGAGACGACCGGGGGAAGCATGAAGATCGCGGAGTACCTCGACGCGGTGGAGACCGCCGGCAGCTCGCTCGCGGAGGCGGCGGCCGCCGCCGGGCCGGACGCGGAGGTGCCCACCTGTCCGGGGTGGCGGGTCCGGGACCTCCTGCGGCACACCTCGATGGTGCATCGCTGGGCCACGGAGACCGTGGTCCGGCCACGCACCTCGTACGAACCGGGCGCCGCCGAGACGGAGCTCGACGGCGAGGAGCTGCTCGCGTACTACCGAGAAGGACACACGGGGCTGGTCGCCGCCCTGCGCGCGGCGCCCGAGGACCTCGTGTGCTGGACCTTCCTCCCGGCGCCCTCGCCCCTCGCCTTCTGGGCGCGGCGGCAGGCGCACGAGACCACCGTCCACCGCGCGGACGCGGAGTCGGCCCTCCCGAGCGGCCCGGGGCGGGTCGACCCGGCGCTCGCGGCCGACGGCATCGACGAGTTGCTGTGCCTGCTCCACGGCCGGGACAGCAGCCGGGTACGTACGGCAGGGCCGCGGATCCTGCGGGTACGGGCGACGGACACCGGCGACGACTGGCTCGTACGGCTCTCGGCGACGGAGCCGCCCCGGGCGGAGCGGGTCGATCACCGGGTCGCCGCGCCGGACGCGGACACGGAGCTGAGCGGGCCGGCCGACCTGGTGTACCTGACCTTGTGGAACCGGCTGCCCGCGGGACCCCTGGCACCCGCCGGGTCCGTGCGGCCCACCGGGGCCGTGGCACCCACCGGGCCCGTGACGCCCGCCGGTTCCACGCGACCCGCCGGCTCCGTGACGCTCACCGGCGACGCGGAGGTCGCACGGCTGTGGCACGAGACCTCCGGGATCGGCTGATCCCGGGTCTCCGACCCGTCAGGCCGTCCCGTCCAGCATCCGGGTCAGGACGTCCCGCTGGAGCGGGCGCACCTCGGCATGACGGGCGAGGCCCTTCTCCGTCACCTTCACCTGGACACCGCGCCGGTCCTCGGGGCACATCCCCCGCAGGACCAGGCCGTCCTTCTCCAGGCGTGCGACCAGTCGGGACAGGGCGCTCTGGCTGAGATGGACCCGCCCGGCCAGCTCCTGGACGCGCCAGGACGCCGGGCCGTCCTCCGCCGCGCCCTCGGCGAGCACGTCGAGAACCTCGAAGTCGCTGGCACCGAGTCCGTACGGATGGAGCGCCCGGTCGAGCTCACAGGTCGTACGGGCGTGCAGGGCGAGGACGTCACGCCACTCGTCCACGAGCGCGCGTTCGGACTTGTTCGCTGCCATGACCGCACGTTAGCAGAAGCGACCCCTTTTGTTGCACAAGAATTAAATGCACTTGCATTCAATGCATGCGCATGTACCGTGCTGCTCATGACCTCTCCGCTCACCGACGCACCCAACTCCGTCCAGGAACGCTGGAGTCCGCGTCTCTGGGGCACCCTGCTCGTGCTCTGCGCCGCGATGTTCCTCGACGCGCTCGACGTCTCCATGGTCGGCGTCGCCCTGCCCTCGATCGCCACCGACCTCGGCCTCTCCACCGCCACCCTCCAGTGGATCGTGAGCGGCTACATCCTCGGCTACGGCGGACTGCTGCTCCTCGGCGGCCGTGCGGCGGACCTCCTCGGCCGACGGCGGGTCTTCCTCGTCGCCCTCGCCGTGTTCGCGCTCGCCTCCCTGCTCGGCGGGCTCGTCGACTCCGGGCCGCTGCTGATCGCCAGCCGGTTCATCAAGGGCCTGAGCGCCGCCTTCACCGCCCCCGCCGGCCTGTCGATCATCACCACGACGTTCAAGGAAGGCCCGCAGCGCAACCGGGCCCTGTCCATCTACACCACCTGCGCCGCCACCGGCTTCTCCATGGGCCTGGTCCTCTCCGGACTCCTCACCGAGCTGAGCTGGCGCTGGACGATGCTGCTCCCCGCGCCCGTCGCCCTCGTCGCCCTCGTCTTCGCCCTGCGCCTCATCCCGCACAGCCCGCGCGAGAACTCCTCCGGCGGCTACGACCTGCCGGGAGCCGTCACCGGCACGGCGGCGATGCTGCTGCTCGTCTTCACCGTCGTCCAGGCCCCGGAGGCGGGCTGGACCTCCGCCCGCACGCTGCTGTCCTTCCTGGTCGCCGCCGCCCTGCTCGTCTCCTTCGTCCTGATCGAACGGCGGAGCGCGAGCCCCCTCGTACGGCTCGGGGTGCTGCGCTCCGGCTCCCAGGTCCGGGCCCAGCTCGGCGCGGCCGCGTTCTTCGGCTCGTACGTCGCCTTCCAGTTCATCGTGACCCAGTACATGCAGTCCCTGCTCCACTGGTCGGCGCTCCAGACGGCCCTCGCCTTCCTCCCCGCCGGTGTGCTCGTGGCGCTCTCCTCCACGAAGATCGGCGGGATCGTCGACCGCTTCGGCACCCCCCGGGTGATCGCCGTCGGCTTCACACTGCTGGTCGTCGCGTACGCGCTCTTCCTGCGAATCTCCCTCACCCCGCAGTACGCCGCCGTCATCCTGCCGTCGATGCTGCTGCTCGGCGCGGCGTGCGCGCTGGTGTTCCCCTCGCTGAACATCCAGGCCACCAACGGGGTGGACGACCACGAGCAGGGCATGGTTTCGGGACTGCTCAACACCTCGATCCAGGTCGGCGGCGCCCTGTTCCTCGCCGTCATCACCGCCGTGATCACGGCGGACGGCAGCGCGGGGGCCTCCTCCCCGCAGGCGACCCTGGACGCCTACCGCCCCGGCCTCGCCGTGGTCACGGTCATCGCCCTGGCCGGACTTCTCATCACCCTGCCGGGGCTCCGGAAGCAGCGGCTGCGGGGCGACGGGGCCTCGGTCGTGGTGGCACGCTCCACCGTGCCCGAGGGCTCGCCCGAGAAGGTCTCGGTCCGCGACTAGGTCGCGTCCGAGAACCAGGGTCCGTCTCGCCCCATGCCGTGACGTTCCCGGTGTGGGGCGGTGCGGACGCCCGCGGCCTCACCAGCCGGTGCACGAACGGGGCCGAAGCCGATGCGCGAACGGGGCCGAAGCCGGTCGCTCAGGGTGAGGAGCCCCAGGGATCGTCGCACGGTTCGGGCTCTTCGGGGTGGAGCATGCGGCGAACGCAGCGCAGGAGTCCCGGTTCACCGGTTCCGGCGGCGGCGTACATCCACGGCAGGACCTCCATGGCGTGCGCGCGTTCGTCCGTGGCGAAGGTGTCGACGGTGCGGTGGAGGTCCTCGGGGGCGGGCTCATCCGTGAGGCAGAGCCAGCCGATCCCCGCGGCCAGACGGGCTTCGGGGGCCTCGGTCCGGTCCTGCCACCGCTCGCGGAACCACGAGACGGCCGACGGCTGTACGTGAGCCCGGGTGGTCTCGGCGGCGGCGAGGAGCAGGGCGGCGCGAACCATGGCGTCGCGCTCGGTGGCGAACCCGGTGGCGAAAGCGGTTCGGATCGCGCGGTCGGGGTCGGCGGCGGTGGCCAGGGCGTAGGCGGCGTCCCTGCGGATGGCGGGGTCGGAGTCGCCGAGAAGCGGCAGGAGTACGGGTGCGCCGGCGGTGATCGCGGCCCGGGCGGCGGCCACCGACCAGCCTGCCGGGTAGCCCGTCACCTCGACGCCGTAGCCGTCGTATCCGTCGGGGGCGTGGTGCCGAGGATCGTTGCGGTGGAGAAGGAGTTCGTCGCGGGAGGCGACGCCGTGGTGCCGGGCGCGGGCCGGGCCGGAGAGTACGGCGAGGGCGGCCGCACGGTGGGGGTGGTGGGCATCGGCGGCGAGGGGGATCAGGAACGGTACGGCGAGGGCGGCGGCGGCCCGGCTGTCGTTGGCGCACAGGCCCCCCAGCACGTCCGTCGGGGTACGAGCGGAGTCCGCGCCGGTGCGCAGCAGATGAACGGCCTCCCGGGCATCGCCGCCGTGGGGGAAGTTCCCCCACGGGACGGCGTCGAGGAGCACCCCGTGCCGAGCACCGGACCGGATGCCGGCCACCACCGCCCGCACGTCGAACGCGCCTCCCGCGAACGAGGCCGGATCCGCTCCGTCCGCCAGCGCCCGGCACATCGCGAACGTCGGATCGGTCCGCCAGTCCCTCACACCACACCCCCCGCCGAATCCCCGACGATTCGATCATGCCGGGCCCGCCGTCTCGGTCGGTCGGGCGCACATCGGACGAGGCGACCCGGGCCAGGGCCCGTTCAGCCCAGCCAGCCAGGCCGGACCAGGCCGGACTCGTAGGCGAGGACGACGAGTTGAGCCCGGTCCCGGGCGCCGAGTTTCACCATGGCACGGCTGACGTGGGTCTTCGCGGTGAGCGGGCTGACGACCAGCCTGCGGGCGATCTCCTCGTTCGACAGGCCGATGCCCACCAGGGCCATCACCTCCCGCTCCCGCTCGGTCAGGGCGCCGAGCGCGGCCGTGGCCGCCGGGGCCTTGGAGCGGGCTGCGAACTCCTCGATCAGGCGGCGGGTGACGCCCGGGGAGAGCAGCGCGTCCCCGTGGACGACGGCGCGCACGGCCCTCAGCAGTTCCTCGGGCTCGGTGTCCTTGACGAGAAAGCCGGAGGCACCGGCGCGGATCGCCTCGAAGACGTACTCGTCGAGTTCGAAGGTGGTCAGCATGACGACCCGGATCTCCCCCAGGTCCGGGTCGTCGGTGATCCGGCGAGTGGCTTCCAGGCCGTCGAGGCGCGGCATCCGGATGTCCATGAGGACCACATCGGGGCGCACGGCGCGCACCTGCTCCACGGCCTCGCTCCCGTCGGCGGCCTCCCCCACCACCTCGATGTCCGGCTGGGCGTCGAGCAGCGCGCGGAACCCTGCCCGGACCAGCGACTGGTCGTCGGCGAGCAGCACACGGATCACGGGGACTCCTGCGGTGACGGGGACTCTTCTCGGCGGAGCGGGAGCACGGCGTGGACACGGAAGCCGCCGTCCGGGCGGGCACCCGCGTCGATCGTGCCACCGAGGGCCGCGGCTCGCTCCCGCATGCCGGCGAGTCCGTTGCCGCTGCCGCCCGCCTCGGTGCCGGTGGCGGGACCGTCGTCGTCGACCGTCAGAGCCAGGTGCCCGGAGCCGTACCCGATCCGTACCCGGGCCGTACGGGAACCGGAGTGGCGCACCACGTTGGTGAGCGCCTCCTGGACGATCCGGAAGGCGGCCAGGTCGGCACCGGGCGGCGGATCGGTCCGCGGACCGGCCGTCGTGACGGTGACGGCGAGGCCCGCGGCGGCGGCCTGTTCGACGAGTTCGGGGAGCCGGCCGAGCCCCGGGGCGGGGGCGCGGGGTGCGTCTCCCCGGGTACGGAGGGTGTCGAGGACCTGACGCACCTCGCCGAGCGCCTCCTTGCTGGCCGCCTTGATGGTGGTCAGCGCGGAACGGGCCTGCTCGGGGTCGGAGTCGAGGAGGGCGAGGCCGACTCCTGCCTGCACATGGATCACGGAGATCGAGTGGGCGAGCACGTCGTGGAGTTCTCGGGCGATACGGAGCCGCTCCTCGTCGGCCCGCCGCCGCTCGGCGGCAGCCCGGTCGGCGCGCAGCTGGGCCCGCTGCTCACGCCGCACCCGGACCGTCTCGGACGCGGCCAGTACGGCGACGGCGAAGGCGGCCGCCGGGAGTTCCTGCCCCCAGGGGGCGGGACCGTCTCCCGCCGGGGGCAGCCAGCGGTAGAGCCAGTGGGAGAGCAGGAGATGGCCTGCCCACAGAAGGCCGAGCGCCCACGCGGCGGCGGTACGGTGACCGTGCACGACGGCCGCGAAGCAGGCGACGGCGATCATGCCGAAGACCGGTCCGTACGGGTAACCGGCCACCAGGTACCCGAGGGTGACGGCCGCGACGGTGAACACCACCGGCACCGGCCACCGGTGACGGAACAACAAGGGCGCCGCCGCGAGGAGCAGCAGGACGCGCCCGAGCGCGTCGAGCGCCTCCCGGTCGGGCTGGTTCCGGGCGGCGAAGCCGGTCCCCGCCATGACGACCACGGCGATCAGCACGGTGGACCGCCAGGGCAGCCCCGGTCCACCGTCTCCTCGCCGCCACCGGCCCCACGGGACGAGTCCGCCCGTCCGCTCCTGTTCCATGCCCGCCACGCTAGCCGCGCCCGACCCGCGAAAACGTCAGCCCGGCGGGGTGGTCGCCCCTACTCCCGGGGGAGTAGACGGCTCGGACCACGACGGCCGTCGCGGACTCAGCCGCGCGGCAGCAGGCCCACGTCCTGGCCGAGCCTCCGGGCGGCCGCCGCGAAGAAGGCGTCGCGGTCCTCGACGATGTTGTGGAAGTGCCCGAACACCTCGAAGGAGACCAGGCCGAACAGTTGCGACCAGGCGGAGACGAGCATGACCGCGAGGGCCGGCGGCAGATCCGGTGCGAGATCGGCGGCCAGCCGGGCGGCTTCGGGGCGGAGTCCTTCCGGGAGCGGAGGAAGGGCGACGCCCTCTCCCGTGTGGGCGCCGCGCGCGGTCTCGATGAGGACGAGGCCGACGCGCGAGGCCGGGCCGATGGTGTCCTCGGGGGCCGTGTAGCCGGGCACCGGGGAGCCGTAGATCAGGGCGTACTCGTGCGGGTGGTCGACCGCCCAGGCGCGGACCGCCCGGCAGACGGCGGTCCACCGGTCCAGCGGGCGCTGCCCGGCGGTCTCGGCGGCGGCCTGTTCGGCGGCGGCGCCGACGGCGTCGTACGCGTCGACGATCAGTGCCGTGAGGAGGTCGTCGCGGCTCGGGAAGTAGCGGTAGAGCGCGGAGGACACCATGCCGAGCTCGCGGGCCACGGCCCGCAGGGACAGTTTGGCGGCGCCTTCGGCCGCCAGCTGGGTGCCGGCCTCGTCCTTGATGGCGGCGGTGATCTCGATACGGGCGCGGGCGCGGGCTCCTCGAACGGTCGTCATGGAGAGCAGTGTATCCACTTTCAGAGCAGCGATACGAAACGAGAGCACTGCTCTTGCTTGAGAGCAGCGATTCATGCACACTGATCTCAAGCGAGAGCAGCGCTCACAGTTTGCTCTGGTGGTCAGCAGTCACCCGTTGATTCCGCAGGAGGAACCATGTCCGCCCAGCCCACCGGCTCGAACGGCTCCACCCCCGCCGCCCACGTCATGAAGCCCGGCTGGATCACGGTGAACCTCCTCAACCCCACCGTCGCCTGGCTGACCCGCCGCGGCATCAGCGTCTGGGGCTCCCGCGTCCTGGCCGTCCGCGGCCGCAAGAGCGGCGAGTGGCGCCGTACCCCCGTCAACCTCCTGACGCTGGACGGCAGCCGCTACCTCGTGGCCCCCCGCGGCCACGTCCAGTGGACCCACAACATGCGGGCCGCCGGCGGCGGACAGCTGATCCTCGGCAAGCACGTGCAGGAGTTCACCGTCGTCGAGGTGGCCGACGACGACAAGCCCGCACTGCTGCGCGCCTACCTCAAGCGCTGGAAGGCCGAGGTCGGTGTCTTCTTCGGCGGCGTCGGCCCCGACTCCTCCGACGCGGAGCTGCGCGCCATCGCCCCGAAGCACCCGGTCTTCCGCGTCACGCCGACGGGCCCCACCACCCCGGCCGCATGAACCGGCCGGAGCGGCGGAGCCCGCCCGTCGCACTCACCTCGCGTACACCGGGGCGTACGTCCGCATCGACACGTCCGTCGAACCGTCAGACGACTTCCGGGGCATCCGGCGCCCCGGGAGCCGCGGAGGTCCCGGAGTTCTCAGGGGTTCCTGAGTTCTCAGAGGTTCCGGAAGCGGCGGAAGCCCCGGACTCCCCCGGGGACGTCGGCCCCTCGGGGACGATCGCCTCGGCGGTCGCGTCCTTCGGCTCCTGCGGCGCCTCGTCCTGCGTGGCCGACCGCTCCCGCTGCCCGACCCCCCGGCCCGCCGGGCCGACGCCCGACGAGGTGTCCATCCGCCGGTCCAGGATCTCGAGCGCCCGCCGGGCCATGCCGTTCGAGCGGACCATGCCGCCGAGCGTCGCCGAGCCCCGGGTGATGTCCGCGAACGCGTTCCACGCGGGCCGAAACCCCGTGAGCGTCGCGTGCAGCAGTCCCGGCCGCCGCTCGAAGAGGGCGAGCATCCGACGGCCGACAGCCATCTCGACACCGAGCCCGGCCTTGATGGCGAAGGCGTAGTTCAGGGCCTGACGCCGGGCGTCGACCGCGTCGTTCGCCTCCGCGACCCGGACCGCCCACTCGCCCGCGAGCCGGCCGGAGCGGAGCGCGTACGAGATCCCCTCTCGCGTCCACGGCTCCAGGAGCCCGGCCGCGTCACCGCAGACGAGGACCCGGCCGCGGGAGAGCGGCGAGTCGTCCGTACGGCAGCGCGTCAGATGGCCCGAGGAGATCGTCGGCTCGAAGCCGGAGAGGCCGAGCCGGGCGACGAAGTCCTCCATGTACCGCTTGGTGGCCGCGCCCTCGCCGCGCGCCGAGATGACGCCGACGGTCAGGGTGTCGCCCTTGGGGAACACCCATCCGTAACTGCCCGGCATCGGGCCCCAGTCGATGAGGACACGGCCCTTCCAGTCCTCGGCGACGGACGGCGGCACGGGGATCTCCGCCTCGAGGCCCAGGTCGACCTGACCGAGCTTCACCCCGACATGAGCGCCTATCCGGCTGGCACTGCCGTCGGCGCCGACGACGGCGCGCGCCAGTACGGTCTCGCCGTCGGCGAGGACCACGGCGACGGTCCGCCGGTCGGGGACCGCCGGGCCGTGCTGCTCGACACGGCTCACCGTGACTCCGGTCCGGAGCTCGGCGCCGGCCTTCTGCGCGTGCTCGACGAGCTGCGCGTCGAACTCCGGGCGGTTGATGAGCCCGAAGAGCATCTTGCGCGAGCGGCGGGTGCGGGCGAAGCGTCCGTCCAGGGAGAAGGTGACGGCGTGCACCCGGTCCTGGAGGGGCAGTTCGAAGCCGGGCGGCAGACAGTCGCGGGAGGGGCCGATGATGCCGCCACCGCAGGTCTTGTACCGGGGCAGCTCGGACTTCTCCAGAAGCAGCACCCGGCGTCCTGCCACGGCCGCCGCGTAGGCCGCCGACGCGCCGGCCGGACCCGCGCCGACGACGACCACGTCCCAGACCTCGGCCGACTCGACCTCCTCGGCCCGCCGCTCCACCTCGGCGGACGGATCCGTCCCCGCCGCCTCGGCCGTCTCCGCCGTCCCGGTGGGCGCGGTCGCCCCGGTCGACGCCGTCGGCAGCGCCGACGCGCCGCCGTCCGTGCCGCGTTCGGCCGCCGGCTCCGCGACCTCGTCCGACACTGCGGCCGGGCCCGCGTCCGCCGCCGCCTCCACACCGATGCCCTCAGGAGCCGCGCCTTCGGGCGCGGTGTTCTCCGGACCGGCGTTCTCTGCGTGCTCGCTGCTCACGATGTGCTTCTGCTCCTGATCCGACCGGTGGTCTGCTCCTGACGCATCCTACGGCGCGGTAGCCAGAGGCCCGCGCCGTAGGATCGGCGGTGCGTTCGCCGTACCACGACATACGCCGAACGCACCCCTCACGTCGTAAACGTCGCACCCACCAGGAGCGTGCCCATGACCTCGAATCCGATCGCCGAGACCGTCCGGTCCCTGATGCCCCGTGCCAAGGACGAGCTCACGGAGCTGGTGGCCTTCGAGTCGGTGGCGGACGAGGCCGTGGCGCCCCGGAGCGAGTGCGAAGGCGCGGCCGGCTGGGTCGCCGACGCCCTGCGCGCCGAGGACTTCCAGGACGTGGCGCTGCTCGACACCCCGGACGGATCGCAGTCGGTGTACGGCATCCTGCCCGGCCCGGCCGGCGCGCCGACCGTCCTGCTCTACGCGCACTACGACGTGCAGCCGAAGCTCGACGAGTCCGCCTGGCTCACCCCGCCGTTCGAACTGACGGAGCGGAACGGGCGCTGGTACGGGCGTGGCGCGGCCGACTGCAAGGGCGGTGTCGTGATGCACCTCCTCGCACTGCGCGCCCTGAAGGCGAACGGCGGCGTCCCCGTGACGGTCAAGGTGATCGTCGAGGGTTCGGAGGAGCAGGGCACCGGCGGTCTGGAGCGGTACGCCGAGCAGCACCCCGAGCTGCTCGCCTCCGACGCGATCGTGATCGGCGACGCGGGCAACTTCCGGGTGGGGCTGCCGACGGTGACCGCGACCCTGCGCGGCATGACGATGATCCGGGTGGGGATCGACACTCTCGAGGGCAACCTGCACTCCGGCCAGTTCGGTGGCGCCGCGCCGGACGCGCTGGCCGCGCTCATCCGCGTACTGGACTCGCTGCGCGGCCCCGACGGTTCGACCGTCATCGACGGGCTGCCGGGCGACAAGGCCTGGGAGGGCCTGCAGTACCCGGAGCAGGACTTCCGGCAGGACGCCAAGGTCCTCGCGGGCGTGGCCCTGCCGGGCGCCGGCACGGTCGCCGACCGGATCTGGGCCCGCCCCGCCGTCACCGTCGTCGGCATCGACTGCCACCCGGTGGCCGGGGCGACCCCGTCGATCCCCTCCTCCGCCCGTGCCCAGATCAGCCTGCGGGTGCCGCCGGGCCAGGACGCGGCCGAGGCGACGAAGCTGCTCTTCGCGCACATCGAGAAGCACACCCCGTGGAACGCCCGGGTGTCCTTGGAGCAGGTCGGCCAGGGCCAGCCGTTCCAGGCGGACACGTCGAGCCCGGCGTACGCGTCGATGGCCGAGGCGATGCGGGTCGCGTACCCCGGTGAGGAGATGCAGACGGCCGGCATGGGCGGCTCGATCCCGCTGTGCAACACGCTGGCCGAGCTGTACCCGGAGGCGGAGATCCTGCTGATCGGGCTCAGCGAGCCGGAGGCGCAGATCCACGCGCCGAACGAGTCCGTGTCGCCCGAGGAGCTGGAGCGCCTGTCGGTGGCCGAGGCGCACTTCCTGCTCAATTACGCGCACTCGAAGAAGGTCTGACACGGTTTCCGTCCCGGACCGGACCGGCTTGCGGCGGGCTGTCGAATTCCGCGTTCGGCGAAGCTCGCCGAGAGCGTAGAAGCCTCCGCCGGACCTGCGGGGATACGTAGGTTCGCCGTATGGAACCCATCCGGATCACCCCGCGCCTCCACCTCCTCGACCACTCCATCGGACAGGCCTATCTCTGGCAGGACGAGGAGGAGTCGACTCTGATCGACGCCGGTTGGGCCGGTACGGCGACCGGGACGGCGGAGGCGATACGGGCGGCCGGTCTGGACCCGGACCGGCTGCGCCGGATCGTGCTGACGCACTGCCACCGGGACCACGTGGGCGCCGCGCAGGAGCTCGCGGACCGTCACGGCGCCGAGATCCTGGCGCACCGGCTCGACGCGCCGGTGATCCGGGGCGAGGCGCCGGTGCCCGAGCCCGATCTCCTGGACTGGGAGCTCCCCCTGTTCGAGCACGGTCTGACCGTGCCGGAGGCACCGCCGACACGGGTGGACCGCGAGGTCGAGGACGGCGAGGAGCTCGGTTTCGGCGACGGCGCGGTCGTGGTCCACACCCCGGGGCACACTCCCGGTTCGATCGCCGTGCACCTGCCGCGCCACGGCGTGCTGTTCACCGGGGACACGGTGGCGACGGTGCGGGACGTGACGTTCGGCGTGTTCCACGTCGACCGTGCGCTCGCCATGGAGTCGATGCGGGCTCTCGCGAAGCTGGCGCCTTCGGTGCTGTGCTGCGGCCACGGCGCTCCGGTGACCGAGGACACGGCGGACCGCCTCGCGGCCGCGGTGGCGTAGCGACTGTCCGGACGGACCCGCGAAACCGACCGAACCCGCCGAACCGACCGAACCCGCCGAACCGACCGAACCCGCCGAACCCGCCGAACCGACCGGACCCGCCGGACCCGCCGGACCCGCCGGACCCGCCGAGCACGAGACCCCGTCGTCAGCCGACCGGGTCTCCCGCCTCCAGATTGAGCACCGTGCCGCCTTCGCGGGCGCGCAGGGCCCAGCGGAGGCGGCGGTAGCGGACCGGGGGCAGGAGGTCGGCGGCCTCCTCCTCGGTGACGAAGCGCCAGTCGCGGAGTTCGGCGCCGGGGAGGTGGAGCCGGGCGGTGTCGGCGGGGCCGAGCGTGCCGCCGTCGAAGAGGAGACGCAGTCCTCCGTAGCCGGGCGGCCGGGGCCGTTCCCAGTCGACGAGGAGCAGGCGGGGTACGGCGTCGAGTTCGAGACCTATCTCCTCGGCCACCTCGCGCATACCGGCACGGGCCGGGGGCTCGCCGGCTTCGACGACACCGCCGGGGAACTCCCAGCCGGGCTTGTAGGTGGGGTCGACGAGCAGGAAGCGGTCCTGCTCGTCGAAGAGCAGCACACCGGCGGCGACGGTCTCGCCGGTCGGTTCGGGGGTCTGGACGATGCCGCAGGGCGTGGCGAGGCCGGTCTGGACGGCGTCGGCGACGGACCGGGCGGTCTCGGGCACGGTGAGCGCCGAGGTGTCGACGACGTACGCGTCGGCGGAGAGCCAGTCGAGGGCGGCCCGGTACGGCGGGAGGTGCTGATGACACCACTCCCGGACGCGGGCGTCGACCTCGGGGTCGCCGTACTCCGCGCGGTCGTCGATCCGTTGGCGCAGGATCGTTTCCTCCGGAGCCAGCAGGACATGGCGCACCTCGATGCGGCGGGCGGCGAGCCCGCCGAAGATCTCGTCCCGGTACTCCTGGCGCAGCAGCGTCATCGGGACGACCAGGACACCGCCGACCTCGGCGAGCAGCGCGGCCGCGGTGTCGACCACCAGGCGTCGCCAGATCGGCAGGTCCTGGTAGTCCTCGACCTCGGCGAGCCGCTTGGCCGGCAGGAGCCGGCGCAGTGCGCCACCGGTGTCCTCGGGGTCGTACAACGTGCAGTTCGGGATCAGATCGACCAGCTCGCGCGCGGTGCTGGACTTCCCCGCACCGAACGTCCCGTTGATCCAGACGATCACGATTCCCCCTCTTCGGTAGCCCCCTGTGGCTTGCCCGCAACACCCTGCCACGAAAACCACGAACAGACGTCTGGGCATGTGCGTGACACTTCCGCGCGGCTGTCGTTGAGAACGGCAAGCACGAGGGGGTGCGGAGAATGAGTCGTAGGGTTCTCGAGCGTTTTCCGGCCGGCGGCCCGCGGGGCAGCTGGCCGGCGGAGGAGTTCGCCGGTGCGCGGCGCGACGAGGGGGTGCCGGCCCGGGTCGTGATGGATCTGGAGTCCGACACGTTCCTGGTGATCGTCGAGCAGCGGACGGCGGAGCGGGTACGGGAGGAGTGAGGCGCGCGGGTGGCCCGGGCCGCGGCGCCCGCCGTCGGGCCGTGGGCCCAGGACCCGGGCGCGAGTACGGGTGCCCCGGTCGGTGGCTGCCCGCCGTCGGTCCGCCGGGTCAGGAAGCCCCGCCCGGCCACGCTCCCCCGCCGCCGGTGGACGAGGCCGCCGCCGCGGCGCCGAGAAGCCCCGCGTCGGTGCCCGTCAGGGCCGGGACGACCGTCAGCTTCCGTACGAAGGAGAGCGTGGCGTACGTGGCGAGGCTGCGTCGGAGCGGGGCGAAGAGGATCTCGCCCGCGCCCGCGACCCCGCCGCCGACGACAGCGATGTCGATCTCGACGAGGGCGGCCGTCGCGGCGATGCCCGCCGCCAGCGCCTGGGCGGCCCGCTCGAAGGACGCGAGGGCGACCGGGTCCCCCGCGTGCGCCGCGGCGGCCACGGCGGCGGCGGAGACGTCGCCGTCGGGCCCCGGGCGCCAGCCGTTCTCCCGTGCGCGGCGGGCGAGCCGCGGGCCGCTGGCGATGCCCTCGACGCAGCCGCGCCCGCCGCAGGCGCAGAGCTCGCCGTCCATGTCCACCACGATGTGGCCGATGTGACCGGCGTTGCCGGTGGGGCCGGGGTGGACACGGCCACCGAGAACGAGGCCGCCGCCGACGCCCGTGGAGACCACGAGACACAGGGCGTTGTCGTGCCCCCTGGCGGCTCCGAGCCAGTGCTCGGCGGCCGTCATGGCGACGCCGTCGCCGACCAGGACGACGGGCCGTCCGTCCGTCGCCCGGCGGACCCGTTCGACGAGCGGATAGTCGCGCCAGCCGGGCACGTTGACCGGACTGACGGTCCCGCGGTACGCGTCGACGGGGCCCGCGCTGCCGATGCCGACGGCTCCCGCGGCGTCCCACAGCGGGGAGGCCATGAGGTCGGCGAGGACGTCCTCGACCGCGCGCATCACCGTCTCGCCGGCCTCGCGCGCGGGAGTGGGCCGCTGCGCGCGGACACGGATGCGACCCTCGGCGTCGACCAGGGCGCCGGCGATCTTGGTGCCGCCGATGTCGAGAGCGACGACGAGACCGTCGACGGGGCCCGTGGCGGGGTCGGTCTGCATGGGCGCGGGGTCTCCAGTCGGCGACGGGCGGACGGAACGGTGTTCCTTACAGTCTCCCCTGCCGTGACAACGTTGTCCAGGCCCTATGCTTCGGGCAGGAACACCGAGCACCGACGGAGGAATCGCACATCGTGGCCGACATCGCCCGCCGCCCTGAGCACCGCTACGGCAACCGGCCCACGATGAAGGACGTCGCCGCGCGCGCCGGGGTCGGCCTGAAGACGGTGTCCAGGGTCGTCAACGGCGAGCCGGGGGTCACCCCCGAAACCGAGCGCCGGGTCCAGGAGGCCATCGAGATCCTCGGTTTCCGCCGCAACGACAGCGCGCGGGTGCTCCGCAAGGGCAGGACCGCCACGGTCGGACTCGTCCTCGAGGATCTCGCCGACCCCTTCTACGGGCCGCTCAGCCGGGCGGTCGAGGAGGTCGCGCGGGCACACGGCGCCCTCCTCATCAACGGCTCCAGCGCCGAGGACCCCGGCCGGGAGCAGGAGCTGGCCCTCGCGCTCTGCGCGCGCAGGGTCGACGGGCTGATCGTCATTCCCGCCGGGGACGACCACCGCTATCTGGAGCCGGAGATCCGGGCGGGTGTCGCGACGGTCTTCGTCGACCGTCCCGCCGGACTCATCGACGCCGACGCCGTCCTCTCCGACAGCTTCGGCGGGGCCCGCGACGGAGTGGCGCATCTGATCGCCCACGGACACCGCCGCATCGGCTTCATCGGCGACCGCCCCCGGATCCACACCGCGGCCGAGCGGCTGCGCGGCTACCGCGCGGCGATGGAGGACGCGGGCCTGCCGGTCCAGGACGCCTGGGTCTCGCCGGGCTCCACGGACCCCGAGCGGGTGCGGACGGCCGTACGGGAGATGCTGGCCGCGCCGGAGCCCGTGACGGCGCTCTTCGCGGGAAACAACCGGGTCATGGTCACGGTGGTCCGCGCGCTCGCCGAGCACCCGCGGCCCGTCGCGCTGGTCGGCTTCGACGACATCGAGCTGGCCGATCTGCTCGGTGTCACGGTCATCGCCCAGGACGCCGCCGCGCTCGGCCGGACGGCGGCGGAGCGGCTGTTCCGGCGTCTCGACGGGGCCGACGAGGCGCCGGAGCGGGTGGTTCTCGGCACCACGCTCCTCGCCCGCGGATCGGGCGAGATCCCGCCGACTGCCGCCTGAGCGAAGGGCCTACCCGGGGCCCGCCGCCCGAGCGAGGGCCGGGCCGACGGCCGTAGTGCCCCGCACGAAGGCCGCCCCGGCCCCCGACGCGGCGGCCCCGACCGGCCACGGCGGTTCGGGGGCCCGGCCCGGCCCCACGGCAACCCGTCGCCCGGACCGACCACGGCCGCAGCCGCCCGCCGGCCCGGACCGGGTCCCGCTACTCCGCGGAAGCGGTCAGATCGCCGCGGCGCGGGGCCGCGAAGCGGTCGAGGGCGGCTCGGTTCATACCGGTGAGCGCGTCGACCTCGGCGGTGTCGAGGGCTCCGCAGTCGATGCCGCGCAGCAGGTAGGAGCTGAGGGCCTTGGCGGTGGCGGGCTCGTCCATGACGTCGCCGCCCGCGTGGTTGGCGTAGGCGGAGAGCCGCTTGGCGGCCGCCTCGAAGCCCTCGCGGTAGAAGGCGAAGACCGCGGCGTACCGGGTGGGGATGTGGCCCGGGTGCATGTCCCAGCCCTGGTAGTAGGCGCGGGAGAGGGCGCGGCGGGTGAGGCCGTAGTGCAGGCGCCAGGCCTCGTGGACGTGCTCGGTGGAGCCGACCGGGAGGATGTTGGTGGAGCCGTCGGAGACGCGTACGCCCGTGCCCGCGGCGGCGACCTGCATGATCGCCTTGGCGTGGTCGGCGGCCGGGTGGTCGCTGGCCTGGTAGGCGGCGGAGACACCGAGGCAGGCGCTGTAGTCGAAGGTGCCGTAGTGCAGTCCGGTGGCGCGGCCCTCGGCGGCGCCGATCATGCGGGCGACGGCGGCGGTGCCGTCGGTGGCGAGGATGGACTGGCTGGTCTCGATCTGGATCTCGAAGCCGAGGCGGCCGGCGTCGAGGCCGTGGGCCTTCTCGAAGGCCTCCAGGAGCCGGACGAAGGCGGTGACCTGCTCGGGGTAGGTCACCTTGGGGAGGGTGAGGACGAGGCCTTCGGGGAGGCCGCCGTTCTCCAGGAGGCCGGTGAGGAAGACGTCGGTGGTGCGGATGCCGCGGTCGCGTACGGCGGACTCCATGCACTTCATCCGGATGCCCATGTACGGGGCGGCGGTGCCCTTCGCGTACGCCTCCGAGATCAGCCGAGCGGCGCGGGCGGCGTCCTGGTCCTCGTCCTGGCCGGCGTAACCGTCCTCGAAGTCGACCCGGAGGTCCTCGATGGGCTCGCGCTCCAGCTTGGCGCGTACGCGGCCGTAGACGTCCTCGGCGAGGTCGTCGGAGAGGCCGAGGACCGCGGCGAAGGAGTGGGCGTCGGGAGCGTGCTCGTCGAGGGCGGCGAGGGCCTGGTCGCCCCAGGAGCGGATCGTTCCGGCGTCGAAGACGTTGCCGGGGACATAGACGGTGTGGACGGGCTGGCGGGTGCCGGGGTCTCCCGGGTAGCGGCGGTCCAGCTCGGCGTCCACCTCCGCGAGGGAGGCGCTGATGCCCTCGCTGACCGTGCCCGCGAGGCTCGTCGACACCTTCTCCTGCTGACCCATCCCACATCCTCCTGTTTTCCGCTTCACGGAATCAAAAATCCGTATAGCGAAGTTAGTAGTCCGTCGGGACCCACGTCAATGGGTGTCCGAAACGGCCGGGGGCCGCGCGGTGATGATCACCACGCGGCCCCCGGACCGTACAGAATCGCAGGTCAAGCCTACCGAGCTCAGCCCTTGCGGGACTTGACCTCTTCGGTCAGCTGCGGGACGACGTCGAAGAGGTCGCCCACGACGCCGTAGTCGACGAGGTCGAAGATCGGCGCTTCGGCGTCCTTGTTGATCGCGACGATCGTCTTCGAGGTCTGCATACCCGCGCGGTGCTGGATCGCGCCGGAGATGCCCGACGCGATGTACAGCTGCGGCGAGACCGACTTGCCGGTCTGGCCGACCTGGTTGGAGTGCGGGTACCAGCCGGCGTCGACCGCGGCACGCGAGGCGCCGACGGCGGCACCGAGCGAGTCGGCGAGCGCCTCGATGATCGCGAAGTTCTCGGCACCGTTGACGCCACGGCCGCCGGAGACCACGATCGCGGCCTCGGTCAGCTCCGGACGGCCGGTGGACTCGCGCGGGGTGCGGGCGGTCACCTTGGTGCCGGTGGCCAGCGCGCCGAAGGAGACCGCGAGGGTCTCGACCGCGCCGGCGGCGGGGGCGGCCTCGACGGGAGCCGAGTTCGGCTTGACCGTGATGACCGGGGTGCCCTTGGAGACACGGGACTTGGTGGTGAAGGAGGCGGCGAACGCGGACTGCGTCGCGACCGGGCCCTCGTCACCGGCCTCCAGGTCGATGGCGTCGGTGATGATGCCGGAGCCGATACGGACCGCGAGGCGGGCCGCGATCTCCTTGCCCTCGGCGGAGGACGGGACGAGCACGGCGGCCGGGGAAACAGCCTCGTACGCGGCCTGGAGCGCGTCGACCTTGGGAACGACGAGGTACTCGGCGAACTCGGGGGCGTCGGCCGTCAGGACCTTCACCGCGCCGTGCTCGGCGAGGACGGCGGCGGTGTCCGCGGCGCCGGTGCCCAGCGCGACGGCGACCGGCTCGCCGATGCGGCGGGCGAGGGTCAGCAGCTCGAGGGTGGGCTTGCGGACGGCTCCGTCGACGTGGTCGACGTAGACGAGAATCTCAGCCATGGGACTTCAATCTCCTGCGAACGAAAAGGGGCGGTCTGAGGGGCTCGCGCGGGCCTCGGAAGAACCTCCGGCCCGCGAGACTGCCTCTTAGATGAACTTCTGCTCCGCGAGGAAGCCGGCGAGCTGCTTGCCGCCCTCGCCCTCGTCCTTGACGATCGTGCCGGCGGTGCGCGCCGGACGCTCTGCGGCGGAGTCGACCGCGGTCCAGGCGCCGGCGAGGCCGACCTCGTCCGCGTCGATGTCCAGGTCGTCCAGCTCCAGGGACTCCACCGGCTTCTTCTTGGCGGCCATGATGCCCTTGAAGGACGGGTAGCGCGCCTCGCCGGACTGGTCGGTCACGGACACGACCGCCGGGAGGGAGGCCTCCAGCTGCTCGGAGGCGCTGTCGCCGTCGCGACGGCCGGTCACCTTGCCGTCCTCGATCTTCACCTCGGAGAGGAGCGTGACCTGCGGGACGCCCAGACGCTCGGCGAGGATCGCCGGGAGGACACCCATGGTGCCGTCGGTGGAGGCCATACCGGCGATGACGACGTCGTAGCCGGTCTTCTCGATCGCCTTGGCGAGCACCAGCGAGGTGCCCATCACGTCGGTGCCGTGGAGGTCGTCGTCCTCGACGTGGACGGCCTTGTCGGCGCCCATGGAGAGCGCCTTGCGCAGCGCGTCCTTGGCGTCCTCGGGGCCGACCGTCAGCACGGTGACCTCGGCGTCGTCCGCCTCTTCGGCGATCTGCAGCGCCTGCTCGACCGCGTACTCGTCGAGCTCCGACAGCAGGCCGTCGACGTCGTCGCGGTCGACCGTCAGGTCGTCGGCGAACTTCCGGTCTCCGGTCGCGTCGGGCACGTACTTCACACAGACAACGATCCTCAAGCTCACGCCGGCTCTCCTACTGCATCGTCATAACTGGGCTGCCTTGTTGCTCGCAGCATAGGCGCCTGAAGGGCGGGTTTCCGGTCGGGGCGCCGGACGCCCCGACCGAAATATTACTCGCCAGTACACCCAGTCTGTTACCAGTAAGCAAGCGCTCAGCGATGTGATCTGCCCAACGCGCGGAGAGCGGCGCGCGCGGGAACTCTCAGTCGCGCAGCGCGTTGAAGCGCCCGTGGTGATAGAGGAGCGGCCGGCCCACCCCGTCGGGATCCCCGGCGACCGCCTGCGCGATCACGATCCGGTGGTCCCCGGCGGGCACGCGGGCCACCACACGGCAGACCAGCCAGGCGAGTACGTCGTCGAGCACGGGCACTCCCTCGGGGCCCTCGCTCCAGCGGGTCCCCTCGCCGAAACGGTCGGCGCCGCTCCGCGCGAAGGTGGCGGCCAGATCCTGCTGGTGCTCCCCGAGTATGTGGACGCCGATGTGCTCGGCCTCGGCGAGCACGGGCCAGCTGGAGGAGGAGGTGCCCACCCCGAAGGAGATCAGCGGGGGGTCGGCGGCGACGGAGTTGAGGGAGGTCGCGGTGAAGCCGACGGGGCGCTCGCCGCGGGCGGTGACGACCGCGACACCGGCCGCGTGCCGGCGGAAGACCGAGCGGAGCAGATCGGGAGAGGCCTGCCGGGGTGCGCCGATGGTGGGAACGGCGTCGACTCGGAGGTCTGACGAAACCGTCATGGAGTTGTCCTTCTGCGAGGGCGGCATGGAAGAGGTCCTGGGGTCGTCAGACGCCCGGACAGCGCGCGCTCGCGTTGCGGGCCAGGTCCACGTGGGTCCGGCCGTAGAGAAGGAGTTCTGGGGGCACTCCGCCAGGGTGACGATCGTTGCCGCGTGCAGTCAAGTGCGTACCGGGATGTGGGAGAAGTGTCACGACGTCAGACCGCGCGCCCCAGGGCGGCGATGACGTCCACCTTCCGCGGCTGCCCCGTGGCCCGGCGGACGACGGTTCCGGTCCGGTCGAGGACGAGGACGGTGGGGGTCCGGTCGATGCCCAGTTCGCGTACGAGATCGAGGCGTTCCTCCGCGTCGATCTCCACGTGCCCCACGCCCGGCACCATCGCGGCGACCTCGGCGAGGGTACGGCGGGTGGCCCGGCAGGGCTGGCAGAAGGCGGTGGAGAACTGGACGAGGGTGGCGCGCTCCCCCAGTTCGGCGCCGAGCGCCTCGGGTCCGAGTGTCGCGGTCACCCGTCGCACCTCTTTTCTTCCGGTCTCGGCGGCGTGTCACCAGGTGCAGCGTCGCACGGAAGCGTTCGATTCCCGCCACGACCACCGCGAGTGACGAGAATCTCCCTGTACGAAGCCGCCTGGACTGGTCACGGCGGCCCACATGGGGCACGATCTGCCCAAAGCCGAAAACCTACGGCTGCGTAACTTCGCCGGGAGAACCCTCCCCGGGCACGGAAGAAGGGGTTCATCCCAGATGGCAGAACTCGTGTATCGGCCGGTCGTCGGCGCCGCACTGACCCTGTTCAAGGCGCTCGACCTGAAGATCGACACGCAGGGTTCGGAGCACATCCCGCGCACGGGTGGCGCGGTGCTCGTCTCCAATCACATCAGCTATCTGGACTTCATCTTCACGGGCCTGGCGGCACTGCCGCAGAAGCGCCTCGTCCGCTTCATGGCGAAGGACTCGGTCTTCCGGCACAAGGTCTCGGGACCGCTGATGCGCGGCATGAAGCACATCCCGGTGGACCGCTCGGCGGGCGAGCACGCGTACAAGCACGCGCTGGAGTCGCTGCGCGCCGGCGAGATCATCGGCGTCTTCCCCGAGGCGACCATCTCCCAGTCGTTCACGCTCAAGGGCTTCAAGACCGGTGCGGCGCGGCTCGCCCAGGAGGCCGGGGTCCCGCTGATCCCGATGGCGCTCTGGGGCACCCAGCGCGTCTGGACGAAGGGCCGTCCGCGGAACTTCAAGCGGAGCCACATCCCGGTGACGATCCGCGTCGGCGAGCCCGTCGAGGCCCCAGCCGACCAGTACGCGGGTGCCATCACCCGGCGGCTGCGCGAGCGCTGTCAGGAGCTCCTGGAGGCCGCGCAGCGCGCCTACCCGGTCCGCCCCAAGGACGCGAGCGACACGTGGTGGGTGCCCGCGCACCTCGGGGGTACGGCTCCGACGCCCGCCCAGGTCAAGGAAGCGGGCTGACGGCAGCGCGGACGCGCGCCACGGCACCGTTCGAACGAAGAACCGTTACTCCGGATCCCGGACGGTGATCCGGGCTCCCGGGCTGAGCTTCCGCAGCGACTCGGCGAGCTCGGATCCCGCCGCGAGGAGCTCCTCCCGGGTCATGGGAGCGAGCGACTCCAGCAGGAAGAGCGCGTCGACGGTGTCGTCGTCGATGCGGGTGCGGGGTCCCTGGCGCCAGTTCCAGCGGCGGCAGGTGACTCCCTCCTCGTCGCACCAGACGATCTCCCCGGACTCGGGGTGCTCCACCGTCTCCACGCCGTCGGCCACGGTGACGAAGGGCTCGTCGCCGACGGCCCTGACCAGGCGCATGGCGCCCCGGATCCTGCCCAGGTCCTCGCCGCCGACCGGAATCAGGTGGGCGACGCTCACCGCGTTGTAGGCATCGACGAGCCGGTTGATCCGGGGCAGCCCGCCGTCGGCGAGCGCCCGCTTGGCCAGCGCCTCCGCGGAGTTGCGGGTACGGGAGGGCTTGGCGCCGAAGGCGGTGTACGCGGCGCGCCAGGCGGCGATGTGCGGATCCCGGTCCGGCGTCCGGCCGTCGAGGCGCTCGGCGAGCCGCCGCGCGGCCTCGTCGAGGAGGGCCGAACTCGCTTCGTCGCTCGGACCGTTGACCAGTCCATGGGCCTCGACGACCAGTGCGGTGAAGCCGGGTACGAGGGTGCGCACCTCGTCGGAGACGGTGAGCGTGGGAGTCATGATCCGCCGTTCGGTGGTGTCCGGGGTCAGAGCTCCGTGGGGAGCGTCCGCCAGAGGGACGGCCGGTCGGGCGCGGCGCGGAGCGCGTCCAGAACGGCCGGATGCGGTTCAGTGTAGAGCACCGGATAATCCACTTCATTGAACTCTGGCCGTACGGTCCAGGCCAGCCGCTCCTCCCCCAGGGAGAACCGCGCGTCAACCCCGGGCTTGTTGCCCCGCACGTCCTGGCGGGCCCAGACCCGTTCACCGGGCAGCAGGACGGCGACGAGACCGTGGATCACCGGGTTCGAACCGTCGTCGTCGGCGAGCCGCTGGTAGCACAGGGCGGCCGGGATGCCGCGGGCCCGGAGGAGAGCGGCGTACGCGACGGACTTGGCGTAACAGATGCCGGTGCACTGCTCCAGGACGTCCGAGGCGCGCCAGGTGACGCGGTGATCGCCCGCGTCCATGGAGTGCGGGACGGCGTCCCGTACGTACACGAAGGCCGCCTCGGCGTATGCGTATGCGTCGGGGTGGGCGTCGGCGAGGCGCTGCACGAGGGCCCGGACGACCGGGTGTTCATGGTCGACGGCTTCGCTCGCGGCCAGATAGGCCGCGATGTCGGGGTTCTGCTGGACGAGTTCCATGCGCTCCATGCGGGTGGAGCGTACGGAAACAGCCGGACGGAAGTCAATGACTTTCCATCCGGCCGCATACCTATTCAGTAGCGCGGGGTCGGCGCCGAACTAGCGGGCCAGCTCTTCCTTCAGTGCCTGGAGGAAGGCGTCCACATCGTCCTCCGTGGTGTCGAAGGCGCACATCCAGCGCACGTCGCCGGCGCTCTCGTCCCAGAAGTAGAAGCGGAAGCGCTCCTGGAGGCGCCTGGTGACGTCGTGCGGCAGCCGGGCGAAGACCGCGTTGGCCTGCACCGGGTAGAGGATCTCCACACCGTCGACCTCGCGCACCCCGGCCGCGAGGCGCTGGGCCATCGCGTTGGCGTGGCGGGCGTTGCGCAGCCACAGGTCCTTCGCGAGGAGGGCCTCCAGCTGCACCGACACGAAGCGCATCTTCGACGCGAGCTGCATGGACAGCTTGCGCAGGTGCTTCATGTGGCTGACCGCGTCGGGGTTGAGGACGACGACGGCCTCGCCGAAGAGCATGCCGTTCTTCGTGCCGCCGTACGAGATCACGTCGACGCCCACCGCGTTGGTGAACGCGCGCATCGGCACGTCAAGCGAGGCGGCGGCGTTGGCTATCCGGGCGCCGTCGAGGTGCACCTTCATGCCCTTGGCATGGGAGTGCTCGACGATCGCGCGGATCTCGTCCACCGTGTAGACGGTGCCCAGCTCCGTGTTCTGGGTGATCGAGACGACCTGCGGCATCGCCCGGTGCTCGTCCTCCCAGCCCCAGGCCTGCCGGTCGATCAGCTCGGGGGTGAGCTTGCCGTCCGGGGTCGGCACGGTGAGCAGCTTGAGGCCGCCCATCCGCTCCGGCGCTCCGCCCTCGTCCACGTTGATGTGCGCGGACTCGGCGCAGATCACGGCGCCCCAGCGGTCGGTGAGCGCCTGGAGCGCCGTCACGTTCGCCCCGGTCCCGTTGAAGACCGGGAACGCCTCGGCCATGGGGCCGAAGTGGCTGTGCATGATCCGCTGGAGGTGCTCGGTGTACTGGTCCTCGCCGTAGGCGACCTGGTGGCCGTCGTTGGCGAGGGCGAGGGCCGCGAGGACCTCGGGGTGGGCGCCGGCGTAGTTGTCGCTGGCGAAGCCCCGGACCGACGGGTCGTGGTGACGACGTGCGTCGGTCCTGGGGCCGAGGGCCGCGGTCACGGCTTGGGGGTCAGCCACAGACGCTGTCCATTCACTTCCTGGGCGGGCTTGTCCCAGAGCCCGGCGATCTCGTCGGCCAGGTCCTTCACGTCGGTGAAGCCCGCGAACTTCGCGTTGGGGCGTTCGGCGCGCATGGCGTCGTGCACCAATGCCTTGATCACCAGGATCGCAGCCGCCGCCTGCGGGCCGTCGTCACCCCCCAGCTTGCGGAACGAGTCCGCCATGGCGAGGGTCCAGGCCTCGGCAGCCGCCTTGCCGGCGTTGTACGCGGCGTTGTTGGCCAGCGGCTTGTGCGCGCCGACCTGGCTGATCAGGGCGTAGCGGCCGCGGCCACCGGCCCGCAGCAGTCCGTCGTGGAAGGCCAGCGAGGTGTTCTGGACCGTACGGATGAGGAGCTTCTCCAGGAAGTCCCAGTCCGCGAGGTCGGTCTCCGTGAAGGAGCCGCTGCCGCGCCAGCCGCCGACGAGGTGGACCAGGCCGTCGATCCGGCCGAACTCCTTCTCGGTCTTCGCGGCCCAGTCGCGCGTGGCGTCCAGGTCGAGCAGGTCGACGGTGTCACCGACGACCTTGGCACCGCCGTGCGCGTAGCGGGCGGCGTCCACGGCGTCCGCGAGACGCGCCGGGTCGGCGTCGGAGCCGACGACGGTCGCACCGGCCTCGGCGAGACGCAGCAGCGTCGCGCGGCCGGCCGGGCCGGCCGCTCCGGCGACCGCGATGACGGCGCCGTCGAGCGGCCCACCGTTTCCGTTGGCGTTCATGGGCGACGCCTCCTTCGTGTCCTCGGTACGAGAGCTCACGCGGCGGCCCGGTCGGTCCGTGAGACGTCGGCGGCGGTGATCCCCTTGGTTTCGGCGATCACGCCCTTCAGCTTCTTCGCGAGGGCCTCAAAGAACATGCTGAGCGGAAACTCGTCCGGAAGCACGTCGTCGACGAGCTTGCGGGGCGGGAGGGAGAGGTCGAGGGCGTCGGGGCCCTTGGCCCACTTCGATCCCGGGTGCGGGGCGAGGTAGGTGGAGACCAGCTCGTACGCCTTGAACCAGTGGACGAGCTTGGGACGGTCGATGCCGTCGCGGTAGAGCGTCTCGATCTCGGCGCAGAGCTGGTTCGTGACCTCGGGGGCCCGCTGCCAGTCGATCTTCAGGGTGTTGTCCGTCCAGCGCACCACGTCGTGCTTGTGAAGGTACGCGAAGAGGAGCTGGCCGCCGAGACCGTCGTAGTTGCGGGTGCGGTCGCCGGAGAGCGGGAAGCGGAACATCCGGTCGAAGAGGACCGCGTACTGCACGTCACGGCCGTGCGTGTTGCCCTCGGCCTCCAGCTTCACGGCCTCCTTGAAGGCGGTGAGGTCGCAGCGGAGCTCCTCCAGGCCGTACATCCAGAAGGGCTGGCGCTGCTTGATCATGAAGGGGTCGAAGGGCAGGTCGCCGTGGCTGTGGGTGCGGTCGTGGACCATGTCCCAGAGCACGAAGGCCTGCTCGCAGCGCTTCTGGTCGCCGACCATGGCGGCGATGTCCTCGGGCAGCTGGATGCCGAGGGTGTCCACGGCGGCCTCGGTGACCTTGCGGAAGCGCGCGGCCTCGCGGTCGCAGAAGATGCCGCCCCAGGTGAAGCGCTCGGGAGCCTCGCGGACGGCGATGGTCTCCGGGAAGAGGACGGCCGAGTTGGTGTCGTACCCGGCGGTGAAGTCCTCGAAGGTGATGCCGCAGAAGAGCGGGTTGTCGTAGCGGGTGGCCTCCAGCTCGGAGAGCCACTCCGGCCACACCATGCGGAGCACGACGGCTTCGAAGTTGCGGTCGGGGTTGCCGTTCTGCGTGTACATCGGGAACAGCACGAGGTGCTGGAGCCCGTCCACGCGGTCGGCGGCCGGCTGGAAGGCGAGCAGCGAGTCCAGGAAGTCCGGGACGACGAAGCCGCTCTCGGCCCACTTGCGCAGGTCGGAGACGAGGGCGCGGTGGTACGCGCCGTCGTGCGGGACGAGCGGGGAGAGCTGCTCGACCGCGGCGACGACACGGTCGAGGGTCAGCTCGACCAGGGCGCGCACGGGGGCGTGCTCGCGCTCGAAGTCGATGGAGCCGTCGGCGCTCTGCCAGACGCGGATCTCCTCCACGGCACTCTTGAGCTCGGTCCAGGCGGGGTGGTCGATCACCCGGGCGGCGGTGGATATCCCCCCACCGGTCACGTCGTGCACAAGAATTTCCGTCATGCCTCTTCCTTCACAGGAGAACCTCGCGTCAAGACACCGTAACCAGCAATGCTTGTCCACCACAAGAGGGGCAAGAGAAATTCTCCTGTGAGACCCCCCTGATCGCAGAAGTTTTTCCCGTGAGACAGGGGGGAAGCAGACCTTCCGCCGTAAGGCTCAGTCCAGTGGCTTAATCAGGAGCTCGAACTCCAGATCGTCACGCTGAGGCAGACCGAAACGCTCGTCGCCGTACGGGAAGGGGGTCGTCCGCCCCGTGCGCCGGTACCCGCGGCGCTCGTACCAGGCGATGAGCTCCTCCCGCACGGAGATGACCGTCATGTGCATCTCCCGCACGTCCCACAGCTCGCGCACCCGGCGCTCGGCCTCCGCGATGATCTGCTTGCCGAGGCCCGCGCCCTGAAGCTCGGGACGGACCGCGAACATGCCGAAGTAGGCGGCCTCGCCGCGGTGCTCCAGCTGGCAGCAGGCGACGAGCTCGCCCTCCCGCTCCACGACCAGGAGCCGGCTGCCGGGCGCGGTGATCACGGCGGCCACACCCTCGGGGTCGGTGCGCTGCCCCTGCAGGATGTCCGCCTCCGTCGTCCAGCCGCCCCGGCTGGCGTCGCCCCGGTAGGCCGACTCGACGAGCGGGACGAGGGCCGGGACGTCGTCCAGGACCGCCTCGCGGTAGCTGATCCGGCCGGTCTCGTGCGACGTGGCGGTGTCCATGTGAACGGGGCTCCCCTCGGGCGCTGACGATCGCCGTACGCGATCCGCCCGAGCCTAACGCGCGCACCTTCACTCCCCTTCGTACGCCTGTGCGCGCCCGTGCGCCCGCGTGTGCCCGACCGGCGGCGGGCATCCTCCGGGGAGGGGACGGCGTCGAGGGGGAGGTGTGCCGTGCACGGACCCGCCCTGTCCGGGTGGCTGATGGTCGCGCTGTGCGTGGCGACGGGCGGGTACTGCCTGCTGCGGATGCGGGCCTGCGCCGGCGAGGAGCGACGGGCGGCGGGCGGCGAGGCGGTGATGGGGTTCGGGATGGCGACCATGGCGCTGCCCGCGGCCGTGCTCAGCCCGCCGGGCTGGAGCTGGACGGTGTACGCGGCGGTGTTCGGCCTCGCGACGCTGCACGGCCTGCTCGCGGTCCGGCACGGCGGGCACCATCTGCACCATCTGGTCGGCTCGCTCGCCATGGTCTACATGGCGGTGGCGATGGCGGCGCCCACCGCGGGGGCGCACACGGGGCACACGGCGGGCGCGGCGGCCGGCATCCCCGTGCTCACGGGTGGACTTCTCCTCTACTACATGGGGTACGTGCTCCACGCGGGCACCAGACTCGTCCCGGTCGCGAGAGCGGCGACCGCGGGCGCCCCGGGGCCGGCCTGGGCGACCCGGCCGGAACTGACACTCGTCTGCCGGCTGTCGATGGCGCTCGCCATGCTCGCCATGCTGGTGACGATGTGAGGACCGGGACCGCACGGTCGCCGGTCGCCGGTCGCCGGTCGCCGGTCGCCGGTCGCCGGTCGCCGGTGACCGCTTCGGGCTCCTTGTGCGGCAACGAAACCGTGGCGTACGTCACTTGCCGTCCGAGGCCGTACCCCCGACCCGTATCCCCCTCATAGTGTTGCGCCCATGTGGGTCTCCCTCGCGCTGTTCCTGCTCGGCGTCCTGACCGCCCTCGCGGCCCCCCGGCTGCTGTCGCGGGCCGACTGGGTGGAGCGAGAACCCGTGGTCGCCCTCTGGGTCTGGCAGTGCGCGGTCGCCGCCGTCCTGTTGAGCTTCGCCCTCTCCATGACGTTCAGCGCGTCGACCGCCTGGCAGGCCGTGCGGGGACAGGTCTTCGCACCCGCGCCGCGCGCGGTGGTCGACGCGTACGAGCTGGGCACGACCGGACCCTGGTCCGCGGTGCTCGCCGTCGTTCTCGCCGCCGGCGGCGTCTGGTCCGGGGCCATGCTCGGACGGGAGTTCGGCCAGGCCCGCGCCCGGCGCAGGCAGCGCCGCTGCGATCTGCTCGTCCGCGCGCCCCTGTTGCCCGGGGAGGAGCCGGGCGGCGAGCGTCTCGTCGTCCTGGAGGGCGAACGGGCCGACGCCTGGTGGCTCGCGGGAACCACACCCCAACTGGTGATCACCACGGCGGCGCTCCGGAGGCTGAAGGGGCGCCAGCTCGACGCCGTCCTCGCCCACGAGCAGGGGCACGCGCGCGCCCGGCACGACTGGTTGCTGCACTGTTCGGCGGCGCTGGCCTCCGGGTTCCCGGGGATCCCGGTCTTCGCGGCCTTCCGCGAGGAGATGCACCGGCTGGTGGAGCTGGCGGCCGACGACGTGGCCTCGCGCCGGTTCGGGCGGCTGACGATCGCGCTCGCACTCGTCGAACTGAACGAGGACCGGGGGGTGTTCGGGCCCGGCCCGGACCCTTACGGGGATCTTCCGCGACGGGTGAACCGACTGCTGACCGCGGCCCCGCGCCTGACCGCCGGCCGCCGTCTCCGGCTCACGGCAGCCGCGTCCCTGGTGCCGGTGGTCCCGGTGCTCGTGGCCTTCGCCCCGGCGCTCAGCGCGCTGGGCTAGCGGGTGCCGGCAGACGCTCCGCTCCGGTCGGGTGCGACGGGGCGCGCGGCGACGCGCGCGGGCCGCTCGAGCGACGCGGAAGATCGCCCGGGGCCGTTCGTCGGGCAGGATCGGCGTATGCGTTCCTCCGCGGTGGTCTCCGGCGTCCTGTTCGTCCTGCTGCTGGTGCTCGTCGCCACGGGATGGGCCCCTCTGCTCTCCTTCGACCGCTGGGTCGTCGAGGCACTCCACCGCGACGCCCTCGCCGAGCCGGGACTCACCCAGGTCCACCGGGTCCTCAGCGACTGGATCTGGGACCCCTGGACCATGCGCGCACTGGCCGCGGCCGCCGTGGTGCTGCTGTGGTGGGGACGGGAGCGGCGCCTGGCGCTGTGGGTGGCGGGGACGAGCCTGATCGCCGTGGCGCTCCAGCAGGGCATCAAGTCGCTGGTCGGGCGGGAGCGTCCGCAGTGGGAGGATCCGGTCGACTCCGCGCGGTTCGCCGCCTTCCCGTCCGGGCACGCGATGACGGCCACGGTGACCTGCGGACTGCTGCTGTGGGTGCTCGCGATGCGCTGGCGGCCCGAGTGGCGCGGCTGGGGCACCCTCGCGACCGTCGCGCTCGTCTCGGTCCTCGGGGTGGGCTGGACGCGCATCTATCTGGGCGTCCACTGGCCCTCGGACGTGCTCGGGGGCTGGCTGCTCGGCTGGTGCTGCGTGGCGACGGCAGTCCTGACGTACCGCCGCGGCGGGCGCCGTGGCCCCAGCGCCGAGCCCGGGGAGACCGGGGACAGCGGGAGCAGAATGGGAGAAGCAGGATGAAGCCGCCTGTTCTGGACGATCCCCCGTGTCGCCCAGAACAGACGGCATCCCCGGCGACCTGCCACGAAGGCATGCCGACGGGATGCGCCGAGTATATTGGCCGGCAGCCAGTCAACGCAGGAGTCCAGCATGTCCCCGCGTAGCCCATCGGTCAATGAAGAGCTCCGGCGCAAGTCCCGGGAGCGCATTCTGCAGGCCACGGTGGAACTGGTCGACACACGTGGTTACGAGGCGACGACACTCGGCGACATCGCGGAGCGGGCCGGGTCGGCGCGCGGGCTGATCTCGTACTACTTCCCCGGCAAGCGGCAGCTCCTCCAGTCGGCGGTGCACCGTCTGATGCACCTCACGCTGGAAGAGGCGCTGGAGCGCGCACCGCGCACGGACGACGGCCATGAGCGGATGGCCCGCGCGATCGACGCGATCCTGGGGCTCGCGGCGGAGCGGCCCACGCTGATGCGGACCCATATGGCGGGCATCCTGCAGGCCGAGGGGTTCGTGCAGTGCCCCGAGCAGCAGCGCCTCGCGTTCCTGCTGCGGGACACCGTCACGCGGTACGGATCCGAGGACGTGGACACCGACTATCCGCTGCTGCGCGCCCTGTTGATGGGCGCGGTGGTGGCGGTCCTGCTCCCGGGCGCCCAGATGCCGTTGGCGCGGCTGCGGTCGGAGCTGTTCCACCGGTACGGCCTCGACTGGGAGGCGGGCGTGCCGCCGGACGGGGGTCCGCCCGACGGCACGCCGTCGCTCAGGCCGTCAGCAGGCCGTCGCGCGTCCGGTCACTCGGATCATTCGGTTCAGTCGTCGAAGTCGAAGTAGTCCGGCTGCGTCTGGACGTTGAGCTCGTCCATCCGGATCCGCTTCGCGGGGTCGGTACGACGGTCGGAGAGCTTCAGGACGTCGAAGCCCTTGGCGATGTCGTTCGAGTAGATGTAGCCGTTGTAGTAGTACGCGGACCACGAGCCGCCGGTCGCGATGGTGGTGGCGGACAGCGGACCGCGCTCGAAGTAGGCGATCTCCTTGGGCTTGCGGGAGTCGGTGAAGTCCCAGACGGAGACACCGCCCTGGTACCACGCCTGGACCATGAGGTCCTTGCCCTTGACCGGGATCAGCGAGCCGTTGTGGGCGACGCAGTTCTCGGTGTCGGCCTGGTGGCGCGGGATCTTGTAGTAGCTGCGGAACACCAGCTTGCTGCGCTTGCCCTTGCCGACGATGTCGTAGATGCCGTTGGCACCGCGGTTCGGGCCCACCACGGCGTTGCAGGTGGCACCGCCGCCGCCACCGAGCTCGTCGGTGAAGACGATCTTGTTGGCCTTCTGGTTGAAGGTGGCGGAGTGCCAGAACGCGAAGTTGACGTTGTCCTGGACCTGGTCGATCACCCGCGGGTGCTCCGGGTCCTCGATGTCGAAGAGGATGCCGTCACCCATGCAGGCGCCGGCCGCGATGTCCTTCTCCGGCAGCACGGTGATGTCGTGGCAGCCCGTGGTCTTGGAGACGCCCGGGTTGGTGGGACCGCCCGGGTTGCCGCCGCCGTCCGGGCCCTCGCCGGGGAAGAGGACGGGGAAGGAGACGATCGCGGCCTTCTCGGGCGCCTTGCGGGGCACCTTGATGACCGAGATGCCGTCGTGCGGCGGCTGGCAGTCCGGGAACGCGGCGTTGGGAGAGTAGGAGGAGACGTAGACGTACACGTCCCGCTTCTTGGGAACCAGCGTGTGGGTGTGCGAGCCGCACGCGGTCTCGACGGCGGCGACGTACTTCGGGTTGCGGACGTCGCTGATGTCGAAGATCTTCATGCCCTCCCAGGATTCCTTGACCGAGGCGGGCTGCGTGGTGCTGGCGCAGGAGTTGTCGCTCCGGGAGGAGTCCGTCGAGAGGAACAGCAGGTTCCCGGAGACGGAGATGTCGTTCTGGGAACCGGGGCAGAGGACCTGGGAGACGGTCTTCGGGGCCTTCGGGTTGCTGATGTCGAAGATCCGGAAGCCGTCGTAGTTGCCCGCGAAGGCGTACTTGCCCTGGAACGCGAGGTCCGTGTTGAGGCCCTGGAGCGCGTCCTTGGGGATGTTCGCGAGGTGCTGGATGTTCGAGCTGTGGACGATCTCGTCCACGCCGGGTATCTCACCGCTCTGGATGGCGGAGCGCGCGTCGGCCGCCTGCTCCGAGGAGACCTTGCCCTGGACGAGCGCGTCTCCGGGGTCGGGTGTGGCGGTCGCCGGGCCTGCCACGAGCAGGGTGGCCATCAGCCCTGCCGCGGCGGATGCCACGCCCAGGCGTCTGAGCCGGGCACGCGGGTCGCGCGTGGTGGTCGTGGTACGCGGGGTACGCAACGAAGTCACTCCGTCCTCCCTGGTATCCGTTCAGCCTTGAACGGGTGTTGGACCCCGGCAGTATCTTCCTTGCCGTGCACATCTCAACAGATGGCAACACAGACGTAATGAAGGTTTTTGATCGGTCGCCCCGAGAAAAGTGCTAGGAACGGTCACAGTCCCCGCAAGAACAACTGGAGGTCGCGTTGTTGATCCGCCGTCAGCGTGCCGTCGTCACCGTGGCCCTGTCCGCCCTCGCCGTACTCGCCCTGGCCGCCTGCGAGTCGGGGCCCGACAAGGGCGCGCCGGAGGCCGGGGCCTCGACCGGGACCACGGTGGTCGCACCGGGAAAGCCCGGTGAACCGGCCAGGCGGATATCCCCCGAGGAGGCCGCCCGGCTGCTCCCGGACGAGAGCCCCAACAGCGCGGACTTCACCTACGCGCAGATGATGATCGTGCACCACCGACAGGCCCTGACCATGACGGCACTGGCCCCGGAGCGGGCGGGCTCCTCCAAGGTGAAGAAGGTGGCGGAGCGCATCGCGGCAGCGCAGCAGCCGGAGATCGGCGCGATGGAAGGTTGGCTGAAAAACAACGGTGGACCACGCGAACAAGCGGGCCACGACCATCACTCGATGCCGGGCATGGCGACCGAGGCGCAGCTGAAGGAGCTGAGGAACGCGAAGGGCAAGGCCTTCGACGAGCTGTTCCTGAGGCTGATGATCACACACCACGAAGGGGCGGTGACGATGGCCGCCGAGGTGCTCGGCAACGGCAACAACGTCCTGGTGGAGGAGATGGCGAACGACGTGATCGCCCAGCAGACCGCGGAGATCGGCAGAATGCGGTCACTCTAGGCCGGGGCGCCGCGTCCGCCCGGGCCGATTCGCGTCGACCCGGCCCCGCGGGCACCCGGCGCCGCCCTCGGCCTCACGGGTACGCGGGCGCCGCCCTCGGCCTCATGGGCGGCGCGACCTTCGACGCGGCCCCCTCAGGAGAGCTGCGCGCCGGGCTCGCCCTCGCGGGCGGCCTGGGCGCCGGCCGCCGCGAGGACGGCGCCGAGGAGGCCGGGGAAGAGGGCTTCGAGGTCGTCCTCGCGCAGGGCGTTGAGCTTGGCCGTACCGCGGTACGTCTGCCGGATGACTCCCCCCTCGCGCAGCACCCGGAAGTGGTGCGTCGTCGTGGACTTGGTCACCGGGAGGTCGAAGTACGAGCAGCTCAACTCGGCGCGCTCACGCGCCATGTCCCGCACGATCAGCAGACGCACCGGGTCCGAGAGCGCGTGCAGCACGGCCTCCAGACGGATCTGGTCGCGCGTGGGGTGTTCGAGAGCGCGAGGGCTGGTGGCGGTCGTCATGACGGCGGCTCCACTTCATCCGGGATACCGATCATTGTACGAGAACCCTCGTAGTTTGACAGGTGCCGTACTACGATGGTTATCGTACTACCGTCCATCGAGGCATCCCGAAACGGAGTCCGTCATGAGCGCAGCCCTGTTCCAGCCCTACACCCTGCGGTCGCTGACCGTGCCCAACCGGGTCTGGATGGCGCCCATGTGCCAGTACTCGGCGGACGAGACCGGACCGAACGCGGGCGTGGCCACGGACTGGCACTTCGCCCACTACGCCTCCCGGGCCACCGGCGGCACCGGGCTGATCCTGGTGGAGGCCACGGCGGTCTCCCCCGAGGGCCGGATCAGCCCGGCGGACCTCGGCCTCTGGAACGACACCCAGACCGAGGCCCTGGGGCGGATCGCCGCCTTCCTCAAGGACCACGGCACCGTGCCCGGCATCCAGATCGGGCACGCGGGACGCAAGGCCTCGACCAAGCGCCCCTGGGAGGGCCGCGGGCCCGTCCCCGAGGGCGGAACCGGCTGGCAGCCCGTCGCGCCGAGCCCCGTCGAGTTCGCCGACGGCTACCCGGTGCCGACCGAGCTGACCGTCGAGAAGATCCGGGAGATCACCGGGCAGTTCGAGGCCGCGGCCCGCCGCGCCCTCGACGCCGGCTTCCAGGTCGTCGAGGTGCACGGCGCCCACGGCTACCTCATCGGCGAGTTCCTCTCCCCGCACAGCAACCACCGGACCGACGCGTACGGCGGTTCCTTCGAGAACCGGACCCGCCTCGCCCTGGAGATCGTCGACGCCGTGCGGGCCGTGTGGCCCGAGGAACTCCCCGTCTTCTTCCGCATCTCGGCCACCGACTGGCTCGAGGAGCAGGGCTGGACGGCCGACGAGACCGTGCGGTTCGCCGCGCTGCTCCGCGAGCACGGCGTCGACCTCCTCGACGTCTCCAGCGGCGGCAACGGCGGACCGGCCGAGATCCCGGTGGGGCCCGGCTACCAGGTGCCCTTCGCCGCCCGCGTCAAGGCGGAGACCGGACTGCCGGTGGCCGCCGTCGGTCTGATCACCGAGAGCGAGCAGGCCGAGAAGATCGTCGCCAACGGCGAGGCCGACGCGGTACTCCTCGGCCGCGAGCTGCTGCGGGACGCCTCCTGGGCCCGCCGCGCCGCCCGCGACCTGGGCGCCGAGACGCACGCCGCCCCGCCGCAGTACGCCTGGGCGATCTGAGCGACCCGCGACCGGGCGCCGTCGATGCCGGGCGCCGTCGTGACGCGGCGCCCTCGTGACCGGGCGCCGTCGTGACCGGGCGCCGTCGTGACCGGGCCCGGCTGTGAGGAGGCCCGGCTGCGACGGGGCCGCGGCTGTGAAGCGCCATGGTCGCGCCCCGTCGCCCCTTCGGCACCGCACGGGCCCTCCGGGAGCGCGAAGCCCGATTCCGGCACCGCGGGCCCCTCTTCCGGCACCACCGGCTCCGGCCGGGCGGTGCCGGACGCCGTGTCCGGGGGCTGTTGTCAGTGGCCGGGTGCAGACTGGCCCGTATCCGCGACAACGGCGTCCTGGAGGCGGTAGCCATGCCCGACGTACTTCTCACCGTAGGTACCCGCAAGGGGCTCTTCATCGGCCGCAGGCACGACGGCCGATGGGAGTTCGACGATCCGGCCTTCCCCGCGCAGGCGGTCTACTCGGTCGCCATCGACACACGGGGGCCGACCCCGCGCCTGCTCGTGGGCGGGGACAGCACCCACTGGGGCCCCTCCGTCTTCCACTCCGACGACCTCGGCAAGAGCTGGACCGAACCGGCCCGGCCGGCGGTCAAGTTCCCCGAGGACACCGGAGCCTCGCTCGAGCGTGTCTGGCAGCTGCACCCGGCTCCGGAACACTCCCCCGGCGTCGTGTACGCGGGGACGGAACCGGCCGCGCTCTTCCGGTCGGCGGACGGCGGGGAGTCCTTCGAGCTCGTCCGCCCCCTGTGGGAGCACCCGACCCGCTCCCAGTGGGTGCCGGGCGGGGGCGGCGAGGCCGTGCACACGGTGGTGACCGATCCCCGTGCCCCCGAGGCCCTCACGGTCGCGGTGTCGACGGCCGGGGTGTTCCGCTCACGGGACGGCGGGGCCGCCTGGGCGCCCTCCAACCAGGGCGTGTCCGCCGTCTTCCTGCCCGACCCCCACCCCGAGTTCGGGCAGTGCGTCCACAAGATCGCGCAGGACGCGGGCAACCTGGACCGGCTCTACCTCCAGAACCACTGGGGGGTCTTCCGCAGCGACGACGCGGGCGCCAGCTGGACCGACATCGGTTCCGGGCTGCCCTCCGACTTCGGCTTCGCGGTCGCCGCGCACCCCCACCGCCCGGACACCGCCTATGTCTTCCCCATCACCGCGGATTCCGACCGGGTCCCCGCGGGCCGCCGGTGCCGGGTCTACCGCACGACCGATGCCGGAGCCAGCTGGGAGCCGCTGACCCGGGGCCTGCCCGAGGGCGACCACTACGGCACGGTGCTCCGGGACGCCCTGTGTACGGACGACGCCGACCCGGCGGGTGTGTACTTCGGCAACCGCAACGGCGAGGTGTACGCGAGCGCGGACGACGGCGACAGCTGGCGGCTCCTCGCCGAGCACCTGCCGGACGTGCTGTGCGTGCGGGCGGCCGTGCTCTGAGCCGAGCACAGCCACCGCACGATCGATACGCGGTCGCCCGGGCCGGTCACCCGTCGTCCCCTCCTCCACGGAGGGGGCCGGCGGTCAGGGCAGACGCCAGTCCACGGGCTGGGCGCCCTGGTTCAGGAGCAGTTCGTTCGCACGGCTGAAGGGGCGCGAGCCGAAGAAGCCGCGGTCCGCCGACATCGGGGACGGGTGAGCGGACTCGATCGCCGGCAGGTCACCGAGGAGCGGGCGGGCGTTGCGGGCGTCACGGCCCCACAGGATCGACACCAGGGGCTTGCCCCGGGCCGCCAGCGCGCGGATGGCCTGCTCGGTCACCTCTTCCCAGCCCTTGCCCCGGTGCGCGGCCGGCTTGCGCGGGGCGGTGGTCAGCGCCCTGTTGAGGAGGAGGACACCCTGGCGGGTCCAGGGGGTCAGGTCGCCGTTCGAGGGACGCGGCATCCCGAGATCGGTGTGCAGCTCCCTGAAGATGTTCTCCAGGCTCCCCGGCAGCGACCGGACCTCGGGCGCGACCGCGAAGCTCAGCCCGATCGCCATCCCCGGTGTCGGGTAGGGATCCTGACCGACGATCAGGACCCGCACCTCGTCGAAGGGCTGCTGGAACGCGCGCAGCACGTTCTGTCCGGCGGGCAGATACGTCCGGCCCGCGGCGATCTCCGCACGCAGGAAGTCGCCCATCTCGGCCACCCGCCCCGCCACGGGGCTCAGGGCCTCCGCCCAGCCGGGCTCCACCAGTTCGTTCAACGGTCGCGCTGTCACAGTCCGTCACTCTACCGGCCTACAGTGACACCCCGGCCCGGGCGGCTGCCGGAGCCACCCCCTAGACTCCGCCCACTTCGCCCACTCCCCCGCCCCACCCCCTGCGAGGACGGTGCACCGTGGTCTCCGTGAACGACCCCTCCGACGCCTCCGACGCCTCCGCCCCCTCCGGCCCCACCGCCTCCGCCGAATCCACCGCCTCCAGCGCCGCCGAATCCGCCGGCGGCCAGGTCGTCGACGGCCTGGTCGTCGGCGTCGACTCCGGTGGTTCGGGCCTCCGGATCGCGCTCGCCGAGGCGGAGACCGGGACGGTTCTCGACACCCGCACCTCGCGGGAACCGGTGCGGACCGGCCCGGGCGGGATCTCCGCCCGGCACTTCCTCGACCAGGTCCTGCCGGCCGTCCACGCCCTGACGGAGCCTCACGGCGGACGACCGCTCGTCGCCGTGGCCGTGGGCGCCGCCGGGATGGCGACGCTCGGGGACGAGCTGAGAGCCGAACTGCCGGGCGCCTTCGCCGAGGCCTGGGGGGTGCGGCGGCTCGCTCTCGCGGCCGACGCGGTCACCGCGTACGCCGGGGCGCTCGGGCAGCGCCCCGGGGCCGTCGTCGCCGGTGGTACGGGGATGATCGCGCTCGGCACCGACCTGACGTCCTGGCGCCGTGCCGACGGCTGGGGTCACCTCCTCGGCGACTGCGGCAGCGGCGCCTGGATCGGCAGGGCGGGCCTCGAGGCGGCGATGCGCGCGTACGACGGGCGGCGCGGCGGTTCGGCGGCGCTCCTGGCCCGGGCCGAGAAGCTCTTCGGTCCGGCGGCGGGCCTGCCGGGCGCCCTCTATCCCCGTACGGACCGGCCGGCGGTGCTGGCCTCCTTCGCCCCCGAAGTGGGGCGGTGTGCCGCCGAGGACCCGGTGGCCGCGGACATCCTGGTGCGGGCCGCCGATCATGTCGCCGAGGCCGCCGAGGCGGTGTGTCCGGCCGCGCCCGGGGCGCTGGTGGCGCTGACCGGGGGCCTGTTCAAGATGGGCGACCCCCTGCTCGTACCGCTGCGTGCCGCACTCGGGGAGCGGATCCCGAGGGCCCGGACGGTGGCCCCCGCGGGGGATCCGCTCGCCGGGGCCGTCACCCTCGCGGCGGCGCTCGCCACCGGCACTCTGCGGCTGCCGGAGGACGTCTCCCTGCTCCGCCTGTTCGGGGACGAGGTGCCCACGGCATAGGCATCGGCCCAGGTAGGAGGCGGTGCGTGGGGCCATGACGGCCGCAGGGGGCACATCCAAGGGGGACATAGGGGGGCAGAAGGCGCGTGAGTGCACCTCAACCGACGGCGCACCGGGCGAAACCAGTAGCATGCGGCGCCATGAGCTCCCCCACTGGGCCTGCTTCCGGCCTGCCTGTACGAATGCCTCGACCCCGTCAGTCCGGGCGGCACCGTCGCCCCGAACCCGCGGCGGCGCCCGAGGGCGCTCCCGCACTGGTTCTCGCTGTGCCCGGCGTGCCTTCCGCCGCCATACGCTCGCTGGCCGAAGAGGTCGTGAGCATCGCCCGTTCCGAGCTGCCCGGCCTCGAGGCCCTGATCGGATTCCTGGAGGGCGACGACACCGAGTTCCCGTCGCTCGCGACCGCGCTCTCCGCGGCCTCCGCGATGCGCACCGAGCGTTACGAGCTGGCCGTGGCCGCCGGCCGCGAGGTCAGCGCCCCCGCCGGTCCCGCCGCGGTCGTCGTGCCGCTGCTCGCGGGCCCGGACAGCGCCCAGACGCGCCATGTGCGCCAGGTCGTCATGGACGCCGGCAACACCGCCGAGCTGACCGATGTCCTCGGCCCGCACCCGCTGCTCGCCGAGGCGCTGCACGTCCGCCTCTCGGAGGCGGGTCTGGCCCGCGCCGACCGCGCCCGGCTGTTCACGGTCGCGACGGCGGCCGACGGCATCATCCTGGCCACGGTCGGCGGCGAGGAGGCCGTGCAGGCCGCCGGGATCACCGGCATGCTGCTCGCCGCGCGCCTCGCCGTGCCGGTGATGGCCGCCGCGCTCGACCAGGAGGGCTCGATGACCTCCGTCGCCGAGCAGCTGCGCGCCGCCGGTTCGGAGCAGCTGGCCCTCGCCCCGTACCTGATCGGCCCGGAGCTGGCCGAGGGCCTGCTCGAAGAGGCCACGAAGGAGGCCGGCTGCGCCGCCGCCGAGCCGCTGGGTGCCTACCCGGCGATCGGCAAGCTGGTGCTCTCGCAGTACACGGCCGCCCTGGGCATTCCGCCGCAGCAGCCGCAGGGCGCGCCCTCGTTCTGAGGTCCGCCACCCCGCCCGTACGCCGAAGGGCCCGCACCGATCTCCGGTGCGGGCCCTTCGGCGTACGGGCGCGTCACATGCCCGGTCCGGTCGGCCCGGTCCGGCGCCGTCGCGCTTCCGACGTGCGCCGACCGGACAGACCTCAGCCGAAGACGACGCAGGAGGCGGCAGGGGCCTCGACGGAGCCCTCGCGCGCGGGGATCCCGGTCTCCGGGTCGAGCGTGAACCAGGTGACGTCGCCGGAGCGCTCGTTGGCCGCGTACAGGTGGCGTCCGGACGGGGCGAGGGTCAGGTCGCGGGGCCAGGTGCCGCCGCAGGGCACGGTGGCGACGAGGGAGGCCTTGGATCCTTCGGGATCGAGTGCGAGCACGGCGAGGGTGTCGTCACCGCGGACGGCGACCCAGAGGAAGCGCCCGTCGGGGGCGACGACGACTTCGGAGGGGTAGCTGGGGGCGACGGCTGCCTCGGGGACGACGGACGTCTCGCCGAGGGCTTCGAGCAGGCCGGCCTCGGCGTCCCAGCGGCAGACGGTGAGGGTCGGCTCCAGCTCGTTCAGGACGTACGCGTGCGTGCCGGCCGGGTGGAAGGCGAGATGACGCGGCCCGGTGCCGGGACGCAGGGCCGTCTCCGCGTGCGGAGCGAGCGCGCCGGTCTCCGGATCGAGCGCGCAGACGCGTACGGAGTCGGTCCCGAGGTCCACGCTGACGACCCACCGGCCGCTCGGGTCGGGGAGCACCTGGTGGGCGTGGGGGCCGGCCTGTCGCCCGGTGACGGGACCGCTGCCCTCGTGCCGCAGGACGGAAGTCGCGGGGCGGGCGGTGCCGTCCTCCGCGAGGGGCAGGGCCGTGACGCTGCCGGAGGTGTAGTTGGCGGTGAGCAGGTGCCCGGCGGCGAGGGCGAGGTGGGTGGGGCCCGATCCGTCGACGGGAACGGGCTCGCCGAGCGGCCGGGGGACGGGCCCGGCGACGTCGAACGCGGCCACCGCCCCCGCGTCGGTCTCGGACACGGCGTGGAGCACGGATCCCGCGACGGCGAGGAAGGAGGGGTCGGCGACGGCGTCACTGGCGCCGGTGACGGTCAGCGCTCCCGTCTCCTCGTCCAGCTCGGCGGCGAGGACACCGCGCCCGCCCGCCGAGGTGAAGGAGCCGATGTACGCGCGTGCCGCGCTCCGCCCCTGAACCGTCCCTGTGTCGCCCACGACGCCTCCCCTGTCCCCGGGGCCGGTCACGGTCGACCGGCCTGCGTCCGGCCGACGGTAGCAGGCGGTCTAGACCAAAGGGGTGAGTGGCGGCGGGTGGACGTACGTGGCGGTCCGGCGGACAGCCGGGCGGGCGCGGCGGCGTCGCCCGGCGGGGGCGGTGTGGTGGCCGCGGTGGTGGGGTGGCGCGGTGATCGACGCCGTCGCGGGGGTCGAGGTGGTCCGCGGTGGCCGAGACAGTCGAGGTGGTCGAGGCGGTCGAGTTCGTCAGGAGCGGACGAGGAGCGAGCCGGGGGGCGTCCGCAGGGGCTCGTCGAGGGCGGCGAGGAGCTTCTCCAGACCGCTGACGTGGCCGAGCGCGACCTGACCGGCGACCGGGGCGGCGGCGCCGTCCACCGACACCCGCTCGCCCGCCTCCGGGCGGGACCGGGGCGAGGTCAGCCGCTCCACGGCGGCCTCGACGCGCCAGGAGGCCGCGGCCAGCCGGGCGTCGTGGCTCGCGGCCGGATCGGCGGCCACCGCGGCGAGGCCCCGCACCTCCTCGGCACACTCGTCGAGGAGCGCCAGCACCTGACGGGCCCGGGCCTTCCGCCCCCGGAAGGGACTCAGCGGATGGACCAGCGGCGCGAGCGACAGCCGCACGCGGCCCAGCAGCAGCTCCAGCTCGGCGGCGTGAGGGCTCGGATCGGCGTCCTCGTCACCGGAGAGACGCTGCAGAGAGGCCGACGTCGCCGCACGTACGCCGCGCAGGGCGCGCTGGATCCACGCGTCGTTGATCGCGTGCGTGGTGACCGGAAGGATCAGCATCACGGCGAGCGCGGCGCTCACCGCGCCCACGGCCGTCTCCTCGAGACGCAGCACAAGGAGCGCCGGATCGAGGACGCCGAGGAGCCCGTACAGCAGGCCCGCCATGACGGTCACCGCCAGCATCATCCAGCTGTACGAGACGGGCGCCGTGTAGAAGATCCCGAAGACGCAGACGGCCACCAGGAGGGCCGTCGGCAGGGCGGCGCCGTCGAGCGGGATGGCGACGACCATGCCCACGGCGATCCCGATCACGGTGCCGAGGACCCGGCGGAAGCCGCGTACCAGCGTCTCGCCCCGCGACACGGTGTTGACGAAGATCCACCAGGTCGTGCCGACGGCCCAGTACCAGCGGTCCTCGGAGAGCACCTGGCCGATCGCGAGCGCCACGGCGCACGCGGCCGCGGCCTGGATCGCCTGCCGCGTGGTCACGCGGGAGAGCCCGGAACCGGGCAGCGGGGCGGGGGCGGCCGCGGGCGGGATGCGCCGCTCCAGCGGCCAGAGAACGAACCGGACCGCACCGGCGGCGGCCAGGGCGATCCCCACGGCGGCGTAGAGCTCGGGCAGCTGACCGGGCACGGCGTGCAGGAACTGGGTCGTGAAGAAGTTCATGAACGCGAAGATCCCCAGCGCGTGCCCGCGCGGGCCCCAGCGCCGGGCGTAGACCCCGCAGAAGACCACGACGAGGAAGGCGAGGTCCCTGAGGAGGGTGATGTCGTGCAGCGCGGTGGCCAGGGCGAGGACGGGGAAGCCCGCGGCGGGCAGCAGCAGCGTGGTCACGGCCTGCGACCGGACGGTGGAGTCCATCACGGTGAACAGCGCGAGCAGCGCCGCCAGACCACCGGTGATGGAGGCGGTCAGCGAGAGCCCGGCCAGCTCGGACAGGGCGACCGCGAGGGCGATGCCCATCACCGCCCGCAGCGAGTTCCTCAACCTGACGCGCCCCGGATCCGGCGCCACGAACATCCTCTTCACGGGTGTGAACCGCCCCCTTGTCTTGCCTTTCGCCCTGTCGCACGGCGTTCCCGGGGTGGTGGGAGCTCATGGACATGACGAAGGCGCCGCGGTCCGGACCGGCCTCGTCGCCGCTCCGGCGCTGCGCGGCGCCGAAAGTACCTGGATACGACAAGGAAACCATTGGGAGTACCCGTGGCTCAACTCAACCCCTGATCACTGAGCCAATGGACCAGCGGACCGCCCCAAAACCCGCCCACCCAGAGCCAAAGGACCACCCGGGCTCCCTGTCTCCCAGGACTGGCACCGTTCGGCGCTTCCGGCGTGTCCGGTCACGGAATCGCCGAAGGCCCTGACCACAGGGTCAGGGCCTTCGACACCGTCGTACTCAGATGCTGTTCAGGATCGCCGTGCGCCGGTCCTGGTACTCCGCATCCGTGATGGCCCCCACCAGGCGCAGCTGGTCCAGCGTCGCCAGACGCGACGCCACGTCCTGAGCGGCCGAAGGCACGGAAGCCGCGGGAGCGGCGGCGGCCGGCGTCTTCGAGAGTCGCATCCGCAGCTCGCCGGAGAGCGCCGCGCCCTGCGCCTTCGCCACGTTCTTGATGTCCGCCCGGTTGCCCGAGGCGTACACCGTGAGCGTGCCCATCAGCATGCCGCCGGTCCACTCGACGGACGAGATGTTGCCGAGCGGGAAGTCCTCCAGCTTCTGCGACATCATCCCGTGCTTGAAGAAGATCAGCCGCCGGTCCGTCAGCGCCACCAACCCGTTGCCCCCGCCGTACAGGCCCGTGACGAGCATGTCGACGGTCTCGCCCTCCCACAGGACGCTCGGAAGGTTCTCGATCTCGCGCTTGGAACCGAGCGCCGGCCCCGCCTTCTCGGCTGCCGCGTCGATGTCCGGCCTGACGTTGTACTTGCCCATGCCCACCCCTTCTGTCGTGGACAAGATCGTATCCACGCACCCACGGCGCCCGTAGGTGAACCGGGAGCCTGCAGGAGCAGGACGTGCCGGCCGGAAGCACGGTCCGGGCCGGGCCGGGCGGGTCAGCTCGTGTGCGCGAACACGAAGATCAGCACCAGGGCGCCGAACGGCACGACCGACCCGCCAAGCAGTGTCAGCGTCGCCGGTACCGCCGCCGTCATGGGCTCCCGGCCCCTCGTCCGGCCCGAGCGGAAGACCCGCAGGGCGAGAACGAGCGGCAACGTCAGGAGCCCTAGGAGTATCACCGGTACCGCGACCCGGCTGAACGCCGTGATGCCGGTGCCGGTCACCAGCTGCCAGGTGGTCGTGACGAAGATCGTCACCGGGCCCGCCAGCAGGAGGAAGGAGAGGACCGACGCCACGGCGACGGTCAGCCCTTCGACCAATCGCTCGGCACGCGAACGCCCCCGGGACGATTCCGTCGTTCCCGTGTTCCCCATGGCCCCTCCCCCGGGTCCTGCGGCCGGGTGCCGCCCCTCCGATCGAGCGCGACCCGCAGGGGTCGAGCCTCTCACGTTCCCGTTCCCGCTCGTGAAGGCCACGACAACTCCGAGGAAGGGCGCGGAGCTGTCAGGCGGTCCAGCTCGCTTCCGGGACTCATCGTCGGTACGTCACTCGTACCGGTACTTCAGCGACTCGGCCTCCGCCCGCTCGATGTCGGAGATCGTCAGCTCCGGCATCCGCAGTTGCGCCAGCGTCACCTCGGCCGAGGTCGGCTGGGCGTCCGCCGGCAGCCACTGGTCCGGCTTCCAGGCACCGCTGCGCAGCAGCGCCTTGGGGCAGTGCGGGTAGACCTCCTCGATCCCCACCACCAGCGCACTGGCCGGCGGCTTCCCCACGGCGGTCAGCTGCGACAGCAGCTCCGGGCGGGTGGAGACGACGGCCCGGCCGTTGACCCGCAGGGTGGTGGTCCGCCCGGGGACGACGAACACCAGCCCGGCCCGCCCGGTGGCGATGACGTTCCGCAGGGTGTCCAGCCGCTTGTTGCCGGTCGCGTCCGGTATCGCCAGCGTCCGTGAGTCCAGGACGGAGACGAATCCTGCGGGGCCGCCGCGCGGCGAGACGTCGCAGTTGCCGTCGGCGTCCGCGCTTGCGACCAGGACCAATGACGAGCAGCCGATCAGCCGCGTCGTCTGGTCGGTGAGTTCGGTCATCTGCTTGCGGACCGCCGCGTCGCCGGGGAGCGCGTACACCCGGCGCAGCTCCTCCGGGTCCGCCAGTGCGTCGAGGCGGAGCAGGTCGAAGGCACTGCCGGCAAGAGGTGTCGTCGTCATGCGCGCGAGCCTAACGAGCCGGCCTGCGAACGATCTTGCCCGGTGGGGCCGTCCGCCCTTGCGCGTCACGTCACCTCTCGTCACCTTCCGGAGCCGACGGGGGCTTCCGGTGCGGGTCGGTCCTACCCTGAAGAGAGCGTCGAATTCCCTGAGCCTGGAGCGCGCCATGCTCGACCTACCGGGTGCCGCGGTGGTGTCGGTGCCCCCGGTCCCGGCTCAGGAGCCGGACCGCTGATGGCCGCCCGTCCCGCAGGGCGACGGTCTCCGTTCGAACGCGTCCGGAGCGTGATCCGCCGGCTGCGGGCCGGTCATCTGTGGGCTCCGGTCAGCGGGCTCGATCTGTGGCAGCGGTCGCTGGGCTTCGCGGCGCTCGGGTTCCTCACCCTGATCCCACTGCTCATCGTCGTGTCCGCGGCAGGGGCCGGCAGCGGCAAGGGGTTCGCCCAGTGGCTCGGGGACGCCCTCGGCGTGTCCGAGCCCGCCAGGATGGAGATCGAGCGGTTGTTCGCGCTCCCCGGCCAGGTGCGGCGGACCACGACCGCCTTCGGTCTCGCCCTGCTCGCCGTGTTCGGTCTCTCCTTCGGCACCGTCGTGCAGAGCGGCTACGAGAAGGTCTGGGACCTGGCCCCCGCCCACTGGTGGGCCAGGTGGCGCCACGTGCTGTGGCTCACCGTCCTCCTGGGGCTGCTGTATCTGTTCGCCGTGGCCACCTCCTGGCGCCACGGTCCGGCCGGGGGCATCGTCTCCGTACTGAGCGGCACCCTGTTCTTCTGGTGGTCGCAGCGACTGCTGCTCGGTGGCAGGGTCGCGTGGACGGCCCTGCTGCCCGGGGCGGTGGCCACCGTGCTCGGACTGCTGGGGCTCAGGGTCTTCTCCCGGCTCGTCTTCTCCCCGCTGATCGCGTCCAGCGCCGTCACCTACGGGCCGTTCGGCGCCTTCCTCGTCATCCAGACCTGGCTGGTCGCGGTGGGCGTGGTCGTGTTCGGCGGCGCGCTGGCCGGCCGTCTGTTCCACGGGGAACTGCCCCGTGTGACACACGCGCTGAAACGGCGGAAATGAGGATCCCGAGCGAATCGGGGGCATGCGTCGCCGTGTCCGGGGCAGGCGAAGCCCAGGCGGGCACGACACCCGCCCCGTACGACACACGGAAAAGGGAGGGCGGCAGGGATGCGCACACCGCTCTCCACCGACCGGAGGAGTTGTTTTCGCGTGACCGAGAACGTGTGGAGCTACAAGTCGACCGCCGGCCACCTGGCCGGTACCGATCTGACCGGCTACAAGGTCGAGGCGACCGACGGCAGTATCGGCAAGGTGGACAAGCACTCCGACGAGGTCGATGACGCCTACCTGGTCGTGGACACCGGAGTCTGGATCTTCGGCAAGGAGGTCCTCCTGCCCGCCAGCACGGTGGTCCGCATCGACGTCGACGAGCGGAAGATCTTCGTCGAGCGGACCAAGGAGCAGATCAAGGACGCTCCCGAGTTCCACCGCGACAAGCACCTGGAGGACCCCGCCTACCGCCATGAGGTGGGCGCGTATTACGGGCTGGGCGGCCCGTTCGGCGGCCGCATCGTCTGAGCCACGGCACGGCGGAGGGCCCGGACTCGTCGAGTCCGGGCCCTCCGCCGTGCCGGTACGTCCTCACGGTGCCGCGCGCACCCTCGGACGGGCTCCTGGGGAACCCCGGCGGAGGACGGTTCGGCAGGCCCCCGCCCCACGGTCCGCCGCCGAAGTGCCCCCGCCGGGGCGGCTGCTCGGCCGTGTGACACTTGCGGCATGGACGACGAGGGGCGGGAGTCGCGGTGGGAGAAGGACGCGATGACGGTGGAGATCATGTTCGCCCTGGTGACGGCCGGTGTCCTGGCCGCGGCCGTCTTCGGCGTGCTGCTCGTGCCCGCGCTGGTCGTCGGCGTCTCCGAACCCGTGGGGAAGAGCCTGCTCACGGTGGGGGCCGTGCTGGCTGCCGCAGCCGGGGTGTGGCGTGTGGTGCGGGTACTGCTCCGGTTCGACGCGAAGCGGCGTCAGGGGCGCTGAACGGGCATCATGGCGCGACTCGGCGACTGGCGCCGATGCGCGCGGGAGCGAGTGGCACCGAAGCGCGCAGGCGGGAGTGCACGTCATGATCCTCCCCAAGGTTCGGGATCCCCGCTTCGTGACCATCCGCCGCGGGGGGACCCTCACCGATGCGGACCACCGTCTTCTCGCTCTCTGGGCCGCCTCGTGCGCGGAGCACGTCCTCGGCCTCTTCGAGTCGGCCCGGCCGGAGGACCCCCGCCCCCGCCGGGCCGTCGAACATGCCCGGGCCTGGGTGCGCGGCGACATCAAGATGATGGAGGCACGCGCGGCGGGCGGCCATGCGATGGGGGCGGCCAGGGACCTGCGTGGGGCGGCCCGGCACGCCGCGTACGCCGCCGGTCAGGCCGCGGTCGTCGCCCATGTCGCGGCGCACGAACTCGGCGCGGCCGCCTACGCGATCAAGGCCGCGCGGGCGGCGGCACCGGCGGGCGGGAGCGAGACCGCGGGGCGACTCGAGTGCCGGTGGCAACGTGATCAGCTCCCGGACGCGATCCGTGAGCTCGTCCTCGACGACCAGAGGCTGCGCAACGACATCTGCTGGTCGGTGTTCGACTGCTGAGTCGGACGGCGGCCACGTGTCATGCGGGCACGGAGGCTGTGCGAGGGTACGGACCGTGGCAGAAGAGGCGGACATCGATGCGGTGCTGCGGGCGGCTGATCGTGTGCAGGGCCCCTATCACCTGGAGTTCCCCGACGGCTTCGACCACCGTCGGGCCGTCTCGCGCGCTCAGGCCCTGGCCGAGCGGTTGCGGGCCGACTTCGACTGCACCTGCGTCCTGGACACCGGTGTCCAGGACGCCTCCTTCCACGCGACGGTCGTCGTCCCCGCCGAGGCGACGGCCGCCGGTGAGCAGATCGCGATTCGGCTGAGCAACCACGGCGACTTCGCCGTCGTCGCCGCGGAGCAGCCCGGCTGCTACGTGGACCTGGACGAGGCGGAGGCGTCGGCGGCCCTGACGTCCGCCGACCGCCGTACGGTCGAGACCGCGGTGGCCTCCCTCGGCTACGTCTTGATCCCGGAACCCGCCCTGCACCGCCCGTACGACGGCGTGACCGCACTCGGTACGCACACCAGCCCCCGCGGCGAGGTCACTTGGTGGATCCGGTTCTTCGACTACCTGTGACGCGAGGGGGCGTGGGGCGAGGGCCGAGGGGGCGAGGGGGCGAGGGCCGAGTAGGCGAGGGGTTCTCCCCTTGTGAACGAGCACCGGGGCTGGGGCGCCCGGACCGGAGGGCCGGACGGGGGGCCGGGACCGGGGGGCCCGGATCGAGAGGCCGGATCGGAGGCCGTCCTCGGAGTGCCGGGCTCGACCGTGCCGGGCTCGACGGTTCTACGGCTCAGGTTGTCGCTCCATGTCCCGCAGCACGCGGGCGGCCTGTTCGGCGGTGCGGCGGCCTTTCCTCACGGCACGCTCCGCGGAGGTCACCGCCTCCGCCGCCTTCGTGGCGGCCGCCCGGGCCTCCTGCTCGGCCTGCCGGGCCTCCCTCAGCTCGTGCTCCAGGCCGCGGACCCGCCCGGACGTCGCCTCGGCCTTCTCGGCCGCCGCCCGACGCGTGTCCCGCGCCTCGGCGAGTTCCCGCTGCTGTCGGTCGGCTTCCGCCTCGGCGTCCCCCGCGGTCGTACGGGCACGTTCGAGCTCGCGCCGCCGGCGCGCGTCCTCAGCGCGGCCGGACTTCACCCCCGACTTCTTCCCCGGCTCCTTCGCCGGTTTCCTCGCCGGTTTCTTCGCCGGCTTCTGCCCCGGATCGCTCTTCCGCTTCTCTTCCGGTCCGCTCTCCTGCGGCGACGGTTCCGCCGTGGACGGACGGGCGAGCACCGCCGCTTCCGGAGTGACCGCGCCGAACCCGACCGCGGCCTCGGGCACCTTCACGAGCCGGCCCCTCGACCAGTCCTCGGCGACGTCCTGGTCGGCGAGGACGCCGTGCAGGGTCTGCTCGATCTCGTGCAGCACGGTGTCGCTCACCGGTTGCCCGGCTTCCTTCGCCAGGCCGGCGGCCGTCCGGGCGAGTGCCGTGACCAGTTGGTTCCGCCGGCGGCTCGCAGACCGCAACTGTTCGCCGTCGAGTGTCCGGTGGGCCTCCCGCAGCGTCTCCCCCACCGCCAGGAACTGCTCCGCCTCCTGGCGCTTCTGACGCGCCAGCAGGTTGGCTGCCCAGGCCGCGAGCGCGGGGCGCCGCAACGCTGCGACGGCCTTCGCCGCCGCCGTGTCCTTCGCCTTGCGCGCCTCGGCGACGTACCTGTCCCGCGCGGGAACGAACTCCGCCGGCTTCAGCCCGTACAGCTCCTCGGCGACTCTCTCGACATCCACGCCGCCCACTCTGCGCCGTCGGCACACGGCCGACACGATCCCGCTCGCCGCCCCCTCCACCGGATGCCCGCGCCGATCACCCACTCGGACGCCACTTCAGCGCCGAGCACGACCTCCGCGGCACCGGTGGACGGGCGTGATCCGTTGCCTTCACCTCGTTGCGTAGGCACGAGAGCGGTAGGGGGGCCGCGGTCGGTGCGGGCGTACGCTGCGCGGATGCCCGTTCGCCAGTACGTCTACTTCGCTCTGACCAGCCGACTCATCACGCCGCAGGAGATCACCGCGGCCCTGGGCATCGAGCCCGACGAGACCAGGGTGCACAACCCGCGCCGCCTCCCCGTCGACCCGGAAAGGCCGTTCAGCCAGAGCTGGAAGGTCGTGCGCAGGGAGCCGGGGCTACGGGTGGACGAACAGCTCGCGCATGTACTGGACCGACTCGAGCCGCGGACCGAACGCATAGCCGAGCTCATCCGGCGATTCGACACGGGAGACGAGGAGCAGGAGCAGGGCCTCCAAGCCGTGCTCGAAGTCGTGCGCTACTTCGGCGACGGCGAGCCGGGAACGGAGCCCGGGCCGCATGCGGACGAGGAGAGGCCCAACCTCTTCGGATGGTGGCTGGACCGCCGGGCCATCGCCTTTCTCGCCGCCACCGGTGCGGTGCTGGACGTCGACGAGTACGACCTGACGGACTGAGTTCCGCCTCCGCTCCGCTCCTCGCGAAGTGCGCCGCCGCCGTGCGTTCCCACGCCTCGAATAGGCGATTCTGGATCAGAATGAAATATTCCGACTTTGAGTACTCAGGAACCCGGGGCTCGGGAACCCGGGCCCCAAGGAGGCCGGCGGCGCATGGCGGTGGACGAGCTCGACACCCGGATCCTGCGGCTGCTCATCGAGCAGCCGCGGACGAGCGTGCGTGAGTACGCGCGGATCCTGGGGGTGGCGCGGGGCACCGTGCAGGCCAGAATCGACCGTCTGGAGCGGGACGGGGTGATCACCGCGACCGGCCCCGTCCTCTCCCCCGCCGCCCTGGGACACCCGGTGCTCGCCTTCGTTCACGTCGAGGTGACCCAGGGTCATCTGGACGAGGTCGGCGACGCGCTCGCGGCCGTTCCGGAGATCGTCGAGGCGTTCTCCATCACCGGCGGCGGGGATCTGCTCACCCGGGTGGTGGCACGCGACGCCGGGCACCTGGAGGACGTCATCCAGCGGCTGATCCAGCTGCCCGGGGTGGTGCGCACCCGCACCGAGATCGCGCTGCGGGAACGGGTGGCGCACCGCCTGCTGCCTCTGGTCGAGGCGGTCGGACGACGCTCCGGGCCCTCCTGAACCGCATACTCCGCCCCTCCGTGCCACGCACTCCACAGGGAGGACATCGGGTAGCCGGGTGTAGCTGCGGCATCAAGTAGCACTTGAGCCTTGCAGATGCGAGGCAGATGAGCCTAGTCTCGTGCATATGCAGTCATACACCATCGGGCAGGCGGCACGTCTGCTGGGCGTCAGCCCCGACACCGCACGCCGCTGGGCCGACGCCGGCCGGTTCACGACCCATCGTGACGAGAACGGCCGACGGCTCATCGACGGCCACGATCTGGCCGCCTTCTCCGTCGAGGTCGCGCAGAGCGGCTCGGACGACGAGGACATGTCGTACACCTCGGCCCGCAACGCGTTCCCCGGCATCGTCACCGCGGTCAAGCTCGGTGACATCGCCGCGCAGGTGGAGATCCAGGCGGGCCCGCACCGGCTCGTGTCCCTGCTCACCCGTGAGGCGGTGGAGGAGTTGGGTCTGCAGGTCGGCATGCAGGCCACCGCTCGGGTGAAGTCGACGAGCGTGCACATCGACCGCGTCTGACCCCGTCCGACCGGCGGGGAGCACCTCCGGGAGCCGGAGACACCCTCGACCGGGCGGACCGGACCGGATCGGACCGGATCGGCCGACGCAGAGGATTCAGCGGATTCAGCGGATCGTACGGGCGAGCAGCATCGCCACGTCGTCCTGCGCCGGTGCCGCCAGGAGCCTTTCCAGAACCTCGTCGCACAGTTCGTCCAAAGGACGGTCGAGATGCCGGAGCGCCCGGGCGAGCTGCCGCATCCCCTCGTCGAGGTCACGCTCCCGCGCCTCGATGAGCCCGTCCGTGTAGAGCACGAGCAGGCTGCCCATGGGCAGGACGACCTCCTGCGTACCGAAGTCGTGGGCGCCGGTGCCCAGCGGGGTTCCCGGCGGTCCGTCGAGGAAGGTGATCGTGCCGTCCGGGGTGGCCACGGCAGGCGGTGGGTGGCCGGCGCGAGCGATGACCCAGCCTCCGGTGGCCGGGTCGTGGACGGCGTACACACACGTCGCCATCGCGTCCTCGCCGAGGTCCGCCACGACGGCGTCCAGGGAGCTGAGCATCTGCGCGGGCGGAATGTCGTGGCGTGCCAGGGTCCGCACCGCGGTGCGCAATTGCCCCATGACGGCCGCCGCGTGGATGCCGTGCCCCATGACGTCGCCGATCACCAGCCCCGTCCTGCCTCCGGGCAGGGCGATGACGTCGAACCAGTCGCCGCCCACGTCATGGGCGCTCGCCGGCAGGTAGCGGCCGGTGAGTTCGAGCCCGGTGGCGGCGGGCAGCGCACGGTTCATGAGGCTGCGCTGGAGCGTGAGGGCGGCCTCCCGCTGATTGGTGTAGAGGCGCGCGTTGTCGATGTTGAGGGCGGCCCGGGCTACGACCTCGTCGATGAGGACGCAGTCCTGGGCGTCGAACGGCTCACGGGTCCGCAGCCGGGTCACCGTGACCGCGCCCAGCACCTTGCCCCGCGCGACCATGGGAACGAGCCGGGCCGAACCGATCCGGGTGGCGAAGTAGGTGCGGAGCGCCTCCGTACGCGGGTCGGTGAAGAGCTTCGGGAGGTCGGACGTGTAGAGGTTCGTGGGCCGGCCGTGGGCGACGACCTGCTCGTACACGGAATCCAGCGGGATCTGGAAGGTCTGCCCCGGCGCGAGCAGTGACGTGGGGGCCGTCGGATCCGGGAAACGGGCCGCGATCCGCCGCAGCACCCCGCGCGTCGAGGCCACCGGGTCGTCCGGTTCGAGGACGGACTCCAGCATCTGTACGTCCGCCGAGTCGGCGAGCTGGGGCACGAGGAAACGTACCGTCTCCTCCGCCGTCTGCTTCAGGTCCAGGGTGGTGCCGATCCTGGCCCCCGCCTCGGCGAGCAGGGCGAAGCGGTGACGGGCCCGCTCGACCTCGGTGTGCGCCTCCTGGCTCTCGGTGATGTCGACGAGGGAGGCGATGAGCCCGAGGGAACGCCGGTCGTCGCTGCGGTCGAGGAGCGGGGCGTAGGAGCAGGACCAGATGTGGTCCCGGTCGGGGTCCGCTGGGGTACGGCCCACCCGGCGGGCGTCGACGACGGCGTGCCCGCTCTCGAGGACCTGCCGCATCAGCGATTCGAGGGAGGCGGCGTTGACGCCGGGCACGACCTCGGTGAGGCGGTGTCCCACGTGCTCGGCCGCCGGCACCCCGTTCATCCGGGCCAGGGCGTCGTTGACACGGAGGAACCGCAGGTCGGGGCCGAGGAGGGCGAGACCGATCGGCGACTGGGTGAAGAGGCTCTCCATCGCCGCCAGGTTCTCCCGCATGCGGAGGACCTCGGAGGTCTCCACCGCGATGAGCATCGCTCCCGGCCGCCCCTCCGGGTCGGCGGCCGGCACGATCCACATCTCCATGGCGATCGAGTGGCCGTCCCGGTGCCGGACCGGAAGCGTGCCGACCATGGTCTCGCCGGCCTGGACGCGATCGGTGAGCCGCTCGGCGAGTTCCCGATTGGCGTCGGGGACGAGCAGTGGGGCGGCGAGCCGTCCGAGCACGTGCTCCGGGCGGTGCCCGAGGAGGTCCTGGGCCGCGAGCGACCACTCGACGATGTGACCGTCGGCGTCCTCCCGCCAGAGGGCGATCGGCAGCAGCTCGCGGAGCACGCCCGCGTCACCGACGGCCGCCCGGGGCGGCTGCGGAACCCTGCTCGACGACTCTGGAGTCTCCAACGCATCGACCTACGCATCGGCCCGGCCCCGGGGGGCGCATTACCTGTCGAATCACCCTAACCGAGTACCTGACGGCGGGCGCTGCGCAGTGCGGCCGATCGATGCGGTGACGTGGCGGGGCGGCGCGGGTGAGGGGGCGCCGTGGGCGGTCGGGGTGCGTGGGTGAGCGGGCGCCGGTGGGCAGTCAGGGTGCGCGGGTGAGGGTGGTCGGAGGTGGGGGTGGGTGGGAGGTCGGTGTGGGTGGGAGGGAGGGAGGTGTGAGTGGGGTGCTCGGGCGGGGGTGGGCGGGTGCTGCGCCGGCAAGAAGGGGGTGGTGCGCGGCGGTGAGGGCTGGGGAGGGGCCGGGACGGGGCCTCGGCGCGGACCCCCAGGCCTCCGCTCGGGACCTACAGCCCGAGGGGTGGCCGGACCACTTCGGACCCGACAGCCTCGGACCCAGCGGATCCGGCCTCTGCTGGTCCGGCCTCTGCTGGTCCGGCCTCTGCTGGTCCGGCCTCTGCTGGTCCTCGGCCGGGGACCGGCGGCCGGAGTCGGCCGGAGACCGGCGGCCGAGGTCGGCCGGGGGGCGGCTCGTCTCGGCCGAGGCCGGACGGGTCCCAGGGTTCCGTAGTTCTACGGATGTGCGGGCGGCGCGGGGCTGCGAGAGTCGGTTCGACCTCTGCGTCAGCGCGTCCCCCCACCTTTGCACTCCCTCCCCTCCCCCGGAGCCCCCCGCATGAGCAGCCGCTCGCCCGACGAGTTCCGCCTCGGTGTGCGTCCGTACGACCAGGGGTTCCGCGGTGGCGACGAGCCGGAGGATCCGCACGAGCTGCTCCACCGGGCCCGGCGGCTCACCGCCGAGGGGCACCCCGGGGCCGGCGGCGCCTGGGAGCGGGCCGCGACGGCGCTTCGGCGCGCGGGCGGGGCCCTCACCCCCGGCGACCACGCCGACGCCCTGGACGCGACCGCGCTCGACTGCCGGGGCGCGGCACTGCCCGCGGCGGGACCGCTCTTCTTCCGGGCCGCCGACCTGCACGAACAGGCCGGGCAGCGCGGCAAGGCGCTGGTCTCACGGGCACGTGCGCTCGTCGCCGGTCCCGGGCCGGGCTGCGGCCCCGGCCCCGGTGCGACGGCCTGTGCCCGGCTGGCCGAACTGCGCGAGCGTGCCACCGCGCTCCATGCGGTCGGACAGGCCGACACCGCGGAGACCGCGACGGTGCGTCTGCTGCACGCCCGGGCGCGTGCCGATCTGCTCGACACCGCTCCCGACCCGATGGCCGAGGCCGCGGCCGTGCGCGAGGAACTCGACCGGCTGCTCGCCTTCGCCGCACCGCACCGGGCGGACCCCGCGGTCCTCGGCGTGCTCGCCGACACCCGCGCGGTCCTCGGCCGCATCACCGCGCCCGACGATCCGGCCGCCGCGCTCTCCCAGCTGAGGGCCTCGATCGACGACCACCGGGCGGGTGGCCGGCCGTGGCCTGCGACCGAGCAGCAGCTCCTGCTGTCCGCCGTCCTGCGGACCACGGGCGCGTTCGAGGAGGCGGCGACGCTCCTCCGCGCCGCCCTCGCGTCCGAGGTGCCCGACCCACCGCTGCGGGCCGGCGACCGGGCCCGGCTCTGCCTCGCCCTTGCGCGTACGGTCGCCGTAGCCGGGGAACGGTGGCGCACGACCGGCGGACCCGAGGTGGCGGACGAGGAGATAGCGCTCCTGAGGGAGTCCGTCCACCATTCCGACGGGCCCTCCGACGATGTCCGGGTGGGCGCACTCGCGCGCCTCCGTCTCGGTGTCGCGTACGCCGAGCGCGGGCGGTGCCGGGAGGCGTCCACCCTCCTCGAACGGGCCCTGGCCGGCTTCTCGGAAGAGGGCGACACGGCGGCGCGGGTACGGGCCAGGGCGTGGCTGGCGGACTGCGCGCTTCGCCTGGGCGAGTCCGGCCGGGCGTCGCGCGAGTACGCGCTCGCGGCGGTGGAGGCCCTGGCGTGGGACGACCGGAGGCATGGGGCGGCCCTGAGCCATCGGACGGCGGACGCGCTCGGTGTGGCCGGTGCGCCCGAGAAGGCCGCCCGCGCCTACGAGCGGGCGGCCGACCTGTGGCGGGCGGCCGGTGACCACGCCGCCGCGGCCCGCTCCCTGCGCGCCCGGTCCCGGCAGGTGCGGATCGCCTGGGGCGACGTCGCCGCCGAGGTGGTCCTGGCGGAGGCCGCCCGGGAGGCCGCGCGCGGACGGCACGGGAGCGCCGGGAGCCGCGCCGCACACGACCCGCCGGTCGGGAGCGCCGTGCCCGTGGAACATGCCCGGCCGACCCCTGCAGCGGGGGAAACCCGCCGCCCGGCGCATGGGGTTCACTCAGGGGACGGTACGGTCGACGCCTGCGACGGCGCCCCCACCGACGTCGCGGCTCATGCCGAGTCCGAGTCCGAGTCCCGGACCGAGTCCCGGACCGAGTCCGGGATCGAGGCAGGGGCCGGGACGAAGGTCGGGTTCGGGTTCGGATCCGAGGAGGATTCCATGACGGATTCCGAGGCGGGTTCCGAGGCGGGTTCCCAGACGGGTTCCCAGACGGATTCCGGGGTCGATCAGGGCTCCGGCGCGGGTGGGCCCTGGCCCGGGTTGCGTGAGCTCCCGGAGCCGTTCGGATCGCGGGGGCGCTACCAGGTGAACGTGTACGGCGAAGTGGGCGGGACCGGGCAGCGGGCCGCCACCGCCGCGGGGACCCGAGTACAGGGGTGCGAGTGAGCAGAGTGATCGACGGCCGCTTCGAGCTGGTGGAGCGGCTGGGCGGCGGCGGTATGGGTACGGTCTGGCGCGCCCGCGACCTGGCCCTCCACCGTGACGTGGCGCTCAAGGAGGTGCGCCCGCCGGACCCCGCGCTGGCCGAGCACGACGTCGAGGGGGCCAGGACCCTGCGTGCGCGCGTCCTGCGCGAAGCGCGCTCGCTCGCCCAAATCGACCACCCCAACGTGGTGACCATCCATCACATCGTCGACGCCGGCGAGGGAACCTACCCGTGGCTCGTGATGGAGCTGGTCACCGGAGGATCCCTCCAGGACCGGCTCGACCGCGGCACGATGACCCCCGTCGAGGCCGCGGCGATCGGCCGCGAACTGCTCTCCGCCCTGCGCGCCGCGCACGAGCGGAACATCGAGCACCGCGACGTGAAGCCGGCCAACGTGCTGCTGCGCCCCGACGGGCGCCCGGTGCTGACCGACTTCGGCATCGCCGCCGTCCAGGAGTCCACCGTCCTGACCGCCTCGGGCTCGATCATCGGCTCGCCGGACTACATGGCGCCCGAGCGGATCCGCGGCGGAGGGGGCAGCGGTCCGGCCTCCGACCTGTGGTCGCTCGGCATGCTCATGTACGTGGCGGTCGAGGGGCACCACCCGCTGCGCCGGGAGAACACCCTGGCGACGCTGGCGGCCGTTCTCTCCGACGACGTTCCGCCCCCGCGGCGTGCCGGGGAACTGACGGGCGTACTGAGCCGCCTGCTCGTACGGGATCCCGCCGCCCGGCCGGACGCGTCGGAGCTCGACCGCGCTCTCGCGGCCGTCGTGTCGCCGGACCCGGCCGCGCTCCCGGTTCCCCCGCAGGACGCGGGATCCGTACGGGACCTGGCGCCGGGCCCGGCGAGCGGGACGGGCCCGGCGGCGGGTGAACAGGTCACGGGGACGGCGAAGGACCGGGGAGACGTGACCTCGTTCCAGCTGGCACCGCCGTCGGCCGCGGCCTCGGCGGTCCCGGCTTCCGCCGCGGCTTACCCCACGACTTCCGGTGCCCCTTCTGGTTCTGATCCGCGTTCAGGTTCAGCTTCAGGTTCTGGTTTCGGTCCTGCTTCCGGTTCTGGTTTCGGTCCTGCTTCTGATTCTGGTTTCGGTTTGGGTTCCGCGGTGCCGCCGGCCACTGCTCCGACTCCGGCGGCAGGCGCTCCGGGGCGGACCGCCGGGGGGCGTCGGCGGAGCCGTACCGCACGGTTCCTGGGCTCCGCCGCCGTGGTGGTGCTCGCCGTCGGCATTCCCGTCGCCGCCCTGTCCTGGGACTGGCGCCCCTCCGACCCGGGCAGCGGGCCGAGCAAGGCGCCCTCGCAACAGGGTCCGGCCGCTCTGCGGCCCACACCCTCGAAGACTCCGACGACGACGGTGACGGCCACGGCCACGGACGCGGCGGATCCGGTGGAGCGCGATCTGCTGACTCCCGCCGGTGTCCGGGCCGCCATCGCCGCGATCAAGGCGGCCTCGGGCGGGACGCGAGTGACCGGCTTCGTCGTGTACCCGGACTACGCCGTCTCCGAATCGCTCGTCAAGGGCAGCACCAAGCTGTACGACCGTTACATCTACCGGGGCGAGGACGTGGCCGTCCGGCAGGGATCCGGCACCGCCTTCCCCGGCGCCCTCCCGAGCGACCTCAACGACTTCGCCTGGGACGCCCTGCCCGCCCTGATGAAGCGCGCGGACAAGGAGCTGGGCGTCGACGAGCCGACCAGTCGCTACCTCGTCCTCACCCCCGGCTCCTCGATTTTCGGGAGCAAGCCGGGAATGAGCATCTATCTGTCCGACTCGTACGGCAGCGCCTACCTGAACGCCGACGCGAAGGGCCGGGTGACCGCCACCTATCCCCGCAAGGTCTGACCGTCACCGACCCCGTCCCTGACCACCAGGGAGGCGAGTGCGGCCCGGGTCTCCACACCCGTCTTGCGGTAGACCCGGGCGACATGGCTCTCGACCGTGCGGGGGCTCAGACAGAGCCGGTCGGCCACGGCCTGGTTGGTGAGACCTTCGGCGACCAGGACCGAGATCTCGCGTTCGCGCGGGGTGAGGACGGCGAGCCGTCCCCCGGGGACGCCGTCCGGCGTGGCCGGCCGGGTGCGGTCGGCCACGTCCACCAGCAGGCGGGCACCGCCCTCGACAGCCAGCCGGCGACCCCTGCGCCACTGGGCGGCGGCCCGGGACGCGTCGCCCAGCGCACGGGTCATCGGGGCGGCGAGCAGCAGGCTCTGCGCCTCGCGCAGCGTGGCCCCGGAACGGGCGCTCTCCCTTGCCGCGTCGGTGAACGCCCGCGCGGCGGCGGCCGATTCGCCCCGCTGGGCGAGGACCTGCCCCCAGGCCCGCAGTGCGGCGGAACGCTGGACCGGCAGACCGAGCGGCTCCGCCTCCGCCAGGGCCCTGCGGGCGACCCGCTCGGCCTCCGTGCGGTCTCCGACGGCGAGGGCCGCGCCCGCGAGGAGTTCGAGATACTGGGGGCGCAACGAGGGCTGGAGCCGCGAGAGGTCCCGGTCGCCGCCCGCCCGTACGAGCACTTCACGCACCCGGTGCGGATCCCGGCCGAGCGGTACGACGAAGCCGAGGAGGCCTCGGGCCTGGGTGGCCCACCAGCCCTCGGCCGTTCCCAGCGTGGCCACGGCCTCTTCGGCCGCGGCCAGTGCCTCGGGGTCACCGAGGGGCCGGGCGTGGAGGAGGACGGCGGCCCGGAGTGCGCCGCTGAAGCCGAGGAGTTCGGCGCCGCCCAGGGTGCGGGCGACGTCGAGGGACTCCTCGGCCATGCCGAGCGCGGTGCCGACCCTCCCGGTCAGGAAGTGGACGTACGCCGAGCAGAGAAGGAGCTGCGACAGCGCGAACGGCCGCCCGGCGCGGCGCGCCATCGCGATGCCCCGGGTGGCGTGGCGCTCGGCACTGCCGTACTCCTCCAGGAAGACCTCGGTCCAGCCGAGCCGTACCAACGACTCGGCGTGGTCGGCCAGTTCACCGTCGGTGAAGGAGTCCGTGAGGGCGGCCGCCCCGGTCGCGTGGACGCGGGCGGTGGCGGTCTCGCCCTCGTACGCCTCCCCGAGCGCGGCCAGGGTGAGGGTCTCCGCCGTGCCCGCTTCGTCGCGCCGCCGCCGCGCCTCGTCGAGGGTCCGGGCGACCACGGACCGGACCTCGGGGTACCGGGCGGCGAAGAGAGCCCGGCAGCCCCACTCAACGACGAGCCAGGTCCGCAGGTCGGGGCGGGGCCCGGGGGTTCGCTCCAGCTCCCGGCGGAGCAGGGCGTCCGCCTCCGGGTAGCGGCCGAGGTGGCGTTCCATGAAGGCGCAGAGCAGGACGGCGGAGGTCCGCAGTTCAGCCGTGTCCGTCGCGTCAGCCGTGTCCGTCGTGCCGGCTGTGCCCGTCGTGTCTGCTGCGCCCGTCGTGTCCGTCGTGGTGTCGGTGGCGTCGAAACCCGTGGCCCCCTGTCTCTGCTCACGCCCGCCGGGGCGGCAGGCGTCGATGAGCCGGTGGAGGAGATCCCTGCTCTCCGCCACGCGGCCCGCCGACCCGAGCGCCTGGGCCTGCCGGAGCATCAGGTCGTGCCGGGTGGCGAGATGCTCGGGTGAGTCGGGAAGCAGGGCGAGGACGGCCGCCAACCAGTGCGCGGCGCAGGCCGGGTCGGCCGCGCCGATCCGCTCGGCGGCCTCGACCAGTTCGGCGGCGACGGCCGCGTCCCAGGAGGTGGTGGCCCGCACGAGATGCGGCGCACGCTCCGTCACCGGCGCCCCGGCCTCGGCGAGGGCAGCGGCCGCCCACCCGTGCAGCTCACGGCGCCGCCACGGATCGAGCGTGCCCCGGACGAGTTCCGGCAGCGCCGGGTGGCGCAGCACCAGGACACGCCCGTCCTCTTCGTGCCGGACGAGGTCACGGCGGGCCAGTTCTCCCAGAATCTCGTCCACGGCCACCCGGTCGGCCGGATGTGCGGTGCTCCGCGAGCGTGCGACGGCGGTGAGCAGCTCGGCCGTCGCACGCCCGTCGAGCACGGCGAGGGCCTCGACGACCGCCCTCTCCGCCTCGGTGAGCGGGGCGAGCTCGTCGAGGACCATCGCCACCGGCCCCGTGCCGGGCGCCTGGCCCCCGCGCGTACGGGCGTGCGCGAGGGCCCGGTGGTAGAGCGGGTTGCCGAGTCCGGCGGCGTGGATCTCCCGCGCGAGGCCGGGCGCCAGCCCGGGGACGAGCCCCGCCGCGCAGTCCTCCGCCGTCAACGGGCCGAGGGCGAGCCGGGCGAGGTCCCCCGAGTCGGCGGCACGGGCGAGGACCGGGGCGAGGACGGGCGGGGTCTGACGTTCGCGGCGGGCCAGGACCAGGAGGACGGGTGCGCGGAGGGGATGCCGGAGAAGGTGGTCGACGAGCGCGACCGAGGCGGGGTCGGCTCTGTGGAAGTCGTCGAGAACGAGCACCAGCCCAGGCGCCGGAACCCGGCCGAGCGCCGCCGCGATGTGCCGCACACGGTCGGCCCGACGCCCCACGCCCGTGCCCGGGCCGTCCCATGTGTCCCCCGCGGCGGGCACCGGCCAGGGCGATTCGACGAGTTCCGCAAGGGCGGCGAGGGCCGGGGACAGGGCACGGTCCCGGTGGTCCAGGTCGGCGAAGGAGTCGACGAAGGCCTGGACGGGCGGGCCGGAGTCCGGCTCGGCGGGTCCGGCCCGACCGCGCAGGACCGTCACCCCGTGCCGCCGGGCCCGTACCGCGAACTCGGTGAGGAGCCGGGTCTTGCCGATGCCCGGCTCTCCCGTGACGTCCACGGCCGCCGGGCCCGTTCCCTCACGCCGGTGGCGCAGCAGCCCGTCGAGCCGGTCGAGCTCCTGGGCGCGCCCGACAAGGGGCGCGCGGTCGACGCTCCCCAGGCCCGCGTCCGCGAAAGTGTCCACCTGCAGTCCCCCTCGTGCAGTCATGCGGTCATGCTGTCGTGCGGTCACGCTGTTGCGCGGTCGTACTTGGCGTTCTCGGTCGGCTCTCCCCGCTCTCAGTTGTACGGCACGCCACCGACACCGGCGTCAACGGTGGCGAGGTCCTGATGGCGATCACGGTGATCCGTCCCCCGCTCCTCGGCGAACCCGGTGTCCGGCGTGGCGGCGTGCGCGGTGTCGCGGCCGCGTCCCGTTTCGCCGCGGCCGGCCGTGGACCTGCCCGGGAGTGGCGTGCCAGCATGACGCGGTGACGCAGATCATCAAGGGGGAGAACCTGCTCATCCCCGGGCAGGCGTGGCGGATCGAGGTCGTCCGGCGGGCGGCCGGCGACGGGGTGCCGGAGGTGGAGGCCTCCGCGCTGTTCCTGGACTCCACCGGCGGGGCCGTCGGGCACCTGGTCCTGGAACGGGCCGGCACCGTGGACGACCGGTCCGCGGACCGGCTGGACCTCGACACCGAGCGGGTCGGAGCGGACGTCCGGCGCATCGTGATCGTCGCCGTCGGCCACAACGGCACGCTCGGGCGGGTGCCCGGCCTGTCGGTGCGGACGTCGGACGCCTCGACCGGGGAGCGACTCGCCCTGTACGAGATCGACGACGCCACCAGCGAGACGGCGCTCGTCCTCGGCGAGTACTACCGGCGCGACGGCGGCTGGAAGTTCCGCGCGGTGGGCGAGGGTTACGACGCGGGGCTCGGGGCTCTGGCGGAGGACTTCGGCATCTCCGTGCCGGTGCCGGGGCAGACGTCTGCCGCGGCCCCGCCACTGCGCGGTCCGGCTCCGCCGGAGCTTCCGCAGGGGGCGGTGGGCAAGTCCGCGGGCCCGGCCGGTCCGGTGCCGCTTCCACGCGGGGCCGTCGGCAAGTCCGCGTCCCTGGGGGCGACTCCCGACACGGAGCACGGGCAGGGCTCGCCTTCGGGGGCGGAATCGGGGTCGGGGTGGGGGTCGGGCTCGGGGTCGCCCCAGGGGCCGGGACAGGGACCGGCGAACGGCCGGGGCTCGCACGCTCCGCATGCGGTCGGCCAGGCCCAGGATCAGGCTCAGGCTCAGGCCGAGACAATGTCCGACACCCGGGCCGAAGCCCGGTCCCAGCCGTCGAGCTCGGACAGGACCTCGCCCCGCGCCCCGTCCCGGGGGCCCGGAGCGATCCCGGTGGTTCCCTCGCCCGCACCCTCACCCGAGGCGGTCGCCGCCGCAGGGATCCTCGGCGGGGAGTTCGACGACATCGTGTACAGCGGGCGCGGCAGCGCCAAGTTCACCATGGACACGACGCCGCCGCCCGGCTACGTCCTGGTCGAATTCGCCAGGACCGGCAAGGGCCTCTTCGGCCTGACCTCCATCGACTGGAACGGCAGGGATGCCATCGGCCTCGGAGGCTCGGCCACCTCCCACCGGTTCGAGCAGCGCGCGATGTGGTGCGACAGCCTGTACCCGTTGCGCTTCCGCGTCGACTGCACCAACTACGGCGACCCCGACGAGTGGACGATCGTGATCCGTCCCGTGAGCGCGGTGCGCGAACTTGGAGGTGCGGCCACCGGCCGGGGCTCCGAGGTGCTGCTTCACACCGGCCCCGCAGGCGAGCTGCTCTCCCGTCTGCGTCCGACGGCAGCGGACGGGTCCCTGCGTGTGGAGGGGTACAAGCCGCATCGCCCCGGCGCCCCCGCCAGGTACCCGGTCACACTGGCGAGCGAGTACGGCCGGAACCCCAAGGACGCGCGGGAGTTGCCTGCGGGGCCGCTGCTCGTGGGGGTCGTCGACGCCGCGGGCGACTGGTCGCTGGAGGTCCGTCCCTCCGGAAGCGTCCTGCCCCGGGAGAAGCGCTCCGGTTTCTGGCGACGCTTCGGCAGGTCCTAGGGGGCGGGGCGTTCGTCGAGGCTGGTGGACGAGGGCCTCGCCCCCCGGGGATCAGGGGTGCATCCGTGCGCCCTTCAGCACCTTGTCGACCGCGTTGCGCGGTCCGTACACGGCGAGGCCCGCCAGATCCAGCAGGTCGCGCCCCACGGCCCGTACCGCGGCACGGTTGTCCCGGTCGTTGCCGGTGGTGAAGAGGTCGGTCGTGAAGAGCGCCCTCGGAAGCCCGCGGGAGAGCACGCGCGCGTGCGCCGCGGTCAGGGTCTCCTTCGTGCCCTCGAAGACCAGGACGGGCTGCCGGAACATCGGGAGGTACGGGGTGCCGTCGGCGTCGGCGTACGGTCCGCCGATCACCTCGGGCACCTCGGAGCCGAGGCCGCTGACCAGGAACGCGGTGACGTTCAGCCGCTGCCAGGTCTCCAGGTCCTCCCGCAGGAGTACGGCGATCTTGGTGTCGAAGCGTACGGGGGCGGTGTCGGTGGTCGTCATGCTCCGAGACTGCCGACGGGCGCGCCCGGACGTCTTGTACATTCCTTGCATGGTGGCCCGGCAGGAGGTTTCGGCGTGGCGCCCGCGGATCCCGGGAGTGGTGGAGGTCTTCCACGCCCACTTCACCGCGCACGCGTACCCGATGCACGTCCATGACGTGTGGACCCTGCTGATCGTCGACGACGGCGCCGTCCGCTACGACCTGAACCGGCGCGAGCACGGCACCCCGGGCGACACGGTGTCCCTGCTTCCCCCGCAGGTGCCGCACAACGGCTCGCCCGCCACTCCGCACGGGTTCCGCAAGCGGGTGCTCTATCTGGACCTGACCCAGCTCGACGAGAGCTTCATCGGCGCCGCGGTGGACGGACCCGATCTCGTCGATCCGCTGCTGCGCCGACGCGTGGGGCAGCTGCACACGGCCCTGGCCGACCGGGGCGGCGAACTGGAGGCGCAGAGCCGCCTCACCCTCATCCGGGAACGACTGCGCACCCACCTGCGCCCCCGGTCGGCCGGCCGGGAGCGGCCGGCCGCTCCCGGGCTGGCCCACGGCCTGCGCGAGCTCCTCGACGAGCGGCTGCTCCCGGGGGTGACCCTGGACGAGGCCGCGCGGCTCCTGCACGCCCACCCCACCCATCTGGTACGGGCGTTCAGCGGCGAGTTCGGTATCGCGCCGCACCAGTATCTGACGGCCCGCCGACTCGACCGGGCCCGACGTCTGCTGCTCGACGGGCTGCCGCCCGGGGAGGTGGCGGCGGCCACGGGCTTCTACGACCAGTCGCACCTGAACCGCTCGTTCAAGCGGCTCGTGGGCACGACGCCCGGGCGCTTCGCACGGCAGCGCGGGGGCGATGCGACGAGTTGACGAGTCGTCGTATCGCCGAGCGCCCGGGGCATGTCCTGTCGATCTGGCCGGCTGAGGAAATCCAGGTGCGGCCGGTCGCGGCGATGGTGTGAGATGCGGGACATGACGATCGTTCTGAACGAGCCCGGCGTCGATGGGCTGACCGGGGTCGTGGATGCCCTCCGCGTATGGCAGGACGACCGCACGCCGCTGCAACTCCATCCGGGAGACCTCGGCTGGGCCTGGGCGCTGGGCGCGGAGAGGCTGGCCGCGGCCGTCCGCACCTGGAGCGTGGACGGCCGGATCATTGCCGTCGGATACCTGGACGACCCCGATGTGCTGCGCCTGACGACCGCGCCGGATCTACGACAGGACGGTGATCTGGCGCGCCGGCTGCTGGCGGACCTCGGTGATCCGGAGCGCGGGGTCCTGCCGCCCGGGAAAGTCGGCATCGAAATCCCCGACGGCGCCCTGCTCCGCGAGGTCATGTTGGAGGCGGGCTGGGTTCCGGACGAGCCGTGGACTCCGCTGCGCCACGACCTCGCCCAGCCGGTGAAGGACTCCGGCCTGCGGATCGAGGTGGCCGGCCCGGAGACGGCGGGGGTGCGGACCGCAGTGCACCGCTCGGCGTTCGGCAGCCCGGCGTTCACCGAGGAGATCTGGCACGTCCTCGCGGCCGGGCCGGTCTACGCCGACGCCCGCTGCCTGATCGGCTACGACGACCAGGACAACGCGGTGGCCGCGGCGACGGTCTGGTCGGCCGGGCCCGGCAAGCCCGGCCTGCTGGAGCCGGTGGGTGTGCACGCCGACCATCGCGGTCGCGGCTACGGGACGGCGATCAGCCTCGCCGCTGCGGCGGCGCTGCGTGAACTGGGTGCGTCAAGCGCGCTCGTCAGCACCCCGACCTCGAACGCTGCCGCCGTCGCCGCCTACAAGGCGGCCGGCTACGAGCCGTCGTCCGAACGGCTGGACGTCAGCCGAGCCGCCTGAAAATGATCAGACGGTCGGCATCGGTGAGGTCGCGTCGCTGACCCTGGCTGGGCCCGAACGCCCTTTGAGGACGTGGGGTAGGTCGGGATTCGATGATGGTCGGATGATTCGTCGTGGTACCCGCGCCGAGCTACGCCGGCACCGGATCGCCACCACCATCCCCGCGCGTGCTGATCAGAAATCCCGGCGCCGCGGCCGTCCACCTCAGTCGCCGAGGAACCTCTTTCAACCCCTCCTCGTTATACCCCCCACGGGTATAACGAGGAGGGTTCATGACCACGAGGAGACTGACCGCGCTCACCCCCGAGCAGGCGCCGGGCCGGGCGGGTGAGCTGTTGGGGGACATCGTCCGGCGACACGGCTCCGCCGGCGAGATGGTGTCGACCATGGCGCACTCGCCGGCCGTGCTCGACGGCTATCTGAACCTGTCCCGGGCGATGAAGCGGGTGAAGATCCCGCGCGCCCTGAGCGAGAAGCTGTCGCTCGCGGTCCAGGAGTGGATCGGCTGCGGCACCTGCCGCGAGTCCCATCGGGAGGCCGGCCGCGCGGCGGGCCTGAGCGAGACCGACATGGAACTGGCCCGCCAGGGCACGTCGACCGATCCGCGCGAGGCCGCGCTGATCGGCCTGGCGCTGCGGGTCCTCGCCGAACCGGGCGCCCTGTCCGACGAGGACGTCGCCGAGGTACGGGCACACGGCTGGAGCGACCGGGTGATCGCGGAGGTGGTGGGCGTGGTCGCCCTCAACCTGCTCACGGGAGCCTTCAACCTGCTGGCCGGCATCCAGCCGGCCGGCGGGGACCGGGCGGGCCGGGACGGGCCGTGACGGCGAGGCCCGGGGCGGGGATTCAGTCGCGCCGGGGAGCCTGCTCCGGGGGCACGGGCGCACGGAGGTCCGCCGGCAGTTCCACCTGGTTCGCGAGGACTCCGGAGAGTATGACGCGGGCGATGCGGAGCAGTTCGGCCACCTGCGGGCTCGTCAGCGCGTAGTGCACGGCCGTGCCCTCGCGCCGGGCGACGACCAGGTTCGCCCGGCGCAGCACGGCCAACTGCTGGGAGAGACAGGCCGGTTCGACGCAGGTGTCGCGAAGCATCTCGGCGACCCCGTGCCCGCGTTCGCTCAGCAGCTCCAGGACGCGGATGCGGACGGGATGACCCAGTGTCTTGAAGAACTCCGCCTTCAGTCGGTAGAGCGGCGCGCTCATCGCACCCAGCCCGCGCGTCGCGTCACCGTCCGGCCGCGACCGCAACTCGCCCGGCCGGTAAGGCTCCTGGGAAGCGCGGGCGCCCGACGTCCCACGCCCGCGCGGCACCGAGGGCGAAGGCTCAGGCCGTCGGCCACGCGTCGCTGCGCCAGGCCCGCTGCTCCGCGCCCGCGTCCTGGTGCGCGGCGAGCGCGGCGGCCAGGTCGTGGTGGACCTGGACCGGGGTCCCGTCGCCGGCCGGGACGAGAGAGCCGTCGGCGGGGATGGCGGCCAGTTCGAGCACCCGTCCGGCGGCCCGCAGCCGGAGGGCCGCCTCGGCGACGGCGAGCTGTCCGCCCACCGACCAGCCCCGCAGCCGGGTCAGATCGAGCACGACCGGTCCCGTGCCCCGCGCGACCGCCCATCCCACGGCCCCGGTGAACCGCCCCACGGCGTCGGCTCCGAGGAAACCGGCCAGGGACAGTACGCCCAGGTCCTGCTGGACGGTGTAGCGCCATTCGATGGTCATGTGCGTCGTCATCCTTCTCGTACGGCGATCACTGCGGCAGGTCGGGTGGGCGGCAGGACTGCACCGGGGGTGGCGACGGCGGCACCCCCGGCGGACAACGGCGAGCAGCCGCGAGCACGGGGGTCGCGGGGTACACAGGGACCGAGCGTGACACGCGGGCCGAGCGGGTTGCGCAGGGCGTGAGGGGCGCGCATGGCGACGACCCCCTGGGACTCAGCGCCTCGCCCGCCGCTCGCCGCCCCGTTCATCGGGCCGCGACCTCGATCCGCGCGAGCGGCTCACGTACGGGTGTCGGCCCGGTCCGGAGCGGTTCCGGGACCCGTATGCGTACGGGACGGCCCGGCATGCGGAAGGACTCGGCCTTGGCCTGGTGCAGCGGGACCGGCACGGTGAGTCCTCCGGGGCGGGGCGCGGGTGGAGCGTCGCGCCCGGGGCTTCCCACGGGCTCGGCCCGACCAGGATGTATCGAATTGCAAAATTGTGCAATTTGCCGATCATCCGACTCACCGAGGCGTCCGGCCACTCGCACCCGGAGGCCCCCGAGCCCCACCTCATAAACGGAGACACCCTCCGATTGTCAACCTTCGAGGGGTGTGAGAAGGAACCGACCGCGGCGACGAACGCCCGGGAAGGATGGCGGAGCAGCCGCCGTTGAAGTCGTCGTCAGGGCCTGAACGGACAGCCACCGCAGGGCACGTGGACGACCGGACAGCGGGCCGGAACATACAGCCGGAACAGACAGAAGGAACCACCATGAAGATCGGCATCATCGGCGCCGGCAACATCGGCGGCAATCTGACGCGCCGCCTCACCGCCCTCGGCCACGACGTGTCCGTGGCCAACTCCCGCGGCCCGGAGACCCTCACCGCACTGGCCCAGGAGACGGGAGCCACCGCGGTCACGGCCGCCGAGGCCGCGCGGGGCGCCGAGATCGTCGTCGTGACGGTCCCGCTGAAGAACGTCCCGGACCTTCCGGCCGGACTTCTCGACGGTGCCGCGGAAGGCTTCGCCGTCATCGACACCGGCAACTACTACCCGCGTGAGCGCGACGGCCGCATCGACGCGATCGAGGACGACGGTCTGACCGAGAGCCGCTGGACCGAGCGCCGGATCGGCCACCCGGTGATCAAGGCCTTCAACGGCACCTACGCGCAGGACATCCTGGACAGGCCTCGCCCGGCCGGCGACCCGGAGCGGCTCGCCCTGCCCGTGGCCGGGGACGACGCGGCGGCGAAGGAGAAGGTACGGCTCCTCATCGACGAGCTGGGCTTCGACACCGTGGACGCGGGCGGGATCGACGACTCCTGGCGCCAGCAGCCGGACACTCCCGTCTACGGCCTCCGGGAGGGCGTGGACGCCGTGACGAAGGCCCTCTCCGAGGCCTCCCCCGAGCGCCCCGAGGGCTTCCGGGGCTGACCGGCGCCCCACCGGGCCGCGCGACCGACCGCACCCGAGCGGCCAGGACGCCGCTTCTCGCCGCGATCGAGGCGTGGATGCGGCCGTTCGTCGAGGCGGGCGAGATCGCGCCGACCCCCGAGCCGCTGATCGAGGCCCTGGTCGTCGGGCCGGTCGCCGCGGTCTCCCACCGCCGGCTCTCCGGCGCGCACGACGTCGATCTCGCACGGACCGCCCGGATCTTTCGGACCGCATCCGGCGTGCGCTCCGCCCGGAGCGACGGGCGGGCCGGGCCCGTACGGGTGACGTCGAGCGCCTCCCGTACGGGTGGCGCTCAGCGTCCGGCGGAGACCGCGAGTCCGGTGGGGACCGTGAACGTGACGGCCGCGGCGGCGACGGTGACCTCCGCGTCGCTCCCGAGGGCGTAGGCCGCGACCCTGGAGACCATGGCCGCCGGGACGGTCTCGCTGATCCCGGGCACGGCCGGGACGTCCTGGGTCGCATGGGCGTCGTGCGGCACGACCACGTGATAGCCGCGCGCCAGGGCCGTACGAGCCGTCGCCTGCACGCACATCTCCGACATCACTCCGCAGACGGCGACCGCCCGCACCCCCGCGTCGGTGAGCACTCCGCCCAGCGGGGTCTCCGCGAAGCCGTCGTCGTGCGGCTTGCGGATGACGAACTCGGCGGGGCCGGGCGCGACGGGGTGGTGGAGCTCCCAGCCGGGCGTGTGGGGTTCGTCCTCCGCGCCGGGCGGTCCGTCGTTCTGGAGGTGGACGACGAGTGCCCCGTCCCTCCGGGCCCGCGCGAGCAGGTCCGTCGTGCGGTCGACGAGCCGGGCGGCCCCGGGCACGGCCCCCTCACCCGTGACGAAGGCGGACTGCACGTCCACGACGATGAGGGCGTCCACGGAGTGCGGATGCGGTTCCGCAGGGCGGTCCGAGAGCCCGTCCGCGTGCGGGTCCGGGCGCGAATCCGCCCGCGGGTCCGTGTCCGGCGGGGAGTGGGGGTGTGGGGTGGTCCCGGCGCGCTGCGTCATCCGGCCATCATCACGCCCACGCACCCACGCTGCCACGGGATTTCGGCCACGCGCGGCACCCCGGCCCGACCCGAGCCGTCGTGCACCGACGGCCGTCGCGCACGGGCGGGCCATCGTGCACCAGCAGCCGTCGCGCACGGGTGGGGCCGCACGCACCGGGAGCCACCACGCGCGGCCCGGACGTCAGGCGCGGCAGCGCAGCATCTCGAACGCCGGGTTGGCCCGGTAGTCCGCCCAGAAGTCCTCGCCGTACGCGGCGATCCCGGCGGGAGACACCTCGGTCGGCACCCAGGTGATCTCGCTGAACCCGGCCTTGGCCAGGCACGTCTCGAACACCTCGCGACGCGCCAGGCCGGCGGTGAACGAGATCGGCGCCCCCTCGAGCAGAGCGGTGATCCGCACCCGGGGCCCCGTGCCGCCCTCTTCGCCCGTCAGCTCGGTGAGGAAGCCGTACGGGCGCGGCGACGGTCCGGAGAAGTCGAAGTCCGGCGTCTGGTGGAGCATCAGGAACTCCCCGCCGCTCCTCAGGCTCTCGTGGACCCTGCGACACATCAGCTCGAACTCGTCGACGCTCTCCGCGTAGTTGAGCAGCATCACCGCGGTCGCCAGGTCGAAGGGCTCCTCCGCGGACGGCAGCTCGGCCACGTCGCCGACCGCGTAGCGCACACCCAGCGGGGCCGCCTGTTCGATGCCTTCCGCGGCGCGGATCATCTCGCCGGAGACGTCGACGCCGAACACGTCCGCCGCACCCCGCCGTTTCAGCTCTCGGCTGTAGAAGCCGGTGCCGCAGGCCAGGTCGATCACCTTCCTGCCGGAGACGTCGCCGACCATGCCGAGGAAGCTGGGCGCTTCCACGTACCGGGCCAACGGCAGGGCCTTGAAGCCCTCGAACGCCTCACCGATCTCGTCGTACGTCTCCTGCGCGCTCATCGCACACTCCTCCCGTCGAGGCGCCTCCGCCCCGGACACCGGCAGTCTCTCCATGTCCGGCGGCGGGTCCGTACTGGCGAAAGACACAAAGATCAACGACGGGGATCGGTGGTCGCACGGCCTCCGTTTCCGCCCGGGGAACCGACCGGGCCCGGCCCGCCGGGGTCGATCGCCGGGCTCGCGGCGCTGCCGCGCACGGCCCTGGAGAGCAGCGCCCGACCCGAGACCCCCGTGGCGAAAAGGCCGGTGACCAGGGCCAGAAGAGAGATGCCCGGGCCGGAGGTCCAGTCGACCGTCCGCAGGTGGACGGCAAGGACGACCGCCGCCGAGAGGGCCACCACCGGGACGGCCCGGAGCGCCGGGCGGAGGCGGGTGAGGTCGTCCTCGGCCAGGGCGCCGAGGACGCCGACGCCGAGGGCGAGTGCCCACACTCCGAGTCCCTGCGCGTCGGCGCGGTTCACCGTCCACGGCACGAGGGCGCCCCAGAAGCCGGGGAAGGCCAGCAGCCCGGCACCGATGCCGAACCAGCCCGAGCCGACGACGGCGAGCGGCGGCTTCGACCAACCGGGCATCGGAACGGCCGGCACCCCGCCCACCGAGGCGTCCGGAGCTCCACCCGTCCGGCCGGCCGGTGTGCGGTACTGCGCGGCGAGACAGCCCACGGCGCCGAGGGCGAGCAGTCCGAGAGTGGCGAGCCAGCCCAGGCTGAACAGGGCGAGGAACAAGGGGCCGCCCTCGGCCGCCTGAAGCGTCCCGCCGTTGAGCAGGCTCACCGTGAACAGGCCGACGAGCACGATCACCAGGGGGATCACCAGAGTCCGTACGTCCTCCCAGACGCGCGCCCGGCCGACGGTGAAGAGCGCCGGGGCCACGCCGGCCATGGCCGCGCCGATGAGTCCGGGGCTCAACGCCTCCGGCGACACCCAGGCGCCCGCCGCGTGGCCGAACAGACTCGTCACGGCGAGCAGGGCGCCGGTGGTGAGGCTGATTCCTCCCACGACGCCGCTCAGGACGACGATGCCGGGCGAGAGCCGGCGGCCTCCGGGCGCTCCCGCGCCCGCGGTCCCGGCGTGCGTCGCGGGTGCGGGACGCGCCGCCCCGGCCCCTGCCCCGGCCTTCGTGGTCGGCCTCTGTCCGCAGGAGTCGTCGCTCATCGGTGCTCTCCTTCGCCCACGAGGCCGAGTGCGTCGCCGAACTCCTGCTGTCGTTTCAGGACTTCACGGCCGTGCAGGATCCGCAGGCTGACGACGGTGATCGCCGCGTACGCGAGCATCCCGGCGCCGATGCCGACGCCCGCGATCAGGGAGGTGAGCCGGTCGAGGCCCATCGTCCGTTCCAGGACGGGCACGGTCACCGCCGAGAACGCGGGCGCCAGGCACTGGGCGGCCAGGTGCAGGCGCCACTCCTCACGCGCCCAGGGGGAGCCCTGCCGACGGGCGCGGGCCGCGCGGAAGGCGACGACGGCGTGGATCAGCGCGTACGGGACGAGGTACGCCACGAGCAGCCGCCGCCCCTGCGTTCCCTGGTCGAGAAAGGCGTACGTGATCCATCCCAGGCCGGCGGCGCCCGCGAGATGGGCGGCCACGAGAACCGGACCGGGGGCCCAGGTCCCGGTCAGGCCGGGGACGGAGGTACGCCGGTCGAGAGCCCGGGAGGCGAGGAGCGCGCCGAAGGCGACGAGGGCGCCGAGGTGCATGATCGCGACGCGGTTGACGTCCTGGAGCGGGAGGCCGGGGTAGAGCGGCGGCAGCGCGCCCCACTCCAGCCGGAGCAGCGGCGCGGTCATCAGGAAGCCGTAGCAGAGCAGCAGCCAGCGCTGGTGCAGGTCGGGGAAGCCGCGCAGGGCGGCGAGGATCCCGAAGGTCACGCTGCCGACGGTGCCCACCAGGATGGTGGCGAGGACGATCCAGAACGCGGCGCCGCTGAAGGCCTCCGCGGGCGGGGTGCGCAGCAGGTAGAGCGCCGCGCCGGCCATCGACACGTACACGGTGACGGCGAACACCGTCCCGGTGATCCGGTGGAGCCGGACGCGGCGGCGCACCGCCGAGAGGAGCTGCACCGGACCGAGCAGCATCAGGAGGCCGCCCAGGACCGAGTGGACGATCAGCGGGACCAGGCTGCGGCTGTACGGCCCCGTCCGGTCGCGCACCGCCTCGGCCACGAACTCCGGGGAGACGGACCGGCCGAGGAGCCATTCGCCGATGGCGGGCGCGCCGGGGGTGGCGTACGGCCAGAGTTCGGTCATGGCGATCGGCGCGTACACGAGGCAGACCACCGTCACCGCGACGGCGGACACCCGCCCCCAGGTGATGCTCCTGCCCGCACCTCTGCCGGTCTCCGTGCCCGTGCCGGTACGCGTGTCCGTACCCGTGCCCACACTCGTGTCCGTACCCGTACCCGTGCCCGTACTCGTGTCCGTGCTTGTCGGACGTCCCACGGCGCATCCCCCTCCACCGTCCGCGGCGCCGGTCGGCCGCGATAGTCCTTTCTGGACTATGGAGGAAGGTAGGACGGGGCACCGCCGGGGTCAACCGGTCGGTAACAAGAATCAGGACCCGCGGACGGGAATCAGGACTCGCGGCTCTCGACCCAGTGCCAGAAATCGACCATCATCCGCTCGTACCGGATGCCGAACTCCAGGGCCTCGCGCTGCCCGCGCGTCAGCAACTCACCCACGTCACCCGCGAGTTCCTCGTACTCGTCCAGGGTCCGCCGGTGCTCCTCGATCTGCACCGGGGCGTGGACGCGCGGGCTCGCACCGAACCACAGCTTGAGGATGCCGCGTTCGCGCGCCTCGACCGGGACGAAGTCGGGGTCCGCCAGCCAGCCGCGGAGCGCCGCCGTGCCCTCGCCGGTGAGCTTCATCAGGCGTCGGTTCCGCCCCCCGGTCTGTCTGACCTCCGAGAGCAGCCCCGCCTCCAGGAGCCGGTCGCACTGGGCGTAGACCTGTGCGTGGGGCATGGACCAGAACGGTGCCACGGTCCGCGCGGCCTCGACCTTCACGTCGTACGGGCTGGCCTCACCCAGCTTGTCGATGATGCCCAGCACGAGGAAGGAGGGCGTGGTCAACCGGACTTCAGACATGCGTCCGACGGTATCGCGAGGGCCCGGCCCCGCCCCCTCCCTCCGCTGCCCCGCTACTCCGCCCGCAGGGCCCGTGCCGTCGCCGCCCCGGCCGCCCAGCCCGCCGGGAGCAGGGCGCCGGCCGTCGCGATCACCACACCGGCGGTCGCGAGAAGTGCCAGCAGCGGCGCGCCGTAGACGTCGATGTCGGCGGACGGGATCGTGGTGCCGACCGCGCGGCCCATGGCGGGCATGACCTGGCGGTGCAGTGCCACGCCGAGCGGCACCCCGACCGCGCCCGCCACCAGGCCGATGGTGCCGACCGAGGTGAGGACCTGTACGACGGTCTGCCGCGGGGTCATCCCGAGCGCCTTGTACACGCCCAGGTCCCGCACGCGGTCACGGGTGTCGAGGACCACCGTGTTGAGCACCCCGAGACAGGCGACGACGACCAGCATCAGCGTGAGCATGACGATCAGGGCCTGCATCGCCCGGATGACGCTCGATTTGCCCGCCTCCGTGACCGCCGCCTCCGCGCCCAGCGGGGAGACGGCGGCGTCCAGCCGCTCGGCGTAGTCCGCGGGGTCCGTGCCCGGGGCGACGGTGACGGCGAAGTCCGCCGGCATGTAGGGAGGCCGCAGCGCGGCGACGGACGCGGTATCGCTGCGCAGGGTCATGCCGTCGCCGCCCAGGTCGAAGACCTCGCCCACGATCCGCACCCGTACGGTGCGCCCCTGTTCGGACAGGGTGACCGTGTCGCCCACGCGCACCCCCGTCGCGCGGAGGAACCGTGTCGGGGCCACCGCCTCGCCCACGGCCGCGAACCAGCGGCCGGAGACCATCGTGTGCGGACTGCCCGCGGTGCTCCCCTCGTACGCGACGAGCGGCGCGCCGCCCTTGAGCCCCGCCACCTCCACCTGGGTCCCCGCGGTCCGGTACACGGAGGCGGTGCCCGGGAGCGCGGCGATCGCCGCCGCGACCGCGGCCGGATCGGCCGGCTTCCCCGGCAGGGGCACCCCCGGTCCGCCGTCCTCGGCACCCGGCCGGCCCGGTGCCGGGTCGTCCGGCCGCGCCACCGTGCGGACGGTGACGTCACCGCCCTTGTCCGGATCCCCGTCGGTCTTCACCGCGACCAGGGTGCTCCCGAGTCCCACCGCGAACGTCACCGCGAGGGCGCCGAAGGCCACCGCCGCGGCCGTACTCGCCGCGCGCGCCGGGCGGGCGAAGGGCGCGGCCAGGCCCAGGGTCACGGGGCGCGGCAGCGGCAGCCGTCCGAGCAGGCCGCGGATCCGGAGGCCGCCCCCGCCCGCGGCGGACTCGCCGAGGCGGAGCACCGCCGCGGTCGGCATCCGGGCCGCGCGCAGCGCGGGGCCGAAGGCGGCCCCGGCAACCACCGCGAGGGCGGCCGCCGGTACCACGACGTCCACCCAGAGCGGGATGAGGACGGCCGTCGTCCCGTACGTCTCCGCCACCTCGGCCATGAGGGGAACGGCGAGCACGTTGCCGAGGGCGACACCGAGCAGAACCCCCGCGGAACCCGGGATCAGGGCCTGTGCCACATACGCCCGGCCGACCTGGAACGGGGTGAAGCCGAGTGCCTTGAGGATGCCGATCCGGCGGGTCGCGGCGCCCACGGCGCCGCTCACCACGATGCCGATCACCAGGACGGACATCGCGAGCCCGAGGAGGGCGAACGCGGTCACGAAGGGCACGAAGGCCGCCGTGTTCTCCTGGGCGGTCTCACGGACGTCGAGGTAGGACCGGGCCCCGACGACCGCTCCCGCCGGGGCCGCGGCGACGATCGCCCCGCGACCCGCCTCGACCTCCGCGCGCGTGTCGGCGGCGGTGAACCGGTAGAGCATCTGGAACGCGGTCGGGCGTTCCCCCGCGAGCGCCGTGAGCTGCGCCGGTACGACCCAGGCGTCGGCGCTCTCCCCGGCGGACCCGGCGATGCCGACCACGGTGAGGACGACGCTCCCGGCGGTCAGGCGGGTCCCCACCTCCGCGCCCGGCGGTCGGGAACCCCGTTCCAGGACGACCTCACCCGCGGCCTGCGCCCATCGGCCCTCCACCAGGGTCACCGCGTCCACGGCCCCCGCGGCGGACGCCCGGCCGACCACGGTCAGGGGCGGCGGTTCGAACCCGGGAGGAGTCGCCGTTCCGTCCGTACGGAGACGTACGGAGACGAGGGCGAACGGGCCGGCGGCCGCGGCGACTCCGGGCGCCTGCGCCGTCGCGGCCGGCCAGGCCCCCGCGCTGTCGGCCGAACCGGCGAACCGCACGGTCAGATGCGCCCCGCGCTGCTGGGAGAAGGCCCGGTCGAACGGGGCGCCCGAGGCGACGAGGAGGCCGACCGCGAGGACGGCGGAGGCGACGGACAGCAACGTGGTCAGCACCATCACCGCGGTCTGGGTACGCCGCCGTCCGACCCCCGCGCGCACGACCCGGCCGAGAGCGCCGCCGCTCATCGGGACACCGCCAGGACGTCCCTGGCGACGCGGCCGTCGACGAGTTCGATCGTGCGGGTCGCGCAGGCCTCGGCGAGCGCCAGGTCGTGGGTCACCAGGACGATGGTCTGCCCCTCGGCGTTCAGCTCCCGGAGGAGATCGCGGACGTCCGCGCCGGACGCGGTGTCCAGCGCGCCGGTCGGCTCGTCGGCGAGGAGCAGCGGCGGCCGGTTCATCAGGGCCCGTGCGACGGCGACGCGTTGCCGCTCGCCCCCGGAGAGGCGGCCGGGGTGCACGCGCGCGTGCCGGGCGACGCCGAGCCGCTCCAGGAGTTCGGCGGCCCGCGCCGCCGCCCGGGCCCGTGGCATCCCGGCGAGCTGGGCCGGGAGCAGCACGTTGTCGGTGACGGTGAGGTCGTCGAGGAGGTTGAAGAACTGGAACACCATCCCGATCCGGCTGCGCCGGTAGGTGGCGGACGCGGTCTCGTTCAGTCGGTCGACGCGCAGTCCGTCCACCGTCACCTCGCCGGTGGTCGGCCGGTCCAGGCCCGCGAGAAGGTTGAGCAGGGTCGACTTGCCGCTGCCGGAGGGACCGAGGACGGCGAGCGCCTCGCCCCGTGCGACACGCAGGGTCAGCCCGGACAGCGCGGCCCGGTCGTCGTCGTACGTCCTCCCGACGTCGTTCAGCTCGATCAGGGGCTCGGGTCCGGTCATGGGCCCTCCAGGGCTCGGGTGCGGGAGACGGCGTCGGAGAGAGCGCGGCCGGCCGGCTCCCGGCGGCGATCCCGTCGGCCGTGCCCCGCGCCGTACCGACGCTAGGAGCGGTCCCGCCACGGGCGCGTCGGCCTCGGTGCCGAAGATCCGTACCGTCCGCGGTGGAGGCGCGACCACGTCATCCGTGCGATGTACTCCCCGGGAGCGGAGGGCTGGTCCCAGGGGCTGATCCGCCCGCTCCGCCCGCCTTGGCAGACTGCACCGGTGAGCTGGTACGAGGAACTCGTCGACCGGGTGCGCGGACACCGGACCTTCGGTACGCCGCCCCCGTCGTCCCGCTGGGCATGGGCGGCCGACGGGCTGCTCGCCCTGGCGCTCGCGATCACGACGATCGTGGGTGATCTGAACCGCTCGTACGTGGACGTCCATCCGGATCCGGGCGACCCTCCGTTCCCTGTCCCGGCGCCGCCGCCGATCCCGTCGCCGCCGGGGGCAGCGTCCGCGTTCCCGGCGCCCTCGCCGCCCGTCCCCCCGGAGCTCCCGGCGGTTCCCCGTCCCGGGGCGGTGGAGTATCTGCTTCCCCCGGCCGAGTCCTGGGAGTTGCTCGCGGCCGCGCTGACGGCGCTGCCGCTGGTGCTGCGCCGCCGTTGTCCGCTGACCGTCTACTGGGTGGTGATGGGCACGACGGTGCTCCTGCACCAGGGCCATGTCGCCGCCGACGCGACCACGGTCACCTTCGCGTCGGGTCTGGTCGCGGCGTACAGCGCGGCGATGTACAGCCCGCACCGCACGGCGGTGGTCGTCTCCCTCGTCGCGGGTGCGGTGCTGTACGCGGTGTTTCCCCTGGTTCCGGAAGTGGACGAGGGCTTCGTCCCCCTGCTCGTCCTGCTGCCGATCGCCCTCGCCTCGCACGGTGTCCATCTGTGGCGCCGGCGGGAGCGGGCGCTGCGTGACGGGCGGGAGGCCGAGCTGCGGCGGGCGGTGGAGGCGGAGCGGTCCCGGATCGCGCGGGAGCTGCACGACGTGGTGACCCACAACGTCAGCATGATGACGATCCAGGCCGGTGCCGCGCGCACGGTGCTCGACACCTCCCCCGACCTGGCCCGCGAGGCGATGCTCGCGGTGGAGGCGGCGGGGCGGACGGCCATGTCGGAGCTGCGGCACGTGATGGGGCTGCTCACGATGGCCGCGGACGGCCCCTACCCGGCCGTCGACGTGGACCTCGCCCCGCAACCGGGCCTGGACCGGCTGACGGAGCTGACGGACCGGGTGCGGGCCTCCGGGGTGCCGGTGGGGGTGACGGTGGAGGGCGAACCGGTCGCGCTGCCGGCCGGGGTGGACCTCGCCGCCTACCGGGTGGTGCAGGAGGCGCTGACGAACGTCGTGAAGCACGCACCGGGCGCGCGGGTCTCGGTCACCGTGGCCTACGAGCCCCGCCGGCTCCGTGTGGAGGTGTGCGACACGGGCGCTGCCGGCCCCGGCGCCCCGAAGGGCCGGCCCGAGCGTGGGGCGGCGTTCCCGGGCGGCGGGCACGGCCTGCTCGGTCTGCGGGAACGGCTCGCGGTGTACGGCGGTACGCTGCGGACGGGCAGGGGCCCGGGCGGCGGGTACGAGGTCCGGGCGGTGATTCCGTGGGAGGCTCCGTGACCGACGCTCCGAGGGTGGTGATCGTCGACGACCAGGCCCTGGTGCGGACCGGTTTCCGGATGATCCTCGCCGCCGACGGCATCGACGTGGTCGGGGAGGCCGCCGACGGTGACGCGGCGGTGGCCGCGGTGCGGCGGACCCGGCCGGACGTGGTCCTGATGGACATCCGGATGCCCGGCACCGACGGCCTGGAGGCCACCCGCCGCATCCTCGCGGACAGGGCCGGGAACACGGACGGGGCGGACGGGCCGAGGCCGCCCAGGATCGTCGTCCTCACCACCTACGACCTCGACCAGTACGTGTACGCGGCGCTCGACGCGGGTGCGAGCGGCTTCCTGCTCAAGGACGTGACCCCCGAGCACCTGACGGCGGCGGTGCGGCTCGTCCGGTCGGGCGACGCGCTCCTCGCCCCGGCGATCACCCGCCGTCTGGTGGCGCGCTTCGCGACGTCCGGCGGGCGGGCGGCCGCCCCGCACCGGGAACTGGCCACGCTGACCCCGCGCGAACGTGAGGTCCTGGAGGCCCTGGCGCGCGGCCACAGCAACGCCGAGCTGGCCGAGCGGTTCCGCCTGAGTGAGGCGACGGTGAAGACGCATGTCGCCCGCATCCTGTCGAAGCTCCGGCTGCGCGACCGGGCGCAGGCCGTGATCGCCGCCTACGAGACGGGTCTGATCACCCCGGGGTCGGACGATTGAGGGTCCGCAGGCCCGGACAGGGACTCGGGTCCGTCCGGCCGCGCGGCCTCCGGGCACAGGAGGTCGCACAGCGCCGTCAGGCGGATGAGCCGGAGGATCCACGGCTGGTCGCAGACGAGTCTCCAGCGCGCGCCGCGCTGCCGTGTGCGCCCGGCGCAGTGGGCGAGGAGGCCGAGCCCGGTGGCGTCGCAGAACGTGAGGCGCCGGATGTCGACGGTCAGGGCGTCGGACTCCCGGACGAGGGCGTCCAGATCGGGCCGCAGGTGCCGTACGAGGACGAGATCGAGCTCACCGCGGAGGAAGGCGACGGTGTCACCGCCGGTCGAGCGGACGACGAGGTACGGGTCATGACGGGGGATCAGCTGCATCGGACGCTCCACAGGGTGGCTCCATGTGTCGCTTCGAGCGTGGCCGCCCCGCTGCGGGGAGGGACGTTTCGCCTCGGCCGCTGTCACCTGAATCGGTGAACAGTCGGGCCGTTCGATCTCGTCCGTACGCCCGAGCCCCACGTCCGCGTACGAGCGCCGGCCCTCCCCGCGCGCCTCAGACGTCCAGTTCCACGTCCGTCAGGGGGTAAGCGACGCAGGCGTGCGCGTAGCCCGAGTCCGGGTCGGAGAGCCGGAGCCGGGCCTCCTCCGCGTGGTGGACCTCGCCCTTGAGGACACGGATCCGGCAGAGACCGCACTCGCCGGAGCGACAGGCGGACTCGGGACGGACGCCGGCGTCCTCCAGGGCGTCCAGGAGGGGGCGGCCGCGCCGGGTGCGGAACGCGGTGCCGCGGGTGGCGACCGTGACCTCCCGCGCCGGGTCGGTGCCGTCCGGCCAGTGCCGCTGCGCGGTGGGGTCGGCGGGAGCGCCGTTGGCCTCGAAGCGGATCCGGCGGCGCGGGTGTCCGAGCCGCTCGGTGAGCTGGCCGAGGGCGTACGGGTAGAGGGCCTGCGGCCCGCACACGTACACCATCCGCCCGTCGAGGGGTCCGGCGAGTTCGGTGACGAGCTCGGCGGTCAGCAGTCCGGTGGGGCCCGACCAGCGCGGGTCCGGGTGCTGGAGGACGTGGTGGACCCGGATGTGGGGGTGGTCGGCGGCGAGCACGTCGAGTTCCGCGCGGAACAGGATGTCGTCGAGGGACCGGGAGCCGTAGAGGAGGTGGAAGCGCCGGTCGAGGCCCCGGTCGGCGATCTCCCGGATCATGCTCGTCGCGGGTACGACGCCGGAGCCGCCGGCGAGGAAGACCACGTCCTCTCCGTGGAAGAGCGGGTTGTGGTGGAAGGTGCCCTGCGGGCCGGTGGTCGTCACGGCCCGGCCGGCGGCGAGGGTGTCGAGGAGATGGTTGCTGATCCGTCCGCCGGGCACGCGGCGCACGGTCAGGTCGTAGTGGCGGAGGTCGGCGGGGCTGGAGGAGATCGCGTACGGCCGGTTGGTGCCGTCCGCGAACACCCCCACGTACTGCCCGGCGAGGAAGGGCGGCAGGTCGGCCCCGTCCGGACGGCGCAGCCGGAAGGTACGGGTGCTCGGCGTCTCGTCGACGACCCGGTCGACCAGGAGGTCGAGCCGTCGCGGGTGGTGGGCTTCGACGGCGCGGCGGGTCGGGGCGGCGTGGTCGGCGGTGTCCGCGGCGCGGGCCGCGATCTCGTCCCGGACGGCGTCCGCCCCGGCGAAGCGCGCGGCGAGGTGATGAGGCGTCACAGATGTCTCCCGGGTCTCTTCAGGCGGCCTTGGAGCGCAGCAGGCGACGGGCCACGCGCACGCCGGCTTCGAGGGTGGGCTGGAAGCCGCCCATGCCGGACCAGGAGCCGGCGAGGTGGAGCCCCGGGACGTGCGGGCGGCGTTCGCTGTCGCGGAACTGCCAGCTCTCGGTGGCATCCTGGTCGTAGCCGTAGATCGCCCCGCCGGGGTGGCCCAGGTAGCGGCTCATGGTGAGCGGGGTGGCGACGTCGACCTCCTCGATCGCGCCCCGGATGCCGGGGGTGACGGTCTCGACCAGGTCGAGCAGCGTCTCGGCGTAGGCGAACTTCTCCCGCGCGTACGCGGCGGGGGCGACGCCGTCCCAGGCGGAGCCGTACTGGAGGGTCATCAGGCTGACGTGGGTGGCCCCGCTCGGTGCGAAGCCGATCGGCTCGACGTCGTACGAGGTGACGCAGATCCCCCGGGCGGGCTCCCGGGTGTGCCAGGAGGCGGAGGTGCGGTCGGCGTCCAGGTCGGTGTTGACGAAGGTGGTGCTCGTCGTGAACCCGAGCTCCGCCGGTGTGGCGTCGAGGCCCATGTGCAGGACGAAGCCGGAGACTCCGATCCGGCGGGTGGCGAGGTCGGCGCGGACGGCGGCGGGGATGTCGAGGCCGTCGAGCATGCCGTAGGTGAGGGGCAGGGAGGCGTTGGAGACGACGTCGGTCGCGCTCACCTCCTGGCCGTCGTCGAGCCGTACGCCGACGGCCTTCCCGCCGCGCGTCAGGATCGCCTCCACCGATGTGTGGAACCGCACCTCGCCGCCGGCCTCCAGGAACGCGTCGAGGATCGCGCCGGACATCGCCTGCGAACCGCCCCGTACGTGCCAGGGCTTGAACTCCAGGTACGCGAAGAGGACCAGCGCGAGATCCTGGAAGGGCAGCCGGGACGGGGGCTGGCCGAGGTAGCCCCAGTAGGAGGACAGGACCGCCTTGAGCCGCTCGTCCTCGAAGTGCTCGTCGAGGACGTCCCGCGCGGGCCGCAGCCCGTGCCGGAAGAAGAGCTCGTCCACCTGGTCGGCCGGTGTGCCGCGCATGGCCGCGATCTGCCAGAACGTGAGGTCGCGCACGAGGGCGAAGAAGCGGTCGAGGCGGGCGCGGTTGCCCGGGAAGTGCGCGTCCAGGGTCGCGGTCGCGCCCTCCCAGTCGGCCGGGAGCGTCACGTCGAAGCTGCCGGGCACCACCGTGCGGTAGAGGTCGGGCTCGCGGACCCAGGTCAGCCGGTCGCCGATGCCGAGCCCGTCGAAGAGGGGGCGCAGGGAGAACGCCTGGCCCTCGGCGCCGATGCCGGAGAGCTGGTGCAGCGCGACCTCGAACTCGAAGCGTCCCCGCCGGAAGGAGGTCGCACAGCCGCCGGGCACGTTGTGGCGCTCGACGAGCAGGGTGCGGGCGCCGGCGCGCTGGAGTGTGGCGGCTGCGGTGAGGCCCGCGTTGCCCGCGCCGATGACGACGGCGTCGAAGTCGGCGCCGCTCACCGCTCGCCCTCGGAGGCGGTGTCGGCGGCCTCCGTCGCCGCGAGGGCCTCCGCCTTGATGCGGTCGAACTGGGCGCCCATGGCGGCGGAGAGCGCCTGCGCGGCGGAGAGGGGGCGGACCATGACCATGAAGTCGTCGATCCTGCCCTCCTCGTCGAAGTGGAGGAAGTCGCAGCCGTTGATCTCCATGTCGCCGACCTTCGCGGTGAAGACGAGGGCGTGGTCACGGCCGTCCTCGCTGCCGATCTCGCGGACGTACCGGAAATCGGTGAAGACGCGGATGACCCCGCGCAGGATCGCGGCGGTGATGGCCTTGCCGGGGTACGGCCGGAAGGCCACCGGGCTGGTGAAGACGACGTTCTCGGCGAGCAGGGCCTCGATGGCGGCGTGGTCCCGGTTCTCGACGGCCTTACGGAACGGATGCATGGCGCGACTCTCTATGCAATTTGTTGATTAGGTGCAAGTGCAGCTAACCGCATCCCTCGCGCCGCGTCCAGAGCACGACCACCGACGCCTCCCCGGCCGCCCCGGCATCCCGGCCTCCATCCACCGCCCGCGCCCGTCGCACCCCGGCCGCACCCCGCCCCCGCTCAGCCTTCCCGCGCCGCCGGGGACACCGGGGCCGCCACCGCGGTCCCCTCCGTGCGCCGGAGGGGCGGCCGGGTCAGCGTGGTCCACGCCCGCAGCAGCCATTCGACGGGGCCGTACCGACGGCTCCGGAGCCACCACCGGCTCACGACGATCTGCGCGGCGAAGAGCGTGAGGGCGATCGCGAGCACCACCGGCGGCGACACCCGGCCCACGAGGCCCGCCCCGTACCCCGTGAACAGCAGGGCGCAGACGAGGGACTGGGTGAGATAGCCGGTGAGGGTCATGCCGCCCACGGGACCGAGTGCAGCCACCGTCCGCCCGCCGAACCGCCCCTGGGTGATCCGGAGCAGGGTGGCCGCGTAGGCGGCGGCGAGCAGCGGCGCCGTGACGACGTCGACGCCCAGGGCGAGGATCTGGTACGCGCCTCCCGGGCGCACCAGGCTCGCGTGGGCGTACACGACACCGCCGAGGAGCCCGAGCGTGAAGCCCGCCCACTGGAGCCGGACCAGCGTCGTGCGGTGCCGGGCGAGGTCACCGAGCGCGCGGGCCCGCCCGGCGGCGAGGCCCAGGAGGAAGGCGGCGAAGGCGGCCGGGGCCTGGAAGAAGGCCAGCAGGAACACGACGTCGGGGAGCTGCCGCAGGTGCTCCCCGATCACGGCGCCCGCGCCGCCGCGCAGCGCGTCGGCGGCGCGCTCGGCCTCCGCGGCCGCACCCGGGTCCACGCCCGCACCGCCCGCCAGGTGCACACCGACGGCGAGCAGGACGTACCACGCGGCGGTCACGGCGAAGAGGGCCACGGCGGTACGGACGGCCGTGCGCGGCCGGAGCCGGCGGGCGGCGAGCAGGATCAGGCCGAGCACGGCGTACGTGGTGAGGATGTCGCCCGGGAACAGCAGGACCGCGTGCAGGGCGCCGAGCACGAACAGGCCCGCCAGGCGCCGCAGGAAGCGCGGGGCGAAGCGGGCACCGCTCCGCTCCGCGGAGTCGAGCTGGAGCGTGAAGCTGTAGCCGAAGAGGAACGAGAACAGCAGGAAGAACTTGGCCTCGAAGAACACCGTGACGAACCATCGGACCGCCCCGTCGAGGGGCGAGGCGAAGCCGGGGTCCTCCAGGCCCGAGCCGTGGTAGGTCGACGCCATGTAGCCGATGTTGACGACGAGGATGCCCAGCAGGGCGAAGCCGCGCAGGGCGTCGACCTGCGCGAGTCGCCCGCCGGCGCCTGCGCCGGTGTGTGTGCCAGTGCCAGCGCCCGAGCCTGCGCCTACGTCGGCTGTCGGATCGACGGTTCCCCGCTCCACCGCTCGTGGATTCATGACCTTCCCCCAGATCTATCGATTCCAAAACGCTCGTATCGAGAATGAACGTACTACGATCGATAGTGCAAGCCCGTCCCGACGAGGAGGAGTGGCATGAACACGCGGCCGGTGGTGCGCCGAGGGGTGCCCGAGGGGAGCGAGGCCAGGGTCGCCGCGCTGTACTGGGAGGCGTTCGGACGCAAACTCGGCGCCGCGCTGAACCCGCCCGACAAGGCCCGCGCCTTCCTCGCGGCCCACCTCCACCACGACCGGGGCGTCACCGCGCTCGTCGACGGCGAGGTGGCGGGAGTGGCGGGCTACCGGCTCGGCGGGCGCGGGCTCACCGGCGGCGGAGCCTCGGACGTCCTCGCCGCGTACGGCGCGCTGCGCGGGCTGCACCGCCTGGCGCTCCTCGCCCTCCTGGAACGTCGCCCCGCCGCCCGCGAACTGGTGATGGACGGGATCGCGGTCGCCCCCGAACACCGGGGCACGGGGATCGGCGGCCGGCTCCTGCGCGAGATCGCCGCGGTGGCCGCCGAGGCCCGCTGCCGCCGTGTACGGCTCGACGTCATCGATGTGAACCCGCGCGCCCGTGCCCTGTACGAACGGCACGGCTTCGTCGCCGTCCGCACCGAGAACACCCCGTATCTGCGCGGCCTGATGGGCTTCGGCGCCGTCACCACCCTGCACCGGCCCGTCACCGCGGCCGACTCCCGCCCCGGCCAGGAGACCTCATGACCCCCGGAACCCCGGAAGCCCCCGAAGCCTCCGGAATCCCCGCGCCCGAAGCCCCGGAAGCCCCCGACGGCTCCGCCACCCCCTGGAACACCGTCTCCACCCGCACCCTCGTGCACGCCCTCGTCCGGACGGACGGCACGGTCGACGCCGGGGAGCTCTACACCGTCGCCGGACTGCTCTCCATGAGCGACCAGCAGGTCCGGCTCTGCGTCAAACGCCTCGTCGCGGAGGGCCGCTTCACCCACGAGGGCCGGGGGCGCAAGGCCGTCCTGCGCGCGGTGGCCGACCCCACCGGCTCGTTCGCGCCCGATGCAGATCACGTCCGCTTCGCCTACCGCCAGGACCACGGGCTCGCGCCCTGGGACGGCCGCTGGCACCTCTTCGCCTTCGCCGTCCCGGAATCCGCGCGAGCCGCGCGCGACGCGCTCCGCGACACTCTGCTCGGCCTCGGCGCCACCCCGCTCCAGGGGGGCCTGTACGCCGCCGCGAACCCGATCGCACCGCTGGTCGAGGCCCGGGCCCACCAGCTCGGGGTCGCGTCCCAACTCACCTGCCTCACCAGCGCCGACCTGCGGATCGGGGCGCTCTCCGAACCCCGTGCGCTGGCCGCCGCGCTCTGGCCCCTGGACGAGATCGCCGCCCGGCACGAACGGTTGGCCGTCTTCGCGCGCTCCTGCCTGGACCGGCCCGGTCGTCCCGGACCCACGGACCGCGAACCCCTCACGGCCCCCGGGCGGCTGACGCTCGCCGTCCGGCTCGCCGCCGCGTTCACGTACGCGATGCGGCCCGACCCCCTGCTCCCGCCCGAGCTGCTCCCCCGGCCGTGGCCCGGCGCCCGGGCCCGCGAGGTCTTCGCCTCCGCCTGGACGGCACTGACGAAGACCCCCGCGCCGGACTCCGGTTCGCCGCTTCCCCGCCTCTTCGCGCTGTACGAGGACCTCGCCGACCGGACGCGCTGACAGGGGGCCCACCGGAGAACGGCGCCGCCGCGCCCCCCGCACACGGGGCGCGGCGGCGCCGTCGGCCGGTGGCCCGGCCCGGTTCGGCCCCCCGGCTCAGCCCGCGAAGCGGGCCATCCACGCCTCAACCTCGGTCGAGGAGCGCGGCAGTCCGTCCGAGAGGTTCTCGTGGCCCTCCTCCGTGACGACGAGGTCGTCCTCGATCCGGACGCCGATCCCGCGCCACTCCTCGGGCACGGTCAGGTCGTCGGGCTGGAAGTACAGCCCGGGCTCGACGGTGAGCACCATGCCGGGTTCGAGGACGCCGTCGACGTACTCCTCCGTGCGGGCCTGCGCGCAGTCGTGGACGTCCAGACCGAGCATGTGCCCGGTGCCGGCCATGGTGAAGCGGCGCTGGAGGCCGAGCTCGTACGCCCGGTCGACGGGGCCCTCGATGAAGCCCCACTCGACGAGGCGCGCCGCCAGGTGCCGCTGGGACGCCTCGTGGAAGTCGCGGTACGGGGCACCCGGCTTGACCGCGGCCATGCCGGCCTCCTGGGCCTCGTACACCGCGTCGTACACCTGGCGCTGCACGGGGGTGAAGGTGCCGCTGATGGGGAGGGTGCGGGTGACGTCGGCGGTGTAGAGGGAGTGGGTCTCCACGCCGGCGTCGAGCAGGAGCAGTTCGCCGGGGCGGACCGGTCCGTCGTTGTCCGTCCAGTGCATGATCGTGGCGTGCTCGCCCGCGGCGCAGATCGAGCCGTAGCCGACGTGGTTGCCCTCCAGGCGCGCCCGGCGGAAGAAGGTGCCCTCGATCCACCGCTCGGAGGAGGCGACGGCCCGGGAGAGCTCGCCGACGCAGTCGGTGAAGCCGCGGACGGTGGAGTCCACGGCCTTGCGCATCTCGCCGATCTCCCAGGCGTCCTTGACGAGCCGGAGGTCACTGAGCGCCCCCTCCAGCTCGATGTCGCGCTCCTCGTCGGTGGTGACGGCGGCTTCGAGGGCCGGGTCGATGCCGCGGACGATGCGGGTCGGTACGCCGGAGCCGGCGGCCAGGTCCTCGGCGGCGGTCCGGACGTCGCGACAGGACAGTCCGAGGACGGTCTCGGACTCGGCGAGGGAACGGCGCCGGCCCATCCACAGCTCGGCCGTGTATCCGATCCAGAACTCGTCGTTGTCGCGGCTGTCGCGGGGCAGCTGGTAGCAGTAGGCGTCGTGGCCGCCGTCGGCGCGGGGTTCGAGCACGAGGGCGCCGTCACGCGCCTGGTCGCCCGTCATGTGGACGTAGCCGGTGTACGGGCGGAACGGGTAGGTGTCGTCGTTGGAGCGGGTCTTGAGGTTGCCGGAGGGGATCACGAGGCGTTCGCCGGGGAAGCGCGCGGAGAGCGCCGCGCGGCGGCGGGCCGCGTACGGGGCCTGCTCGTCGGGCTCGAGCCCGTGCCGCTCGGTGTCCGCCCACCCCGACCTCATCAGGGTGGAGAGCTCCTCGGAGACGCCTTCGTAGAGGCCGTTCTTGCGACCCTTCGCCACGTCCTGCACCTTCTTCCGCGTGAGTTCCTCGTCCGCCGTGGTCCGGCGTCCGGGCGAACGTACTCCGCGACGCTCGCACCGGTTGCCGAAGACCGCCAGTGGCACGAATCGGCCACCGGCAGCGCCGGGAGGTGTCCTGCCGGCACGTGGCCGGGATCGGGGACGTCGATAATCGGTGCATGGCGAACGAGAAACTCGGTGAGGCACTCCGGCTGCTGGGGATCGGGCAGGAGGGCGCCCTGGTCTACCGGACGCTGCTGGACCTCGGGCCCGGGCCGCTGAGTGCGATCGGTGCCGCGGCCGGTCTCGAGGGCGCGGCGCTGACGGAGGCGTACCGCGAGCTGGTCGACTGCGGTCTGGCGAGCTCCGCCGAGGAGGGTTCCGACGTGGTGGCGCCGGTGCCGCCGACCGCGGGCCTCGAGATCCTCGGCCGGCGGAGGGCGGCCGAGCTCGACGCGTCCCGCATCACCGTCGGGGGCGCGTTCGAGTCGTTCCGGCGGCATCGGCTCGCCGGGTACCACGATCCGCTGGTGGAGGTGGTGACCGGGGAGTCCATCGGTCCCCGGATGCGTCAGGCGTGGGCGAGTGCCCGGGAGCAGATCCGGCAGTTCGACTCCCCGCCGTACTTCCCGATCGAGGGAGCGACGGACGACGCGCTGGCCACCCTGGCCCGCGGGGTGACACAGCGGGTCGTGTACTCCCGGGAGTCCCTCGAGTATCCGGGGCAGCTGGAGAACTCCATCGAACCCTGTATCGAGGCGGGCGAGCAGGCGCGGGTCCTGCCGTCGGTGCCGGTGAAGCTCGTGATCATCGACGACGCGTACGCGCTGGTCGCCCTGTCGATCAAGGAGACGGACGTGTACAACACCATGCTGGTCGTGCAGCCGTGCGGCCTGCTCTCCGCGCTGGTGGCGCTGTTCGAGCAGGCCTGGCAGAACGCGCTGCCCTTCCACGGCCGTTCGGCCCGGCCCGCCGGTCTGCTGCCGGCGGACCGGCGGCTGCTCCGGCTGTTGGCGGCCGGGGCGAGCGACGACGTGATCGCCCGGGAGATCGGCGTGAGCCGTCGGACGCTGTTCCGCCGGGTGCAGGTCCTGATGGCCCGGCTCGGTGCTACGAGCCGGTTCCAGATGGCGTTGCAGGCGCAGCGTTCGGGGTGGCTGTGAGCGGCCCGGGGACGGTCGGCCGTTCGGTACGGGTCAGCTGCTGCCACAGGTAGGTGTGCACGAGCGCGCTGTTGTGGGCGGCCTGTTCGTTGTCGCCGGCGCCCGCGTGGCCGCCGCCGGTGTTCTCGTGGAACAGGACCCGGTGACCGAGCTCCCGCAGGCGCGCCGCCGTCTTGCGGGCGTGGCCGGGGTGGACGCGGTCGTCGCGGGTCGAGGTCATCAGGAGGACCGGCGGGTAGTCGCGGTCCGCCGCGAGCCGGTGGTACGGGGAGAGTGCGAGCAGGTGGGGGCGGTCGGCCTCGTCGTCGGGGTCGCCGTACTCGGCGATCCACGACGCGCCCGCGAGCAGTTTGTGGAAGCGGGTCATGTCGAGCAGCGGGACCTGGGCGACGATCGCGCCGAACAGCTCGGGGTGGCGGGTGAGCATCGCGCCCATGAGGAGTCCGCCGTTGCTTCCGCCCTTGGCGCCGAGCATGGCCGGGGTGGTGATGCCGCGTGCGACGAGGTCCTCGGCGACGGCCGCGAAGTCCTCGAAGGCACGGGGTCGTTCGGCGCCGAGCGCGGCCTGGTGCCAGTCGGGGCCGTACTCGCCGCCGCCCCGGATGTTCGCGATGACGTAGGTGCCGCCGCGCTCCAGCCAGGCCCGGCCGGTCACTCCGCCGTAGAAGGGGGTGAGGGAGACCTCGAAGCCGCCGTAGCCGTAGAGCAGGGCGGGGCCGGGGCCGGGCGCGGCGGTGCGGTCGGGGCCGATCACGAAGTACGGGACGCGCGTGCCGTCGCGGGAGGTCGCGAAGTGCTGGTCGACGGTGAGGCCGGAGGAGTCGAAGTGGTGCGGGGCCTGCTTGAGGACCTCCGAGCCGGCGCCGATCCGCCCGAGGTGGAGGGTGGACGGCTGGAGGAAGCCCGACACGTCGAGGAAGTACTCGTCGGACTCGTCCGGGTCGGTGTCGACGACGCTGACGGCGGACAGGGCGGGAACCCCGACGAGCGGCTCGCGCGTCCAGCCGCCGCCGTCGGCGGCGGGGGCGAGCACCTCGATGTGGTTGCTGACGTCCCGCATCGTCTCCAGGAGGAGGTGGTTGCGCGTCCAGGTGTGTCCGGCGAGGGCGGTCCGGGGGTCGGGGGTGAACAGCACCTCGGGAGTGCGGTCGCCCGCCAGGAAGGCGTCGAAGCCGAAGGCGAGCAGCGAGCCCGTCGGCTGCCCGAGCCACGCGGACTTGAGGGTGACGATCAGGTACTGGCGATGGGCGTAGGCGCTCGCGTCGTCGGGCACGTCGATCCGCACGCGTGTGCCGTCGGGGCGCAGGAGGTACGTCTCGCTGCGGAAGAAGTCCAGGGAGCGGCCCACGAACTCGCGCTCGAAGCCGGGAGTGGTGTCCCGGTAGCCCCAGGCGGCCACGTCCGCCGGGTCGGCCTCGTAGACGAGTACCGCGTCCTCGACGGGGGTGCCGCGCCGCCATCTGCGGACGGTACGCGGATAGCCGGAGTCGGTGAGCGAGCCGGGGCCCAGATCCGTACCGACGAGGACGGTGTCGTCGTCGACCCAGCCGATCCGTGTCTTGGCCTCGGGGAGACGGAACCCGTCGGCGACGAACTCCCGCGTTCCGAGGTCGAATTCGCGGACGACGACGGCGTCCCCGCCGTCGCGCGAGAGGCGTACGAGGGCCCGGTCGTACGTCGGCCGCAGGACGCGCGCACCGTCCCAGACCCACTTCTCGTCCTCGTCGGCGGCGAGCGCGTCGACGTCGAGGAGCACCTCCCACTCGGGCGTGTCCTCGCGGTACCGCTCCAGGGTCGTCCGCCGCCACACTCCACGGACGTGGTCGGCGTCGCGCCAGAAGTTGTACAGGTAGGGGCCGCGCCGCACGGTGTAGGGGATGCGGTCCGAGGCGTCGAGCACCTCGCGCAGCCGTGTCCGCAGAGCCGCGAACCCGTCGTCACCCGCTACGGCGCCCGCCGTCTCGGCGTTCCGCTCGGCGACCCAGGCGAGGGCGGCCTCGCCGGAGATGTCCTCGAGCCACAGGTACGGGTCGTCGTCGCTCATGTTCCGCATCTTCTACTTCCCGTCCTCGCGCCGAAGCCGTGCCGAAAGGTGGTGCTGCAGTTCCCGGCCGACCGCTGCCAGGTCGTGGACGAAGTCGAGCGTGTCGCCGTCCGTCAGGGTGTAGCGGCGTCGGGTGGCCTCGACGTCCTTGGCCGTGGGGGCGAGCGCGATCGTGTGGGTGGTGAGGTCGACCGCCCCGCCGTCCGCGTGGCCGACCAGGATCTCGGCGATGCCGGTGGGCTGGGTGATCAGCGCCTCGATGCCGCCCTCCGGCTTGAGCCGCCACCAGCCGCTCTCCCTGGCCGCCGGGCGCAGCGGGGTGCCCTCCGCGTCGATGAGCCAGGCGCGCGCCTCGTAGTGGAGGAAGGGCCGCCCGTCGTGACTGAAGGTGACCTCCTGGGCGTACGTGAACTCCTCGGCGAGCGTCGGGTAGCCGCCCCGCCCGGTGCCGACCCAGGTGCCGAGCAGTCCGGTCACCGGCGCGAGGAGCTCGTGCGGAGCCGGCGCCGCGTCCGGCCGGAAGGCGTCGGGGTACGGGTACTGCCGGTCGCGGTCGGTCATGGTGCGCGCTCCTGGGTCGAGGCCGGTGCCGGAGGGCAGCTTAGGTCGTCCGCCCTCCGGTCGTGGCGTCGTGAGGAGTGTCTAGCCCCGGCTCCGTACCAGCAGGTAGAGGAAGTACGGGGTGCCGATCACCGCGGTCATGATGCCCGCTCCGAGCTGGGCGGGGGCGATCACCGTGCGCCCCACCAGGTCGGCGGTGCAGACGAGGACGGCGCCGATGAGCACGGCGACCGGGACCACGCGCGCGTGTTGCCGGCCCACGAGGGCGCGGGCCGCGTGCGGGGCGACCAGTCCCACGAAACCGATCGTGCCGGCGGCGGCGACGGCGGTCGCGCTGAGCAGGACGCTCAGCACGAGGAAGCCCAGGCGGCCGCGTCCCAGGTTCAGGCCGAGCAGTCTGGGGGTGTCCTCGTCGAGGGACACCAGGTCGAGTTCGGTGCGCCGGGCGACCGCGACGACCAGGCCGACGACGAGGACCACCGCGAGGGGCAGGATGTCGGTCGGGGTCCGTCCGTAGGTGGAGCCCGACAGCCAGGTGAGCGCCTTCGTCGCGTTGAACGGGTCGGTGAGGATGATCAGGAGGCTGATCAGGGCCGAGGCGCCGGTGGCGACTCCGAAGCCGACCAGGACGAGCCGGTTCTGCTGGAAGCCGCCGCGCGCGGCGAGGCCGAAGACGAGGACGGAGCTGACGGCGGCGCCGGCGAACGCCCCGCCCGCGACGCCCCACGATCCGACCATGGGGACCGTCGTCACGAGGAGGACCGCGCCGAGCGCGGCTCCGCCGGAGACGCCCAGGATGCCCGGTTCGGCGAGGGGGTTGCGGGTCACGGCCTGGACGAGAGTGCCTGCCAGGGCCAGGGCGGCGCCCGCGAACAGGGCCGCGAAGACACGGGGCACGCGGGTGTCGAGGACGAACGCCGTCGTCTGGCCCGCCCGTCCCTGCACCCAGTTCACGACGTCGCCGAGCAGCAGCTTGGCGTCGCCGAGGAGGACGGCCGCGACGACCACGCCCACCAGGACGGCTACGAGCGCGCCGGTGGTGGTGAGGAAGACGGCCCGGCTCCTGATGTGCAGCCGGTCGGGTGCGGAGGCCGCGGCCGTGTCCCGGGTGCGGGTGGCCATGACGACGAGGAAGACGGCGCCGACGAGGCTGGTGACGACGCCGGTCGGCACGCCGACGGCCACGTCCGTCGGCACGAGGGCGCGCAGGACGACGTCGGAGCCGATCACCAGGGCCGCGCCGACGAGACCGGCGGCGGGCAGGCTGCCCCGTGTCCGGGTGAAGCCGCGGAACCTCCGGGCGAGCGGCCGGACGATCGCCGGGGCGCAGAGGCCGACGAAGCCGATGGGGCCCGCGAGGGTGACCGCGGCCGTGGAGAGCAGGGCGGCGAGCACGACACCGGTGACCCGGGTGGCGCGGACGGGGACGCCGAGGCCGCGGGCCGCGTCGTCGCCGAGGGCGAGGGCGTCGACCCGGCGGGCGAGGAGGAGCAGTCCGACGAGTCCAACGACGGCGACGGGCGCCATCTTGAGGACGCCGTCGAAGCCGTTCTGGGCGATGCTGCCCTGGTTCCAGTGGTAGATGCCGTCCGTCTGCTGGGGGAACAGCAGGAGCAGTCCCTCGGTGACGGCGGTGAGACCGAGGGTGAGGGCGCTGCCCGCGAGGACGAGCCGGACGGTGCCGGTGCCGAGGCCGGAGAGGCCGAGGACGACGGCCGCCGCCGCGAGCCCGCCGGCGAACGCGATGCCGGAGGAGGCGAGCAGGGGCAGGGAGACACCGGTGACGGTGGCCATGCCGAGGGCGAAGTAGGAGCCCGCGTTGACCGCGAGGGTGTCGGGCGAGGCGAGGACGTTGCGGCTGACGGCCTGGAGGGCGGCGCCCGCCATGCCGAGGACGGCGCCGACGAGCAGTCCGGCGGCCATCCGGGGCAGCCGGGAGGCGACGACGACGGACGCGTCGGCCTCCTCGGCCCGGCCGGTGAACGCCTTCCACACTTCGGAGGCTCCGACCGAGGCCGTGCCCTGGGTGATGTCCACGACCGCGAGGGCGACGACGAGGAGGATGAGGGCGGCCGTCACCGCGGCCGCGCCCGTCCGGGACGTGGCCGTCTGCGGACGGGTGGCGGGGGTGGTTGCGGTGACGGCCATGGTGTTACTTCGTCAGGGCGGCGACGACGGAGTCGACGTACTTGTTCATCGAACCGGGACCGCCGAACATCCAGACGCCGTCGGGCAGACGGTGGACGTTGCCCTTCTTGACGAACGGCAGCGAGGTCCACACCTTGTCCTTGGCGAGGACGCCCGTGAACGGGTTGCTGGAGGGGTCGTTGTCGTTGCCGACGTAGGCGAAGTGCACGTCGCCGAGCTTGGTGAGGCCCTCGACGTCGGTGGCGGCGAGGCCGTAGGCCGGGTCGCCCTTCATCGTCCAGGCGTTCTTCAGACCGAGCTTCTCGTTGACGGCGCCGATGAGGGAGCCGCTGGTGTAGGGCCGGACCGAGACCTGGTTGGAGACGACGTAGCCGTCGGCGAACGCGTAAGAGGCGCCGGCGAGCTTCGCGTCGGCGAGGGCCTTCCTGCCCTCCTCGAGCTTCGCCTCGAACTGCTTCTTGAGCTCCGTGGCCTTGTCCGTGGTGCCGGTGGCCTTGGCGATCAGGTCGAGGTTCTCGGTCATCTGGCCGATGGGGTCGGCGGCGTCGGCGGCGCGCACGTTCAGCACCGGGGCGATCTTGCGCAGCTGCTTGACGGCGGCCGGCGGCAGGTCGGTGGTCGCGAGGATGAGGTCGGGCTTCAGCGCCGCGACGGTCTCCATGCTCGGCTCACCGCGGGTGCCGATGTCCTTGGGCTCGTTCTTCAGCGGGACGACCGTGTCCCACGTCTTGTAGCCCTTGACGTCGGAGACGCCCACGGGGTCGACGCCCAGCTCGATGAGGTGCTCGACGACGTTCCACTCGGTGCCGACGACCTTCTTGGCGGGGCCGGCGAGCTCCACCTTCGTGCCGGAGGCGTCGGTGAGCGTGATGCGCTCGGTCGACTTCTTCGCGTCGTCCGCGGCGGGCTCGGTGGTGCCGCAGGCGGTGAGGGTGAGGGCCGCGGTGGTGGCGGCCGCCGCGGTGATGAGGAGGCGTCTCATGAGGTGGTGCTGAGCCTTTCGCTTCGCGAGTGGTGCCGGCCTATCGCACGGGTGCGCAGCCGGCCGGTGAGGGGATCGGTGTCGACCTCGATGCGGATGCCGTACGTGTCGGTCAGCCGCTCCGGTGTCAGGACGTCGGAGGGGCTGCCGTCGGCGACGACCCGCCCCGTGTCGAGCAGGACGATCCGGTCGGCGACGGCCGCCGCCTGGTCGAGGTCGTGGAGGACGGCGCCCACGGCGATGCCGTGGTCGTCCGCCAGGTCACGCATGAGGTCGAGGAGTTCGACCTGGTAGCGCAGGTCGAGGTAGGTGGTGGGCTCGTCGAGCAGCAGGACGCCCGTCTCCTGGGCGAGGCAGCCGGCGAGCCAGACACGCTGGAGCTGGCCGCCGGAGAGGTGTTCGGCGCCGCGCCCGGCGAGTTCGGTGACGCCCGTCATGGCGAGCGCGCGGTCGACCGCGGCCCGGCCGTCGGGGTCGGCCTTGCCCCAGCGTCCCCGGTAGGGGTAGCGGCCGAACTCGACCACGTCCCGTACGGTCAGTCCGCTGGGGGTGGGGCGTCCCTGGGTGAGCAGCGCGACATGGCGCGAGAACTCACGGGGGCTCAGCGCGAGGCCGTCGGTGGCACCGTCGATGAGGAGTTCGGCGGTCCGTGGCCGCTGGAGTCGTGCGATCGTGCGGAGCAGCGTCGACTTGCCGCTGCCGTTGGGCCCGACGAGTACGGTCACCTCGCCCGGGCGCAGCGTCATGGAGGCGTCGTGTACGACATCGACGCCTTCGTACGCCACGGTGACACCCGTGGCCGAGAGTTCATGACCGTGGGGACGGGGAGTCGCGGCGGTCTCTTCACCTGCTTGCACGTCGCAGAGGTTAGCCTAACCTTATCGATCGGCAAAAGGGGGCCCCGGGGACCGGCCACAAGATGAAATCCGGCCAAGCTCGGGACTGATGGCCGTCCTCCCGACGGGGGCCCCTTCCGGACATGCGCACGTCCATGCTCCGAGACACCGTTGACCCGGCGGGCGGCCACCGCTACGTTCGCGCCATGTTGCGTACAGCCCTGCTCACCACGCGCGGTCACATCGACCTGCTGCGGGTGGCCTCCGCCGCGTGTCCCCGCGGCTGCTGACGCCCCTCTCCCCGCCCTGACGCCGGTTCGCGCGTCCTCCGCGCCGAAGCGCGCGTTCCGCCGCGCCGTTTCGGGCGATCCGAGAGCCCGTCGTCGCCCTGACGCTCCGTCGCCCCGCTGACGCCCCGACCTCCGTGCGCGCCTGCGGCCGCGCACGCGCGGCCGCCGGCGCGCGTTCCCCACCTCTCCTCCCCCGGAGTTCCGCCATGACGGCAGGCCACGCCCCAGCCGAATCCCCGCCCTCTTCCCCGTCCGGGACATCGGCATCACCGGACATCGAACCCTTCGCCACGGCTCGGCCGAAGCCGGCCTTCGGCACGTCGATCGACGCCGACGCCCGCTCCCTCGAAAGGCTGCTGCCGCCATGGCGACCGACCTTCACCGGGCAGTGACCGTCCAGGGCCTCACCCGCTCCTTCGACGGGCGCCGCGTCCTCGACGGGCTCGATCTGACCCTGCACGCGGGCCGGTTCACCGTGCTCCTCGGCCACAGCGGCAGCGGCAAGTCCACGCTCCTGCGGGTCCTCGCCGGGCTCGACCGGGAGATCTCCGGCACCGTCCTCGTCCCGCGCCGCCGCGCCGTCGCCGTCCGGGCGCCGCGCCTCGCGCCGTGGCGGCGGGTCTGGCGCAACGTCCTGCTCGGAAGACCCGGGAAGCCGGTCAGGGCGGTCGCGGAGCGGGCACTGGAGGAGGTCGGTCTCGGCCATCGCTCGGGCTCCTGGCCGGGGACCCTCTCCGATCCCGAGATCCAACGGATCTCCCTGGCAAGGGCCTTGGCGCGAGACCCGGACCTGCTGCTGCTCGACGACCCGTTCGGCGCGCTCGCCGCACCGGCCCGCGCCGAGGCCCGTCGACTGCTGGCCGAGCTGTGGCGGCGGCGCGGCTGCACGGTCCTGCTCGCCACCCACGACGTGGACGAGGCCCTGCTGCTCGCCGACCGCGTGCTGGTGATGCGGGACGGTGTCATCGCGTACGACACCGCTGTCGTCCTCGACCGGCCCCGCTCCCCCGGCGACCCCGCACCGGCCGCGCTCCGCGCCCGCCTTCTCTCCGAACTCGGCTTGGAGAGCGTCGAGTTCGCGGAAGAGGCGGCCCGGCCCATGGCGCCCCCCACCCTCGGTCTCGTCCCCCGCACCGCCCACCTCGCCGACCGCGTCGGCACCCGATTCGACACGGCCCCGCCGCCGTCGACCACTCCGGCACGCCGCTACGGAAAGGCCTCCTCATGACCGTCCATCTGCACTGGTTCCTGCCGACCGGCGGCGACGGCCGGACCCTCGTCGACCGGCATGCCTACACGGACGGCGGGATCACCCGCGACCGGGCCGTGTCCGGGGTGCGGGCACCCGACGTCGACTATCTGATCCAGATCGCCAAGGCGGCCGAGCAACTGGGCTTTGAAGCCGTGCTGACCCCGACCGGGACCTGGTGCGAGGACGCCTGGCTGACCACGGTCGCGCTCGCCCAGCACACCGAACGGCTCAAGTTCCTGGTGGCGTTCCGCCCCGGTGTGATCTCGCCGGTGCTCGCGGCCCAGATGGCGTCCACGTACCAGCGGATCACCCGCGGGCGGCTGCTGCTCAACGTGGTGACCGGTGGCGACTCGGCCGAGCAGCGCCGCTTCGGCGACCACCTGGACCACGACCGGCGCTACGCCCGCACCGGCGAGTTCCTGTCGGTGGTGCGCGGCGCGTGGAGCGGGCGGCCGTTCGACTACGAGGGCGAGCACTTCCGGATCGAGGGCGGGCTGACGGCGCTGCCGCCGGACCCGCTGCCCGAGATCTTCTTCGGCGGTTCCTCCGCCGCGGCCGGGCCGGTCGCGGCGGAGCACGCGGACGTCTATCTGACCTGGGGCGAGCCGCCGTGGCAGGTGAAGGAGAAGATCGACTGGATCCGGTCCCTCGCGGAGGAGCGCGGCCGTACGGTCCGCTTCGGGATCCGGCTGCACACGATCTCCCGCGATTCGGCGCGCGAGGCCTGGGCGACGACCGAGCGGCTGCTCTCCGATCTCGACGCCGAGACGGTCGCCGCCGCGCAGCAGGCCCTCGGCCGGAGCGAGTCGGTCGGCCAGCAGCGCATGCTGGCGCTGCACAAGGGGGGCTCCCTCGGCCGCGAGCAGCTGGAGATCGCGCCGAACCTGTGGGCGGGGGTGGGGCTCGTCCGGGGCGGGGCCGGCACCGCGCTGGTCGGCAGCCATGCCGAGGTCGCGGACCGGATCGAGGAGTACCACGACCTCGGCGTGGAGCACTTCGTCCTGTCCGGCTACCCGCATCTGGAGGAGGCCTACTGGTTCGGCGAGGGCGTGCGGCCCGAGCTGGCGGCGCGCGGGCTGCTGCCGACGAGCCTGCCGTCCCCGCTGCTCGGCGTCCCGGCCGTGAACGGCCGCCCGGCCTCGGCGCCGGGCGGAGCGCCGCTGCTGGTGCCCGGCGGGCGGTAGGACTCACGGCAGGACGGGCGGCGGGATCGGCGGGCGGACCGCCGGGGCGGGAGTGCGGGAAGATCCGCGCCCCCACCCCGGTTGGTAGAATCGTGAACGATTACGGGGTCGAAGAGATCGACAGGCTCGGGACCGCGGTGGCGGGCGGGCGGCGGAGCACACCGGTGGACGTCGTCGTCATAGGCGCCGGGCAGGCCGGCCTCTCGGCCGCCTTCCATCTGCGCCGCGCCGGACTCGACCCGGACCGCGACTTCGTGGTCCTCGACCACGCCCCTCGGCCGGGCGGCGCCTGGCAGTTCCGGTGGCCCTCGCTCACCTACGGCAAGGTCCACGGCATGTACGCGCTGCCCGGCATGGAGTTGACCGGCGCCGACCCCGCGCGCCCCTCGTCCGAGGTGATCGGCGCGTACTTCGACAGCTACGAGCGGACCTTCGACCTGCGGATCCACCGGCCCGTCGACGTCACCGCCGTCCGCGAGGGCGACGGCGGACGGCTGCTCGTCGAGACCTCCGAGGGCGCGTACGCCACACGCGCCCTGATCAACGCCACCGGCACCTGGGACCGCCCCTTCTGGCCGCGATACCCCGGCCAGGAGACCTTCCGGGGTCTCCAGCTGCACACCGCCGGCTACCCGGGTCCGGAGCAGTTCACCGGACAGCGGGTCCTCGTGGTGGGCGGCGGGGCCTCGGGCACCCAGCACCTGATGGAGATCGCGGACGTCGCCGCCGAGACGTTCTGGGTGACCCGGCGCGAGCCGGTCTTCCGCGAGGGTCCCTTCGGGGAGGCGGAGGGCCGGGCGGCCGTCGCACTCGTCGAGGAGCGCGTACGGCGCGGACTGCCCCCACAGAGCGTGGTCTCGGTGACCGGGCTCCCCCTCAACGACGCGATCCGCTCGGCACGCGCGCGCGGGATCCTGGACCGGCTGCCGATGTTCGACCGGATCACCCCGACAGGGGTGGCCTGGGACGACGGCCGGACGGTCGACGTGGACGTGATCCTCTGGGCCACCGGTTTCCGCGCGGCGATCGACCATCTGACCCCGCTGCGGCTGCGCGAGCCGGGCGGCGGCATCCGCGTCGAGGGGACGCGCGCGGTGCGGGACGAGCGCGTCCACCTCGTCGGTTACGGTCCCTCGGCCTCGACGATCGGCGCCAACCGGGCCGGGCGGGCGGCCGTCTCGGACATCCGGCGTCTGCTCGGCGGCCCGCATGCCCGAGGCACCGCGGACACCACGAGCACCGTGGACGCCGCGGGAACCCTCTAAGGGGCGCTCTTCGCCGCGCTCCGGTTGGCGTTGAACTCGGCCACGTTCTCCTGATGCGCCGCGTAGTCCGCCGTGAAGCGGGTGTCCCCGGGGGCCACGGTGACGAAGTAGAGCCAGTCGCCGTCCGCCGGTGAGATCACCGCGTCCACGGCCTGGTCCCCCGGATTGCCGATGGGGGTCGGCGGCAGCCCCTTCCGCACGTAGGTGTTGTACGGGCTCTTCGCCCGCGTGTCCTCGTGCGTCGTGTCGACGGTGCTGCGGCCGAGCGCGTAGTTGAGCGTCGAGTCCATCTGGAGGGCCATGCCCCGGGCGAGCCGGTTGTGGACGACCCGGGCGACCTTGGCCATGTCCTCCGGGTTGTCGGCCTCGGCCTGGACGATGCTGGCCGCGATCACCGTCTCGTACACGCTCATTCCGCGCGCCTTCGCGCCCTCGACGATCCGGGCGGCCCCGAAACGCCGACCGGCCGTGTCGACCATGAAGCGGAGCAGTGCCTCCGGGGTCGTGGTGCCGAGTACGGGATAGGTCGCGGGGAAGAGGTAGCCCTCGGGGTTGCCGCCGGCCGCGGCGGGGAGCGGGAGGGCGGCGCCGGGCGCGGTCGCGGTCTTCCGCGCGCTCCCCTCGGGCAGGCCGAGCGCCCGGTCGACGGCCGCGTAGACCTGACCGGCCCGCCAGCCTTCGGGGACGAGCAGCGCCCGGGGCTGCTCCACGGCCGGTTCGTCCCGCGCCGTCAGCAGCGGGACGGTGATCCCGGCGGCCACGGCGAGGACGGCCCCGAGCAGCAGCGCGAGCCGGCCGCGCCGGGTGAGCCGGGGACGGCGGGAGGGCCGGAGGGACCGGGGAAGGGAGGGTCGTCGGGCGCGGCGTGGGCGGGCGTACGGTGACGGCGGCCGGTGCGTCATGGCCGCACGCTAACCCGCCGCGTCCGCGATTCCCGGGAACCCGCGCACACGGCGGCGCCGACGGCCCCCTGGGACGGGGGGCCGGCGGCGCCGGGGAACTGCGATCGTCAGACGAGCCAGCCCAGGAAGTGGAGGACGCCGGCGAGCAGATCGGTGATGACGTTCATGGTGGTGCTTCTCCTCGTACAGGTACATCAGTGGGACTGATGCGTTACTGGGACCGCGCGGTCACGGTCTGCAGCCCGTCGATCGCGCACCGCAATCATCCGACGCCGTACGGGAGCGGGGCAACGAATCCGGGAACGATCACACGTTCTGGGGAACAACCGCTCCCACGTTCGCCTGTTCGGCTTCCGCGGTGGCACGCACGGCGCTCCGGGCGTCCCGCCGGACCAGGGCCGCGTACCGCCCGTCCCGGGCGAGCAGCTCCTCGTGCGTGCCGCGCTCGGCGATCCGGCCCTCCTCCAGGACGACGATCTGGTCGGCGTCGCGGACGGTGGAGAGCCGGTGGGCGATGGTGATGGTGGTGCGGCCCGCCGAGAGGGCGTCGATAGCCTGCTGCACGGCGTGCTCCGTACGGGTGTCGAGGGCGCTGGTCGCCTCGTCGAGGATCAGTACGGGCGGGTCACGGAGGATGGTGCGGGCGATGGCCAGGCGCTGCTTCTCGCCGCCCGAGAAGCGGTAGCCGCGCTCGCCGACCAGGGTGTCGTACCCCTCGGGGAGCGAGGCGATGTGCTCGTGGATCTGGGCGGCCCGCGCGGCGGCCTCGATCTCCTCGTCGGTGGCGTCCGGTTTGGCGAAGCGGAGGTTGTCCGCGACGGAGGCATGGAAGAGGTAGGTCTCCTGGGAGACGACGCCGACCGCGCGGGCGAGGGTGTCGAAGTCCAGGTCGCGCACGTCGACCCCGTCGAGGGTGACGCGGCCGTCGGTGACGTCGTACAGCCGGGGCACCAGGTAGCTGAGGGTGGACTTGCCGGATCCGGTGGGTCCGACGACGGCCAGGCTGCCCCCGGCGGGGACGGTCAGGTCGACGGCGTCGAGGGTCGGCCGGCCCTCGCCCTCGGGGTCGTAGCGGAACTCGACCTTCTCGAAGGCGACCTCGCCGCGCACCTCGGGGAGCCGGACCGGCTCGGCGGACTCGGTGATGTCCACGGGCAGGTCGAGGTACTCGAAGATGCGCTGGAAGAGCGCGAGGGACGTCTGCATCTGCACGCCGGTGGAGAGCAGACTGACGGCGGGCCGGAAGAGGCCCTGCTGGAGCGAGACGAAGGCGACGAGGGTGCCGAGGGAGATCTCGGACCCGCCGGATCCGAGGGCGATGCCGGCGGCCCAGTAGATCAGGGCGGGCATCGCGGCCATGACGATGCCGATGGTGGACATCCGCCACCGTCCGGCCATGGAGGAGCGCACTTCGAGGTCGACGAGGCGCTCGGACTCCTCGGCGAAGGACTTGGTCAGCGAGTCGGCGCGGCCCATGGTGCGGCCGAGCAGGATGCCGCTGACCGAGAGGGACTCGGTGACGGTCGCGGCCATGGCCGCCATCTGCTTCTGGCGCTGGGTGGTGATCCGCTTGCGCTCGCGGCCGACCCGTCGGCTGATCCAGACGAAGACGGGCAGCAGGAGCAGGGAGACGAGGGTGAGACGCCAGTCGAGGGCGAGCATGGCGACCACGGTCGCGACGACGGCGGTGAGGTTGGAGACGAGGGAGGTGGCCGTGGAGGTCACGGTCGCCTGCATGCCACCGATGTCGTTGGCGATGCGGGACTGGACCTCGCCCGTGCGGGTCCGGGTGAAGAAGGCGAGCGGCATCCGCTGGAGCTGCTCGTAGACCCCGGTGCGCAGGTCGTGCATCACGCGCTGGCCCACGGTGGTGGAGATCAGGGTCTGGAGCACGCCGAAGACGCTGGTCAGCACGGCGGTGGCGATCATGCCGAGGGCGAGCAGGCTGAGCAGCCCGGTGCGACCCTGGGGGATCGCGGTGTCGAGGATCTCCTTGAGCAGGAAGGGTGAGGCGACCGTGACGAGCGAGGCGGCGCCGACCAGGAGGCCGACGAGCACGAGGCGCGCGCGGTAGGGGCGGAAGAGCCGCAGGATGCGCCGCAGCTGCGCGGGCTCCTTCGGCTGGGCGGAGTCGCGGGGCGGGGGCGTCCAGTCGGACTGGTCGTGGGGGCGCATGGGCTCCTTCGTGGCTTCGACGATACCGGTCAGAGCATAGCTCATTGTTACCTATACTCACAATGAACAAGGTCCTGATATTGTTCCCGTATGAGCACCTCCGCCGTCCCGACCGGACCCGGCCGTTCGGGGGAACCCGACACCGAGGGCGCCGACGGCCTCCTCGCCGAGCAGCTGCTGCGCCTCACCCGGCGTCTGCACCGCATCCAGAAGCGCCACCTGGAGCCGGTCGGCATCACTCCGGCCCAGTCACGCCTGCTGCGTACGGTCGCGCACTTCGGGGACCCGCCCCGGATGGCCGACCTCGCCGCCCGGCTGGAGGTCGTCCCGCGCGCGGTGACCAGTCTCGTCGACGGTCTGGAGGCCGTCGACCGGGTGCGCCGGGTGCCCGACCCGAACAACCGCCGGGTCGTGCGGATCGAGCTCACCGACGCCGGCCGCGCCACGCTGCGGGAACTGCGCAGCGCGCGCCGGGCCGCCGCAGAGGACATCCTTGCTCCATTGACCGCCGCACAGCGCGAGGTGCTCGGAGGTCTGCTGTCCGCCCTGGTCGACCCCGGCCCGGAGGGCGCCTGCTGATCCCCCGGGCACGGGTACGCGCCGAAGGGGAGCCGTGACATGCCGTTGTTCGAGCCGAACCCGCAGGCCCTTCGCCCCGGTACGAAGCGGAGTCCGGCCCCGGACCGCGTGCCGGAGCTCCAGGCCCGGGGCACGCCGAAGCGGCTGCGCGAGGAGCTCGTCGAGTTCCTCGGCCCGGAGAAGGTCCTCTCCGGGATCTCCGACCTCGTGCGGTACGCCTCGGACGCCAGCCCGTACCGCTTCGTCCCGCAGGTCGTCGTGGTCGCCGAGGACATCGACGACATCTCCACGATCCTGTCGTACGCGCACGGCAAGGGCCGCGAAGTGGTCTTCAGGGCCGCCGGGACCAGCCTCAACGGCCAGGCGCAGGGCGAGGACATCCTGGTCGACGTCCGCCGCCACTGGGCGGGCGTCGAGGTGCTGGACGGCGGCGCGCGCGCCCGCGTCCGCCCCGGCACCACCGTCGTCCGGGCCAATGCCGCGCTCGCCCCGCACGGACGGGTCCTGGGACCCGATCCGGCCAGCGCGATCGCCTGCACGATCGGCGGGGTCGTCGCCAACAACGCCTCGGGCATGACGGCCGGGACCACCAGGAACTCGTACCGGACCGTCTCCTCGCTCACCTTCGTCCTGCCGAGCGGGACCGTGGTCGACACGGCCGACCCCGACGCCGACGAGGAGCTGGCGCACGCCGAGCCGAGGCTGTGCGCGGAGCTGATGGCCCTCAAGGCGGAGATCGAGGGGGACGCCGAGCTGACCGCCCGGATCCGGGCCAAGCACACCATCAAGAACACCAACGGCTACCGGCTCGACGCCTTCCTCGACGGCGACAGCCCGGTGCGGATCCTGCGCGGCCTCATGGTCGGCTCCGAGGGCACCCTCGGCTTCATCTCGGAGGTCGTCTTCGACACCCTGCCGCTGGACCGCGAGGTGTCCACGGCGCTGCTCTTCTTCCCCTCGCTGCCGGCCGCGGCGGAGGCCGTGCCCCGGTTCAACGCGGCGGGGGCGCTGGCCGTCGAACTGATGGACGGCAACACGCTGCGGGCCTCGGTGAGCGTCGCGGGCGTACCCGCCGACTGGGCGGAGCTTCCCAAGGAGACGGCCGCGCTCCTGGTCGAGTTCCGGGCGCCGGACGCGGCGGCGCGGGAGGCCTACGAGCGGGTGGCGGACGAGGTCCTCGCCGGGCTCGACCTGGTGGCCCCGGTGGCCTCGGTCGAGAACGCGTTCACCCGGGACCCGGGGAGGATCGCCGGCTACTGGAAGGCCCGCAAGGCGTTCGTGACGGCCGTCGGCGGCTCGCGCCCCTCCGGTACGACCCTGATCACCGAGGACTTCGCGGTGCCCCCGGCCCGGCTCGCGGAGGCCTGCGAGGCGCTGCTCGACCTCCAGTCCCGGCACGGCTTCGACGCGGCCGTGGCCGGTCACGCGGCGCACGGCAACCTCCACTTCCTGCTGGCCTTCGACGCGGGCGACCCCTCGGACGTCGAGCGGTACGCGGGCTTCATGGACGAGTTCTGCAAGCTGACCGTGGAGCGCTTCGACGGCTCGCTGAAGGCGGAGCACGCCACCGGCCGGAACATCGCGCCCTTCCTCGAACTGGAGTGGGGGACGAAGGCGACCGACCTGATGTGGCGGGTCAAGGAGGCCGTCGACCCCGACGGGGTGCTCGCCCCGCGGATCGTCCTCGACCGCGACCCGCACGCCCATCTGCGGGGGCTGAAGACGATCCCGTCCGTGGAGCGGATCGCCGATCCCTGCATCGAGTGCGGCTTCTGCGAACCGACCTGTCCCAGCCACGACCTGACGACCACTCCGCGCCAGCGGATCGTGCTGCGCCGGGAGATGATGCGGCAGAACAACGGCTCACGGGTCGAGGCCCGCCTCCTGGAGTCGTACGGCTACGACGCCGTCGACACCTGCGCCGGGGACTCCACCTGCAAACTGGCCTGTCCGGTCGGCATCGACACGGGTGCGCTGATGAAGGACTTCCGGCACGAGCGGCACACCGCGCGCGAGGAGCGGATCGCCGCCCTGGCCGCGAAGCACTTCCGCGCGGCGGAGGCCTCCGCGCGGCTCGCGGTCGCCGCGGCGGACCGGATCGGCGACCGGGTCCTGGCGTCGGTGACCGGGCTGGCCCGCCGGGCGATCAGCACCGAGCTCGTACCGGAGTGGCTGCCGCAGATCCCCGGCGCGGCGGCGCGGCGGCTGCCCCGCACCCACCGTCCGGCGGCGGTCGCCGTCTACTACCCGGCCTGTGTGAACCGTATCTTCGGCAATCCCGACGGCGAGCCCGGGCCCTCCCTGCCGGAGGCCGTGGTCGCGGTGTCGGCGCGGGCGGGCAGGCCGGTGTGGATCCCGGACGACGTGGCCGGAACATGCTGCGCGACCATCTGGCACTCCAAGGGGTACGAGCGCGGCAACGAGGTGATGGCGAACCGGATCGTCGAGGCGGCCTGGGGCTGGACGGCGGGCGGGACGCTGCCGCTGGTGGTGGACGCCTCCTCGTGCACGCTGGGCATCGCGCACGAGGTCGTGCCGTATCTGACGGAGGACAATCGGGAGCTGCACGCGCGGCTGAGGGTGGTGGACTCGCTGGTGTGGGCGGCGGACGAGCTGCTCCCCCGGCTCGAGGTGCGCCGCAGGGTCACCTCGGCCGTGGTCCATCCGACCTGCTCGATGCGGCACCTGGGTGACGAGGAGAAGCTGACCGAGCTGGCGCGGGCCTGTGCGGAGGAGGTCGTCGTCCCCGTCGACGCGGGCTGCTGCGCCTTCGCGGGCGACCGGGGGATGCTGCACCCGGAGCTGACGGCCGCGGCGACCGCTCCCGAGGCGGCGGAGGTCACGGCCCGGCCCTTCGACGCGCACCTCTCGGCCAATCGCATGTGCGAGATCGGGATGGACCGGGCGACCGGCCGGAGCTACGGATCGGTGCTCCTCACCCTGGAGCGCGCGACACGCCCTGACCCCTCGTCACACTCCCGTTGACGTCGGACGGAAAGGCCCCTCACCCCGTGCGGTGAGGGGCCTTTCGCCTGTTCGGGTGATGGTTGGTGTCCGGTACGGCTCGACGCGAGATCCGGAACAGTAAAGTCCAACTACCCGTCGCAAGAGTCCTATCGGCGCCCTTGCGCACCATCGGCCACCGGGGCCAGGGTCCTGTGCGGGATTCATGAATCAGCCGTGCACACCGCTCCGGGAGGTTCCATGAACGAGCAGACACCGCACACCCCGAGCCGGCGCAAGGTCCTCAGAACGACCGCCGCCGCCGGAACGGGCCTCGGTATCGGCGCCCTCGGCAGCGTGAACGCCGAGGCCGCCACCGGGACCGCCCCGGCGACGCCACCCGGGGCCGCCACCACGACCGTCCCCAAACGCGTGGGGGCCACCATGGCCGGGGTCCCCTTCACCGGCCGCTCCACCGTCCGCGTCGGGCTCATCGGCCTCGGCAACCGGGGCAACGGCATGATCGGCCTCTACCTCGCGCTGCCCTGGGTGCGGGTGGTCGCCGTCTGCGACCCGGTGCGCGAGAAGGCCGAGCGGGCCGCCGCCAAGGTCGTGGCCGCGGGCCAGCCCGCCCCCGCCGTCTACACCAAGGGCGAGGAGGACTACGAGAACCTCTGCGCCCGCTCCGACATCGACTTCGTGCACGTGGCCACTCCCTGGGACAGCCACTATCCGATCGCCCGCGCGGCGATGCTGGCCGGCAAACACGTCGGCGTGGAGTGTCCGGTCGCGATGCGCCTCGAGGAGCTCTGGGCCCTGGTCGACCTGTCGGAACAGACCCGGCGCCACTGCATGCAGCTGGAGAACTGCTGTTACGGCCGGAACGAGATGCGGGTGCTGCGGATGGCACACGCGGGGAAGTTCGGCACGCTCCTGCACGGGGCGGGGGCGTACAACCACGACCTGCGCGGGCTGATGTTCTCCCCGACGTACTACGAGGGGCCCTGGCGCCGGTTGTGGCACACCAAGTTGAGGGGCGATCTCTACCCCAACCACGGCTTCGGGCCGGTCGCCAACTACATGGACATCAACCGGGGCGACCGGGCGGTGAGCATCAGCAGCTTCGGCACCCCGGCGCTGGGTCTCGCCGAGTACCGCGAGGAGCACATGCCGGCCGGTGACCCGAGCTGGAAGGAGACGTACATCGGGAGCGACCGGACGATCAGCCTGGTCCAGACGGCCAAGGGCCGGGTGATCCGGCTGGAGCACGACGTCTCCACCCCGCACCCGTACAGCCGGATCAACAGCCTCGGCGGCACGAGGGGCGTCTTCGAGGACTATCCGGCCCGGATCTACCTCGAGCCGGACCACAAGGACGACCAGTGGGCGGACTTCTCGGCGTACGCGGGCGAGTTCGACCACTGGCTGTGGAAGGAGCACGCCAATCCGCCGGGCGGTCACGGCGGCATGGACTACATCATGGTGTACCGCCTGATGCAGTGCATGCGGCTCGGGCTGCCGCCGGACTTCGACGTGTACGACGCGGCCACCTGGACGGCGCCGGTGCCGCTGAGCCACGCCTCGATCAAGGCGAAGGGCGCGCCGCAGGAGATCCCCGACTTCACGCGCGGCGAGTGGCGCAAGGCCCGCTCGGGCGTGGACTCGGTGAAACCGGCCTGAGGGCGGGGCCGGTGAAGGCCGGCCGCGGGCGACCCCGGTGAGGCCCCGCCGCGGGCAGGACCGGTGAGGCCCCGCCGAGAACGCGATGCCCGGCCCCCTCTCCTGTCGGAGGGGGCCGGGCATCGTCCGGTCCGGCGGCGCCGGTGACTCAGCAGCGCCGCAGATCCTGGGTGAGGGCGCCCTGAACGGTCGTCAGGCTCCGGTCGTGGCAGCCGTCGGAGCCGTACAGGCGGTAGCGCTCCCGTGTGGTGCCGACCGCGTGCCGCTGATCGCGCGGGACGCCCGTGGTGTACGTCGCGTCCCCGGTGTACGTGTGGTCGAGCCGCGACCGCGAGAGCCGCCGTCCGTCGCGCAGGACGCCGATGTCGGCGTGGTCCCCGAGGGTGAGCACGGTCCGCAGCCGGTCGCCCGCGCCGACCGTCGTCTCGCCGTCCATGGTGTACGTCCGGTCGGCGCGGGTGACGGTCCGGCCGCTGGTCACGGTCTCCCGGTCGGTCCAGCGCGCGATGAACGCGTCCGGGTTCTCCCCCTCGCCCCAGCGGTGCGTGGAGCTGTGGGCGACGGTCCGGTCGACGCTGGTCGCGACCCGGCCGTGCGAGGTGTTCAGGTGCCCGGCGACGGTGAGCCGGTGCCCGGCCTCGGTGTCCAGCCGGTGGAGCGAGTCCGCGGTGCCCGGCGTGTAGTCGGAGGAGTTGCGCGGGGCGGTCTCCCGGTGGTGGTCGAGGCCGCCGGTGACGACGCGGCTGCCCTCGTCCTGCCAGAGCAGCACGTTGGTGGGCGTGGACCAGCCCGCCTGCCCCGCCGGGACTCCGGCGACGGTGACCTCCACACGGTGGGCGCGTCCGTCGTTGAGGAGGGCGGCGAAGGGGGTCAGGTCGTAGACGATCGGCTGGACGTCGAAGGCGCGGGGCCCGGGTGTGACGTACCAGAGGAAGGGGTTGGACCAGCCGCCGGTCCAGACCGTCGGGAAGGGCGCGGCGATGCCCGCCAGGCGTCCGTCGACGGAGACCCGGACCTCCCGGTGCGGTCCGTCGCCGGCCCGGCAGGAGTACGGGGCGGCGTCCGGGACGGTGAGGTACCAGTACTCCTCGCAGCCGCCGCCGGAGCCGGTGGCGTACACCTCGGCGAGGACGCGTTCGGTGTTGCGCGGGGTGGTGAGGGTGGCGCCGGTGAGGGGGATCACCCGGTCGGGCGTACCGGCGGCGGGCTTCACGCGGCCCTGCGCGGTGTGGAAGGTGAGGGTGACGCGGACGTCGAGGACACCGGTGTAGGTCTCGTTCACGACATTGCCGATCAGCATCTCGACCGGCTGCGGGCGGCTGAGGGTGTCGCGGTAGCGGGTGACGTCCTTCTCGACCGACCAGCTGATGCCGTCGGGCGAGGGCTGCGGTGTGGAGGTGCGGAGGATCTCCACACCGCCGACGGTGAGATACCCGAGACGGTCGTACTGGCGGCCCTTCACACTGCCTTCGAGGCGCAGGACGACCTTGTTCCAGCGGGTGCCGCACTCCTTCGGCGGGCTGTATTCCCCCTGGTAGGGGGTGAAGTCGCGGAACCGGGCGGCGGCGAGGGTGACCTCGCAGCTGCGGGTGCCAGGGGTCTCGACGGGCGGGGCGGCGGTGACCGGGTCGTGCCAGTCGGAGGTGAACTCGGCCGGCGGCGTCGGGCCGTTCGGGCCGTCGGCGGCGGCCGGGTGGGCGGTGAGGAGCGCGCCCGCGGCGAGGACCAGACCGCTGAGCATGCTCATGATCTTGAGTGATCTCATGGGGCGGAAGTGAAGCGCGACCGGCCCCGTGCGGTCCAGAGGACGATGAGCGGACATGGCGCGATCTGTTCCGTCGTGGGGAAAATCGATTGCCGCTCCCCGGGGAAGAGGCGAACCTTGCACGGTTTCCCCCCGCCGTCGCACACCCCGGCGCGCGTTCCCCCCAGACAAGACCCGGAGACCGTGGGACGCCATGCAGATTCGAGATCTTCCCTATGCCGACCCTGGGGTCCCGGACGTCCGCTCGGGCACCCGGTTCCTCGTCTGGCTCGGCCGTCAGCAGCTCGGCGGGCAGGTGAAGTCCATGCTCTGGGGGCTTCTGCACCACCTGGGCATCGCCGGACTCCCGCTCGGCATCGGCATCGCCGTCCAGGCGGTCGTGGACCGCGACGGCGGCCGGCTCGGGCTCGCCGGAGGCCTGCTCGTGGGCTTCGGCGCCGCGATCTCGGCCGGTGACGTGATGCTGCACCGCACCGCCGTCACCAACTGGATCACGGCGGCCGCCCGGGTCCAGCAGCTCCTCTCCCGCAAGACCGCCGAGCTGGGCTCCGTCCTGACCCGGCGGGTCGCCGCCGGCGAAGTCGTGTCCGTGTCGACCGGCGACGTGGAGAAGATCGGATGGTTCGTCGAGGCGCTGTCGCGGTTCGCCGCGGGCGCCGTCACCCTGGTGGTCATCTGCGTCGGCCTCACCGTCTACCAGCCGGCCCTCGGCATCGTGGTGGCCGTCGGCGTCCCGGTCCTCGCCCTGTCCGTCCTGCCGCTCCTCCCCCGCGCGACGCGCCGGGCGGACGTCCAGCGCGAGAAGGCGGGCAAGGCCACCGAGCTGGCCTCCGACACCGTCGCCGGGCTCCGCGTGCTGCGCGGCATCGGCGGCGAGGAGCTGTTCCTCGGCCGCTACCGCGCCGCCTCCCAGGAGGTCCGCGAGGCCGCCGTGCGCAGCGCGCGGATGTGGGCGCTGATCGCCGCGATCCAGGTCGTGCTGCCCGGCATCCTGCTGATCGCCGTGGCCGCGTACGGGGCGCGGCTCGCGCTCGACGGGCGGATCACGGTCGGCGAACTGGTCACCGTCTACAGCGCCGTGGCCCTGACCTACCACCCGCTGCGCAACTTCGAGGAGATCGCCATGGCGTTCTCCTTCTCCCGGCCGTCCGCGAAGCGGGCCGCCCGGGTGCTCGCCCTGACCCGCACGGCCACCGCCACCGCCGCCGGGGGCGAGGACCGCGTGGCGACCGGTGACCTGTACGACCCGCTGACCGGGCTGCGCGCCCCGGCCGGCCTGTTCACCGCGGTCGTCTGCGGCGACCCGGACGTGGCCGGGCGGCTCGCGGACCGGCTCGGCGGGCATCCGACCGAGCCGGGCGCGGACCACACCTCGGTCCTCCTCGGCGGGATCCCGCTCGACGAACTGCCGCTGGAGACCGCCCGTACGGTCGTGCTCGTCCAGGACAAGGACCCGGTCCTCCTCTCGGGCACGCTCCACGAGCTGCTCGACGTGCCCCGCTCCGGCGGGGTGCTCCCGGACCGGGCCCTGGCCGCCGCCCGGTGCGAGGACGTCCTCGACGCGCTGGCGCAGGCGTCCGTGGACACCGACGGCGATCCGATGCGCACCCGCATCACCGAGCGCGGCCGGTCGCTCTCCGGCGGCCAGCGCCAGCGGCTCGCCCTCGCCCGGTCCCTGGTGACCGACCCGGAGGTGCTCGTCCTCGACGAGCCCACCTCGGCGGTCGACGCGCACACCGAGGCCCGGGTCGCCGCCGGCGTCAGCGAGCTGCGCGAGGGCAGGACCACCGTGGTCCTCGCCTCCTCACCGCTCCTCCTGGACCGCGCCGACCGTGTGGTCCTGGTCCACGAGGGCCAGGCGGTCGCCCTCGGCACCCACCGGGAGCTGCTCGCCCGGGAGCCCCGCTACCGCGCGGTCGTCACCCGCGAGACCGACGACGAACCGATGCCCCCGACACCCCGTGTCGGCGAACTCGAAGCACTGGAAGGAGAAACGGCATGATCGGCCTGGCGCCACCGGAGTACGACCCGGCGGCCCCGACGACGGCGACCACCCTGCCCGTCGCCGCCAACGCGACCGTCCGCGGCTATGTGCGCGAGCTGCTGCGCCGCCACCGCCGGGCGTTCGGTCTGCTCGTCGGGGTGAACGCGGTCGCCGTGATCGCCTCGATGGCCGGCCCGTACCTGCTCGGTTCGATGGTGGACGAGCTGGCCTCGGGGGCGCGTGAGCTCCATCTGGAGCGCACGATCGCCCTGTTCGCGGTCGCGCTGCTCGTCCAGACCGCCTTCGTGCGGCTCGTCCGGCTGCGCGGGGCCATGCTCGGCGAGGAGATGCTCGCCGATCTCCGCGAGGACTTCCTGGTCCGCTCGGTCGGCCTGCCGCCCGGTGTGCTGGAGCGGGCCGGCACGGGTGATCTGCTCTCCCGCATCACCACGGACGTCGACCGGCTCTCCAACGCGATGCGCGAGGCCGTGCCGCAGCTGGCCATCGGCGTCGTCTGGGCGGGGCTGCTGCTCGGCGGCCTCGCGGTGACGGCGCCGCCGCTGGCGCTCGCCGCCCTGCTCGCGGCGCCGCTGCTGATCGTCGGCTGCCGGTGGTACTTCAAGCGGGCGCCGGCGGCGTACCGCTCGGAGTCCGCGGGGTACGCGGCGGTGGCCGGCGCCCTCGCCGAGACGGTCGACGCGGGCCGCACGGTCGAGGCGCACCGCCTCGGCGCGCGGCGGATCGCCCTGTCGGACCGGCGCATCACCGAGTGGGTCGCGTGGGAGCGCTACACCCTCTTCCTGCGCTCGGTGCTCTTCCCCGTCGTCAACGTCACCCATGTGACGGTGCTGTGTTCGGTGCTCCTGCTCGGCGGGGTGTTCGTGCTCCGGGGCTGGATCGACGTGGGCCAGCTGACCACGGGCGCGCTGCTCGCCCAGATGCTGGTGGACCCGATCGGGATCGTGCTCCGCTGGTACGACGAGCTCCAGGTCGCGCAGGTGTCGCTGGCCCGGCTCGTCGGCGTCCGGGACATCGAGCCGGACGCGGGCGACGAGGAGGTACGGCCGGAGGGCCGGGCCGTCAGCGCGGACGAGGTCAGGTTCGGCTACCGCGAGGGCGTCGACGTCCTGCACGAGGTGACGCTCAAGGTGGCGCCCGGCACCCGGCTGGCCCTGGTCGGCCCGTCCGGCGCGGGCAAGTCCACCCTCGGCCGGCTCCTCGCGGGCATCTACGCCCCCCGGACCGGCTCGGTCACCCTGGGTGCCGCCGAGCTGGCCCGGATGCCCGCCGAGCGGGTCCGTGAGCACGTGGCTCTGGTCAACCAGGAGCACCACGTCTTCGTGGGCACGCTCCGGGACAATCTGCTGCTGGCCAGGACCGGTGCCACCGACACCGATCTGTGGGCCGCGCTCGGCGCGGTGGACGCGGAGGTGTGGGCGCGGGGCCTCGACGAGGGCCTGGACACGGAGGTCGGCTCGGGCGGCCGGTCCCTCACACCGGCGCAGGCCCAGCAGATCGCGCTGGCCCGGCTGGTGCTCGCGGACCCGCACACCCTGGTCCTGGACGAGGCGACCTCGCTGCTGGACCCGCGGGCCGCCCGGCATCTGGAGCGGTCCCTCGGCCGCGTCCTGGACGGGCGTACGGTCGTGGCCATCGCGCACCGGCTGCACACCGCTCACGACGCCGATCTGATCGCGGTGGTCGAGTCCGGCCGGATCACCGAGCTCGGCAGCCACACGGAACTCGTCGCGGCGGACGGGGCGTACGCGGCGCTGTGGAGGTCATGGCACGGCTGACGGGTGGCGGGACACGGGGAGGGGCCGCACCGGTGATCCGGTGCGGCCCCTCCCCGTACCCGTCAGATGAAGCCGAGCGCCGAGGCGCCGCCCACCCCGCCCAGGAGCATGAACGCGGGCATCAGGACCTTCAGCTCGACCCAGCTGCCGGCCCGGAAGCGCATGCCCTTCGGCGGGCCGATCGGGTACCAGCGCTTCCGGCCGACCGGGATGGGCCACAGGATGGGGCAGCCGGAGACGGTCAGGGCGTCGCCGATGTCGTGGACGAGGGCGCCGAGCACGATCGGGAGCCCGAGCCACAGGTACTCCTGGCCGGGGCCGGTGAAGAACCAGTCCGAGCCGTTGCCCGGCTTGTCGAGGACGCCCGCCAGGATCCAGGCGCTGGTCGCGCCGAGCAGCCAGACCAGGACGTCGCTGGACACCCGGGCGGCCCGCCACAGCAGGCCTTCCACGGCGAGGACCAGGTGGACGAAGAGGATCGCGAGCACCGCCCAGCGGCCGCCGGTGACCGCCGCGACGGACGCGCCGCCGCCGATCAGGACCGCCCAGAGCCAGGTGTGGGTGAGGGTGCGGTGACCGCCGGACCTGCGGGGGTCGGCGGTGGAGCGGGTCGCCTTGTAGACGGCGTACGACAGCTTGTCGACGATCTCGCAGAGGCCCTTGGAGACCGGCCCGAAGGCGCGCGAGATGGTCGCGGACTTGTGGTCCAGGTCGGGGGCGAGGGCCGCGCCCGCGCAGATGAGCGCGCCGACGACGAGAACCGGCCACGGCATCGGGCGGTCGAAGGCCGCGGCGGCCGCTCCGACACCCAGCCATGCCGCCGCTCCGGACAGCGAGTGCGCCGGTCCCATCATGGTTGGTCCGCCCCGTTTCTCCCCTGCCGGCGCTCAGTTGACGACCGGTCGACGGACGAGCCTATCGTCCGTGATCTTCGTTCCGGTGGCCGGTTCCCTCATCGGAGCGGAATCCAGGCAAGATGGGGGCGTGACCCTTATCGATCAGCTGCCGCCGACCGCCGACCCCGACGCCCTCTTCGAGGCCTTCTCCTCCTGGGCCGAGGACCGGGGCATCACGCTCTACCCGGCCCAGGAAGAGGCGCTGATCGAGGTCGTCTCCGGGGCCAACGTGATCCTGTCCACCCCCACCGGCTCGGGAAAGTCGCTGGTCGCGGCGGCCGCGCACTTCACCGCGCTCGCGAACGACCAGGTGACCTTCTACACCGCGCCGATCAAGGCGCTGGTGTCGGAGAAGTTCTTCGACCTGTGCAAGATCTTCGGCACCGAGAACGTCGGCATGCTGACCGGCGACGCCTCGGTGAACGCCGACGCCCCGGTGATCTGCTGTACGGCCGAGGTCCTGGCGTCGATCGCGCTGCGGGACGGCAAGTACGCCGACATCGGCCAGGTCGTCATGGACGAGTTCCACTTCTACGCCGAGCAGGACCGCGGCTGGGCGTGGCAGATCCCGATCCTGGAACTCCCCCAGGCGCAGTTCGTCCTCATGTCGGCGACGCTCGGCGACGTGTCGATGTTCGAGAAGGACCTGACCCGGCGCACGGGCAAGCCGACCTCCGTGGTCCGCTCGGCGACCCGGCCGGTGCCGCTCTCCTACGAGTACCGGCTGACCCCGATCACGGACACCCTGACGGAGCTCCTGGAGACCAGGCAGGCGCCCGTCTACATCGTGCACTTCACCCAGGCGCAGGCCGTCGAGCGCGCGCAGTCGCTGATGAGCATCAACATGTGCACGCGCGAGGAGAAGGACAAGATCGCCGACCTGATCGGCAACTTCCGCTTCACCACCAAGTTCGGCCAGAACCTCTCGCGTTTCGTCCGCCACGGCATCGGTGTGCACCACGCGGGCATGCTGCCGAAGTACCGGCGGCTCGTCGAGAAGCTCGCGCAGGCGGGTCTCCTGAAGGTGATCTGCGGAACCGACACCCTCGGCGTGGGCGTGAACGTGCCGATCCGCACGGTGCTCTTCACCGCGCTCACCAAGTACGACGGCAACCGCGTGCGCACCCTGCGCGCCCGTGAGTTCCACCAGATCGCGGGCCGGGCCGGCCGCGCCGGCTTCGACACCGCCGGATACGTCGTCGCCCAGGCGCCCGAGCACGTCATCGAGAACGAGAAGGCACTCGCCAAGGCCGGCGACGACCCGAAGAAGCGCCGCAAGGTGGTGCGCAAGAAGGCCCCCGAGGGCTTCGTCGCCTGGAGCGACACCACCTTCGAGCGGCTCATCGACGCCGAGCCCGAGCCGCTGACCTCCCGCTTCAAGGTCACCAACATCATGCTGCTGTCGGTGATCGCCCGCCCGGGCAACGCCTTCGACGCGATGCGCAAGCTCCTGGAGGACAACCACGAGCCGCGCAAGGCCCAGCTGCGGCACATCCGCCGGGCCATCGCCATCTACCGCTCGCTGCTCGACGGCGGGGTGGTGGAGCAGCTGGACACCCCGGACGCCGAGGGCCGCACGATCCGCCTGACGGTCGACCTCCAGCAGGACTTCGCGCTCAACCAGCCGCTGTCGACGTTCGCGCTCGCCGCCTTCGACCTGCTCGACCCCGAATCCCCCTCGTACGCCCTGGACATGGTCTCCGTCGTCGAGTCGACGCTCGACGACCCGCGCCAGATCCTCGCCGCCATGCAGAACAAGGCGCGCGGCGAGGCCGTCGGGCAGATGAAGCGGGACGGCGTCGAGTACGAGGAGCGGATGGAGCGGCTCCAGGAGATCTCGTACCCGAAGCCGCTCGGTGAGCTGCTCTGGCACGCGTACGACGTCTACCGGAAGTCGCACCCGTGGGTCGGCGACCACCCGGTCTCGCCGAAGTCGGTCATCCGTGACATGTACGAACGGGCCATGACCTTCACCGAGTTCACCTCCTGGTACGAGCTGGCGCGGACCGAGGGCATCGTCCTGCGCTACCTCGCGAGCGCGTACAAGGCACTCGACCACACCATCCCGGACGACCTGAAGACCGAGGACCTGGAGGACCTGATCGCCTGGCTGGGCGAGATGGTGCGCCAGGTGGACTCGTCGCTGCTCGACGAGTGGGAGCAGCTCGCCAACCCGGAGGTCCAGACGGCCGAGGAGGCCCAGGAGAAGGCCGACCAGGTCAAGCCGGTCACGGCCAACGCCCGCGCCTTCCGGGTCCTGGTGCGCAACGCGATGTTCCGCCGGGTGGAACTGGCGGCCCTCGACAACGTGGACGCGCTCGGCGAGATGGACGCCGAGGCGGGCTGGGACGCGGACGCGTGGGGCGAGGCGATGGACGCGTACTGGGACGAGTACGACGACCTCGGTACGGGCCCGGACGCGCGCGGCCCGAAGCTGCTCGCCATCGAGGAGGACGCCGCCCACGGCCTGTGGCGCGTCCGCCAGACCTTCGCCGACCCGAACGGCGACCATGACTGGGGCATCAGTGCGGAGGTGGATCTGGCGGCCTCCGACGAGGAGGGCCGCGCGGTGCTCCGTGTGACGTCCGTCGGACAGCTGTAGAGGAGCACACGTCGTGACCAACCCCGCCGAGAGGCTCGTCGATCTGCTCGACCTGGAGCAGATCGAGGTCAACATCTTCCGTGGGCGGAGCCCTCAGGAGTCGCTGCAACGGGTCTTCGGCGGGCAGGTCGCCGGGCAGGCCCTCGTCGCGGCCGGCCGCACCACCGAGGGCGACCGGCCCGTGCACTCGCTGCACGCCTACTTCCTGCGGCCGGGCCGGCCCGGGGTGCCGATCGTCTACCAGGTGGAGCGGGTCCGGGACGGACGCTCGTTCACGACCCGCCGGGTCACGGCCGTGCAGGAGGGCCGGACGATCTTCAATCTCACGGCCTCCTTCCACATGCCCGAGGAGGGCGCCTTCGAGCACCAGCTGCCGCCGAGGCACCTGACGGACCCGGAGAGCCTGCCGAACCTCGCGGACGAGATCAGGGAGCACCTGGGGGCACTGCCGGAGGCGCTGGAGCGGATGGCGCGCCGGCAGCCCTTCGACATCCGGTACGTGGACCGGCTGCGCTGGACCCAGGACGAGGTCAAGGGCGCGGATCCGCGCAGCGCGGTGTGGATGCGGGCCGTGGGGCCGCTGGGCGACGACCCGCTGGTCCACACCTGCGCGCTGACGTACGCCTCGGACATGACGCTCCTGGACGCGGTGCGCATCCCGATCGAGCCCCTGTGGGGCCCGCGGGGCTTCGACATGGCGTCGCTGGACCACGCGATGTGGTTCCACCGGCCGTTCCGCGCGGACGAGTGGTTCCTGTACGACCAGGAGTCCCCGATCGCCACGGGCGGGCGGGGCCTCGCACGGGGCCGGATCTACGACCGCGAGGGCCGGCTGCTGGTGTCGGTGGTCCAGGAGGGCCTGTTCCGCAAGCTCGGGTGAGCGGACGGGGCGGCGGCCCGGGGACCCGCGTGCCCCGAGCCGCCCCCGCGGATCGGGGTCACTCGTACTCCGTACCGCTCTCGCGGGCCGGGATCACTCGTACTCCGTGCCGCCCTTGCGGGTCAGATAGGCCGGGCTGACCGCCTTGGCGATGGCCCGGCCGCCGAGGACCGGGCTGTACCGCTCGGTCGCGGACCGGACGACGACGCCCTCCCGCAGGTGCGTCTCCCGGCCTGAGACGGTCTCCCGGCCGGTCGCGTGCGCGAGGACCGTGTCCAGGTCGTACGGGCCGGAGTACAGCCGCGGGACGAGCGGGACCTCGCCGGCCTCCAGGACCTCGGCCGGGTCCAGCCACCGCACCCGGCCGTCGATCTCGGCCGAGACGTCGAAGAGGGCGTACCCGACGGTCTCGGAGCGGGCGTCGGCTCCGTACGCGAGGTCCTGCACCCCGGAGCCGTACACCTCGCCGAAGAAGCCGACCCGGCGGGCGCCGAGCCGCTTCGCGAGCCGCTCGGCGACCGCGGGCAGACCGTGGCCGTGGACGGCGCGCCAGTACAGATTGCGCGGGTCCTCCTGGAGGGCCAGGCCCTTCGATCCGAAGCCCTTGGACGAGACCTGGACGCGTCCCTCCTCGGCGAGGAAGGTCATCAGGCAGGCCGTGCCGTGGAGCTTCTCGGTCAGGACGACGGGCTCGCCGGCCTCGAAGACGCCCGGGTAGCGCTGGAGGTTCTCGATGTCGACCCAGGGCAGCAGGTCCGGGGCGACCTCCACCTCGCCGCTCATGGTCGGCGGTATCGGCGGCACCCACTTGACGATCCCGAGCGTCTCCGCGAAGTCGGTCCCCTCGGCCGCGGCGCGCACCAGATCGACCTCGGCGAGCGCGGCGGGCCGGCAGACGAGGCCCTGGGACAGCTCGCCGCGCAGCCGTACCGCCTTGACCCGGTCCGACTTCCCTCCGGCGAGGCGCCCGGTCAGCCCGAGCTCCTCGACGAGTCCGGCGGGCAGCACGGCCTGCTCGGGGATGTAGACGGCGGCGTCCCCGGTCCGATAGGCGCCCTTGGCGACGACGGCCCGGTAAAGGCCGACCTGCGCCAGCTCCAGGGCGTCGGCGTTGGGATGGGGATGGACGGTGAGGACTTCGGCGGTGACGCGCAGGGTCGACATCTCAGGGCTCCAGGTGCTCGGGTTTCCCGGGTTCGGTTCTCATCGCGGCCCACCCTGGCGGGCGGGGAATCGACTGGGCCATCGATTTGCGGCCTGGTAGCGTCGTGATCTTCGGCGGGCGACGTCCCGCCGGAGTCACGTCGGGACCCCTTCATGACCTCTGCCGCCCCCTCCCCCGCCCCGTCCCCCGCGCTCGCCGCCGCGCTCCGGCGCGTCGAGACCGTCTTCGACGGCATGACAGCGCCCGCCGAGGGGTGTCTGCGCTGCTTCACGGAGGAGGAACTCGCGCTGCTCGCGCTGCCACGGGCCCCGCTCGGCGACCAACTGCTGCGGGAACTGTTCCACGAGGGGCAGGACCACTTCCCCGACCACGACGGGGTCATCCGGCGGATCCTGCCGGAGTTCGTCGGCTACGTCACGTCCGGGCGGTTCTCCGGCATGGGCTACCTGCCCGGCGGCCTCGGCCGTACCGACTGGCGGGCGTGGCCGTCCGAGCAGGCGGCGGCGATCGAGGGGTTCCTCGACGCGTGGTGGCGGGCGACACTCGCCGATCCGGCGCCCGTGGACGGCCTGGAGGCCGTCTGGGATCTGTGTCTGGACAGCCAGGGCGCGCTCACGCCCCTGCTCGACGTCTGGGCCGCCACGCCACGCGGTGGGACCGAGGACCGGCACCTGGTGGAGTTCGTGGAGTGCTGGGTCGACATGCTGCTCCGGGACGACGGTACGAGCCTCCTCCGACGGGACGACGAAGCGCTCCTGTCCGAACTCCAGGCCTGGCTGGCCGAGCACGCCGTGGACCGCCTCGCCGGACATCCCGATCCGCTGCTCGCGCGGAAGACGGCGCTGCTCGCGCTCGAGCACGGCGAGCGGTGGGTGGCCTACCTCGACATGGACCCCTCAGCCGGTGGCTGAGGAGTCCATGCCCGGGAGCGTGTCCTGCTCCATCTCGTGGCGGCGGGTCCGGATCTCGGGGCCCGGAGGGTGGAGCTTGGCGTCGCAGGTGGGGCCCAGACCCGTGCGGCGGGAGTCGGAGCCGGTGAGGGGCCGGCCGCAGAGGCGGCAGGTGATCCGGCGCGGTCGGGACCCCGGTTCTGCCTCCGGTGCGGAATCGATCGAGATTGCCAGTGGTTCGTCTCCCATGCTGAGATCAAACCCTATTCCGACGAGGAGCAGTCCATGAGCCTGTACGACATTCCGCTGAAGAGCCTGACCGGCGAGCCGGTCTCCCTTGCCGACTACCGCGACCGCGCCGTCCTGGTCGTGAACGTCGCCTCCAAGTGCGGTCTCACCCCGCAGTACGCGGGCCTGGAGAAGCTGCAGAAGGAGTACGGGGACCGCGGCTTCACCGTGCTCGGCGTGCCCTGCAACCAGTTCGCCGGCCAGGAGCCCGGCAGCGCCGAGGAGATCCAGACCTTCTGCTCGACGACCTACGGCGTCTCCTTCCCCCTCCTGGAGAAGCTCGACGTCAACGGCGACGCCCGCCACCCGCTCTACACGGAGCTGGTGAAGGTCGCCGACGCCGAGGGCGAGGCCGGTGACGTCCAGTGGAACTTCGAGAAGTTCCTGATCGGCCGCGACGGCCGGGTCACGCGCTTCCGTCCGCGCACCGAGCCGGACGCCCCCGAGGTCGTCTCCGCGATCGAGGCGCAGCTTGTCTGACGTCGTGAGCGGCACGGGGGTCGTCGAGCGGCTGCGGGCCGCGGGCTGTGTCTTCGCCGAGGAAGAGGCGGAGATGCTGCTCGCGGCGGCGGGAGGGCCCGGCGAGCTGGACCTGATGGTCGAGCGGCGGGCCTCGGGCCTGCCCCTGGAGCATGTCGTGGGCTGGGCCGAGTTCGCCGGGCTGCGCGTCGAGGTGGACGGCGGGGTGTTCGTCCCCCGGCGACGTACGGAGTTCCTGATCGAGCACGCGGTGGACCTCGCCCGGCCGGGCGCCGTCTGCGTCGACCTGTGCTGCGGCTCCGGCGCGGCGGCCGCGGTCCTGCTCGACCGGGTCGAGGGCGCGGAGGTGTACGCCTCGGACATCGAGCCGGCGGCCGTGCGCTGTGCCCGCCGGAACGTCGAGCCGCGCGGCGGCCGGGTGTACGAGGGCGATCTCTTCGCCCCGCTGCCCGCCGCGCTGCGGGGCCGGGTCGAGGTCCTGGTCGCCAACGTCCCGTACGTACCGACCGGGGACATCGGGCTGCTGCCGCCCGAAGCCCGCGACCACGAACCGCTCGTCACCCTCGACGGCGGCCCGGACGGTCTCGACGTGCTGCGGCGGGTCGCCGCGGAGGCGCCGGAGTGGCTGGCGCCGGGCGGACGGCTGCTCGTGGAGACGAGCGAGCGGCAGGCCGAGCGGGCCGCGGACGTGGTCACCGCGTCCGGTCTGGAGGCACGCGTCCTGAGCTGCGAGGAGCGGTACGCGACCGTGCTCGTCGCGACCCCGGCGGGCTGACGGGGGCTCCGCCCCCGCCCGGCTCCCGATCCCGGCGGCTCACGGCCGCCCGGGGCACGACGGGCTCCTTCCGGGAGCCGGGTCGTCGACGGACGGCCGCGTAGACCACCACCGCCACGAGTTGCAGGGCCGCGACGGCGGCCAGATCCCGGGTGGCCGAGCCCGAGCCGGCCCACCCGGCGAGGGCCGCCCCGAGCGCCGCTGCGGAGATCTTCAGTCCGGCGCCGATGGTGAACACCTGGGTCCTGCGGTGCGGCGGTGCGTGGTCCGCGCGCAGGCGCAGGGTGGCGGTCAGCAGGAGGCCGTCGAACACCCCGGCGGCCGCGAAGGCGGCCGCGCAGGTGAGGGGCCCCGGGGCGAGGGCGGCCGCGGCGAGCGCGAGTCCGGTGCCGGTCATACCGGTCACGGCGAGGCGGACGGGGGCCGCGGTCGGCCGCAGCCGGGCGAGGGCGAGGGAGCCGGCCAGGGCGCCCGCGGCGAACGCGGTCATCAGCCAGCCGCCCGTCCCGGGACGACCCCGGCTGTCGGCCAGCAGGACGGCGGTCGTGGTCAGGGCGCCGAGGCCGAGGAAGGGAGGCCGCCGCGCCCCGCCTCTCTCGCCACGACGGGCACGCCTGGCACCTGCACGTCGACCGGAGCGACGACACCGGCTGGGGCAACTGGTTCCTCGCCTCCGGCGCTCTGGCGCTCGCGCAGATCCTCGGCGAGCACGGACGCGTCACCTGGGGCGCGTGCGAGGCGGCGAACTGCCGGAACCTCTATCTCGGCACCGGCCCCGGAAGCCCCCGCCGCTACTGCTCGGCCACCTGCGCGTCACGCGCACGGGTCGCGGCCCACCGCCGCCGCAAGCAGCAGGCGGCGCCCGCGGACGGCCGGCCGGACCGCTAGGGGGTGTCCCTTCCGGATCCCTGCCCGCAACGCCCGACGAGATCCGCAAGAGACGGCCCGGAGGCCGGGCCGGGCCGGGCCGCGTCGCGGGCCGCTCGGATGTCCCCGGGCCGGCTCAGCGGCCGAAGGTGTCGATGTTCTCCACGATCCAGCGGCCGTCGCGGCGCACGACGTCCACGGCGAACATCGCGCCCGCGTAGACGCCCTGGTCCTCGGCCCCGGCCGCCTTGCCCTTCGACGGCCGGCCGGCCGTGCTCACGCTGCTCTGGTCGGCGTAGACGAGGACGCGGGCGCGGTCGCCGTCGATCCGCTCCACCGCGCTGTCGGTGACGGTCGTGGTGATCACCGTCTTCTGCTGGGCGGCCTTGGCGAGCACCCCGCCCAGCAGCGTCCGGTGCTGGGCGACGGCCTTGCCCGTGAGAAGCGTCTTGCCGGCCCGTTCGAAGGGGGCGGTGTCGGCGTGGTCGTACGAGAAGAGCGCGGCGACGGCCGCGCCCGTCTGCCCCTTGATCTCGCTGGTGCGGGCGAGATCGGTGAGCGCGGTGTTGCCGCGCGCGGGGTCGTCGCGGAGTTCGCCCGCCCTGCTGTACGCCCAACCGGCGAAGCCGCCGAGCAGAAGCGTCAGGACACAGAGGACAGCGAGGGGGACGCGGCCCATCTTCTCGCTGCCGGAGCTCCGAGCGCTCCGCTCGCGCGCCTCCGTCTCCCCCTTGGGCTCGGCGGCCGTCTCCCGTACGGGCTTCGCCGCTCGTTGCCCGGTTCGCGGAGCGGGTTCCGTGAGCACACCCGCGGGCGTGCGGGACCCGCCGCCGGGTGCCGGACGGTCGGCGAGGGCCTCCTGGCGGCGGCGGCGGTTGAGGTGGTGGCGGGGCGTCGGCATCGTGCGTGTCCTTTCGGGTGCGGGCGGCTGTCGCGGTACGGCCCGGTCAGCCGGCCGCCGTGCCGCCCACCGGGGCCTGCCCCAGCGCACTGAGCTTCCAGCGGCCGTCGGTGCGGGTGAGTTCGCCGAGCATGCGGCTGTCCTTGTCCGTGCTCTTGCTGTCGGGCGTCGTGACGGTGATGCGCAGGGCGACGAGCAACCGGGCCCGCCCCGCCCGGTCGTCCAGTTCCGTGACGGCCCCGGACAGCACCCGGGCCGTGGTCACCGTCCGAGCGGCCCTCACCTGGCCGGTGAACTCCTCCCGGCCCTCGACCAGTTGCTTGTGCAGTTCACCGGTCGTGGAGGACTCCCAGAGGTCGAGCCCCTGTTCCACCCGCTTGTGGTCGAGGGTGTTGAGGTTCTGCACGGCCTGCTCCCCGGCCGCGAGTGCCTCGTCGCGCTGCACGGCGTACCCGGCGGAGTCGTCGTGGGCGGCCGCGTACCAGTCCCGGCCGGCCCAGGCCGCGGAGGCGCCCGCGGCGAGGGTGAGCACGAGGGCCACGGCCAGGGCGGGGCGGATCCCCGCCGGGGTGCGGACCGGACGTGTCATGGGGTGCTCCCGTCTCCCGCTCATGATCAGCGGGCCTTGATGTCGACGATCAGCCACCGGTCGCCCTGGAACCTCGCGGTGACGGTGAGCTGGGCCGCGGCGGAGGTGGCGGTCGCCCTGTCCTGACGCGCGTCGTCCCGGCGCGAGGTCTGGTCGAGGAACACGAGGAGGCGCGCGCTGTCCCCGTCGAGTTCGATCACGCCGGTGCGGACGGTCTGGGTGCTGAGGGTGACGCGCTGCTCGACGAGCTTCGCGCGGACCTGGGCGAAGAGGTCCGTGTACTGGCGGGCCGCGCGTCCGGCGAGGACGGTTCCTACGGAACGCTCGACGGCGTCGTCGCTCGTGGGCGTGTACGAGAAGATCCGGGCGAGGCCCTCGCCGACGTCACCGCCGACACGGGCGGTGGCCCCGGCGTCGGTGAGCGCGTGGTTGCGCGCCGCGGGGGTGGAGCGGAGCTGGTGGGCACCGTGGAAGAGGGCGCTCCCGGCGAGGAGCAGGGCGGCGACGACCGCGGCGAGGACGACCTTCCGCCAGGTGGCGGGGAAGCCGCGGGGGGCGCCGTCCGCGGGGGCCCCACCGTCCTCGTCCGTGGGGATCTCGCCGTCGCCGTCCCCGCTGCGGTCGCTGTCCTGGGCGGTCGGCTCGGCCTCGACCGTGGTCCCGGTCGTGGCGTCCACCGCGACCTCGTCCGTGGCTTCGGTCGTGGCTTCGGTCGCGGCTTCGGTCGGGGTGTCGTCCGTCTCCTCCGGGTGCTCCGGTGCCTCTCCCCCGTCGGTCGGGGGCCCGGCCGGCCGGGCGCTCGTCCTGCGCAGGAGTCGCGTCATTCGTCCTCGCTCCCCTCGGCGCCGACGACGGGGACCGCGCTCAGCGCGGCGACCCTCCAGGTGTCCTCGCCGGTGCGCGTCAGAACCGCCTCCAGACGTTTGCGGTCGGTGGTCGCGGCGCCGCCCCCGCGCGGAGTGACGTCCACGCGGACGGTCGCGATGAGTTTCGCCGTACCGGCTCTCGCGTCGAGCGCGGTGAGGGCGGCCTCGGTCACCGTGGCGCGCGCCGAGGCGCCCACCGCGGGCGCGGTCCGCCCCAGTTCGGTGCGGAGCGGTCCGGTGGACGCGTCGCGCCAGGCCCGGATGCCCGCTTCGGCGTGCTCGCGGGTCGAGGCGTCGAGGGAGTTGAGGACGGTGAGGCGTTCCCGGCCCTCGGCGAGCGCCGTGTCCCGCTCGCGGCCGAAGGCGAGGCCCTCGTCGGTGCGGGCCTGGGCATAGGTCCAGGCGCCGGTGCCGCAGAAGCCCAGGGCGACGACGAGGGCGCCGGCCCCCAGGATCCGGCCCCGCCTCATCGGGTGCTCCCGGTGTTCAGACCGAGGAGACCTGCCATGTCCGTCGGCCCGCCGTTCTGTCCGGGCAGCGCGAGCGCGCCGGGCAGAGACTGCCGCGGGTCCGTCGTGGTGCGCCCGTCGCTGCCCGAGGGCAGGGAGCCGGGCCGGGCCGGTACGGGGACGCGGCCGCCCTTCGGCGCGTGGGCCGAGCCGCGTACGTTGACCCCGGCCGCGGCGGAGCCCGTACACGAGGCGCCGGTGTTGAGGGCGGGCGCGGTGCCCAGGTCGAGGCCGTTGCGGTAGCGCGTGGCGCCGTATCCCGAGGTGCAGGGCAGCGGCTTGAAGAAGGTGACGGCCATGCCGAAGTTCATGCGGCCTCCTTCGACGGCGGTGGCTCCGGCCGAGACGGCCGCCGGGTACTTCACGAACAGTTCCTCCATGCCGCGCTGCCGGGTGACGGCGATCTCCGAGGTGGTCAGGAGGTTGGCGAGGACGACGCTCAGGCTCGGGTCGAGGTCGCGCAGGAGCCCGCTGACCTGGCCGGTCGCGTCGGGGGTGACGGCGAGGAGGCGGCGCAGGTCGCCGTCGGAGCCCTTGAGGGTGGTGGCCAGGGTGCGCGCGCCGGTGGCGAAGTCCCGGATGGCGCGGCTCTCCTCGGCCTGGGTGCGCAGGACGACCTCGCCGTCGTCGATGAGCCGGAGGGTGGCCGGCAGCGAGGTGTCGGCGGCCTGGACGAAGCGGCTGCCGCTGTCGAGGAGGACCTGGAGGTCGTCGCCGTGGCCCTGGAAGGCCTTGCCGAGTTCGTCGACGACCGTGCGCAGGGACTCCAGGGGTACGGATCGGGTGAGGTCGTTCATGCTCGCGAGCACGTCGGTGACCGGCGCCGGTACCTGGGTGTCGGACTGTTCGATGCGGGCGCCGTCGGCGAGGTAGGGGCCGTCGTCGCTCTCGGGGCGCAGGTCGATGTACTGCTCGCCGACGGCGGAGAGGCCGGCGACCACGGCCCGCGCGTCGGCGGGGATCCTCGGGGCGGACTTCTTGATGCGCAGTTCGGCCACGACGCCTTCGGCGGTCAGACCGATGTCGCCGACCCGTCCCACGGAGACGCCCCGGTAGGTGACGTCGGAGTGGGTGAACAGGCCGCCGGTGCGGGCGAGATGGACCCGCACGACGTAGTGGTCGGCGACGCCGGCGTAGCGGCCGAGGTCGGCGTAGCGGACGCCGACGAAGCCCAGGACGAGGACGGCGATGACGAGGAACGCGAGGTTCTTCAGCCGTACGGTACGGGTGATCACCGGTTCTCGCCTCCGTCCTTCGGCGGGGTGGCCGGGGGCAGCGGCAGGGGTGGGTTCGGGCTCGATACACCGCTGCTCGGCCCGGTGCCCCGGCGGGCGGCCGGGCCCGGGTCGGACGGGGCGGGCGCGGGGGTGGGGGTGGGCTCGGTCCTGGGGATCAGGGGTGGGATCACCTGGGTTCCCGGGGCGGCCGCGAGGTGCAGATAGGTGTTGAGGTAGTCGCCCTTGACGCCCCGGAGCACCTCGTCGGTGAAGGGGTAGGTGAGCAGCACCTGGAGCGATTCGGGCAGGTCGGCACCGGCGTCCGCGAGTGCCTTGAGGGTGGGCGCGAGGGCCTTGAGGTCGGCGACCATGTCCTTCTTGCTCGCGTCGATGGTGGAGACGGCGACGCCGGACAGGGTGTCCAGGGCGCGCAGCATGGTCAGCAGGGAACCTCTCTGGTTCTCCAGCGTCTTGAGGCCGGGGGAGAGTCCCGTGAGGACCGTGTCGACGTCCTTCTTGCGGCCGGCGAGGGTGGCGGAGAGCCGGTTGAGGCCGTCGAGGGCGCGGGTGATGTCGCCGCGGTGGGTGTCCAGGGTCGTCACGAGGGTGTTGACCCGCCTCAGCATCGCCCGGACCTCGGGTTCGCGTCCGCCGAGCGCCGCGTTGAGTTCGCGGGTGATGGTCTTGAGCTGGTTGACGCCGCCGCCGTTGAGGAGCAGGGACAGTGCGCCGAACACCTCCTCGACCTCGGTGTTGCGGCTGGTGCGGGCGATCGGGATGACACTGCCGTCGGTGAGCCGTCCGCCGTTGTCCTTGGGCGGGGCGACGAGCTGGATGTACTTCTCGCCCAGGAGGCTCGACTGTTCCAGGCGGGCGCCCGCGTCGGCGGGCAGCCGGACGTCGCCGTTGATCTTCAGGGTGACGCGGGCGGACCAGGTGTCGGCCCCGAGCTCGATGGCGGTGACGCGGCCGACGGCGACGTCGTTGACCTTCACCGCGGACTGCGGCACGAGGCTGAGGACGTCGTCGAGTTCGGCGGTGACCGTGTAGGGGTGGGGGCCGAGGTCGGCGCCGCCGGGCAGGGGCAGGTCCTCGATGCCGTCGAACCGGAGGGGGTTACCCGGGGTCACGCCGAGGACGACGGCGAGCCCGACGCCGAGCGCGACCACTCCGACGGCTCCGGCTCCGGCCGCCCGCCGGGTGGGCGGGGTGGGGCGCCTCATCGCTCCCCCTCTCCGGTGGCCGCCGAGGGAGCGCCGGCCGGCGAGGAACCGCCGGGCCCCACCGCGCCGCCGGCCCCCGCGGAGCCGCCGGCCGACGAGGAGCCGCCGCTCACCGGCAGTGGGAGCAGCGGTCCGCCCATGCTGATCTCGTTGAGGTTGGCGCGGCCGTCGAGGGTGCGGGTGTCCTTGTTGTACGCGTTGACGACGTTGCCGGCGGCGAGCGGGGCGACGTCCAGGGCTTCGGCGAGGGAGGCACGCTGGTCGACGAGGGTCTGGGTGAGGGGGACGAGCCGGTCGACGTTCTTCTTGAGCTCGCCGCGGTTGTCCTTGATGAACGTCTTGACCTGGACGAGGGCCCTGCCGAGTTCCTTGAGGGCGCCGGCGAGGTCGTCCTTGTTCTCCGCGAAGTAGCCGACGACCTCGTCGAGGCGTTCCTGCGCGGTGCGGACGTCGCCGTCCTTGTCCTTGAGCATGGTGGTGAAGGTCTGGAGCTGGCCGAGGGCGGTGAAGAGGTCCTCGCTGCTGCCGTCGAGGGTCTTGGCGGCCTTGCCGAACTCCTTGATGGAGGTGCCGATGGAGGTGCCGTTGCCCTTGAGGTTCTTCGCGCCGGTGTCGAGGAGTTCGGACAGGGCGCCGGTGGAGTTGGCGCCGTTCGGTCCGAGTGCCCGGCTCAGTTCGGTGATCGAGTCGTAGAGCTGGTCGATCTCGACGGGGGTGCGGTTGCGGGCGGCGGGCAGTTCCGCGCCGTCGGCGAGGGTGGGGCCGGTGCTGTACGCGGGGGTGAGCTGCACGTAGCGGTCGGCGACGATGCTCGGGGCGACGACGAGGGCCCGGGCGCCGGCGGGGACGCGTACGCCCTCGTCGAGGAGGAGCCGGACGCGTACCCGGGTGCCCCGCGGCTCCACGGACTCGACCTCCCCGACCCGCACGCCGAGGACGCGCAGGTCGGAGCCCGCGTAGATGCCGACGGTCCGGTCGAACCAGGCGGTGATCCGGGTGCCGTCGTCGCCGAGGGCGCGGACGGCGACGAGACCGCAGGCGGCGAGCAGCACGAGAGCGAGCCCGGCGACGAGGGGTTTTCTGGGTCTGGTCATCATTCACCGCTCCCCTTGGCCGTCGCCTTCTGTTTGGGCGGCAGGCATCCGGTGGTGGGCCCCGAGGTCTCGGGCAGATAGGTACGGGGCACCACGCCGCACAGGTAGCTGTCGAACCAGCGTCCGCTGCCGAGGGTGTTGCCGACGAGCCGGTAGTACGGGCCGATCAGCGCGAGTGTCCTGTCGAGCCGGCCGCTGTTCTTCTCCAGCACTCCGGTGACGCGGCTGAGGGCCTTGAGGGTGGGGCCGAGCTGCCGGTCGTTGTCGCCGACGATGCCGCTGAGTTCGGTGCCGAGCGCCCTGCTGCCCTTGAGGAGGGCGCGGATGGCGTCGCGGCGCTTCCGGAGTTCTCCGAGCAGGGAACCCCCGTCCTCGATGAGGGTCTCGAAGCTGGACTTCCTGGTCTCCAGGGTCTTGGTGAACTTCCTGCTGTTCGCGAGGAGCCGGGCGAGTTCGGTGTCGCGCTCGGAGACGGACCTGGAGAGCTCGGAGAGGCCGGTGGCGGCGTTGCGGACGTGCGGCGGCGAGTTCTTGAAGGTGTCGGAGATCGTCTCGAAGCTCTCCGCGAGCTTGGCGGTGTCGATGGCGTCGACGGTGCCGCTGAGGTCCTGGAAGGCCTGGGTGACGTCGTAGGGGGAGGTGGTCCGCGACTGCGGGATGCGGGTTCCCGGGTCCTGGCGGTCGGAGCCCAGCGGGTCGAGCGCCAGGTACTTCTCGCCGAGGAGGGTCTTGATGGCGATGGCGGCGGTGGAGCGGTCGCCGACCCAGGCGTCGCCGACCTCGAACGTCACCTTGACCTTGGCTCCGTCGAGGGAGACCCCGGTGACCTTGCCGACCTTGACGCCGGCGACGCGCACCTCGTCGCCGGTGTCGAGTCCGGCGGCCTCGGAGAAGTCGGCGCTGTAGGTGGTGTCGTCGCCGACGAGGGGCAGCCGTTCCACGTTGAACGCCAGGGCGGCGACCAGGGCGAGGAACAGCAGTCCGGCGACGGCGACGGCGACCGGGTTGCGCTCCTTGACCGGCTTGAGCCGGGGGCGGGGGATCATCCGCGGCACCTCGGCTGGGTCACGGAGATCCCGGTCGGCGGCTTGGAGCCGTCGGAGGTTCTCACGCCGCTCACGCGCGCCTCACAGAGGTAGAGGTTGAACCACGATCCGTACGAGGACAGTCGGGCCAGGGCGGTCATCTTGGCGGGGGTGTTGGCGAGGAAGGACTCGATGGCGGGGGTGTGCTCGCCGAGGGTGCCGGAGAGCCGGCCCAGTTCGCGGATGTCCTTCTTGAGGGGGGCCCGCGCCTCCTGGAAGAGACCGGCGGTCGTCGTGGTGAGGGCGCCGATGGCCTGGACGGCCTCGCCGAGGGGCTTGCGGTCGGTGTTGAAGCCGGTGACGAGCTTCTGGAGGGTGACGACGAGGTCGTCGAAGGCCGCCTCACGGTTGTTGAGGGTGGTGAGGACGGTGTTGAGATGGGTGACGACCTGGCCGATGACCTTGTCCTTGGCGGCGACCGTCCTGGTGAGGGAGCCGATGTGGCGCAGCAGGCTGTCGACGGTGCCGCTCTCGCCCTGGAGGACCTGCACGAGTGATCCGGCGAGGTCGTTGACGTCGGCGGGCGAGAGTCCCTCGAAGAGCGGCTTGAACCCGTTGAAGAGCAGGGTCAGGTCGAGGGCGGGCGTGGTGCGGTCGAGCGGGATGGTGTCCCCGTCCCGCAGGGTGCCGGCCAGGTCGCCGCTGCCCCGGCCGAGGGAGACGTAGCGCTGCCCGACCATGTTGAGGTACTTCACCGCGGCGGTCGCCGAGCGGGGCACGGAGCGGTCCTCGCGGACCGAGAAGGTGACCTGGGCGGTGCGTCGTTCGACGACGCGTACGTCGGTCACCTCGCCGACCTTCACTCCGGCGATGCGCACCGAGTCGCCCTTCACGAGTCCGGTGACGTCGGTGAACAGCGCCCGGTACGAGCGGGTGGCGGAGCCGACCCCGGTATTGGCGATGCTGAGGCCGAGGAGGGTGGTGGCCAGCGCCGTGACCAGGACGAACGCGAGGGACTTCAGGAGCGTGCCGGTCAGTCCGCGCCGGCGCGTGTGGGTGGGCCGCTTCGTCATCGGAGGGTCACCTCCGCGCCGCGGAACGCCGGTCCGACCAGCGTGCTGCTCCAGTCCGGGAGGTCCCCGGGCCGCTTCTTCGCCCCGGGGGCGAGGAGTTCGTTGACGAGGTCGTTCTCCTGCGGGGAGTTGGCGGGTCCGAGGTTCTGGTCGGCCGCGGCGGAGGCCCGTACGGCGGGTGCGACCGGGATGCCGAGGTAGGGCACGGGGTAGCAGCGCGGGCCGCCGCCGGAGCCGTACGACGGGGTGTCGCGGCCGGGGACGTACGCGCCGCGCGAGGGCACGGTGGTGACGTCGACGTGCAGCCCCGGCCGGTCGGTGCCCTTGCCGAGGGCCTTGTCCATGGCCGGTACGAACTGGGCGAGGGTGCGCAGGGTGCAGGGGAAGGACGGCGCGTACTCGGCGAGCAGCTCCACGGTGGGACGGCTGGTGGCGCTGAGCCGGATGATGTTGTTCTTGTTCTGGCGCAGGAAGGCGGTCAGGTCCTGTGCCGTCCTCGTGGTGGAGCCGAGGGCGCCGGCGAGGTCGGCCTCCTTCTCGGCGAGGGTGCCGCTGGTGGTGGTGAAGTCGGTGAGCGCCGTGACGATGTCCGGGGCGGCGTCGGCGTAGAGGTGGCTGACCTTCACGAGTTCTTTCAGGTCGCGGGTGAGGGCGGGCAGGTGGGGGTTGAACTTGCGGAGGTGGGCGTCGAGCCGGGTGAGGGTGTCGCCGAGCTTGTCGCCGCGCCCCTCCAGGGCCTGGGAGACGGCCGACAGGGTGGCCGAGAGCTTCTGCGGCTGGACGGCGGTGAGCAGGGGCAGGACGTTGTCGAGGACCTGCTGGAGTTCGACGGCGTTGCTGGAGCGGTCCTCCGGGATGACGGCGCCGGGGCCCAGCGGCTCGGCCGAGGAGCCGCCGGGCGGTACGAGGGCGACGAAGCGTTCGCCGAAGAGGGTCGTGGGCAGCATCTGGGCGCGGACGTCGGACGGCACGTGGCGGAGGGTTCCGGGCCGCATGGCGAGGGTGAGCCGGGCTCCGCCGTCGGTGGCGTCGATGGCCCGGACCTCGCCGATGACGACGCCGCGGAGCTTCACCTCGGCGCCGAGGTGCATCTCGTTGCCGACGCTGCCGGTCTCGACGACGATCGGGTCGGATTCGGTGAACTTCTTGTCGTAGACGGCGACCGCCAGCCAGGCGAGCAGGGCGGGCACCAGGAGGAAGACCACGCCGGCGAACCGGCGGCGCAGGGTCTCGGCACGTGAGTCGCTCATCTCACCCCGCCACCTTCACGGTCGTGGTCGCGCCCCAGAGGGCCAGCGACAGGAAGAAGTCGGTGACGCTGATCAGCACGATGGCGTTCCGCACGGAGCGGCCGACCGCGATGCCGACGCCGGCCGGGCCGCCGGAGGCGCGGAAGCCGTAGTAGCAGTGGGCGACGATCACCATCACGCTGAAGATCAGCACTTTCAGCACCGAGAGCAGAACGTCCGTCGGTGACAGGAAGAGGTTGAAGTAGTGGTCGTAGGTGCCCTGGGACTGGCCGTTGAACAGCACCGTCACATAGCGCGAGGCCAGGTAGGAGGAGAGCAGGCCGATCGCGTACAGCGGGACGATGGCGACGACACCGGCGATGATGCGGGTGGTGACCAGGTACGGCATGGAGCGGATGCCCATGCCTTCGAGGGCGTCGACCTCCTCGTTGATGCGCATGGCGCCGAGCTGCGCGGTGAATCCGGCGCCGACGGTCGCGGAGAGGGCGAGCCCTGCGACGAGCGGGGCGATCTCCCGGGTGTTGAAGTAGGCGGAGACGAAGCCGGTGAACGCCGCGGTGCCGATCTGTTCCAGGGCGGCGTAGCCCTGGAGGCCGACGACGGTTCCGGTGAAGAGCGTCATCGCGATCATGACGCCGATGGTGCCGCCGATGACGCCGAGGCCGCCGGAGCCGAAGGCGACCTCGGCGAGCAGCCGTTGCACCTCCTTGAGGTAGCGGCGCAGGGTACGCGGGACCCAGAGCAGGGCCTTGACGTAGAACAGGAGCTGGTCACCGGACCGGTCGAGCCAGACGAACGGGGAGGCCATCGGTCTCAGCCCCCCTTCGGCGGGACGATCTGCAGGTAGATGCCCGTCAGCACCATGTTCACGAAGAACAGCAGCATGAAGGTGATGACGACGGACTGGTTGACCGCGTCGCCGACGCCCTTGGGGCCGCCGCGGGGGTTGAGTCCCCGGTAGGCGGCGACGATGCCGGCGATGAACCCGAAGATCAGGGCCTTGAGTTCGCTGATGTAGAGGTCGGGCAGCTGGGCGAGGGCGGAGAAGCTGGAGAGATAGGCGCCGGGGGTGCCGCCCTGGAGGATGATGTTGAAGAAGTAGCCGCCGAGGGTGCCGACGACGGACACCATCCCGTTGAGCAGGACGGCGACCGCCATGGTCGCCAGGACGCGCGGGACGACCAGCCGCTGCACCGGCGAGACGCCCATCACCTCCATCGCGTCGAGTTCCTCCCGGATCTTGCGGGAGCCGAGGTCGGCGCAGATGGCGGAGCCGCCGGCGCCGGCGATCAGGAGGGCGACGATGAGGGGGCTGGCCTGCTGGATGACGGCGAGGACGCTGGCCCCGCCGGTGAAGGACTGGGCGCCCAACTGCTGGGTGAGCGAGCCGACCTGGAGGGCGATCACGGCGCCGAACGGGATGGAGACGAGCGCGGCCGGAAGGATCGTCACACTGGCGACGAACCAGAACTGCTCGATGAACTCCCGGAACTGGAAGGGGCGCCGGAAGACGGCCCTGGCCACCTCGGCGGCGAGGGCGAAGAGCCGGCCGGTCTGCCGCAGCGCGCCGGTGATCACGAGCCGCTCCCGGTGATCCGCTCCCGCTGGGGCAGGGTGTACGCCGCGTCCCTGGCGTAGGTGTCGCGGATGGCGGCCTGGGCGGCGCGCGGCAGACGGTCGAGCATGCCGAGGACGCGCTCCCGGCGGCGTCCGACCGCCGCGCGCGGCGGGAGGCCGGGCGAGGGTTCCAGCTGCGGGACGATGACGCGCGGCGCCGTCGCGTAGCCGGCGGGGTTGTCCAGCTCGGCGGCGAGCAGGGCGGCGTCCTTCTCCTCGGACATGCCGATGGGGCCTTCTCGGCGGCCGGCGAGGAACTGGGTGACGACCGGTTCGTCGCTGGTGAGGAGGACCTCGCGCGGGCCGAAGGTGACGAGGCTGCGCCGGAAGAACATCCCCATGTTGTCGGGGACCGTGGCGGCGATGTCCAGGTTGTGGGTGACGATCAGCATCGTCGCGTCGATGCGCGCGTTGAGGTCGATGAGCAGCTGCGACAGATAGGCGGTGCGGACGGGGTCGAGCCCGGAGTCCGGTTCGTCGCAGAGGACGATCTGCGGGTCGAGCACCAGGGCCCGGGCCAGGCCGGCGCGCTTGCGCATGCCGCCGCTGATCTCGCCCGGGAGCTTTCCCTCCGCGCCCAGCAGTCCGACGAGTTCGATCCGCTCCATCACGATGCGCCGGATCTCGGACTCCCGCTTGCGGGTGTGCTCGCGCAGCGGGAAGGCGATGTTGTCGAAGAGGGTCATGGAGCCGAAGAGGGCGCCGTCCTGGAACATCAGGCCGAAGAGTTTCCGGGTCTCGTAGATGTCCCGTTCCGGGCTGCTCACCATGTCGACACCATTGATGAGAACGCGGCCCTGTTGGGGTTTGAGCAGACCGATGAGCGATTTCAGGAAGACCGTCTTCCCGGTTCCGGAAGGGCCGAGCATCACGCTCACCTCTCCGGCCGGCAAGGTCAGGGTCACGTCCTGCCAGATATTCTGCTTGCCGAAGGACATGGTCAGCCCCTCAACGACTACCTCGATTCCCATCCCACCTCCAGCAAGCGTGCGTCGGGGGTGCGCCGCGGGCGCACGTTAAGTCGGTGCGGATCACTTGGACAAGAGGCTTGGCGCAAAATCCTTGATCCGCTTCTGTATTTGTCACCACGGAGACAAAGCCTGGGTTCGACTTTGTCTGCACGGAGACACACGGACAGGCCGACCTGCGACTCTGCTCGTCGCCCCGGGAACGTTACGGCCGAGTAACCTCCTCCGGCAATACCGGATGCGGAGTTTTCGATGCCAGCTGCGGGACAGCCGGACGTTTATCAGCCGGGAGACAATTCCATTTCGCCGCTTGTCACCGGGGAGAGCAACGCCTAATCCAGCCATCCCTGATCGATCATAATTGTCGACATTGCGCACCACGGAACCAAGGCGATTCCGGCCACCGCTCACCCGCTTGACAGGCAATTAGCCTTCTTCAAAGAATCATGGACTGCGGCATTGTTCAGCTAAGTTTCTCGCAAGTAACGTCTGGTTTCGCGGCCGAGAAATACCGGGCCGCCGGCCGCTCCCCCACCGCGGTCGAACCCTCAGCTGGTCAATCCCCAAGGAGAGTCCGGGACCCATGAAGAAGCAGATCAGAAACTTCGCCGTCGTCGCCGGGGCGGCCACCGCCGCGTTCGCCCTCGCCGCCGCCCCTGCCTCGGCCGTGCCCTCGACCGTCTGGACCGTCAACCCGACGCCCGCCGCCTTCACCGCGACCAACAGCGGCAACGTCGTACTGAGCGTCAACGGCATCGCCATGACGTGTACGAACTCGAAGGCCTCGGGCACCATGGCGAGCGCCACCGGCAACCCGGCGACCGTCGCGTCCATCAGCGCCATCGCCTTCGGCGCCACCGGCGCGCCCTGCACCAGCGTTCTGGGCAACGTGACCACCGTCGCGACCACCCCGTGGACCGTGGTGGGGCAGGACTACACCGCCGCGACCGGGGTCACCAAGGGCTACGTCGGCAACGTCGACGCCAAGGTGACGGTCGGCGCCTGCGTCTTCCGCGTGACCGGCAAGGCCTCCGGCACGTACACCAACTCGACGGGCAAGCTGGCGGTCAACAGCGTCACCGGCGAGCTCACCGTCGTCTCCTCGACCAACTGCGGCTCCGCCGTCCCGGTCGGCGCCAAGCCGCTCTTCAAGGGCGACTACCTGGTCAAGGTGGCCAACACGACCACCATCCCGACGATCGTCGGCTCCAACCCGTAAGGCGCGAGAACCCGCGTCCGCCCGGCCGGGGTCGCCGGCCGGGCGCACACGGGGCGTCCGCGCCCCCGACGGTCTTCCCTTCGCGCCCGCGCACCCGACGCTCGCGCGCACAATCCGAGCGGAGCACCAGATGAGAGGCCAGCGAGCCGCCCTGCGGCCCTCCCGCGCCCAGACCCGCGGCGCGGCGATCGCCGCACTCGTGGCACTCGCCCCCCTTCTCCCCGCGGCGGCCGTGGCCCTGGGCTCGCACGAGGTCGACGCCCGGCTCCCCTACCTCTGCACCCTGCCCTCGGGCCCGCAGACCGCGACGGTACGGATCAGGGCGACCGTCCCCGACCGGGCGACCGTCGGCGAGACGATCGAGGCGGCCGACGTCAGCACGACGCTGGAACTCCCGGCCGCGGTCGCGGCCGAGCTCACCGCCCTCGAGGCCGCCACGGTACGGATGGAGACGACGCTCACGGTCGGCGTGGGCCAGAACGGCGGGAGCACGGACGTCACATGGCTCGGCACGGCCCAGCCGGCCGCCGTCCCCGCCGAAGGGCCGCTCACGCTCACGAGCACCGGCGACGTCCCCGCTCTCACGACGGGCACCGCCGGCGAGCTGACCCTCACCGCCGGAAACCTCGCCGTCGGCCTCGCCCCGAGCAAGGCCGACGGCACGCCCACCGGTCCGGCGTCCCTCTCCGTCAGCTGTGTCCCCGGGCCGGACGCGGAGGGCCGGACGCTCGCCGGGATCCCCGTCACACCGGGCTCCACCGGCACCCCGGGTCCCGGCGCGCCGTCCACCCCCCCGACCGCCCCCGCCTCGTCCCCGGCCTCCTTCCCCTCGTCCTCGGCCGCCCCCTCCGGGCAGCCGTCGACCCCGGGCGGCCGGGAGACCGCGGGCGGAGCGGCCGGAGCGCCGCCGGACCCGGCGTCCGCCTCGGTCGCCGGCAAGGGCCCGAGGGTGGCCACCGGGAACGCGCCCGGCGCCGCCGCCCGCCCGAAGGCGCCGCCCTGCGTCACCGAGAAACCGACCTCCACCTCGCTCTCCGCGTACATCACCGGCTACTCCAATGTGCGCAAGCTCGACGGGGCCTCGCTCATCCCGGTGTCCTGCGTCCAGCTCGAGCAGGGCGAGCCGGTGATCGACTTCCGTCCGGACGGAAGCATCCACCTGCTCCAGAAGTCGGAGGGCTCCCTCCTGTACCAGGGGCGCAAGCAGTCCCCGCCCTTCACGTCCACCTTCCTGACCTTCGGCTTCGCGCCCACCACGGCGACCCTGGTGCTGGAACAGGCGGGACCTCTGATCGTCGAGTCGGACGTCCTCCTCGTCTTCCCCGACAACATCGCGGAGACGTACATCCGGGTGCCCCTCGTCCTGCGGGTTCTCGACGTCGAGGTCAACGGCACCCCGCTGGACGTCGGCCCCGGCTGCCGCACGGTCAAGCCCCTCGCCTCCCCCGAGCCCCAGCCCGCCAAGTACCCGGGTGACCACCTGGTGCTGCTCGGCAAGGGCCAGCTCCTCAACGGCACCGACGCCACCGGCTACGTCCTCACCAGCGGCGGCCCGCTCACCGGCGAGGTGACGGTCCCCGCGTTCAAGGGCTGCGGCGCCGGCGGCGAGAACCTGGACCGTCTCCTCACCGCGGCCATCTCCGGCCCCGGCAACCACATCAGGCAGATCCAGGGCCAGACCTGCGCGGTGGGCGTGGAGGTGCCCACCGAGGGCCAGTGCACCGCGGACCGCCAGCCGTACGTGGTCCCCAAGCCCGAGCGCTGAGCCCGCGCCCCCGAGCCGCCCCCGGCCCGCACCCGACCCGCACCCGGTCCGTCGCCTCCCCGCTCCACCGCTCGCCCCGCACCCTCACCACACCCCCGCACCCCCGCACCCCCTCGACGAAAGGCACCGTCATGCCCCTCGCCTCCTCCCGCAGGCGCCTCGCCACGCTCTCCGCCCTCACCGCGCTCGGCGCCTTCGCCTCCATCGGGACGGCGACGGCCACCGGCCCCCAGCTGAAAGGCAGTTGGGCGCCGTCCAACCGCTGCCCCGTCGACGCGGCCGGGATGCTCGCCTCGGACGGTCTCGACACGTCGCCGCAGTGCGTCGTGTCCTACTCCGTCAGCGGCTCCATCAAGCTGGGCAACACCACCGTGCCGACCGGCAGCACCAACCTCCAGATCGGCGTCGTCCAGAACCCCGACGGCACCAGCACCGTGGCCGCCCCGGCCGGCGGTGCGCTCATCGCCGCCCCGGCCACCGTCCCCGGCGGCCTCCTCGGTCTGATGTGTCCGAGCGACATCCCGTTCATCAGCGACATCTGCCGGCAGCTGACCGACGCCAAGCTCAACAAGATCACCGCCACCATGGAGTCGGTCGGCACCCCCTCGGACTTCGACCAGATCGCGGGTGTCCTCACGGACAAGCCGATCGTGTCCATCCCGGTCCGCATCCGCCTGGAGAACCCGTTCCTGGGCGGCAACTGCTACATCGGGACGAAGGCGAACCCGATCATCCTGCGCCCGAGCAACCTCACCTCGCCCGACTTCGGCGTGGAGCGCTTCAACGGCGACGGCTCCCCGAACGAGGAGGGCGACATGAGCCGCCTCAACATCCTCGGCTCGACCCAGAGCGACAAGACCTTCGCCGTCCCCGGCGCCAGCGGCTGCGGCCTGGGCTGGTTCGGCCTGATCGACGCCGCCGTCAACCTCAAGACGGGGCTGCCCTCCGCCGCCGGAAGGAACAGCCTCACCCTCAACAACACCCAGACCCACCTGACGGGCCTCTTCGCCCCCGGTCTCGCCGCCCCCGACGCGGGCAGGACCCTCTCCCGGAACTGGCACTCGGCCGTCCGGTAACAGCCACTCACGGTCGATTCCCGGCCGACTAGGTAAGCGCGTACCCCTCCGGCACGCCAACTCTTGCTCAACGTGTGTACAGCACACAGCAGGTGACCTAGCTTCAGCAGATCACGTTGGTACGCACCAGACGACCAAGGCGGAGCCCACCACGCCAGGCGGGGCTCCGCACCGTCGCTCCCCCACCGGTCGCGTAGGAGAGCAAGGGATCGGTTCATGCCCGCAATCACCCAGTCGCCGGACATCGGTGAACCGCTCGAACCGCTCCCCAGGGAGTTCGCCGCCCTGATGAGGCCGGAGATCCCCGGCCTCATCAAGGAGATCGGCATGGAGGTCCAGCGGACCTACCCCGTGTACGCCCATCTCTTCAACGGGCCCCAGTCGGACGCGATCCGCCAGGGCGTGGAGCAGGCGCTCGCCGCCTTCGTGGAGCGGGTCGCCGACCCCGGGACGAACTCGGCCCTCAGGGACGAACTGCTCCGCAAGTTCGGCCGCGTGGAGGCCTACGAGGGCCGCGACCTCGACACGTTACTGGGCGCCTACCGCCTGGGCGCGCGCGTCGCGCTGCGCCGGGCCAAGATCATCGGACGTACGTACAACCTCTCCCCCACCCTGATCCTCGCCTTCGCGGACGCCCTCTTCGCCTACGTCGACGAGCTGGAGGCCCTGTCCCGCGAGGGCTACGCCATGGTCCAGAATCGCGCGGTGTCCGATGTGGCCGCGCTGCGAAGACAGTTACTCCACCTGGTCGTCGCCGGCCCGCCGCTGCCCCGGGCGACGATCGCCGAGCTCTGCCGGGACGCCTCCTGGCAGCTCCCCGCCGAGTGCACCCTGGTCGCCCTCCGCCCGCCGCTCGCCGAACTCGTCCAGGCGGGGCTCGACCGGGACGTCCTCGCCGACGTCAGCCTTCCCCAGCCCTATCTGCTCATCCCCGGCCCGCTGACCGCCGACCGCCTCGCGATGCTCGGCTCCGCCCTGGCGGGCACCCCCGCCGTCGTCGGTCTGACCGTGCCGCCGGCCCAGGCCGCCCACTCCCTCCGCTGGGCCCGGCGCGTCCTCCAGCTCATCGACGACGGCATCGTCGCCGACGCGCCCCTCGTGCGCTGCGAGGACCACCTGACAACGTTGTGGCTGCTCTCCGACACGGCCCTGGTGGCCCAGCTGGCCCAGCGTGAACTCGCCCCGCTCGACGAGCTGTCCGGCACCCGGCGCGACCGGCTGATCGAGACCCTGCGCGTCCACATCTCCACCCGGGCGCCCGCCGAGCAGGTCGGCGAGATGCTCGGTGTGCACGCCCAGACGGTCCGCTACCGGCTGCGGAACCTGGACAGCCACTTCGGCGACCGGCTCCTCGATCCCGACCACCGGTTCGCCCTCGAAGCGGCCCTGCGCGCGCTCCACCTCGGCGGGAAGCGGAACGACTGAGCCGGGCCGCGTACGCCTCCCCGCGTCGCGGCCCCGGCCGTACGGAAGCCCGCCTACACCGTCCTGGGCGTGAGGCGGCAGCGGGCCGGGCCGGCCGCCTGGAGGGTGATCGCCGGCGCGACGGGCACCACGGTGTCGACGGCCTCCAGGTCGTACCGCTGAAGGATCATCGCCAGGGCGATCACCGACTCCAGCATCGAGAAGTGCTGGCCGATGCACGCGCGCGGCCCGCCGCCGAAGGGGAACCAGGCGTACCGCGGCCGGGCGGCCTCCGCCTCGGGCGTGAAGCGGTCCGGGTCGAAGCGCTCGGGGTCCTCCCAGTAGTCCGGGTGCCGGTGGGTGACCCAGGGGGCGACGATGACGTCCGCTCCGGCCGGGACGGTGACACCGCCGACCTGCGTGGCGGCGACGGCGCGGCGCCCGATGACCGGGGCTGCCGGGAAGAGCCGCATGGCCTCCTTGAGGACGCGGGTGACATGGGGCAGGGCGTCCAGGTCGTCGGCGCCGGGGGTACGGCCGGCGAGGACCCGGTCGACCTCCTCGTGGGCCCGCTTCCGCTCCTCCGGATGGAGGGCCAGGAGGTGGAGGGCGAAGCCGAGGGACGTGGCGGTCGTCTCGTGGCCGGCCAGCAGGAAGACGAGGACCTGCTCGCGCAGCTCGGTCGCGTCGAAGCTGCCGTCCTCGGCGCTCTCGGCCTCCACGAGGAGCGTCAGGAGGTCCTGGCCGTCGCCGGGGGCCTCGCCCGAGCTCCGGCGCTCGGCGATGATGCGGTCGCACACCTCGTACAGCGCCCGGTGGACGGTGGCGGCGCGGCGGTTGCCGGGGGTGGGCCAGTCGCGGGGCACGTTGAGCGGGGAGTAGCCGCGGCGCAGCACGTACGCGCCGAGGTCGGGGAAGCTGTTCTCGACGATCTCGACGGCGGCGTCCACGTCCGTGCCGAACAGGATGCGGGCGACGGCGCGCAACGCGAACCGGGCCATCTCCTGGAGGACGTCGACGGATTCGGCGCCGCTGTCCTGCCACTCCTGGGTGAGGGTGGTGATCTCGGCGGCGACGGCGGAGGCGTAGCCGTCGACGCGGCGGCGGGTGAAGAGGGGCTGCACGAGCCGGCGCTGGCGGAGGTAGTCCTCGTCCTGGCTGGTGAGCAGTCCGTTGCCGAAGGACTCGCGGATCTCCTGGTAGAAGGCGTTGTCCTTGCGGAAGTTGGCCGATTCCCCGGCGAGGACCTGCTGGGCGCCGTCGGCGGAGAAGACGCCGTAGACGACGGCGCGGATCCCGGGCGGGCCGGCGGTGATCCGGACGACGTCGCCGTGCTCGCGCTGGGCGCGCAGGAAGGTGCCCAGGGAGTCGTTCTTGAGGTCGAACATGGAGCCGAGCAGCGGAAGTCCCGCGAGTTCGGGCGCTTCGGTACCGGTGGTGATGGCCATGTACGGGTCCCCCTCGATCGTCATGTGCGCGCCGATTCTCCCCCAGCAGGTGACCGACGGGTAGGGATGCCCGAACAGCGGACCGAATCTGGCCTGTTGGCTCGAAACGGTCGACTGTCAGTGGTGTCTGGGAGGCTCGCGGTATGGAACGCCCCGAGCTGACGCTGCAACTGACCATCGACTGCGCCGACCCCCAGCGGCTGGTGCCGTTCTGGCTGGAGGCCCTGCGGTACGTCCCCGATCCGCCGCCCGAGGGGCACGCCAGCTGGCGTGCGTACTGGGAGGCGATCGGCGTCCCCGAGGACGAGCTGGGCGAGGACGCCGGCGAGCTCCCGGAGTCCATCGTGGACCCGAAGGGCGTGGGCCCCCGGGTCTGGTTCCAGCGCGTCCCCGAGCCGAAGACCGTCAAGAACCGGGTCCATCTCGACCTCAAGGTGGGCGGCGGCCGGGACGTCCCGCTCGCGCTGCGGCGCGAGCGGGTGGACGGCGAGGTGGCCCGTCTGACGGCGCTCGGCGCGACGATCCTGTACTCGATGGACGAGCCGAACGGCATGGACTACTACGCGGTGGTCCTCCAGGACCCGGAGGGCAACGAGTTCTGCCTGGTGTGAGAAGTCCCGGGACGGAGCGGGCCCAGCCCGGGGTCCGGGGGCGGGGACGGCCGTCCCCGCCCCCGGCGGTCGCGCAGCGAAACCGTCGAGTGCGTGGACGCACACGTGACACGCTTCACAGGTGCACCCCGCCGAGAAGCGGCCCTTCCGTCCTGGAGCGTGGCGGAACGCACGCCCGGACCCCGCCGGTTTTGTCGGACCGGGGCCCTAGCCTTGACTCCATGTCCGATCACCACAGAGAAACCCCGAGTCCCGAGGCCCTGAACGACGCCATCCGCACACTGTGGGTGCGCGCCGGCGAGCAGCGACGTTCCCTGACGGCCGACGAGCAGCGGATCTATCAGGTGCTCGTGGCGGCATGGGCCGAGGCGACGCAGGCCGGGCAGGAGCTCGCGGCCTAGGAGCCGCGGCGGTGATCGGCTACGGCCGCCACTCGGTCCGGTAGTCGGGGTGGCCGGCGTAGGGAAGCGCGAGGACGCGGAGTGTCCATTCCTGTGTGACGGGCGGGGCTGCGAACCGGGCGCCGGTGTCGTCGTACAACCAGCGCCCGCCGTCGGCCTCGTCGACCGGGCCCATCCAGCACAGCGCACATGACCCTCTGAACGAGTGCGCGCCCTCGGCCGCGCATGCCGCCGGGCAGTCGGCGGCCGAGGCGCCGAGCAGCCGGCGTCTGGCGTAGACCTCGGCCAGCACCCGCGCGGGATCGTGACGGGCGATGTGGCGACCGTGTTCGGGAGGAATACGGTCCTGGCGCCCTGTGGCGATGCCGTCACCCTCCCGGGCGGCTCGGACCCACCCGCTGTCGGAGTCGTGACGCCAGACGGGTCCCGGCCGGGCGCCGGCCGCACGGGCGGTCTGCTCGTCTTCGCCGAGGCGGGCGCGGAGGAACGCGATCAGGTCGTCCATGGGTGCTCCGGGAAGTGTCCCGTCCCGGAGCATCACGCCGGGGCGGGTCCGAGTGCCGCGTCGGTCGGTGGACGCGGAGGGACGCCCTCACTGTACGAACAGCCGCCGGCCGTCGGGGGTGAATCGCGGAGCTGAGCGTGCCGCCCGGCATGCGTGCCGAGCCACCACCGGCGGCGACATCCGGGCCCGCGCGACCCGCGGGCCCGACTCCGAGCCCGGCGTGCTCGGGTGGAGCACCCGTCGCGTCCGCGGGTGAGCGCCCGCCTCTCGGGGGGATGAAGGCGGGCGCTCGGTGGCAATTCCGCCGCGGGGGCGGGTCCGGATGCAGTCCGGCAGGACTTGGTGGCGATCCTCGCGGCATCTCACAACGGACCACGCGAGCGCCCGCCGCCCGATCGGGCGGCGGGCCCCGGCAAAGAGGCCCGCACCGTCTCGGTGCGGGCCTTCTCCTCGATGCGCCCTCCGCCTACTTCGCTATGGCCCGGCTGATCACCATGCGCTGGATCTCGCTGGTGCCCTCGAAGATGGTGTAGATGGCCGCGTCGCGGTGCATGCGCTCCACCGGGTACTCGCGGGTGTAGCCGTTGCCGCCGAGGATCTGGATGGCCTGGGCCGTGACCTTCTTGGCGACCTCGCTGGCGTACAGCTTGGACATGGAGCCCTCGGCCGCCGTGAAGGGCTTGCCGGCCGTGGCCATCCAGGAGGCGCGCCAGACCAGGAGGCGGGCCGCGTCGATCTGGGTGGCCATGTCGGCGAGCTGGAAGGCGACGCCCTGGTTCTCGATGATCGGGCGGCCGAACTGGACGCGGGTCTTCGCGTAGTCCAGGGCGACCTCGTACGCGGCGCGGGCGGTGCCGACGGCCATGGCGCCGACCGCCGGGCGGGAGGCCTCGAAGGTGGCCATGGCGGCGTTCTTGACCTGCTCGCCGCCCGCCCTGGACTTCTCGCGGGCCCGGGCGATGCGGTCGTCCAGCTTGTCCTTGCCGCCGAGGAGGCAGTGGCCGGGGACGCGGACGTCCTCCAGGACGACCTCGGCGGTGTGGGAGGCACGGATGCCGTGCTTCTGGAACTTCTGCCCCTGGGACAGCCCGGGGGTGTTCGGCGGGACGATGAAGGAGGCGTGGCCCTTGGAGCCGAGCTCGGGGTCGACGACGGCGACGACGACGTGGACGTTGGCGATGCCGCCGTTGGTCGCCCAGGTCTTGGTGCCGTTGAGGACCCACTCGTCCTTGGCCTCGTCGTAGACCGCCCGGGTCCGCATGGAGGCGACGTCGGAGCCGGCGTCGGGCTCGGAGGAGCAGAAGGCGGCCACCTTGACGTCGTCGACCTCGCCGTACATCTGCGGGATCCAGGTGCCGATCTGCTCCTCGGTGCCGTTGGCGAGGACGCCGACGGCGGCGAGGCCCGTACCGACGATGGAGAGCGCTATGCCGGCGTCCCCCCAGAAGAGCTCCTCCATCGCCATGGGGATGCCGAGACCGGTCGGGTCGAAGAACTGCTGGGCATAGAAATCGAGCGAGTAGATGCCGAGCTTGGCCGCTTCCTGGATGATCGGCCAGGGAGTCTCCTCACGCTCGTCCCATTCGGCGGCCGCGGGGCGCATCACATCGGCGGCGAAGCCGTGGAGCCAGTCGCGGACCTGCTTCTGGTCATCGTTGAGTTCGAGCGTGAACTCGCCCATATTCCCTCCCCAGCTGTACGTTACTTGCGGTAACACCAGTCTGTTACCGGCGGGTACATGCTGTCAACCTGCGGTGGAGCGGTTCGGCCCGACCGGCATCGGACACCGGGCGGGTGTTACGTTGCGACAGCCTCAAGGAATCACACGGGCGGGGAGACACGCTTATGGACATCGCACAACGGACCACCGACCAGCAGACGCCCGCCGAACAGCGGCGCCGCGAACTGCTGGAGGCGGCGGACCGGGTGGTGCTCCGGGACGGCCCCAAGGCTTCCATGAACGCGATCGCCGCCGAGGCCGGCATCACCAAGCCGATCCTCTACCGCCACTTCGGCGACAAGGGCGGTCTGTACCGCGCCCTCGCCATCCGGCACACGGACGCCCTCCTCGCCGCCCTGCGGGCCGCGCTCGACGCGCCCTCCGACCGCCGCCGCCGCGTCGAGTCCACCCTGGACACCTACCTCGCCTCGATCGAGGCGATGCCCCAGGTCTACCGCTTCCTCATGCACCCGGCGGAGGAGTCGCACCAGACCGAGCAGGGCTTCGACGTCGGCCGCCACTCCGCCCCGCTGCTCCGCCGCATGGGCGAGGAGCTCGGGCAGGTCATCGCCGAGCGCGTCGACCTGGGACCCGGCGCCGAGGCCCAGGCCCGGATCTGGGGGCACGGCATCGTCGGCATGATGCACGCGGCCGGCGACTGGTGGCTCGGCGAGCGCCCCTGCTCCCGCGCCGACCTCGTCCGCAGCCTGGCGGACCTCCTGTGGGGTCGACTCGCCCAGGCCCCGGACCTCCCGGGCGGCCCGGCGTTCTAGGGGGTGCCCTCCGGAACCTCGGCGGGTGCCGGAACGCTCGACGGCTCCCGTGACACCCGGCGGGTGCCGGAGCGCTCGGCCTCCGGCACCTTCGGGCGTCCCGGACCGTCCGGCCTCCGGTGCCGTCAGCCCTCCAGGACCCCGGCCCCGCTCCCCCACGGCTGCTTGCGGATCGTGCGGAGCAGACGTGACTTGCGCCACCCCGTGACGTGGTCCGCGTAGACCCCGCCCTCCAGGTGATCGGCCTCGTGCTGGAGGCAGCGGGCGAAGAACCCGGTGCCCTCGACCCGTACCGGAGTGCCGTCCACGCGCACGCCCTCGACCACCGCACGGTCGTAACGGGGCGTCGGAGCCTCCAGGCCCGGCAGCGAGAGGCAGCCCTCCGGTCCCCTGAACAGCTCCCCGTCCGCCTCCACCAGGCGCGGGTTGACCACATGGCCCAGGTGGCGGGTCTCCTCGTCGTCGGGGCAGTCGTACACGAAGACGCGCAGGCCCACACCCACCTGGTTCGCCGCGAGGCCGACGCCGTTCGCCGCGTACATGGTGGCGAACATGTCCTCGACGAGCCGGGCCAGTTCGGGTCCGAAGTCGGTGACGGGAGCGCAGGGGGTGTGCAGCACGGGGTCGCCGAGCAGAGTCATCGCTCGGACGAGGCCGGAACTGCCGGGGATGGGGCGGTTTCGCATGGCCGTAAGGGTACGGTCCGCTGTGACCTGGCTGTTTCGCGCGACCGCTCGGCGGTGCCGCTGTTCGGGCTGCTGGCCGGATCTCGATAGGCTGAGCCCGGACCGACGCAAGGAGGAACAAGAACGATGTCAGGACACCCCGGTAATCCAGAGCCGCTGTCGCCGCGCGCCAAGCTGGCCGTGACGGCGGGCAGGGCCGCGGCCGCGGTGTCGCGTGCGGCGGGGCGCGGCAGCGGATCGGTGATCGGCGGCAAGGTCGCGCTGAAGCTCGACCCCGACCTGCTGGGTCGGCTCGCGCAGCATCTGGACGTCGTCCTGGTGTCGGCGACCAACGGCAAGACGACGACGACCCGGCTGATCGCGGAGGCCCTGCGCGCCGCGGGCCCCGTGGTCTCGAACGCTCTCGGCGCCAACATGCCCGCGGGCATCACCTCGGCGCTGGCCGGCGGCTCGGACTCCAAGTTCGGTGTGATCGAGGTCGACGAGAAGTACCTCGCCGGCGTCGCCCGTGACACCACGCCCAAGGTCATCGCGCTGCTCAACCTCTCCCGCGACCAGCTCGACCGCGCCGCCGAGACCCGGATGCTCGCCGAGAAGTGGCGCGAGGGTCTCAACGGCACGAAGGCCGTCGTCGTCGCCAACGCCGACGACCCGCTCATCGTGTGGGCCGCCTCCTCCTCGCCCAACGTGGTGTGGGTGGCGGCCGGCCAGGAGTGGAAGGACGACGCCTGGTCGTGCCCCTCCTGCGGCGGTGTGATGCAGCGTCCGGGAGACGACTGGTTCTGCGGCGAGTGCGGCTTCCGCCGGCCCGCGCCGAGCTGGGCGCTCAGCGGCGACCACGTGCTCGACCCGCACGGTTCGGCCTGGCCGATCCGTCTGCAGCTGCCCGGCCGCGCCAACAAGGCGAACGCCGCGACCTCGGCCGCCGTCGCCGCCGTCTTCGGGGTGCCCCCGCAGGTGGCCCTGGAGCGGATGTACCAGGTGCAGGCCGTCGCCGGACGCTACGACGTGGTCGGCTTCCAGGGCCGCGAGCTGCGCCTGCTGCTCGCGAAGAACCCGGCCGGCTGGCTCGAAACGTTTTCCCTCATCGACGGGCCGCCCGCCCCGGTGATCCTCTCCGTCAACGCGCGCGGCGCCGACGGCACGGACACCTCCTGGCTGTGGGACGTGGACTACGGCCGGCTGGCCGGGCACCCGATCATGGTGATCGGCGACCGGAAGCTGGACCTGGCGGTCCGTCTGGAGGTCGCGGGTGTGGACTTCCGTGTCTGCGAGACGCTGGACGAGGCCGTCACGATGGCCCCGCCCGGGCAGATCGAGCTGATCGCCAACTACACCGCCTTCCAGGACGTCCGCCGCCGCGTCGGCAACTGACCCGTAGAGGACTTGCAGCATGAGTGACAGCAGCCTGCGCCTGGTCTGGGTCTACCCGGACCTGCTCAGCACCTACGGCGACCAGGGCAACGTCCTCGTCGTCCAGCGCCGTGCCGAACAGCGCGGCCTCAGCGTCGAGCGCGTCGACGTCCGCAGCGACCAGCCGGTGCCGACCTCGGGCGACATCTATCTGATCGGCGGCGGCGAGGACCGTCCGCAGCGGCTCGCGGCCGAGCGGCTGCGACGGGACACCGGACTGAGCCGCGCCGCCTCCAACGGCGCGATCATCTTCTCGGTCTGCGCCGGTTACCAGATCCTGGGCCACGAGTTCATCAACGACCTCGGCGAGCGCGAGGCCGGTCTCGGGCTCATCGACGTGATCTCGACCCGCGGCGAGGGGGCCCGCTGCGTCGGCGACGTCCTCGCGGACATCGACCCGCGGCTGGGTCTCCCCCAGCTGACGGGCTTCGAGAACCACCAGGGCATCACCCATCTCGGCCCGACGGCCCGGCCGTTCGCCCGGACCGTCCTCGGCAAGGGCAACGGAACCGGCGACGGCACCGAGGGCGCGTACAACGACACCGTCTTCGGTACGTACATGCACGGCCCCGTCATGGCCCGGAACCCGCAGATCGCGGACCTGCTCCTGAAGCTGGCCCTCGACGTGAACGCGCTGCCGCCGACCGACGACCGCTGGTACGAGGCGCTGCGCGCCGAGCGCATCGCGGCCGCCACGCAGCCCGCGTAGGGCTCGCACGGCCCGTCCGGGACGGGTCCGGGGGACAACACGCACGCCGTTGTCAGCCCCTCGTACGAACGTACGTTGTCCACTGTGCGGACATCCGGTTCGGCCCCGCCACCCTGCACCGATAGGGTGGCGGGGATCCAGCCGGACGACGTGGTCCGGGAGTCGGCCCACGTTGCAAAGGTTTTTGGGCTATGCGCATTGGCGTGCTCACCTCCGGCGGAGACTGCCCCGGTCTGAACGCTGTCATCCGTTCCGTCGTGCACCGCGCCGTCGTCGACCACGGCGACGAGGTCATCGGCTTCCACGACGGGTGGAAGGGCCTCCTGGAGTGCGACTACCGCAAGCTCGATCTCGAGGCGGTCGGTGGCATCCTGGCCCGGGGCGGCACCATCCTCGGTTCCTCGCGGGTCCAGCCCGCACACCTGGTCGGCGGCGTCGAGCGCGCCCGCGGCCATGTGGCCGACCTGGGGCTCGACGCGATCATCCCGATCGGCGGCGAGGGCACCCTGAAGGCGGCGAACCTGCTCTCCGAGGCGGGCCTCCCCATCGTCGGTGTTCCGAAGACCATCGACAACGACATCGCCTCCACCGACGTCACCTTCGGCTTCGACACGGCCGTCACCGTCGCCACCGAGGCCCTCGACCGGCTGAAGACCACCGCCGAGTCCCACCAGCGGGTCCTCGTCGTCGAGGTCATGGGCCGCCACACCGGCTGGATAGCGCTGCACTCCGGCATGGCCGCCGGCGCGCACGCCGTGGTCGTCCCCGAGCGCCCCTTCGACATGGACGAGCTGACCGCCCGCGTCGGCGAGCGCTTCGAGGCCGGCAAGCGGTTCGCGATCGTCGTCGTCGCCGAGGGCGCGAAGCCGCGTGAGGGCTCGATGGAGTTCAAGACCGCCGGCACCGACATCTACGGCCACGAGCGCTTCACCGGGATCGCCAACCAGCTCTCCGTGGAGCTGGAGCGGCGCCTCGGCAAGGAGGCCCGTCCGGTGATCCTGGGTCACGTCCAGCGCGGCGGCACCCCGACCGCGTACGACCGTGTCCTCGCGACCCGCTTCGGCTGGCACGCGGTCGAGGCCGCGCACCGCGGCGAGTTCGGCATGCTGACGGCGCTGCGCGGCACGGACATCACGATGGTCCCGCTGTCCCAGGCCGTGGAGAGCCTCAAGACGGTCCCCGCCGACCGCTACGCCGAGGCCGAGTGCGTGATCTGACCCACGCCCGCGCGTGACATCCGCCCCCGGTCGCAGTCGCGGCCGGGGGCGGTTCTAGTCTGGTGCGGACAACAAGCGCGAATCGGGCTCCAGGAGTGCACACGATGGATCACAGCGGGCACGGCATGACCACGGATCTGCCGCCGTTCACGCTGGGACGGGGCCTGGAGTTCTCTCCGGACCTCTTCTTCCTGATCGGCTGCCTCGCGGCGCTCGGTCTGTACGGCTGGGGCGTGGCGCGGCTGCGACGGCGCGGTGACGCGTGGCCGGTGAGCCGGACGGTGTCCTTCACGATCGGCGTGCTGACCATCGCTCTCGTGATGTGCACCAAGCTCAACGACTACGGCATGGTCATGTTCAGCGTGCACATGGTGCAGCACATGGTGATCTCCATGCTGTCGCCGATCCTGCTGCTCCTCGGCGCGCCGATGACGCTCGCGCTGCGGGCGCTGCCGGTGGCGGGCCGGGGTTCGACGGGGCCGCGCGAGCTGCTCCTGAAGCTGCTCCACAGCCGGTACATGAAGGTGATCACCCACCCCGGGTTCACGATCCCGATGTTCATCGCGAGCCTTTACGCGCTGTACTTCACGCCTCTCTTCGACGTGCTGATGGGCTCGAAGCCCGGCCACATCGGGATGATGGTCCACTTCCTGATGGTGGGCATCGTCTTCTTCTGGCCGATCATGGGCGTCGACCCGGGCCCGCACCGGCCTGGCTATGTGATGCGGATGCTGGAGCTGTTCGCGGGCATGCCGTTCCACGCCTTCTTCGGCATCGCGCTGATGATGGCCTCGGAGCCGATGGTCAAGGCGTACGCGAACCCGCCGGCCTCGCTGGGGATCGACGCGCTCACCGACCAGAACGCGGCGGGTGGAATCGCCTGGGCGTTCAGCGAGATCCCGTCGGTGCTCGTGCTGATCGCGCTGGTCTACCAGTGGTACCACTCCGAGCAGCGGCAGGCGGTCCGCCAGGACCGGGCCGCCGACCGGAACGGCGACAAGGAGCTGGAGGCGTACAACGCGTATCTGGCCTCGCTCCGGAGCCGGTGAACGTCCACGCGCTGTGAGCGGTCCCGTTCCGGGGGCCCTGTGAGCGGTCCCGTTCCGGGCCCGGTACCGACCTCGTGAGGGGTCCGGTGCCGGGCCCGGGGCCATTCCGGCGCACGCCGGAGCGTCCGGGGAGTAGCGCGCGCCCCTCTCGCGGGGTCACGATGGCCTGGACGGCTTCCACGGCCTCGGTCGGGAGGAGGGCGGACTGATGTCCGGTCCCACGAAGACGATGGCGGTGCTCACCTGCGCCGCACTGGTGATGACGACGGCGTACACGGTGGCGCTCGGCAGCAGCGGCTGGCTCTGGTTCGGCTGGGTGGTGCTCGGGGTGGCGACGATCGGTATGGCGGCGTCGGACAGCGCGGCCGCGGCCGGTTCGCCACGGCGACCGCCGGCAGGCCCGGGGGCCTCCCGCCCGTAGGGGGTGTCCGGCGGGTCCGGCGGGGCCGATCGCGCCCCGTCGGACCGGTGCGGCCCGCCTCAGGAGGGCAGGTTCTGCTCCGCCCAGACGACCTTGCCGGAGACCGTGCGGCAGGATCCCCATCTGCGGCAGAGCATGTTGATCAGCTGGAGGCCACGGCCACCCTCGTCGCTCAGGTCCGCGTGCTGGATCTGGGGCAGGTCGGGGCCGGTGTCCGAGACCTCCACGACGAGCCGGTCGCCGAGCAGCAGCCGGAGCTCACCCGGGCCGTTGCCGTAGCGCAGCGCGTTGCCGACCAGCTCGGAGACGACGAGCTCACACACATCGGCCAGCTCCGCGAGGCCCCATGCGGCGAGCTGGTCCGTGACCAGGCCGCGCGCCACGGACGCGGCCCGCCCCTCCTGGGGCAACCGCCAGACACGGAGGTCGGCCGGGTCGGCCCGGACGGTCGTCGCTCCGAGGAGCACCGCCTCGTCGAAGCGCGCGGCACCGGCCGGCGCCCGCTCCACCAGTCCGCCGCCCCCCAGGGCGGCGGCCCCGAGGTCGCGCGCCGCCGTGCGCAGCAGGTCGAGCTGATGGTCCAGGTCCGCGTGCCGGGACTTCACGAGGCCGTCCGTGTACATCACCAGATGGCCGCCCTCCGGCACGGTCACGCGCACCGGGTCGTAAGGGATGACGCCCGCGCCGAGCGGGGCGCCGACCGGCACGTCCACGAAGTCGGTGCCGCCCCGTCCGTCGAGCAGCAGCGGCGGCAGGTGACCCGCGCTGGCCAGCGTGTACGTGGAGTCGACCGGATCGTAGACCGCGCAGAGGCAGGTGGCGACCTGATCGTCCTCCAGGTCGCGGGTGGCGAGGTCGAGCCGGGCCAGGACGCGCTCGGGAGCCATGTCCAGGGCGATCAGGGTGCGGCCGACCGCACGCAGCCGCCCCATGGTCGCGGCGGCGGCCAGACCGTGCCCCATGACGTCACCCACCATGAGGGCCGTACGGCCGCTGGGCAGGGCCATCACGTCGTACCAGTCGCCGCCCACCCCGTGCTGGGCCGTCGAGGGCGCGTACTCGGCGTTCACCCGCAGTCCGGGGGTGACCGGCGTCGCGCGCGGCAGCAGGCTGCGCTGCAGCGCGACGACGTGCGCCCGCTCGCGTCCGTAGAGCCGGGCGTTGTCGATGAAGACGGCGGCCTGCGAGGCCAGCTGCTCCGCGAGTGCCAGGTCCGTGGAGGAGAACGGGGGCGTGCCCCGGCCGCGCACGAAGTCCGCGCTGCCCAGGAGCAGCCCGCGGGCGATCAGCGGCACCGCCAGGTAGCTGTGCACCCCGGCGGAGCGCATCTTGTCCGCGGCGCTGCGGGTCGGCGCGACCTTGATGAAGTCCTCCTCCCGCAGGCGGCTCAGCAGGACCGATTCGCCCTGTCTCAGACAGTGCCGGTGGAGGAGCGTCTCGTGCTGCTCCACGCGGGCGGAGGTCTCCCCCACGGGCGTGGGCTCCAGGGAGGTCAGCGACTCGACGGCGCAGACGGCGATGGCCCGCATCGGGGGGATGCCGGTACCCGTCCACCGGGAGCCCTCCTCGCCCCGCAGGACGCCTTCCAGGAGGTCCACGGCGGCTCCGTCGGCGAACTCGGGGACGGTGAACTCGGCGAGCTCCTGGGCGGTGCGCTTCAGGTCGAGGGTGGTCCCGATGCCTGCGCTGGCCGAATTCAGCCAGGCGAGCCGCCCTCGTGTGGAGAGCGGGTCGAAGCCGGCTCCTTCGCCGTTCCGGCCGGGCCTCCCGCGGCGCACGGCCGAGCGCAGCGCCGCGCTGCTTCCGGCCGTAGCCCTGCTGGTCAGGCGCCGTCGCCGGTTGCCGCCGTACACTCTCTCGGCCTCCAGACGGGTACGTGACGCATCGTGGTGCACAGCATGCACCGGAAGGGGCCGTTGTGCACAGAGATACGGAATGGCCTGTATGCGTTTGGCCCCTCCTCGTCGGGTCCCCCGTCGTGCGGGAGCCCGGTCCGCGGGCGCGGGCCGACGGGCCCGACCCGCGCGGCGCGGCCTCACGGCCTCGGGGCCAGGACCACCCAGACCTGGCCCGGGGCGAAGGTCATCGGCGCTCCGTCCGGGGTCGTGAAGGTGGTTCCTGACGTCGCGGACGGCCGGGACCAGCGGGACTCGTGGACACGCCCGTCGCGCAGGACGAGCGCGGTGCCGGTCCCGACGGTCTCGGTGTACGGGGAGACGTTGCCGAGGAAGTCGTGGAAGCGTGACGGACGGATGTCGACGTACTGGACCACGACCGTCGTGGGCCTCAGCGGCCCGGCGTCGGTGGTCCCGGCCGGGCGGCCGTCCATCGCGACCCGCCAGGCCCGGTCCGCCGGGGACCAGGTGAAGGTGTACCGGGCGGCGGGGTAGCGCACGGTGTGCGCGCCGACCGGGGTGCCGGCGTCGGGGGCCGGGCCGAAGCGGAAGCCGATGTCCTGGGCCATGCCCGTTCCGGGGGCCGCCGCGAGGGCCCTTCCCGGCAGCAGGTACAGGTTGTGGGGCGCGGGCCTGGCGGCGCTGCGGACGAAGGCCCGGGGCGTGTCCTCCTGGGGCAGTGCCCGCAGCGGCGCGGCCTTGAGCAGCGGTTCGAGGGCGGTCTGGGAACCGGAGTAGGCGAGCGCCGGATCGTCGAACTGCGCGAGCAGCTCCATGTCGGACTCGCGGGCGCTGCGGACGGGACCTGTCCGGTCCGGGAGCCGGGAGGAGAAGACCGCGAGGAGCCGCGTCTGGCCGCCCTCGACCTGCTCGACGTAGACCAGGTCGGCCGAGCCGAGGCCGGTGTGGGGGCGGGCCGGGCCGACGTTGTCGATCTTGACGGCGAGGACCGGCGCGGGGCGGGCGGCGAGCCCGGTGAAGGGCGAGCGGCCGGCGGGCACCGCGGTCGTCGGCGCGGGCGTCGTGGGTGCGGGGCTCGTGGGTGTGGGACTCGTGGCGGCGGGCACGGGAGTCGGTGTGGGGGCCGGTTCGGGCGGGCCCGAGTCGGAGCAGCCGTACAACCCGGCCGCCGTCAGCGCGCACAACAGCGCGGTGAGGACGCGGCCGGGGCGCCTGGCCCCGCGCTCGTCCGTCATGGTGACGCTCCCCCACCAGTGGACCACGGGCCCCCGCACGGATACAACGGGCTTGACGGACGACGAACGGGGGTCGCGGGTGTTCTACCACCTGATGAAGTACGTGCTGCTCGGACCGCTCCTGAAGCTGCTGTTCCGGCCGCGGATCGAGGGTCTCGAACACATCCCGGAGGAGGGCGCGGCGATCGTCGCGGGCAATCACCTCTCCTTCTCCGACCATTTCCTGATGCCGGCCGTGCTCGACCGGCGGATCACGTTCCTCGCGAAGCAGGAGTACTTCACGGGGCCGGGCATCAAGGGCCGGCTGACGGCCGCGTTCTTCCGGGCGGCCGGTCAGATCCCGGTCGACCGCTCGGGCAAGGAGGCGGGCAGGGCGGCGATCCGCGAGGGCCTCGGGGTGCTCGACCGGGGTGAGCTGCTCGGCATCTACCCGGAGGGGACGCGGTCGCACGACGGGCGGCTGTACAAGGGGAAGGTGGGCGTCGCGGTGATGGCGCTGACCGCCGGGGTGCCGGTGGTGCCCTGCGCGATGGTCGGCACCTTCGAGATCCAGCCGCCGGGGAAGGTCGTGCCGCGGATCCGCCGGGTCACGATCCGGTTCGGGGCGCCGCTGGACTTCTCCCGGTTCAGGGGGTCGGCGGGTGAGAAGGCTGTGGTCCGCGCCGTGACGGACGAGATCATGTACGAGATCCTGCGGCTGTCCGGGCAGGAGTACGTGGACGACTACGCGGCGGTGGTGAAGGCGGCGGAGGCGGAGTCCGACGACTGAGCCCTGCGGGAGGTTCCCGCGCCGGGAACGCCCTGAGCGGATCCGCGCTCGGCGCAAACCTCTGGGCGGCCGCGTCGGGCGGTCGTAGCGTCGCGATCATGACCAAGGGAACCGCGTTCGTACTGGGTGGATCGGGACAGGTGGGGCGGGCGGCCGTCAAGGCGCTCGCCGAGGACGGCTGGGAGGTGACGGCCGCCTCGCGGGGCGGCGGCAGGGACGAGAGGTGGCCGGCCGAGGTCCGGTCGGTGGCGCTCGACCGGACCGAGGAAGGCGCGCTCGCGGCCGGCCTGGGCGAGGGATGCGACGTGCTGGTGGACATCGTCGCGTACGACGCCGGGCACGGGCGGCAGTTGACGGGGCTCGCGGACCGGATCGGTTCGGCGGTGGTGGTGTCCAGCGGCGCCGTCTACGAGGACGCGCGGGGACGCAGTTTCGACACCCAGGACCGGCCGGACGGCTTCCCCGACTATCCGCTGCCGATCCCGGAGGACTGGCGGACGGTGGCGCCCGGCGACAGCACGTACGGCACGCGGAAGGTGGCGCTGGAGCGCGAGTTGCTGGCCGCGGGCGACGCGCTGCCGACGACACTGCTGCGGGCGGGCGCCATCCACGGGCCGCACTCCCCCGGTCCGCGCGAGCTGTGGTTCGTGAAGCGGGCTCTCGACGGGCGGCCGGTGCGCCCGCTCGCGTACGGCGGGGCCTCGCGGTTCCACCCGGTGCACGTGGACAACCTCGCGGAGCTCGTCCGGCTGGCGGCGGCGAACCCGGGCAGCCGGGTGCTGAACGGCGGCGACCCGGAGGCGCCGACGGTGGCGGAGATCGGGGCGGCGATCGACGCGGTCATGGGCGTCACGAGCGAGGCGGTACTGATCGAGGGCGCTCCGCCGGGGGACGTCGTGGGGGCCACCCCGTGGACGGCCCCGCGGCCCGTGGTCTACGACATGGCGGCGGCGCGGCGGGAGTTGGGGTACCGGCCGGTGGTCTCGTACGCCGATTCGCTGCCGGAGACGGTCGCATGGCTGACCGGGCGGCTGGCGGGACGGGAGTGGCGGGAGGCCTTCCCGGGTCTCGCGAAGTACGGCATGGACTTCTTCGACTACGCAGCGGAGGACGCCTGGCTGGCGGCGCGGGGGTGACACGGGTGAGGGGAGGGACGGCTGTCCCTCCCCTCACCGGACCGTCGGCGTGTTACGGCTTCGGCGTGGCGTGCGGGGCGCAGGTCTGCTCCCTGGCGTCCAGCTTGCCGGTGAGCAGGTAGGCCTCGACCTTGGTGTTGAGGCACGGGTTGACCAGGCCGGTGATGCCGTGCGAGCCGGCGTCCTTCTCCGTGATCAGACGCGAGCCCTTGAACCGCTTGTGCAGCTCGACGGCGCCGGCGTACGGGGTGGCGGCGTCACGCTCGGACTGGGCGATGAGCACCGGCGGCAGACCCTTGCCGGTCTTCACCTCGGTCGGACGCTGGCGCGGCGCGGACCAGGTGGCGCACGGCAGGTTCATCCATGCGTTGGCCCAGGTCATGAAGGGGTACTTCTGGTGGAGCCGGCTGTTGTCCCGGTCCCACGTCTTCCAGCTGGTCGGCCACGGGGCGTCGGCGCACTCGACCGCGGTGTAGACGGCGTTGCCGTTCTCCGAGGCGGCGTTGCCGGCGGTGTCGGTGGGGTCCGAGGCCGCGTTGTCGATGAGCGGCTGCGGGTCACCCGCGGCGTACGCGCTCCAGGCCTCGGCCACCGGGGCCCACATGGAGTCGTAGTACGGGGCGTTCTGGAAGAAGCCGATGAGCTCGGCCGGGCCGACCTTGCCGCCGAGGGGCGCCTTCTTGGCGGCGGCGCGCAGGGTCACCCACTGCTGCTGGACCTCCGCCAGGGTGTCGCCGAGGTGGTAGGTGGCGTCGTTCTGGGCGACCCAGGTCATCCAGTCCTTGAGGCGGCCCTCGAAGGCGATGTCCTGGTCGAGGTTGACCTCGTACCAGATCTTGCGCGTCGACGGGTTCACGACGCTGTCGAGGACCATGCGGCGGACGTGGGTCGGGAAGAGGGTGCCGTAGACCGCGCCGAGGTAGGTGCCGTAGGAGACACCGACGAAGTTGAGCTTCTTCTCGCCGAGGGCGGCGCGGACGACGTCGAGGTCACGCGCGGTGTTGGGCGTGTTCATGAAGGGCAGCATGTCGCCGCTCTTCTCGGCGCAGCCCTTGGCGTACTCGGCGGCGAGCTTGCGCTGCGCGCGCTTGTCGGCCTCGCTGTCGGGAACCGGGTCGGCCTTGGGTCCCTTGACGAACTCGGTCGGGTCGACACAGGAGATGGGGGCGGACTTGCCGACACCGCGCGGGTCGAAGCCCACGAAGTCGTAGGCCTTGGCGGCGCCCGCCCAGATCGCGTTCTTGGTGGTGACCCGGCGCGGGAAGCGCAGACCGGAGCCGCCGGGGCCGCCCGGGTTGTAGAGGAGCGCGCCCTGGCGCTCGGCGGGGGTGCCGGTGGCGTTGATCCGGTCGACCGCGATCTTGATCTTCTTGCCGTTGGGCTTCGCGTAGTCGACGGGGACGGTGACCCAGCCGCACTGGATCGGCTTCTCCAGGCCCCAGTCGGCCGGGCAGTCCTGCCAGTCGATGCCCGCCTGGGCGGCCCGCGCCGCGGCGACGGCGACGCCGATCGCCTCGGCGTCGCGCAGGTGGCGGCTGCTGTCGGCGTTCGCCGCCGGGGCCGCGAGCGCGCCCGCGACGAGTGTGCCCGCTATCAGGGTGCCGGCCGAGCCGAGCATTGCCGTACGTCTCAACGTGTACTCCCCCAAGATGAGCGCCACCCCCCGTGGCGGCGCTGTGTGTTGGCTGTCCGGGGGATCCTTTCGTCCTGGAGGCTCCCGATGAAAGACCGAACACGTGTTTCTTTGCCGAACCAATAACCGGTGAGCGGTGTACCGCTGAGCGGTGACCTCACGGCGGCCCCGAAGGCCCGGTCAGAACGGCCGGACCGGGGCGAGCCGGGACAGGGCGGTGTCGAGCAGGCGTCGTACCGCGAGGGCGTCCGGGGCGACGGCGGTGACGAGGGCCGCGGGTCCCGCGAGGGGGGTGACGGCGGCGTTCTCCCCGAGCAGCCGGGCCTCCACGGGCTTCTCCGCGAACTCCGGGTCGACCAGGAGGAGCTGCCCGGTGGCCCCGTGGCCCCCGAGGACCGCCCCACCGTCCCAGCCGCCGGGCGCGCCGGGACCGAAGGCCAGCTCCTGGTCGAGGAGCGGGCTCCCGGCGCGACGGACGGTGAGACGGGTGATCAGGGTGCCGGGCGGTTCGCCGTGCCGGCCCAGGATCTGCTCCTCGCGGAGGACGAGCCGCGCCGTGGGGGCGAGTTCGACGACCGTGCGCATCCGCAGGTCCGAGCCGTGGACGGAGACCAGCTGTTCCGGCAGCCAGCGCAGCACCCCCTCCGCGCCGACCGTGATCCGGACGTCGTACGCGGCGGGCTCGGCGCTCCGCCCCGGGAGGGCGAGGGTGGCGGCGGCCGAGTCGACGAGCAGCCGGGCCCCGTCCCGCACCTCCGTCTCGATCGCGAGCCGGTCGCCGCCGAGCGGGGCGCTCATGGCCCCGACGACGGTGACCCTGGTGTACGGCCCGGCGGCCCTGGTGCGGCGCAGGGCGAGCGGCCCGTCGCTCACCAGGACGGGCAGGCCCCCGTCGGCGTCCGCGACGATCCGGGCGGTGGCGCGCAGGCTCACGCGGTCCATGCCCCGAGCTGGGCCCGGACCCAGTCGGCGACCGGGGCGACGCCGTGCTCGGCGCGCAGCGAGGTGAAGGCGACGGGCAGGTCCCCGCGCTGCTCCTTGGCGTCGCGCGCCATCCGCTCCAGGTCGGAGCCCACGTACGGGGCGAGGTCGGTCTTGTTGACGACCAGCAGGTCGGCGGTGGTGACGCCGGGACCCCCCTTGCGCGGGATGTCGTCGCCGCCGGCCACGTCGATGACGAAGATCTGGGCGTCGACGAGTCCCTTGGAGAAGGTGGCGGTGAGGTTGTCGCCGCCGGACTCGACAAGGATGAGGTCGAGCGGACCGACGATGTCCTCGAGCTCCTCGACGGCTTCGAGGTTGGCGGAGATGTCGTCGCGGATGGCGGTGTGCGGGCAGGCGCCGGTCTCCACCGCCTGGATGCGTTCGGGCGGCAGGACGGCGTTGCGGAGCAGGAACTCGGCGTCCTCCCGGGTGTAGATGTCGTTGGTGACGACGGCGAGGGAGAGGGTGTCGCGCAGGACCCGGCAGAGGGCGGCGACGGTGGCCGTCTTGCCCGAGCCGACCGGGCCGCCGAGCCCGATGCGCAGGGCGCGGCGGGTGCCGTCGGGGCGGTGGGCGTCGGCGGAGACGGCGCCGTGGTGGTCGTGGCCGTGGTCGAGGTGCATGGGGCGGCTCCAGGGTTCTCAGGATGCGAAGAGGCGGACGGGCCAGGACGCGTGCTGCTCGGCGGTGATGTCGAGGAGGGGTGCGGAGGCCGCGGGCAGGGCGTCGATTCCCTGCCGGGCCGCGGCCGCGGCTTCCCCGGCGACCAGGTCCATGGCGGGGGCGAGGCGGGCGAGGACGGCGGTGGCCTGGAAGGGGTCCAGGCTCAGCAGCCGGACCGTGGCGGTGGCCGGCCCGCTGACGGTCTCGTACGCGACGCAGTGGGCGGCGTCCTCCGGGCCGAGCCCGGCGGCGCGGGCGGCGACTCCGAGGACGACGGGCTGGTGGGCGCCGCGCGGGAACGCGGCGGCGAGTGCGTCCAGTTCGGGGCAGGGCCAGGTGGCGCGGGCCGCTCGCATCATCTGCCGGCCGAGCTTGCGGGCGGCGGCGCGCAGGGCGGGTGAGGGGGTGCGGGCGTCCGCGGCCTCGTCGAGCGCGCACGGGTCGTGACCGAGCGCGGCCGCGGCCGCGAGCGCGGCGGAGGTGAGGCCGGTGGTGTGCAGCCGGCCCCGGCAGAACGCGGCGAGGCTCGCCGCGTCGGTGATCCGGCCGGCCTTGACGGCGGCCTCGGCCCCGCCGGAGTGGGCGTGCCCGCCGGCGGGGAATCGCCCGTCGGCGAGCACGAGGAGGGCTGCGCGACTCGTCATCAGAAGAGGAAGTAACGCTGGGCCATGGGCAGTTCGGCGGCGGGCGCGGGCTCGACCGCCTCGCCGTCGATGGTCACCGTGAAAGTGTCGGCGTCGACCTCGACCCGGGGCAGGGCGTCGTTCTCGCGCATGTCGGCCTTGGTGACCCGCCGGGTGGAGCCGATGGCGGCGAACTCCTTGTGCACGCCCAGCCGCTGGGCGATGTCGTCCTCGATCGCCGCCTGGGCGACGAAGTTGACCGAGCCCGCCGCGGCGGCCTTGCCGAGCGCACCGAACATCGGGCGGGGCAGGACGGGCTGCGGGGTGGGGATGGAGGCGTTGGCGTCGCCCATCTGCGCGTACGCGATCTGGCCGCCCTTGAGGACGGTGAGCGGCTTCACCCCGAAGAAGGCGGGCTCCCAGAGCACCAGGTCGGCGAGCTTGCCGGGTTCGACGGAGCCGATGAGGCGGTCCATGCCCTGGGCGACGGCCGGGTTGATCGTGTACTTGGCGACGTACCGGCGTGCGCGGTGGTTGTCGGCGCGGCCGTCGCTGGGCAGGGCCCCACGACGCTTCTTCATGACGTGGGCGGTCTGCCAGGTACGCATGATCACCTCGCCGATCCGGCCCATGGCCTGGGAGTCGGAGGAGATGATCGAGATGGCCCCCAGGTCGTGGAGCACGTCCTCGGCGGCGATGGTGGAGGGCCGGATCCGGGACTCCGCGAAGGCGAGGTCCTCGGGGACGGCCGGGTTGAGGTGGTGGCAGACCATCAGCATGTCGAGGTGTTCCTCGATGGTGTTGACGGTGTGCGGCCGGGTCGGGTTGGTGGAGCTGGGGAGGACGTACGGCTCGGAGACCACCGTGATGATGTCGGGGGCGTGCCCGCCTCCGGCGCCCTCGGTGTGGTACGCGTGGACGGTGCGCCCGGCGATGGCGGCGAGGGTGTCGCCGACGAAGCCCGCCTCGTTCAGGGTGTCGGTGTGGATGGCGAGTTGGGCACCCGTCTCCTCGCACACTCCCAGGCAGGCGTCGATGACGGCGGGGGTGGCGCCCCAGTCCTCGTGGATCTTGAATCCGAGGGCTCCGCCGCGCAGTTGGGAGTGCATGGCCTCCCGGGACATGGTGTTGCCCTTGCCGAGCAGACCGATGTTGACGGGGAAGGTGTCCAGGGCCTCGAACATCCGGGCCGTGTGCCAGGGACCGGGGGTGACCGTGGTCGCCTTGGTGCCCTCGGCCGGTCCCGTACCGCCGCCGACCAGGGTGGTGACGCCGGTGGCGAGGGCCTGTTCGACGACGGTGGGCGAGATGAAGTGGACATGGGCGTCGACGGCGCCGGCGGTGACGATCCGGCCGTTGCCGACGATGACCTCGGTCTCGGGGCCGATCACGAGGTCGGGGTGGACGCCGTCCATGGTGTCGGGGTTGCCGGCCTTGCCGAGGGCGGTGATCCGGCCGTCCCGGATGCCGATGTCGGCCTTGACGATCCCCCAGTGGTCGATGATCACGGCGCCGGTGATCACGGTGTCGGGGGCGCCCTCGGCGCGGGTCGTACGGGCCTGGCCCATGGACTCGCGGATGACCTTGCCGCCGCCGAACACGGCCTCGTCGCCCGCGCGGCCGGGTCCTCCGCTGCGGTCCTCCTCGATCTCGACGAGGAGGTCGGTGTCGGCGAGCCGGATGCGGTCGCCGGTGGTGGGGCCGAACAGGTCTGCGTGGACGGCGCGGTGCAGCTCAGGCACGGGGGTCTCCGTTCGCGTCCGGGGCGGACCGGTCCGGGCCCGGTCCAGCCGGGGTCCCGTCCAGGGGACCGGCCGTCTCGCCGCGCAGGCCGGGGACGACACGGCGGCCGGCGAGCGGGACGAGTTCGACCTCGACGGGGATGCCCGGCTCGAAGCGGACGGCGGTGCCGGCGGCGATGTGCAGCCGCTGTCCGTGCGCGGCGGCGCGGTCGAACCGCAGGCCGGGGTTGACCTCGGCGAAGTGGTAGTGGGAGCCGACCTGGACGGGCCGGTCGGCGGCGTTGAGCACGGTCAGACGTGTGACGGGGCGCCCCTCGTTGAGGGCGACGGGGCCGTCCGCGTACAGGATCTCTCCGGGGATCATCGGCGCGGCCCGTTTCAGACGATGGGGTCGTGGACGGTGACGAGCTTGGTGCCGTCCGGGAAGGTGGCCTCGACCTGGACGTCGTGGATCATCTCGGGGATGCCGTCCATGACGTCGTCGCGGGTGAGCACCTTGCGTCCGGAGGCCATGAGTTCGGCGACGGTGCGGCCGTCCCTGGCGCCTTCCAGGATGTGCGAGGTGAGGAGGGCGACGGCCTCGGGGTGGTTGAGCCGCAGACCCCGGGCCCGGCGCTTCTCGGCGACGTCCGCCGCCACATGGATGAGCAGTCGTTCCTGTTCGTGCGGGCTCAGTTGCACTCTTCCACCTCACAGTCGTCGTCCGGGGACACCCGGACAGCTGCGGACCCTACCGACCGTCAACACCTTGTTGAACTGCGGAGATGCGGCTCGCGGCCAGACATTGCACGTTAGGGCGGAAGTTTTTCCGGCTCGTTAACTCCGGCTTTGCGTTTTCATGATCGTCGGACCGGACGAGGGGATCGCCCGATCGGGCGGCCGGACCGGATGGCGGGACCGTCAGCCCGGGTCGACCGACATGGACATCAGACCCCGGAGCCCGTCCTCCAGGACGTCGACGTCGACGTCCCCGAAGAGGGCCTGCTGGGCGATGAACCCCTGGACGACGGCGATCAGGGTGCGGGCCATGTGGTCGGCGGGGACGTCGACGGGCAGGATGCCGCTCTCCCGGTAGACGGCGACCAGGTCCGCCCAGACGACGCGCATCCCGTTGTAGCCCTCGGAGAGGGTCTCCGCCAGCTGTTCGTTGCGCAGGGTCTCCGTCCACACCTGGATGATCAGGCGCGCGAAGGCCTGCCGGTCGGCGCCCTCGATCCGCTCCTCGAGGAAGAGCCGGAGCACCGCGCCGATCAGCACGTCGGGGGTGGGCGGCGGCGTGGTCCTGGACGCCTCCTCGAAGGCGCCCCGGATGCCGGCGAAGGCCTCGGTCGCGATGGCCGCGATGATCTCGTCCTTGCCGCGGAAGTACCGGTAGACCGCACCGGCCGACAGACCGACCTCACTCAGCACGTCCTGCATGGACGTGGCGTGGAAGCCGTTGCGGGCGAAGCAGCGCGCCGCGCCGTCGAGGATCTGGCGCCGCCGGGCGTCGAGGTGTTCCTGGGAGACACGAGCCATGCCCCGAACCTAAAACGAATATTCATTCTTGACAACTTCCGACACCCGAAGGACAGTGAGGTCCAGATAAAAACGAACGATCCTTCTCTTTGAATCGAGGACGCCATGTCCGCCAACGCCACCGCCGCAGACGCGGGGCGCAGGACCATCGCGGTGATGGTGCTGATCCCCTTCGTCGTCGCCCTGACCCTCTGGGCCTTCGCGTGGCCGGCCGCACGGACGGCACCCCGCGACCTGCCGATCGGCGTCGCGGGCCCCGCCACGGTGGTCACCGCCCTGGAGCAGGGATTCGCCCGGCACGAGGGGTCCTTCGAGGTCCACCGCTACGAGAACGAGGCCGCGGCCCGTGCCGCGATAGAGGACCGGCATGTATACGGAGCGGTGGTCGTGACCCCCGGCGGCACGGAGCTCCTGACCGCCTCGGCGGCGAGCCCCGTGGTGGCCGGACTGCTGCGGGAGGCCGTGACGGCGCAGGCCCCGGAGGGCACGAAGGTCTCCGTCACCGACGTGGTCGCCGCCCCGGCGGGCGACCCGCGCGGAGCCGTGCTCGCCTCCAGCCTGCTGCCGCTCGCCCTCGCCGGAGCGGCGGCGGGCGTCGTCACGACCCTGCTCGGTCTGCGCGGCGGGCGCGCGGTGGCGGCCCTCGCCGGGGCCGCCGCGCTCGCGGGCGTCGTCGGCACGGCCCTCGCCCACAGCTGGCTCGACGCGCTCGGCGGCAACTGGTGGGCCGAGGCAGGGGTGCTGGGCCTCACCGTCCTGGCGATCGGCTCGACGTTCGCGGGGCTCGCGGCCCTCGTCGGCAAGCCGGGTCTCGGGCTCGGAGCGCTGTTGATGATCCTGCTCGGGAACCCCTTCTCCGGGGTGTCGAGCGCTCCGGAGCTCCTGCCGACCGCCGTCGGCGCCATCGGCCGGTGGCTGCCGCCGGGCGCCGCGGGCTCGGCCCTGCGTTCCGTCTCCTCCTTCGAGGGCGCGGCGGCGGGCGGACCGCTGCTCGTCCTGTCGCTCTGGGCGGCGGCCGGCGTCACGGCGATCGTGCTGGGCTCCCGGCGGAGGCGCCCGGAAGCCGTGGAGCCGGTGACCGCGGCGGCCCCTGTTCCGGCGCGCGCGGGCTGAGTCCGGGCCACCTGGTCCGTACGCGCGAGAAGACGGCCGCGTGCCCCCGCTGTAGCGGACGGGGGTACGCGGCTTTTCCGTGCGCGACCTAGGAGATGCCGGGCTCGCGGTGGCGGGCGGCCAGGCCGAAGCGGGGCTGTTCGCCGGTAGCGGAGTCGAGCGCGTGGAGACCGGAGACCGAGCTGATCACATGCTCGTCGGCGGGCTTCTCGGCAGCCTCGAGTTCTTCCAGGTCAGCGGCGGAGACCAGGGCGACGAGCGGCTTCCCGTGGCGGGTGACGACGACGCGCTCACCGCCGTAGACGACGCGGTTGATGAGGTCCGCGAGCTCAGCCCGCGCTTGCGTCACCGGGATCTCGTAGGTCATGCTCCCCATCTTACGGGCTGTACGTCCTGTACATTTTTTACAGATGGAGGTACCCGCCATGGATGCTCGTTACGTCCTGCCCTCGTTCACGGAGCGCACCAGCTACGGAACCCGGACCCTCGACCCCTACTCGAAGCTCCTCGAATCCCGGATCGTCTTCCTCGGGACGCCGATCGACGAGACCTCGGCCAACGACGTGGTCGCCCAGCTCCTCCACCTGGACCACGCGGCACCGGACCAGGACGTCTCGCTCTACATCAACTCCCCCGGCGGCTCCCTCACCGCCATGACCGCGATCTACGACACGATCCGCTCGCTGCACTGCGACGTGGAGACCGCCTGCCTGGGCCAGGCCGCGTCGACCGCCGCCGTCCTGCTCGCCGCCGGCACCCCCGGCAAGCGGATGGCCCTCCCCGGCTCCCGGATCACGCTCCAGCAGCCCGCCGCCGACGAGCCGACACGGGGTCAGCTCAGCGACCTCGACCTCCAGGCCCGGGAGATGCTCCGGCTCCGCGCCCTGCTGGCGGGGATGCTCACCGAGGCCACGGGGCAGACCGCGGAGCGGATCGACGCCGACCTCGACCGCCTCACGGTCCTGGACGCGCCGGCGGCGGTCGCGTACGGCCTGGTGGACCACGTCATCACGAGCCGGGGCGCGACCTCCGGCGGCGCGGCGCGGTGAGCCGGCCGTGGTTCCCGAGTTGCCGCCGCTGCCCGCGCTGACCCGCGCGGAGGGTGAACTCGTCGACGCCTACCTCGAAGTCGTCGACCTCCTTGGGAAGATCAATCCATCCAGGAGCACGCATACCTATGGAGCGCTGCGTGCGGCACAGGCGCTGGTGGGGCGCGCCGAGGCGCTCCTCGAAGCCCTGACGCTCATGCATGTGCGGGGCGAGAGCGAGGTGCACGCGGACACGTTGGCGCGCGCCCTGCGGGTGTTGGACGGGGAGCGCAGGACCGGCCGCGTCACCGTCCCCCACACCCGGCCGAGTTGACATTCCCGCGTGTCGTGTCGAGGTCCGGACGGCCGACGCACACCGCAGATTCGCTCCCCCGTACGGCGTAGTCGACGAGTCGACATTTATGCCGGGTGAGTTGCACAACAGGTGTACGCATTTGGCGGAATGGGGCGTTCCGCTGCTGGTGCGGGGCTCGTCCGCCACCCCTTCGAAGATCACAAAGGCTTCCTGTCCACCCGAATGGATCAGTCGTGAGGAGCCTCACATATCGCCGTTTCAGCTCGGATTTCGACCCCGGTGTGGGTCAAGATCCCTGTCGACGACAAGCCCCCGCCGCCGCGGCGGGGCGGTCCGGGCGGACGCCGAGTCCTGCCGCTGTCCCGGACGTCTGGTCGACAGGAGTGGATCGGCAGGAGTGGAGGACCCGATTTTTACGGGGCTGAAGCGCTGTTTCGACAGCGGGACAGTCCCTTGGGGTGAAGCCGCGTCAGCGGCCGGGCATCTTCGCCAGCCCGAACCCGACAGGTCATCCTTCGCAGGCGGCTGACGAAGGGTTGCGCATGACCGCGCAGATGCATGTCCCGTCCCTGCTGTCCCGGGCCGGAGCCGTCTCGGCTCTCACCCTCGCCGCCGTCGGCGGCACGCTGTTCGCACCAGGTGCGGCATCGGAGGCCCAGGCAGCCACCACGCACGCGAACAAGGCACTGAGCGTCGCCGCGTCCAAGAAGGGAGCCCCGTACCGGTACGGAAGCACCGGACCCTCCAGGTTCGACTGCTCCGGGCTGACGCTCTACGCGTACAAGAAGGCGGGCAAGTCGCTGCCCCGCACCGCGCAGCAGCAGTACAACAAGACCCGGCACATCTCGGCCTCGACCAGACAGAAGGGGGATCTGGTCTTCTTCCACTCCGGTGGAAGGGTCTACCACGTGGGCATCTACGCCGGCAGCGGCAAGATCTGGCATTCGCCCAAGACGGGTTCCTGGGTGAAGCTCGACAAGATCTGGTCGTCGAAGGTCTACTACGGCCGCGTCCGCTGATCAGGCGGCGGTAGCGGTTCGTTCGTGAGGGGTGCGGTGGCGCCGCCGTACCCCTGGGACCCCGCCCGGCCCCGCGCCTCCGGGCCCGTCAGAGGCTCGCGACGTGAGCCACGCTCCACGGCAGGGTGATCCAGACCGTCTTGCCGCCGTCCGCGGTCGGGGTGACCGAGAGCCGGCCACCGGCCTCCGCCGCGAGGACGCGGATGATGACCATGCCGCGACCGTTGTCCTGCTGGACCGCCGCCGGGAGGCGGCGCGGACGGCGCGGATGACTGTCGGTCACACCGATGTGCAGCCGCTCCTCGCGTTCCAGCCGTACGTCGACCGTGAACGTGGGCGACTGGCCGAGCGTGTGCAGAACGGCGTTGGTGGCCAGCTCGGAGACGATCAGACGGATCGCGTCGGCGAAGTCCGCGGCGTCGTCGAGACCCCAGCCGGTGAGGACCTCCGCGACGTACCTCCGGGCCGTGGGGACCGAGGCGGGTTCGCTCGGCAGCGTGAGGGTTGCTTCCTGGTGATCTGCCATGGCGACGCTGTCCCTTTCCCGCCGGGGCCACTGCCCCGGATTGCGCTTCGCGTCAGAGTGCCACCGATCGTGCCGCGCCGTGCGGCGTTCCACCAAGATATGTCCCCATCTGTCGCCCGAAGCGGTGAACTCTGCTGCCCGGAAACGCTCTTGGGCCGCTCGTCAACCCTGCCGGGCGGCGGGCGCGGTACGCAGAATCGTCTCCACCGCCCGCTCGATCTGCGCGTCCGTCAGATCGGCGCGGGCCGTGAGTCGCAGCCGCGAGATGCCGTCGGGTACGGACGGAGGCCGGAAGCAGCCCACCGCCAGACCCTGCTCACGGCAGTCCGCCGCCCACCGCAGCGCCGCCTCGGGGGAGGGTGCGCGCACCGAGACGACGGCCGCGTCGGGCCGCGCCGCCGTGAGACCCGCGTCCGTGAGCAGCCGGTGCAGGGTGGTGGCGACGGTACGGGCCCGCTCGGCGAGGCCCGGTTCCGCCACCATCAGACGCAGGCTCGCGAGCGCGCCGCCCGCCGCCGCGGGGGCGAGCCCGGTGTCGAAGATGAAGGTGCGGGCCGCGTTCACCAGGTGCTCCACGACCCGGGCCGGGCCGAGGACGGCACCGCCCTGGCTGCCGAGGGACTTCGAGAGGGTCAGGGTGGCGACGACGTCCTCGTCGCCGGCGAGCCCGGCCTCGTGGAGGGCGCCCCGGCCCCCTTCGCCGAGGACGCCGAGGCCGTGGGCGTCGTCCACGACGAGCCCGGCGCCGTGGGCGCGGCAGGCCTCGGCGAGCTCCGGCAGCGGGGCCTTGTCCCCGTCGACGGAGAACACGGAGTCGCTGACGACCAGCGCGCGCCGCCCGGGGTGCGCGTCGAGGGTCTTCCGTACGGCCTCGGGGTCGGTGTGCGGGACGACGGCCGTCTCGGCGCGCGCGAGGCGGCAGCCGTCCACGATCGACGCGTGGTTGGAGGCGTCCGAGACGACGAGGGCGTCCCGGCCGCCGAGCGCGGTGAGCGCCGCCAGGTTGGCGGTGTAGCCGGAGGAGAAGACGAGGGCCGCTTCGAAACCGCAGAAGTCGGCGAGTTCGCGCTCCAGGCGGGTGTGCAGCCGGGTGGTGCCGGTGACGAGCCGTGAGCCGGTGGAACCGGCGCCCCAGCGCCTCGCCGCCTCGGCCGCCGCCTCGGTGACCTCCGGTCGGCGGGTGAGTCCGAGGTAGTCGTTGCTCGCCAGGTCGAGCAGCTCCGACTCGGCCGCCCGGGGCCGCAGCGTACGGACCAGACCGGCCTCCGCCCGGCGGCGTGCCTCGGTGTCGGTCCAGTCGAACGCGGTCCGGCGCGGGCCCGCGGCCCGTGCCTCGTCGGCCTGTGGCATGCGGCGATCCTTTTGTAGGCAGCGCACAGACCCTAACCGGAGCGTGCCGAGGTCGGGATGTGGTCATCCACACACCTCTATCGGCGGCGTTTGTTCGGATCCTCCTTGGCCCCGGGGCGGGCGGTAGGCAAGGATCAGCGGTTATGGACCTGCTGAACACGCTGGTGGAGAAGGGGCTGCGGCGCGAGCTGCCGACCCGTGAAGAAGCGCTCGCCGTCCTGGCGACCTCCGACGACGAACTGCTCGATGTGGTGGCGGCGGCCGGCAAGGTGCGCCGTCAGTGGTTCGGGCGCCGGGTGAAGCTCAACTACCTGGTGAACCTGAAGTCGGGGCTGTGCCCCGAGGACTGCTCGTACTGCTCGCAGCGCCTCGGCTCCAAGGCCGAGATCCTCAAGTACACCTGGCTGAAGCCGGACGAGGCCTCCCAGGCCGCCGCGGCCGGTGTCGCGGGCGGGGCGAAGCGGGTCTGTCTGGTCGCGAGCGGCCGCGGCCCGACGGACCGGGACGTCGAGCGGGTCGGCAGGACCATCGAGGCCATCAAGGAGCAGAACGAGGGCGTCGAGGTGTGCGCCTGTCTGGGACTGCTCTCGGACGGCCAGGCGGAGCGGCTGAAGGACGCCGGCGCCGACGCGTACAACCACAACCTGAACACCTCCGAGGCGACGTACGAGGGGATCACCAAGACCCACACGTACGCCGACCGGGTGGACACCGTGCAGAAGGCGCACGCCGCCGGTCTCTCGGCCTGCTCGGGCCTGATCGCGGGCATGGGCGAGACCGACGAGGACCTCGTCGACGTCGTCTACGCGCTGCGCGAGCTGGACTCCGACTCGGTGCCCGTCAACTTCCTCATCCCCTTCGAGGGGACGCCGCTCGCCAAGGAGTGGAACCTCACCCCGCAGCGCTGCCTGCGGATCCTGGCCATGGTGCGGTTCGTCTGCCCCGACGTCGAGGTCCGGATCGCGGGCGGCCGCGAGGTGCACCTGCGCTCGATGCAGCCCCTCGCGCTGAACATCGCGAACTCGATCTTCCTCGGCGACTACCTGACGAGCGAGGGCCAGGCCGGTCAGGCCGACCTGGACATGATCGCGGACGCGGGCTTCGAGGTGGAGGGCGCGGGCACGACCACGCTGCCGAAGCACCGTGCGGACGCGCTCGCCGCGGCGGGCGGCGGCTGCGGCTCGCAGGCGTCGGCGGGCTGCGGCTCGGACGCCTCGGCCGAGGGCGCGGGCTGCGGTTCGCACACCGAGGCGGGCGGCGGCTGCGGGCCGTGCGGCGGCCACGCCCCGGTTCCCGAGCCGGCGGAGTCCGCCGAGGCCGCGGCGAACCAGGCCCGGACGGACCTGGTCGCGGTGCGCCGCCGAGGTGCCGGTACGGACCTCGCCCCGAACGCGTGACGGCCGTGGGGAACGACGAGCTCATCGCTCTCGACCGGGCCCACGTCTGGCATCCGTACGGCCCCATGCCGGGCCGTACGGACCCGCTGGTCGTCGAGTCCGCGTCCGGCGTGCGCCTTCGCCTCGCCGAACCCGCCGAGGGGCGGGACGAGTTGATCGACGGCATGTCCTCCTGGTGGTCGGCGATCCACGGCTACAACCACCCCGTGCTCAACGAGGCGGTGCGCGGCCAGCTGGACCGGATGAGCCACGTCATGTTCGGCGGACTCACCCACGAGCCGGCCGTCAGGCTCGCCGCCCGGCTCGTCGAGATCACCCCCGAGCCGCTGCGGCACGTCTTCCTCAGCGACTCGGGCTCCGTGTCCGTCGAGGTCGCGGTCAAGATGTGTCTGCAGTACTGGCGCTCGCTCGGCCGTCCCGAGAAGCAGCGGATGCTCACCTGGCGCGGCGGCTACCACGGGGACACCTGGCAGCCCATGTCCGTGTGCGACCCGCAGGGCGGGATGCACGAGCTGTGGACCGGGGTGCTCCAGCGGCAGGTGTTCGTGGACGCCCCGCCGGCCGCGTACGAGGAGTCGTACGCCGACCTGCTGCGGACCGAGATCGGGAGCCACGCGCACGAGCTGGCCGCCGTGATCGTGGAGCCGGTGGTGCAGGGCGCGGGCGGGATGCGCTTCCACGACCCGGAGTACCTGCGGGTGCTGCGCGAGGCCTGCGACGCGCACGACGTGCTGCTGGTCTTCGACGAGATCGCCACCGGGTTCGGGCGCACGGGCACGCTGTTCGCCGCCGACCAGGTGGGGGTCTCCCCCGATGTGATGTGCGTGGGCAAGGCGCTGACGGGCGGCTATCTGTCGATGGCGGCGACGCTCTGCACGAGCCGGGTCGCCGACGGGATCTCTCAGGGCGAGGTCCCGGTCCTGGCGCACGGGCCGACCTTCATGGGGAACCCGCTGGCCTCCGCGGTGGCCCTCGCCTCGATCGACCTGCTCCTCTCCCAGGACTGGCAGGTCGAGGTCAAGCGGATCGAGACGGGACTGCGGGAGGGGCTCGCCCCCGTCGCCGGGCTCCCGGGCGTCCGCGAGGTACGGGTGTCCGGCGCGATCGGCGTCGTACAGCTCGACCACCCGGTCGACATGGCGGCGGCGACGCGCGCGGCGGTCCGGGAGGGCGTGTGGCTGCGCCCGTTCCGCGACCTGATCTACACGATGCCGCCGTACGTGACGGGTGACGCGGACCTGGCCCGGATCTGCGCCGCGGTGGGCGCGGCGGCGGCAGCGGGCTGAACGGAAGGACTGGAACAGTGGGAATCCTCGTCGTCAGCGGTACGGGCACGGAGATCGGCAAGACGGTGGTGACCGCGGCGGTGGCCGCCGTGGCCACGGCGGCCGGCCGGTCGGTCGCCGTCCTGAAGCCCGCGCAGACGGGCGTCGGACCGGACGAGCGCGGCGACGCCGACGAGGTCGTCCGGCTCTCGGGAGCCGCGGGCTCCGCCGAACTGGGCCGCTTCCCGGAGCCGCTGGCGCCGGGTACGGCGGCCCTGCGGGCCGGTCTCGCCCCGGTCGGGCCCGGGCAGGTCGCCGAGGCGGCCCGGAAGCTGGCCGCCGAGTACGACCTGGTGCTCGTGGAGGGGGCGGGCGGGCTGCTCGTCCGCTTCGACGAGGAGGGCGGCACGCTCGCGGACGCGGCGGCGCTGCTCGGCGCCCCGGTCCTCGTGGTCGTCCCGGCCGGTCTGGGCACGCTCAACTCGACGGCCCTGACGGCGGAGGCACTGCGGGCACGCGGGATCGAACAGCTGGGTGTGGTGATCGGCAGCTGGCCGGACGCACCGGATCTGGCGATGCGCTGCAATCTGGCGGACCTGCCGGAGTCGGCGGACGCGCCGCTCCTCGGGGCCGTGCCGGAGGGATCGGGCGCGCTCGGCCCGACGGAGTTCCGGGCGGCGGCGGGCGGCTGGCTGGGCCCGGCCCTGGGCGGTACGTGGGACGCGGAGGCCTTCCGGGAGCGGTTCCCCGCCTGAGCGCGACGGGCCGCTCCGCGAAGGGGGCCCGCGGGGCGCGGACTCCGTAGGCTGGAGGCATGCGCGCTCATGTTCAGGAGATCGTCTTCGACTGTGCCGATCCGGCCGCACTCGTCCGCTTCTGGGCCGGCCTCCTCGGCGGTTCTCCGGTCGACCGGAGCGCGGACTGGTCGTACGTCGACCCGCCGGGGTTCGCGCGGCTCGCCTTCCAGCGGGTGCCGGAGGGCAAGACGGTGAAGAACCGGGTCCATCTCGACCTGGAGGTGGAGCAGCCCGACCGGGCCGCCGAGGAGGCGCTGCGTTCCGGCGCGGCCAGGGTCGGCGGCATCGTGACGGACGAACAGGGCTCCTTCCAGGTCATGAAGGACCCGGAGGGCAACGAGTTCTGCTTCGTGACGGGCTGAGGTGGCTCCGATGACAGCGTCCCGCCGGGTCCGGCCGGAAACCCCGTCACCCCGAGTCCACCATCCGCTGTTCGCCCGCTTCTACAGCCGGTTCAGCGTCTCCGCAGAGACCAGGGGCGGACTCGGCGCACTGCGCGCCGAGCTGCTCGACGGTCTGACCGGCCGGGTGATCGAGATCGGGGCGGGGAACGGGCTGAACTTCGCGCACTACCCCGACGGGGTCTCCGAGGTGGTGGCCGTCGAGCCCGAGGCCCGGCTGCGCCGGCTGGCCCAGGAGGCCGCGCCCCGGGCGCCGGTCCCGGTGACCGTCCTCCCGGACACGGCGGAGGCACTGCCCCTGGAGGACGCCTCCTTCGACGCGGCCGTGGCCTCGCTCGTCCTCTGTACGGTACGGAACGTGCCGCAGGCCCTCGCGGAGCTGTACCGGGTGGTGCGCCCCGGCGGTGAGCTGCGGTTCTTCGAGCACGGGCTGGCGGAGACACCCGGCCTCGCGCGCGTGCAGCGGGGTCTGGACCGGACGGTCTGGCCGTTGCTCTTCGGCGGCTGCCACACCGCGCGGGCCCCGCTCGCGGCGATCGAGGCGGCCGGCTTCTCCCTTGACTCCTATCGCTCCTTCTCCGTGCCGGAGAAGGGGCCCCGGCTGCCCTCCTCGCCGTGTGTCCTCGGTGTGGCCCGGCGGTAGCCGGGCCCCTCGACCGGGCCGCTCCGAACATCGCTCCGGACACCGCCCCGGACACCGCCCCGGCCCTTCGCGCCGGGGCGGGACCGGCCCCGTCCCGGCACCCGGAACTGCATGGCAGCGGCTCGACTCCGCGTGATGGGATCGGGCCATGATCGATCTGCGGATACGTGCCGCCACCCCCGACGAGGCCGAGGCGGTCCTGGCCTTCTGGAAGGAGTCCGCCCACGGGACATCCGTCTCGGACGACGTTCACGGGGTGAGACGGCTCATCGACCGCGACCCCGAGGCGCTCCTCCTGGCCCTGGCCGACGGTCTGATCGTGGGGTCCGTGATCGCGGGCTGGGACGGCTGGCGCGCCTCCCTCTACCGGCTCGCCGTGCTGCCCTCGCACCGTCGCCGGGGCATCTCCACGGCGTTGCTGCGGGCGGCCGAGGAGCGGTTCGCCGCGCTCGGCGGGCGGCGGGTGGACGCCATGGTCCTGGAGGCGAACGAGACCGGGCGGCGGCTCTGGTCGGCCGCCGGGTTCGTGCGCGAGGAGCGCTGGCGCCGGTGGGTGAAGCCGCTCACGGGCTGAACCGCCCCGGGCCCGGAGGTGAGGGTCGTCCCCCGGCTTCCCCATGCCTCCCTCGGCGTCCTCGGCTTCCCCGCGCTTCCCTCGGCGTCCTCGGCTTCCCCTTCCTCCGAGGGCGGGGAGGCCGTCACCATCCTCTTTTGCCGACCCTTTACCATGGTGTCTCATCCAGACGACCCGACGACCGAAAGGTGTGAGCGTCCGCCCATGGGCGAGCCTCCCAGTAGCACTGGTTCCCGCAGCACCGGCTTCGAAGAACGACATCGCGCGTTCCCTTCCTCCCTGACTGATCATGGGACGGAGGTGAACCGATGACCGAAGTGCTTCTGCTCCTCCTGGCGCTCCTCCTCTCCGTCGCGTGCGGCGCGTTCGTCGCGGCCGAGTTCTCGCTGACCACGGTCGAGCGCAGCGACCTCGAAGCCGCCGCGGAGCGCGGCGAGCGCGGTGCGGCGGGAGCACTCAAGGCCGTCAGGTCGCTGACGTTCCAGCTCTCCGGCGCCCAGCTGGGCATCACCGTCACCAACCTGGTGGTCGGCATGCTCTCGGAGCCGTCGATCTCCAAGCTGATCCGGGGGCCCCTCGAGGACCTCGGTCTCTCCGCCTCGGTCGCCTCCTCGGTGGCGCTGGTCCTGGGCACCGCCCTGTCGACCGTCGTCCTGATGGTCGTCGGCGAGCTGGTCCCCAAGAACTGGGCGATCTCCTCGCCCCTCGCGGTCGCCAAGGTCGTCGCCACCCCGCAGCGGGTGTTCACGGCCGCCTTCAAGCCGCTGATCAGCCACCTCAACAACACCGCGAACCGGATCCTGCGCCGTCTGGGCATGGAGCCGACCGAGGAACTCGCCTCCGCGCGCTCCCCGCAGGAGCTGGTGGCACTCGCCCGCCACTCCGCGAAGGAGGGGGCCCTCGAGGCGGACACGGCCGAACTGTTCGTCCGCACCCTCAACCTGGCGGAGCTCACCGCGGAGAACGTGATGACGCCCCGCGTGCAGGTCACCGCGCTCGAGGTGCAGGCCACCGCCGAGGACGTCGCCAACGCGACCCGGGCGACCGGCCTGTCCCGCTTCCCCGTGTACCGGGGCAACCTCGACTCGGTCGTCGGCATCGCGCACATCAAGGACGTCCTGGCCATACCGGCCGAGGAGCGGCCGCACCGCCGGATCGGCGAGCTGCTGCGCGAGCCCCTGCTCGTCCCCGAGACGCTGACCGTGGACCGGCTCCTCGACCGGCTGTCCGGGAAGCAGACGATGGCCGTCGTCATCGACGAGTACGGCGGCACGGCCGGGGTCGCCACCCTGGAGGACATCGTCGAGGAGGTCGTCGGCGAGGTACGCGACGAGCACGACCCGCACGAGACGCCGGACCTGGCGCGCGCGGGCGAGGACACGGCCGGGCGTGAGCTCTGGTCCGCCGACGGCGCCGCCCGTACCGACCAGGTGGAGGCGATCGGCCTCCGGGTGCCGGACGGGCCGTACGAGACGCTCGCGGGCGTCGTCGCCCACGAGCTGGGCCGTATCCCGGCCGTCGGCGACAGCGTGGAGCTGGCCGGCTGGCGGCTCGACGTCGTGGACGCCTCGGGCCGGCGCGCCGCGCGCATGCTGATGCACGCCCCCGTCGCCCACGAGACCGAGGACAATTCCGGGGAGACCGGCCGATGATCGTCATCCAGTTGCTGATCGGCTTTCTGACCCTGATCGTCAACGCCTTCTTCGTCGGCGCCGAGTTCGCCCTGATCTCGGTCCGGCGCAGCCAGATCGAGCCGCTCGCCGAGTCCGGGAACCGCCGGGCGCGCAGCGTCATCTGGGGCCTGGAGCACGTCTCCGCCCTGCTCGCCGCCGCGCAGCTCGGCATCACGCTCTGCACCCTGGTGCTCGGCATCGTCGCCGAGCCGGCCATCGCGCACCTGCTCGAGCCGGTCTTCGACGCGATCGGAGTGCCGCACGGTCTGGTCCACCCGATCTCGTTCGTGATCGCGCTGTCCCTGGCCACGTATCTGCACATGCTCCTCGGCGAGATGGTGCCGAAGAACATCGCGCTCGCCGAGCCGACGCGTACCGCGCTGCTGCTCGGCCCGCCGCTGGTGACCTTCGCGCGGGCCCTGCGGCCGGTGATCTTCACGATCAACGCCTTCGCCAACACCCTGCTCAAGCTGTTGCGGGTGGAGGTCAAGGACGAGGTCGCCGCGACGTTCTCGGACGACGAGCTGGCCCGGATGGTCACCGACGCGGGCGACGCCGGGCTCCTGGACGACCGGGCCGCGGAGCGGCTGCACGACGCCCTGGAGCTGGGCCGTCGTCCCGTGAGGGATGTCGTCATGCCGGCGGACAAGGTCGTGTACGCGCAGGTCGGCACCACTCCGGCGGAGCTGGAGGCGCTGGCGGCGCGGACGAGCTTCTCCCGTTTCCCCGTGGTCGACGAGGATCGCCGGATCCTGGGCTATCTGCATGTGAAGGACGCCCTGGACGTGTCCCCGCGGGATCTGCCGTTCCCGGTGTCCGCGCTGCGGCCGATCGCCCGGGTCCGGGCGGCCACGCCGATGGACGACGTCCTCACGGCGATGCGCCGCAGCCGGACCCATCTGGCGGCGGTGCTCGACGAGGACGACAAGCCGGCCGGACTCGTGACGATGGAGGACGTCCTGCGCGAGCTGGTGGGCCGCCCCGCGGCGCCGTAGCGACCGGGTGACGGCCGATGTCGGCGCCCGGGTGATGCCGGACGTCGCGGCGTCCGGGTGAGACCCGGCAGGGAGGGCCCCGGGAGTTTCCCGGGGCCCTCTCGCGTACGCGGAGGATCCGGGCGCGTCCGTCAGCGGATCCGGCGGGCGTTGAGCCGGGCGGCCTGGCGGGTCAGATGGTCGCGCTCGGCGAGGTTGGACGCCAGGTGGGCGGCCTCGGCGTACAGCCGCGCCGCCGTCTCCGGGTCGCCGTCGCGCTCGTGGAGGTACGCGGCCACCGCGGTGTGACGGGGCAGCGAGGGGTCCAGCACCGCGAGCGCCGCCAGTCCGGCGCGCGGTCCGTCGGCCTCCCCGACGGCGACCGCGCGGTTGAGCCGCACGACCGGGTTGTCGGTCAGGCGCGTGAGCTCGTCGTACCACTCCACGATCTGCACCCAGTCGGTCTCCTCGGCGGTGGGCGCGTCGGCGTGGAGTGCCGCGACGGCGGCCTGGGCCTGGAACTCGCCCAGCCGGTCGCGGGCGAGGGCCGCCTGGAGGATCTCCACCCCCTCGGCGATCGACGCGGTGTCCCACCGGCCGCGGTCCTGCTCGGCGAGCGGCACCAGACTGCCGTCGGGCGCGGTCCGGGCGGCTCGCCGGGCGTGGTGGAGCAGCATGAGGGCGAGCAGCCCCGCCACCTCGGGGTGATCGATGCGGGCCGCGAGCTGCCGGGTGAGCCGGACGGCCTCGGCCGCGAGGTCGACGTCGCCGGAGTAGCCCTCGTTGAAGACCAGGTAGAGGACGCGCAGCACCGTGGCGACATCGCCGGGCCGGTCGAGCCCTCCTCCCGGTCCCGGGCGCGCTCGGCCGGGTGCCACCCCACCGTCGGAGAGGGTGCGCTTGGCCCGGCTGATGCGCTGCGCCATGGTCGCCTCCGGCACCAGGTAGGCCTCGGCGATCTGGCGCGTGGTGAGGCCCCCGACGGCTCGCAGGGTGAGCGCGACCGCGGACGCCGGGGTCAGCGACGGATGGGCGCACAGGAAGTAGAGCTGGAGGGTGTCGTCCACCCCGGGGGTGGGCCCGGGGGCCGGTTCCTCGTCGACGAGGTCCTCCCGGCGGCGCCGGGCGGCGTCCGCCCGGGTCGCGTCGAGGAACCGGTGCCAGGCCACGGTGACCAGCCAGCCCTTGGCGTCCCGCGGGGGGTCGTCCGGCCAGACGCGGACGGCCTGGACGAGAGCGTCCTGCACGGCGTCCTCGGCCGCCGCGAAGTCGGCTCCGCGGCGGACGAGGATCGTGATCACTCGGGGGATGAGCCCCCGCAGCAGTGCCTCGTCCATGGGGGCGGTCACTCCGTGACGGTGGGCGGCTCGGTCAGGAAGGGGCGGAGCTCCAGCCACTCGTGGATCGGTTCCCCGCCCGCCCCCGGGGCGGCCGACAGCTCCCCGGCCAGTTCGAGGGCGCGCTCGTAGCTGTCGACGTCGATCACCATCCAGCCGGCGATGAGGTCCTTGGTCTCGGCGAACGGGCCGTCGGTGACCGGCGGGCGGCCCTCGCCGTCGTACCGGACGAACGTGCCGCCGGGGGCGAGCGCCTGTCCGTCGACGAACTCGCCGGTCCCTTCGAGCCGGGTGGCGAAGTCCCTCATGTACCGCACGTGGGCCGAGATCTCCTCCGGCGTCCACTTCTCCATCGGTACGTCGTTGACGGCGGCCGGGGCGCCTCGGTAGTGCTTGAGCAACAGGTACTTGGCCATGGTGTCTCTCCTCGCCGGTGCGGCCTCTCGTGGTCGCGTTCACTGCGGGGACGGAGCCGGTCACGGGTTCTCGACATCGCCGTCCGGGTTTCCTTCGGACTCTCGGCCGAGCCCGGGTGGGACGCCTCTCAGCCTTGCCCGCGAGCCTTCCCGTGTCCAGCGAACGGCGCCGGGAGCGGGTGGCGGGGCCCACGGCGGGGAACGTCCGCATACCGCGCGGTATGATCGCTCCGTCATGGAGATCAATGCCTCATACAACAGTTTCGTCGCCCTCGGCGACAGCTTCACCGAGGGCATGTCGGACCGGAAGCCCGACGGTTCCTACCGGGGCTGGGCCGACATCCTCGCCGACCGGCTGGCCGCCCGCACCCCCGACTTCCGATACGCCAACCTCGCCGTGCGCGGCAAGCTCATCGGCCAGATCGTCGACGAGCAGGTCGAGACGGCCGCCGCGATGAAGGCGGACGTCGTGACCCTCGTCGGCGGGCTCAACGACACCCTGCGGCCCAAGGTCGACATGGGGCGGGTGCGCGGACTGCTCACCGAGGCCGTCGAGAAGCTCTCGCCCTCCTGCGGGCAGCTCGTCCTGATGCGCAGCCCCGGCCGGAACGGCCCGGTGCTGCAGCGCTTCCGCCCCCGGATGGAGGAGCTCTTCGCACACGTCGACGAACTCGCCGCCCGGCACGGGGCCCTGGTCGTCGACCTGTACGGCGCCCCCTCGCTCGCCGATCCCCGGCTCTGGGACGTGGACCGGCTCCATCTGACCGGCGAAGGCCACCGGCGGGTCGCCGAGGCCGTGTGGCAGACGCTCGGCCTGGCCCCCGAGGAGGACTGGCGGACGCCGATCCCCCCGTCCGCGCCGCCCGGCTGGACGAGCCGCCGCCTGGCCGACGCCCGCTTCGCCAGGGAGCACCTCGGCCCGTGGATCGGCCGGCGGCTGACCGGCCGCTCCTCCGGAGACGGCCGCGCCCCCAAGCGCCCGGAGCTGCTGCCGTACGAGCCGTCGACGGGGCCGTAGAGGGATACGGAGGAGGAGCCGAAGCCGTACGGGCAGCGGCGGCTCCCCCTCGCGTGAGCTGCGTCTCGTAGCAACCTCCACATGGGATCGTGGCGCTGGCCTGCACAAACCGCCAGTAGAATCTGTCCACGTGACTGCTGTGACTGCGAAGCCCCGTATCCCCAACGTCCTGGCCGGCCGCTACGCCTCCGCGGAGCTCGCCGTCCTCTGGTCCCCCGAGCAGAAGGTCAAGCTGGAGCGTCAGCTCTGGCTCGCCGTGCTGCGTGCGCAGAAGGACCTCGGGATCGAGGTTCCGGACGCGGCCCTCGCCGACTACGAGCGCGTGCTCGACCAGGTCGACCTCGGCTCCATCGCCGAGCGCGAGAAGGTCACCCGGCACGACGTGAAGGCCCGGATCGAGGAGTTCAACGCCCTCGCCGGCCACGAGCACGTCCACAAGGGCATGACCTCGCGCGACCTCACCGAGAACGTCGAGCAGCTGCAGATCCGGCTCTCCCTCGAGCTGATGCGGGACCGTACGGTCGCCGTCCTCGGCCGCCTCGGCAAGCTCTCCGCCGAGTACGCGGAGCTGGTCATGGCGGGCCGCTCGCACAACGTCGCCGCCCAGGCCACCACCCTCGGCAAGCGCTTCGCGACCGCCGCGGACGAGCTGCTCGTGGCGTACGCCCGCCTGGAGGAGCTGCTCGGCCGCTACCCGCTGCGCGGCATCAAGGGCCCGGTGGGCACCGCCCAGGACATGCTGGACCTGCTCGGCGGCGACGCCGGCAAGCTGGCCGACCTGGAGCAGCGGATCGCCGGTCACCTCGGCTTCGCGCACGCCTTCACCTCCGTCGGCCAGGTCTACCCCCGCTCGCTCGACTACGACGTGGTCACCTCGCTCGTGCAGCTGGCCGCCGCCCCGTCGTCGATCGCCAAGACGATCCGCCTGATGGCGGGCCACGAGCTGGTCACCGAGGGCTTCAAGCCCGGCCAGGTCGGCTCCTCGGCGATGCCGCACAAGATGAACACCCGCTCCTGCGAGCGCGTCAACGGCCTGATGGTCATCCTGCGCGGTTACGCCTCGATGACCGGCGAGCTGGCCGGCGACCAGTGGAACGAGGGCGACGTCTCCTGCTCCGTGGTCCGCCGGGTCGCGCTGCCCGACGCCTTCTTCGCGCTGGACGGTCTCCTGGAGACCTTCCTCACCGTGCTCGACGAGTTCGGCGCCTTCCCGGCCGTCGTCGCCCGCGAGCTCGACCGCTACCTGCCCTTCCTGGCGACCACCAAGGTCCTCATGGGCGCCGTCCGCGCCGGGGTGGGCCGCGAGGTCGCCCACGAGGCGATCAAGGAGAACGCCGTCGCCTCCGCCCTCGCCATGCGCGAGCAGGGCACCGTGCAGAACGAGCTGCTCGACAAGCTGGCCGCCGACGAGCGCATCCCCCTGGACCGGGCGCAGCTCGACGAGCTGATGGCGGACAAGCTGTCCTTCACCGGCGCCGCCGCCGACCAGGTCGCGTCCGTGGTCTCCCGTATCGAGGAGATCCTCAAGCAGCACCCCGAGGCCGCCGCCTACGCCCCCGGCGCGATCCTCTGACCGGGACCCCCCGGTTCACCAAGGAGCAGTTGGAGGCCGCCCGCGACCGCGTCGTTCCCGACGTGGCCGCGGGCGGCCTTTCCGTGCTGTTCTGCGGGATCAACCCGGGTCTCATGACGGCGGCGACGGGCCACCACTTCGCCCGCCCCGGCAACCGGTTCTGGCCGGTGCTCCATCTGTCCGGGTTCACCCCGAGGCAGCTGCGGCCGGACGAACAGGACGAGCTCCTGTCGTACGGTCTCGGGATCACCAACGTGGTGGCGCGGGCGACCGCGCGGGCCGACGAGCTGACCGCCGAGGAGTACCGGGAGGGCGGCCGGATCCTCGTCGCGAAGGTGGAGCGGCTGGCGCCGCGCTGGCTCGCGGTCGTCGGAGTCACCGCGTACCGCACGGCCTTCGGCGAGCCGAAGGCCGCCATCGGGCCGCAGGAGCGCCTGATCGGATCCACCCGGGTGTGGGCGCTGCCCAACCCGAGCGGCCTCAACGCGCACTGGACGGCGGCGACGATGGCCGAGGAGTACGCCCGGCTGCGGGAGGCCGCCGGGGCGCCCGAGGCCTGAGCGGGAGTGGTTCGCGGTCGGGACCGGCGGCAGCCCGGCCGTCACGCCGGCGGGTCGTGACGTCGGCGGGGCGACCGCCCCGTACGCATGAGCCCCGGCGTCATATCGGCGGGTCGACCGTGGTGAGCACGGCGAGGAGCTGGAACGGCAGCTCCTTGTCCCACTGGGAGACGCCCAGGCCGATCCAGGCCCCATCGGCCCGCCACAGGCGCAGGTTCGGTGTGTGACAGCTGAGTGTGGACCAGGGCTCGGGTATCGACTCGCCCTCCATGCTCCGTTCCAGGACGGGCCCGAGGTCGAGCTCCCGAGGGGTGCCCCAGCGCGCGGTGAGGAGGACGCCGAGGCCGTCCCGTTCCGCTTCGTACTGGTCCTCGACGAGCACGCGGCGCGTGCCGTCGTCCTCCCAGAAGTCCTCGCTCGTCGCGAGCTCCGCCAGGTGGAAGTCCGGTCCGCCGTCGAACCCCCGGGTCCGAAGTAATTCGATCGCCGCCCAATGGCCCGCCGTGGTCATGAGGCCAGTAAAGCCCCCGGCACTGACAGTTGGCGCCGCGTCAGAAGCGGCGCACCGGCTGCCGGGGCCCCGGGACGGGGGCGGATCCGGTGCGTACCGGGGGCGGCACTCGCCGCGACCGGGCCCATTGAGTACCATCCGCCGAAGAGGTGCACGAGCTGGGAGGACACACTGTGGGGCGGCTGACCGGCGGGGATCCGTCTCTGCTGCGGCGGATCAACTCCGCGGTGGTACTCCATGCGCTGCGTGGCGCCGACGCGCCCACGCTCACGGACCTGACCCGGATCACGGGTCTCTCACGGCCCACCGTCGAAGGGGTCGTCGAGGGACTCATGGAGGGCGGCCTCGTCGTCGAGGCGGCGCCCGAGGAGGGTGAGGCCCGCCGCCAGGGACGTCCCGCCCGGAGGTTCCGCTTCCGCGCGGAGGCCGGCCATCTGCTCGGCATCGAGATCGGCCCGCACCGCGTGGCCGCGCTGCTCTCCGGTCTGGACGGGCGGATCATCGGCGCCGGCTCGCGCGAGGTGTCGGAGACGGCACCCGAGGACGAGCGCCTCGACCGGGTCCGTACGGTCGTCGCCGACGTGCTGCGCCGGGCCGGGGTCGCCCGCTCGAACCTGCGGGCCGTCGGCGTCGGCACGCCCGGCATCGTGGAGGCCGACGGCACCGTCCGTCTCGGTACGGCCCTGCCGGGCTGGACGGGCCTCGCGCTCGGCGAGCGGCTGCGGCGCTCCTTCAAGTGCCCGGTGATCGTGGAGAACGACGCCAACGCGGCAGCCGTCGCCGAGCACTGGAAGGGTGCCGCGACCGACTCCGACGACATCGTCTTCGTGCTGGCCGGGCTGAGCCCGGGGGCCGGTTCACTGATCGGCGGCCGGCTGCACCGCGGCTTCGGCGGCGCGGCCGGGGAGATCGGCGCGCTGCACCTGCTGGGCCGGGACGTCACCCCCGAGCATCTGCTGTCGACCACGGACGAGCCGCTGCACCCGCTGGACGAGCAGGCGGTCGCCGAGGTCTTTGCGCTGGCCCGGAAGGGCGACGCGCGCGCGGAGGCGGCGGTGGACCGGTTCATCCAGCGGCTCGTGCACGACGTGGCGGCGCTGGTCCTCGCGATCGACCCCGAACTGGTGGTCGTCGGTGGCTGGGCGGCCGGTCTGGACGGCGTGCTCCAGCCGCTCCGGGAGGAGCTCGCGCGGTTCTGCCTGCGGCCGCCGCGGGTGGTGCTGTCGCTGCTCGGCGAGGCCGCCGTGGGAACGGGTGCGCTGCGGCTCGCCCTCGACCATGTCGAGGAGCAGCTCTTCGCGGTCGACGGCACGGTGACGGCCCGCCGCTAGGAAGATCCTCGCGACGGGCCGTCGACCGGTGTTCGGTGCTCGGAACTCGGTGTTCGTGGGAGGGGCGCTACGAGGCCATGACCAGGTCGACTGAGTCGCCGAAGGTGAGGCGGCAGGTGTCGGCACGGTAGGTGGCCACCGAGACGGCGGCGGTACGCCCTCCCGAGAGGTAGCGGGTCGTCACGACGAGCACGGGCGCGCCCGGCAGCCGGTCGAGCTCCTTGGCGTCGTCGGCGCGGGCCGAACCGAGCTCCACGGAGCGGTCCTGGCCGTCCAGGGCGAGGTGCTGGAGCTCGCGCAGCACCGCACGGGCACGTGCCGGTCCGGCGGGCGTGTCGATGGCGCTGAGACCCGGGACGGAGCCGGCGGGCACGTACAGCAGCTCGGCGGCGACGGGCTGGCCCTGGCTGACGCGGAGGCGGCGGACGATGTGCACCCGCTCGCCGGAGCCGGCCTCCAGGAGGCGCGCGACGGCGGCCGGGGCCACGTCGGAGGCGGAGTCCTGGGACTGCCAGGCCTCGTCGCCGACACCCGGCCAGGAGTGCTGGGTGGTGGAGACGTCGACGCCGACGCGCGGCGGGGCGACCGTGGTGCCGACGCCGCGACGGCGCTGCAGGCGGCCTTCCAGCTCCAGCTGCTCCAGGGCCTGCCGGAGCGTGGCCCGGGCGACGCCGAAGCGTGCCGCGAGCTCGCGCTCGTTGGGGAGGATCTCCCCGACCGCGAAGTCCGAGTCGAGCGCTTCGCCGATCACTGTCTTGAGGTGCTGGTACTTCGGCTCCGGTACCGATGCCAGCTGCGTGGTCCCCACCCTGATCCTCCGCAATTCGCCGTGTCCCGCGGCGTTTTTCCGCGCCCTTGTTTATTAAAGGTTCCTGCACTAACACTGCGACCATAAGGCGAGCCAATCCCTTGGTCAAGACCAATCCTCCGTCGAACGCCCCCGAATATGACCCTCTGACCCGGATCGTTCACAGGACGTTCGCGCCCCTGTGAGCCCCGCGCAGCAAGAAACCCCGCCTCCCGGGGTGGGAGACGGGGTGACTTCCGGCCGATCGGCGTGATCATGACGGCCGGGTCGGGCGGTGGGCCCTCAGAGCGCGGCGGCCTCCTCCAGGCCGTGGAGCTTGTCGGGGTTGCGGATGATGTAGACGCACTGGACGCGCCCGTCGCGCACCTCGATCTGGAAGACGGAGTCCGGCTTCCCGTCGGCGAGGGCGAGGAGCGCCGGGGCGCCGTTGAGCTCGACGAGGCGGAACTCGAAGCGCTCGTGCGCCCCCTCCGCGGTGGCGACCACGAAGCGGCCGACCTTGTCGGCGCTGTCGATGATCCGCAGCGGCGCCTTGGACTTGCCCCCGCTGTCGCCGACGAGACGCACGTCCGGGGCGAGCAGGGCGAGGAGGTCGCCGAGGTCGCCGCCCGCGGCGGCGGAGAGGAAGCGTTCCGTCAGGTCGCGACGCTCGACAGGGTCGACGTCGTAGCGCGGCTTGCCCTCGTCGACATGCCGCCGGGCACGCCCGGCGAGCTGGCGCACGGCCGCCTCGGAGCGGTCGAGGGTGGTGGCGATCTCCGCGAAGGGGAAGCCGAAGGCCTCGCGCAGCACGAAGACGGCCCGCTCCAGCGGCGAGAGGGATTCGAGGACGACGAGGACGGCGAGCGAGACGGAGTCGGCGAGCAGGGCGCGCTCGGCGGTGTCGGGCACGGACGGGCCGAAGTCGGTGACGACGGGTTCGGGCAGCCACGGGCCGACGTAGGACTCGCGGCGCGTCTGCGCCTGCCGGAGCCGGTCGATGGCGAGCCTGGTCGTGATCCGGACGAGGAAGGCGCGGGGCTCGCGCACCTCGGCCCGGTCCTCGGCGGTCCAGCGCAGCCAGGCCTCTTGGACGACGTCCTCGGCGTCGGCGGCGCGGCCGAGCATCCGGTAGGCGACGCCGAGGAGCATCGGACGGTGCTCCTCGAAGAGATCGGTCAGGGTGTCGGTCGGAGTATCGGTGGGCACCTGCCCATCCCAGCCCACCTTCGCCGTGCTGTCCAGTTTCGGACAGGGGCTTGAACTCCAGGCTACTCATCGGTAATTGTCACTGACGGGACGTCTAAGAAAGCCTCAGGACAGGGAGTCCGCATGCCCGAACGGATCGCGTTCACGATCGACACCCCGGCGGGTCCTCGCACGGCGTCCCTCACCTACGAGCGCCGGGGCTCGGGCGAACCCCTGTTGCTCCTCCACGGCATCGGCCACCACTGGCAGGCCTGGGAGCCCGTCCTGGACATCCTGGCCACCGAGCGCGACGTCGTCGCGGTCGACCTGCCCGGCTTCGGCGCCTCCGACGAGCTGCCCGACGGCTGCCCGTACGACCTGTCCGGTGTCGGGCGGGTGCTCGGCGCCTTCTGCGCGGCCGTCGGCATCGAGCGCCCGCACGTGGCGGGGAACTCGCTCGGCGGACTGCTCGCCCTGGAACTCGGCCGGGAGAAGCAGGTGCGCTCGGTCACCGCCCTCTCCCCCGCCGGCTTCTGGACCGAGGGCGAGCGCCGGTACGCCTTCCTCACGCTGCGGGCGATGCGGGGCGCGGCCCGGTCGATGCCCGTGCCGGTCATCGACCGGCTCTCCCGTACGTCCGTCGGACGGGCCACGCTCACGAGCAGCATCTACGCCCGCCCGGGGCGCCGTTCACCCGAGGCGGTCCACGCCGAGACGCTCGCCCTGCGCGGAGCCACCGGCTTCCGGCAGACCCTGGCCGCCGGCGGGAGCGTGCGCTTCCGCGACGACGTTCCCTCGGTGCCCGTCACCGTGGCCTGGGGCACCCGCGACCGGCTGCTCCTGCCCCGCCAGGGCGTTCGCGCCAAGCACACCATCCCCGGCGCCCGGCTGGTCCGGCTGCCCGGCTGCGGTCATGTGCCCATGAGCGACGACCCGGCTCTCGTCGCCCGCGTCATCCTCGACGGCAGCCGCTGAAGCCTCCCGGGTCCGTCGCGCGAACAGGCCGGTGCCCACGGCGGCACCGGCCCCCACGAGCAGGCTGCCGGCCGCCTGCGGAAGGCCGAAGCCGGTGCCCGCGACGAGGGCGGCGCTCAGCGCGGCCGCGACCGGGATCGCGCCGGTGAAGAGGGTGGCCCGCTCCATTCCCACGCGTTGGACGCCCATGTAGAAGAGGACGAATCCGACCACGGTGGCCAGGGCCGCCTGCCAGACCAGGGCGCCGGCTTCCGTCGGCGTCGGCACACGGACGAGACCGGCACCGTCCACCACCAGGCCCACGAGCGCCGCCTCGACCGCGCCGACCCCGCAGACGGTGGCGGTGAGGAGCTTCGGCCCGAGCAGCCGCAGGACCGGGACGGCCAGCACGGTGAACCCGACCTCGCCCGCGAGCGCCGCCACCGACCAGCCGATCCCGGCCAGGTCCGTACGCCCCCAGCCCTGCACGGTGAAGGCGCCCGCGGCGACGAGCAGCGCCCCGTACAGCACGGCGGGGGCGGGCCTGCGGCCCTCGGTCAGCGGGACCAGGACGGCGACGACGACCGGGGCGCAGCCGACCAGGACGCCGGGCACGGCGGGCTCGGCGGTCCGCTCGGCGGCGAGGACCGCCAGATTGAAGCCGACCATGCCGACGCCCGCGAGGGCGGCGAGCCGCAGCCAGTGACGGGCGGTCAGGGTCCGCAGCGGGGCGAGCCCGCCCCGGCCGAGCAGCGGGAGGAGGAGCAGGCAGGCGGCTCCGTACCGCAGGGCCTGGCCGCCCGCGTACGGGTAGGCGCCGAGCAGGCTGTTCGCGGTGAAGGAGGCGCCGACGAGGGCGTAGGCGAGGGTCACGAGGAGGACCCCGCGCAGGGCGTTCGCGTTCATGCCTCCGACGCTAGAAAACGGCGCGGCCCGCGTTGAGGTCCACTTCCCTCACGCCATCGGGGACCACTTCGGGGAGCCCGGGAGGGGGTGGGTCCGGGCGCGGAAGGTGCGGCGGTACGTGTCCGGGGGGACGCCCACGGTGCGGTTGAAGTGCCGGCGCAGGGTCGTGGCGGTGCCCATGCCGGTGGCCGTCGCGATGGCCTCGACGCTCTCGTCGGTGGCCTCCAGCAACTCCTGGGCGTGGCGGATCCGCTGGATCAGCAGCCACTGCAGCGGGGTCGTACCGGTCACCGACCGGAAGTGGCGGCCGAGATGGCGCGAACTCATCCGGGCCCGGCGCGCCAGGTCCTCCACGGTCAGCGGCTGGTCGAGGCGCTCCATCACCCAGGGGAGCAGCTCGCCGAGCGGATGGTCGTCCCGCTCGGGCACCGGGGTGGTGACGAACTGGGCCTGGCCACCCGCACGGTGCGGCGGCACGACCAGGCTGCGGGCGATCGTGTTGGCGACCGCCGAGCCGTGGTCGAGGCGGACGAGGTGGAGGCACAGGTCCATCGCGGCGGCCTTGCCGGCGGAGGTGAACACCCGGCCGTCGTCCACGTAGAGCACGTCCGGGTCGACCTCCACCAGGGGGTGACGGGCCGCCAGTTCCTCGGTGTGGGCCCAGTGGGTGGTCGCGCGCCTGCCGTCGAGGAGGCCGGCGGCGGCCAGCACGAACGCGCCGGTGCAGAGCGAGGCCACGCGGGCACCCGCCCCGTGAGCCGCGCGCACGGCGTCGACCAGGTCGGCGGGCGGGTCCCGGTCGGCATCGGCGAGGGCGGGAACGATCACCGTGTCGGCGCGCGCCAGCCGGTCGAAGCCGCCGTCGGGTTCCACCCGGAACCGGCCGATCCGCACGGCGTCCGGTCCGCAGAGGGCCAGGTCGTACCAGGGTTCGCCCACACCGTCCGGGGCGGGGCCGAAGACCTCGGCCGCCACGGACAGTTCGAAGTGCCGCATTCCCTCGGTGACGGCCAGCGCGACAGTGCTCACGTCCGTAATTGTACGCATGATGTCGTTCCGGACACTCGTGTGGGTCACGCGCGGGGGCCAGGATTGCCGCAACGGATCGACGGACGGTTCGAGAGCAGGGGAGAAGTCATGGAATCGGGTCTCACTGTCGCGGTGTTCGGCGCCTACGGACACACCGGGCGGTTCGTGGTGGCCGAGCTGCTCGCCCGCGGATTCTTCCCGGTGGCCTCCGGCCGCGACGCGGAGAAGCTGCGGGCCCTCGCGGCGTCCGTTCCCGGTCTCGACGTCCGGCCCGCCTCGGTCGACGACCCCGCCTCGCTGGACCGCGCGCTGTCCGGTGCGGCGGCCGTGATCAACTGCGCCGGCCCCTTCGCCACCACCGGCGCCCCCGTCATCGAGGCGGCACTGCGCGCCGGCATCCCGTACGTGGACGTGGCCGCCGAGATCGAGGCCAACGTCGACACCTTCGCCCGGTTCTCGGACCGCGCCCGGGCCGCGGGCGCGGTCGTCGTCCCCGCGATGGCCTTCTACGGCGGCCTCGGCGACCTGCTGGCCACCGCGGCCATGGGCGACTGGACGGCGGCGGACGAGGCGCACATCGCGTACGGGCTGAGCAGCTGGCACCCCACCGCCGGGACCCTCGCCGCGGGCAGGGTCTCCCGCGAGCGGCGGAACGGCCGGCACGTCCGCTTCACCGGCGGCCGGCTGGAGTACCACGACGACGCGTTCGCGGTCCTGGACTGGCCGTTCCCCGCCCCGATGGGCACCCGGCCCGTCATCGGCGAGTTCACGATGGCCGACGTCGTCACCGTCCCGAGCCATCTGAAGGTGCCCGAGGTCCGCACCTACATGGCGGTCGACGCGGCCCAGGACCTGTCCGCACCGGACGCGTCGGCACCGGCCGCCGTCGACGAGCACGGCCGCTCCGCGCAGACCTTCCTCGTGGACGTCGTCGTGCGCTCCGGCGACGCCGAACGCCGGGCCGTCGCCCGGGGGCAGGACATCTACGCCGTCACCGCACCGCTCGCGGTGGAGGCGGTCCGGCGGATCCTCTCCGGCCTGACCAGGACGACCGGTGTCGCCTCGGCCGGGGAGATCTTCGACGCGCCCGACTTCCTGCGCGCCCTGTCCGCCCATCTGGCGGTGGAAGTGCACCCGTGACGGAGGAGCATGATGGTCTCCGACCGGACCGGTGGCGGATCCGGACGAGGGGCGGACGAGGGGCGGGGGTCTCCATCGAATGAGCGGCCACGGACAGGCGGCCTGGGAGCTCCTCCTTCCCGCCGCCGGGGCCCCGGCGCGGCGGCGCGGCCGGGCCCTCCAGGAGGCGCTGCGCGAGGCGGTGCGCTCGGGGCGGCTCACGGCAGGGACGCGGCTGCCGTCGACGCGCGCGCTCGCGGCCGACCTGGGCGTGTCCCGGGGTCTGGTGACGGAGGCGTACGAGCAGCTCACCGCCGAGGGGTACCTGCGCAGCGACCGGGGCGCGGGCACCTGGGTGGGTGACGCCGCGAGGGCGACACACGCGCGTGGGGATGCCCGCGGCCCCGTCGCGGGGGCACGCGCGCGTGGGGACGCCCACGGTCCCGCGGCAGGAGCACGCGCGCGGGCCGGGTCCGGGCCGGGCGCAGGTGCGGGTGCACGCCCGCGCGGCGCGGCCGGGCGGGGCGCGGGGAGGTCGGAGGTCCGTGTGGACTTCCACCCCGGAACCCCTGATCTGTCGCTCTTCCCCAGGGCCGCCTGGTCCGGGGCACAACGCGCCGTCCTCGCCCGGCTGACCCACCCCGCGCTCGGCTACCCGGATCCGCGCGGGCTGCCCGAGCTGCGGGAGGCGCTGGCCGGGATGCTGACCCGACGGCGGGGCGTGGTGGCGGACCCCGAGCGGCTCGTGGTCTGCTCCGGAGTGGCACAGGCCTCGACACTCCTCGGTTTCGTCCTGCGGGCGCGGGGGCTCGACGCGGTCGGCATCGAGGACCCCGGCAGCCCGGAGCACGGGCGGCTCTTCGCCTCGACCGGTCTGGGCACGGTGTGGCTCCCCCTCGACGAGGAGGGGCTGATGCCGGAGCCGCTCGCCGCCTCCGGGGTCCGGGCCGTGGTGGTGACGCCCTCGCACCAGTTCCCGTCCGGGATCAGCTGGTCGGCGGAGCGGCGTGCCGCGCTCCTCGGCTGGGCGCGGGCGGTGGACGGCTACGTCCTGGAGGACGACTACGACGGCGACTTCCGGTACGACCGGGCGCCCGTGGGCGCGCTCCAGGGCCTCGATCCGGAGCGGGTCGTCTACGCGGGATCGGTCAGCAAGTCCCTGGCGCCCGGTCTGCGGCTCGGCTGGATGCTCGTCCCCGAGGACCTGGTCGACGAGGTCGTCGAACGGAAGCGGACCATGGATCTCGGCAACCCGGTGCTCGACCAGGCCGTGCTCGCCGAGTTCGTGACGCGGGGCGGGTACGACCGGCAGCTGCGCCGCTGCCAACGGGCCTACCGGGAACGGCGGGACGTGCTGCTCGCCGCCCTCGCGGAGCACCTGCCGGGAACCCGGGTGAGCGGTATCGCGGCGGGGCTGCACGTCATCGCGCGCGTACCGGGGCGTTACGGGCCGCCTGAACGGTTCCTGGCGCGGGCGGCGGAGGCGGGGGTCGCGCTGCGGCCGCTGGAGGAGTACGGCACGGCGCGTCCCGGGGACGGGGACGTACGGCTGGTCATCGGGTACGCGCATCTGTCGCCGTCGGCCGTGACGGCCGGGATCAGGCTGGTGGCGGAGGCGGTCGGCCGGGACTGATCCGTTCACACGCGTGCGTGGTGGCGCCGGAGGGTGTTCCGTCACGCCGGGGGCGGTGGTGCGGACCGATCCGTTCACACGCGTGCGTGGTGGCTGCGGCGGCGTCGCCCACCGGTCGCGGATGATCTGTTCACGCGGGGTTCGTGTGGGCGCCGCCCCCGGCCGTTAGGCATGGGGCGACGCACCGCCCCCGCCCGGACACCGCCTCGGAGGCTCATCCATGTCCCAGTCCGCACCCGGCAGTTCCCCCTCCCCCGCCCGTCGCAGTGTGCTGCGCGGTTCGCTGGCCGCGTCGGCGGCGCTGACCCTCGGCGGCGCCGGCCTCGCCGCCCCGGCGTTCGCCCTGTCGGGCCGCCCACGCGCCGCGTGGGGTGTGCAGACGGGCGACGTCACGGCGTCCTCCGGGCTGGTGTGGGTGCGCTCGGACCGGCCGGCGCGCATGCTCGTGGAGACGTCGGCGAGCGAGTCGTTCCGGCGGGTGCGCCGCCACCACGGGCCGCTGATCGGCGCGGGCACGGACTTCACCGGAACCGCGCCCCTGCGCGGGCTGCCGGCCGGGGAGCAGATCCACTACCGGGTCACCCTCGCGGACCCGGACGATCCGCGCCGGACGGGCGAGCCGGTCGTCGGCACCTTCCGCACCGCTCCCGACCGGCGTCGTGACGGCGTGCGGTTCCTGTGGTCGGGGGACGTCGCGGGACAGGGCTGGGGCATCAACCCGGACATCGGCGGCCTCCGGGCGTACGAGGAGATGCGCGGGCTCGACCCCGACTTCTTCCTGTGCAGCGGCGACTCGATCTATGCCGACGGGGTGATCCAGCCGAGCGTGACGCTGCCGGACGGGCGGATCTGGCGGAACGTCACGACCCCGGAGAAGTCGAAGGTCGCGGAGACGCTCGACGAGTACCGGGGCAACTTCCGCTACAACCTCCTCGACCACAACGTCCGGGCGTTCAACGCCCAGGTGCCCTCGGTGGTGCAGTGGGACGACCACGAGGTGCGCAACAACTGGTACCCGGGCCAGATCCTGGACGACGCGCGCTACACGGAGAAGGACGTCGACGTCCTCGCCGCGCGGGCGCTGCGCGCCTTCGGCGAGTACACACCGGTATCCACCCTCCACGCGCGCGGTGGCGGGCGCGAGCGCCGGATGCACCGAGTGGTCCGGTACGGGCCGCTGCTCGACGTGTTCGTCCTCGACATGCGTTCGTACCGGAACGCCAACTCCCCCGGCCGGCAGGGCGACGACACCACCGGCATCCTCGGCGCCGAGCAGCTGGCCTGGCTCAAGCGCGAGCTGGCCGCGTCGACGGCGGTGTGGAAGGTGCTCGCGGCGGACATGCCGCTCGGCCTGGTCGTGCCGGACGGCACGGCGAACATCGAGGCGATCGCGCAGGGCGATCCCGGTGCCCCGCTGGGCCGTGAGCTCCAGATCGCCGAGCTGCTGCGGTTCGTCAAGCACCGGCGGATCACCGGCACGCTGTGGCTGACGGCGGATGTGCACCACACCTCGGCGCAGCACTACGCGCCGGAGCGGGCCGCCTTCAAGGACTTCGCCCCGTTCTGGGAGTTCGTGTCCGGTCCGCTGGCCGCGGGCGGTTTCCCGGCGAACGCGCTCGACGCGACCTTCGGTCCGGAGCGGGTGTTCGTCCGGGCGCCGGAGCGGGGAAACGTGTCGCCGATGGAGAGCCCGCAGTACTTCGGTGAGGTCGACATCGACGGCCACAGCGGGGAACTGACGGTCCGGCTGCGGGCGGAGGGCGGGACGGTGCTGTTCAGCAAGGTGCTGCGGCCCGGTCGCGTCGGGCAGTAAGGCCTGGTCGCGTCGGGCAGTAAGGCCTGGTCGGACGTGGTGCGGGGACCGGTTCCCGGCGGTCGTGGGCGCCGTACGGGACCCTGCTCCCCGGTGATTGTCAGTGCCGGGTCCTAACGTCGTTTCCATGACGCGATCCGTACAGGCACTCGCCTATGTCCGCCCTTCCGCGCTGGAGTCGACCGGCTCCGGCCGGCTGCTCGGTCTGGAGACGGCGGGGGGTCTCACGCCCCGGGGGGCCGAGGCCCATCCGCGCTTCTTCGCCGGCTTCCTGGCCTCGCCGCAGGTCGCCGCCCGCGGCCTGCTGGCGGTCGCCGACGTGGCCGCGGCCCGCTACCACCAGCGGATACGGCCGGGGTCGCTCGACCCGGTGGTGACGGGGAACGGGGACCGGCTGCGGTTCGAGTCGTTCTCCGGCTGCGGCGGGGTGTACGCGCGCCTGGACGTGCTGGACGAGGGCCTCGGCGGTACGGAGACGGGGCACGGAACGACCAACGTCGACGTCAACAACCCGCTGCGCGAGGCGCTGTCGCGGATGACGGGGGACGGTCCGCTGCACCTCCGGGTGGGTCCCGAGGAGATGGCGGTGACCACGCTCGCCGGGGCGGTCGTGGAGAAGAAGGTCCCGCTGCCGGACCGCTGGCTGCGGGGCTTCGCCGAGGCGCAGGTCGCCTCGGCCCGGTTCGATCTGCGGGCCGAGCTGAGCGGCGCGGAGGCGGTGCGCTTCCTCCGCTCCCTGCCGCGGAGTCAGGCCCGTGGGCGCGGACCGATGTGGATCGTCCAGTCCGGCCGGACCCTGCGGCCGACGACCCGGCCCGGCGCGGGCGCGGTGTGCCTGCCGGGGCCCGACCGCCTCGTCGCGCTGGAGCGGGTGCTGAGGCATGCGACGGGGCTCCGGGTGTACGGGCCGGTGCCGGACGGCGGCCTGGCCACGGCGAGCGCCTGGGAGGTGGTCCTGCCGGGCATGCGGCTCACGCTCACGCTGTCGCCCGACCCCGCGCGGGGCTTCTCCGGCGAGGGCGGGGTCCTGGAGGCCCTGGCGACGGAGGAGGCCGCGCAGGACGCCGAACTGATCGCCGTCCTCCTCGCCTGGGAGCCGCGGATCGACCCGGCCGACCTGGCGGCGCAGGCCGGGCTCACGGTCGACCGGGTGCGGGCCGCGCTGACCCGGCTCGGCACGGCCGGGCGCGTGGGGTACGACGTGGCGGACGCGGCCTACTTCCACCGGGAGCTGCCGTACGACGCGGACCGCGCCGAGCGGCACAACCCGCGTCTGGTGAGCGCCCGCCGGCTGGTCGCGGAGGGCGCGGTGACCGTCGAAGGCGATCTGGCGACGGTGGCCTCGGGCGATCGGCGCTACCGGGTGCGGGAGTCGGAGGGGGTGCTGAGCTGCACCTGCCAGTGGTGGGCCGACTACCGGGGCCGGCGGGGCCCGTGCAAGCACGCGCTCGCGGTCCGGATGGTGCGGCGGGGCGCGACGCCCGGTCGCGCGGACGCCGCGGGTGCCGGCGCGACGGTCGCCGGAGCGGCGCGATGACGGGGAGCGACGCCGTGACGGGAGGCGGTACCGGGGCGGGGAGCGCCGGGACGGCGGTGGAGGGTGGGGGGACCGAGGTGGGGAACGGCCTGGTGAACAGGGTGATGGACAGCATGATGACCAAGGTGAGGAGCGCCGTGGTGCGCGGGGCGGGGAACGACACGGTGAGCGACGCGGGAAGCACGAACCGCGTCGCGGGAGACGCGGACGGTACGGAGGGGGGCACCCCGGTCGAGCAGTTGCTGGCGGCGGTGCGCTCCGGGCGCGCCCACAAGGTGCCGGCGCTCCTGGAGCCGCTGGACGCCGCCGCCCGCAAGGCCGCCCTCGGACCGTTGAAGTCCCTGCGCTCCGAGGTGCGCGCCTGGGACTGGAAGCGGTGGAACGAGGCGACCGCCGTGCGGCGCGCGCTGTACGTGGCGGGGGCCGGCTGTCAGACCGGCGCGGCCGCGACGGCCACCTGGCTCGGCGGGCGCGACCTGCTGAGCTGGCGCTCCGAGGACGGCACCCTGGTCCTCTCGGTGCTCGCCGACCGGGATCCGGTGTGGACGGCGGACGTGGCGCAGCGGCTCGCGGCGCGGCCCGCCGTGGCGGAGAGCAGTTACGGCCTGATCCGGGGGCTCGTGGAGCGCTCCGGGTGCGCGGTGCCCGCGACCGACGGCTATGTCCTCGCGTGGACGCGGGAGATCACCGACGCGCGCCTTCTGGAGCGGCTCCGGGAGGACTCCCACACACGCGTGCTCGTGCCGCACGCGCTCGCCATGGCGGAGACGCCCGACCGGCTGACCTGGTCGGTCGGCCCCGAGGCGCCGACACACTGGCCGACCGCGCTCGCGACGCTCGTCACGGAGGGCGTGCTCGACCGGGCCCAGGTCGTGGACCTGTGCGTCTCCCGGCTGCTGCGCGGCGGTCGGGCCCGGGACCTGCGGTTCCCGCTGGAGGTGCTGCGGCTCGTCGAGCCGAGCGAGGCCGAGCGCCGGGAGCGGGTACCGGACTGGATCGGGATGGCGGCCGACGCGCCGTCCCCGGTCGCGGGGTACGCGCAGGAGGTCCTCGCGGGCCTCGCCGCCGAGGGCGCGCTGCCGGCCGGGGCACTGGCCGAGATGACGGGCGGGGTGCTGTTCCGTACCGAGAAGAAGCTGGTGCGGGCCCAGTTGACGCTGGTGGGCAAGGTTCTGGCGCGGGAGCCCGGTGCCGTGGAGGAGCTGCTGCCGGCCGTGGCGGAGGCCTTCGGGCACGAGGACACCACGATCCAGGAGCGGGCCCTGAAGCTGGTGGGCCGTCATGCGGCGGCGGTGGACGCCTCCGTACGCCGTGAGCTCGCCGAGCAGGCGGGTCTGCTGAGTCCGGTGCACCGTCCGGCGGCCGTGGCGCTGTTCGGGAACGACCTGGAGGCGGAGCCCGGGGCCCCGTACGAGGAGATCCTGCCCCCGGTCCCGGAGCGGGAGCGGGTGGCTCCCCCGGCGACGACGGTCGAGGCGCTGGTGGAGGAGCTGCTGACGAGGGGCGGGTACCAGGACTCGGCGGCGTTCGAGCGGACGCTCGACGGTCTGGTGCGGCTCGCGCGTCGGGACCGGGCGGGGCTCGAGGCGGCGGTGCGCGAGGCGTTCCCGACGGAGCACTGGGAGCAGCAGCACTACTTCACCCACTACACCCACGGGACGGAGGTGGTACTCGCGGGGCTGCTGGGACTGCTGCCGGGGTGGCGCGTCGACTCCGGGCGGACGAAGGGGAACGACCGGAAGGCCTGCCACCACGAGGCGCTGTCGGGCATCCTGGACGCGCGCCTGTGGGAGGCCGCCGCCCTGATCGGCACGGACGCGCTGCCGTTCCTGCTCGCCGCACCGACCCTGCACACCGGTGAGATCGACCCGGTGGTGCTGGTGGAGCGGCTGCGCGGCTACCGGGACTCGGATGTCGAGCCGGCCCCTGCCGACTTCGCCCAGGCGCTGCTCCGGGTCGGGCGCAGGGACGCGTCGGCCGGGCGCGCGGCCGAGGACGCCGAGGCGCTCGGCACGCGGGCGGGGCGACGGCTCGCCGCGTGGCTGCGGGCGGGGGAACCCCTGGGGACGAGGGTGCGGTTCCTCGCCAGGGGGAAGGACCGGGCTTCGCAGAAGTGGTGGCTGACGGACCGGATCGTGGTGGAGATCGACGAGGGATCCGTGGTGCGCGAGGAGTTCCCGGCCGCGTTCCGGTGGCTGGGCGGCGAGCTGCGGGCGACGCCCCGTCGCTGCTACCACTGGCTGGACACGCGGGCGCACTGGGCCACGGCGCTGCCGGTGGACCGTGAGTTCGTGGCGGCGTGCGTCCTGTCCTCCCTCGCTTCGGGGGCCGACGCGGATCAGCGCGGGGTGACCGAACCGCTCACCGCGCTCGCCGAGGCGGGCGGCCCGGTCGGCCGGGCGGTCCATCTCGCCGTGGCGTTCGGGCTGGGCTGTCAGGACGCGGACGACCGGCTGCGCGCGGTGGACGCGCTGCTCGTCCTGGCGTCGCGGGGCGACCTGGGCGCCCGGCGGCTCGGCACGGAGCTGGCGTGGCTGGTCCTGGAGGGTTCGGTGAAGCCGAACCGGCTGGCGGACGCGCTCCGGACGGCGGCCTCCACGGGCGCCTACGGCACGGTGTGGGCGGTGCTGGAGCCGATGCTGCCGGAGCTGCTCGGCGCGGAGAAGCCGCTGCGCGGTCTGGGCGAGGTGCTCGCGGTCGCGGCGGACTGTGTGGAGCGGTGCGGGGCCCGGGGTGAGGTGGCCGGGCTCGACGCGATGGCCTCGGCACGGAGCTCCTCGCAGTTCGTCGTCCAGGCGAAGCGGCTGTCGGGCGCGCTCCGTCAGGGCACCGATCAGGCTCTGACAGAAACGGCCTGAATCGTTCCTTAAGGCGCCAGATCGGCGCTTAACCCGTCAGTCACAAAGCGTTCGTGATCACGCAACACCACTGGGTCACAGTGAGGTCATGACCGATGTGACGTCTTCGAAGAGCACCCGCCGCCCGCACCACTGGCGGCACGACCTGATCGAGCTGGCCGCCCTGTTCACCGCGGTGGTGGTGGCCGACACGATCGCCAAGAGCATCGTCAAGGGGCCCGACGGCCCCTACCTCCTGGTGTTCTCGGCGATCGCGTTGATCGCCACCGCGGGCTTCCACACGTGGTGGGCACGGAGGCACAGTCATGCGAGCCATGCCCCGCCCCCCGCACCCACCACGGCCGCCCCCGCCGGCTCCACCTCCGATGAGCACCCGGAGGAGGAGCCCGGGGTTCCGGCCGAGACCACGCTGTGGCGGATGCGGACGACCGTCGCGGACACACCGGGCAGCCTCGCCGCCCTGTGCACGGTCCTCGCCCGCCTGCGCGTGGACATCCTCACGCTCCAGACGCATCCGCTCGCCGACGGCACGGTCGACGAGTTCCTGCTGCGGGCCCCCGCCGATCTCTCCGCGCACGAGCTCGCCCGGGAGACCGCGGCGGCCGGCGGCCGCGACACCTGGACCGAGCGGGCCGACGCCCACGACCTGGTGGACACGCCCACCCGGGTCCTCGGCCTGGCCACCCGTACGGCACTCGACGCGGCCGAACTGCCGCTCGCGCTGCGCCGGCTCCTGGGCCGCTGCACGCTGCACTCGGTGCCCGCTCTCTCGCTCACCGGCCGCCCCACCGGCGAACCCGCCCCGGTCGAGGGGGTCCTGGAGGAGACGGTGATGCGGCTGCGCGACCCCAACGGCGGCACGCTGATCGTGGAACGGCCCTACCTCCCGTTCACCCCGACCGAGTTCGCCCGCGCCCGCGCCCTCGTGGAACTCGACGCCCGGCTGGGCCCGCGCGTCCCGCGCAGCCAGGACGTGCTGACGCTGCCCGAGGGCAACGAGATCACCGTGCGCCGCGCCGACCAGCGCGATCTGCCGGCCGCGCGCGCCATGCACGACCGCTGCTCGCCCCGCACGCTGGGCCTGCGCTACCACGGCCCGGTCGGCGACGCCGACCGCTACCTCGACCATCTGCTCAGCCCCCGCTTCGGGCGCACCCTCGCCGTGCAGACGACCTCCGGCCGTCTCGTCGCCCTCGGACATCTGCTCTGGGACGGCGACGAGACGGAGGTCGCGCTGATGGTGGAGGACGACTGGCAGCGGCGCGGCATCGGCTCCGAGCTCCTCGGCCGGCTGGTGACGATGGCCGAGGAGGCCGGCTGCGCGAGCGTGTACGCCGTGACGCAGTCCTCCAACACCGGGATGGTGGCCGCGATGCGGGCCCTCAACCTGCCCCTCGACTACCAGATCGAGGAGGGCACCCTGGTGATCACCGCGCGACTGGCCTCGGCACCTCGACCGGCCGCCCGTCCGCAGCAGGAACAGCACGAAGGGATCCGGCGGGCGGAGCGCTGAGCGCCTGGGTCAGGTCCCGCCACAGGTCCTCGACGTCCTCGAGGCCGACCGACATCCGCAGGAGCCGGTCGCTGACGCCGGACGAGCGCCGGTCTCCCTCGGCCACGATGCGGTGGCTGATGGAGGCCGGGTGCTGGATGAGGGTGTCGACACTGCCGAGGCTGACCGCGGGGGTGATGAGCCGGACGCCGGCGATGACGTCGTGCGGGTCGCCGTACACCTCGAAGGCGATCATCGCGCCGCCGATCCGCGGGTAGTGCACCCGGGCGATCCGGGGATCGGTGGCGAGCCGGCGTACGAGCTCCGCCGCCGTCCCGGACGCCGCCCTCACCCGTACGGGCAGGGTGGACAGACCGCGCAGCAGCAGATACCCCGCGAGCGGGTGCAGCACCCCGCCGGTGGCGAAGCGCACCTGGCGGAGGGTACGGGCGAACTCCTCGTCGCAGGCGACGATCCCGCCCATGACGTCACCGTGCCCGCCCAGGTACTTGGTCGCGCTGTGCAGCACGATGCGGGCGCCCTGCTCGACGGGCCGCTGGAGCACCGGCGTGGCGAAGGTGTTGTCGACCAGGAGGGGCACCGAGCCGCAGGAGTGTGCGAGGGCGCGGATGTCCGCCTCGGCGAGGGTCGGGTTGGCGGGCGACTCCACCATGACCAGGCCGGTGTCGGGCCGTATCGCGTCGGCGACACCCGCCGGGTCGGTCCAGGTCACCTCGGTGCCGAGCAGACCGGCGTCGAGCAGGTGGTCGCTGCAGCCGTACAGCGGACGGACCGCGACGACATGGCGCAGGCCCTGGCTCGCCCGGGCGAGGAGGACGGCGGTGAGGGCCGCCATGCCGCTGGCGAAGGCGACCGCGGCCTCGGCGCCCTCGAGGCGGGCGAGCGCCTCCTCGAAGCGGGCGACGGTGGGGTTGTCGAGCCGGGCGTAGACGGGCGGGCCGTCGAGCCGGGCGCCGGTGGTGGCGAACTCGTCGATGCGGGCGGCCTCCGCCCGGGCGTCGTACGAGGGGTAGGTGGTGGACAGGTCGATCGGCGGTGCGTGCAGACCGAGCGAGGCGAGGTCTTCGCGGCCGGCGTGCACGGCTTCGGTGGCGAGGGCTCTCGGGGTTTCCGAGCGGCCGTAGTCCATGGCGTCCATGGCGGCACTGTGAACGGATACCGGGAAGTAGAGGGAATGCGCCGTGCTACGTTCGCCAGATGGCCGATTCTGTCGTACTGGACGCGGTCGATCTGCACATTCTTCGCCTCCTGCAGAACGACGCCCGGACCACCTACCGTGAACTCGCCGCCGAGGTCGGTGTGGCACCGTCCACCTGCCTCGACCGGGTGGCCCGGCTGCGCCGCACGGGCGTGATCCTCGGACACCAGCTACGACTGGATCCGGCCAAACTCGGCCGTGGGCTGGAAGCACTCCTTCTCGTCCAGGTCCGCCCACACCGGCGGGAACTGATCGGTCCGTTCGTCGACCGGATCCGGGCCCTGCCGGAGTCCCGGGCGCTGTTCCATCTGACGGGACCCGACGACTACCTGGTGCACGTGGCGGTGGCGGACCCCGCCGACCTGCAGCGACTCGTACTCGACGAGTTCACCTCGCGCCGTGAGGTCGCGCGCGTCGAGACCCGGCTGATCTTCCAGCAGTGGGAGTGCGGCCCGCTTCTGCCGCCCTCGTCGAGCCCCTCCATGTCAGCCGACTGAGCCCCGACGAGGGTGACGCGGGCCCGCCGGACGCGCCAGGATGGCCCGCATGCCAGAGACTTCCAGCAGCCCGCTGCCCCGCCAGGTCGCCGACGAACACGTCGACGCACTCATCGCCCTCGACCCGATCATCGGTACGTACCTGGGAGTCAAGGAGAGCGCCGGACTGCTGCCCGACTTCTCGCCCGCCGGCCAGTCGGTCGTGGCCGACCTCGCCCGCCGTACGCTCGCCCGGCTCGACGAGGCGGAGCGCTCCCCGGGCGCGGACAGCGAGGCGGAACAGCGCTGCGCGAGACTGCTGAGGGAGCGCCTGACGGCGGAACTCGCCGTGCACGACGCCGAGGAGGGCCTCTGCGCGGTCAGCAACATGCGTTCGCCGGCGCACAGCGTGCGGATCGTCTTCACCGTGATGCCGACGGAGACCGAGGAGGACTGGGTGGCGGTCGCCTCCCGGCTGCGCGCGGTTCCCGGCGCGCTGGAGGGCTACCGCGCCTCACTCGCGCTCGGTCTCGAGCGCAAGCTCCTCGGCGGTCCGCGGCCCACCGCCACCTTCGTCGACCAGCTCACCGAGTGGGCGGGCGCGGACGGCGAGAAGCCGGGCTGGTTCGAGGAGTTCGCCGCCGCGGGCCCCGACACCCTGCCCGCCGACCTGCGCGCCGCGCTGGCGACGGCGGGCCGGGGCGCCACCGACGCCGTCCTGGCGCTGCGCGACTGGATGCGGGACGTGTACGCCCCCGCCGTCGCCGGCGCCCCGGACACGGTGGGGCGCGAGCGCTACCAGCGCTGGACCCGCTACTTCAACGGCACCGACCTCGACCTCGACCAGGCGTACGCGTACGGCTGGACCGAGTACCACCGGCTGCTGGGCGAGATGCGGACCGAGGCGGACCGGATCCTGCCGGGCGCCGACCCCTGGGAGGCGCTCGCCCACCTCGACGAGCACGGCACGCACATCGAGGGCGTGGACGAGGTCCGGGTCTGGCTCCAGGGAATCATGGACGAGGCCATCGAGGCCCTCGACGGCACCCACTTCGAACTGGCCGACCGGGTGCGCCGGGTGGAGTCCCGGATCGCCCCGCCGGGCGGCGCCGCCGCGCCGTACTACACCGGCCCGTCCGAGGACTTCTCGCGTCCCGGCCGCACCTGGCTGCCGGTGGACGGCACGACCCGCTTCCCGGTCTACGACCTGGTGTCGACCTGGTACCACGAGGGCGTTCCCGGCCATCACCTCCAGATCGCGCAGTGGGTGCACGTCGCCGACCGGCTCTCCCGCTACCAGGCGACCATCGGCAAGGTCAGCGCCAACATGGAGGGCTGGGCGCTCTACGCCGAGCGGCTGATGGACGAGCTCGGCTTCCTGCCCGACGCTGAGCGGCGCCTGGGCTACCTCGACGGGCAGATGATGCGCGCGTGTCGGGTGATCGTGGACATCGGCATGCACCTGGGTCTGGAGATCCCGGCCGACGCGCCGTTCCACCCCGGCGAGCGCTGGACGCCGGAGCTGGCCCAGGCGTTCTTCCAGCGGCACAGCAGCCGCCCGCCGTCCTTCGTGGAGAGCGAGATGACCCGCTATCTGTCGATGCCGGGCCAGGCGATCGGCTACAAGCTGGGCGAACGCGCCTGGCTGCTCGGCCGCGCCAAGGCGCGGGCGGCGCACGGTGAGGCGTTCGACGCGAAGGCCTGGCACATGGCGGCCCTCTCGCAGGGCCCGCTGGGCCTGGACGACCTGGTCGACGAGCTCTCCCGCCTCTGAGGCTCCGGTCACGAGATTCCCCGGCCGATCACTTGATCGGCCGGGGAATCCCCTGCTATTCCTGCTGTATGACCAGCGAGTACACCCCCGATGCCACCGACTGGCACATCCTCGAAGCCCTCCAGTCCGAGGGCCGCGCCAGCTTCGCCGAGCTGGCCCGCACCGTGTCGATGTCCCCGTCCGCGGTGACCGAACGGGTGCGGCGCCTGGAGGAGGCCGGGGTGATCGCCGGGTACACGGCGATCGTCGACCAGGACCGGCTCGGGCTGCCGATCCTCGCCTTCGTACGGCTCCGCTACCCGCACGGCAACTACAAGCCGTTCCACGACCTGCTCGACGCGACGCGGGAGGTCCTGGAGGCCCACCACGTCACCGGTGACGACTGTTTCGTCCTCAAGGTCGCCGCGCGCTCCATGAGGCACCTGGAGGAGATCACCGGAAAGATCTCCACGCTGGGCTCGGTGACCACGAGCGTCGTCTACTCCTCACCGCTCCCCCGGCGTTCGCTCAGCCGCTGAGCGCGTCCCCGCCCGTACGCAGCCGCACCGCCGAGCCGTCCCGCGCCTTGACGACCTCGAGCTGGGCCGGGATACGGCGGCGCAGGTCGCCGACGTGGCTGACGATGCCGACGCTGCGGTCGCGCTCGCGCAGCGAGTCGAGGACGTCGAGGACCTCGTCGAGCGTCTGCTCGTCGAGGCTGCCGAAGCCCTCGTCGATGAAGAGGGTGTCGAGCCGTACGCCGCCCGCCTCCTCCGTGACGACGTCGGCGAGGCCGAGGGCGAGGGCGAGGGAGGCGAAGAAGGTCTCGCCCCCGGAGAGCGTGGCGGTGTCGCGCTCGTTTCCGGTCCAGGCGTCGACGACGTGCAGACCGAGGCCGGCCCGCTTGCCGCCGGAGCGCGCGTCGGAGTGGACGAGGGTGTAGCGGCCGGAGGACATCCGCTGGAGGCGGGCGGTCGCGGCGGCCGCGACCTGCTCGAGGCGGGCCGCCAGGACGTACGACTCCAGGCGCATCCGGCGCTCGTTCTCGGTGGAGGTGCCCGCGGTGAGGGCGGCGAGGCGGGCCACCCGGTCGTACTCCTCACGGAGCGGCCCGAGCCGGCGGACCTCGCTCAGGGCCTGCCGGGAGAGCCCGGCGAGTCCGGTGCTCCGCTCCTGGGCGGCGGCGAGGGCGGCGGCGGCCTCGCGGAGGGCGCGTTCGGCCGCCGCGTGGGCGGTCTGCGCGGCGGCGGGGTCGGCGGGCGGAAGGGCCGCGGCGGCCGCGGTGCCGGGCTCGGCGAGCCGGTCCGCGACGGCGGCGGCCTCGGCCTGCCAGGCGTCCACGCGCTGCTGGTGTTCCCTGCGGTCTCCCTCGCGCAGCAGGGCCGCGGCGGCCTCGGCCGGGGTGGCGAAGCCCGCGCGGTAGGCGGCGTCGGCGAGCCGGTCGTCGGCCTCCTTGAGCCGCTGGGCGGCGATCTCGGCGGAGCGTACGGCCCCGGTGGCGTCGACGAGGAGCGCGATCCGCCGCTCCAGACGGGTGGCGTGCTCGGCGACACTGGCGAACTCCCCACGCCCCCGGGCGAGTTCCTCGTCGAGCGAGCTCTGCTCGCGGTCCAGGGCCTCGCGCCGCGAGGTCCGCGCGGCGACCCGCCGCTCGGCCTCACGCTGTGCGCCGACCCGTTCCTCGTGCTCCCGCTCGGCGTGCGCGAGCGTCTCCCGGGCTGTGTGGGTCTGTCCGGCGAGGGCGTGCGCCTCGGCGTGGAGCCTTCCCAACTCCTCGACCTGAAGGGTCAGTTCACCGACACTCGGCTCGGTCTCCGCGGGCTCGTCCGCGGCGCCTCCCGCCTGGACCTCGGCGCGGGCCGCGGACCAGGACTCATGGGTGACGGCCAGCGCGCGTTCGGCGGCCGTGCGGGTCTCCTCGGCGTGGGTGTAGGTCGCGTAGGCGGCGTCCTCGGCGGCTCGGTCGACATGGCCCGCGGTGGTCCGGGCCGGCTCCGGGTGGGCCGTGGACCCGCAGACCTGGCAGGGTTCGCCGGGGCTGAGGGTGACCGCGAGCTCGGCGGCGATGCCCTCCAGGCGGCGGGACTTGACGTCCAGCCAGCTCTCGTGGGCGGCGTTCCGCCGCTCGCGGGCGTCCGCGAGGCGCGCTTCGGCCGACCGGGTGTCCTGGGCGAGCGTGTCACGGCGGCGGGCCGCGGCGAGCCTGCGGCGGGCCGGCTCGAGGCGGCCCGCGAGATGCTCGGCGCGGGCGGCGTCGTCCCGCGCGGCCTCGACGCCGTGGAGGAGCGCGGCCCGGCGCGGCTCCCATCCGGAGAGCCAGTCGGCCGCGTCCCGGAGGACCTCGTCGTCGGCGCGCGCCTCGCGCGCGAGGACGGCCCGCTCCTCGGCGATCGTGGCGGCCCTGCGCTCGGCGCGGCGGGCCGCCTCGAGACCGCCGAGCTCCTCGCGCAGCCGGTGTTCGACGGCGGAGAGGTGCTCGGCCCCGGCGTCGGCGAGGTCGGGGCGCAGCTGGGCGCGGGAGCGTTCGCGTGCGGTGTGCGCGGTGGCGTACTCGCGCTCGGCGTCCTGGCGCAGCCCGAGCGCGGGGGCCACCCGGTCCGCCTTGAGGCTGCGGTCGAGGGCGGCCTGGAGACGGTCGCGCTCGGGGGCGCGGGCGGTGAGCCGCTCGTGGCGCAGGAGCGCGTCGGCGTGCCGGGCCTGGCGGGCCGCCAGGTCGTTCTCGGCGTCGAGGGCGCCGCGCGCGGCGGCCTGCCGGCTCTCCGCCGCGTCGAGCCGTCCGCGCGCGATGTCGAGTGCCTCGCGGGCCTCGGTGCGGGCGACGGCGGCCCAGGTGAGGACCGCGTCCGCGAGCCCGGGGTCGCCGGGACGCCCCTCCACGGAGGTACCGGCGACGCCGAGGCCACCGGCGGCCTGGCCCATGCGGTGGGCGAGGGCGAGGAGCCGCTCGTCCCCCTCCTCGACCTGCTGCTGGGCCGCGCGCCGCAGTTCGGCGAGGCGATCCTCGACGGCGGCGAACCGACGGGTGTCGAAGAGCCGGCCGAGGAGCTTGCCCCGGGCCTCGGCGTCGGCGCGCAGGAAGCGGGCGAAGTCGCCCTGCGGCAGGAGGACGACCTGGCAGAACTGCTCGCGGCTCATGCCGACGAGCTGTGTGATCTCCTCGCCGATCTCCTGGTGGGAGCGGCTGAGGCCGGTCCACGCGCGCGTGGCGGGGTCGTACTCGCGCAGCCAGGTCTGGGCCTTCTCGGTGGTGAGGCCGCCGCCCCGCTTCTTGGGGCGCTGCTGGGCCGGACGCCGGGTGATCTCCAGGCGCCGGTCCCCCACGGTCAGTTCGAGGAGGACCTCGGTGGAGGTGCCGACGGGGGCGTGGTCGCTGCGCAGGGACGCGCCGGGGGTCTGGCGGACGCCGGGCACGCTCCCGTACAGGGCGAAGCAGACCGCGTCCAGGACGGAGGTCTTGCCGGCCCCGGTCGGACCGTGGAGGAGGAAGAGCCCCGCGGTGGACAGGGCGTCGAAGTCGACGGTCTGCGTGCCGCCGAAGGGGCCGAACGCGGTGATCTCCAGGCGGTGCAGCCTCACCGGCCCACCTCGCGCTCGGCCGCGTCGACCCGTACGTCGTCGAAGGCGCCGTACAGGACGGTCCGCTCGGCCCCGTCGAGGGCCGCGCCGCCGCGCACATGGGCCACGAAGTCCTCCGCGATCTGCTGGTCGGTGCGGTCCCTGAGCCGCTGGGCGTAGGAGGCGCCCGTGTCGGCGTCGCCGCGCTCGGGGTCGAAGACCAGGTGCAGGGTGTGCGGGAAGCGCTCGGCGAGCCGGGCCATCGGGTCGGCCGGCCGCACCGGGTCGGTGAGCGTGGCCTCGACCCAGGACCGCTCGTGCGGCGCGAGCCCGGGGTCGGCGAGGAGGTCGTCGAGCCGCCCCCTGATCCGGGCGAGAGGACGCGGGACGGGGCAGTCGAGGCGTTCGGCGCCGGTGATCGCCCCGTCGGGGCCGGCCGCGCCCAGGTCGACGAGCCACATCGACTTGCGGTGGTCTGCCTCGGAGAAGGAGTACGCGAGGGGGGAGCCGGAGTACCGCACGCGCGGGGTGAGGGCCTGGCTGCCGTGCAGGTGCCCGAGCGCCACGTAGTCGACCCCGTCGAAGACCCCGGTGGGGACGGCGGCGACACCGCCGACGGTGATGTCCCGCTCGCTGTCGCTGGCCGCGCCGCCGGCGACGAAGGCATGGGCGAGGACGACGGAGCGGGTGCCGGCGGGGCGGCCGGCCAGGTCGGCGCGGACCCGGTCCATGGCGGCGGCGAGCACGGCCTCGTGCCCGGCCTTCGCGGCGCCGAGCTGTTCCCGGACGAGCGCCGGTTCCAGGTAGGGCAGGCCGTAGAGGGCGACGTCGCCGTGGGCGTCGCCGAGGACGACGGGGGTGCCGATTCCCGCGGGGTCGGTACGGAGGTGGATGCCGGCCCGTTCGATGAGTCCGGCGCCGACGCCGAGACGGCGGGCCGAGTCGTGGTTGCCGGAGATCATGACGGTGGGCACCCCGGCCTCGGCGAGGCGGTGCAGGGCGGTGTCGAAGAGCTCGACGGCGGGCAGCGGGGGCACGGCCCGGTCGTAGACGTCGCCGGCGACGAGGACGGCGTCCACCCCGTGCTCGTGGACGGTCGCGACGAGGTGGTCGAGGAAGGCGGCCTGGGCGTCGAGGAGGCCGACGCGGTGGAAGGAGCGGCCGAGATGCCAGTCCGAGGTGTGCAGGAGCCTCACGTCGCCGTCCCACCCCGCATGTGCGCCGCTCCTCGCCGCCGGTCCCCGTTCGTGTGCGCCCTCCACGCTATCCCGCCGGGGGGTGTGGTCGGGGCCGTACGGGACGGGCGGTGCCGGTCGGGCCCTGGCCTCGAACGGCCGGGCCCCGGGCCCCGGCCTGAGGCACCGGGTGTCGGACCTCACGCCGCACGCGCCGGGTGTCGGACCTCACGCCTCAGGCGTCGCCGTACGCCTCGCCGCCGAGTTCGAACGAGGCGCTGCCCGCCGTGGCATCGGCGAGCCAGGCGCGGAAGGCCGGGACGTCCGAGTCCGGGAGGCCGATCTCGATCGTGACGGCGTCGGTGTACCGCACGTCACGGACGGCGCGCCCGGTCGCCCGCAGATCGTTCTCCAGCTTGCCCGCCCGCTGGTGGTCGACGGTGACGGTGGCGAGCCGGAAGCGCTGCCGGGTCACCGTGCCCAGCGCGTCGAGGGCCTCGCCGACGACCCCGCCGTACGCGCGGATGAGGCCGCCCGCGCCGAGCTTCACACCGCCGTAGTAGCGGGTGACGACGGCGGCGACGTACCGCATCTCGCGGCGCAGAAGCATCTGGAGCATGGGGACGCCGGCCGTGCCGCCGGGCTCACCGTCGTCGCTCGCCTTCTGGACGGAGGCGTCGGCGCCGAGGACGTACGCGAAGCAGTTGTGGCTGGCGGTCGGGTGCTCCCTGCGGACGCGTGCGACGAACTCCTGCGCCTCCCGCTCGTCGGCGACGGGCGCGAGCGCGCAGAGGAAGCGCGAGCGGTTGATCTCGGTCTCGTGCACGCCCTCGTGGGCCAGGGTGAAGTACTGCTCCTGCATCCGGCCAGCCTACGTTCCGGGGCCGCCGCCACCTTCCGGCGGTCGCGGCGGGCCCACTAGGAGGTGTCCGGTTCGCGCTCCCCCGCGGCCGTTTCGGGCGCGGTCGTGAGCCCGGCGTACGGCAGGGCGCGCAGGGCCAGGGCCCAGCCGAGGCGGGCCTCGCCGGACTCGCTGGAGCGTCCGGTCAGCTCGGAGATGCGGCCGATGCGGTTGAGGACGGTGTTGCGGTGGCAGTAGAGCTGCTCGGCGGCCCGGGAGGCCGAACAGCCGTGGTCGAGCCAGGCCCGGAGCGTGGTGAGGAGCGCGGCCCGTTCGCCGCCCGTGGCCAGCACCGGTCCGAGGTGGACGGTGACGATCCGCTCGGCGATGTCGGTGCGCCCGCTGAGCAGCACCTGGGCGAGCCGGTCGTCGAAGACGGCGACCTCACCGCTGCCCGCGGGAAGGGTACGGAGGGTCTGCTCGGCGAGGCGCAGGGCGCGGCCGGCCTGGGAGAGCCGTTCGAACTCCGGGGAGACCCCGGCGGTCGCCCCGGTCCGCTCCTTCAGGGCGGCGAGCAGCGCGCGCGTGGCCGGGTCGGCGCCGCCGCCCGGACGGGCCGGGGAGGTCCGTCCGGCGGGCGCGTCCCGGCGCGGCAGCCGGACGATGCCGGCGTAGCGGCCGGAGCGGGGCCGCCAGTACGACCACATGCCCTGGTCCTCCAGGGCGGGCGAGGGGTGCGGCGGGGCGGCCGGGTCCTGCGCGGCGACCACGACGACGTACCGGTCCACCGGAGGGACACCGAGCGCGGCCGCGGCGGCCGAGGCGACGGCCGGGTCGTCGGCGCGGCCGTCGAGCAGCGCCTCGAAGAGGGCGACCCGGCGGGTGTCCTGGCGGCTCTCCAGCTCCAGCTGGGCGATCCGGTACGCGTCGGCCATGGCGACCGAGTAGCGGTCGATGGTCTCCCAGACACCGCTCGCCATGTCGAGCTCGATGTCCCGGCTGTCGGAGTCGCGTCCGGCCCTGACCCGGAGGTACTCCGCCATGACCTGCCAGAGGACCCGGCCGCCGCGCCGGTAGGCCTGGAGCACGGTGTCGAGCGGCACGCCCTGCTCGGCGCGGCGGCGGCCGGTCTCACGGGCCGCCCACTCGAAGTCCCCGCCGGTCGCGGCGAGGCCGCCGAAGTCCTCCAGTGCGCGCAGCAGGTTGTCGCGGCAGATCTCCCAGAGGTCCTCGCGGGTGACGGGGGCGCCGGAGGCGTACGTGCCGGAGTGGGCGCGGATGTCGTCGACGGCCCGGTCGGTGAGCCGGTCGATGTCGGCGAGCATCGCCGTCGCGAGGGCCTTGCGGAGCGCGCCGGAGCGCGCCCCCGAGGGCTCGCCGGGTACGGCCGGGCTGTGCGTCATGGCTCGCACCGTAGCGCCGGGATTTGGCGAATGCCACGGGTCGGGCCGGACGGCGGGGCCGCTGCCCAGTTCGGCGGGCCGCATGGTGGGCACCTGCACATGGCGTCCGGGTGGGGTCGCGGCGGATTCTGTGGTCACCGATCGTCAACAGAGCTGTTGACTCCGCGTATCTGGAGCGTGCCATGTCACTGAGCGTCGCCGGCGTCCTCGGCGAGTCCGCCCGTCACTTCCCCGACCGGATCGCGGTCGTCGAGGGGGCGACCCGGCTCACCTACGGGGAACTGTGGACGGAGGCGCTGCGCTGCGCCGCCGGGCTGCGCGACGCCGGGGTGAAGCCGGGCGACCGGCTGGCCGTCCTGCTGCCGAACACGATCGAGTTCCTGCGGGTGTACTACGGGGCGCTCGCGGCGGGCGCGACGGTCGTCCCGGTGCACGCGCTGCTCGTCGCCGACGAGGTGCGGTACGTCCTGGAGCACAGCGGCGCGGTGGGCATCGTCAGCGGCGGGCCGCTGTGGGCCGTGGCCGACGAGGCGGCGCGCGCGGCCGGGACACGCGCCTTCCAGGGGGCGCCCTCGGCGCCGGAGCCACTGGCCGCGGCGGAGCCGGCCGAGCCCTCGGACACCGCGGTGATCCTCTACACGAGCGGGACCACGGGCCGCCCGAAGGGGGCCCTGCTCACCCATCTCAACATCGTCATGAACGCCTCCGTGACCTCGCAGGACCTCCTCGGGCTCGGCGTCGGCGACGTGGTCCTCGGCTGTCTGCCGCTCTTCCACAGCTACGGCCAGACCTGCGCGATGAACGGGACGCTCCGCCAGGGCGCGACGCTCGTGCTCATGCCCCGGTTCAGCGGTCCCGCGGCCCTGCGGGTGCTGGCCGACGAGGGCGTGACGGTCTTCATGGGGGTGCCGACGATGTACCACGCCCTGGTGGAGGCGGCGGCCGGTTCGGAGCTGCGCCCGGAGGCCCTGCGCGCCGCCGTGTCGGGCGGCGCGGCGCTGCCGGTCGCCGTTCTCGAGCGCTTCGAGGAGACCTTCCGTACGCAGGTCCTGGAAGGGTACGGACTGACCGAGACGTCGCCGGTCGCGACCTTCAACCAGCCGCACATCGGCCGCCGGCCCGGGACGGTCGGGCACCCGGTGTGGGGGGTCGAGGTGGGCATCGCGGACGCCGCCGTCGACGGGGAGATCCGGCTGCTCGCGGACGGTGGGATCGGCGAGGTCGTGGTGCGCGGGCACAACGTCTTCGCCGGCTACCTCGACGACCCCGGGGCGACGGCGGCGGCGGTCGTGGACGGCTGGTTCCGCACGGGTGACCTGGGCGTACGGGACGAGGACGGCTTCCTGCGGATCGTGGACCGCAAGAAGGACCTGGTCATCCGGGGCGGCTTCAACATCTACCCGCGCGAGGTCGAGGAGGTGCTCGTGCGCCACCCCTCGGTCTCTGAGGTCGCGGTGATCGGCGTCCCCGACGAGGCGAAGGGCGAGGAGGTGTGCGCCGTGGTGGTACGCCGGGAGGGCGCCGCCCCGCTCTCGGCGGAGGAGCTGGTCGACTGGTCGCGGGAGCGGCTCGGCCGGCACAAGTACCCCCGGATCGTGCGGTTCGTCGAGGCACTGCCGCTGGGTCCGACGGGCAAGGTCCTGAAGCGCGCGCTGGTGGCGCAGGCCGGGCCGCGGGCCTGAGACTCCGACGTTCCGAGGAAGGGTGACATCGATGGTGGAGCGCGGACCCGAGGTCCTGACCCGGTACGGATCCCTGTGCGGCGCGGCGAAGGACGGGGTCGCCGCCTTCCTGGGCGTGCCGTACGCGAAGGCCCCGGTGGGCCCCCTGCGGTTCCGCGCTCCGGAGCCGGTCGAGCCCTGGGAGGGGGTGCGGGAGGCCACGGCCTTCGGCGCGACGGCGCCGAAGCGCCCGTACGCCCCACCGCTCGACGCCCTGCTCCCCGACCCCGACGTCGCGGGCGACGACTGCCTCAACCTGAATGTGTGGGCCCCCTGGGACGGGACCGGCGCCGCGGACGGCGACGACGGCGCCGACCGGGGCCCCGGTGGGGGCGGTCGGCCGGTGATGGTCTGGATCCACGGCGGTTCGCTGATCCACGGCTCCTCCGCGGTTCCCGTCTACGACGGCACCGCCTTCGCCCGGGACGGAGTCGTCCTGGTCTCGGTCAACTACCGGCTGGGGATCGAAGGGTTCGGCGTCTTCCCCGACGCCCCGGGAAACATCGGCCTGCGTGACCAGATCGCCGCGCTGTCCTGGGTGCGGGAGAACATCGCGGCCTTCGGCGGGGACCCGGAGCGGGTGACCGTGTTCGGCGAGTCGGCGGGCGCGATCTCGATCGCCGCGCTCCTGGCCTCACCGCTCGCCGAGGGGCTGTTCCGGCGCGCGGTGGTGCAGAGCGGGGCCCCGATCGCCCAGCCGCTCGCCACGGCCCGCCGGACCACGGAGGCGGTGGCCGCCCGGCTCGGGGTGCCGGCCACGGCCGAGGCCTTCGCGGGCGTGGACCGGGCGCGGCTGCTCGCGGCGCAGACCGAGGTGACCGGCAAGGGGTCACCGCTGACCGGCGGGCACTCCTTCCAGATCGTCGTGGACGGGGAGGTGGTGCCGCGCGATCCGGCGGAGGCGCTCGCGGACGGGGCCTCGGCCGGGGTGGATCTGCTGATGGGCACGACCACGGAGGAGTACCGGCTGTGGTTCGTGCCGAGCGGCGTCACGGAACGGGTGGGGCCCGTGGTCCAGCGGCTCCTGCTGCGGAAGGCGAAGGTGCCGTCGCGCGCGGCCCGGGTGTACCGAGCGGGCCGCCCGGGGGAGAAACCCGGTGAGGTCCTCGGCGCGCTCGCCACGGACAAGCTGCTGCGGATCCCGCTGAACAGGCTCGCGGACGCCCGGCTGCGTTCCGGCGGACCCGGCGAAACGTATCTGTACGAGTTCGGCTGGCGCTCCCCCGTGCTCGATCTCGGCGCCTGTCACGCGCTCGAACTCGGTTTCGTCTTCGACACCCTCGACCTTCCGGAGACCCGCGCCCTGACGGGTCCGGACGCGCCCCGCGACCTGGCGGCGGCGATGCACGCGGCCTGGGTCTCCTTCGCCTCGACCGGAGACCCGGGCTGGCGCCCCTGGGACCCGGCCCGCCCGGTGATGACCTTCGGTCCCGGCCTCCCGTCCCTGGTCGAGGCCCCGCGGGAGGCCGAACGCAGGGCGTGGGAGAACTGAGTCCTCCGTAGGGGACGGCCGACCCTCCCGTACGGGACAGCTGATCCTTCCGTACGGGACGGCCGACCCTCCCGTACGGGACAGTCGAACCTCCCCTGCGGGACGGCCCCGCCTCCCGTACGGGAATCACGCCGCGGAACGGCTGGTTGACCGGGATGACTGGCCGCGCCGATGAGAGGCAGCAACAGCGATGAGTGTCGAGACCACGACCACCGGACCGACCGGGTACTCCGCCTCGGAGACGGTACGGCGGATCCTGACGTCCACGGGCGACACATGGGCGGTGGTGGGCCTGTCCTCGAACCGGGCACGGGCCGCGTACGGGGTGGCTGCCGTGCTCCAGCGCTTCGGGAAGCGGATCGTCCCGGTCCATCCGAAGGCGGAGACCGTCCACGGCGAGCGGGGCTACGCCTCCCTCGCCGACATTCCCTTCCCGGTCGACGTCGTCGATGTCTTCGTCAACAGTGAGCTGGCGGGCGGGATCGCCGACGAGGCGGTGGCGATCGGCGCGAAGGCGGTCTGGTTCCAGCTGGACGTCGTCGACGACGACGCCTTCGCCCGCACCCGCGCGGCGGGCCTGGACATGGTCATGGACCGCTGCCCCGCGATCGAGATCCCCCGCCTCGGCTGAGCCCCGCGGGGGCTCCCGAGCCTGTCGTGCGAGGCGGCCCGGGGGCCGCTCAGCCGACGGGGACGCCGAGCCCCTCCAGGACGACCACGCCCGGCAGTTGGGCGAAGGCCTTCCCCGGCACGATCAGCTTGCCGCGCCTCCGGCCGCTGCCGATCAGGACCCACTCGGTGTCCAGCACGGCGGCGTCCACGAGGAGCGGCCAGGCGGCGGGGAGGCCGACGGGCGTGATGCCGCCGTACTCCATGCCGGTCTCACCGGTGGCGGTGTCCATCGGCGCGAACGAGGCCTTGCGCGCGCCGAGATGTTTGCGTACGACCCCGTTGACGTCGACCCGGGTCGCCGACTTCACGACGCACGCGGCCAGGGTGGTGGTCTCGCCGCGCCTGCCCGCGACGACCACGCAGTTGGCGGACGCGTCGAGCAGTTCGGGCCCGTGGTGCTCCACGAAGACGGCCGTGTCGGCGATGTCCGGGTCGGTGTCCACGTACAGGAGCCGGTCGGCCGGTACGGGTCCGCTCCAGGCGCGGACGGCGGCGGCGACGGGGCCGGTCAGCAGGTCGAGGCAGTCGGGGGCGGGCCGGGCGTCGTCGAAGGATCCGATGGGTGCGCGCATGGCCTCACGCTAACAACCGCCGTCCGGGGTGCGGACGGCCGTCTCAGCGTACGGGCGGGATGGAGACCGCCATGGTCATCTCGACCGGCTCGGCGCCGTCGTTGCGGTAGTCGTGCGCCTTGCTCGCCTCGAAGGCGGCGGAGGTGCCGGCCGGCAGGGTGTGCTCCCCGCCGTCGACGACCAGGGTGAGGACGCCGGCGGTGACGTGCAGCAGCTCGACCGTGCCCTCGAGGTGCGGGTCGGAGGCACTTCCCTCACCCGGCATGAGGGTCCAGGACCACAGCTCCAGGGGGCCGCGGGCCTCGGTGCCGACGAGGAGGGTGGTGTGGCTGCCGGTGGAGGTGGACCACATGCGGACGGCCTGGTCCGGGGGGACGAGCCGGACCTGGGGGCCCTGTTCGTAGTCGAGCAGGGTCGTGATGGAGACGCCGAGGGCGTCGGCGAGCTTGACCGTGGTGCCGACGCTGGGGTTCGTCCGGGCCTGCTCGATCTGGATGATCATGCCGCGGCTGACGCCCGCCCGTGCGGCGAGGGCGTCCAGGGTGAGTCCCCGCTCCTTGCGCCAGTGCTTCAGGTTCCGGGCGAGCGACTGCGTGAGCTGATCGAGGTCCGACACATTCCGTCCAATATTTTGGATGACAGAGTTCAATTCACTGAACTACGGTGAGGTGTACCCGAATGTTCACTGCACTGTACTGCCGTCCGTGACTGCGAGGATCCATGACCGCCCTGTTCGCCCTGGCCACCAGCCTTCTGTGGGGCCTCGCCGACTTCGGCGGCGGACTCCTCACCCGCCGCATCCCCGCCCTCACGGTCGTCGTGGTCTCCCAGCTCCTCGCGGTGCTCGTGCTCGGCACCGTCGTCCTCGCGACCGGCGCCTGGACCGAGGCGGGCCCCCAGCTCTGGTACGCGGTCGGGGCGGGCGTCGTCGGCCCGGCGGCCATGCTCGCCTTCTACAAGGCGCTCGCCCTCGGCCCGATGGGCGTGGTCTCCCCGCTGGGCTCGCTCGGGGTCGTCGTCCCGGTCTCCGTCGGCCTCCTCGTCGGCGACCGCCCGGGTCTCGTGCAGTTCGCCGGCATCGGGGTGGCGATCGTCGGCGTCCTCCTCGCCGGAGGACCCGAGCTGCGCGGCGCGCCCGTCCAGCGCCAGGCCGTCCTGTTGACCCTGGTCGCGGCCTTCGGCTTCGGCTCGGTGATGGCGCTGATCGCCGAGGCCTCCACGACCGTCACCGGGCTCTTCCTCGCCCTGTTCGTCCAGCGCGTCACCAACGTCCTGGTGGGCGGCGGAGCCCTGTACGCCTCCGTGCGGCGCGGCGGCCGGGCCCTGCCCGAGGAGGGCCCCCGGGTGGTCCGCGCGGCCCTCCCCGCGCTCGCCTTCGTCGGCCTGGCCGACGTCGCCGCGAACGGTACGTACGCGATCGCCGCCCAGCAGGGCCCGGTGACCGTGGCCGCCGTCCTCGCCAGCCTCTACCCGGTCGTCACGGCCCTCGCCGCCTACGGCGTCCTCAAGGAACGCCTCCGGGCCGTCCAGGCGGCGGGTGCGGGCCTCGCCCTGGTGGGCACGGTCCTGCTGGCGACGGGCTGAAAGCCCCTCAGGACAGCCCGGACACACCCTGGCGCGACCGCTCGGCCTCCCACGCGGCCAGCGCCGCGAGCTGTTCCGAGGTCACGTGATCCGGGATCGGGACCGGGGGCGGGGTCCGCAGGGGCGGCTGCCAGCCCTTCTCGGGATCCCAGCTGCGGACGACCCTCGCCGGGGCGCCCGCGACCACCGAGTGGTCGGGGACCTCGCCGCGTACCACCGCGCCCGCCGCGACGACCACGTTCCGGCCGAGGCGCGCGCCGGGAAGGATCACCGCGCCGGTGCCGAGCCAGCAGCCGGGGCCGATCGTGACCGGCTCGGAGCGCGGCCACTGGCGGCCGACCGGCTCGTCGGGGTCGTCGTAACTGTGGTTGGTCGAGGTGATGTAGACGTACGGGCCGCAGTACGTGTCCGAGCCGATGCTCACCTTCGCGTCGGCGATCACATGACTCCCCCGGCCGAGGACCACCCCGTCGCCGAGCGTCAGGACCGTCTCCGTCCCGAGGTCGAGACCCGGCAGCATCCCGGCCGTCAGCGTGACCTGCTCGGCGACGATGCAGCATTCGCCGATCTCGATCCACCGCTCGCCGAAGACCGTGCCCTGCGGGAAGGCGAGCCGGGTGCCCGCGCCGAGCCGGCGGAAGCTCAGCTTCCCCGGGTGTTCGGCGGTGACGGAGCCGGCCTCCTGCACCCAGCGCCAGCCACCCTGTACGGCACGGGCGAGGACCCGGCGTCGCCAGGCGGCGAGGGATGAGAACGTGTTTCGGTTCCTGGGCACCCGGACACCGTAGTCGGCGCCGTCGTGCCTGATCAGTGCGGTGCGCTGTGATGTCCGTCATGAGCACGGCATAGGCTGCCGCCGGGGGCACCCCCGGGCGTGACACGACGGCTGACGATCAGGAGCGAACCATGACAGAGGCGTTGATCAAGGGTGTGGGCGGCAAGGAGCCGCGGATCGACCCGACCGCCTTCACCGCCCCGACCTCCGTGGTGCTCGGCGAGGTGACGCTCGGCGCCCGGGCGAGCGTCTGGTACCACGCGGTGCTGCGGGCGGACTGCGGCCCCATCGCCGTCGGCGAGGACTCCAACATCCAGGACAACTGCACCGTCCATGTCGACCCCGGGTTCCCCGTCTCGATCGGGGCCCGCGTGACCGTCGGCCACAACGCGACCGTGCACGGCTGTGTCATCGAGGACGACGTGCTCGTCGGCATGGGGGCGACCGTCCTCAACGGCGCTCGGATCGGTGCCGGTTCGCTGGTCGCCGCGCAGGCGCTCGTCCCGCAGGGGATGGAGATCCCGCCGGGCTCGCTCGTCGCCGGCGTCCCGGCGAAGGTGCGCCGTCCGCTGACCGAGGAGGAGAAGGCGGGCATCCGCCTGAACTCCGAGATGTACCTGCTGCTGGCCAAGGGCCACGCGGAGGCCTTCGAGGACTGAGCCCCGCGCCCCTTCCGGACGCGAGGGCGGGTATGCGGGTATACGGAGGAGGGCGGCACCCGTCGACGGGTGCCGCCCTCCTCCGCGTGTCCACCGCGTCCCGGTGTCAGTCCGCGACCGCGACCGGCTCCGGCTCGGGAGTCTCCACCCGCTCCGCCGCCTTCTTGGCGCGGTTCTTGACGATCAGCATGGAGGCCACGCCGATCAGCACGGCGAGGACGAGGCCGAGCCACGAGAAGCGCTTGAGCCAGGCCTCGGCGACGATGCCGACCGAGTAGATGACGGCCGTCGTGCCGCCGGCCCACAGGATGCCGCCGAAGACATTGGCGATGAGGAACTTCCAGTACGGCATCTGCAGCACGCCCGCGAGCGGCCCGGCGAAGATGCGGAGCAGGGCGATGAAGCGGCCGAAGAAGACCGCCCACATGCCCCACTTCTGGAAGGAGCGCTCGGCGAGGGCGATATTGGCCTCGCTGAAGTGCTTGGGGAACTTCTTCCCCAGCCAGGCGAGCAAGGGCCGTCCGCCCTTGCGGCCGATCGCGTAGCCGATGGAGTCACCGATGATCGCGCCGGCGACGGCGCAGGCGCCGAGCACGTACGGATTGATGTCGCCGTGCTGCGAGGCGAGCAGCGCCGAGCTCACGAGCACGATCTCTCCCGGCAGCGGGATGCCCAGGCTCTCCAGCCCGATCACCACCCCCACAAGGACGTAGACGGCGACCGCGGGGATCGTCTCCAGCCACTCCTGGACGTGCAACGCGGCTTCCTCCCGTTTGGACTGCCCTGCCGCGCCCGGCCCGTGGTCGGGGGCCCTGGCGCCGGCGTGCACCTCGGCGGGCACGCCGGGGCAGCCTACCCGGTCGGGGCGGCGGACCTTCGACGTCGGGCGCCCGGAGCACGGCCGCCCCCGCACCCTGGTCGGGTACGGGGGCGGGGGCGCGACGTCCGAGGTCAGGCGTTCGGGCGGAGCGTCCAGACGACGGTCATCTCGCCGGTCACGGCGCCGTCCTCGCGGGTGATCTCGATCCGCACCGGGAACTCGGGCCGCTGCCCGGCGTCGAGCTCGGCGACGACGTCGGCGGCCGGACGGCCGAGGGTGGCGGTGGCCGTGACGATGCCCATGGCGAGCTTCTTGTAGCCGATCTCGGCCTTGACGGCGAGCGGCACGGCGCGGCTCAGCTGGTCGCCGAAGGCGGCGAGCACGATGGCGCCGCTGGCGGACTCGGCGAGCGTGAACATCGCTCCGGCGTGCGGGCCGCCGACGTGGTTGTGGTAGGCGGGCTGGTCCGGCAGGCGCACGACGGCGCGCTCGGCGGTGGTCTCCAGGAACTCGAGGTTCAGGGTTCCGGCCATGGGGACCGTGGCGGCGAGCATCTCGCCGACGGACATCTGGTCTGCGCTCATGGATGGTGATGTTACCCACCGGTAGCAGCCTTGGCCATCCCTCCCTCGTCGCCCGGCCCGGGGGCGGACGTGGTCCAGCCGCCTCCGCACCTCTATGGTTACTGGCCATGTGGCCAGGACAGCAGCCGCCCGGGGGCGAGCAGAACCCGCAGGACCAGAGTCAGAACCCCTACCAGCAGTCGGGGTACCAGCAGCCGAACCCGTATCAGCAGCCGCCTGCCCAGCCCGGGTACCCGCAGCAGCCGCCGACACAGCCCGGCTATCCGCAGCAGCCCGCGCAGCCCGGCTACGGGCAGCAGCAGCCGCCCGCACAGCCCGGCCACCCGCAGCAGGGATACGGCCAGCAGCCGGGTTACGGCCCGCCGAACCCGTACCAGCAGCCGACCATGCCCCAGCAGTACGCGGTCCCCGGCCCGGGCCTGCCCGGCGGTCCCGACGGCGGGAAGAAGAAGCAGACGACGCTCGTGGCGATCGTCGCCGCGACCGCCGTGGTCGTCGCCGCCGGCGTCACCGGCTTCCTCGTCCTCGGCAAGGACGACGACAAGAACCAGGTCGCCGACGACAAGAAGCCGTCCGTGACGGCCTCCGCCCCGACGGACCCGTCGACCCAGCCGAGCGAGAGCCCGTCCGGGATCGACAATCCGCGCGACGGCGCGAGCCACCAGCCGACCATCCCCGGCTGGAAGGTCGTCTACAACCCCAAGTACGGCACCCTCTTCGACGTACCGCCGGAGTGGGAGGTGCTGAAGCCCGGGTCGATCACCGCCTTCGACGACGAGAAGAAGAACGACGGCACTCCTCTCGTGACGATGTCGTCGCCGACGCGGCTCAAGAGCAAGTGGTGCACGTACGACGTGGACAAGAACGGCACCGAGGAGACCTGGGGCCTGAGCACCGCCGGCACCAAGGGCGGCCAGGGCGCCAAGAACACCTCGGACGCCGCCTACAGCGAGGCCGCCACGTGGGTGTGGGGCGGCTACGCGCAGCACATGCCGCAGAAGACCATCAAGATCACCAAGGCGGTGCCGTACACCACGAAGTCCGGCCTCCAGGGCAGCATGGCGACCGCGACGGCGCCGGGCGTCAAGAAGCGCAACAAGTGCGAGACGGACGGCAAGTCGATCGCCTTCACCTTCAAGAACGCCAAGGGCGACTTCTCCACCTGGCTGCTCTACGGGGCCGACGGCGTGGCGGACGAGCTGCCGGACGCCACGATCAAGCAGATCCTCTCCACGGTCCGCCTGGCCCCGCAGTCCTGAGGCACCGGGAGCTCCGGTCCGGACGGCCCGAACCACCGTCCGGACCGGAGCCTCGCCGTGCGAGCCGGGGCCTCACCGCCCGGACCGGATCCTCGCCGTGCGAGCCGGGGCCTCGTCGCACAGGCCGGGGCCTCACCGTCCGGACACCCGGTCCCGGCTCGCCCGGCCGGGTTCCGGCTCGCCCGGCCGGCCGTTCCCGCACCTCGCGGTCCGGTCGGCGGAACGGACCGTCCGGATATCGGGTTGGCATCCTGGCGGCCCGACAGGGATAGTCCCGGGGTGACCAGACCCGCCGCCTCCCCGCACAGCACCCCGCTCGGCTCCCGCCGCCCCGAGTGGGCCGGACGCAACTACGTCCTTCTCACCGCCGCCACGATCGTGACCAACCTCGGCACGCACGGCGCGCTGATCGCCACGACCTGGGCGGTGTTCGACACCGGCGGCGACGCGGGCGACGTGGGTCTCGTCGCGATGGCGCGCTTCCTCCCGCTCGTCCTCTTCCTGCTGATCGGCGGCGCCGTCGCCGACCGGGTGCCCCGGCACCGGGTGATGGTCGCCGCCAACGCCCTCAACTGCGTCTCGCAGGCCCTCTTCGCCGCACTCGTGCTCTCCGGGCATGCCCAGATCTGGCAGATGATGGTGCTCACCGCGCTCTGCGGCACCGGACAGGCCTTCTTCAACCCTGCGGCCGAGGGCATGCTGATGTCCAGCGTCACCGGGGAGCAGGCCGGCCGCGCGTTCGCCGTCTACCGGATGGCCATGCACGGCGCGTCCATCGGCGGCGCCGCCCTGGGCGGTGCGCTCGTCGCCTTCGTCGGACCAGGCTGGGTCCTGCTGATCGACGCCGTCGCCTTCGCCGTCGCGGGCGGGCTGCGCGCCTTCCTGGACGTGAGCGGCATCCCCGAGCGCGCTCCCGGCGGCGGTCTCTTCGCCGATCTGCGGGAGGGCTGGCACGAGTTCGTCGGCCGGCCCTGGCTGTGGTCGATCGTCGCCCAGTTCTCCGTCGTGGTGGGACTGATCGGAGCGGTCGAGTCGGTGTACGGACCGCTGGTCGCCAAGGCCGATCTCGGCGGCGCGCGCCCGTGGGGCATCGCGCTCGCCGCGTACGGCGTGGGCACGGTCGCGGGCGCCGTCCTGATGACCCGGTGGAAGCCGCGCCGGATGCTGCTCGTCGGAACCCTCGGTGTCTTCCCGATCGCCCTGCCCTCGGCCGCACTCGCCGTACCCCTCGACGCGGCGGGGCTCACGGCCGCGATGTTCGTGAGCGGCGTGGCCATCGAGATCTTCGGGGTCTCGTGGATGACGACGATGCACCAGGAGATCCCCGAGGAGAAGCTCTCCCGGGTCTCGGCCTACGACTGGTTCGGCTCCACGGCGCTGCTGCCGCTGACGACGGCGCTCGCGGGCCCGGCGGAGAGCGCGTTCGGCCGGAGCGAGGCCCTGTGGGGCGCGGCGGCGCTGATGGTGCTCGTCACGGCCCTCGTGCTGCTGGTGCCGGACGTCCGGAACATGACCCGGCGCACGTACACGAAGGAGATCACGGGTGCGGATCCGTCGGCCGCGAAGGCCGAGACGGCCACGCGTGCCGCGACGGCCGCGCTCGCTCAGGCCTCCGCTCCCGCGGTCGCACCCGCCCCGGCCCCGGCCTCAGCCGATTCCGAAGGCGCCCTCCGGCGGGACGGGTGACGGTACGGCCCCGGCGTCCAGGACCGGTTCCGCGGCTCCGGTGAACCGGCGGAGCGTCTCCCCGTGCTCCACGCGCGCGGGGAACGCGTCCGCCGCGGCCCGGCGCGCCAGGTGGGCGATGTCGATCTCCCGGCCGGAGGCGACCAGGACCGCGTTCCCGAAGCGGCGGCCGCGCAGGACGGCGGGCTCGGCGACCAGTGCCAGCTCGGGGAAGACGGCGGCGAAGGTGGCGAGCTGGGAGCGGAGGAAGGCGAAGGGCGCCCCGTCGGCCAGATTGGCGGCGTAGATGCCGTCGGGTCGCAGGACGCGCCCGACCTCGCGCGCGTACTCGACGGAGGTGAGGTGCGCGGGCACCCGTGAGCCGCCGAAGACGTCGCCGACGACGAGGTCGGCGGAATCGGCGGGGGCCTCCTCCAGCCAGCGCCGGGCGTCCGCGCCGTGCACGGTGATCCCGGAGCCCTCGGGCAGCGGCAGGTGTTCGGCGACGAGACCGAGCAGCGCCCGGTCCGCCTCGACGACGTCCTGGCGCGAGCCGGGGCGGGTGGCGGCGACGTAGCGGGGCAGGGAGAGCGCCCCGCCGCCCAGGTGCAGGACGTCCAGCGGCTCGCCGTCGTCGGCGGCGCCGTCGACGACGTGCGCGAGCCGGCGCGCGTACTCGAACTCCAGGTACGCCGGGTCGTCGAGGTCGACGTACGACTGGGGGGCGCCGTCGACCGTCAGGAGCCAGGCCCGCTCCCGGTCCACGTCGGGCATGAGGCGCGCGGTGCCCTGGTCGACCTCGCGGAGGACGGGAATGTGCTCGTTCACGCCCTCATTGTGCCGGGGGCGGGATCAGAGGTGCTTGAGGGCCTCTCGTACGGAGAGGGGGGAGAGCCGCGTGGAGTGCGCGGCGACGAAGGCGCGGACCTCGGACGGGGCGGTCTTGGCGTACTCGCGCAGGCTCCAGCCGATGGCCTTGCGGAGGAAGAAGTCCGTGTCGGCGGCGCGGCGCAGGCAGTGGGCGAAGAGCCGGTCGGCGTCGGTCGCCTCTTTGAAGCGCAGCTGGTGCAGGAGCGCGGTGCGGGCCACCCAGAGGTCCTCGTCCTCGATCCACTCGTCCATGCGGGCGCCGAGGGAGGGGTCGGCCGCCACCAGGCCACCGACGACGTGGGCGGCGAGGTGGTCGACGGTGTCCCACCAGGAGACGGTGGTGACGAGCCGTCGGGCGACGGGCAGGAACCCGGAGGAGCAGCGCTTCACGTGGCGCCGCAGATAGTCGACGGCGAAGTAGTGGTACTCGCGCTCGGGCAGGGCGAAGCAGCGCAGGGCGACGGCGGCGCAGTCCCGCTCGTCGGGGCGCGGGGTGCCGTCGAGGACGGTGCGGGACAGGGCCCGGCGTTCGGGGGTGCGAAGGCCGAGGAAGGGGGCGACGCCCTTCATGTACGCGACCATCTCCTGCGCCCGGAACGGGTTCCCGGCGGCCGGGTAGACCGTGGTGAGCCGCTCGAGGACGGTGTCGGCGAGGGCGCTGTCCGGGATGTCGACGAGGGCGCCGACGGGCGTCGCGGTGCCGGTCATGGGGCCTCCCTGTCGTACGGCCTGTCCTGCGTCGTGCACGCGGTCCGTCGGCCCGTCGTCCGCCCTCACATCGGGCGATACGCCGGGCTGTACGTCGGGCGGCGGTGATGCGGCCCGCCTCCGCCGTGGACGGACATGACGCACATTACGGCGATCATACTGACGCGTCCGTTACTCTCCCCGAATGCTCGCTCCCGCGCCCCGGCCGCCGGGCTCCGTCGCCGTCCGCTGCTCCCGGGCCCTGCTCGCGCCCCGCGCACGCCTCTCGATGCTCGCCGCGCTGCTGCTCACGGCGGCGGCCCTCGTGGTGCTGTACGAGCCGCAGCGGCTGCTCGCCTCGGGCTGGCCGCCGCAGACGAGCGGCGCCGGGGCGGTGCTGCTCTTCGGTCTCGCGTACGGCGTGTGCACGGCGGCGTTCGTACCCCGCCCGGTGCTCAACCTCGCGGCGGGCGCGCTCTTCGGCTCCGCCGCCGGTCTGACGGCGGCGCTCGCGGGGACGGTGCTCGGCGCCGGGATCGCCTTCACCCTCGGCCGTTACCTGGGACAGGACGCGCTGCGACCGCTGGTGCGCGGCCGCTGGCTGACGGCGGCCGACGGGCAGCTCAGCCGCCACGGGTTCCGGTCGATGCTGGCGATCCGGCTGTTCCCGGGGGTTCCGTTCGCGGCGGCCAACTACTGCGCCGCGGTCTCCCGGATGGGATACGTGCCGTTCCTCCTGGCGACGGCGATCGGCTCGGTGCCGAACACGGCGGCCTATGTCGTGGCGGGTGCCCAGGCCGATTCCCCGGGCTCGCCGGCCTTCCTCTTCTCGGCGGGGTTCATCGTCCTGTCGGGTCTCGCCGCGGCGGTGGTGGCCTGGCGCAAGCGGCACGGCCTGCGCGCTCCGGCCCCGGCCCCCTCCTTCTCCACCGCCGACGCTCCGGAACCGGAGCCGGTGGGCAGCACGCGGTAGAGCCGGCGGGCGGCATCTCCGGAACCGAGGAGCGGCACCCGCCGGAGCCGAGGAACGGCAACCGCCGGACCGATGGGCCGCACCCTCCGGAACCGAGGCGCGGCACCCGCCGAACGCCGGCGGCGGCACGTTCGGGTCAGAGCGCCTCGACGATCATCGCGTTGGCCAGACCGCCCGCCTCGCACATCGCCTGGAGCCCGTAGCGGGCCCCCCGCGCCCGCAGCGCGTGGACGAGGGTCGTGGTGAGACGGGTGCCACTGGCGCCGAGCGGGTGGCCCAGGGCGATCGCGCCGCCGTGGACGTTGACCTTGGCCGGGTCCGCGCCGGTCTCCTGCTGCCAGGCGAGGACCACGCTCGCGAAGGCCTCGTTGATCTCGAAGAGGTCGATGTCGGCGAGGGCGAGACCCGACCGGCGCAGCACCTTCTCGGTGGCGGGGATGACGCCGGTGAGCATGAGCAGCGGGTCGGATCCGGTCACGGCGAAGCCGTGCAGCCGGGCGAGGGGCCGCAGTCCGAGGCTCCGGGCGGTGTCGGCGGCCATGACGAGCACGGCGGAGGCGCCGTCGTTGACGGGGCTGCTGTTGCCGGCCGTGACGGACCAGTCGATCTGCGGGAAGCGCTCGGCGAAGGCCGGATCCTCGAACGAGGGCCGGAGCCCCGCGAGGATCTCGGGGGTGGTCGAGGGGCGCACCGACTCGTCGCGGCGGACGTCCCCGTAGGGGGCGACCTCGGCGTCGAGGAGTCCCGCGCCCCAGGCGCGGGCCGCCTTGGTGTGCGAGGTCGTGGCGAACGCGTCCATGGCCTCGCGGCCGATCGACCACTTGGCGGCGATGAGCTCGGCGCTGACGCCCTGCGGGACCAGGCCCTCGGTGTAGCGCTCGGCGACGCCGGGCCCGAAGGGGTCTGCGCCGGGCGGCACGTTCGACCACATGGGAACCCGGCTCATGGACTCCACTCCACAGGCGACGGCGATGTCGTACGCCCCGGAGAGGACGCCCTGGGCGGCGAAGTGCACGGCCTGCTGGGAGGAGCCGCACTGCCGGTCGACGGTGGTGGCGGGCACGGACTCGGGGAACCCGGCGCCGAGCCAGGCGTAGCGCGTGATGTTCATCGCCTGTTCACCGACCTGGTCGACGGTGCCGCCGATCACGTCGTCGACGAGGGCGGGGTCGATGCCGCTGCGTTCGATCAGGGCGCGCAGGGTGTGGGAGAGGAGGGCGACGGGGTGGACATGGGACAGGGCTCCGCCCGCCTTGCCCTTCCCTATCGGGGTCCGGACGGCTTCGACGATGACGGCGTCGCGCATGACAGGCTCCTGAGTTGGATGACTGGACCAACACTCATCGGTAACTTATCCCAGTGAGTTGGGTTTCCAAACCCACATCTGCATGCTGAGTTGGGTTTTCGAACCCACCACCCTCCCGCTGGCCTACGCTTGCCCCATGAAGGCAGCCCCCCGCCCCTGCTCCATCGCCGACACGCTCGCGCTCGTCGGTGAGAAGTACTCGCTGCTCGTGCTCCGCGAGGTCTCCCTCGGCGTGCGCCGCTTCGACCGGATCGCCCGCAACACCGCCGCCCCCCGCGACATCCTCACCACCCGCCTCAAGAGGCTCGTCGAGGCCGGGATCCTGGAGAAAGTGCAGTACAACGAGCGCCCGCAGCGGTTCGAGTACCGGGCCACGGCCGCCGGCGAGGAGCTCCAGCCGGTCCTGATGACCCTGATGGCCTGGGGCGACCGCCACCTCAACACCGACGACCGCCCGGTCGTCCTGGAGCACCGCTGCGGGGAGGTCCTCAGCCCCCGGGTGGTGTGCGCCCACTGCGGCGACGAGGCCGACCGGGAGAGCCTCACCGTCCATGTCCGGGCCCCCGGTTGGACGACGGCGGGCCCCGAGGCCCCCCGGGAAGGCTGACCACGGACCCGTCACTTTGGGAAGGTACGCTGCGCTCGACCTTCTGACGGCACACGTACATAACGGGATGGCACTAGCCCCATGAGTTGGTTCGAATCGTTCATCCTCGGACTCGTCCAGGGGCTGACGGAGTTCCTTCCCATCTCCTCCAGCGCGCACCTCCGTCTCACCGCGGCCTTCGCCGGCTGGGAGGACCCGGGGGCGGCATTCACGGCGATCACCCAGATCGGCACGGAGACCGCGGTCCTGATCTACTTCCGCAAGGACATCGCGCGGATCGTCACGGCCTGGTTCCGCTCGCTCACCGACAAGGCGATGCGCTCCGACCACGACGCCCAGATGGGCTGGCTGGTGATCGTCGGCTCGATCCCGATCGGTGTCCTCGGCATCACGCTCAAGGACCAGATCGAGGGCCCCTTCCGTGACCTGCGGCTGATCGCCACCACCCTGATCGTCATGGGCATCGTCCTCGGTGTCGCGGACCGGCTCGCCGCCCGCGACGAGGCCGGCGGCCGCCACCGGGCCGTCCGCGAGCGCAAGTCGCTCAAGGACCTCAACGTGAAGGACGGCCTGATCTTCGGCGTCTGCCAGGCGATGGCCCTGATCCCGGGCGTCTCCCGCTCGGGCGCCACCATCTCCGGCGGTCTCCTCATGGGCTACTCCCGCGAGGCGGCCGCGCGGTACTCCTTCCTCCTCGCGATCCCGGCGGTCCTCGCCTCGGGCGCGTACGAACTGAAGGACGCGGGCGAGGGGCACGTCTCCTGGGGCCCGACGATCTTCGCCACGATCATCGCCTTCGCCGTCGGTTACGCGGTGATCGCCTGGTTCATGAAGTTCATCACCACCAAGAGCTTCATGCCCTTCGTGATCTACCGGATCCTCCTCGGCATCCTCCTCTTCGTCCTCGTCGGCACCGACACCCTGAGCCCGCACGCGGGCGAGTCCGGGGACTGACACCCGACGACGGGATGCGCGCGCCGGGACGGCCGGCACATGGGTGTCGGCCACGGCCCCGGAACCCCCGCACGCACGCCCCTTGGCCCCTGGCCCGGCCTGCCCGACACTGATCCGATGACGCAGCGCGTGGACCTCGCGACCGTGATGGACCGACTCGCCGTCGACGACCTGATCACCGGGTACGCGGCGGCCGTGGACGACTCCGACTGGACCGCCTACCGGGCGCTGTTCGCTCCGGACGGCCGGGCCGACTACCGGGGGTCGGGCGGCATCGAGGGACCGGCGGCCGAGGTGGCCGACTGGCTCGCCGAGACGATGACGCTCTTTCCCGTACGCCAGCACTTGATCGTGAACCGGCGGGTCCTCTTCCGGGAACCGGCCGGCTACCCGGAGACGGGCGACGCCGCGGACATCCGCGCCGACTACGTCAATCCGATGCGGTTCACCTCCGGCGAGGACTTCGTCTGCGGCGGCCGGTACGCGTTCGGCGCGCTGAGGACCGTCGACGGCTGGCGCCTGAGCTCGGTCGTCGTCGACGAGCGGTGGCGCCGCCACCAGTGAGCCGAGGGCTCCGGTCCGAGCGGCCCCGGGGAGCTGGCCGCCGAGGGTCGGGGCCGTCCGGGCCGCGCCGGACCCGTTCACGCCCGACACTGAAGGCAAGGGCGGAGGCATGCCATGCGAATTCCGTTCGTGAACGGGGACCGAGAACCGGGCGACCGCCGGCAGCCGGGCCGGGACCAGGAGCGCGCTCAGGAGCGGGCCCGGGAGCAGAGCCACGCCGAGGACCAGGACCGTGACCGTGACCGGGATCGGCGCCCTGACCCGACCCGCCCCCCGCCCCGAGGGCCCGTCCGCGGATCCGCCCGATGGCCCGCCCGGCGTCGGGCCGCCGGGCGTTCCCTCCTCGCCGTCGGCTGCGGCGCGCTGCCCGCGCTCGCCTTCCCCGCCCTCGGCCTGTGGTGGTGGGCCTATCTGGCGCTCGTCCCCTGGCTGCTCCTGATCCGTACGGCTCCCGGGCCGCGCCGCGCCGCGCTGGACGGCTGGCTCGGCGGCATCGGCTTCGTCCTCGCCGTCCACCACTGGCTCCTGCCCAGCCTGCACGTCTTCTTCCTTCCGGTCGCCGCGCTGCTCGGCCTGCTGTGGCTGCCGTGGGCGTTGCTCGTGCGGTCCCTGCTGGGCGGTGTGCCCTCGGTACCGCGGGCCGCCGCCGGCCTGATCGCCGTGCCCTCCGGCTGGCTGCTGATCGAACTGGTCCGTTCCTGGGAGGGGCTGGGCGGTCCGTGGGGCCTGCTCGGGGCGAGCCAGTGGGAGCTTCCGGCTGCGCTGCGGCTCGCCTCGATCGGCGGGGTGTGGCTGGTGAGCCTGCTCGTGGTGGCGGCCAACACGGCCGTGGCCCTGCTCGTGGCGGCCCCGGGGCTGCGTGCCGTCGGGGTCGCGGGGATCGCGGCCTGCGCACTCGTCGTTGGCACGGCCGCGTGGGGGGTCGGGTCGCCCCGCGAGAGCGGGACGGTACGGGTGGCCCTCGTACAGCCGGGGGTGTTCGACGGTTCGGAGGGGGCCGAGCGGCGGTTCGACCGCGCCGAGGAACTGACCCGTTCGCTCGCCGGGCAGGACCTCGACCTGGTGCTGTGGGGGGAGAGCGGGGTGAGCGCCGACCCGGCGGGCCGTCCCGACATCGCCGCCCGGCTCTCCGCGCTCGCGCGCGAGGTCGGCGCGCCGCTCCTGGTGAACGTGGACGCGCGCAGGACCGACCGCCCGGGCATCTTCAAGAGCGCCGTGCTGTTCGGTCCGGCGGGGTTCACGGGTCAGCGCTACGACAAGATGCGGCTGGTGCCGTTCGGCGAATACGTCCCGGCACGCGGTGTCCTCGGCTGGGTGACGTCGGTCGGCAAGGCCGCCGACGAGGACCGGCGGCGGGGCACCACGCCGGTCGTGATGACGCTGCCCGGCACCGGCGACGGGCCCGGACTGCCGATCGGACCCCTGATCTGCTTCGAGTCCGCGTTCCCCGACATGAGCAGGCATCTGGTCCGGGACGGCGCCGCGCTCCTGGTCGTCCAGTCGGCGACCAGCACGTTCCAGGACAGCTGGGCGCCGGACCAGCACGCGTCCCTGGCGGCGCTGCGGGCCGCGGAGACCGGCCGGCCCGTCGCCCACGCCACACTCACCGGGGTCAGCGCGGCCTACGGCCCGGACGGGCGCCGGATCGGGCCCGTGCTCGGCACGGACGCGAGCGCCGTCGCCGTCCGCGAGCTGCCGCTCTCGGATACGACGACGGCCTATGTCCGGTGGGGCGACTGGCCGCTGTACCTGGCGCTCGTCGTGGTGGGCGCGGTGTGCGCCGCCGAGGGCTCCGGCGGGCTCAGGAGGCCTGGGTCAGCGCCTCGCGCACGACGCGCTCGCACAGCTCGTGGGTCAGCAGGGCGTCGCGGGCGCTGAGCACCCGCCCTTCGCGTACGGCGTCGAGGAAGGCGAGTACGGCCTGCTCGATCCCGCGCTGGCGGGCCACGGGCACCCAGTCGCCGCGCCGCCGCAGGGTGGGCTGGCCCTTGTGGTCGACGACGTCGGAGAGATTGACGACCTGGCGCTTGGTGTCCTGTCCGGAGACTTCGAGGATCTCCTCGGTGGAGCCGTTCATCCGGTTCATCATGCCGATGGCGGTGAAGCCGTCGCCGGACAGCTGGAGCACGACGTGGTGCATCAGTCCGTCCCGGATCCGGGCGCGTACGTCGACGTGCTCGATGTCGCCGGGGAGCAGGAACCTCAGGGTGTCGACGACGTGGATGAAGTCGTCGAGCACGAGCGTGCGCGGGTCCTCGGGCAGTCCGACCCGGTTCTTCTGAAGGAGGATCAGTTCACGCGGGTGCTCGACGCACTGGGCGTAGGAGGGGGCGAGGCGGCGGTTGAAGCCGACGGCGAGGCCGACCGAACGCTTCTCGGCGAGCTCCACGATCCGCTCGGAGTCGGCGTACTCGTACGCGAGGGGCTTGTCGACGTAGGTGGGGACGCCCGCGTCGAGGAGCCGGCCGACGATCTCCGCGTGGGCGGCGGTCGGGGCGTGGACGAACGCGGCGTCGAGTCCGGCGGAGAGCAGCGAGTCGAGATCGCGGTGGCGCTGCGCGGCGGGCAGGTGGAGGGTGTCGGCGACCTTGTCGAGCGTCGCCGCCGTCCGGGTCTGGAGGTGGAGTTCGACCCCGGGGAGGGTGGCGAGGACGGGCAGGTACGCCTTCTGCGCGATGTCGCCGAGTCCGATGCAGCCAACCTTCACGGGGTCTCCCTTGTCGTCTCCACAGGCCCTGGACGCGTGGGCCGTTCGCGCTGGTCAGCTTACGCGGACCGGGCCGGGGCCACCGGCGGGTGCCAGTCCGCGATGCCGTCGAAGCCGCGGAGGACGAGGCCCGGGCCGAAGCGGGAGACCGCGCCGACGAGCGTGGAGCGCAGGGCGACGGCGGGGCGGGCGGCGAGCATCGTGAGGGCTCCGGTGCGGGCGGCCTTGCGGACGATGGCGGTGGTACGCGGCAGCCGGTCGCCGGTGTAGGCGGCGAGCGCGCGACTCGGGAGGAATCCGGGCGCGGCACGGGTGGGGTGGACGGCGGGTGCGGGGCCGGCGTGATGGGCGAGGACGACGGCGTCCTCGATCGCCTGGTTCCCGCCCTGGCCGAGGCTGGGCATCATCGCGTGCGCGGCGTCGCCGAGCAGGGCGACCCGGCCCCGGTGGAAGGCCGGCAGCGGGTCGGGCAGGTGGTGGACGTCGTGGCGCAGGACCTGGTCGGGGTCGACGGCGGAGAGGATCTCGGGGACGGGGTGGTGCCAGTCGCCGAAGAGGCGCAGGAGTTCGGCCCTCTCGTCGTCGGCGGCTCGACCGCCGGCGGGGGCGGTGGCCATGGCGTACGCGTAGATCCTGCCGTCCTTCAGGGGCTGGGTGCCCCACAGGCGTCCGGCACCCCAGGTCTCGTGCGGGGCGAAGGGGCGCTCGGGGGCGGGGACGACCACCCGCCAGGTGGTGCAGCCCGCGTAACGGAGACCGGGGTGTTCGGGGAAGAGGGTGTGCCTGGTCGCGGAGCGGATGCCGTCGGCAGCGACGACGAGCGCGGCCTCGATCTCGCCGTCGGGGGTGGCGAGCCGGGCGGGGCGCCGGTCGTCGCCGGGGTCGACGATCGTGGCGGCGGCTCCGGTGCGGACGGCGCCGTCGGGGAGGGCCGAGGCGAGGATCTCGACGAGGGTGGCGCGGTGGAGGAGGACGAGCGGTCCGCCGAAGCGCGCGGCGGCGGCCTTGGCGTCGGTACGGGCGAGCCAGCGGCCGCCGGGGGCACGCATCCCGCCGTCGCCCTGCCAGGCCGCGAGATCGCGGACCCGGTCGCCGAGGCCGATGACATCGAGGGCGCGCTGGGAGTTGGGGGCGAGGCCGATGCCGGCTCCGACGGGGGCGAGGTCGGCGGCGCGCTCCAGGACGGTGACCTGCCAGCCCTTCAGGTGGAGGGCGACGGCGGCGGTGAGGCCGCCGATGCCGGCTCCGACGACGACGGCACGGTGCTGTTCCATGGCTGCTCCTCGGATCAGGGAACTACAGGTGTAGTGCGACCGATGTCTTGACCGTACTACAGCCGTAGTCGCCTGCGGAGTAGGTTGTCCCCATGACCGCATCACCCCTCTCCGCCGCCCCGGGCCCGGACGCGCCCCGGCCCTCCCTGTCCCGTGGCGAGCTGATCGGGGACGCCGCCCTGGACCTCCTCGTGGAGCGCGGCATGCGGGGCCTGACCCATCGAGCGGTGGACGAGCGGGCGGGACTGCCGCAGGGGTCGACGTCGAACCACGCGCGCACCCGCCAGGCCCTCCTGGAAACGGCCGTGCGACGCCAGGTCCAGCTGGAGTCACGGGTCCTGACCCCGGACGAACTGCCGGGCGCCCACCCCACCGCGCCGACGGACACCGGCGGACACCGCGGCCCCGACGGACGTGAGGACTCCGCCGGACGCCCGGACACCGGCGCGCTCGTGGACGCGCTCGCCCTCGCCCTGCACCGCTATCTCACCGACCACCGGGCGCTGCTCGTCTCCCGCTACGAACTGGCCCTGGAGGCCACCCGCCGCCCCGAGCTCCGTACCTTCTTCGACGCGGCGGGTTCCGCCTTCCGCGACCCGCTGATCGCGATGACGGCGGCGGCCGGCTCGGCGGAGCCCGAGCGGCACGCGCTCTCGCTGGTCGCCTGGTGCGAGGGGCTGATGTTCTCGTGCGCCGTCGGCTCGTTCCACTCCGCCGTGCCGAGCCTCGATGAACTGCGCACCGGTTTCGACGAATTGCTCCGGGGGATGCTCGGGAGCCGGTGACCACCCGGGCACCCGGCAAAGCGGTGGCGCACATGGCGACCGTGGGGGACGATGCCGCGATGACCACCGAACGCATCGCATCCGTCCCCCGCGTCGACCCGTCCACCACCTCGGGCGAGCGCGAGGCGCTGGAGCAGTGGCTCGACTTCCATCGCGCGACCCTCGCGAGGAAGTGCGAGGGGCTCGACGACGCCCAGCTGCGCACCCCGTCCGCACCGCCCTCGGACCTCACCCTGCTGGGCCTCGTCCGGCACATGGCGGAGGTCGAGAACGGCTGGTTCCGCAACGTCCTGGCCGGCGAGAAGGCGGGCTGGGTGTACTCGACCGAGGAGGACCGCGACCGGGACCTCCACATCACCGACGAGGACACCTACGCGGAGGCGTACGCCACCTGGCAGGCGCAGATCGCGCACGCGCGCACCGTGGCCGCCGGGCGCGGTCTCGACGACCTGGCCACCGGCAGCCACCACAGCGGAAGGCCCTTCAACCTCCGCTGGATCTATCTGCACATGATCGAGGAGTACGCCCGCCACAACGGGCACGCGGACCTCGTTCGGGAGCGGATCGACGGCGCGACCGGCGACTGAACGGGAACCGCCGGAAGACCGACGGGCGGCCGACCGAGCGGCGGCCGGGCCGGTCGACGCCGGCCCCGGGCGGTCGCTACGAGCCGACCGGTGGGCGCGCCGACCGGCGGCGGGCCCGCGGCAGGTCGACGCCGGGCCGGTCAAGGCCGGGGCGGTGGCGGCTCACCCGTGCGGGGCATTCCCCGCCGGTAGGGGCGCGAAGATCGCCACCGGGCCAGCAGAGTTGCGCGGGTGCATGGAACCCGAACCCGAACCACAGCGAAGATCCTGGTCGGGGCGGCCGTGGCCGCCCTCACGGGCTGCGTATCGGTGGACGCCCCGCCGACGGCGCCCGTCTCCGCGCCCGCCGCGGAGACCGTGAGCCCCGCCCGGGACGTCGCCCCTCAGATCGGCGAGGGACCGGCGCTGGAAGCCCTCGAAGCGGCGCTGCCCGCTCCCCCGCCGTCGCCCACGCCCACGCCCCTCACGGCACCCACGCCCGAGTCACACCGAGGGACGCCGGCCCCGCCGCGCGCGAGGGAACCGCGCCCCGAGTCCGCGCCACCGCGGCGTGAAAGCCCGCGTCCGGCGGCCCGACCGGCGCTCCCCGAGCTGCCGACGCTGCCGTTGCCGGCCGATCTGCCGACGAGCCCGCCGGTCTCCCGGGCGGACGTCTGCGACCTCGGTGAGCGGTACGGCGGCTGGGCCCCGGGGAGCGACCGGTCCAGGATCTGTCACGGCACGCACGGCCGCTGAGCCCCACCGGGGCCCGCCGCTCCACCCGGACCCGCCGTCCCACCGGGACGCGTCACCACCGGCCCGTCACTCCGCCCGGAGCCGCAGCTCCAGGCGCTCGATCGCCGCCCGTACCCCGTTCCCGTAGCCGTCGTCGTCGAGGTGGTCCGAAGCGGCGCGGGCCCGGTCCAGATGGACCCGCGCGGCGTCGGGCCGCCGGAGCTTGACGTAGTCGGCGGCCAGGTTGAGATGGAGCGAGGGATAGAGCGCCCGGAGCGCGACCGCCGAGCCGTGCTCGGCGGTCCGTTCCTCGGCGAGGCCCTCCGCCGCGCTGAGGGCCCTGAGGTCCCAGGCCAACTCGGTGTCGGGGTCGTCCTGGGCGTCCGCCATGTAGTGCGCGAGGGTGCACCGGTGCAGTGGGTCCCCGTCGGGGCCGATCTGCTGCCAGAGGAGCCCGAACCGGTTGCGGGCCTCCTCACGGTCGCCGCCGTGCATCAGCATCATGGCCTGCCCGATCCTGGTCATGACCCCGTCGTCCGACACCTGCTGCTGCTCGGTCACCGCGACCTCCACCCGCTCACCCACTGGGAGAGCCGACGCTAGCCGCACCGGGGCCGGATCGGGCCGAGGCTCAGCCGAGGTCCGGGATGCGCCAGTCGATCGGCTCGTGTCCCTGGGCCGCGACGGCCGCGTCGATCTGGGTGAAGGGCTGCGATCCGAAGAACTTCTTCGCCGAGAGGGGCGAGGGGTGGGCGCCCTTCACGACCACGTGCCGCTCCTCGTCGATGAGGGGGAGCTTCTTCTGCGCGTAGTTGCCCCAGAGGACGAAGACTGCGGGGTCGGGCCGCGAGGCGACGGCGGTGATCACCGCGTCCGTGAACTTCTCCCAGCCCTTGCCCTTGTGCGAGTTCGCCTCGCCGGAGCGGACGGTCAGCACGGCGTTGAGCAGGAGGACGCCCTGGTCGGCCCACGGCATCAGATAGCCGTTGTCCGGGACCGGGTGGCCGAGCTCGGCCTGCATCTCCTTGTAGATGTTCCGCAGGGAGGGCGGGGTCTTGACCCCGGGCCGGACCGAGAAGCAGAGGCCGTGGCCCTGGCCCTCGCCGTGGTAGGGGTCCTGACCGAGGATCAGGACCTTCACCTTGTCGTACGGAGTGGCGTCGAGGGCGGCGAACACCTCGTCCTTCGGCGGGAAGACCGGTCCCTTGGCCCGCTCCTCCTCGACGAACTCGGTGAGCTGCGCGAAGTACGGCTTCTGCAGCTCCTCGCCGAGAACACCCCGCCAGGACTCGGGCAGCATGCTGGTGTCGGTCACGGTCAACAACCTCCGGTGGACGTTCCTGTTACTCGTCCAAGAACCTACCGGGGGCCACTGACAGTGGCCCCCGGCAGGACTTCTACCAGCTGGCCCGGCGGTACAGCTCCCAGACCTGCATGACCGTCTGCGGGTCGAGCGCGCGCTCGCCGCCACCGATCTCGTCGCCGGCCGCGATGTACAGCTTGCCCTGCCACAGCGGCAGCAGCCGGACGTCCTGGACCATGATCTCCTGGGCCTCGACGAACTCGTCCGTGACGGTCCCGCGGTCGCTCTCGCGACGGGACTTCGGGAGGAGCTCGCCGGTGATCCTGGGGCTCACGTACGGCGTACCGAGGACGTTCTCCTTGCCGATGAACGGCGCGACGAAGTTGTCCGGATCCGGGAAGTCGGGGAACCAGCCGCGCCCGAAGACCGGGTACTCGCCCTTCTGGTAGCCCTCCTGGAACTCCGTCCACGGCTTGCCGTGGAGGGTGACCTTGAAGAGGCCGGACTCCTCGAGCTGGCGCTTGAGCTCCTTGAACTCGGCGGCGGTGGAGGAGCCGTACCGGTCCGTGGTGTACCAGAAGGTCAGCTCGACGGGATCGGTGATGCCCGCGTCGCGGAGGATCTCCTCGGCCTTCTTCGCGCTCGGCGTGCCGTAGCGGTCGAAGAACTTGGTGGTGTGAGCCGCGATGCCCTTGGGCACCATCGAGTACAGGGGCTCGGCGGTGCCCTGGTAGACCTTGTTGACCAGTTCGTCGCGGTCGACGAGCTGGGCGATGGCCTTGCGAACGGGGAGCTTGGCGACCGTCGGGTCCTGGGCGTTGAAGACCAGGTAGCGGATGTCCGCGCCCGTCGACTCGATGATCTGGAGACCCTTGTTCTCGGGCTTGTCGTCCTGGAGCTCGACGACCTCCTCGGCGGTGAGGCCGCGGTAGGTGGCGTCGATCTCCTTCTTCTTGAGCGCGGCGACGAGCGCCTCGGACTCGTTGAAGTACTTGATCGTGACGCCGCCGTTCTTACGGTCGGCGAAGCCCTTGTAGGTCGGGTTCTTCGTCAGCTCGGCCGTCTTCTTCTCGGTGTACGAGTCGAGGACGTACGGTCCCGAGCCGGTGACCTTGCCGTCCTTGGCGCGAAGCCGGTCGGCCGGGTAGTCGGCCGGGTCCACGATCGACATCGCGGGGGTCGCGAGGACGAAGGGGAAGGTGGCGTCCGACTTGTTGAGCCGGAAGACGATCGTCCGGTCACCCACGGTCTCGATCTTGTCGAGCGAGCCGAGCATCCCGTTGGGGCCACCCTTGTGGTTGATCGTGCGGATGCGCTCGATCGAGTACTGCACGGCCTTCGCGTCCAGCTTGTGCCCGTTGGAGAACGTGAGGCCCTCCACGAGCTTGCACTCGAAGACCCGGCTGGCGGTGTCGGAGAACTTGCATTCGGCGGCATCCGAATCAGGGGTCGTACTGCCCGTCGGGAAACTCACCAGGGTTTGGTAGACATTCCGGAAGAGCTCCCAGGAATTGTCCCAGGCGGCTGCCGGATCAAGCGTGGTGGGAGAGCTCGTCGTGCCGACGACGATTCTCTGATCCCCGGCGGATTCACTGTCCGAGAAGACACTGCATCCGGACACCAGGGATATGGACACAAGGGCTGCAGCGGCCTGCAGACTGGTCCGGTTGAACACGTGCACGCTCCTCGTTCAGCCAGGGGTCGGCCGACGATACCGCAGCACCCCGTCAGGTCAATGTTCGAGCCTGACGGGGCACTTGAGTCATTCGGCGTATAACCGGGTTCAATCCGGACACCAGATCCGGAAAGTGTCCGATTATCGGTCACCCGACTCCGGCGTTCAGGAAAATCCCGCCGTCGACGACGAGCGTCTGGCCGGTGATCCACTCCGACTGCGACGAGGTCAGGAAGGCTGCCGCGCCGCCGATGTCGGAGGGCTCGCCGAGCCGGCCGAGCGGATAGGAGGCAGCCGCCTCCGCTTCCCGGCCCTCGTACAGCGCCTGCGCGAATTTCGTCTTCACCACGGCCGGGGCAATGGAATTGACCCGCACGAGCGGAGCGAATTCATGCGCCAGCTGAAGAGTGAGATTGACCATGGCGGCCTTGCTCATTCCGTATGCGCCGATGAAAGGCGAGGCGGATACGCCGGCGATCGAGGCGATGTTCACGATCGCGCCGCCGTGATCCTTCTGCCAGGCGTGCCAGCTCCGCTGGGCGAAGCCGAGCGCGGAGACCACGTTGGTCTCGAAGACCTTCCGGGCCACCCCGAGATCAAGATCGGCGATGGGGCCGAAGACCGGATTCGTACCGGCGTTGTTGATCAGGAAGTCCAGCCGGCCGAAGCCGTCCATCGCGGCCTCGACGGCGGCGGCCTGGTGGACCTCGTCGTGGGCCTTGCCGGGGACGCCGATCGCCCGGTCGGCGCCGAGTCGCTCGACGGCCTCCTTGAGGGCCTCCTCGCCGCGTCCGGTGATGACGACCCGGTCGCCGCGGGCGACGAGCGCCTCGGCGATGCCGTAGCCGATGCCCCGGCTCGCGCCGGTGACCAGAGCGACCTTGCCGGACAGCTCCGGCCGTGCCTGTGCGGTCATGTGCTTGCTCCTCCCGGTGCCGGTCGTCAGTTGAGGGGGCCGCCGGCCACGTACATGACCTGGCCGGAGACAAAGCCGGCGTCGTCGCCCGCGAAGAAGGCGATCGCGTTGGCGACGTCCTCGGGGCGGCCGACCCGCTGCACCGGGATCATGGACGCCGCGGCGGCCTGGAACTCCTCGAAGCCCATGCCGACGCGCTCGGCGGTCTGCGCGGTCATCTCGGTGACGATGAAGCCCGGGGCGACGGCGTTGGCGGTGATGCCGAACTTTCCGAGCTCCTTGGCGAGGGTCTTGGTGAGGCCCTGCAGTCCGGCCTTCACGGCCGAGTAGTTGGCCTGACCGCGGTTGCCGAGCGCCGAGGAGGAGGAGAGCGAGACGATCCGGCCGAAGCCCGCGTCCACCATGTGCTTCTGGCAGGCCTTCGCCATCAGGAAGGCGCCCTTGAGGTGCACGTTCATGACGAGGTCCCAGTCGGACTCGGACATCTTGAAGAGCAGGTTGTCGCGGAGCACACCCGCGTTGTTGACGAGAATCGTCGGCGCGCCGAGCTCGGCGGCGACGCGCGCGACGGCGGCCTCCACCTGGGCGCTGTCGGAGACGTCGCAGCCGACCGCGAGGGCGGTGCCGCCCGCGGCGGTGATCTTCTCGACGGTGTCCTTGCAGGCCGCCTCGTCGAGGTCGAGTACGGCGACGGCGCGGCCCTCGGCCGCGAGGCGGAGCGCGGTGGCGGCCCCGATACCCCGTGCGGCACCCGTGACGACGGCTACGCGCTGCTCGGTGGTGGACATGCTTGGTTCTCCTCGCCCTTGGATCGTCCCTGGTCGCGGTCGAACCGGTCACCCGCTCCTGCGTCCCGCACATGAGCGACCGCTTAGTATCGTCCGCAGAACGAGACGCTAGAAGCCCTGGCACCCGGTGTCAACGGCCCACCGGGTGCACCCGGTCACTCCCCGTCGCCGGGCGTGTCGGTCCCGGGCGCGCTCAGCGCACCAGCAGGTCGAGCAGCCGCTCCACCTCGGCCTCCGGGTCGGTGGTGAGCCCCGTGTGGACGGGCCCCGGCTGGACGACCGTGGAGCGCGGCGCGATCAGCCAGCGGAAGCGGCGCCCCGCGTCGTCCGGCGCCGCCTGACCGGCGGCGTCGCCCCCGAGGCAGACCCCCTCGACCGCGCGCAGCGCCGCCCGGACGCCGGCCACGTCGGCGGCCGGGTCGAGCACCGACAGCTTCCCCTCGTCCAGATGGGTACGGGCGCCCACGAAGGACCGGGCGCGGCAGTAGACGACCACCCCGGCGTTGAAGCACTCGCCGCGCTCGACCCGCGGCACCACGCGCAGCAGCGCGTACTCGAAGACATCGCGGTCGGTCACGGGGTGGTGTCCTTCTCGGTGGAGTGCGTCCGGGGCGCGAGGCGCTCGGCCAGCCAGCCGGGCGGCTGCTGTGCCCGGGTCTCGGTGCGCGGGCCGAGCGTGACGCGCTCGTGGATGGTGGCGGCGCGCGGGAGCAGCGCCTCGACGTAGGCGGCGCGCACCTCGTCCGTACTGTCGAAGCCGGGCTCGTCGACGAGCCACTCGTCGGGTACGTCGGCGGCGATCCCGTCGAGCAGCTCGCGGGTGACGAGCGGGGCCAGCTCCGCGGCTGCGGCGGCGACGTCGGGCCCGAAGGGGGCGAGCGCGTGGTCGGAGGCGTCGTACGGCTTCGCGGCGGAGGCCTGCGCGCCCTTCCAGTTGTGGTGCCAGATCATGGTGGCGCCGTGGTCGATGAGCCACAGGTCGCCGTGCCAGACGAGCATGTTCGGGTTCCGCCAGGAGCGGTCGACGTTGTTGATGACCGCGTCGAACCAGACGACCTTGCCGGCTTCGGCGGGGTCCACCTCGTACGCCAGCGGGTCGAAGCCGAGCGAGCCGGGCAGGAAGTCCATGCCCAGGTTGAGCCCGCCGCTCGCCTTGAGCAGCTCCTGCACCTCCTGGTCGGGCTCGGAGAGCCCGATGACCGGGTCGAGCTGGATGGTGACGAGTTCCGGCACCCGCAGTCCGAGCCGGCGGGCGAGCTGCCCGCAGATGACCTCGGCGACCAGCGTCTTGCGGCCCTGCCCGGCGCCGGTGAACTTCATGACGTACGTGCCGAGGTCGTCGGCCTCGACGATCCCGGGGAGCGAGCCGCCCTCACGCAAGGGCGTGACATAGCGGGTCGCTGTCACTTCTGTAAGCATTCGCCCAGGCTATCGACTCGCGCGGCCTCTCCATCGAGGGCGCGGAACCCCGGACGGCCCCGGGCGGGGCCGCGTCCCGCCCCGCCGAGAGCGAACATCCCTGGATCCTGGTCCCGTTGTGTGGAAGCTGGGAGCACACATCCCGGATCCCGGAGGCGTTCCATGACCGCCGAGCACGCGAACACCCTGTACGAAGCCGTGGGCGGTGCCGACGCCCTGCGCCGGCTCTCCGAGACGTTCTACGAGGGGGTCCTGGCCGATCCCCTCCTCGCGCCCGTCTTCGCCGACTTCACCGCGGCGCATGTCGAGCACGTGGCCGTGTGGCTGGCGGAGGTCTTCTCGGGACCCGCCGGCTTCACGGCGGAGCTCGGCGGGCATCAGGCCCTGCTCCGCGCCCATCTCGGGCTCGGCATCACGGAGGAACAGCGGCTGCGCTGGATGGAGTTGATGACGGCGGCCGTGGAGAAGGAGCTGCCGGACGACGCACTGCTGCGCCGCCGGGTGGTGGAGTACTTCGCCTGGGGCACGCGGATCGCCAGGGACGTCTCGGCCTCGGCGCCGGGCACGGATCTCGGCGAACCCGGCCCCACCCCGCGCTGGGGCTGGAACGGCCTCGCCTGACCGGCCGGCGCGGGGCCGTTCCCGACACCCCTAGGGTGTGGGGATGCCCTCGCGAACCCTCCTGACCGGCGCTTCTCTCGCCGACGCGGCTCTGCTGACCCATACGGAGCAGGGCCGCGCGTGGCCGGTCCTGGTCTGGGCGCCCGGGCCCGGCGTCCGCATGGTGTCGAGCGCCGTGCTCGGCGGCGGCATCGGCGAGCGCGCGTGGGTGCTCAACGCCCAGGTCCCGCCCGGCTACACCCGGCTCGATCCGGTCGCCCACCTCCGCGACCTGGCGGTCGGTGCGGGGCTGGAGGGCGCGGGGGTGGGGCTCATGACGGCGGCCTCGGTCACGGACCGGTGCCATGCCGTGGACGGCGGTGTGCGGGCCGTGGTCACGGCGGGGATAGGGGTACGGGGCTGGGCCGCCGCACCGGAAGTCGGCGGCGTCCCCGCCCCCCGCCCAGGAACGATCAACATCATCGTGTCGCTGCCCGTGCCGCTCACGGACGCGGCGCTCGTCAACGCGGTCGCCACCGCCACCGAGGCGAAGGTGCAGGCCCTGGTGGAACTCGGCGCGGACGCGTCCGGCACCCCCACCGACGCGGTCTGCGTGGCCGCCCCCGTGGCGACCGCCGGGAACGGCACCGACGCCGAGCCGTTCGCGGGCCCGCGCTCCCTCTGGGGCGGACGCCTGGCCCGCGCGGTCCACACCGCGACACGGGCGGCGTGCGCGGGCCTGATCGCCGCCGAGAACGCGGACCGGACCCGCCGACGCCCGTGAGCGGGCCGCGTACCGACGCCGTGACAGCGCCGTACACGGCCCGCCGCGCACCGGCCGGAACCCGACCGATCCGGCTCGGCCCGAGTCGCCTCGGCACGGCCCGGTCAGCCCAGTCGGCTCGTGACGTACGCGTCGATCGCGTCCCGCTGGTAGGCAGCCAGGCCCGACGCGATCGCCTCGTACGCCGCGCGCCACTGCTCGTTCTCCACACACGACCGCCCGATCGCGCGGAACTCCTCGCCGGACACGGCACGGATCGCGGTCAGCGCCCGGTACTGGGCCTCGATCTCGGCCTGCACCGCACCGCCGTCCACCGGTTCCCCGGCGGCCATCAGTTCCGCGATGCGGATCATCTGTGCCGTGCGCTCGCGGTGCCCCGCCTCGATCCGGTCCTCGCTCAGCGTCGAGCCGTGCCGCTCGACGGCATCGGCGAGCTCCGGGAACTCCCGGAGGTTCTCCCCGTACTGGTCGGGCCGAACGCCTTCGAAGAGGTTCTCCGGCCGGTTGATTCCGCTCATGGATCTGCCGTCCTTCCTGGACTGCTCCAGTTCGGCGATCGTGCGGGAGACGGTGGCGGCCAGGGCGCCGAGCCGGTCGCGCTCGGCGAGCAGGCGGCGGTGATGGCCGCGCAGGGCCTCCACCTCGTCGATCTGCTCGGCCAGGACCTCGCCGATCTCAGGCAGTCCGAGACCCAGCGCCCGCAGCACGAGGATCTGCTGCAGTCGCAGCAGCTGGCCCTCCTCGTAGTAGCGGTGCCCGTTGGCACCGATCCACGCGGGCGGCAGCAGTCCGATCTCGTCGTAGTGCCGCAGGGTCCGGGCCGTCACGCCCGACATACGGGCGACCTCCGCAGTGGGCCAGGCCATCGCCGCCTCCTCTCACGAGTGCGTCGCCGGGCCGGTCGCTCCGGCCCTGTTCGGAACGGTAGGAGCTGCCGTTGCGGCAGCTTCAAGTCCCGCAGCGGGGGTTCCCGCCCGCGGCCCGTCCGCACTCGTACCCGCACCCCGGGGCGACCCGGCTCATCCGTGCGAGAGCAGTGCCGCAGTGAGTTCGGCCGCCCTGCGGTGCCACAGGTGGGCGCCGCGCAGCATGGCGTGCCCTCCCGTCGGCATCGGGATGCCCGCCGCGTCCGCGCCCGCGGCGCGGGCCCTGCGGACGAAGTCCCAGGACGCGCGGGCCGAGGTGACGCGGTCGGTCTCGTCGTGGAGCAGGTACAGCCGCCGGCCGCCGAGGTGGTCCACGGGTTCGTCGGTGGGACACCAGGGCGCGAGGGCGACGACACCGCGGACGGCCGGGTCGGCCGCGGCGCGCAGCGCGGCCCGGCCGCCCATGGAGTGGCCGAGGAGGACGACGGGGACGGGCCCGGCCTGCTCCCGGAGGCGTACGAGAGCGTTCTCGGCGTCTCTGGCGGCGTCGGCGCTCGGACCGTTCCAGCCCCGGTGCCGGTAGCGGACCTCGGCGATCAGCACGTCCCGGCCCCGCACGGCGCGGGTCACGGCGGCGGCGAAGGGGCGCATCCGCAGCGCGGGAAGGTTGAGGGCGGGCGGCGGCTCGACGCCGTCGGCGCGGCCGCCGTGGAGCAGCAGCACCGCCGCGGTGGGCACGGCGGGCGCGCTGCGGACGACGAGGGCTCCGGGATCGGCACGCCGGGTACGGCACAGCGTCATCGGGTGCCCGCCCCGTTCCCACGCCGGCGCGGTGGCCGGCGGGAGCATCCACGCGTGCGGGCCGCGTGTCCGGACTGCTGCGCCATGAGGGCCTCCAGGAGTCGCTTGCCGCCTCCCCGGTGGAGCGGTCCGCTCTCGACACGGAGGAGACGACGGTGAGGCCCCGCAGTCTGCCAGGTCGCACGGGTCGTCAGATACCGACCCCGGAGATCGGGTCGGCACCGAGTCGCTCACGGTGTGCCCGGGGTGCCCGTGGGCGGGGCGGGGGCGGGGCAGGCGACCGTGCCCGGACGTACGGAGAGCTTGAGCCTCGGGGTGGTGAGGAGGCCGGGAATCCGGAGGTCCTGGGCGGTGCCGGCGATCCGGTCGAACTTCGCGTACCGCGCCTGGATGCCGAAGCGGTGCTGCGGGCTGTCGAGCGGGTTCACGACGTACGCGCCGCCGGCGTCCCTGACGGTCTTCACGTCGGCGCCGTTGGTGTTGAGGTCGACGACGCCGTCCATGTCGAGGACCCCGGTGGCGTTCCGCAGGTCGAGGACGGTGTTCTTCGTCCTGATCTCCCACGAGCCGGGGTTGTCGTCGCCGAGGGTGAGGAGCAGCGTGTACGCGGCGCCGCCGATCTGCTGCCGCTGACTGAGGCAGAGGCCGTTGAGCATTCCGTCCGCGAAGCCCATGCGCAGCACCCGTACGGTTCCGGTCGAACCGTCGGCCCGTACGACGGTCTGGTCGACGACGGCGGCACCGTACTGCGTCCCGTACAGACTGCTGGTGGTGAAGTCGACGGGCCGGTCCTGGATCTGGAGGCCGACGGCGAGGGCTCCGCTCGCCATGGCGGAGCCGAGGCCGCCGGCCGCCAGGAGCGAGGGCAGCGCGACGGCGAGCGTGCGACGCCAGTGGGTATGCCCTTCCGGGCCGAGGCCTTCGGTGCTCATGGGGTGGTCACCGTGATCGTTCCGGGGAGGTGGACGGGGTTCTCGGTGGAGTCGAGGGCCGCGTGGTCGTCGACGGTCCGGATCGCGTGGATGTCGCCGACGAAGTCCTCGGCCCCGGCGGTGAGCGGGATGAGCGAGCCGAAGAAGTCGAGGAGGCCCTGGACTCCGCAGATCTTGACGAGGACACGGACGCAGACGTTCGAGATGGTGCCCCACATCGTGGTCGTCTCCGGCCTGCCCGCGCTGTCGTAGCCGCCGAGGGAGCCCTCGTCGGGGACGTCGATGGTGACGGTGTGGCCGGCGGCCCGCTGGGTCACGTTCATGTGCGAGCGGATCTTGAGTTTGGTGAAGGTGTACTGGTTGGTGACGCGGGTCGTGCCGTCGGAGAGCCGGATGGTGACGTTCTTCTCGACCGTCATGGAGACGGCGACCATGCTGGCGATGGTGACGTGCAGCGGGTCCGGGGAGGGCAGGAAGGGCACGCCCATCGGTGCGACGGCGGCGGGCGCCCCCGCGGCACGGCTCGGCTGCCCCGACCAGACGGCGGTCAGGACGGCGAGGACGAGCGCCAGGGACACGGCGAGGGCCTTCTGCCGCGTCCGGGCGGGAGACCGGACGGGGGCCTCGCGCCGGACGCCTTTCGGATCGCCCGGCGGCACCCCGGCTCCCCCGGGAGCCGCCCTCACCCCTCCACCTCCACCGCCGCCGCCCGGCGGCGCGGCCGTTTGGCGCCCCAGCCCACCATCATGGATCCGCCGAGGACACCGAGCGTCATGCCGAGCAGGAAGCCGCCGAGGTTGGAGACGACGAGCGAGACCACCGCGAGGACCACGCCGATCAGCCCGAAGGTGTACCGCTGTCCGGGCAGGGCCATCGGGACGAGTCCGCAGAGGATCATCCCGCCGCCGACGAGGTAGCCGGCCACTCCCCCGAAGCCCGTGCTCACGATCAGCTGCAGGGAGCTGAGGGAGAACTTGAGGACGGTCCAGCCCCCGGCGACCAGCCAGACCCCTCCCCAGAACGGTCGGGTGCGGCGGAAGGCGCGGAACCACCCGTACCCGGCCCTCAGCCGGCTCAGCATGTGGTGGCCGTTCCCGCGACGACCCTGATCTTCAGGTCGGGCAGCACGAGCGCGCCCGCCATCTCGGCGTCGTAGGCGGTGGCGTTCAGTCCGTGCAGCTTGATCGAGCTGCCTCCCTCGCCGCCCGCCGAGCCGAGCCCGAACCCGCCGGGCAGTGCTCCCGTGAGCGGCTTGCCGGCCACGGTGACCTGGTCGGCGGACTGGCCGAGGACCGCGTTCTGGAGGGTGGTGCGGCCGTACGCCTGGAGTTCGGTCGCCTGGATGTAGAGGTTCGAGGCGTCGATGTCGGTGGTGAAGGTGCCGGGCGGGGTGGCCGTCACCTTCTGGCCGCCCGTCAGGAGCAGTGAGTACGGGACGCCCGCGATCGTCTGGTGGACGATGCCGCAGAGCCCGGCGAGCCCGGCGCTCGCGAACCCGACGCGTGCCATGGCGGTGCTGGTGGTCGTGCTGCCGTCCGGGCGGCCGACGGCGGGGGTGTTGACGATGGCGCCGAATCCGCTGCCCTCGACCCCGTTGGACGTCAGGGTGAACGGCTGGCCCGCGACGCTGAAGTTGGCTGCGAGGGCGCCCTGTGCCAGTGCGCTGCCGAGGGCGCCGACGGCGAGGGCGGAGGGGACGAGGGCGAGCGCGCCGCGTCCCCAGCGGGTGCCGCGCCGGGTGCCGTCGGCGGCGTCGGCGAGCATGCGGGCGTTCCAGTCGGTGGCGGCGCGGGCGCCGGTCGTACGCATCCGGGCGAGTGACGGGCGGATGCGTCGCGCGCCGGCGAGGAGGCCCGTACCGGAGAAGGGGTGGTGGTGAGTCATACGGATCCGCTCCCGACGGACATGGGCGGTACGGGGGTTCCGCCGGCCCGCCCGGTACGGCGGAGGCGGCGGCCGCGCCGTGCGGCGGGCTTCTCGGGGAGCCAGGCGAAGGCCATGGATCCGCCGAGGACCGAGAGGACCATCCCGACGAAGAGGCCGCCGAGGTTCGACAGGGGGAAGGAGGCGACTCCCGCGATCACCGCGATGACACCGGCGGTGTGACGCTGACCGGGCAGCAGCAGCATCAGCAGGGCCATCGCCATGAGGACGACTCCGCCCGCCATGCCCGCGATGCCTCCGACGCCGACCTGGAGGATCTTGCCGAGCGGAGCCATCGGCAGGAAGAAGATGACGAATCCGCCGAGGCCGGTCCAGACGGTCGCCCAGAACGGCCGGGTGCGGCGCCAGCGCCGGAAGGCAGCCCGTGCCCCTCGGGACCGCGCGACCCGACCGGCGGCGGACCGGGCGGACTCCGCGGTGGACGGCGTGAGTTCGGCGGTTGGTCCGGCGGTCTCGCCGGCAGGGGGTCCGGCGGACCCGCGGGGCGGCTCGGGCGGCGGATCTGCGCGCATGGGGGCCTCATAGCTGGGTCGGAGGGAGGGGCGGGAGAGGGCCGGGGCCGGTGCGCTCCACGGGGCGCGGGCCCCGGCCCGTGGTGGCGCCGGTGGTGCGGTCGCGCGGGTCCGGCCGGCTCAGCAGCCCTTGTCGCCGTGGGCGATGCCGATGGCGAGGTCCGGCAGGGTGATGGCGCCGGAGATCGTGGCGCCGTTGGCATCGGCGTTGAGGTTCCTGATGTCGGTACGGCCACCGGTGGCGTCCAGGCCGAACTGGCCCGGGGTGCCGTCCGTGATGCCGGTGCCCTTGATCCCGGCGCCGTCGGCGGCCGCACCGATGACGTTCGGGGTGGTGTCGCTCGCGTTGAGCGTGGCCGTGGCCGCCTTGAGGGACTGGGCGTCCAGGACCAGCTTGTTGGCCTGGAGTCCGGCACCCGCGACGAGCTGGTCGCTGGTGAGCGGGGTGGCCGCGGCGGGCGAGGAGATGTTGAGCGACCAGGTGCCGAGGCTGCCGATCACCGGGAGGGCGACGGACTGGACGGCGTGGACGCAGATGCCGTCGAGGCCCGCCTTGGCGATGCCGACCTCGGCGGCGCCCTTGGCACCGCCGGCGTCGATGGTGTGCATGACCGCGCCGATGCCCTGCGGAGCCGCCACCGTCTTGGAGCTGAGGGTGAAGGGGACGCTGGTCAGCGAGAGGTTCGCGGCGAGCGCGCCCTGCACCATGGCCGTGGCCATGGCGGCGACGGCGGCCGTGGCGGGCACGGCGAGGAACGCCGATCTGCGCCAGCGGGTGACGCCTCTGGTCTCGTGCTGCATGTGATCTCCAACCGTCGTCCCGCACAAGCCGCGCGGGTGGGGATGTGAGTACAGCCGTGCGTCTCGCGGCCGGATGGTCGGAGGCGGATGACACTTTGCGGCTGCCTGTTCGAGAATTGGACACTCTCTAACGAAGTGTCAACACTTCGGACAATCCTGGGGAGAATTCCGGCTGGACTAGGCTTGGCCGATGCCACGGTTCAGGGAGACGGTCCGGACACTGCTGCGCGAGCGCCTGCTCGACGCCGCGTACGAGGCGGTCGCGGACCGCGGCTTCGACAAGCTCCGCATGGCACACCTGGCCGGCGCGGTCGGTGTGAGCCGCCAGACGCTGTACTCGGAGTTCCCCTCCAAGGAGGCCGTCGGCGAGGCCCTCTTCCAGCGTGAGCTGGAGCGCTGTCTCGTCGGCATCCAGGCGGGACTGGACGCCCACCGGGACGATCTGCGCGCCGCCGTGGAGGCGGCCGTCGGCTTCACGCTCACGCTGGCCGGCCGGAACCCGCTGATCAAGGCGATGCTGACCAGCACAGGCGAGGACGGACTCCTCTCGTATCTGACGACGCGGTCGGCGGCGGCCTTCGACATGGCGACGGCGATGGCCGGCGCTTATGTCACGGAGGCGTGGCCGACGATCGACCCGGTGGCGCGCGAGCTCGCCGTGGACGCGGCCGTCCGGCTCACGGCGAGCCATATCGTCCAGGCCTCCGCCTCGCCCGAGGCGTCGGCCCGGCGCGTCGCGGACACGGTGGTCAGGATCGCGTTGAGCACGGGCCACGAGCGGATCCCCCCGGCGAACGAGGCCCCGGCCGCGTCCCGACACGCCTAGCCGAGCCGGCACCCTGCCACCCCGGCACCCCGGCACCCCGGCACCCCGGCACCCCGGCACCCCGGCACCCCGGAGCCTCAAGGGCTCGGCCCCCGGTACTCCTCCACGGCCGGCCGGTTGCCGATGTCCGGTGTCGAGGAGACCGGGAAGGCCCGTACGCCGACCCTGCCCTCAATCCGTTCGATCTCTCCCCAGCCGTACGCCCGGGAGTCGTCCGACAGATCGGGGTTGTCCCCCAGATAGAAGAACGCACCCTCGGGCACGGTCCGCAGCTCGGACCGCGCCGACCGCGTCCCGTCCGGTCCGCAGCACGCGCCCGTACGGTGGGCCTGCGACGCCCACTGGGGCGCCACCACCCGACGGACGGGCCCTCGACCGCGCTCCTGGAGAAGCACCTGGAAGGGTTCCTCCGGCGTGGAGACGATCGCGACCCGGTCGCCGGGCAGCCCGATCACCCGTTTGACCAGCAGGGCGTCCTTCGCCGACGCCCGCAGCAGCACCACGTCGAACCGGCGGGCCCGACCCGCCGATCCCGGCGCCACCAGGACGCGGTCCCCCTCGTGGAGCGTCGGGCCCATGCTCGTACCGTCGACCCGTACACCGAGGGCCGTCACGGCCACGGCCGCGACGAGGCAGAGCACGACCCCGGCCCCGAGGACCGCGCCGACGGCCCTGCGCAGGGTCATCGGAGGTGGGTGGGGTCCGGGGGCCACGCGGCGCCGGACCGGTCGATTTCGGTCATGGCGGGACGGTAGGCCGGGCGCCGGGCGGCGACTGTGACCGTACCGCTCAGGGTTGTTGACCGCGGGCCCTCACGACTGCCGGCCGTGAGCCCTCACGACCCTCGTCCGTGACCCCGTTCCTCCGCCTCGGCGGAGGAACGACCGCGCGAGGCGGCCCGAGCCCGGTAGGCGCGGGGCGTCTCCCCCGTCCACCGCCGGAACGCCCGGTGGAACGCGCTGGGTTCGGAGAACCCGAGCCGGCGCGACAGCCGTTCGATCGAGACGCGCCCACCGGCCAGCTCGGCGATGGCGTGGTCGCGCCGCACCTGGTCACGGAGCCGCTGGTACGTGGTTCCCTCGGCGGCCAGTTGGCGGCGCAGGGTCTGCGGGCTGACCGACAGCCGGTCGGCGAGCTGCTCGGGCGTCGGCACCGGCCCGGCGGGCAGGGCCCGTCCGATCAGATGCCGCACCCGGCCGGTCGCCGTACTGCCGTAGTCCGCGCGGACGAGCACATCGACGGGGGCGCGGCGGAGGAAGGCCTTGAGCGCGGCCGCGTCCCGCAGGACCGGTTCGTCGAGGTCCGCCCGGTCGAAGACGGCCGTCGTCCGGGCCGCGCCGAAGACACAGGGCGCCCCGAACAGGAGGGCGTACTCCCGGACGTGCCGGGGCTCGGGGTGGACGAACTCGACCCGGCGCAACCCGATCCGGTGCCGGACGAGCCAACCGGCGAAGCGGTGTGCGACGAGGACGGTGGACTCGGCGCCGAAGTGGAGGGGGTCGTCGTATTCGGAGACGTCGAACTCCAAACGGGCCTCGTCGACGGGGGAGGTCCCTTCCCCTCCGGGCTCCACGAGCTGGAAGCGAGGTCCGCCGGGGAAGAGGGAGTAGAAGGTCTGGGCCCGCCGGAGCGCCTCGCGCAGATCGCGGCTGCCGTGGACCACGACATGGGCCATCATCGCGAAGGTCCCGACCTTGCTCGGTGCGCCACCGAAGCCGATGAGCTCGTCGTCGAGGGTGGCCCACACCATTCTGACGAGCTGTCCGAACTGTTCCGCCGGGACCCGGGCCGCCCGGTCGGGAGCCCCGGGCTCCTCGATCAGCGCCGGGGACAGTCCGGCGCGGGCGAGCAGTGGCACGGCGGCGATCCCTCGCCGCTCGGCAGCCAGCAGCACGGCCCGTACGTGATGGGCGCTCACCGAGCGCGTCAGCATGCGCGTCTCCCCCGTTCCCGGCCGCGTCCCGCTCCGGGATCACCGGAGCGCCGGAGATGGACACTTCCACCGGAGAGTGTCCACGTTCCGACACTCTAATGAGAACTGTAAGGAGGAGAACGTCCGATCCTGTGAACGGGACACAGGTCACAGCCGTACCTTCGGGCAGATACGACAGACAGGGCCGGCGCGGCGGGCACGACGGACGCAACGGGCACGACCGTGCACCCGACGCGCCGAACGCGCCGAACGCATCGAGGAAAAGGGGCAGTACATGAGCGGAGTGGCACGCCGGACGGTGGTCGCGGCGGCGGGTGGCGCGGGCCTCGCGATGGCACTCACCGCGTGCGGCGGCGGGGGCGACGGCGGCACGGACGACGGCGCCGCGGAGGAGGGCGGAACCCTCGCCCGCACCGGGGACATCCCGGTGGGGGGCGGGAAGATCCTCGCCGACAAGGGCCTGGTGATCACCCAGCCCAAGGCCGGCGAGTTCAAGGCCTTCTCCTCGAAGTGCACCCACCAGGGCTGCGCCGTGAGCGGCGTCAAGGACGGAGCCATCGTCTGCCCGTGCCACCAGAGCCACTTCGACATCTCGGACGGCAGCGTGAAGTCCGGCCCGGCCACCGCACCGCTGCCGCCGGAGCCGATCCAGGTGGTGGGTGACGCGATCAGCCTCGGCTGACGGCGGCCCCGGACGGCGGGCCGCGACCGGCGGACCCGCCCCCGGCGGTCAACCCCGGCCGACGGCGCCCCCGGTGGCCCCTGAACGCCGGGGAAGCTTCCAGCACGCCAGAATCTCGTCGGTCGTGGTGATCGTGGCGACGAGCGCGAGGGTGTTCCGGATCATCGCGGGGGTGTAGTCGGCCGGGACCCCCGCGATGGCGTCCCCGGGCACCACCACCGTGTAGCCGAGGTTCACGGCGTCGAAGACGGCGTTGGGCACGGCCACGTTGGCGGAGACGCCGGTGACGATCAGCGTCCGGCAGCCGAGGTTGCGGAGCAGCGGGTCGACATCGGTCCCGGCGAGCGGCGACAGCCCGTGCAGGCGCCGTACGACGAGGTCCTCCTCGGTGACCTGGATCGGTTCGGCGATCCGTACCGCCCTGCTTCCGCTGTACTGCTGGACGGGCAGCCGGGCGGCGGCCCGGAAGAGCCGGGCGTTGCTGTTGGCGCCCCGCCCGTCGGGGCGCCGTTCGGCGACGGCGTGGATCACCTGGACGTCCGCCTCGTGCGCGGCGGCGACGAGTCGCGCGACGTTCCGCAGGGCTCCCGACGCGCGGGCCGCGGCGGCCAGTTCGGGCAGGGCACTGTCCGGCCCGACGACTCCCTGCTGACACTCGACGGTGAGCAGGACGACTCCACCGTCCGGGCGGATCCGCTCTCCGAGCCGTTCCTTGGAATTCGACCCCTGGTCCTGTCCCATGGTCCCTCCCCTTGCACGCGCGCGACTGGCCCCCCATGCTTTCTGACGTCTCATCAGAAATCCAGAAGGGTGCGGACGATGACCGTCGCACAGCGCCGTGGACGCCGGATCATGATGACCCCGGCCGAGCTCGACTCCTTCCTCGCCGAACAGCGCACCTGCCGGGTCGCGACCGTCTCCGCCGACGGCCGCCCGCACGTGAGCGCGCTCTGGTTCGTCTGGGACGGCTCCTCGCTCTGGCTCTACTCGCTGACCCGCAGTCGCCGCTGGGCGGAGCTGCGCGCCGACCCGAGGATCGCCGTGGTGGTGGACGACGGCGAGGAGTACGGCGAGCTCCGCGGAGTGGAGCTGTCCGGCTCGGTCACCTTCGTCGGCGAGGCACCGCGTACGGGCGAGCCCTGCCCCGCACTCGACGTGCCCGAGCAGCTCTTCGCCGCCAAGAACTTCGGCCTGGACGCGATGCCGCACGACGGCCGCCACGCCTGGATGCGGCTGACGCCGGACGCCGTCGCCTCCTGGGACTTCCGCAAACTCGCGGGGCTCTGACACTCACGGGCGCCGACGCTGGCGGGGACTCGGCTCTCGTGGTCCCTGACTCTCGCGGGGCCCTGGCTCTCACGGGGCCCTGACAGCACCCGGACCTCAGTCCGCCAGGGGCTCGGCCGCCGCACGCAGCGCCCCGACGACGGCCCGAACGGAGGGGCGGCGACCCGCGTCGGCGCGCCAGGTGGCATAGATGTGGCGCCGCACCTGCTGCCGGACGGGAACGAAGACGACCCCGTCCGGCACCGGACGGCCGAGCCGGGGCGTGACGCACACGCCGAGTCCGGCCGCGACGAGCGCCAGCTGCGTGTGGTGCTCACCCGCGAGGTGTCCGATGCGGGGCTCGATGCCCTGGGAGCGCAGGGTGAACATGAGCCAGTCGTGGCAGAACTCGCCCTCGGGCCAGGACACCCACTCCTCGTCGGCGAAGTCCACCAGGTCCGCCGCCGCCCGCCCGGCCAGCGGATGCCCGGCGGGGAGGGCCACGTCGGCGGAGTCGTCGAGGAGATGGGCGCGCTCGAGGCCGCCGGGGACCGGCGCCCGCTTGTTGCTCCAGTCCAGGACGAGCGCGAGGTCCGCGTCGCCGCGCAGCACCGCGCGTACCCCCTGCTCGGGCTCCAGTTCGGTCGTGCGGACCCGGAGTTCGGGGTGCCCCTCGCGCAGGGAGGCGAGCGCTGCCGGGAAGAGGCCCCGGGCGGCCGACGGGAAGGCCGCGACCCGCACTTCGCCCACCACCTGGCCGCGCTGGGCCTCGATGTCGGCCTGGGCCATCTGGACCTGGGAGAGGATCCGGGCGGCATGCTCGGCCAGCAGCAGACCGGCGTCGGTGAGCCGCACGCCCCGGCCGTTCTTGGCGAGCAGCTGCTGCCCCACCTCGCGCTCCAGCTTGGACAGCTGCTGGGAGACGGCCGAGGTGGTGACGTGCAGTCCGTCGGCCGCGCCACTGACCGAACCGTGCCGGGCGACGGCGTCGAGGGTGCGCAGGCGCTCCAGATTCAACATGTAAGCGATACTAAGGGAAGGGGTCGAGGAATTCTCGCTTGTCCTAAGAGATCGAGCCGCGCAATCTGAGTGCATGAGCCCCGCAGCCCCGACCTCCCGCTCCCCCCGGCCCTCCCCGGCCTCCACTCCGCCCCGCGCCGGCGGCATCCGCGCCCCGCGCCTGCTCGACTGGCGCGTCCGCTTCGGCGTCCTGGCCCTGATCTGGGGCTTCAGCTTCCTCTTCATCAAGGTCGGCACGGAGGGCTTCGCGCCGTTCCAGGTGACCTTCGGACGTCTGCTCTTCGGTACGGCGGTGCTCGTCGTCGCCCTGGTCGTGAAGCGCGACCGGCTGCCGCGCGGCGCCCGGGTCTGGGGTCATCTGACGGTCGCGGCCCTCCTCCTCAACGCGCTCCCGTTCTCCCTCTTCGCGTACGCGGAGCTGACCATCCCGTCGACCCTGGCGGGCATCTGCAACGCGACGACCCCGTTGTGGGGCATGCTGCTCTCCCTCGTGGCGCTCTCCGAGGACCGCCCTACTCGGGTCCGCGCGGCAGGTCTGGGCCTCGGGTTCATGGGAGTCCTCACCGTCCTCGGCGCATGGCAGGGGTTCTCGGGCCTCGACGTGACCGGTACGGCGATGGCGCTGCTCGCCTCGTTCAGCTACGCGGTCGGCTGGATCTACGTCCGCAGGACCCTGAGCGGCTCCGGCGCCTCGAACCTCTCGCTCGCCGGCTCCCAGGTGGGGCTCGCGACCCTGCAACTGGCGATCGTCACACCGCTGTTCACCTCGGTCCCGGAGTCGGTGGAGATCCTGCCGCTGCTCGCCGTGATCGCGCTCGGCGCACTCGGCACGGGGTACGCGATGCTGCTCCAGTACGGGGTGGTCGAGGAGGTCGGCCCGACGACGGCGGCCATGGTCACCTACTTCATCCCGGTGATCGCCACGGCGGCGGGCGTGGCCGTGCTGAACGAACAGCTCACCTGGAACACTCCGGTCGGCGCCGTCGTGGTCCTGGCGGGCGCGGCACTCACCCAGACCCGCACGTCCCGGCGCAGGCCCGCGAACCCGCCCGTACACCGGGAAAAGGCCGCCGACACGGACACGACATCACGGGATCGGCCCACCGCCCGGGTATGACGGGGATCCGTCCCGGCCCCGGCCGCACCGGGGATCCGTACCCGCCCGGGTACGACCGGGAGGCCGCGCCCGCCCCGGGAACGGCCGGGGGCCGGGACGGACCCGCGAGGTCACAGCCCCCGCAGTGCCCCGCCGCTACCCGTAACTCCGCGCCACCACCGGACCCGCCGCCCGCGCCACGGCATCGGCGAGCGGTTCGACGTCCGCGACGGCGAGACCGGAGACGGTGAGCCGGACGGCCGGACCGGTCTCCATCCGGAAGCGCGCGCCCGGCGCCACGGCCCATCCCGAGGCGAGGAGCCCCGTCACCGCGCCCGTCTCGTCGGCGACCGGGACCCATACGTTCATGCCGCTGCGGCCATGGGCCTCGACACCGCGCCGGGCCAGGGCCCGTACGAGTCCGTCGCGCCGCTTCCCGTACGAGCGCGCGACGACGGCGGGGTCCACCGCCTCCGTGGCCCAGAGGTGCGCGACGGCCCCCTGGAGGAGGCGGCTGACCCACCCGGGGCCGAGCCGCTGCCGCCCGAGCACCCGGTCGACGGTCTCGGCGTCGCCGGTGAAGGCGGCGATCCTCAGGTCGGGCCCGTAGGCCTTGGCCACCGAACGGATCAGCACCCAGTGACCGGTGCCGCCGGCCAGTGGATGGAGCGGCTGCGCGACGATGCCGTGCCCGTGGTCGTCCTCGACGAGCAGCACGCCGGGGTGCCCGGCGAGGACCCGGCGCAGTTCCCGCGCCCGCGCCTCGGACACGCAGGCCCCGGTCGGGTTCTGGGCCCGGTCGGTGATGATCACGGCCCGCGCCCCGTCCTTCCTGACGGCGCGCTCGACCTCCTCGGGCAGCGGCCCCTCGTCGTCGACGGCGATCGGCACCGGGCGCAGCCCGAGCGCGGGCACCAGGTCGAGGAGGCTGCCCCAGCCCGGGTCCTCGACGGCGACGGCGTCGCCGGGCCTGAGGTGGACGGCGAGCACCCGTTCGACGGCGTCGAGGGAGCCCGAGGTGACGCCGACGGGCCCCTCCGGTACGCCGTCCGCGTCGAACGCGGCGCGCGCGAGGCGCCCGAACTCCTCGTCGACGGGGGCCTCCCCGTACATGCCGGGCCGTTCGGCGTATCTCCGCGCGACCTCGGCGAAGGCCTCGCCGAGCGGTGGCAGGAGAACCGGGTCGGGGCTTCCGTTGCTGACGTCGCGGACCCCCGCGGGGGCCTCCACGCGGATGGAGCCGCGCGCGGTCGTGGCGGGGCGGGGGCGCACCCGGCTGCCGCGTCGGCCGTCGGTCTCGATGACCCCGCGCTCGCGCAGGGTGCGGTAGGCGGCGGCGACGGTGTTCGGGTTCACGCCCAGTGTGGCCGCCAACTCACGCATGGGCGGCAGAAGTTGGCCCGGCTGCAGAGCTCCGGCGCCCACCCCTCTCTCCACGCTGGTGGCGATGTCCGATGCGCGACGACCTTCGATCCGATACTCTCCTAGCACAAACAAGAGTATGCACTAGTGCAATGGAGTACGCAATGACCGCCCCCGCCGACACGTACACGCCGACCGACCGGACCGTGCCCACCCGCTCCCGCGCGCGTGCCTCGTACGACAAGGCGCTGGTCCACTCGATACTCGACGAGGCCTACGTCTGCCACCTCGGCTTCGTCCGCGACGGCGCGCCCGTCGTGCTCCCCACGCTCTTCGGCCGCGTCGACGACCGCCTCTACGTCCACGGCTCCACCGGATCGAGGCCGCTGCGCGCGGCCGGCGACGGCGTGGCGGCCCCCGGCCTGCCCGTCTGCCTGACCGTGACACACGTCGACGGCCTGGTCCTCGCCCGCTCCGCCTTCCACCACTCCCTCAACTACCGCTCGGTCGTGGTCCTCGGCACCGCCCACCAGGTCACCGACCCCGAGGAGCTGCGCATCGCCCTCGACGCCCTGGTCGACCAGGTCGTCCCCGGCCGCTCGGCCGACTCGCGCCCGGCGAACGCCAAGGAGCTCGCCGCCACGGCCGTGATCCGCCTCGACCTGAACGAGGTCTCGGCGAAGGTCCGCACCGGCGGTCCCAACGACGACCCCGAGGACCTCGCCCTCCCCCACTGGTCCGGTGTGGTCCCGGTGCACGGCGGCTACGGCGCGCCGGTCCCGGCCGACGACCTCGCCCCGTCCGTCGCGCTGCCCGGCTATCTGGCCACGCTCTGAGACGTACCGGCACTCGAAGACCGACGCAGGACGGAGGCACGATGCTGGTCCACCCCTGGGACGCCGCCCACGACGAGGGAGAGTGGCGCGACTGGCTCTCCCGGCACGACTTCGGACAGCTCGCCGTGAACGGCCTGCCCGGAGAACCGCCGTGGGTACAGCCGACGCACTTCCGGTACGAGGCGGAGCCCGGCCCGTACGGCCGGGTCCTGGCCCACCTGGCCCGCCCCAATCCGTTGTGGCGGGCCCTGGAGGCGAACCCGGCGGTGCTGCTCAGCGTGGTCGACGACTACGTCTTCGTGCCCGGCCCGTGGACGGCCCCGGAGGGCACCCCGACCGCGCACGGCACCCCCACCTCGTACTACGCCGCGGTCCAGCTCCGCTGCACCGCGCACGTGGTCGACGACCCGGCGGAGAAGGCGGAGCTGCTCAACCGCCAGGTCGCCCACTTCCAGCCGGAGGGCGGGACCGCCCCGGCCGTCCCGGGCGAGGCCCCCTTCGGCCGCCTCCTGTCCGGGATCAGGGTGCTGCGCCTGGAGGTGACCGAGGTGCGGGCGAAGTTCAAGTACGCGGGCAACAAACCGCGGGAGGTCCAGGACCGCGTCATGGACCGCCTGGCGGAGCGCCGGGGCCCCGGCGACCTGGCCGCGAGGGACCACCAACTGCGCCGCCGCACCACCGGCTGACACCGGTACGCGGGGTGCGTCCGGAGCGGAAACCGCACCCCACCCCGTACCGAAGGAGGCGGCGCGGGTCCGGCCGGGGCCGTGCCGCCTCCGCCCGGCCCCTGCCTCACCGCCGCCATCCGCCTCCGGCCGCACCACCCCCGTCCCGGCGCGCGGCTACACCGCCACCGGCTCCCGCCTGCGTTCCGCCGCCGCCGTCCGCGCCTCCGCGAAGGCCAGGCCGGTGACCGCGGTGAGCAGCAGCAGCGTGCCGAGCACGATCGCGGCGGTGAGCCGCTCGCCGAGCAGCGAGACGGCGATCACCGCCGCGCTCACCGGCTCGAGGAGCATGATCACGGAGACCGTGGCGGCCCGGACGACCGCCGCCCCGGCGAAGTACAGCGCGTAGGCGAGCGCGGTCGGCACGGCCGCCACGTACACGAGGAGGAGCAGCACGCTCACCGGCGCGTCCGTGTGCGGCACGAGCCCCTCGGCGAGCGCGGCGGGGAACAGCCCGACGGTCCCGATGGCGAACGCCCAGGTGGTGGTGGACAGGGCGTCCGACCCCCCGCCGTCACGGCCGAGCCACCGGGTGAGCAGGGTGATCGCCGCATACCCGGCCGCCGACACGACCGCGAGGACGACGCCCCAGGGCCGCACCTCCGCGGCCCCGCCGCCCAGGACGAGGACGAGGAGCCCGGCGAGTGCCCCGGTGACGGCGGCGACGCCGCCGCGGCCGAGGCGCTCGCCCATGGCCAGCCGGGCGCCGACCGCGATGAGGACGGGTCCGGCGCCCAGGGTGACGACCGTGCCGACCGCCAGGCCGGTGGCCTGGACGGCGGCGAAGTAGGCGCTCTGGAAGATCGTGAGACCGATGCCCGTACCGAGGATGCGGGCCGTCCGGCGACCTCGGGTCTCCCCCGCCGTACGGCCGCCGGGGCGCCGGGGCCGCAGGGCGAGCGCGCCGAGCAGCAGGACGAGGCCGCCGACGCAACGCCAGAAGGAGAGGGCCAGCGGACCCATGTCGCTGACGCGGAAGATCAGCGAGGCGGCGGCACCGGCGGTGCCCCAGGCGATCCCGGCGACGATCAGATAGAGCAGGCTCCGCCCGACGGACAGGGCGGATTCCGAAGTGTTCGACACGTGACTTCTCCGTGGAAGACAGGAGGGAAGGGTGGTCGCTCGGCTCCGCGCGCGGGCAGCGACGAACCGCTCGGGGGCGAGATGTCGCCCGGCCGAGCCCGGTCTTCGTCGAGGAGGTCTCCGCGCGCCTCAGGCGGCGGGAGGCGGAAGCACGGTCGCATGCATGATCGGCACCTTAGGGGCCCGTCCTCCCGGACGACAACTCGGCATCCGGGCCGGCCGCTGCGGCGTCCGCCGCCGATCCGGCCACCGGTCCCGGCACGGGTGCCTTCGGCGTCGAGGACTGGGCGATGAAGGCACCGACCAGGACCACCACGCCGCCGATGATCTGCGGTGCGTCGAGGTGTTCGCCGAGCAGCACCCAGGCGAGGACGGTCGCGATGACGGCCTCGAGGCAGGCCACGACACCGGCCACCTGCGGAGAGAGCCGGCGGACCGAGACGACGCCGGTGACGTAGGCGAGCACGGTGGCGATCAGGACGATCCAGCCGAGCAGGAGCCACGCGGGCACGGCGCTGCCGTCCATCTCGGCGCTGCCGCCGAGGAGCGCCCAGTCCATGCCCCAGGGCCGGGCGACGACCGTCAGGACGAGTGTGCCGACGAGGAGTCCGTAGGCGATGACACCGAGCGGGTCGGCGCGTTCGGCCTCGTCGGAGCCCTGGTCGGAGAGGACGAAGTAGCCGACCTGGCAGCAGGCCGCGGCGAGCGCCAGGAGCAGCCCGACGAGGTCGAAGGTGAGCCCCGACCAGACCTGGACGACACAGGCGAGGCCGCCGACGGCCAGGACGACTCCGAGGGCGGCGGCGCGGGTGACGGGCCGGCGCTGGACGAAGCGGACCCAGCCGAGGACGAGGGCCGGGGCGAGGTACTCGACGAGCAGCGCGACACCCACGGGGATGCGGGAGATCGAGGCGAAGTAGAAGGCCTGGACACCGGCGACGGCGAGCAGGCCGAAGCCCACGAGGAGGGCGGGTTTGCGGCGCAGGAGGTCACGGTGGCGCCAGGCCACCGGGAGCATGACGAGTGCGGCGCCGGCGACCCGGAGCCACACCACATGGAGCGGGTCGAGGCCCGCCTCGATGAGCGGCTTCGCCGCCACTCCTGAACCACCGAATGCGAAGGCCGAGGCCAGGGCTAGTCCCAGGCCGGCGCTTCTCCCCTGAGACGCGTGCATCGGGCCATGATGACAGGACCCGGTCAGGGGCGTAACCCCCGTTACACCTGTTGAGACGGCCTGCCGTCCCGCGGCGGAACGAGCCCTTCCTCCAGGGCGGCGACTTCCGCGCCGGCGTCGCCGTATCCGGCGCCCGCGCCGGTGGACGCACGGTCGGCGGCACGGGCGGCCAGGGCGACCGGGTCGACCCCGGCGCGGCGCAGCACCTCGACGGCCCTGCTCTCGGGGTCGGCGGCGACGACGGCGAGGAGGTCGACGCCGCGCGCCTGGGGCTCACCGCGTTCCGCGGCCCGCCGGAAGGCCTCCTCCAGGGCGGCGGACGCGGCCGGCGACCAGTCGGAGCCCCGGGTGTCCCGGGACGCGGCCCCGCGTGCGGCGGGCAGCAGGCGCCGGGCACCGGAGTCCTCGACCGAGCGCTGCCAGCGCAGGCCGTAGCCGATGGACCGCTGGACGAGGTAGCCGAGGACGCGGGCGAGCTGATGGCCGCCCTCGAAGGCCGCACCGACCTCGGGGTCGGACTCGATGAGCGAGTGCAGAAGGTGTGCGGTGTCGATCTGGCGGTCCCCGTCCCGCAGGGCTCTTCGGCGCGCGCCCGTCACGACCGTGATGAGGGACGGCGTCAGAAAGGACGCGAGCTCCGCGCGCGGGACGACGGGCCCCCGGAGTGGCTGCTGAGGAAATGGGACGGGACTGTGCACCCTCCCACCTCATCAGGCCGGGGCGGCCGGGGCATCGCCGAGGAGAAGCATGTCCGCATCCCACCGGAGTTGGGCACGCGCGCACGGTTCTTCCTCCTTACGGATGAGATCGCGCGCGTTGCCCCCACGGGGCGCGCGCCGCCTTGCTTTGCGCCCCCGACGCAACCACAGGCCCTCGCCCGCACGTCCTCCGGTCGTGTTCTGGATGGTGGCTCTGCTCGCGCTCGACGGGCGGCAGTACGTCTACCGGGTGTACGCGCCCCGGGAGGCGCTGCCGGCCGATCTGTTCTGGGCGGCCTTCCACTGCCACGAGGAGGACGGGGCGCCACGGGCCTCCGACAGCTTCGACGTGGCCGAGATCTGGTGGATCGGGGACGCGGCGGGACCGGCCGCAGCAGAACTGACGGTTCATCAGTATTGAATGTTCGCGTCCACCCGGCTACGTTCCGCGACACCGGAACCCAGTTGGCACGCGTGAAGGGGTGGTCTCATGGCCGAAGTCAGCGCGGAGGCACGGATCGAGGCACCGGCCGGAAAGGTCTGGGCCCAGCTCATGGACTTCCCCTCGTACGGCGAGTGGAACGCCACCCACACCAACTTCCCGAACGGCGGCCCGGACTCCCTGGAGACCGGCGCCACCTTCACCGAGAACATGAAGCTGATGGGCTTCCCCGCCGAAGTGCTCTGGACGGTCGAGGAGCTGGCGTCCGAGCAGGCCCTCGCCATCAAGGGCAAGGGCCCGATGGGCGTCATCGTCACGACGCGGTACTCGCTGGCGGCGGACGGGGACGCGACGACCGTGAGGATCGACGGCACGTTCACCGGCGCGGCGGTCTCCCTGATGGCGGGCAAGCTCAAGGACTCGGCCACGGCGGCGCTGACCGAGTCACTGCGCAAACTCTCGGGCCTGGTCGCCTGAGGCACACCCCCTCGCGCACACACGACGAAGGGCCCCGCGGCTCGCACCACGGGGCCCTTCTCCCGATCCCGGACGCCGGTCAGGCCTCGTCGGCCAGGATCAGGTACAGCTTCTTGCGGGCCTCGTTGATCACACCGACCGCCTTCTGCCGCTGCTCGGCGCTGCCGGTCTTCCAGACCTGCCCGAACGCCTCCATCAGACCGAAGCCGGCCTGACGGATCTCGTTCACGGCTTCCCAGTCGACGCCGCGCCCGGCCTCCTCCCAGGGAGCCTCGGGGCCGTCCTCGGCCTCGGCGCGCCCGGTGTCGGTGAGCGTAAACAGCTTCTTGCCACCCTCGCTCGCGCTGGTGATCAGCCCCTCGTCCTCCAGCAGCTGGAGGGTCGGGTAGACCGAACCGGGACTGGGCTTCCAGGCCCCGTCACTGCGCTCGCCGATCTCCCGGATCATCTCGTAGCCGTGCATCGGGCGGTCCTTGAGGAGCGCCAGGATCGAGGCACGCACGTCACCGCGCCGCGCCCTCCCCCGGCCGCCACCGCGACCGCGGCCGCCCCCGAAGGGCCCGCCACCGAAGCCCGGCCCGAAAGGCCCGAACGCCGCGCGCCGCCCCTCGAAGTCACCCCGAGGGCCGGGGCCGCAGCCTCCACGACCGGCTCCGTGTCCGTTTCCGTACTCGTGTCCATGTGAACGCATCGCAACGCTCCTTCCATCGGGATTCACTCGCTGAACTGTCGCGATGCGTCAACGATATATCGGAACTATTCGGCGAGCAAGCATTCCGACTGCTTCGCCGATGCCCGACTCGGCGGGGTGTCCGTCCGGGTACGGCTGACCTGCGTGGACCGGATCGAGCGAGAGACATGGACTCGGTTCGTCGAGACCGACCAAGCCCGAGCCCCTACCGCGCCAGGCTCCCTTCGGACTGAACGGGGGCGGCCATGGAACGGTGGCCCGAGGGCCCCGGCGCTGATCGATTCCTCCCTGCCGGGACTCCCGTGCGGGCCGGCCCGCGCGGCCTTGGTAGAACAGGCCCATGAGTGCGAACGCCGACAAGATCGCGCAGGCCGAGAGCCATTTCGGAGTCCGATTCCCCGCGGACTATCGGCATTTCCTGGCCACGGAAGGGAGCATGAGCAGGTTCGTTCCTCCCGCGGACGACTTCCTGATGATCAACTCCATCGCCGAGCTCATCGAGGTCAACGAGGCCGGCGAGTTCCAGAAGTACTTCCCCGGGAGCCTTGTCATCGGCGGCGACGGAAGCCGCGAAATGCTCACCTACGACTTCCGGCGGACACCCCCGCCCCTGGTGCTCCTCGACGTCTCCGCTCAGGACTGGTCGTCCGCCGTCCACCAGGCGATGTCGCTCTCCGCCCTGCTCGAACAGTTCCCCGAGACCGGATGGAAGTGGGAGGACACCGATGCATCGCCTTCCTGACCGGTCTCCACGGAGTCGGCGCCGCCGGCTCTCCGTCACGAAGTCGGCCGTCTCGGAGACCGGACACCCGGTGACGAGTCCCGTGGCCCGCTGAGCGCCAGGACCGTCATCGCCGCCGCGGCCCCCGCCGCCACACCGAATCCGCCGTGCGCGCCGCCCTCGTCCACCACCCGCCCCGCGACCGCCGCGGCCCCGGCGATTCCTGCCGCGCTTGCGGAGTTGCCCCAGGTGAACGCCTGGGTGAGGACCGCGCGCGGGACCGACGACTCGGTGAGGACGGTGGTGAGGATCAGGAGGACCGGGACGGCGAGTCCGGTCAGAGCGAGGGTGACGCCGACCGCGAGGGGCGCGTCGAGGACGGTCAGCGGGAGGCACGCGACGGTGAGGCAGGCGGCGGCCGCGGCCTGGTGGCGCCGGGGTGAACCGCCGTGGCGCCGTGCGCCATAGGCCCAGCCCCCCACCAGATGGGTGCAGTTGGAGGCGAGGTGCAGCAGGGCCGCCGCGTCCGGTGTGCCGCGTCCGACGGCGTACGCGGTGACGGACACCTGCATGGCACCGAAGAACACCCCGAGCGTGAGGCCGAACGCGACCTGCCGCAGGAACGCGGCGCGGAGCAGGGCGCCACCGGCGTGCCGGCGTTCGGCGTGGCCGGTGAGGGACGGCGTGGTGCGGCGCTGCACGGCGAGGGCGAGCCCGCCGCCGACGACGAGCGCGGCGGCGAGGAGCACCCCGGCGCCCGGGCGGCCCGCCGCACCGAGGACGCTCACCAGGGCCGGGCCGGCCATGTAGGACAGGCCGTTGACGAGGGCCTCCAAGGCGAAGGCGGTGGGCAGTGCGGCAGCCCGTTCGCCGGACAGCAGGGCGGACCAGCGAGCGGCGGACAGGGCTCCGAGCTGGGGCAGTGTCGCCCCGACGAGTACTCCGGAGACGAGGTCGGAAGCGCCTCCGCTAAGGAGCAGCGCCACGGCCCCGGCATGTGCGCCCAGTGCGCAGGGGAGCACCCGCGCCTGTCCGAACCGGTCGACAAGGCGCCCGATCTGGGGCCCGGCGACGGCGTCCGCGACAGCGAACCCGCCGGTGACGAGACCCGCAGCGGCATACGACCCGGTACGCGCGTGCACCAGCCAGACGATGCCGATACCCGTCATGGCGATGCCCAGACGCCCGACAGCGGCGGGAAGGAAGAAGGCCGCAGCACCCGAAGTGCGCAGCAGATCACGGTAGTTCGCCGAAGCCGAAGGCACGGCGCATCCCTTTCGCCGCCCGGCGGGGCGCACCGACGGGGTCGTCGGCGTCCTGATGTGCCGACCCGCGGCCGCGCCTGAAGCCGTCCAGTGGTGGCGTGGAGCGGGGACGCGCACCCCACGCCGACTCCGTCACCGGGCAGATGTCATGAAGTAGTCGATGACCTCCTGAGCGTAGAGGAACGGCGCCCAGAAACGAACACCCCCAGACGCGAGGGGAACGACCGGATCAGCCGCCTCGGTCTCCTCCCACCCGATGGGCGACCTGCCCACCCGGTCGGCGACCTTCCCGCCTGGTCGGCGACCTGCCCGCCGGGTCTCCACGCACCCCGGAGTCACACATCGGCGCACCCCGGAACAACAAATCGGGGATCTCCCCGATGGCGCGGCCGGGCGCGGCCGACGACGATGCAGCGCATGGCCATCCCCACCCTGCCGACGCCGACCGGCGCGCATCCGGTCGGCACCACGTCGATCCACCTCGAGGATGTCTCCCGCCCGGACCCGTGGGTCGCGGACGCCCCGACGCGCGAGCTGATGATCTCGGTCTGGTACCCGACCGCACGCCCGTCCGGTCCGCGCGCCCGTTATCTGACACGGACCGAGTCGGAAGGACTCCTGGCCGGCCGGCAGGCCGTCCCGCCCGAGACGCTGAGTTCGGTGCGCACCCACGCCTTCCCCGACGCTCCACTCGACCCCGGGCTGAGGGAACTGCCGCTGATCGTTCTCTCGCCCGGCTTCACCCGGCCCCGGGCCTCACTCACCTCGATCGCCGAGGACCTGGCCAGCCACGGTTACGTCGCGGTCGCGATCGACCACACCTACGAGACCGCGGCCACCGCCTTTCCGGACGGCCGGGTGGCCGCCTTCGCCCTCGGCGGCTTCCCACGCACCCCCGAGTTCTGGCGCAAGGTGAAGACGGGGCGGGCCCGCGACGCCTCTTTCGTACTGGACCAGCTGCTCGGCGGCAACCCACCGTGGGCCGGTGCGGCCGGGCTGGCCCCGGACCGTATCGGCATGGCCGGACACTCCGCGGGCGGCGCGGCCACCATCGCGGCGATGCTCGCGGACGAGCGCATCCGCGCGGGCGGCAACGTGGACGGCAGTACCGACCCGCTGATCCCGGACACCGGCCTGGACCGGCCGTTCCTGTTCCTCGGCCGGGACGGCCAGTACTCCCCCGGCGATGGGCCCGCCGCCGACACCTGGGCCCGGGACTGGCCCCTCCTGACCGGCTGGAAACGCTGGCTGGTGGTGGCGGGCGCCAAGCACCCGTCCTACACCGACCTCGGTCTGCTGGCCGACCAGCTCGGTGTGCCGCTCGGCGCGGCCACCTCGGGGTTGCGCACCACGGCGATCACCCGCACGTATCTGCGCGCCTTCTTCGACCGGCACCTGCGCGACGCCGGACACCCACCGTTCGACCATCTGAACGCGGAGCACCCCGAGGTGCGCTCCTGCCTGCCGCCCGTCCGTCCGGCCGGCAGCGGATCGAGGTGAGACCCGATCTCGGTCCGCCGGCCGTCGCGACCGGCTGACACCCAGCCTGTCGGCCCCACGCGGGACGATCGCTCGTCGTCGGCCCGGACGCGCGCATCCCTCAGGGTTCGACGGCGCGCGCCCACGTCCAGTACCGATCCCCGATCGGCCTCCCCCGCCGCAGGAACGGTCCAGTTCCCCGCGATTGGCCTTGGCCCGCCGGATTCCGCCCCCGGTACGGTCGGCGGCATGCGCATCCGAATCGTCGACGCCTTCACCGACCGGCCCTTCTCCGGCAACCCCGCCGGGGTCCTGCTCCTCGACTCCTTCCCCGACGACACCTGGCTCCAGAAGGTCGCCGCGGAGGTCAACCTCTCCGAGACGGCCTTCGCCCACCCGCTGCCCGCCGGCGGCGAGGCGGACTGGGCCCTGCGCTGGTTCACCCCCACCACCGAGGTCGACATGTGCGGCCACGCCACCCTGGCCACCGCCCATGTCCTGCACTCCACCGGCACGGCGAGCGGCGCCGTCCGCTTCGCGGCCCGATGCGGCGTCCTCGGCGCCACCGCCGAGGCGGACGGCACGATCACGATGGACTTCCCGACCTCCTCCCTCACGCAGGTCGCCGTCCCGGTGGGTCTGGAGAAGGCGCTCGGCGCCGAGGTCCTCGCCGTCCACGACACGGCCGAACACATCGGCGATCTCGTCGTCGAGCTGCGCGACGAGTCCACCGTCCGCGCGCTCGCACCGGACTTCGCCGCCCTGAAGGGCCTCTCCTCGCGCGGGATCATCGTGACCGCCGCCGCCGAACGCCCCGACGGGGAGTACGACTTCGTCTCCCGCAGCTTCTTCCCCGGCGTCGGCATCGACGAGGACCCGGTCACCGGCAGCGCCCACACCGCGCTCGCCCCCTACTGGTCGGCCCGGTTCGGCCGCGACGACCTCGTCGGCTTCCAGGGCGGTGCGCGTACCGGCATCGTCCGGACCCGCCTGCGCGGCGACCGCACCCTCCTGAACGGTCACGCGGTCACGGTCGTCGAGGGCGAGCTGCACGCCTGATCCCACGGCCGCGCAACGAGGAAGGGGCGTGACGGAGTCTCCGTCACGCCCCTTCCTCGCCGAGCCCTCACATCGTGGGCAGCCAGCCCACCTTCCCGGCGAGCAGCCCGTACCCGACGAAGGCCACGATGTCGAGCAGCGCGTGCGCCACGACCAGGGGGCCCACCCGCCCCCAGCGCCGGTAGAGCAGCACGAAGACCACGCCCATCACCACATTGCCGACGAAGCCGCCGATCCCCTGGTAGAGGTGGTACGAGCCGCGCAGCACCGAGCTCGCCACCAGCGCGGCCATCGGCGTCCACCCCAACTGCCCGAGTCTGCGCAGCAGATAGCCGACGACGACGACCTCCTCCAGGACGGAGTTCTGGATCGCCGAGAGGATCAGCACCGGGTACTTCCACCACACCTCGGGCAGCGACTCGGGAACCACCGTCAGGTTGAAGCCGGTCGCCCGCGCGGCGAGGTAGAAGGCCAGCCCCGCACTGCCGATGCCGGCCGCGAGCAGCGCCCCGCGCCCCAGGTCGAACAGGGGCCGCGTGCGGTCGAAGCCGATGGCCCGCAGTCCGGCGCCCTCGCGCAGCAGCAGATGGGCCACGAGGACGACGGGGACGAGCGCGGTCGCGATACCGAAGAGCTGCCAGGACAGGTCGAGCCACGGCCGACCCGGCGCGTACGAGCCGTTGAGCGTGGCCGCCTGCTCCTTCAGGGCTCCGGGCCTGGTGAGGGAGCCGATGAAGCTGATGAGGGAGGACACGGCGCTGGCCCCGAGGGAGAGCGCGAGGACGATCAGCGTCTCGGAGCGCAGGATGCGGCGCGGCAGACCCTCGGGGGGCAGGGAAGCGTCACTCACTCGTTGCTCCGACACCACACCTGTCTCCACTTCCCGGTCGCGGACGGACGCCCTTCCGGCGGCGCCCCGACCACTTTGTCATGATCGGCCGCCGCCCCGCCCGCGCCGCCGGCCGCCGCCCGGCCCCGGCCCCCGCCCCCGCCCCCTGCCCGGCCTCCCGGGCCTCGATCGCGGCCCGGCCCGCGCGTGTGCGCTCAGTCGATCCCCACCGGCCAGGTGTGCACCGGCTCCCCCACGTGCATGAGGGTCCGGTAGCGGCGGGTGGTCGCCGCCAGGGCCGCCTCGCGGTCGAGGCCCGACTCCAGGGCTCGATGGAAGGTGTCCGCCTGCCACGAGGCGCCGTTCACCCGCCGCAGACAGCGCTGTTCGATCACTCCGAGGTAGAAGTCGCGGTCGGCGGGCTCGATGTGCCAGGCGTCGAGCCCGGCGGCCGCGAGCGGAAGGAGTTCGTCCAGGACGAGCCGTACGGCGGGGAGGGTCGCGATGCCGCCGCCGCGGCCCGAACGGGGCCAGCGCAGCTCCGCCTCGATCCCGTGGCGGCAGGCGGTGTCGAAGTTGGCCTCGGCGTCCTCGAACGTCATGCGTTTCCAGACCGGCCGGGGTTCGTCGGCGAGCGAACGGACCAGTCCGTAGTAGAAGGCCGCGTTGGCGATCACATCGGTGACGGTCGGCCCGGCCGGCAGTACCCGGTTCTCCACGCGCAGATGCGGGACGCCGTCGACCCAGCCGTACACGGGCCGGTTCCAGCGGTAGACCGTGCCGTTGTGCAGGACGAGTTCCTGGAGGCGCGGCACCCCGCCCCCGTCGAGGACGAGGAGCGGGTCCTCCTCGTCGCAGATGGGCAGCAGCGCGGGGAAGTAGCGCAGATTCTCCTCGAACAGGTCGTACACCGAGTCCACCCACCGCTCCCCGAACCAGGTGCGCGGCCGGACGCCCTGGGCCTGCAGTTCGGGCGGCCGGGTGTCGGTGGCCTGCTGGAAGAGGGGCGGCCGGGACTCGCGCCACACCTCGCGGCCGAAGACGAAGGGGGCGTTGGCGCCCAGCGCTATCTGGACGCCCGACACCGCCTGCGCCGCGTTCCACACGGCGGCGAACCGGTCCGGCGTCACCTGGAGGTGGAGCTGGACCGAGGTGCAGGCCGCCTCGGGAACGATCGACTCCGAGGTGCAGAGCAGTCGTTCGACACCATGGATGTCGAGCGTGAAGTCCTCGCCCCGGGCGGCGAGGATCTGGTCGTTGAGCAGCGCGTAGCGGTCGGCGGCCGACAGGTTCTCGTAGACCAGGTCGTCCTGCGTGAGCGTGGGCAGTATGCCGATCATGACGACGCCGGCGTCGAGTTCACCGGCCTTGCGGTCGGCATATCCGATTCCGGTGCCGATCTCCTCCGCGAGCCGGTCGAATACGCGCCCGCCCAGCTGGTGGGGCGCGATGTTCACTTCGAGGTTGAACATTCCCAGTTCTGTCTGGAAATCGGGGCTCGCGATCTTTTCGAGCACCGGACCGTTCAGCATCCGGGGCAGTCCGTCGGCACCGGCGAGATTGAGTTCGATCTCCACGCCCATGAGATTGCGCGGACGGTCGAACCTCTTCTCCGCCAGGAGCCTCGCGAGCCCCGCCAGGCACTGCTGGAGCTTTCTCCGGTACTGCTGCCGGTCGGACGGGCCGAACCCGTCGGCCACGACCTTCTCCCCCATCGAAGCGTCCCTCCCAAGTGGACGGCCGCCACGACGGCCGCGCGTCTCGGACGATGATGCCCACCCCGCTGATCCACAACGCCTGCGAAGGAGGGCCGTCGGAGGATAGGCTGGATGCAGCGCTCCACCGTCACATCCCGAGGGCACGGAACAATCGACATATTCCATTGTCATATTGCTCCGGAAGCGGTGGGATGAATTCAGCCGTCCAGCTCTGCGAGGAATACGCAGGTGAGAGCGACGGCACTGCGGGATTCCGCTTCTGCGACCCATGTTTTACGGCTTGATGACGCCTTGTCAGGAATATCGGCGACGTCTAGCGGAAACACTCCGTGAACACGTGTCGTATAAACTCCGCGGACGAGGCAGAGTGTTGGCGCCCGGCCATGGCCCCTTGGCCCTCCTCTGGCCCCGCCGCCGACAGCGCCGTCGTACCTGCCCACGCATCACCGTGTCTCCTGAGTGAGAGGCGACCCACCATGCTCCGACCCTCCCCGGCCCCTGCGCCGGCCCTCCGCAGTGTCCTCGCGGCCCTCGGCTCCCCGACCGCCGTCCGTGAGGCGCGAACTCCCGCCCTGCGGGCCGCGCAGGGACCACTGAGCCCCGAACTCCCCCTGCCCGTGCACGTTCTCGGCGTCACCGGCGCACCGGGGCAGCCGCCCCGCACCCGGCTCGCCGGCTGGCGCTTCCTGATCAGGAACGGGGAGCGGGCGATCGCCGCCGCGGACACCATGCTCACCCCGGACGGCTGGTCCTTCTCGCACTTCTTCGAGGGGCCGTACGTCACGTCCACGGAGCGGGCCCTGCTCCAGGCAGAAGCGCTGCCCGTCCCGTACCAGCCGCGTCTGCTCTCCGTGCCGGAGCTCTACATGCTGACGCTCTGGCTGCACGCCGAACCGGAGGCTGACGGCGCCGGCGCGGCCACCGCCCCGGCCGCGGCCGATCTGCTGGTGCCGCTGGCCCCCGCCCCGCCGGGGATCGCGGCCCACCGCCCGTACCAGGTCGCCGATCTCCTGCCCGTGCTCAGTACGCGCCTCGCGCCGCCGCCCCTCCTGGGCTCGGCGGCGCCCGCCTGATCCACCGCGCGAGCGGCGCCGCCCCGTGACCCGGCGGGTCACGGGGCGCACTGCTGTCCGAGAGGCCCGCCCGAACGCTCCGCCCGAACACCCCGCCCATACGGACTAGCCCGCTGGGACCACCCCGAACCACCCGAAGAGATGGTGCAGTTGGCGTGAACCGCCCCTGCGGGTGATGCGTCTTCCCAGGAAAGGACGAGCTGCCGCGAAATCCCTGCGGAAGACCGTCCATGCGGCAAGACTGGGATCGGAACCCAACCGACCGACGGGGGCGGCGATGAGCGCGAACAGCCGCAGGACATCCACCACGACGCAGCGAAAGAACCCACCCATGTGCCAGCACCAGCCTGCCTGTCCCACCGCCGACTCCGCCGACCGGGAGGCGGCCCGACCGACGGCACACCACCCGGAACAGGGCTGGAGCCTGCTGTGCAACGGCGTCCTGCTCTTCGAGGACACCGGTGAACTGCTGCCCGACGGGCAGATCATCGCCCCCCACCGGCCGCTGACGGCGGGGCAGGTGACGACCGCCGCCTGAGGGCGGGGCCGACACCGTACGAGGAGCGGACGCGAGACGCCGAGGGCCGGCCCGGAGAGTTCCTCCGAACCGGCCCTCACATCATGCGCGGCCGCCCGACGCGGCAGCCGTCGTGCTCAGTTGTCGTACTCGTCCAGCGGCGGGCAGGAGCAGACCAGGTTCCGGTCGCCGAAGGCACCGTCGATGCGGCGCACCGGCGGCCAGTACTTGTCGGCGGTGGAGACTCCGGCCGGGAAGACGGCCTCGTCCCGCGTGTACGGGTGGTTCCACTCGCCGCCCAGCGCGGCCGCGGTGTGCGGCGCGTTGTGCAGCGGGTTGTCGTCGCCGGGCCAGTGGCCCGAGGAGACCTTCTCGATCTCGCCGCGGATCGCGATCATCGTGTCGCAGAAGCGGTCGATCTCGACCAGGTCCTCGGACTCGGTCGGCTCGATCATCAGCGTGCCGGCCACCGGGAACGACATCGTCGGCGCGTGGAAGCCGTAGTCGATGAGGCGCTTGGCGATGTCGTCGACCGTGACGCCGGTCGCCTTGGACAGCGGGCGCAGGTCGACGATGCACTCGTGGGCGACCAGACCGGCCGGGCCGGTGTAGAGCACCGGGAAGTGCGGCTCGAGACGCTTGGCGATGTAGTTCGCCGCGAGCACGGCGACCTGGGTGGCGCGCTTGAGGCCCTCGCCGCCCATCAGGCGCACGTACGACCACGAGATCGGCAGGATGCCCGCGGAGCCCCACGGGGCGGCCGAGATCGGGCCGACGCCGGTCTCCGGGCCCGCGGTGGGCTGGAGCGGGTGGTTCGGCAGGTACGGGGCGAGGTGCGCGCGGACACCAACCGGGCCGACGCCCGGACCGCCGCCGCCGTGCGGGATGCAGAAGGTCTTGTGCAGGTTCAGGTGCGAGACGTCGCCGCCGAAGTGGCCCGGCTTGGCCAGACCGACGAGCGCGTTGAGGTTGGCACCGTCGACGTACACCTGGCCGCCTGCGTCGTGCACCTCGGCGCAGATGTCGGCGACGTGCTCCTCGAACACACCGTGCGTCGACGGGTAGGTGATCATCAGCACCGACAGCTCGTCGCGGTACTGGGCGATCTTGGCGCGCAGGTCCTCGACGTCGACCTCGCCGTCGTCGGCGGTCTTGACGACGACGACCTTCATGCCGGCCATCACCGCGGAGGCGGCGTTGGTGCCGTGCGCCGAGGAGGGGATCAGGCAGACCGTGCGCTGCTCGTCGCCGTTGGCGCGGTGGTAGGCGCGGACGGCGAGCAGACCGGCCAGCTCGCCCTGCGAACCGGCGTTCGGCTGGATCGACACCTTGTCGTAGCCGGTGACCTCGGCGAGGCGGTCCTCCAGCTCGGTGATGAGCGTGACGTAGCCCTGGGCCTGCTCGACCGGGGCGAAGGGGTGCATCTGACCGAACTCGGGCCAGGTCACCGCCTCCATCTCGGTCGTCGCGTTCAGCTTCATCGTGCAGGAGCCGAGCGGGATCATGCCGCGGTCGAGCGCGTAGTCGCGGTCGGCCAGCTTGCGCAGGTAGCGCAGCATCGAAGTCTCGGAGCGGTGCGCGTGGAAGACCGGGTGGGTCAGGTACGCGTCGGAGCGCAGCAGACCGGCGGGCAGCGTGTCCTCGGTGGTGGCGTCCAGGGCCTCGACGTCGGCGGTGACGCCGAAGGCGCCCCACACGGCGGCGAGCTGGTCGCGCCCGGTGGTCTCGTCGCACGAGATCGACACGTGGTCGGCGTCGACGCGGTAGAGATTCACACCGGCTTCGCGGGCGGCGGCCACGACCTCGTCGGCCTTGCCGGGCACGCGGGCGGTGAGGGTGTCGAAGAAGGCGCCCTGGGTGAGCTCCACGCCCCCGGCGGTCAGGCCGGCGGCAAGGATCGCGGCGTACCGGTGGGTGCGCTGCGCGATGCCCTTGAGGCCGTCGGGGCCGTGGTAGACGGCGTACATGCCGGCCATGACGGCGAGCAGCACCTGAGCGGTACAGATGTTGCTGGTGGCCTTCTCGCGGCGGATGTGCTGCTCGCGGGTCTGCAGGGCCAGGCGGTACGCGCGGTTCCCGTCGGCGTCGACGGAGACACCCACCAGGCGGCCGGGCAGGGAACGGGCGTGCTTGTCCTGGACGGCCATGTAGCCGGCGTGCGGACCGCCGAAGCCCATGGGAACGCCGAAGCGCTGCGTCGTACCGACGGCGATGTCCGCGCCGAGCTCGCCGGGCGAGGTGAGCAGGGTCAGCGCGAGCAGGTCGGCGGCGACGGTGACGATGGCGCCGAGCTCGTGGGCGGCGTCGATCAGCGGCTTGATGTCGCGGACCGCACCGGAGGCGCCGGGGTACTGCAGGAGCACGCCGAAGACACCGCGCTCGGCGATCTCGGCCGGGATGCCCTCGCTGAGGTCCGCGACGACGACCTCGACACCGGTCGGCTCGGCGCGGGTCTCGATGACGGCGATCGTCTGCGGCAGGGCGTCGGCGTCGATGAGGAAGACACCGTTCTTGACCTTGCCGACGCGCCGCGCGAGCGCCATGGCCTCGGCGGCCGCGGTGCCCTCGTCGAGGAGGGAGGCGCCGGAGGTGGGCAGCCCGGTCAGGTCGGCGACCACGGTCTGGAAGTTCAGCAGCGCCTCCAGGCGCCCCTGGGAGATCTCCGGCTGGTACGGCGTGTAGGCCGTGTACCAGGCGGGGTTCTCCATCACGTTCCGCAGGATCACCGGCGGGGTGAAGGTGCCGTAGTAGCCGAGGCCGATCATCGGCGCGAGGACCTGGTTGCGGTCGGCGAGCGTGCGCAGCTCGGCCAGGACCTCGGCCTCCGTGCGCGCGGACGGGAGGCTCAGCGCCTCGGTGTTCTTGATGACGTCCGGCACCGCGGCGGCGGTGAGCTCGTCGAGAGAGCCGTAACCGACCTGGGCGAGCATCTTGGCACGCGCCTCGGCGTCGGGCCCGATGTGCCGCTGCTCGAACGGGATGCCCTGTTCGAGTTCGGAGAGCGGAATGCGGTTGGCGGTCATTACGGAGGCCTCCTGGTCGTCACGACCTGCGAGGGGCACCACGGCGCGGGTACCCGGACGGCCTCCCCCTCTGTCATCTCAACCTGAGAGTTTCACCGGCATGCCTGTGGCACGCCGGCTTTCACCGTCGGTGAGAGCGCATGCCGTCGGACACCGCTCTGCTTTCCAGAGTGACCTCGTCCGCGCGGTACAGGGGCCTGAGAGATTCCGGGGAGGATTTGCTCCTTCGGCGCCCACCGGAAGTTTTCTCCGGGGGACTCTCCCGCACAGGGTCGACAGCCACAGCCAGCCTACCAGCGAGGTTGCGGCTTCCTTCGCTCAAGTGGCCGACATCCCAGATGTGCACTTTCGTAGGGGTGTAGAGCAGTTGCGACCAGTTGGAGGGACCGTGCAGACCGATATCGATCCGCGCAGCCTGATCGGCCGCAAGGCGTACGACCGGAACGGACACAAGATCGGAACCGTGGACGAGGTGTACCTGGACGACGCGACCGGCATCCCCGAGTGGGCGGCGCTGCGCACGGGCCTGTTCAGCCGGGACGCCTTCGTCCCCCTGGAGCCGAGCGACCTGCTCGACGACGGCCTCCACATCCCGTACGAGAAGGCCCTCATCAAGGACGCCCCCGACTTCGGCGTGGGTCGCCACCTCTCCCCGGAGCAGGAGCTCCAGCTCTACCGCCACTACAGCCTGGCGCTCCCGCCGGCCCCTACGGACACACCGGACACGGACTTCGGCCGCCTGGCGGGCCAGGAGGGCCCGTAGGGGCCCGGCCCTCGCACGAGCGGGCCGAGGTGGAAACCGGGGCCCCGGCCGTAGGCCGGGCGCCCCTCCACCCACCGGCGCCCGCACCTCTCGCCCCACCCGAACCCCACAGCCCGAATCCAGCCGACGCCCCCGCTACCCCCCGCCCACCAGCGGCAGCGCCTCCCCGGGCACAAGATCCGGATCGTCCACCGAGAAGGTCCTGACCCGGCCCGGCTTCGACCCTGGCTCCTCGAACCGCACGGTGACCCGTCCGACCCCGCTCCCCTGCACCCACCCGGCCCCGTACACCGCGTGCCGTACGTCGTGCCCGGGCGCCCAGTGCCGCTCCGCGGGCCGATCGGCCTCGGGCTCGACGGCGGGTACGGCCGCGGGGACGGGAGCATCACCCGCCGGACCGGCGACGGCCTCCGTCGCGCTCCCCGCCGCCTCCGCTTCGGCCCGGGTGGCCTGGGCGAACAGATCCTCCTGCGTGTAGTCCGCGAGCCCGCTCACCCCGACCCCCAGCAGCCGCACGCCCCCCGTCGTGTCGACGGCCTCGAGCAGCCGCCCCGCCGCCTCGCGCACGACTCCCGGGTCGTCCGTGGGCCCCCGGAGCGTCTCGGACCGCGTCAGCGTCGAGAAGTCGAACCGCCGGACCTTCAGGACGATGGTCCGCCCGGAGTGCCCGGAGGCCCGCAGCCGCCCCACACAGCGCTCCGCGAGTCGCTCCACCTCGACCCTGATGCGCACGCGGTCGTGCAGGTCCACATCGAAGGTGTCCTCGACGGACACCGACTTGGCGTCCCGCTCGGCCACCACGGGCCGGTCGTCGTACCCCTGGGCCATCAGGTACAGCGAGGCCCCGTGCGCCCGCCCGAGGAGCCGTACGAGCTCGTCCTCGCCCGCTTCCGCGAGGTCGGACACGGTGGTCATCCCGGCCCGCCGCAGATGCTCCCCGGTGGCCGGCCCGACCCCCGGCAGGATCCGCACGGACCGGGGCCCGAGGAGCTCGCGCTCGGTGCCGGGTTCGATCAGCACCAGACCGTCGGGCTTGGCCTCCTCGGAGGCGATCTTCGCGATCATCTTGGACCCCGCGAGCCCCACGGACCCGGTGAGTCCGGTCGTCGCCAGGATGTCGACCCGCAGCCGCTCCCCGGCGGCGCGGGCGCCCGCGCTGTCCTCGGCCACGCCCCCGGCCTCCAGATCCACGAAGGCCTCGTCGAGACTGAGCGGCTCCACGAGCGGGGAGAGGCCGCCGAGCAGCTCCATGACCTGCTCGCTGATCGAGCGGTAGAAGGCGAAGCGGGGCACGAGGTAGGCGGCGTTCGGCGCGAGGCGCCGCGCCTGACCCATGGGCATCGCCGAGTGCACTCCGAAGCGGCGCGCCTCGTACGAGGCGGTGGCGACCACGCCCCGGGGCCCGAGGCCGCCGACGACCACGGGCTTTCCGCGCAGGCTGGGCTTCGCCGCCTGCTCCGCGGCGGCGAAGAAGGCATCCATGTCGAGATGCAGGATGGTGGGCGCGGCTCTCACACGTCCGATGCTGCCTCACACCACTGACAACGCGGCCTCACCACGGCGCGGGCACCACGGCCCGACCGCACCGAGCGACACGGCACACCGACGGGCCGACGCACCGACGCACCGACGCACCGACGCACCGACGCACCGACGGGCCCAACCGGTCCTCAGACCGCGCGGTCCCGCCGACGCCGTGCCAGCTCGTCCCCCGGGTTGTTCCCCACGAGCGTCTCGCCCGTGTCGACCCGTTCCCCGTGCAGCTGCGAGAGCGCCGCCTCGACGTCCCGCCAGACGACCCCCACGGCGATACCGAAGACACCCTGTCCGCCCTGGAGCAGATCGACGACCTCGTCCGGGGAGGAGCACTCGTACACCGTGGCTCCGTCGCTCATGAGCGTCATCCGCTCCAGGTCGCGAAAGCCCCGCGCCCGCAGGTGCTGCACCGCGGCCCGGATGTTCTGCAGGGCCACCCCGGTGTCGAGGAAGCGCTTGACGATCTTCAGTACGACGACGTCGCGGAAGCTGTAGAGCCGCTGGGTCCCCGACCCGTACGCGGGCCGCACACTCGGCTCCACGAGCCCGGTGCGCGCCCAGTAGTCCAATTGGCGATAGGTGATCCCGGCCGCCGCACAGGCCGTCGGACCGCGGTAGCCGATCGCATCGCCCGCCGAGCCCGGGCCCGCGTCGGTTCCGGACCCCGGACCGCCTGCCGGCCCCGTGCCCGGACCGGTGCCCGTACCGAAGTCGCCCACACTGCCGTGAAGCGGATACGGACCGCTCTCTCCGGACACGCGTCCGAGCGAGCTCCCTGCCGTACCGTCCGCGCTGCTCATCACGCCGACCCTCCGTCCTTGACCTGCCCACACGAAGGTAGGCAGTCACTCGGGGTGCGTCAACGATCGCCACACTCGGCACGCCGAGTGATAATCACCCTGAGAGTGGTTTCCCGTCTCTCTCTCCGGGGAAAGGCTACTCGAATGCGCTGACAGCACCCCGCGAACGGCCCCTGGCCGCGCCGCGTCGACTCACTGGCTGTTGGTCCCGAAATCCTCCGGTGAGATCTGGTCGAGGAACTCGCGGAACTTCTCCACCTCGTCCTCCTGCTCGTCCGGAATCGCGATACCGGCGTCGTCCAGCACACCGTCACTGCCGTAGATCGGCGTCCCGGTCCGGAGGGCCAGTGCTATCGCGTCCGACGGCCGCGCGCTCACCTCGACGCCGCTGGCGAAGACCAGCTCGGCGTAGAAGACCCCGTCACGCAGATCCGTGATGCGGACTTCGGTGAGTTCCTGTCCCACGGCCTCCAGCACGTCCTTGAACAGGTCGTGCGTCAGCGGCCGCGGAGGCGCCATCCCCTGCTGGGCGAAGGCGATCGCGGTCGCCTCCCCCGGTCCGATCCAGATGGGGAGGTACCGATCGCCTCCCACTTCACGCAGGAGCACGATCGGCTGGTTGGAGGGCATTTCCACCCGGACACCCACAACGTCGAGCTCGTTCACACAGCAACCCTAGGACGTGCCCGGCCGGTTTGGATAGTCGGGCCCTCCCCAGGCACTCGCCGAGGCCCCCTCCGAGACCCGCCGCGAGGCCCTCCCGGGACCGCTCCGAGCCGTCCGGAGCGCCGTCCGGGGCCGCTCAGGAGCTCACTGGAGCCGAATGCCCAGCGCGGTCTGCACCAGGGCCGCGTGCAGCCTCACCGACTGGGCGGCGAGCTCCTGCGCGGTGGCCTCCGCATGCGCTCTGGTCTGCGGATTACGGTGCCGCCGCAGCGGCGCCACGACCTGCTCGATCAGCCCGGCCTCCCGGTCCGCGGCGGCCTTCACGGCCCGCAGGTGCCTGGGTTCCAGACCGAATCGCCCCAGATCCGCGACGAGCCGCGCGACGGTGACGGTCTCGGCGTCGTACCCGCCGCCCTCCGTCTCGGAGATGAGGCCGTACGACTCCCACGCGACGAGCTCGGTCTCCGTCACCTCGGCCGCGGCGAGCAGTTCGGCCCGCCCGATCCGCGCGGCGGTGGGCGGCTCCGTCTCCTGCTCCCAGGCGCCTTCGGTCAGGTCCCGCCGCCGTCCGGGTGCCGGAAGCGTGACCTGCTCCCCGCGGGCGAGGGCGTCGAGATGCTCACGGATGACCTTCAGCGGAAGATAGTGGTCCCGCTGCATCCGCAGGATCTGAGCGAGCCGCTCCACATCCTGCGGGCTGAACTTCCGGTACCCGGAGGCCGTACGCCGGGGCTCCACGAGCCCCTCGGCCTCCAGGAACCGGATCTTGGAGATCGTCACTTCGGGAAATTCGTCGCGCAGCTGGTTCAGCACCGTGCCGATGCTGACCAGCCGGTCGCCCGCGGCGGTGCCGGATCCGGCACCGCCCGTCGGTGTTCGCAGCATGGACCTTCCCTGAAGGCTTCTCCGAGGCGTCACACGCCCCGCTGGCTCGAGTAGAAGACCAGCCGGTACTTGCCGATCTGCACCTCGTCGCCATTGGACAGAACGACCGAGTCGATCGGCTCACGGTTGACGTACGTGCCGTTGAGACTGCCGACATCGGAGACGGTGAAGCTGCCGTCCTGGCCCCGCCGGAATTCGACATGCCTCCGGGAGACCGTGAAGTCGTCCAGGAAGATGTCGCTCTGGGGGTGACGGCCGGCCGTGGTCAGCTCACCGTCGAGCAGGAACCGGCTGCCGGAGTTCGGCCCGCGGCGCACCACGAGGAGCGCGGAGCCCAGCGGCAGCGCCTCCACGGCCGCCAGCGCCTCGGGAGAGAGCGAAGGCAGTTGCGTCTGGCCGGTGACCTCCGCGTCATAGGCCTCGAGGCCCGAGATGGAGATCGTGGACGTCGTCTCGGAGGCCCGCTCGGGTGCGACTCCACCCCGCAGCGGCGTGCCGCAGTGGGAGCAGAAACGACTGTCGGCCGCGTTGCGGTGACCGCACCTCGTACACACCGGCATGGACGCATCCTCCTGCCGCGGCTGCCCCGCCGAGGTCTGTGTCGCGTACGGATCGGGGGCAAACCCTCCACCCGTACTTGAGGTTGATGGTTCTCCGAAACCTATGCGGGCGGCCCCTGCGGGGTCAACAGACGACGCGCCGTACGCGTCACCACCCTGGCCACCGACCTCGTCGCGGAAGAGCGGGCGTTCGCCGCCCTGCTCCTCGCTCTGGGCATGGCGCGACGCGCGGTGCTTGGCGTTACCGCCGTCCTCACGTCCGCTCTTGCCGAACAACTTCGCAAAAAAACTCACGGGCGATTCCCCTTGACCGAAACAGACCCGCCCGTGGGGCAGGACGAACCGAGATCCATCACACCTGCCGACCCGGACACCTTCACAACGTCCGTATCCTCCGGACAGTTTCCACCACGCACCACCGTTGTGGTGCGCCGACCCCCCGCAACGTCGTGCCCATGTCGCGGGACCCCCCCTTGTCCCCCTCTCCCTACGAGGACGACTGAGCGTAGTCAGGCCGCTTCGCGGGTCGCAAGGCGTCGACGACGATCTTCGCCGACCGCTCCACCGTGGCCGTGGCCTGCTCCTTCTCCAGGGTCTGGACGACACCGCCGGGGATGTTGAGCGCGGGCTCGAGATCCTCCGGCTTGCCGATGACCTTGAAGACGTACGGAGCGGTCACCTTCGTTCCATCGATCCGCATGTCATCACCGCCACCGGTGAAATAACTGTCCGCGACCACCCGCACACCGTTGACCTGGATCGCCTCGGCGCCGGCGGCGCGCAGCTCCTGGATGGCGTCGAGGAGCATGTCCGACTCGACGGCCCCGCTGGGGTCGCCGACGGTCAGGGTGATGCCCGGGCCCTCGGCGGCGACCGTGCCGGCCAGGATGCCGAGCTGCTGCTCCTTCTCCTGGGTCTGCTTGCGCGCCTCCTCGGCCTGGTCGGAGCTGGACTCCAGCTCCGTCCGCTGCTTCTCCAGCCGGGACTTCTCGTCCTCCAGGCGCTGCGTACGGTCGTCCAGCTCGTCGAGGATCCGCACCAGGTCCTCCTGGCGTGCCCCGCGCAGGGCGCTGTTGTCGCTGGTCGAGGAGACCTGGATGGCCAGGCCGAGACCGAGGACGAACAGCAACAGCGCGACGATGAGCTGCGCGCGGGACGCCCGGGGCGGCCAGAACGCGGCGGCGAGCCGCCGGCGTCCGCTCTGCTCGGGCGCGGGGGCGGCCGGCGGCACGGGCACCCGGACGTCGTGGTCCGCGGTCGTGTCGTGGACGGAGTCCGTGGACTCCTCGGGCTCTCCCGGGGCACCGCCGCTCTCCGGCTCCCCGGCGCTCTCCGGTTTCCCGACGCTCCCCGGCGCTCCGGCGCCGTCAGGCTTCCCGGCACCGTCCGGCGTGCCGACGCTCCCGGGCTCCCGCTCGATCTCGGGACTCCCCGAGTTCTCGTGCTTCCGAGGATCCTGGGGGTTCTGGGGGCTCTGGGGGCTCTGGGGGTTCTGAGGGTTCTCGCTCATCCGCGTCACGCCCGGAAGACATGGCGCCGGATGGCGGCCGCGTTGGAGAAGATCCGGATGCCGAGCACGACGACCACACCCGTCGACAGCTGCGCGCCCACGCCGAGCTTGTCGCCGAGGAAGACGATCAGCGCGGCCACGACCACGTTCGACAGGAACGAGACGACGAAGACCTTGTCGACGAAGATGCCGTCGAGCATGGCCCGGAAACCGCCGAAGACCGCGTCGAGGGCGGCGACCACGGCGATCGGAAGATAGGGCTCGACCACCGCCGGGACTTCGGGGCGGACCAACAGTCCGACCACGACTCCGACGATCAGGCCCAGTACGGCGATCACGATGTGCCCTTCCCTGTGTCGGCCGTGGCCCGCCCGGACGGCGTCGCCCCGGCCCCCCTCGGCTCTGCGGTACGTACGGTCAGGCTCGGAGCGGCCGGCAGGCGTACGTCGCCCTCGGCGGTGATACCGCTCCTGATCCCGAAGTTCTCCACCAGCGCGTGCAGATACTGCCCGTCGGCGCTGTCCTGGAACGCTGTGCTCAGCCGCTGCCCGTCCCCGATCGCGAGGATGGTGTACGGCGGCACCAGCGGCTTGTTGTCGACCAGTATGGCGTCGCCCGCGGCCCGGATCGCGGACAGCGACGTCAGCCGCTGACCGTTGATGGCGACCGCCTCGGCACCCGACTCCCACAGCCCGTTGATGATGCGCTGCATGTCCCGGTCGCGTACCCGGCCCGTGTCGGAGAAGCCACTGCTCTCCCGCGGACCGCCGCCCCCGGAGTCGGTGCCCTTGGCATCGTTGACGACGAGCTTCACCCCGGGGCCGTGCACGGGCGTCGCGCCCGAGAGCAGCCCCACGAGCTCGGCCTGGTCACCGCCGTGCTGCTGAAGTGCCTGGCGCTGGCGTTCGCCGACCTCGGACCGGATCCGCTCGACGTCCTCTTCCAGCTGTTCGGCCGCCGAGGTCTCCGCCTCGATCCGGTCGATGAGCTCCTGGCGCTCCTTGGCCACGACCGGCGCGGAGATCCGCGCCTCGGCCGCGCCGACGGTCACCACGGCGGCGGCGAGCAGGAGGCCGGCGGCGACACCGAGCTTGGCCCGCAGGCTGCGGGGCAGTCCACCGCCCTCGGCGGCACGCCGGGCGGTCGCCTCCGCGTAGCCGTCGTCGAGCGCGTGGTCGATCACGTTGTTCAGCAGCGACATGGACGCGTCCGGGCGCGGCGGCGGTGATCCGGTGCTCCGAACGGGGGGCTGCTGCGACATGCCGCACATCGTCGCACGTCGCACGGCCTACCGCCGAATGGCCCCTCCGCGCTGCGGGGAGGCACCCCTGGGGCACCTCCCCGCAGCACCGGTCCATCCGGTCAGCTACCTGCGCCGTCGACCACCTCGGCCCATTCGTCGAGCAGTGCCTGTGCGGAGGCGTCGTCGGGGCCCTCGGCCCACAGATGGGTGACGGCCTCGGCGGGGTCGGGCAGCACCATCACCCACCGACCGTCGGCCTCGACCACCCGCACTCCGTCGGTGGTGTCCACGGAGCGGCTGCCCGCGGCCTCCACCACCCGGCGCATCACCAGCCCCTTCACGGCCCACGGCGTCGCGATGTCCTTCTTGAGGACGTGCGCCCGCGGAATCCGCGCGTCGATCTGGCTCAGCGTGAGCTGTGTCCGTGCGACGAGCCCGATCAGCCGCACGAAGGCGGCGGCGCCGTCGAAGACGCTGCTGAACTCGGGCACGATGAACCCGCCGCGCCCGTCGCCGCCGAAGATCGTCGACTCCTCGCGCCCGACCCTCGTGAGGTCGTCCGGCGAGGTGGTCGTCCACTCGACCTGCGTGCCGTGGTACGCGGCGACCTGCTCGGCGATGCGGGTGGTCGTCACCGGCAGCGCGACCCGCCCCGAGCGCCGCTCGGCCGCCACCAGGTCCAGCATCACAAGCAGCGCCCGGTCGTCCTCGATGATCCGCCCCCGCTCGTCCACGAGCGAGAGCCGCTCGCCGACGGGGTCGAACCGCACTCCGAAGGCCGCCCTGGCCGAGGCCACGATCTCTCCGAGCCGCACGAGCCCGGCACGCCGGCTCTCGGCCGACTCGGTGGGTCTGGATTCGTCGAGTCCGGGGTTGATCGTCAGCGAATCGACCTGGAGCCGCCCCAGGAGGCTGGGCAGGACGAGCCCGGCACTGCCGTTGGAGGCGTCCACGACCACCTTCAGGCCCGCTTCCGCGATCCCGGTGGTGTCGACGTTCCGCAGCAGCGAGCCGGTGTACGAGTCGAAGACGCTCGCCGGGAAGGAGAGGTCGCCGATCTCGCCGGGGAAGGCCCGCCGGTACTCCTGCCGGGCGAACACCCGGTCGAGCTTGCGCTGCCCGCCCTGGGAGAGATCCGCCCCGCGTTCGTCGAAGAACATGATGTCCACGGAGTCGGGCACCCCGGGCGAGGTCCGCACCATGATGCCGCCGGCGCTTCCCCGAGCGGTCTGCTGCCGCGCCACGGGCAGCGGTACGTTCTCGAGGTCCCGTACGTCGATGGCGCTGGCCTGCAGTGCCGAGATCACCGCCCGTTTCAGCGCTCGCGCACCCCTGGAGTGGTCACGGGCCGTGGTGACGGTCGCGCCCTTCTTCAAGGTCGTGGCGTACGCCCCCGCCAGGCGGACGGCCAGCTCCGGGGTGATCTCCACGTTGAGGATGCCGGAGACCCCTCGTGCCCCGAAGAGATGGGCCTGCCCGCGGGACTCCCAGATGACCGAGGTGTTGACGAAGGCACCGGCCTCGATGGTCTTGAACGGATAGACCCGGACGTTGCCCTGCACGATCGATTCCTCACCGACCAGGCACTCGTCCCCGATGACGGCTCCGTCCTCGATCCGGGCCGCCCGCATGATGTCGGTGTTCTTGCCGATCACACATCCCCGCAGATTGCTCTGCGGACCGATGTAGACGTTGTCGTGCACGACGGCCTTGTGCAGGAAGGCCCCGCTCTTGACGACCACGTTCGAGCCGATGACGGTGTGCTCACGGATCTCGGCGTCGGCCTCGACCTTGGCGTAGTCGCCGATGTAGAGCGGTCCGCGCAGCACGGCGTCGTGGTGCACCTCGGCACCCTCGGCGACCCACACTCCCGGCGAGATCTCGAAGCCGTCGATGTCGACCTGGACCTTGCCCTCCAGGACGTCCGCCTGGGCCTTCACATAGCTCTCATGCGTGCCCACGTCCTCCCAGTAGCCCTCGGCGACATAGCCGTAGATCGGCTTGCCCTCCTTCATGAGCTGGGGGAAGACATCACCCGACCAGTCGACCGAGGCATCGGCCTCGACGTAGTCGAAGACCTCGGGCTCCATCACGTAGATGCCCGTGTTCACGGTGTCCGAGAAGACCTGGCCCCAGGTGGGCTTCTCCAGGAAGCGCTCGACCTTTCCTTCTTCGTCGACGATCGTGATGCCGAATTCCAGCGGGTTCGGCACCCGGGTCAGGCAGACCGTGACGAGGCCGCCCTTCTCCTTGTGAAAGGCGATGAGATCGGAGAGGTCGAAATCGGTGAGCGCGTCCCCCGAGATGACGAGGAAGGTGTCGTCCTTCAACGCCTCCTCGGCGTTCTTCACACTTCCCGCTGTACCGAGTGGCTTCTCCTCGTTGGCATACGTGAGCTCCATACCGAGCTCCTCGCCGTCGCCGAAGTAGTTCCTGACGAGAGAGGCAAGAAATTGCACGGTCACGACGGTCTCGTTGAGACCGTGCCTCTTGAGCAGTCGTAGGACGTGCTCCATGATCGGCCGGTTCACCACCGGCAGTAGAGGCTTGGGCATGCTCGAGGTCATCGGGCGAAGGCGTGTTCCTTCGCCACCGGCCATCACAACGGCCTTCATGTCGGAAGCGTCCTCCTTGAAGAGACGACGGTCCTGCCGACTTCACCTGTCCGCTCAGTAGCCCTCGGACGTCCTCGTTGTTGCCGGCGACGCTGCTCGGCACAGGACGGACGGGCTCAATCGGCCGCGGTATCCGCCTTCACGAGTCGACGGACCTGGACCACGTAGAGGATCCCTGCCCACCAATACAGAGTTGTACCCCATCCGGCGAAGGCCCACCCGAAAACTTCAGCGAGTGACGAAAGCCAGCCCGTTCCGTCACTGAGAAGCAGCAACGGGAACGCGTACATCAAGTTGAATGTCGCAGCTTTGCCGAGGAAGTTCACCTGCGGCGGCGGGTAGCCGTGCCGACGGAGGATTCCCACCATCACCAGCAGCATGGCCTCGCGCGCCAGAAGGGCGGCGGTCAGCCACCACGGCAGGATCTCGCGCCAGGTGAGACCCACGAGCGTGGACAGGATGTACAGGCGGTCGGCGGCGGGATCGAGCAGCCGGCCGAGGTTGCTGATCTGATTCCAGCGCCGGGCCAGTTTTCCGTCGAGATAGTCGCTGACACCACTGAGCATCAGGACGAGAAGCGCCCAGCCGTCACTGTTGGGCCCGCCGAACTCCGGTCGGAGAATCAGCCACAGAAACAGCGGCACGCCGGCGAGACGCGCCATGCTGAGAATGTTGGGGATGGTGAGGACCCGGTCGGTCTGAACGCGGGTCTCCTGGACCTCCACCCGGGGGCCTCCTGCTGGGAACGTACGGACGATGCCCCCTGACCTTACCCGCAGCCATGACGCCGCCGCGCACAGGGGGCACCCGCACCGCACCAGAACGCAAAAATGCCTCAACCCCCGGACAGAGTCCGGGGGTTGAGGCTAAAAATTGTTCGGCGGCGTCCTACTCTCCCACAGGGTCCCCCCTGCAGTACCATCGGCGCTGAAAGGCTTAGCTTCCGGGTTCGGAATGT